>CANMPP010000002.1 GCA_947499735.1 uncultured Pelagimonas sp.
CAACTTCCCCAACATCAACAGAATACGCCAAAAAAACCCAACAAACTCAAACGCAATACAAATCAACCAATTCCTTGGTGTTGCTGACGACAAAGCGTCTGATATTGCTGGAGCACAGCATTTGTTTGATTAAGGTTAGGGTGTCAAACAGACAGGATGTGTCGCTGGGATGTCTGTATTGACGTTTGTGCTATGGTATATCTTGCGGCCTATGATTACGTGGTTGCGCAGCGCATGTGACCGGAATGGGTGAACGCCATGGCGAAAAAACAAGACAATATCGGCAAAAGTTCAAACGCGGCTGGAGGCTGGGGTGCGTTGAAAAGCGTTGGGCGGCAATTGATGGGATCTGGCCAGCCTGTGACCGGCGCACGCACTATGTTGAAAGCCAACCAGCCCGACGGGTTTGATTGCCCGGGTTGCGCCTGGGGGGATCCTGAACATGGGTCGTCTTTTGAATTTTGCGAAAACGGCGTGAAAGCTGTCGCGTGGGAAGCAACCCGCGCCCGAGCCGCACCTGATTTCTTTGCCGAACATAGCGTTTCTGACCTGTCCACTTGGTCAGATTATGATCTGGAACATCAGGGGCGGTTGACGCATCCGCTGCGCTATAATGTCCAGATCGATCACTATGAAGCGGTTACTTGGGACGTGGCATTTGCGGAAATCGGTGCTGCGTTGAACGCGCTTCCCGATCCCAATATGGCGGAATTCTATACATCTGGTCGCGCCAGCAACGAGGCGGCGTTTCTCTATCAGACCTTCGTACGTTTGTATGGCACGAATAATTTTCCAGACTGTTCCAATATGTGCCACGAGGCCAGTGGCGTTGCTTTGACCGATGCGATTGGTATCGGTAAGGGGACTGTCCGGCTGGAAGATTTCGAACTTGCGGATGCAATTTTTGTCGTGGGCCAAAACCCGGGCACCAATCACCCCCGCATGTTGGCCGATTTGCGGGCGGCAACAGAGCGCGGCGCGCGCGTTGTTGTGTTTAATACGTTGAAGGAAAAAGGGCTTAGCCGGTTCGCCGATCCACAGAATAAGCTGGAAATGGTACGTGGCGGATCGGAAGCAACGTCGACCGACTATTTCCGTCCACGTCTTGGTGGGGATATGGCGATTTTCCGTGGCATGTCCAAGCTGATTTTCGCCGCGGATGATGCGGCTTTGGCGTCTGGACGATCACCTGTGATTGATCACGATTTTATTGCAGAGCATTGTCAGGGTATCGAGGCCTATCGCGACATTGTTGAAGCCACGTCTTGGGATGCGATTGAAGAACAATCAGGTCTATCGCGGGCTGAAATTCAGGCCGCGACAGATATTTTCTTGGCCGCAGAAAACGTGATTACGACATGGGCGATGGGTATCACGCAGCATCGCCATTCGGTGGATATGATCCGGGAAATTGCGAATGTCATGTTCCTGCGCGGCCAGATCGGGCGGGCGGGCCGTGGCCTATGCCCAGTGCGTGGGCATTCCAATGTGCAGGGGGACCGGACCGTTGGCATCAACGAAAAGGCACCCAAGGCCCTACTTGATGCGATGGAGGCAGAGCTGGGCGTGCCGTTGCCGCGCGATAAAGGGCATAACGTGCTAGAAGCAATTGGTGCGATGCTATCGGGTGATGCCAAAGCGTTTATTGGCTTGGGTGGTAATTTCGCCCGGGCCACGCCGGATAGCCCGCTGATTGCGGATGCGATGAAACGCTTGGATCTGACCGTGAACATCGCAACCAAGCTGAACCATGGTCATTTGTTGACCGGAAAGCAGTCCTATATCCTGCCCTGTCTGGGGCGAACGGAAATTGACCGGAATGCCAAAGGTGTGGCGCAGATTGTGACGGTTGAGGATTCCATGTCGATGGTACATGGATCTGGTGGCATCAACTTGCCAGCGTCCAAGACGTTGAAATCCGAGGTGCAGATCATCGCGGGCATAGCCGAGGCGACCTTAGGCAATGGGGTCGTTAACTGGCCTGATCTGGCTGAAGACTATGATGAAATCAGGGACATGATCGCGCGGGTTCTGCCGATCTTTGGTGATTTCAACACGGATGTGCGCCAACCACGTGGGTTCCGCCTGCGCAACGGGGCGTCTTATCGGGAATGGAATACGCCCAGTGGGCGTGCCAATTTCTCGGCTGCGGATCTGCCTGAGGCCACGGAATGGCAATTGGCACAAGGTCGCGAACAGAGCTTTGTTTTGCAAACCTTCCGGTCGCATGATCAGTATAACACCACGATCTACGGCATGGATGACCGCTATCGGGGGGTTTATGGCGCGCGCGATATCGTGTTCATGCATCCTGATGATATTGCGGCCATTGGTGCGGTGCCGGGGGATCGGATGGATGTTATCACCGAAACGGATGACGTGATTGAACGGATTGCGCGGGATTTTTGTCTGGTATCTTATGACATCCCAAAGGGTTGCGTTGCGGGCTACTACCCCGAACTAAACGTGTTGGTCCCACATAGCAGCTTTGGCGACAAAAGCTTTACACCTGCCTCTAAATCCATCCCGGTTCGATTTAGGCCCAGCGGGGGCGGTGGTGTGTAAGTCGCTGGAACGTGTGATGGGGGCGATATCTGCGCATGCGGATGTGTCGCCCCTTGAAGCTGGCATATTGGCTGCTGCACATTTGGGAATGGCGCGGAACAGCCGGGATTTTGCGAAACAAGCTGAGATCGCACATGCATTGGTGATCCGGGCCTGTGTTGATCTAGGTGAGCTCAAAGGCCTTATAATGTTGGAACGGCGCGGTGATCGATCCCAGCGTGTGTTTTTCCAGTTGTCGGGCGCAGGACGAACCTTAATTGAGGCAGCTCTTGCTGCGCGGACGGAGTGACATGGACGTTTCTAAGCCTGTGATGGCAACGCAGATATCTGGGCAGGACGCCCTGCGGGAACTGCCGCGAGAGGTTCCGGTCTCTGTCGTCTTGGATGGATCAAGCGCAGGTGTTTTGATGTGCTCGCCTGCCGCGCTAAAGGATCTTGCCATCGGCTTTTCCCGGAGCGAAGGGTCCATCGCGTCTGTGAACGACATCGTTGAATATGAAGAAGCCGTGCAACAAAACGGGATCGAAGCCCGCCTTTGGTTGAAGCCCGGGCTTTCTGCACAGATTGTGGCGCGTGGTCGGGTTATGGCGGGGCCGGTTGGTTGTGGCATGTGCGGTTTGGATAGTCTTGAACAGGCGATGCGCCCTTTGCCGACAGTTGCGATGCAACCTTCGTTTATACCCGCGGCTGACATTATGGCGGCACCTGACGCGCTGCGGGCACGCCAACCGTTGCATGATAAAACCCGCGCCGCCCATGCAGCTGGGTTCTGTGTGCCGGGGCAGGGCGTTGTGATGGCGCGCGAAGATGTCGGGCGGCACAATGCATTGGACAAACTGATCGGTGCATTGATGCAGGCGGGCATTGATCCCAGTTCGGGTGCATTTGTCATGACATCGCGCCTGTCGCTTGAACTGGTTCAGAAATGCGCGATGGTTGGCTGTGGCGTGATCGTTGCGGTGTCATCACCCACGGCTGATGCGGTAGCAGCGGCGGATCAGGCGGGGATCACGACGGTTGGTTTTGCCCATGCCGACGGGTTTGAGGTGTTTTCGCACCCAGAACGGGTTGCATAAATACCCAAGAAAAAACCCCTGCCGATACTCGGCAAGGGCTGGTTTGCTTAGTAGACGTCGCGCACATAGCGCTTTTCGCGCTTTAAGGTGCTGACATAATCGGCAGCGGCTTCAACGGACATGCCACCCTGTGTTTCGATGACTTTATGCAGGGTCTCATCCACATCTTTGGCCATGCGAGATGCATCACCACACACATAGAAATGTCCGCCTTCTTCCAGCATTGCGAACAGGTCTTTGCCATTCTCTGCCATGCGGTTTTGGACATAGATTTTCTGGGATTGGTCACGTGAAAACGCAAGATCCAGACGGGTCAGCAGGCCGGAGGTGCTCATTTCGCTGATTTCATCCTCATAGATAAAATCGGTCTCGCGATGTTGATCACCAAAGAACAACCAGTTCGTGCCTGTCGCCCCACGTTCGCGACGTTCTTCTAGGAAGGCACGGAAAGGCGCGATACCTGTGCCGGGGCCAACCATGATCATGGGGACATCGTTGTTTTCCGGCACGCGGAAGCTTTTGTTCGGGGACATGAATATGCCAGCTGACGCGCCTGTCGGTACGTGGTCGGCCATAAACGTCGAACACACGCCACGGTGTGGGCGGTTGTTATAGGTCCAGCGCACGGCCGCGACGGTCAGATGAACCTCACCTTCATGTGCTTTTGGGCTGGAAGAAATCGAATAGGCACGATGCTGCAACGGTTTCAGCCAGCTGACGAATTCCGCCGGATCAATCTTGAGATCTGGGTTGAGGTTCAAAAGATCCAGCGTGTCTTTGCCCCACAAAAACGCATCCAGTGCTTCTTTGTCGCCATGACCAATCACATGGGTGAATTCTGCGTCTTTAGCCAAAGGTTCCAGCGCGCGTATCAAATCCTTGGAGGGCGTCATGATTTCCAAACCAGTGGACAGCAATGCGCCCAATGGTTTGTCTTGGCCCGCGATGCTTGTGTCCTGATCCGCACCAAGACGTGACAGGATATCACCAACCAGATCTGGCGCATTGACCGGCATCACGCCCATTGCGTCGCCCGCTTCATAGGTCAGACCGCTATCACCGAGATCAAAGGCAAGGTGGCGGATTTCCTTAGCGGATTGCGCACCGGATAGGACACGGTTGTCGACCATTTTTGCCAAATACGGGTTCTTGCGCGAATAGCCGGATTTTTCTTTTTTCTTAGGTGCTGCAGCAGTGTCTGCTTGTGCCGAGGCCACCCCTGCATCGGGCAATGATGCGTTCAGCCATTCGGAAGCCGCATCTTCAAAATCCACATCACAATCCACACGATCAGCCAAACGTTTCGCACCCAGCTGTTCCAAACGTGTATCGATCAGTTTGCCGGCCTGACAGAAATGTTCGTAAGACGTATCACCCAATGCCAGAACACCATAGTTTAGGCTTTCCAAACGCGGTGCGTCCGTGGCGGACAGCGCATCCCAAAAGAGTTCCGCATTGTCGGGCATTTCACCCTCACCATAGGTCGAAATGACGACGATCAGGTTTTCCAGCGTTGCCAGCTGATCCATTTCAATCGCGTCCAATTCGTTCACACGCGGGGTGAACCCTTTTGCGCGGGCGAGGTCTGCGGCTTCATTCGCGACCTCTTCGGCATTGCCCGTCTGTGTGCCGTAAACGATGTCGATATATTTGGCTTCAACCTGTGCGCCGCCCGCAGCGGGTGCTTGGGTTGCGCCCATGATGGCCCGGGAATGCAGGCCAGCCATAAAGCCGCTTAGCCAATTGCGTTGCTCGTCAGAAAACGGTGCATCGGTTGGAATATAAGGTACTTTCATCGGTTACTCCGCCGCGATGCGAGATGCCAAATCGGGCAACGCGTTTTGTGCAAATAGTTCGTCGAAGCTAGGGATTGTGCCCAAGCTTGCGCGGTTTTTACGGTCCTGATGCAGGATCCAGGAATAGGTGCCGGGGCTGTCCATATTCAAGATATTGCGCATCGATAGCGCGGTTTTGAAATCGCGCAGACGTTTGTCGGCCACCAGTGTCGCAAGACCTGCATCATCATAATCGCTGACCGCCTGTTTGGCGTGTTTTGCCAATGCGGCCATCAGACCAAAATCTTCGGTCAGGATCAGATTGCGGGCGGCTTTGTCACGGGCGATTTGATCCGCTCCTTTGCCTGCGCGTTTGATCGCTAGGTTTTGCGCCATTTCCAGAACCGTATAGCTGTTGAGCAGGCGGAACATGTCATCCGTGTCCATTTCGCCATAGGCGGGTACAGTGCCACGATGCACTGGGCGACCAGCTTTCCAAGCCTTTTTCAGGTTGGCAACCTGATGCGCGGCCAAAGCCGTCGACAATTCGTCAATCAGATCCTTGCGCGTTTTGGCAGCCAGAATGGCATCTGCGTCTTGGTATTGCAGCAGCGCCTTTGGCATGACCCATGCCATTTTGGCCTGTGCCGCTTCCCAATCGGCAAGGATGTCTTGCGCCTTGCGGGACCCAGTTGCTTCAACATGCCAGTTCAACAGTTGATGCACAGCATCCCGGTGGATATCGGCCTCGGCAGATCCATCGGTCAGGGTGCCCATAAACACGGAATCCTTGCTTAACATATCTGGCAAACGACCCTCTGGATCATACTGATAAGCAAAGCCGCCAGACATGCCATTGCCGTATCCTTTGGCAAAGGTGCCAAGGTTCAGGATCGCGCCATTGGTCATGTATTCCGCGCAAAAATCACCGACGCCTTCAACAACGGCAGTCGCGCCTGAGTTACGTACAGCGAAACGATCCCCGGCCTGACCTTCGATAAAGGTACGGCCACCGGTTGCGCCAAACAGGGCAAAGTTGCCGATCAGAACGTTTTCACGCGCAGATCCACCACCCGGGGATTTGACGATGATTTCACCGCCATTTGCGCCCTTGCCGACACCATCATTACAGGTGCCAGTATGTTCCATGACCATGCCGTCATTACAGAACGCGCCAAAGCTTTGACCCGCTGACCCTTGCGTCACAACACGTACAGACCGTGGATCCAGATAGCGACGCCCACGCACATCTTCATGTGCGGCGGCGGGCAGGTCTGCGATTTCATGGTTCAACAGGCGTTCGATATCGATGCCCAGCTGACCGCCAACTGTTTTATTGCGGTTGTTCAGTGGCTCATTCGGTTTGATTTCAATCCGTGTTTCGCCGCCGTCAAAGAGGCGTGATTGAACCTGCTCCAACAGTTTGTCATCAACCGCAAAATCGCGTTCCAGATAGACGGGATTTTCGACCGGGTTTTCCGACACATGGGTCAACATATCACGCAGGTTCAACTGACCAACCGATGCCGGGTGATCCAGCAAATGCAACAGGTCAGAGCGCCCACGCGCCTCTGCCAAAGATTGCAGGCCCAATTCCGCCAGAATTTCACGTGTTTCATGCGCGATGTTCAGCAAATACTGTGCCAATGCACGTGGGTCGCCGTCAAACACCTCTGGGTTTGTTGTCAGACCAGCAGGGCATTTGATGTTGCAGTTCTTTGCCATCACGCATTTCAGCATCATCAGGGCCGTGGTGCCAAATTCGAAACTGTCACCCCCCATCAGTGCGGCCTTGACCACATCGGATCCGGTTTGCATCGCACCTGAGCAGCGCAGCATAACCTTTTGACGGATGCCGTTTGCGCATAGGGCTTGGTGAACTTCGGCAATGCCGATTTCCGCCGCGCGGCCTGTATATTTCAGCGATGTCACAGATGCCGCACCGGTTCCGCCTGTGCTGCCCGCAACGTTGATCACATCCGCGCCTGCTTTCGCAACGCCAACCGCAATCGTGCCGATGCCTTCAGAAGACACCAATTTCACGATAACACGCACGCGTGCAGCTTTTGCGTCATGGATCAGCTGACCGAGGTCCTCGATCGAATAAGTATCATGGTGCGGCGGGGGCGAGATCAATTCAACGCCCGGCGTGCCACCACGCGCTGCCGCGATTTCAACGGTGACTTTAGGTGCTGGCAATTGGCCGCCTTCACCGGGTTTCGCACCCTGACCGATTTTAATCTCGATCTCTTCAAGGTTTGGTTCAGCCAGATAGCCTGCCCACACGCCAAAACGACCCGAGGCAAATTGCTTGATCTTGGATGCGCGGATCGTGCCGTAACGCGAAATATGTTCGCCACCTTCGCCCGAATTCGACATGCCGCCAACCATATTGGTGCCATGCGCCACGGCTTCATGCGCGGTGGCAACCAAAGCCCCATGGGACATCGCACCAGAGGCAAGGCGAGACGTGATTTCAGACGCAGGCTGGACCTGCTCCAAATCGATGCGCGGCTGGGCGGGTTTAATGCGCGAGATATAATCCAACGCCCGGCCAGTGACGGCAATTTTCAACGCACCGCCTGTGACAGTGTGCCCAATCATGTCATTTGCAAACCGTTCCACCAGCGATTGGCGCAATGCATCCAATCGACCAATGTCAGCGGATTTAGGGCCCGTCAGGCGTAACAGGAATTCATCCTGACCGATGGGTTCGACTTCTAGTCCTCGGATCACGAAGTCGCGGTTGCCTGCGCGGTTGAACAACATCATCTCGCGTTTGATGTCGTCGACTTTGTCATAGAACGTGATGTCAGCAGGGAAGGACAGAACGTCGCGCAGTGCAGCTGGCCGCTTATGGCGTTCCTCGCTCATCATCAGGCTAAAGTCGCGATAACCCGGTGTGATTTTGAACGTGTCGATTTGCTCTTTGCTCAGCTTATCAAAGCTGGTGTTCACATAGCCCTTTTCAGAGATGCTGAACGCATCATCCAATTGGCGCAGGGTCATCAGGCGGAACGGATCATTTTCGCCTTCCCCCTCTGCAAAAGAAATCGGTTCTTCGGTCAGATCCACAAACCCACGCACAGCGGTCGTGCCGTAACTGTGGCCTGCGCCCTCGGAACGTTCTTTGAACAAGCCCAGCATTGGCACATCTGCAGAACCTTCAACGGTCAGCGCACGTTCGTGCCAATCCGCACAAGACTGCGCGATTGTGTCGAATTGAACACCGCCAACTGGTGTTTTCATATTGGGGAAATACTTTGCGAAAATCCGGTCATTTGTGTCCAGGAAATTCGGTTCAAAGAATTCGCCGCCCGAATAGCTTTCAACTGTACATAGGCCAACCTTGCCCATGGTTTTCATCAGCGCCTTTTCAGCCGCTTTTTTGAATTTGGAATAGGCGATTGTGCAGTCGTCTTCGTTGCCAAACAGTTCTTCTGCCCGCATGCGCACACCCAAGGGATAAACAGCAGCGGCCCCAAAGCCCAAGGCGCAAGCGATATGGTGGGATGATGCGATTTGTCCGCTTTCCACGACCAGAGACACTTTAAACCGCAGACCTTCTTCGATCAGGCGCTGGTTGATGGCAGAAATGGCCAAGGTCATAGGAAGCGCCGCTTTTTCGTGACAGATATGGCGATCTGATACGATGGCGATGCCGCCTTTTTCACGTGCAAAATCAACGATTTCGTTTGCTACAGCGTCAACACCGGCCTCTAGCGCAGCTTCGTTTTCGGCTGGGTTCCCAAAGACCGGGGAATACAGCATGTCAAAACGCGCCCAAGGGGTTATGTCCTGTGCCTGAATTTTCAAAATTTCACGCATGCGCAGGATTGGCGAATTCACCACAATCTGGCGAGAACGCGATACACCTAGATGGGGCTTTTCACCCAGAGCAACGCGCATGGTCATACCGTCTGCTTCGCGAATAGAATCCAACGGCGGGTTGGTCACCTGCGCAAAGCGTTGGCTGAAGTATTTCGCAACGCCGCCTTCGTTGTCAGACAAGGCGTTGATCGCGTTGCCGTAACCCATCGCCGAGACCTTTTCGACGCCGGTTTGCAGCATCGGATCCATCAGGAACTTAAAGCTCTCTTGGTTGAGCGTGTAGGCCACGTAACGCGCATCACGCGTCATTTCGCCCTTGTAACGTCCAGCCGCAACACGGGGATCTTTGTCGCCGACCTCTAGGTCGTCGATATTGACGCGAGCCTCTTCCAGCAGGGCGCAATAATCTGCCTTTGACGCCAGCATTTGCAGCGCGTCATTCGTTTCGTAAATACGCCCTTCAGCGTGGTTGTAATAGATCATACCGCCCGCTTCGACGCGACCGCGACGGATCACATCCTCTGGTGGCAGATAGAACTGGCCTGCTTCGGACATGACAGCAAGATATTCATCGGTTTCAACGGAACGCAGCGGGCGCAGACCCAGACGGTCCAAGCGCGCACCAATGATGTTGCCGTCGCCAAAAACCAACGCGGCGGGGCCATCGTTCTTTTCTTCATACAAGGAAAAGAATTCCAACATATTGCGCACATCAGGCGACATCTGCGCATCGTTTTCCCAAGCAGGTGGCATCATCGCGACGACAGCCGTGACCAGATCCAGCCCTTCGTCATAGACGCGGGCATTTAGGGTTTGGTCCAAACGGCAGCTGTCGGATTGGCCTTTGGGGCGGATGATGGCTTTGGAGCGTGCCAAGGCGATGGCGGCTTCGCTCAGGCGGTTTTTCTTGTCCGTGTTCAATTCGCCATTATGCGCCATCAGGCGGAATGGTTGCGCCATAGATGGGTGCGGATCGGTATTGGTTGAAAACCGTGTGTGGAAATACATGGTGTGGACCTCATGGTCCGCGTCCCAAAGATCCTTAAAGTAAGGCATGATTTCCCTCGAATTCAGACGACCCTTGAACACCTGTGTGCGTGCAGACAAGGACAATGGATACAACCCGTCTAATTCCGGCGCGGTATAGGCAATCGCTTCAATCGCCAGCAGAGCGCGATGGATTGCAGCGTCAAATTCGGCCGCATCTTGGGTGTCATTTGCCGCGAAAACCCATTGGCGGATTGGCAATTGCCATTTAACGGCGCGTTCGCCGATTGCGCTATTGTCTACCTCGACTTCGCGAGTCAGTAGAATGCCGAAGCCTGCGGCTTTTAGTTTTTCCTCGATCAACGTGATGGCAGCATCTAGTTGGGCATC
The DNA here is from genome assembly GCA_947499735.1 of uncultured Pelagimonas sp. Classification (GTDB taxonomy): domain Bacteria; phylum Pseudomonadota; class Alphaproteobacteria; order Rhodobacterales; family Rhodobacteraceae; genus CANMPP01. The sequence continues at coordinate 10,625 of CANMPP010000002.1, forward strand.
ATCGGATGGCATGAAAAAGTTGCCAACACCAAAGCGACCAGCCTTCAGATCCTGTCCCGTGAGTTTGCTGAAAAACCGCAGCGACAGATCAACCGAAATACCTGCACCATCGCCCACACCCTCTGAAGACATGCCGCCACGATGTGGCACAGCGCAAAGCGCTTCATGTCCTTTAACCAAGAGATCATGGGTTTGCTTGCTGTCCTTACGCGTCAAAAAGCCAACGCCACAGGCGCTGTGTTCGAGGTTCGGATCATAAAGGCCGGTATTCAAAGGCATATCGGTCATAGGGCTCGCTTTCAGTCGAAGATCTCCGCTGCTTTGCGTTAGGCAAAGCGCGGTGGCGTTCCGAAGAATGGTATTTAGGGCTCGATATTAGGTCATAAGTTATGACTTAATGTCGTCTGGCTGATTGGCTTTTAACCGCCGTTTTCGTCAAATTCAAGAGAAAGCCGGTAAATTATAGGTAAGTACCTGTGACATATATGGGTGGGATACCAAGCGACATATACTGCAAGTGGTAGATAAACAGAGTAAATTCAGGAGGCTAGTAAGCTTACAGAAGAAAAGAGTGACGTTAGAGCAGATCTGCTTTGGCGCATATTGGGCGTTATGATCTCATCTCAACGGCCGTCGATATAATCGTAGTTCGACGCGATTCCGGAGAATCGTTGCTGTAAGCGTTGGCTATGTTTTGCTGAGATTACTTTCGATCTCATGGATCGTTTCAATCAATTCGTCTTTATGAACCGGCTTCGAGTATATGTATCCCTGAACCTCTTGGCAGGCGCTATCACGCAAAATGGCCAATTGAGATTCATATTCGACCCCTTCCGCAACCGCCGTTGCGCCGATCTGCTCGGCAAGTGTCAAAATCAAATCGATGATAGGTTTGGAATTGGGCAATTGGTCGATAAAGGATTTGTCAATCTTGATGCAGTTCAGCGGGAAGCTTGAGATATAGGCAAGATTGGAATAACCGGTTCCAAAATCATCGATTGATACGTGAAACCCCAGTTCATGAATGGCGTTGAGCCGTTTGGCGACAAGAGACACATCCCCTATCAAAACGTTTTCTGTGATCTCAAGTTCGACTTTACCTTTGGGGAAATGGGGTAAGCTAGCAATCTCTTTCAAGCTTTCCATTAAGCGATTGTCTTGGAACTGGCGCGGTGAAATGTTGATCGACACGCCGATTTCCAAACCTTCTTTATGCCACGCGCAAATCTGAGACCCGGCTTTGCGAATGATCATTTCACCAAGTTTCTCAATCAGGCCCGTTTCTTCACAAATCGGAATGAATAAACCGGGCGGCAGAATCCCTTTTGTTGGGTGGTCCCAGCGAACAAGGGCCTCAACGCTTACGACGCGACCATGGGTGATGTCGACGCGAGGCTGATAAAAAAGAACAAATTCGTCTTGCTCGACGGCACGAGCGATTTCGACTTCCAGTTTTGCACGGTTGCTGGCGGCGCGGTTCATATCCTCGCAAAAAACTGAATATCTGTTTCGGCCGGTTTGTTTGGATTCGTAGAGGGCCAAATCGGATCTACGTAATGCTTCATTGCTAGAGGCCACATCATCATCGATAACTGCACCGCCCAGGCTGGCGGAAACGCGTAACCGTGTCTCTCCGCATAAAATTGGTTCTCGTAGTAGCGACAGCAGAATTTTTGCGCGTTCGGCCAGCTTATCTGTGTCGTAATCGCCCTCCATCAGCAGGAGAAATTCGTCACCACCTAACCGGGCAAGAGTGTCTTGTGGTTCAGATGTTCGGAGAATGCGGTTAACCGTCTCGCGAAGAACGCTGTCACCCACATCATGACCAAAATTGTCGTTGATCTGTTTGAAATGATCCAAGTCGATAAAGAGCAATGCCGACCCTGACGCCGTCTGTGTTTCAAACAGCGCGTCCAATTTGCGATTTAGGTAGTTGCGATTAAAACATTTTGTCAGCTGATCACGCGTCGCAAGGTTATGCGCAGTGTCGCGTGCTGTTTTCAGTTCGTTCACATCAATTGCCGTTACAAGCAAAGCTTGCTCGCCCGTTGCCGGGTCAATGCAGCGCTTTACCGACAGGTCAAACCAGCTGCGACCAATCTGCGTGTGTATTTTTGCGATAACGCGCTTTTCCCCTTTGGAGATAACTTCCAAAATCAGGTCGTCATAGATCTCTGGCTGATCAAATAGGGCGCGAAACCCATCTTCCCCGGCACCCAATCGGTCGCGGGCAGAGGGGTTCATATAGCTCGGCGGGCCGTCTTCAGGGTACATCAGAATCATCACGTCTGAATGCAGTAGGGCATCCCGGCTGCGTAAATTTTCGGGCTGTTCGGCATCCTGATTGACGGCTTCGCATAAAAGCCCCATGCGCCCGTCAGGCAGGCGATACCCACTGAACACCAGAAGAATCGATGTCGGTTTTCCATTGGGGTAAATGGTCCAACTTTCCGAAAACACCACGTCGCGATCAATGAAGTCCTTTTGGTATTGTTCCAAGCGCTGGGCGACTTTAGAGGACATCCCGTCAACAAGGTCACGTTGCCGCAATTCTTCCTCACTGTCGGCTTGCCATAAGCTTAAAGCGGCGGTGTTTGCTAACACGACATGAGAGGTATCAACATCATAAACCCAAATTGGGGTTCTCAGTTTGCGCAATGTCTCGAAGCAAACCATTTGGTATTTGCCTGCTTCAATGTCAGACTGCGTGACATATGACATGTTTGGCGACGCCAATTTTTTCGAACCTTGAGACATGAGGAAATCACATACCTTTTGCTGCCGTGGCTTTTAGGCCGCCGCGCCTTTGCTATGAACGCCCAATTCTGAGAGCGGTTCGAAATTAGGGGTGGATGATACGTTTGCGATCCAACGTGCAATGTCGGGATAATCCGCCAGATTAAGCCCTGCTTCTTCAAGTACGTGAACGTATCCAAATACAGCAATGTCCGTCAGGCTATACGTATTGCCAAGCATGAAATCATGCGAGGACAAATGAGCGTCCAAAAAGTTCAGCCCGGGGTCTGCCTTTGTCTGCCAATTCGATATTTCAGCGGCTTTTTCTTCCGCCATATCGGGTAGTATGGTAGTAAAGAAACGGGCTGGAGAAATGAAAGGTTCAAGCTTGGATTGTTCGAAAAACATCCATTGAAGTGCCGCCGCGCGTCCCTTAGCCGTGGAGGGCATCAGGTCTGTACCTTCGCAAATGTGCCACAACATTGCGCCGCTTTCACCAATGCCAGGCCCGGTTGATGTCCGCAGATATGGGACAACGCCAAGGGGGTTGATTTTCAGAAACTCCGGCGACTTTTGTTCGCCGGACAGCACGTCGATCAAATGCAAATCAAAGGGTGTACCCAATTGACGCATTGCAAGCCACGGCTTGAAGCAGTTACCCGATCCAAGGCAGGCAAAAAGATCAATTTTTTCCACAGAAAACAATCCCTTTTCATATCAATGGCTCCAATTTGAAGGGGGGAATCTTAATTCCTTGTATAGGTTGTAGAAAGCAAATCGCTCGAGTTTTACGCGTTCACATTGGTTACGGTTCATTATTTTGACGCTGGGGCAGGCACTTTTGAGATATATGTTTTATATCAGTGTGTTAAAATAAATTTAGTGACGTCTGTTTCCTTCAAACATCACGCGTGTTAAGTTTTGAGTTAAAGAAATTTACTCAATCAGATTGACAATAAAATTTTAAATGCACCATAAAACCACGTCCCGACTGCATCCATAGACTTGGGTCGGCGACCATAGGGAGGATAAAATGAATTATTTCACAGCTCTACCAAAATCAATCTTGGGCGCAGTTGCGGCCGCGGCCCTGTTCGCATCAGGCGCCAGCGCGAAAGACATCACGCTTCGCGGTGCGAGCATGTTTGATGAAGAACATGCCTATACCAAGACATTGCAGCAATTCGCTGAGTTGGTCAGCGCGTCATATGATGGCGTCGAATTTGACCTTCGCCTGAATGGTGAATTGGGTGACGAAAGCGATTTCGTGACATTCCTGCAGCAAGGCGTTGCAATCGACTATGCCGTAATGGCGCCATCCAATATGGCGACTTTCGCACCGTCCATTCCATTGATGGATATGCCATTCCTATTCCGTGACCTGGAACATTGGGACACAGCGCTGGCCAGCGGTGTTATGGCGCCATTGGAAGCGGAGCTTTTGGAAAAAGCAAACATCCGCGTTATCGGCTATGCAGGTGGCGGTGTTCGTAACCTGGCTTCAGCAGATCCGATTAAGAACATCGATGAACTGACCGGTCACAAAATGCGCGTGATGGGCGCACCTATTCAGGCGCAGATCTTTTCTGCGATCAAAGCAGCCCCATCAGCAATCGCGTATAACGAAGTGTATAACGCGATCCAAACTGGCGTAATTGCTGGCTTTGAAAACGAAGCGGCTTCGATCCAGAACCTTAAGTTCTACGAAGTGTCGCCTCACATCACGCTGACACGTCACGCGATTACAGTACGTCCAATCGTTATGGCTGACAAAACGTTCCAAAAATTGCCGGCAGATCTGCAAGCGGTTATTTTGCAAGCGGGTAAAGACGCGGGCGCATATGGTCGTGATCTGGAAAGCACGCAAGACGGTGAAAAACTGCAAGCGATGGTTGATGCTGGTCAGGTGTTCGTGAGCGAATTCGAAGACCGTGATCAACTGCTGGAACTGGTCGTTCCTGTACAGGACGCATATGCGGCTGAACTTGGTGCGACAGAGTTGCTGGAAGCAATTCGCGCGCAATAAATAACTAAACCGCGAAACCCCGTCGCTGCGCTCGCAGTGGCGGGGTTTTGTTTCGCCGAAATTTTTAGATTGATTGGAAGAATATGGGGCACATTCTCGAAAAATTTAGTATGTGTTTACGCGTTTTGTTGGGTGTACTCGTCGCTGCGCTTGCAGTGCCAGTCTTTATGCAGGTTGTTGCAAGGCCCGGAATTATTCCGGTGTATTTATGGACAACCGAATTGGCGGAATTTATTTTCGTTTGGACCGTCATGGTAGGTGCTATGCTGGCTGTTTGGGACGGAACACATTTTGATGTGCGTGTGATACCGGATGCCAAACACCCTTTACTAAAACTGTTCCAAGCGGGCCTCGTTCATTTTTTGATCTTTGCTTTTGGGGTGATGTTTGCGTGGTACGGCATTGAGTATGCGCAATTCGGCAATATCCAGAAGTCAACAATGATGCGGGCCAATATGATTATCACATTCATCTCGGTGCCAATTTCCGGCGTCATCTGGGCGCTGTTTTCAGGCTATCGCCTGTATGAAGCATTCGCGGAATATCGTTCTACGAGAAAGGCCACATCATGATCGTTTCAACTGGCTTAGCTTGCGCCGTCCTGTTGATCGGCTTTATCCTATTGGTTATGCTGCGTATCCCTGTTGCATTCGCTTTGGGACTAGCCACAGTGCCGCTGGTCCTTATGGATCTGCGATTGACGCCGTTCATCGTACTGGATCGTATGTTCCAGTCTTATAATTCTTTCATCCTTTTGGCTGTGCCCTTTTTTCTGTTGGCCGCGAACCTGATGAATTCTGGGCAGATTACCGACCGGCTGATCAAATTTGCTCAAGTTCTGACTGGGTGGATGCCGGGGGGATTGGGGCATGTGAATGTAACGGTTTCAATGTTGTTTGCTGGCATTTCCGGATCTTCAACTGCGGATGCGGCGGGCTGCGGCAAGATCCTGATCCCGGCCATGGTAAAGGAGGGGTATGATTCTCGTTTTGCCGTTGCGCTCACCGCTTGTTCGTCTGTTATGGGCGTAATCATCCCACCTTCGATCTTAATGATCGTTTGGGGTGGCGTTATGAACACTTCTGTAGGCGCTTTATTCCTTGCCGGAGCACTTCCAGGTATTTTGATTGGCGGCGCCCTGATGGCTACCGTTTACGGTTATGCGAAAGTATACTCTTACCCAGTTACAAAGCGACCGACAGGCAAAGAGGTCTTTGATGCATTCGTGTCCGCGATACTTGCGATGTTTACGCCGATTTTTGTGGTTGGTAGCATCGTTTTAGGTTGGGTAACCCCAACAGAAAGCGCGATTATTGCAGCTGGCTATTCCTTGATCCTAGGCATGTTCGTGTATCGTACAGTGACGTTCAAAGATCTGGGCAACATCTTGTATGATACAGGCCGCTTTGCATCGATCTCGCTCTTCGCGATTGGTACGGCATCTGCATTCGGATGGCTGTTGGCATTCTTTAATGTACCGCGCCTGATCGTGGACTTTATGGTTGGCCTTGATTTCGGTCCGGTTGGAACTGCAATGGTGATTGCATCCCTGTTCCTGATTTTCGGCCTCTTCATTGACGCGATCCCAACGATCATCATTCTGGGCACAGTTTTGATGCCAGTGGCGCAGGCTGCTGACATTCATCCGGTTGTCTTTGCGATCATCGGCATCATCTCTTTGGCGTTTGGTCTGGTGACACCGCCATACGGGCTCTGTTTGTTGATATCTGCAGCCATTGGGGGACATAACGTTGTTCAGGTCATGCGCGACGTGGCGATCATCCTGCTGCCGATGCTGCTGATCCTGCTGTTGATCATCTTCGTGCCAGAAATCGCACTGTGGTTGCCAAAAATGCTTATGCCGGCGACCTTTAACTAAGGGTCCAAGCATAGCGACGAAACAAAAACGCCCAGGCGCATAAATTGCGGCTGGGCGTTTGTCATTTTATCCTCAGGGTCGTGGGCCTAGTGGATTGTTTCTAAGCTATGATGTGCACTAGCGCGATCTGGGTCTGGTGCGAAAACCGACTTATTGTTTTTCTTCAATCTTTCAATCAGACGCTTCTGCATCTTGCCATGAGGCAATGGCCGTGCTGCGTGTTGTGCTCGTTCTGAGACCAATAACTCTGGAAACAGCGTTGAGATCTCTTCAATCACGGGTTTTGGCAAAACGGCCTGTGCCAATGCACCAATATACAGGCTTTCCGTATAAGCGCCGTCTGACACGACAATTTCGTGCTGATCTAATAGGAAATGCACATAGGTCACGTGCTGGATATCTTCGGCTATTTCAATTCCGGGCAGACCAACCAAACGGATCGCAGCGACCAACACTTCTGACGTGTCAAACATGCGCTGCGCCACTTGCGATTTTACAAGCACCCTATGCTGCCGTGACACAAGCATATCACGCGATGGCTGGGCGGGGCCCAGACTGCCTGCGCGAATGCGGACAGGGCGGAGCTTAGGATTGGTTTGCATCATGGATGCGGTCACTTTGCGTAATCCAATCCAGCGAATGGGTTGGAAACCGTGATCCAATGTCAGGATCTGATTGTTGGGGTTCAAGGTGCCTGCGCTGATTTCACCCATATTGGTGACAATTTTCGTGTCAAAGGAAAAACAGGGCACAGCAGGGACGATGATGGATGACGTTGAAATAGTCGATTGACCATTGTCAAATGTCGTTGTGATCTGAACGTTGACATCAGTACCGTCTATCGGATCGGGCTCTAGATCAATCATTTGGGCATTGATCGCGTATCCGGTGGGGGTGGGCAAAAGCGGGCTGTTTGCAGCACCAACCACGTAGGTTTCCGTATAGGTCAGCGTAGCGCCAGGTGTGTTCGGGTCGTCATAAGTAAACGTAATCGTCACTGAATCTACGTCGACATTTGGTGGTGGCGAATTGATCTCTTCGATCAGGGCAGCGGCATCTGTTACGATCGCGCCTCCACCCGTATTATCTAAATCGTTTAAACCGCCATTGGAGCCAGCTGTTAGGCTGGCATTGGATCCAACACCAATGCCGGAAATATTCGCCCCGAAATCGTCAATCAGATCTTGGGCTTCATCGTCGAAATTCCCACCTCTATTTTGCAAACCATCGGACATGAAAACGACTGTGTTGCTTGATGTGTCATCCACGCCCTGTCCGGTCCAAACATCGTGTAGATCCGATAGCGGATCGGAAAAGTTTGTCAGCCCGCCGGGGGATAAATCATCCAAAGCGTCTTCAAACGCAGCTTGATCATTCAGGTCAAACGTTCCCAGAGGTGTGCCGGACGAATTGTATTCCACCAAAGTGATATTGATACGATCCGGGTCGTAGCCGAGGTCAATATAGTTCTGGAACAGCGCCTTTGCCGCGATCACCTGTGCCTCAAGAAAAGTATCCGTTGTGCCATCGCCATCAACGTCGCTTCCGGAGGAGCCACTGGTTGATCCTGACGTATCAATGATCAGCCCGATATTGATGTCAGAATTGTCTGTCGCACCAATATCAACAGTATGACTAAATTCAATTTCGCCATCCACTGTGAAATCTGGAACGGTTGATGTGGTGCTGACATTCTGACCATTCGATAATGTGCCACTTTCAGTTATCGTTTGCATATAGTTTCTACCATTTACACTGCATATTCGGAAAAGTCGCTAATAAGAAGCGTTTTTAAATCACGGATTTCGTATCGTGAGCCTTGCAACCTATACGGTGTTCTGCTTTTAAAAAACACTTTATAGTTTATTTAAGTGATTGTTTTACTTGGTCATTTTGCGTGTCCAATCGGGTGGGTTTGATTGGATCTAATTCTGAAATGATTTTATGTTAATTATTTAGTAAATTATTTGTGAGGTCAGTTTTTTTCGGCCAAAGATGGTAATCTTATGGCCTGTATCATTGCTGATTTTGTTCGTTTTATTTCTGTTGGCGGGGAATTTTAACCGAGATTCTACAGAAATTGACGTAAGGCTGATCGGCGTCAGTGTGTCACGCAATCGCTAATTCGGTTGATTCCTTTTAGAAATGAAATAATCTGTTTGGGCACACATTTTCTGGGGGAAATCATGCGTAAACTGTTTCTTGTCCTTGCGACCAGTTGTGGCATGGCCGGCGCTGTTGTCGCGCAAGACCTGCCAATATTTGATGCGCATATGCATTACAGCCATGATGCGGTTCTGGCCGTGCCCCCGGAACAGGTGGTCGATATCCTTCGTAAAGCCGGGGTTAAGAAAGCATTGGTGTCTAGCTCGGATGATCGCGGCACACAGTTGTTAAAGGCCGCAGCACCGGACATCATTGTACCCGCGCTGCGCCCATATCGCCGACGTGGTTTGATCAACACATGGATGCATGATGCCAGCGTGATCGATTATCTAGAACGTCATCTGGCCGAAAACCACTATGAAGCCATTGGTGAATTTCATGCCTATGGCGATGACATCCAAACGGATGTGATCCAGCGCATGATCGAAATGGCGAAAGAGCGCAATTTGCTGCTGCATCACCATGGCGATCGTGAAGCTCTGGATTTGATCTTTGACACATGGCCAGAGGCACGGGTCCTTTGGGCACATTCTGGTTTTGAGGGACCTGAGGATGTGGTCGATGCGCTTGACACATACCCACGCCTTTGGGCTGATTTGGCGTTTCGTTCTGAAATGGCATCGCGCGGCGATTTGAAAGACGAATGGCGGGCCGCGTTTGAAGCCCATCCTGATCGTTTCATGGTGGGCACCGATACTTTCGCACCGGAACGGTGGTATTATGTTGGTCCACACGCGGAATTTTCCCGTGGCTGGTTGGCGCAACTGCCAAATGAGATTGCCACAAATATCGCATATGCAAATGCAGAACGGATGTTGGCCACAAAATGATGCGGTTTGTTATGCCGCTGTGCGGGTTGGCAAGTTCGGCCTTGGCCTGCGGAGAGGGTCAGATGCTTGTCGCGCGCACAAGTGATGCCCCATCTGCAGAAATTCTGTTTGATGATGTGCCCCGAGCTGCTCCTTTTTCGCTCACCGTACAGTTTTGCGATGGGGAAGGGCCCCAAGATATCCAGGTGGATGCACTGATGCCGGCCCACCAACATGGTATGAATTATGACCCGGTTGTTTCGGCACAAGGGCAGGGTACGTATCGGGTGGATGGGATGCTTTTTCACATGCCGGGTCATTGGGAAATCCGTGTGGATGCCCGTTTCGGCGCCGACACCACCACCTATACCTATGACGCACTGGTGAAATGATCCGCGTTGCGGCCCTCATATTGTGCGCCACTTTCATGGCAACGGCATCTTTTGCCGAAGTGCTTTTAACTGACGATGAAATCGAACAGCTGCGCGCGTTTGGACCATGGCCGCCCGAAATCGTGCGGGATCCCAGCAATCGCGTGTCTGGCAACCCGCGTGCGATCACATTGGGCAATGCCTTGTTTCGCGATCCGATCCTTTCGGTTGATGGTGCTTTCGCATGCGCCGGTTGTCATGATCCAGAAGGGGCGTTTACGGTGCCGTTGCCCCGTGCCATGGGACGGGTTCTTTTGGATCGCAATAGCCCCAGTGTCCGCAATTTAACGGGCCTTAGATGGTTCGGCTGGGGCGGGCGTAGTGATACCCTTTGGGCGGCCAGCCTTCACCCGATCATAGAAGAAACGGAAATGGCCCGAACCGCCAATGATCTGGCGGATGCGATTGAGGCCAGCCTTTATGCAGCCCCCTACCAAGCGCTTTTTGGTCCCTTATCGGACCAGAGTTCCGAGACTGTATTGGTCAATGTCGCCAAGGCATTGGCGGCCTATCAAGAAACCCTGATCACGCCGCGAACACCGTTTGATGAGTTTCGTGATGATTTGACGTCGGGAGATCATGAGGCTGCAATCGCCTATCCCAAGGATGCGCAACGTGGCCTCAAATTGTTTTTGGGTGAGGGAAATTGTGCTTTTTGCCATAGTGGGCCACGATTTACGAATAACGAATTTCACGATGCTGGGGTGCCCTATTTCCTATCTCAGGCACAGGTGGATTCCGGCCGCTATGGAGGTCTGCAAAACCTGTTGGTCAGCCCATATACACTAGATAGTGCGTGGTCCGATGATCCAGATCGCTCGGGTGCATGGGCTGTGCAAAATGTGCGCCAGACACATTCAGATTTTGGGACGTTCCGCACCCCCGGCTTGCGAGGCGTTGCACAAACTGCCCCGTATATGCACGATGGAAGCCTTTCAACGCTTTTTGATGTCGCAGATCACTACAGTAATATTGATCTGGAACGCATGCATGCTGATGGTGAAGCGATTTTGCTGCCATTGGGGTTAAGTGAACAGGAAAAGGCAGATCTCGTTGCCTTCCTGCAGACACTAAGCGCTCCAAACCAAGATGAATAAACCTTTTAAGGGGGGCACATGCCGACCATCGAATATTTCTACTCTGCACATTCTGCGTATGCCTATTTAGGCCATCCTCGTTTGTTAGACATTTGTGCCAAATATGACTGCCAGTTGATACACCGGCCTATGAATCTGTCCCCCGTCATTCGCGCCGCTGCGGATGACCAACCTGGCAAGCGATCGCAAAAGATCCGCGATTATTTCTTTGGCCGTGAACTAGAACGGTGGAGTGAACTTCGAGGGCTCGATATGGTGCCGTTTCGACCAACCTTTCATGACGCCCCACTGGATCTGTCGAATGGACTGTTGATCGCGGCTGTTCAAGCAAAGGCGAATGTAGATGCTCTGGCGTTTGCGTTGTTTCAGGCGCATTGGCGTGACGATATCGATCTAAGTGATCCCGCTGCATTGACCGCGGCAGCAGCGCAGGTTGACATCGATGCAGCCCCTTTGCTGGAGGTGGCGATGAGTGACGACATTCAAACCATCCACGCACAGAATACAGAAATGGCCATTGCAAAAGGTGTGCCAGGTTCACCGGCATATTTTTTAGATGGCGATTTGTATTATGGGCAGGACCATTTGGATATTTTGGAACGCGCAATCGTGCAATCCTTTGGTCCGTCGCGGTTTTATAAGCCTGAAACTTAAATCAAAATTTTCCGACGGAAACTGAATATCCTGCCGTGTAACACTTGTAACCAGCTCAGAGACAGGGTTGGAAAAAGTGGAGTACACATAATGAAACGTTTTACTTTTGCACCTGCCGTTCTTGGCGCAGCTATCGTAGCAGTATCTTTGACCACCGCTCATGCACAGGGTCAGGGGCCGGATCGGGCACAAGTCATGGCAGATATCGCGGGTTCATTGAATGTCAGCCAAGATGCTCTGATGTCATGCCTGCCAGAACGTCCCGAACGCTCTGCTGATGGTCAGTCCACAGACAAAGGGGAGCGTCCAAATCGACCGCGCCCAAATTTTGAAGAAATCTCGGCATGCTTGACCGATGGCGGTACAGCAGTATCCGCAGAGCAGGTTCAAGCAGCCTTTGAAGAACACGGCCCTAAGCGTCGTAAATAATTGGATCCGCGGCGCGTTTTATCGTCCCCCTGTATGGAAACGTACCCGATCCAGTAAAAATGGCCGCAGGATCTGCGGCGATTTTTATGAACCTCAGGCATTGATTTTGAATAAGCAATAATTAACATTGGTTAATGTGAGATTATTGTGAGGTTCTATTTTGGCTGTATTTGCTACAGAGTTTCCCGTTAAAACAGGTCTTACGCGTGCCCAGTTTAGTGCTGAGTCAATCGCTTGGGTCCGTGGAATTAATAAATGTACCATTCTTGATGACTTCGATGACCGTGAATTTCACGATGACGAAGCAACTTTGGAAAATGCAAAAGGTGAAACGTTCAGCCTAAAATCTTACTCAGCGTCTGTAGCGAAGATTTTTGGGGTTCGCTTAGAACTTCCGGACTTCGATGGACGAATTTGGAGAAGTGAATGCGTTTACTCGGACTTGGGGTCTAAAGCATTTCTTCGCGTCAAAGCGCATTGTGTGGCGCAAGATGCAACCGCGAAAATCATAACTCCCAAAAAACCACATTTCATCAAGCAGGTACTCTTTGAAGGCTGGGGTGCCAGAGATGTTTTTTTTGAAAGTAGCTGTTTTCCACATCATTTATCGATGGAAGAGGTGGAGCTCGCGGATGATGTGATTTGTGGGCGTGCGAGTGAATTTTTGCCTTGCGTATATGTGTCTCGTTGCAATGATAACACTCTTCCCATCGATGTGGACAGGCTTGCCATCGAGTTGTCTGGCATGTGCCATGTAATTGTAGAACCTAGCAGGTCTTTTTCTTTCGATCTGATGGACACGTGTTCTCAAAAAAACCCTTACGGTGGTGCAATAAGTTTAATACGGCCGGGGGGAGAAGAATTAGGACGTTTCTTTTTTCGCCACCCGAAAAGAGATGCAAGGCTGCTTGCAAGTGAATGTCTCCGTCGTTCAAATGATTTGATGTCCACTCTTGCGGCTCAAAAAGGTTGGGAATGGCATGAGCTTTTGGTGGAACATTCTAAGGTCCTGAGGGCTAGAATTAGTCATGAAAGTTCCAAAGAAGAAATCAAAGAACTTGAAGAACTCTACGAACAGGAGCTTGATGTTAAAGACAAAGAAATTGCGTCTCTAAAGTCGCAGCTAGCTTCCGTTTCCGCCATGAAAAAAAGTGCTTTGGAACAATCAGATCACTTGGTGTCATCACAAATGGTCGACGCCATCGGAAACGAGTTGTATCCAGGTGAGTTTTCCGATCGTCTTCGGTATTTGATTGAAGTTGTTGCGCAGCAGAAAACAATTGATGATGCGGATCGAAGGACTCTGGAGTTCGCGAAACTTTTTGTACAGAAATCTAAATTTTCGGGAGGTGCCCAAAATTTGGAGGCTCGGATGAAGGCGGCTTCGCGAGACGGAAATACAATTTTGAGACAACTTGGCGGAATTTTGACCAGCTTGGGTTTCGATAAGACCAAAGGTGGAAAGCATTTTTTATTTAAAGCGCCGGCTCGCTTGTTTGGGCTTTCAAATCAGACATTCCCCTCTACTCCCAGTGATTCTCAAAGAGGAGGTAGAAACAAAGTAGGTGAGATTATAGAAAATTTTGGTCTCAAAAACTTAAAGTAAAAAAACCCCACTGGAATCAGCGGGGTTTTTCATGATTTTGGCGCGTGCCTAAGCGATCTTACAGACCGGTGGATACGTCGATTGTGTTGCCCTCTTCGAGGGTCACATAAGCTTTTTTCACGTCTTTACGGGTACCGATTTTACCCTTGAAACGTTTGACTTTACCTTTGGTAACTGTCGTGTTGACCGCTTTCACCTTAACACCAAAGAGTGCTTCAACAGCTTCTTTGATCATTGGTTTATTCGCGTCGATCGCCACTTCAAACACAACGGCGTTGTTTTCAGACGCCATGGTGCTTTTTTCGGTGATGACCGGCTTGCGGATCACATCGTAATGTTCTGCCTTAGCGCTCATTTCAGACGAGCCTCCAGTGCTTCAACACCTGCTTTTGTGATCACGAGTGTGTCACGCTTCAGGATGTCATATACGTTTGCGCCCATGCTTGGCAAAACGTCCAGACCAGTGATGTTGGAGACAGCAGTTTTGAAACCTGCGTCAACCTCTGCACCGTCAATGACCAGTGCGCGCTTCCAACCCAGGTTCTTCACCTGTTTTGCCAGCGCGGCGGTTTTGCCTTCGTTCGCGGCTGTATCGATGATCACCAACTCGCCTGCTTTCGCTTTCGCGGACAGAGCGTGCTTGAGACCCAGCGCGCGGACCTTTTTGGGCAGATCATGTGCGTGGCTACGAGGGGTTGGACCCTTGTAGATACCACCTTTGCGGAAGATAGGTGCCTTGCGGGACCCGTGACGTGCGCCACCGGTGCCTTTTTGGCGATAGATCTTCTTGGTGGAATAGGACACTTCTGAGCGTGTCTTAACCTTGTGCGTACCTTGCTGCGCTTTGTTGCGCTGCCAGCGAACAACACGGTGCAGGATGTCCGCACGTGGTTCTAGGTCAAAGATTGCTGCGTCCAGTTCAACTTCACCAGCCGCGCCACCTTCCAGTGTAATCACGTCAAGTTTCATGCGTCATCTCCTTCGGTCGCAGGTGCTTCCGCTGGAGCTGCTGCCGCGCGAATAGCTGCTGGCAGAGCACGGTTTTCTGGAACTGCTTTTTTCACAGCGTCCTTAACGGTTACCCAACCGCCTTTGGAGCCAGGAACAGCACCTTTGATCATGATCAGACCACGGTCTGCATCGGTTTTAACAACCTGCAGGTTTTGTGTGGTCACACGTACCGCACCCATATGGCCGGCCATTTTCTTACCCTTGAAAACTTTACCAGGGTTCTGACACTGACCGGTGGAACCGTGCGAACGGTGTGAAATAGAAACACCGTGTGTCGCACGTAGACCGCCGAAGTTGTGGCGCTTCATACCACCGGCAAAACCTTTACCGATAGATGTGCCTGCAACGTCAACATACTGACCTTCGAAGTAATGGTCGGCGATGATTTCGCTGCCAACTTCGATCATGTTTTCAGGGGCAACACGGAACTCAGCAACTTTGCGCTTTGGCTCAACATTCGCTTTTGCGAAATGGCCACGCATCGCCTGAGATGTGTTTTTTGCTTTCGCAGCGCCGCAACCCAGCTGAACAGCGGTGTAACCGTCTGTTTCAACAGTACGTTGTGCGACAACCTGCAGATTTTCCAGTTGAAGAACGGTCACAGGGATCTGCTTGCCGTCTTCCATGAAAAGCCGGGTCATGCCGACTTTTTTCGCGATCACTCCAGAGCGCAACATCAGCTACCCTCCTTATACCTTGATCTCGACGTCAACGCCGGCAGCCAGGTCGAGCTTCATCAGCGCGTCCACGGTCTGTGGTGTTGGGTCGACGATGTCGAGAAGACGCTTGTGCGTACGGATCTCGAACTGATCGCGGGATTTTTTGTTCACGTGTGGGCCACGCAGAACAGTGAATTTCTCGATTTTGTTAGGCAGCGGGATTGGGCCGCGGACCTGAGCACCGGTGCGTTTTGCGGTCGCGACGATCTCTTGAGTAGAGGCATCGAGAACACGATAATCAAACGCTTTCAGCCGGATACGGATGTTCTGGTTCATGGAACATACCTTATATTGGCATGAGAGTTGAGAGGAGGACATCAGCTCATCCAAAGCCCTCATCGAACCCAAAAGGCGGGAATCACCCCGCCTCTGACCCGCAATGCGGGATGGCGCTCTTTAGACGGGATATGGGTATGTGGCAAGGGATTTGTTCTGTGCTCTATCAAACACCTGATTTTCAGATCTCTGCCGTGCGGGTTACATTTGATCGGGATGCCAGATCAAACGCGAATTTTGCTGTGTCTGCGATGATTTTACCAACGCTTTGGCATGGTGCATCCAGATCCGTAGCATTGATTTTCGGGCATTGCCATCGGGCATTGCCATAATGTGGTGCGATTTACGTTCAGCAACTCTGTTTGTGATCCGTTCGGTGTGGTCGCGCGATAGATGCCTAATGTCCATGCCGTCAAAGGAAACATAGCCCACAAAACCGGGCCAGATCTTGATGCGGTGACGTTGGGATGTGAAGAGTGCCCGGAAAGACCATCAAAAGGACCGCACCGTGAAAGCAGTACTCTATACTCCGAGCCCCGAAACACTGGATCGTTGGGTGGATCGCATGCGGGGACTTTTGCCGGATTGGCAGTTTGATGCATGGGATGATGCGGATCTTGAGGCGGTGGAATATGCGATCGTCTGGAAACCACGCACGGGCGATTTGGCCAAATTGCCAAGACTGAAGGCCATAGTATCACTGGGTGCGGGCATTGATCATGTGTTAGCTGATAGCGAGCTGCCCACGCATATTCCCATCATTCGCACTGTGGGGCAGGATTTGACCCAAATCATGCGGGAATATGTGTTGCTGCATGTGCTGCGCCATCATCGTAATCGGCCTGCGCAAGTGGCCAATGAACATGTGAAAGGGTGGGACGCGGTGCTTGCGCCTCCTGCCTATCGTCGCAAGGTTGGCGTGATGGGCCTTGGCAATTTGGGTGCTGCGGCTGCTGAAACACTGGCGTCTATTGGGTTTCAAACCTCGGGTTGGGCGCGTAGCCAAAAGCAGATTGAGGGCGTGACCTGTTATGCTGGTCCGGATCAGTTTGATACGTTTTTGGAGGGAACCGAGATCCTTGTGAACCTATTGCCGTTGACGCCCGAGACAACGGGAATTTTGAATGAGGATCACTTTGCCAAACTACCCAAAGGGGCCTGCCTGATCAATTGTGCGCGGGGCGGACATATGGATGAGGATCATCTGTTGGCGGCGTTGGATAGTGGTCAGATCGCGCAAGCCACGTTGGATGTGTTTCAGGTGGAACCTTTGCCGCAGGATCATCCGTTTTGGACGCATCCCGATGTGACGGTGACAACCCATATCGCGTCGCGCATTGATGCGGATACCGGCAGTCGGATCATCGCCGCGAATCTGCAAGAGTTTGAAGAGACCGGCACGGTTGATGACATCGCCGATGGCGCACGGGGATATTAAGACATGAGCTTACCTTTCACATGTGACAAACAACCCGCATTCGGCGCTGGTGGTATGGTCGTGACAAACCATCCGATGGGCAGTGCAGCAGGTGTTGAAATGCTGGCTATGGGTGGCAATGCGGTGGATGCTGCTGTGTCGGCCTTGCTGACACTGACCGTCGTTGAACCGATGATGGTCGGTATCGCCGGGGGCGGCTTGTCGCATTTGCGTTTGGCCGATGGCACCCACATCGTTTACGACGCGTTGGCATCGGCTGCACAATCCATGACGCCTGATATTTATGATCCGATTTCGGATGATCCTACAGTGCTGGATGTGAAGGGGCGTCGCAACACGGTTGGTGCCTCTGCGGTTGCTGTGCCGGGCAACTTGGCGGGCTGGTGTGAGATGCATCGCAAACATGGCAAACTGCCCTTTGCGGATCTGGTTGAACCCGCCATTCGTGCCGCCCGAAAAGGGTTCTTTGCGACCCATTATCTGGGTGGGGCGGTGAATGAGTTCAAAGATGACTTGGCTCTGGATGCTGAAATGGCAGCCACGGTTATGCCCGATGGACGCCCTCCAAAATTTGGCGAGCGCATTTTTATGCATGATTATGCCGCCAGCCTTGAACTGATCGCCAAAGAAGGGGCTGCGGCCTTGCACGGTGGGGCGCTTGGGGTGGCGCTGGTCGAACGTATGACATCTGGCGATGATCAGGGTTGGATCACAATGGCGGATCTGACCGGATATAAACCGGTTGCCCGTGGTGCCATCACTGGCACCTATCGCGGCTATGATGTGATCGGCCCGCCGCCGCCTGCCTCGTCTGGTGTGCATATCCCGCAAATGCTGAACATGCTGGAAAGTTATGATTTGGCAGAGATGGGTTTTGGCACGCCGGAGATGCTGGATTTGCTGGCACGTATCATTGCGGTCGCCTTTGAAGACCGTCGGGCCTATTCCGGTGATCCGGCATTTGTTGATGTGCCGGTTGATCGTTTGATTTCTAAATCCTACGCTGAGGCATGTCGCGCCAAGCTGGGCGCTGTGACGGGGGGTACTGCGCCATATGAAAGCAGTGACACGACACATGTTACAGCGGCGGATGCGGATGGGAATATCGTTTCGGCGACCCATACGATCAACGGATTGTTCGGTGCGCGCATCATGGTGCCGGGAACAGGGATCATTCCAAACAATTACATGATGAATTACGACCCTCGTCCGGGACGTGCCCTATCGATTGCGCCTGGTAAACGGGTGCCGACTTCTATGGCTCCGATGATCATCACCAAAGATGGGGCTCCGCGCTGGGCGCTGGGTTTGCCTGGCGGTTTGCGTATCTTCCCATCTGCGATGCAGGCGATTGTGAACCTGATTGACCATGGAATGTCTCTGCAAGAGGCAGTAGAGGCCCCGCGGATTTGGACGCAAGGGGCCGAGTTGGAGTTGGAAAAGCCATTTGCCGATAAGGTTGAAGATCTGAAAGCAAAAGGTCACAAGCCCGTCATCATGCCCCATATCGGTGGAGGCATGAACGCGATTTCCTTTGATGAGAATGGCATGATGCAAGGTGCTGCTTGCTGGCGGGCAGATGGTACGGCATTGGCGCTGGGCGGCGGTTTGGCAAAACCCGGCGTGCGCTTTTGGCCGGATAAAGCACCTGAGGATGCGGATGGCGCGGATGACGGGGATAGCGACAATTCCAGTTCAGTCTGAGGGCGCGATTTTGTCGTTTCAGTGCGGCTGTCAAAGGCGGCAAAACTGTTGTTTAGCTTTGCGCGAAATAACGGAGTGTCGCATATGAAAATCGGCTTTATTGGTCTGGGAAATGTGGGCGGAAAACTGGCGGGTAGCCTGTTGCGCAACGGATTTGACCTGACCGTTTTGGAATTGGATGAAACACTAACCGCTGAATTCGTGTCTCGCGGTGCAAAGGCGGGTACGACGGCGGCACAATTGATGGCCGATAGTGATGTGGTCGTCACCAGCCTGCCATCACCAGCCGCATCTGATGCCGTTCTGAACGAAATGCTGCCAGAAATGCGCGAAGGTAAAATCTGGCTGGAAATGTCCACAACAGATGCGGACATGATCAAAGCACAGGCAGAAAAAGTTGCTGCCACCGGTGCAACTGTGGTGGAATGCCCGGTGTCGGGTGGTTGTCATCGCGCAGATACGGGGAATATTTCGATCTTTGCGGGTTGTGACCGTGCGACATTCGAACGTGTTCTGCCAATGTTGACAACACTGGGGCGTCGCGTTTTGCACACTGGCGAGATTGGCACTGCATCCACGCTGAAAGTGATGACCAACTATCTTGCAACTGCCAACCTGATCACATGCTGCGAAGCATTGGTGACAATGAAGGCGGCGGGTATGGATCTAAACACGACCTATGAGGCGATGAAAATCAGCTCTGGTACGTCGTTTGTGCATGAAACGGAAAGCCAGTTGATCCTGAACGGGTCGCGGGATGTGTCCTTCACCATGGATCTGGTGAAGAAAGATATCGGCCTGTTCCAGAAGATTGCGGAAGACAATAACATTCCTTTGGAAATGTCGCCTCTGATGGTTCAGATCTTTGATGATGGCATCGCAAAATACGGCGAGCGTGAATTGTCACCCAACATCATCAAACGTCTGGAAGATGCAACGGGTCTAGATATTCGCGCACCAGGGTTCCCAGCGGAACTGGTGGATGATGAGCCTGAAGAGCCAGGTTATGAAGTCGTCCCACAGGGACGCGAAGCCGCAGAATAATATTAGAAATAGGGGCCTATTTGGCCCCTATTTTTCCTAAGCTGCTTTGATGGAATCTGCCAGTTTGTCAAAGGCTTGGTTCCAACCGCCTTCGCCTGCCGATCCTTCGGGCACGCCGATATGCACCATCGTCATGGTCGTTTTGCCGTTTTCTTCGCTGAGTTCAACAATCACCTCTGTGATATCAGGATGCCCTTCTGGCATGCCCATCGCCTGAGGTGGGATAATCGTCCCATCTTCTTCACACATGCTTTCCGTGTAGACGAGGCGGTTTGGTGCTGTGATTTCCTTATAGATGCCAATGAACCACATCGACATCGTGCGATCTGGTGTTTGCATCTGCATGCAAATCTTGCGGGTGCCACCGATGGTGACGTCGATATCTGCAATGGGTACGGTCATACCCATAGGGCCGTACCACTGTTTGAACAGATCGGGATCTGTCCATAATTTCCAAACATCTTCGATTGGTGCATCGAACACACGGGTGATCTTTACCCAAGATGGTTGATCAGTCATCATTTGCATCCTTCATAGCTGCAAGAACGCCCTGCATTACGTCAAAGCGTGCGTCCCAAATGTGGCGGTATTGGTCGGTCCAGCTGACAAGGGTCTCGAGCGGAGCCGTGTTCAATGTGCAGGGGCGGAATTGTGCGTCTCGTCCCCGGGTGATCAGGCCAGCTTTTTCCAAAACACGGATATGTTTCGATACAGCGGGTAGGCTCATCTCTAACGGTTCAGCCAAGGTGTTGACCGTTGCATCACCTTTCGCAAGGCGCGCCAAAATGGCCCGCCGCGCTGGGTGGGCCAGTGCTGAAAATGTGCTGTCCAAAGCGGTATCAGTGTCCATGCGAACACTATTAAACCGATAAGTTAATTAATCAACTGGTTTATTAGGTGTGCTGATGAGAGATTGGTCGTTGTCGATTCACGTCTCGGCCAAAATGCGATCTGCAGCTCCCATGGCCAGCATCATAACCGGTGCATTTGTGTTGCCAGATGTCACGTTAGGAAAGGCCGAAGCGTCCACGATGCGTAGGCCCTGCAGCCCGTGCACGCGTAGATTTGCATCAACGACGCTGTCAGTGGCATCCCGTCCCATGCGGCATGTGCAGCTGGCATGGAAAACGGTTGAGGCACGTTCGCGGTAATCGGCCAACATGTCTTCATCGCTCATGGTAAGCAACGGTGGTTGCTCATCTGGGTGCAGCGCGTCCATCATGGGGGCTGTCTTTAGCAGGCCACGCAACACATGCCCGGCGCGAATGGCGGCGTTTTGATCGGCCTCGGTCGACACCGAATTGGGTTGAATTCTGGGGGTATCCTTTGGATCGGATGACCGCAAAGTAATCTCGCCACGGCTGGTTGGGCGACTGGGTTGTGCGGATAGGATAAATCCGGGCTCTGGCCCAACATGGGGAATGCCGGTTGCTTTTGTTTCGTAAACCAACGGGTTGCAGAACAGCTGCATGTCTTCGGGTTGATCCTCTTGCGAGGCGACATAGCCACCCACCTGGTTTACGGGCACCGATAGCGGTCCTGTGCGGGTTAAAACATATTGCATACTGCACAAGATCCGACGTGCGTGATAACCCAAAACAGCGTTTAGTGTAGGTTTGGATGCGCGGAAACTATGGGTGATGGCTAGGTGATCCTGCATGCCTTTACCGACCTCTGGTAGATCATGGACCACGTCAATACCGTGCGATTTCAGATCAGAAGCAGGGCCAATTCCTGACAGCATCATCAGCTGTGGTGAATTTACAGCACCCGCCGATAGGATGACGTCCCGCCGTGCCTTTAATATGCGGGTTTTGCCACCTTGTTCATAGGAAATGCCGATTGCGCGACCGTTCTCGACAAGGATCTTGGTCACCAAAGCGCGGCGGATCAGGTTGAGATTGTCGCGTTTTAAAGCTGGTCGCAAAAACGCATCCGCAGCAGACCACCGCCGACCATTGCGCACAGTGCTACGATAAAATCCCAACCCCGTAGTTCCGCGCCCGTTCAGATCGTCTAGCGTTGGCCAGCCGAGTTCTTGGCCAGCGTCCAGAAACTGGCTGGAGAATGGGTGCATTTCCTCGCGGACATCGCTGACCCATACAGGGCCGGATCCATACGCGCCTTTGCGCCCTTTCTTGCCGGGTTCATTGCGGGTTTCCATGCGTTCATAAAGCGCGCGTGCGGCTGACCAATTCCAGCCTGTACCGCCCGCATGTTCCCAATCGTCAAAATCACGGGGCAAGCCGCGCATATAGGCCATAGCGTTGATGGAACTGGAACCGCCAACAACCCGGCCCCGCGGCCAAAATACATTGCGCCCGTTCAGACCTGCATCTGGTTCGGTTTCATAACACCAATTCACGTTCTTATTCGTGAACGTATAAGCATAGCCAACCGGAATTTTGATAAACAGATTGCTGTCACTGCCGCCAGCTTCAACAAGGGTCACGTCGTTGCGCCCGTTTTCAGACAGGCGTGCGGCCATAACGCAGCCTGCTGATCCTGCGCCAATGATTACATAATCTGTTTCCAATTGGTCCTGCATGCGGCCCTTATCTCGCTCCAAACGGTTCTATTCGCGTGAAATTGCAGCCGGATGCGCGAATGCACAAACAATCGTAACTCAGTGTAAGCCTGCATTTTGTTTGAAGCATATTGCAAATCAGAGGTTTCCTTTGCTCGATATTTGCTGTTTTGTCCGTCATGGCGAAACCCAATAGGCCCCGCTATGAGCAACCGTCTTCCCCATGTCACCTGGCTGCGCGCCTTTGAAGCCGCTGCGCGCCACGGTAGTTTTTCCAGTGCGGCAGATGAATTGCACTTGACCCCTGCCGCGGTCAGTCAGCAAATCCGGCTGTTAGAGCAGAAAATCGGTGTCACGCTTTTTCGGCGCCTACCGCGCGGTGTGGCATTGACTGATCAAGGTCAGGCCTATGCGCAACCGATCCGTAAAGCGTTTTTGGAAATGCAAAATGCGACAGAAGGTTTGTTCGATGTCAAACGTCGCAAGAGCCTGCATGTGCGGGCCTCAATCAGTTTTGGGACGTTGGAATTGGCACCGCGTTTGCATAAGTTCCGTGCGCTTCATCCAGAAATAGAATTGCAATTATCCACCACCGTATGGTCGGACCGCATGGATGATAGCAGCGTTGATTTCGATATCCGTTGGGGCAATGGCGATTGGGCGGAAAGCGATATTCATCGTTTGGGACGCGAAGAGGCCGTGTTGGCGTGCAATCCTGAATATGCGGTGCAGGTCAATGAAGACATCCATAAAGCGTCTCAACAAGATGTTGTTTTGATTGTCGGGTCTGAAGTGGAATGGGCGCGCCTGTCAGAGTATTTTGAACTGGGGTTGTCGCCGGTGCAAAATATCACACGTGCGGATTCAACTTTGGTTGCACTGCATATGCTGTGTGGCGGGCCGGGCATGGCATTGATCTCTGACCGCTTTCTAAAGCCGTATTTGGAAACCGGTCAATTGGTGTGTCCGTTTGCTTACCGTTTGCCAATACGTGAGTCCTATTATCTGGTGACCCAAAGCGACTCGAATGAACGTAAGGAATTGGCATTGTTCCGTGATTGGATGATTTCGGAATTTTGCAATCCGGCTGTATCAGAAGAACCGCCGCAAGACCAATAGCGCGAATTGCGCAAGGAAGGACCAGATATGAAGCTGGACAAAATCGAAACCTTCGTATTCGGCAATCCTCCTCCCCGCCATGGTGGGCGGTATTTTATCTTTGTCAGAATGACGACGGCCTGTGGGATCACGGGTGTCGGCGAAATCTACAACGCAACCTTCGGGCCCGATCTGTGCTGCGCCATGGCACGCGAGGTGTTCACCCGCCATTTCGAGGGCAGCGATCCGCATAATATCGAAACGCTGTGGCGCAAAACCTATGGTGCTGGGTTTACGATGCGGCCCGATGTCACCGTGATGGGTGTGTTAAGCGGGCTGGAAATGGCTTGCTGGGACATCATCGGCAAGGCCGCAGATCGACCGGTTTATGATTTGATCGGCGGTAAAGTGAATGAACGGCTGCGCAGTTATACCTATCTCTATCCGGAAGAAGGTGACGTCTATCCAGATCCTGATGCGCTCAATGTCTATAATGATCCGGATATGGCGGCCGAGGTCGCTGTGAAAGTTGTCGAACAAGGGTTCACGGCCGTTAAATTCGATCCCGCGGGGCCTTATACGATTTTCGATGGCCATCAGCCCAGTTTGAAAGATTTAGACCGGAGTGAAGCCTTTTGCGCAC
This sequence comes from uncultured Pelagimonas sp., assembly GCA_947499735.1. Taxonomy (GTDB): domain Bacteria; phylum Pseudomonadota; class Alphaproteobacteria; order Rhodobacterales; family Rhodobacteraceae; genus CANMPP01. Next base: position 34,918 of record CANMPP010000002.1, read on the forward strand.
GTATTCGCGAGGCTGTTGGCGACAAGGCAGACCTGCTTTTTGGCACGCATGGGCAGTTCACGGTATCTGGCGCAAAACGCATGGCGCGCCGGCTAGAGGCCTATGATCCCTTGTGGTTTGAAGAACCTTTGCCGCCAGAGAACCCAGCAGATATGGCCGAGGTCGCACGCTATACGTCGATCCCTATTGCTGCGGGTGAACGGCTTTGTACCAAACACGAATTCGCACGTATGCTCGAGGCAGGTGCCGCATCCATTTTGCAAATGAATTTAGGCCGGGTCGGGGGTATTCTAGAGGCGCGCAAAATCGCAGGCATAGCGGAAACCCGCAGCGCGCAGATCGCCCCGCATCTGTATTGCGGACCTGTCGTGGCGGCTGCCAATATTCAGGTCGGTGCAAGTAGCCCAAATTTCCTGATTTTGGAAAGTATTGGCACTTTTGACGGGCCTTATATGAGCTGTCTTAAAACGGATATCGAATGGGAAGACGGCTATGTCATTCCATCCAGTGCTCCGGGTCTGGGCGTCGAATTGGATGACGATGCTATTGCTGCGCATCCTTATCAGGATGATCAGCTGCACCTGACATTAGAAGAAACCCCGGCATTGCCGTAAAAGCACAAGACCTATGGCCGCGATTACGCTTGCTCCTTTCCTGCCCGAACATGTTCCGCAAGCGGTTGCGCTGTCGCAGCAGGCGGGTTGGCAGCATTCGGCAGAGGACTGGTCGATGTTGCTATCGATGTCTGACGGGATTGTTGCCTTGCAGAGCGGTCAGGTGGTCGGTACCGCGCTACGGTCTGATTTCGGGCCTCATGTGTCTCATATCAGTATGGTCATCGCGCGCGAAGATATGCGAGGTCAGGGGGTTGGGCGATCTGTTGTCAGCGCTTTGCTTCAGCCCGGCCGCACGTTACGCCTGACGGCAACACCGTTGGGGCGACCCCTTTATGAAAGCTTGGGGTTTCGGACGATGCTGAGCTTGGGAAAATATATCGGTACTGTGTGCAAGCAGGTGTTTCCTGCCACAGGTGTTGGTGTCGCCAGTCCATCAGATCTGGAGCAGATCATAGCCTTAGAAAATGCATCTTATGGCGGTGACCGGCGTGCATTAATCCGAAATTTGTTCGATATTGCGCAGCTCGCAGTTGCCCGTGATGCGTCTGGGGCGGTTGTGGCCTATGCTGCTTTGCGACCATTTTCAGATATGCTGGTCTTGGGACCAATCGTTGCGTCGGATGTAAAAACGGCGGAGAAGTTGATCGGATATTTTGCGAATATAGCAAAGGGCCAAACGTTGCGTGTCGACACCTATGACCCTTTGGAGCTCGACCCTTGTTTAAAACAAATAGGTCTTCAACAGATCGAGCGATGCCCAGTTATGCAATGTGGCAGCGATCAACCGCTAAATTCACGCTATGGAATTTTTAGCCAAGCATTGGGATGAGCGTCTGGTTTCTCATTGAAACCCATATGTCCATACATTCAATTTGACTGACGCGGTTTTCGTATTTTGAATGTATGTGTGCGAATGACTTTTCATAAAATGAATTGCTAGATGGGGCGATGGGTATGGTCGTGCTTTGAGGGTTTTCCACAAAAGCAGCTGTTGTTTTTCACCGATGATTTTTCAAACTTCAACTTTCACAACAAAATCATAGCCTTGAGAAAATTTATATACCCATAACGCACGCATTAAGGAAATAATATTTTAATTTTCGCTTAATTTTTTGTGAGAATTGGTTAAGGATAAGTTACTCAATATTGAATATGCCGATTCGTGTTTGAAGTTCGCTTCAAGCAACTTGGGAGAGTTTGAATTGGCATAGTTTCGTTGTTTTGAAAGGTAGGGGATGTTATGGCAAATATCACGGTTACAGCCAGTTGGGTTGGAAATGTTTTTGACACCGCTGATCCACTAATTGTCCCCACGCCATCGGCCGACATTATTGATATCATTGTGGCCTCTGCCATCACGGGCGGCTATATCGAATCCGGCCGGGGTGGTGATACGATTACCATCGATGGTGATGTATCCCTCGAATATATCATCACGGATGGGCTGACGACTGAGGTCGACAATATCTCGTTAAGTAACGGGGTGACGATTGAAACCATTCTAACGGGGAATGGCGCAGATATTGTTACGATCGATACGGTAACGTTCTCATCCGCAGGAGCGACCGGTATCACCACGGGCGAAGGTGCTGACGCAATTGCGTTGGCGAACACAGGCGTGGATTTCATAGATACTGGAACCGAGTTCGATGCGTTGAACATGGTGGCGTCGTCGATTTCGAACACGCTCGATATGGGCTCCGGGAACGATACCCTGACCATGGGAATTGATGACGGTGTTGATACATCCGTGGATGCTTCTAAGATCGGTGGCACCATCAACATGGGCAGCGGCACTGACCGCATTTTCATGTATGATGGGTCGTTTATTGTAGCTGATATCGATACCGGATCTGGTTCGGACAGGATCGAACTTTATGATGGCAGTTCAATAACCGGCACCACGATTGAATTTGGCACCGGTAATGACCGTTTGGTTGTTCGCGATGACTCAACTGTGTCTGCGAATATCACAGGCGGTATTGGTACAGATCGGTTTGACTTTGAAGATACTTCGTCCACGACCGGATCAATTGATACCGGTGATGGGAACGATACGATCTATATCGAAAATTCGGCAACCATTGATAACGACATTTCGATGGGCGGCGATGCTGACTTCCTGGAATTGACAGATTCCACATCCGTGGATGGCGATATCTTCATGGGAGATGGCGATGACACGGTTACGATCGATTCCTCTTCTGGGATATCTGGAAACGTCGATGGTGAAGCGGGTAACGATTCAATCTATGTCGGGGGAGGTACGACCGTAAAAGGTTCCGTACTGGGCGGCGATGGAAATGATACGATTGAGTTAGACGGTGGAATACATGGTGGCGCTGTCTATGGCGACACTGCCGATAGTATACCGACTGCCGATAAGGGCAGTGACACATTCATCATAACATCAGCGACCACTGTGGCGATTGATGGTGAGGAATCCACAGGCGACACTGATACAGATGTTTTGGATCTGAGTGGCGTTATTTCGGATATTACATCCTGGACGCCCGATGCACTGGATGCAGAATCCGGAACAGTTGTATTTTCTGGTGGTGAAACCATCAAATACACAAATATTGAAAACGTCGTGTATTGTTTTGCCAATGGCACTGAGATTGCGACAACAAAGGGCACTGTCAAAGTTGAAGACTTAAATGTTGGCGATTTGGTCCAAACCGTCGATCAGGGATTGCAGCCTTTGCGCTGGATCGGTGTTCGCACTATGAAAAAGGCCAATTTTGACGAAAGTCCACATTTACGGCCAATCCGTATTTGTCAGGGCGCGTTAGGGCATGGGTTGCCTTTGAAAGACTTGGTCGTGTCGCCGCAACATCGGATGCTTGTGCGATCTGCAATTGCAAAACGTATGTTTGATCAGGCCGAGGTGTTGGCGGCGGCCAAACATCTTATTGAGATTCCTGGCATTGAAGTCGCGGAAGATATTGACGATGTTGTCTATTATCATTTGGCGTTTGATCAACATCAATTGGTTTGGGCGAATGGCGCGATGAGTGAATCGCTCTATGTTGGCCCTGAAGTTGTCAAATCTGTGCATGAAGACGGAATGCGAGAGCTGTTTGAACTGTTTCCTGAACTGACCGAAACAAATGAAGATGGCGAAAGCAAAATGCAGCCCGCGCGTCAATTGATCTCTGGGCGGTTGGCCAAAAAGCTTGCCTTCCGTCATACTAAAAACAGCCGCGCCCTGTTTATGTATGAAGAACCTAACACTCACGTAACTCAAACCACTGCGGATCCTTAACGGGATCTGAACCGGGCTGGCTGGTGTCAGTAGTCTTTTTCGAAAAAGATGCCTATTGAGGTTTCGCCGTCATTACCGGCGGAGCCACTGACCGTGACATTGTCAGAAAGGTCGATATTTAATCGGACCTTTGAATCACCATCGCTGGATGACACGACATCTGTATAGATCTGTTCGGTCAGGTATTTTCCGGCCGTGACGTCGGTCGTACCGTCAGCATTGGTTGAAATGTTTAACGTGTCCAGGCCGATCGCATTGCGGAATTTACCGATTCCTGATGTGCCGTAACCTGCCAAATCGGCAATTGATGCGGCCAATTGAATGGCCTGTAGCGGTGTTAGGTCAGAAACATTCGATCCAAACAGAAACTGAGACAGGACTTCATCCTGCGGTAGTTCAGGTTCAGAGGAAAAGTTGAATTCTGGATCATCGACCGATCCGGTGATGGCGATGAATATCGTGTAGTCACCGGTATCTGATGTTGCGGTCAGATCCAGATAGGGGGTCAATTCGCCCGATAGGGTAATCTGGCTGTCGTCTGAAAAGCTGAGCTGTTTGCCCAAGATGGACAATTGGCCGCGAACAACGCGAATTCCACCGATTGCCAAAGGATCATCTGTGGTGCCGCTAATTTCCATATTGCCGCCCATTTCAATGTCCAAACCGCGCCCACGGAGATAAATTTGATTGGGTGCATCAACAGTGATGTCCAGCGTGTAAATCCCACCCGATGACGATCCAGTGCTGCCTTCACCACTACCATCACTGGCTTCTTTTGACACGGCTTTGGCCCGAACGCGGGTTTGATAGGTCGCATTTGGTTCGTTCAGGTGGGTCATCTCCGGGATGGAGCTGCCAAAGCCCAAGCCTCCGCTTGGCACTTGCACCTCTGTGCGTCCGACATCAATTTTGCCCGTGACAAGACCGCTTTCTGCCAGCGGGCCGCTTATAGTTAGGCGTCCGTCAAGCAGGGTGGTGTATAGGGTTGGGTCTTCTACAACAACGTCGTCCAACCGTATTGTAATATCTGCGTTCAGTTGCTCGGATAGGGTAATTGGGCCGTCGATATGAATAGCGCCGCCTTGACCGCCTGCGATTGTTGCGTCGATTTGTGCTGCTTCGCCAGCCAAATCAACACGTGCTGAAATGTCCCGAAAGGTTTGGCGCAAAACAGGATCTGTCAACTGTGCATTGTCCACTGTGATGGCACCGCTGACCGACGATAGGGCAGGTGGGCCTTCTAGGGATAAATCAAAGTTAATCTGCCCGTCCAATGCACGTGGCGAAATTGCCGTATTCGCCAAAGCCAAGGGTGCCGACCCATTGAGAGATAGAGAAAGAGCATCGAAACTTTGATTGGCTGTGCCTGAAACGCTGGATGCAGATGTGCCCGGACCCTGCGTTCCTAAATCAATTTCCCAACCCTGCGGCGTTTCCTGAACCTGTCCTTGGATTGCGACGCTGCCGGATATGTCGGATGCGAATTGACTTACATCGCCGGTATTTGCAGAAAAGCTGACTTGGCTGGCACCGGTTTGATACCGCCCTTCGGCCTGTCCTGTCAGGCCTGATGATGATCGCGCCGAGGTTAGAATATCATAACCATCTCCTGCGCTATCGGCTTGAGTGGAAATGTCTAAAGAACCCGATAGGCTAGATGACAGAACGGATATGTCTGGCAAATGTGCAGTGACTTTTGCATTGGTTTGATCGCCATCCAAAAGTGCAGTGGCGTCAAAACGGCTATTCCAGGGGCCGTTGCCTGCCGCCAATACTTCCCAAGGTCCGCCATCTGTTTGCATCAGCTTACCTGAAACCCGTGCATTCCCGTCCAGCGTATCAACAAAATCGGACAATTCGGGGATGAGAGCGGTATAGTCTACCTCGACTTGCGTTTCAGATAGGCGTGTTGTCGCATTCGCTTCGATTTGATGTGGCGCATCAAGATCGGTTTCAATGAGCCAAGTCGACCCGGTTTTCTGCAGTTGGCCTTTCGTTGTCAAAGCGCCAGACAGCATATCGGCCAATTGCGGTATGGCTTGACCGAGATCGGGTAACGACAGGCTGTAATCCATAAGCGCGGTATCATCTTCGATGGCACCTTCTAGATGTATGGCCGTGTCAAAAGGTAAATCTCCGCTCAGTTCCATCGTCCAGAGGTCATCATCGGGATTCAATGCGATCCCGCTGATATGAACGGGTCCTGTTACATGCTCTGCGCCATTTATCTTTTCAGTAATCGGAGCCATGTCAGGGATGGAAATGTCTAGATCGACCAATGCGTCAGCAAGTTCGCCGATATCCCCCTTGAGGGATGCGTCAACATCATATGGGCCGTTGAAGGACAGATCGACAATATACCATTCTTCGGCCAGTTCTAAAACATGTCCTTTTAGGCTAACTGGTCCGGGGTGATCTGGCAGGATCAGGCCAAGGTCCGTTAGATCAAAGGCCAAGTCCAGTTCGGCACCAATTTCGCCAATCTTTCCGCCACCAGTTCCAGAAACAGCAGTGCTTGAAAGAGAGAACTCTTTCAGTTCCGTGCCGGTTTCGTCCCGTTTGATTTCTGTCACCAACAGGATTGGTTGCCCCTCTAACAGTGCATCCACTTCAGCAATGCCAATGCTGACATCCTGCCCATCTAATTCCAAACGCGCGTCATAGCCGCCACCCAAAAGATCACCGGATCCCACCAGATCAATACGGGCCTGACCCGTCAGGTCTTGACCGGTGAGTAGCGAAAATCTCGCAAGATCCTCGGCATCAATGGATAGATCCCCCTCCATTAATGCGGTGCCGTCTACGACGTCCAAAGATCCTTGAAAATCAATGTCATAATCTGTTCCATCTATGGCAAGGCTGCTTAACTGAAACGCGTCTTCTTTTGACCAAGACGCGTTTAAAACACCAGATATGTTGGATCCCAGCGCCGCGTTTAGGGATGGATCCCCTGTATCTAGGCCGGAAATATTATGTTCCAAATGCGCCAGGACTTGCGTGCCTTGATTCGCTTTTGAAATCGTACCTCCGCCGGTCAGAAGGGCGCGCTCGAGCTCTGTGTCGCCAAATTTTGGTTCGACAACATGGATTGTTAGATCCCAATCTTCGCTTAACTCGGCATCAAAGTTCAAATCCAACACCGCGCTTTGCATCGAAGCCTCAGATGATGAGGGTATCGTGACGCGATCACCTTCTCGATCAGAAATTTGACCTGACAGGTTCATGCGAACCGGCGCGCCATCCTCGTCAATCAAACCTTCACCGGATAGGGTGATGCTTTGAGCGTCCAAATTCAGCTGTTCCAGGGTCATAGCCCCGTTTGGGGTTTTGGACCCTTTGGCTTGCAGAGATAAATTATCGCCGAAAAAATCTTGAAATTGTGGTGCTAACAAGCTGCTCATGTCACCTGACAGATCAAGGTCAAATCCTTGCCGACCATCATCTTGTGCAGATAGGGTGAATGATCCTGTCAAGCGGTCTTGTCTCTCTGTCGCCAAACGCAGCTGTGCCTGAAAATCTGAAGCAGGCCCCTCGCCCGTTAGTGACAAATCCAATTGCGGCCGGTCGGGTATATCGAGCAAGGCGCTGATCAAACCGTCCTGTTGTTCACGAACCTGTAGATCCAGTATGAAAATATCGGTTTCTTTATCGTGTTTGGCTGTCAGGCCAAAAACACCACGCGGACCATCAATGCGTCGTATTGAAAGTTCGGTGTCAGCTTCGCCCGAGGCCAATGTTATTCTGCCATCCACCGAAAGAACGGCGTCCATACCAAGCAAAGCTTGTCCTATTTCGACACGGTCAATCCCAATTTTGTCGATATCGACCAATACAGGAAGTTCTGGAATTTTAAATCCAGAGGCTGACGCACTGGGAATATCGTCTGCGAGACTGTCCGTTTCTAACGGTTGGCGTATGATCTGCAGCAGGCCCGCGCTTAATTCGGCCACACGCAGCTCTCCTGAGAATAGGGCGCTGCGTTGCCAATCTAGCGTGACGTCTTCTAGACGCATCCAGATGCCATTTTCGTCAGCAAATGTTAGGGATTGCATCGCTGCTTTGCCGGTTAAGAGGCCGGAAAACCCTGTCACCGTGGCAATACGATTGGTGTCAGAAAGGGCTTTTTCGATTTGTCGGCTGACAAAGCTTTCACCATCTGTGTCCTCCGCCACGGCCATTGCCGGATTTAGAGACAAAAATGTCAAGCTGAGCAGGATAAGTGCAAAAACTCTAAAAAGCATACGCATCAAAAGGCCTGCCCAATCCCGATATAGATTTGAAACTGTGATGCATCATCAGGGGTGCCGCTAACGGGAAAAGCGATGTCCGCGCGTAAGGGCCCAAACCCGGTTTGATAACGCAAACCCAGCCCCGCGCCGCTAAGCCAGCTTCCCTCGCCTTGCAAAAACGCTTCGTCGCCGACATAGCCTGCATCATAAAATGCGACGGCTCCGAAATTGCCGCGCACCGTTGCACGAATTTCTCCGGATAAGGCCAGATAGGATGTTCCACCGATGATCATATCATCAATTTCGCCTATTCCTAAGGCTTGGTATGGTTGGCCGCGAACAGATCCGCCGCCGCCTGCATAAAATAGGTAATCGGGGGGGGCGCTGTCGCTATCAGGGCCCGCTAATGTTCCAAATTGTACGCGGCCTGCCAAAACGGTCGATTTCTCTTCGCCAAGTGCGAGGTATTTACGCCCATCGAATGTCAGCAAAAGGCCATTATCAATGTCATTGATCCCGAGGAAGGGCACTAAATTTGTGTTTATATATGTGCCTTGTGTCGCGTTTAAGGGCGCATCCCGTGTATCCCATGTGACCTCAAAAGGGCTGCCCACCAATTGATATTGGCGATCGCCGAACGCGTCTTGAATGTCACCGATGCGGTATAATCCGCCGATTTGCCACTGCAATTCATTCGAAACGATCCGGGTCATCCCGGCCTCTAAATCGATTGTGTCTGACAGATAGCTGGGTTCGTCTTCGCGCGCGATTACAAGCTGTGTGTAGAAATCTTTGTCCGTGCCAAATGCGGCGGGTTTGCCGTAATTCGTGGAAAACGTATAATCGACACCGTTTTCCGCGTCCGTTGCTCCGATATTGTCAATTTCAAAATCAAACCGTAATTGTTCTGCGCCTCCCAAAAGGTTGCGATGCAACCAGTAGGCATTGGTTCCAAACCCCTCAACAGAACTTAATTCGGCGCCAAAACCAACTCGTCTTGGGCGTTCTTCGGTTAATGTCAGCTCAATGGGTAGCGAATTTTGCGGACCAATATTTTCGGCTTCGGTGAATGTCACGGATGCAAAGGCCTCTGTGCGACGGAGGCGGGTTGCAGATTGCTCGATTTCGGTTGGGTTGTAGACCGCGCCAACAGGTAGACCGGCGATAATGCGAATGCGATCACTGCGCACATCTTTATTGCCGGTGATATTCAGGTCGCCAAACTTCAGGCGGGGACCGGGCGTGATCGTGATGTCGACGTCAAGATGGTTGCTTTCGTGATCCGCAACAATGTTTTGATCTGTGATCTCAGCCTTTGCATGCCCGGCAGACCTCCAAGCGGAGATACTAGAAGATGCGGCAGATTTAATTGATGAAACGGTTGCTGTTTTGCCCGTTTCGAAACCGCCTGGAATGTCTGTTTGCGGTGTCAATGGACCGATTTTTGCGGTTTGAAATTTAAAGATGGGCCCCGGCTGAATGGAAATCGTGATTGCTTTAACACTGTCTGGTTCATGCAACGGGGATATTTCCGATACTTCCAAACCGTTAACGGTGACCGAGATTATTGGGCTGTAATGGGCTTGCGCGTATAGCGCGCCCAGCATCTGTCGGTATTCGCTACGCGCGGCCGCGATTAATTCAATTGGGCTGGTGCGGTCGTCATTCAGCGCCTGTACGACGCTGGATGTCCGCTCCAAAATACCGGCCAGCTCTGCATTTTCGCCGGCAATTTTGATCACTAGATCGTCGCGATCAAACGCAAAAACGGGGTTGGTGGCTAGACCAATCGCGGCTGAAAAAGCCAAAATAACAATTCGGAGATGTGACGGTGTGGACATTTGGATCAAGGATTAGCCTGACACTGCGTCCGTTTCTAGTGAAGTCTTTGCCGTTTGGCCGATTATCGCCATTGTCGGCCGAGAAATTTGAGGCCATGTGGTGTGAAATTAAGCCGCTTGCAGATTTTTATAATACTGCTTTGCCTTACGCCCCAGGCCATATATTTCACGCTTGTTTTTGCTCTTGTTCAAAATAATTGCGTCAGGAGTTTGCCCAAATTGACGCATCTTTTCTAAGCAATGTGAAACATCGGCCTCGCTTGTCTCACCGACCGCGGCAACCAACAATAGAAGGTCTGCTTTTTCTGCCAATAGCAGGGTATCTGAAATGACCATTGCAGGGGGCGTGTCGAGAATAACAATGTCCCATTCTTCGCGCGCTTGCTTTAGAATATCGTTCAGTTCGGGACGGTTAAGGGCCTCAACGCCCTGTGCACGGCTTGAGCTTGAAAACGCAGGTAAGATATCAAGCCCTTGGATCTCTGTGCTTAAAACCGCCGAATCCAAGTCGCAATGATCATGCAAAACATCCGTCAAAGCGTGCGTTGGCTTATTCGTTAGACGCAGGGATGCAGTTCCACGGCGTGTATCGCAATCTATCAATAAGACTCTTCTACCTGCTTGGGCAAAGCTATTTGCAGTCGCGGTGGCTATTGTTGTTTTGCCTTCTCCGCTAGAGGCAGATGTCACCAAAATAACCTGTGGGGCACGACCGTCGGGTGTCTTTTGAACGCGTATGGCGTTGCGCAACCCACGCACCGCTTCATTTTCGAACGTCCCTTTGCGGGGCGTTTGGATGCGTTGCAAACGCGTCGACCTTGAAAGAATTGGCAGGCTTGCAATAACCGGAAGAAAGGTCAGTGCTGTTAGGCGCGCTGCAGAAGACACTTTGGGTGCAAAAACATTTCGCGCCAAAACAAGACCAGACCCCAGCAATGCGCCGAAGAATAGCCCCAAGCCTACCATGCGGCTTTTTTGCGGCGAGATCGGATTGGGCAAGAGGGTGGCATAGGACGTAATTCTAATGTCCGCCCGTTGCAAACCAGTTTGAATAGATGTTTCCTGAAGACGATTGCGGACACTTTCGTAAAACATCTGTTTGGCTGCAGTGTCTTGCTGCTTTTCCTCTAGGGTCAACAAGGCGCTGCGTTGATTGGAAATTTGCCCCTCCAGGTCGCGTATTGGCTCCTGCAACCCTTGGATCAATCGCGTTGTTGTGCGGATATCTTCTTGGATTCGATATTTAAAGGCATCCCAAATCACACTGGTGATTTGAGCCTGAGACGCGTCAGAAATCAATCCGAGTTCCGTGGCGATTTGCTCTCTTGACTGCTGGTCTGATGCCGAATGCATACGTTCTAGATTTCGCTCATCAACCGCCAGCTGATTTTGTTTATCCTGCAGCGAGCGACGTAATTGAACGATGCGATATTCCAGATTTTCGATTTCTTCAGGTGTGACAAAGTTATGGGTGTTGCTAAATTCGCTGAGTTCTTGTTCGGAACGCTTTAGGTCAGATTCTAGCAGGGCTGCTTGCTCGGATAACCATGCGCTGGCTTGCGTCGTTGCGTCATATTTTGCTGCAAGCTGATCTTGAATGTAAAGATTTGCAATAGCGTTTGCTATGCGTTGCGACTTGTAGGGGTCTTGCGTAACGACCCATATTGAAAACGCGTAGGTGTTTGGAATATTGCGGATTGTAACTGCCTTTTGTAGAGTTGAAACAGCGGCTGAGCGTTGCGCAACCTCTGGATCCAACGCCTCTGGAACTGCGATATGTTCCGTTGCGACAGCAGTTTTTTCAAGCCATGCATCTTTTATGGCGTCTTTTATAAAAGCTTTTGCAAAAGCGATCGGGCTTTGGGGCTGATCAATCAGGAATGGATTAAACTCTGGATCCTTTGTGAGCCCAAGTTCATCCACGACCATGCCCATCAAGTGGCGTCCATTTAAAATCAAGCTTTCCGTTCGCAGGGCTTCTTCTGACGTGGACAAGTTACTTAGGACGTTTTCCAAATCTAAAATTTGCTCGTTGCGGGTTTCGACAACAATTTGCGCGTCCGACCCGTACATTGGAACTTGATTGAAAAAGACGTGCCAGAATGCAAATGCAGCCACCACAATCGCGCAGAGCACAACAACACCCTTGCCGCGCCATAGCATCGCGGCAATGTCTTTCATGTCAAACACAACGCGACCATCATTGGGATCATACGTTGTGTTTACCACGCTAAGGTGCGGTTTTTGGTGCATAAGACCATCTCAAGTTAAACAGAAGCGGGATCCGCTTCCAACGAACAAAGCCAGTCAATGGATTCTAAGAGCCATGACACAGCTGGAGATTAACTACGGCCAAGATGGTAAATTTAGTATTAAGCGGAATTCGAAGGTGCGATTTTCCCCGTTTTTGATTCATCAAGTCGTTACGTGAGATAACAAAAAATTAACTTTGTTTGGACAGGTTCAGGCGCAGCGAAAATGGAAGCAATGGATGGGGACGAAATCGTCTTTCTTAACGCTGTTCGTGTCCAGTCTTTACTGGATTGATAGTTCGTCGATGAATTGGGGGCAGCTCACATGATCGATCTTGTTTCATTGCCGTCTTTCATTCGGTTTTCTGATCGAGATGCGGCTCCATTGAAAGCGCGCGTTTATCCAGTCGTTCAAGATACGACTTTTGCAAAACTCCTGTTCGTATCCATCTTTTTCATGACGAGTCAATTTGCGTTTCGCTTGGGTATTCAACCTTTTGGTCTTTTGGCGATATACGCAATTTGCGCATTCTTTGTCATAACAAGGCCAGAGTGGTTGCGATCGATTTGGCCGGTCTTGGGTGTGCCAATGATAGCTTTGGCTCTGTCGTTATGGAGTATCGATCCAGCTCTTTCAGCTTATCGATCCATCCAATTGCTTATGACAACATTGATGGGGGTAATAGTTGCAAATCTACTACCCCCATATAGGGCAATGATTCTAATTAGCCTATGCGAATTATCTATCACCGGGCTGTCCTTATTGAACTCAGTTGTTGTTTTTTTGCCCCCGGCTTTTGATCGAGGCGAATTTATTGGAGTGCTTGCTCATAAAAATCATTTATCCCATGCCGTCATATTTTCAGGGGCCGGGTTGCTAGCGCTTGCCTTCTATTTTCGGATGTCATTTTTGGGGATACTAGGCGCGATTTGCTTGTTTCCTGTCCTTGATGCAACGGAAAGTGCCGGGGGAAAGGTTCTTTATTTTCTGCTGCTTGTATTGGTTTCACTGTTTTGGTTGCGTCATCAGCCTTGGATTTTGCGCCAAAGGATTTTTGCAGCATTTTGTATTGCAATTTCTTGTGTGCTTGCCGTCATACTCACATGCTATTCGGAACTTATTTCCACATCTATAGAGGCATTGGGCAAAGATAGCACATTGACAGGACGGACGATCTTATGGAAATTTGGTTTCGAACGTTTTTGGGATCACCCTTTAACGGGATACGGATTTCAGGCATTTTGGAACGAACCCAGCTTTACTAGAGAATACCTACGCGCATTTGTTGACCCTCGTACGAGCATTTTTCACAATGGGTATATAGAAATCCTTGTGGCGCTCGGTCTTGTCGGTGGTGGAATAGGAATTGCGTTATTTGTCGCCTGCGTTTGGAGCACCTTGCGCTGGTACCTCTTGGACGCAACAATCACATCTGCGTTTTTTGCATTCTGCATGCTACTCATGTTGATTGCTAGCTTTGTTGAACCACTTCTTTTTGGAGTGCATTCCTTCAACCACATTCTTGTGGTTCTCGCATATTGCTATTCTGTGTATGCGCGGAATGGATATGAAAAGAAACCATGAACGTGTGATCTTTCACCGTTTTTCGTATGAATTAGAGGGCATGGAATTTGGATATAGCCATCGGAATATGTACTTATGACCGAACAGATGACCTGCAAGTTTTGTTTGCGTCACTTGGCCGAATGAACGTATCACCAGATCTGTCATTGCGTATCATTATTGTAGATAATGATGAAAGACGCACATCTGAAAATACCGTTATGTCATGGTCTCGTGATGTGGATTGGCCAGTTTTCTATGTACACGAACCCCGGCCAGGAATTCCAATGGCGCGAAACCGCATTCTAAAAGAGGCGGGGTATCACGGGTATCTAGCTTTTGTTGATGATGATGAAACCGTGCATCCAGATTGGATCAATTCCTTGGCCACTGCGATGCGTCAGACGAATGTTGCCTTTGTGCAGGGGCCGGTCGAGATGACGGTCGAAAGCCCGTCGGATACTTGGTGGTTGGCCAGTGGTTTTTTTCGCCAAAAGGTCTTTGCCAATCTGTCCCCTCGTCACGAAAGTTGGAGCAATAACGTGTTGATTGATCTCGCATTCGTTCGTGAGAGCGGCTGTCAGTTTGAGGCATCGCTGCAATACGATGGCGGATCGGACACCTTGTTTTTCCAAGACATCGTCGCGGCAGGCGGTGAAGGGCGGTTCGCCCGCGACGCTATCGTCTATGAGGTACAAAAGAGGTCGCGGTTAACCTGGTCTTGGGGGATTAAGCGTCATTACCGCTATGGGATTACCCGTTCGAATACGATGATTCTACGTCAACCTTTCCTGACCGCGTCCGGTCATTGCATAGCGCGATCATCCGCGATGCTTGTGTTGGGTTTTTTAAGTTTGTTCACTGTCTTTGTTCGAGGACGTCGTGGGATTGCAGATGGTGTCGCCCTGATCGCTCGGGGGGCCGGCGTTGTTTCTGGATTGTTCGGGGGCAAACACAAAGAATATGCCAGATAAGGGGAGTTCATTGTTGCTATGAAACACGTGATCGAAATTTGTATTTGTACATTTCGCCGTCCGCATTTGGCCAAAACATTGGCATCTGTGGCGCGTTTATCTGTACCTTCGGGATGCGAATTACGTGTTTTGGTGGTTGATAACGATGATTGGCCGAGCGCGCGGTCATTGGCGACGGAAGTCCATCTTCCATTTGAGCTGGCATATGTTCACGCGCCAGCACGAAATATTTCTGTCGCGCGCAACGCTGGTTTGGAAAATTCCAAAGGCGACTTTCTTGTATTTCTTGATGATGATGAAACTGTTTCAAAAGACTGGATCGATGCGCTTTATGAAAAGATGGTCTCTACCGATGCGGATGTCATCTTTGGTCGCATAGTCGCGCGTTACCCAACGGGCACCGCTGATTGGTTGGTTGCAGGGGACTATCATTCGACACAAGGTCCAGAAGATACGACCAAAGCCATCAAAACCGGGTGTTCGGCGAATGTTATGATTCGTCGTGACCGGGCGCATTTGCATAAATCGAGATTCGATCTGGAACTGGGGCGGACTGGGGGCGAAGACACGGTTTATTTCAGAGACCTGTATCAAGCTGGCGCACAAATGAGGTTTGCCGATAATGCGGTGGTGTATGAGGCCGTTGATCCTAAGCGGTTGTCGCTCCGTTGGCTTTTGATGCGCAAATTTCGGTCAGGCCAAAGTTATGCTAGGTCAGAAATCGGAACATCAGAACAGCCCATGATGTTGCGCGCCAAATTGTTCGCACAGGCTGGTGCCAAAGCGGCGGCCTGTGCGGGAATGTGGGGTTTGTATCTGTTAGAACGTCACAAACGGAACTTTTGGGCCATCCGTGGGGCTTTACATGTTGGTGTTCTGTCAAAATGCGTCGGATTGCGAGAACCCATTTTGTATGGGCATTGCGATGAACCGCTGCGCCGGGCCAAAAATGCCTAGCCCAACGCGGCGGCCATCAATCGATATGTGATTTGCGCTGCCGTAAAATCCCAGGCCGCATTACCATCAGGTGCCAATTCAACAACATCTAGGCCAACGCAACGGCGGCCCTTTAAGGCATGTTCGACAAGATGCATGGATTGAAAATAGTTCAGTCCACCGGGAACGGGCGTGCCTGTGGCAGGCATAAATGCTGGATCGAGCCCGTCCACATCATAGCTGACATAAACAAGTTCTGGGAAATCATCCGGCAGGTCCACTGCATGTAGATTTCTACTGACCAAATCTTCTGCATCTACATGAAACACGTTATTGCTTTGGCGGCTGTCCACTTCTTGCTGACACAGGGCGCGTACACCGAATTGGGCCAGTCGCACGCCGTCTTCCGCCAAAAGATGCATGACTGAGGCATGGGAATGTTTTTCGCCCTGATAGGCGACACGCAAATCTGCATGGGCATCAATCTGAACCAACCCGATTGGTTTGCCAAGCGCACGCATCACGCCCTGAACAGCACCATATGTCAGGGAATGTTCGCCGCCCAATGTCACAGGAATTTTTCCAGCTTCAACAGCGGCCTGTGTCCGAGACGCAAGTCGTTCCATCACCTCTGGCAGTGGGCCATCACAAGGCACCGGGGCCTCAGTGAAAATACCTTTTTCACATGGTTCAACACCCGCGGTGAGCCGTTCCAATTCATCAGAGGCTTCGATGATGGCTGTCGGGCCTTTCGCTGTGCCTGATCCGTAGGACACTGTACGTTCCAAGGGCATAGGTATTATGCGGAACAAAGCATCATCGCCACGTTCTGTTTCGCTTAGTTCACTGTCGAGAAAAATGCTCATGAGAGGCGTTCCTTAAAATCACTGTAGCCAAAGGTTTTGACGATTTTTAGGCTGTCGGTCTTGCTGTTCCACACTGCAATAGAGGGCAGGGGAACACCGTTGAATGTATTGGTTTTGACCATGGAATAATGCGCTTGATCCAGAAAGGCGAACCGTTGGCCGATCTTCAAAGGCGTGGCCCATGTGTAGTCCCCGATCACATCACCTGCGAGGCAGGATGGCCCCCCTAAACGATAGGTCGTGCCGGAGGTGGCTTCGTCCAGCAAGGCTGGGCGATAGGGGGCCTCGATGACGTCGGGCATATGGCAGGTCGCCGAGATGTCGGTGATCGCCAATGGCATAGTGTTGACCGGAAGATCCAGTATTTCACCAACCAAGATGCCCGCATCCAACGCTACCGCTTCGCCGGGTTCTAGATAGACATCCACATTATATGTGTCACGCAAGCGCTTGATCATAGCGATTAGACCGTCACGATCATAATCGTCGCGTGTGATATGATGCCCGCCGCCGAAATTAAGCCACTTTAGCTTTGGCAGATAGGGCGCCAGACGCTGTTCAACAGCGGCCCATGTGCGGGCCAAAGGATCAAATCCCTGTTCACATAATGTGTGCATATGCAGGCCATCAACACTATGCATGGTCTCATCATTAAGCTGAGAGACAGGAAAACCCAATCGTGAACACGGTGCGCAGGGGTCATATTTGGCGATCTCGCCTTCGGAATGTTCCGGGTTCAATCGTAGGCCAACATGCTTGCCCGCCTTGTGGCAATCGGGACCAAAGCGGTCCTTCTGTGCAGGAGAATTGAAAATCACATGGTCCGACAGCTCTATGATTTGTGGCATGTCTTCGGCTTTGTACCCCGCGCAAAAGCTGGCGACTTCGCCGTCATATTCTTCGCGACCTAGGCAGGCCTCGTAAACACCGCTGGCACATGTGCCTGAAAGGTACTTCGAAACCAGCGGGGCCAGTTCAAACATCGAAAATGCTTTAAGCGCAGATAGAATTTTGGCGCCAGATTGATCTGCAACATCTGCCAATATGGACAAGTTGCGTTCGATAGCTGCCTCGTCCACCACAAAACAGGGACTGGGTACGCGGTTCAGATCAAATTCGCGAAACGCGCCGGCATCCCCGGCCTGCGTGGTCATGAGATCGGACATTTTGTGCTTTCCGCTATAAGGGGAGGCCCCGGATATTATCCGGGGCAGCATTTGTATTTAGAAAGAAACCGGTGCGTCCAATTCATGAACCTGCCATGGCAGACCATGTTCATTCAGCATATCCATGAAATCATCCGGGTTGAGCTGTTCCATATTCCAAACACCGGGCTCTTTCCAATTGCCCTTCAGGAATTGCGCAGCGCCGATCATGGCAGGAACACCGGTTGTGTAGGACACAGCCTGAGAGCCGACTTCTGCAAAACATTCTTCGTGGTCGCAGATATTGTAGATGTAGTAGGTCTTTTCACCTGACCCATCCTTGGCCTGACCGGTGGCGATATCGCCAATGCAAGCCTTGCCTTTGGTTTCTTTGCCCAAATCACCAGGATCAGGCAGAAGGGTCTTCAGGAACTGGATTGGAATGATTTCTTTGCCATCATGCATCACCGGATCGATACGCGTCATGCCGACGTTTTCCAACACTTTCGCATGCATGATATAGGCGTCCCCAAAGGTCATCCAAAAGCGGGCACGTTCGATTTCACTAAAATGCGTGGACAGGCTTTCTAGTTCCTCATGATACATAAGGTACATGTTTTTTGGGCCAATGCCGGGGAAGTCGAATTCAACCTTATGCGTCATTGCAGGGGTGACCTGCCAATCGCCATTTTCCCAATGACGGGCATCGGCGAGCACTTCGCGCAGATTGATTTCAGGATTGAAGTTGGTGGCGAATTCCTGATCATTCTGACCACCATTTGCGTCCAAAATGTCGATCTGGCGAATGGTCTCCAGCTTGTGCTTTTTCAGCCAAGTCGCAAAGACAGATGTCACACCTGGATCAAAGCCGGAACCAAGAATGGCGGTCAGTCCGGCCTCTTTGAATTTGTCCTGATAGGCCCATTGCCAATGATACTCGAACTTGGCGACATCTTCGGGCTCGTAATTGGCGGTGTCTAGGTAATTGCATCCTGCTTCAAGGCAGGCATCCATCAGTTTAAGATCTTGATAAGGAAGCGCGAGGTTAATCAATAGCTCTGCGCCAGTCTCTTTGATCAGCGCAACTGTAGCTGCGACATCCATCGCATCTAGGGCGTAGGTTGAAATTTCTACGCCGGTACGGGATTTTACGCTGTCAGCGATAGCGTCACATTTGGATTTTGTTCGGCTTGCCAGATGGATATCTGTAAAGATATCTTTGTTCATGGCCATTTTATGAACGGCTGCATGGCTTACGCCACCTGCGCCGACAACCAGTGTTTTACCCATTGTAGTAGTCTCCACATGTCGCTCCGGTACCTTCTTCCATACTGTATTAGTAGGCCTTTGCAATGGGTCCGAAGTTGAATTTAAATGATGTGCTAAGGCTGCGTAGGAAGTTAAGGCGACAAGTGTGAGTAAATTTTAATCAACCGTACGGTGGGTTGATCAAAGGTGAAGAAAAATGTTGCTGGAAATTCGAAAATTTTATACGAAATTTGCTTAAATCGATATTACTGCTGCCTTATTTGGAGTGAATATGAAGCTTTATAAGAGTGTTTTGGCTACTTTGTTTTTGGCGGTACCGTCGTTAGCATTTTCCGCAACTGTAACACCAACTGGAACTTTGATTGATGGTGTTACATCATCGGGCTCGGTCTCTACCTCTGCTGGGCCAGATACCATAGATTCAACTCTGGTCGATTATTGGTATTTTGACGGTGTAGAAGATTATACCTACACGATCACAGGAGCCCGCCTAGAAAGTGGTTTTGACATGCTCTTCTGGATCTTCGAGGGCATGGTCAGTGATGACTCGGTTTTTGGGGCATCTTTGGATACTGCGGACGCGAATTTCGTGACATTGGGGGATGATGAAATTTCTGTCCCATCAGGGCCGTTTGGTGATCCAGAGGTTTCGTTTACATCCGCGTCGACCACTGTCTACACGTTGATCGTTACAAACGGGATCAGCTTCGGCGATGCCGGTGCAGACGGCGAATGGGGCTATGAATTGACAATGGAAGGGATCTCTCCGGTTCCGCTGCCTGCGTCTTTGCCTTTACTGGCTGCTGGCATGGCCGGTTTGTTGGGATTGCGTCGGGTGCGTCGCAAACACATCGCTTAATCGCGGTTATTCGCAATACAGGTTTCACAAAGCAAAAGGCGCCACCGATAGGGTCGCGCCTTTTTTCGTGGTGTTCTGTGGCCGTTTGTTATTCAAAATACGTATAGCCAGCGAGACTGTCTTTGTAGGCAGACATCAATTGGCGACGTTGCTTTGAATCGACGCGCCCTTTCGTGACGGCGCTGTCCACCATTTTCCGAAAGGCTGCGACGCAATCATTCGGATCGTATTCGACATAAGACAGAACCTGGCTGATTGTGTCGCCTTCTTGCTCATGCAACAGTTCGAAACCACCGTCTGGATTCAGTGAAATTGTCACGACATTCGTATCGCCAAACAGGTTGTGCAAGTCACCCAAAGTTTCCTGATACGCCCCAACGAAAAACACACCGAGGTAATAACGACCTTCCTCTGGCAGTGAATGGACAGGCAGAGAGGGCGACATGCCTTCTGACAGGATGAATTTGTCGACCTTGCCGTCACTGTCGCAGGTGATGTCGGACAGGACTGCGCGGCGATCTGGTGCTTGGTTTAGCATTTGCAAAGGTACGATTGGGTGCATCTGATCGATGGCCCAAACGTCGGGCAGGGATTGAAACAATGAGAAGTTACAATGATAGACATCTGCGACCTGTTCCAATTGCATGTCGAGATCACCTGTATCTTCCATGCTACGAGCTAGGGCTTTAATCCGGGAAATCAAAGACAGATAGATCCGTTCGGCACGTGCCATTTGGCGAAGATCAACAGCGCCTCGACGGAATAGCGCACGCAATTCATCGCGATAGAATGTTGCATCGTTCCAGCATTCTTGGACGCGGTCAGGAACCAAATAGCCGGACACAGCTGATAGATCAGAGATATAGTGATGATCTTCCGGTTCGACTGCAGGTGCATCAGGGCCATCATATAGTGTTGCTTCGAGCACATCAAAGATCAGCATAGAAGATGTCGCTGACACGGCACGTCCGCTTTCGGTGACCAGAACGGGATGATCCAACCCCGCATCGTCCATCGCGTAAGCGACGGTTTCGACGACATTGGTGCAATATTCTTCAACCGTATAGTTGATGGAATTCTCAGCTGACCGTTTTTCGCCGGTGTAATCTACGCCCAAACCGCCACCTAGATCGAGATGCGTCAAAGGTGCACCTTCCTCGCAAAGGGCGGTGAAGTAGCGGCAGGCTTCGCTGGCGGCGTGGCGCACATCGTGAACATCTGGGACCTGAGAGCCAAGATGTGAATGCTGTAGCTTGAGGCAATGCAACAACCCGACATCCCGCAGCCGGTCAACCACCTGTAGCAGTTGGTCGGTGTTCATGCCGAATGTTGATCTGTCCCCTGAACTTTCTTGCCACTTGCCACCAATCCGATGGGTCAGTTTGACACGTACGCCCAGCAATGGGTCTACGCCCAATTCGCGACTGACTTGGATGACGGTTTCGGCCTCTTTGGGACTTTCAAGCACGATAACTGTGTTGAAACCGATCATTCGGGACAGAATTGCAAGGCGGATGAATTCCGCATCTTTCACCCCGTTGCAAACAATCAGGGCCTCTTTGGGTAGGTCATAGGCCAGTGCAACGACCAATTCAGGTTTCGAACCGGCCTCCAACCCATAGCTATAAGGGCGACCATATTCGACGATACGATCCACGACCTGCGCTTGCTGGTTGACCTTGATCGGGAACACCCCGCGATAGGGGGCTTTATATCCAACGCGTTTGATCGCTTCGCCAAAGCTTTCATTGATTTGACGGATTTCATGCTCGAGGAAAGAGCTGATACGCAAGACCATCGGGGATGCGATGCCACGGTTTTCCAGGTCAGAAATGATCTCTGGCAGGCTGATGGCTGGGGTTTCTGGATGCAATGGATCCATCAATCCAACATCCCCATTGGGCAATTTTGTGATCAGCCCCTTACCCCAACGGGATACGCCATACACATCTTCTGATACATCCAACTGGTTCATGTTTTGAACTTCCTTCACCGCCCGGTCGGCCTTGGTTTTATGCAAGCTATGCACAGCGTGAAACAGAAATATGTCCGAACCACCGCAAGCAGATGTTTATACGTAGACGACTAGGTGTTGCTAAGAAAGACTTCATCGGCGTTTTGGAGTGCGTCAGGATAAGAAAATGTTAAGTAAACCATCGCTCTATTCGGGTGGTCACGGGGTTAAAGATTTGTGGCGGCCTGCGCCAAAAGGCCAAGACCAGAGGTGATTGCGTTTTCTGGGATACAGGTCACACCCAGACGCAGAAAACGTCCATGGTCTACGGGATGAACAAAAGCGTCCCCGTCTTCTGTCAGTACACTTTGCCTCATTGCGCTATGGCGCAACTCTGTCGCATTGATTGTTGGGGGCAATTCCAACCAAATGCTGGCGCCGCCCGTAGCTGGTATACGTTTGAAACCGTTCATCTGCGTGTCACAAAATTCCGCGGCGGTCGCGAACCGACGTTCGAGAGAGCCACGCAATTGACGAACCAAGGCGGCGTAATGCCCTTCTGCAAGAAAGATCGCAGCAAGGCGTTGGTTGTTCAGTGGTGCCGAGCGGTGCATCAGGCGGCGCATCCAGCGTAATTCGCGGATCAATGCGGCGTCTGCGACGAGAAAACCCAACCTCATCCCGGGGGCGAGCGTTTTGGACAAGGTGCCCAAATAGATGACAGAGCCAGTCGTGTCTTGCGATTTCAAGGCGCGATTGCCGGCGACAAAACTGGTCTCACCTTCATAGTCATCTTCGATCAATAGCATATTGTCTTGTTTGGCGCGATCCAGCCATGCCTTTCGGCGCGTCGCGCCCATTGTGACCATGCTGGGGCAATGATGCGCTGGCGTCAAAATGGCCATATCCAATTTGTTCGAAGGTAGACATGCTCCGTCAGCGTCAACCGCCAGTTCGGTTAAGGCTGCGCCTTCCAATTCAAAAATGTTACGAGAATCCGGATAGCCGGGGCATTCGACACCGACTTGTGTTTCGCTATCAGCCAATAGGCGCCCCAATA
Organism: uncultured Pelagimonas sp.; assembly: GCA_947499735.1. Classification (GTDB taxonomy): domain Bacteria; phylum Pseudomonadota; class Alphaproteobacteria; order Rhodobacterales; family Rhodobacteraceae; genus CANMPP01. The sequence continues at coordinate 57,752 of CANMPP010000002.1, forward strand.
GGAAGAACCCTTCTTGTGACCCTAGCGTGATCAATATTTCGTCTTCCCTTGCATATATACCGCGTCGCGGCAGGATTTGACGTCGAATTTGTTCGATCAAGGCGGGGTCATCTTCATCGGCACGATCGGCCACCCACCAGTCAATAGATTGCCGACCTAAGGAATCGCGCGAACATGCGCGCCATGTGTTGAACGGGAAAAGCGCGGGATCGACTTGACCACACACAAACGGGTATTTGTAATCCTGCCAATTTGACGGTTTGATGATGGGATTCAGTTCAGAAGGGCGGCGGGTCAATCGCTGTGTCCAATCAACCGTTTGAGGCGGTGGACCCGAGACATGTTTGCGCAATTCCAACGCCATGTGATCCTGCACAAAATACCCTTTGCGCGGCAAGGCCACCAGATATCCACGCGATACCAATTCTTCGTAGACGGCGGTCACCGTATTGCGCGCGATGCCAAGATCGCTGGCCAATTGGCGCGAGGGCAGCATCTTTTGACCGCCGCTTAACTGGCCGTCATGGATGGCATCAACAATAGCGCGCAGCAATTGTGATTGCAGCGATGTTGCACCGTCTTTGTTGAGGGTGATCAGCATGAAAAAGCCGTTTCTAATATGTCCTTCTGCCACCTATCCCGCATGAAAGGGCAAGGATGCAAGGTTGCAGCGTGTTTTCCAGTAAACGCACCATAAAAAACGCCCTCCTGCTTTAGGAGGGCGTTGAAAGGTGTTCGTTTGGGTTGCCGAAAACGGATTAGGCGCTTTTTGCGCTATCCTTTGATTCCGCGGCCTCTTCCACGATTTCTGCCTCAGCCACCGCATCTGCAGCTTCGGCCGCCTCGGGTCCTGCAGGATCATCAGGTGTGATATTCACAACTGTTTCTTCTGGTGCTTCATCTACGGCCACTGGCAGTGTTTCCTCGGGTGTGTCCATCAACAAAGGCAGCATATTTGCGCCCGTTGGCAGTACGATTTCGCTTTCATCAGGGACGCGCCATGTAAGCGTGTCAACGGCACCGCAACTTGTGCAAACAGAAGACCATTCAGCATGTACTGTATTGCAGACATCACAAACCCATTGTGGACCACGCGATGCTGTCACAGCTTTTGCCAGCCAAGCACGGACCACCGCATCGGGTTTGCCTTCGCCTTTTTCGACCGCAGCCATAACCGCCAGCACGCGAGCATCTGGTTGGGTTTCCGGCAAATCGCCCAAAGCGCGACGCGCTTCTGGGAAATCTTCTGCAGCCAGGTTCAGTTCGGCCGCCAGCAATTTGGTTTCACGATGTTCAGGTTTGATGGACGTCAACGCCTTAAAGCGCTTCAAACGTGCCGCAGGCGTTTCGTCTGGGACTATTGCTGCAAAGGCTGCGGCCAGATCGGGGTGCGGTTGCGCATCCCAGGTCTTTTTCAAAACGCGGGCCGCGTAACGTGGTTTGCCTTGTGTGATATAGGCTTTGGCCGCCAAGGCCGCGGCAGGTACTAGATCTGGCGAATTTTTATTGGCTGCAATGGCCATATCGCGCGCATCGCCGTCGTCCAGATCCGAATTGCTGTCAGTTGCGTTGGACAGCGCCAGAACCGCATCGCGGCGGCGGAACACGTCACGTGGCAGGGCACCATGCTTTAGCTTGGTTGCCAGCGTTTTACGCGCACCTTTCCAATCTGCACTTGAAGCTTGCAGCTGCAACAGCGTGTCTTGGACCTCTTCGTGTTTTGGTTTAAGCGCAAAAGCACGCTCTGCCAATTGCAAAGCCGTATCAGTATCGCCATCTGCGATCTTTTGCTTCATCAAGCCACGGACACCAACAAAACGTGTGGTTTTGTCATTGAGCAGGTTTTTGTAGACCTTTTCCGCTTTGCTTTTGTCGCCCACCATTTCAGCAGCTTGCGCTGTCAGAAGGCCGGTTAGGTCTGGGCGACCAAGATAACGTTCCGCAATCGCGGCTTTCGCCATAGCTTGCTTGCCTTCACCAGAGGCCAGCGCCAATAGGCCGTCGCTTAGCGCCTTATAACCTTTGCGTTCGCGATTGCGATCAAAGTAACGGCGCAGAGCGGTTTCATCGCCATTGATGAATTTCAACAGCGCCACTGTCAGCCCAGCCAGTCGTAGCAATAGCCACAAAGCTACCAAAAGAACGACCAAGGCAATGACCAGTTTGATGGGGGATAGCGGATAGGCTGTGCCACCAATAATGATGGTGCCTTCCAGCAATCCTGTTCCTTCAGCGTCCAGAAGGAAGCTGCCAACCCATGTCAAACCCGCAAGCAGGCCGACAAAAATGAAGATCCGAATAAGTGACCAAAGCATGAATGCGACCCTTACTTTTGATTCAATTCTTGGGCCAGCTGTGCGGCAGCACCCAAAACATCTTTACGAGTGGTTGCAGAAGCCACCCAATCGGCGAAAATTGGTTGAACTGTATCCGGCAACGCGGTCAGTTCAGAAAGCGCGGTTTCCAGATCACCACTTTTTACAGCAGCCTCTGCGCGGGACAGAACCGCATCAGGATCATCCCCTTCACGCGGAACAACCGAACGGCCCCCCAACTGAGTTTGCAGGAAGTTGCCCAATGTGTGGCCTTCTTCTGCGGTCTTTTCTTTGCGGGCTTGCGCCAATGCCGCAAAGGCCAGGTTAGGAAACGCTTCTGTCAAACTGTCTTGCGATGGGGCTCCATCAGCAGCGGCTGTGGTCAAAACCTCAGGCACGTCAATCATCGCGGTGTCCATCAATGCAGCCAAGGCATCACCATAAGGCACCCCTGATTGAACGGCACTGGTGACATTGATCATCGCACTACGTGCAGCCGCCAACGCGGCTTTTTCTTCTGCGCTAGCCTCTGCCTGATCTGCGGCGGATGCAAGCGCTTCAATCGTGGCACGTTGTTCGGCAACGGATGCTTCCATTGCGGCGCGTTCAGATGCGACCAAATCTTCGATTTCGGTTTTGCGTTCATCCAAAACCGTGCGCAGTTCTTCTAGTTCGCGCTCATAGGCGGCGATGGCTTCTGGTGACACGGCTTCTGCAAGGGGTTGCTTTTCTATCGCTGACAGGCGGCTGTCAAAAGCTGCGACAGCATCAGAAAGCGTACCGATTTCGCCCAACATATCTTGCAATACTGTCGCGTTGCCATCTATGCCGCCCTGAATGGCGGCAAGGTCCACACTGTTTTGCGCGGCTTCAACCGCATCAATTCGAGTTGCCAGAGTATCTAACGTCTCGGCTTGTCCACCAACGGTTTGCGCTATTTCGGTTTTGAACGCATCCGTTTCAGAACCGTTGATATTCATATAGGTCGACGCGCCAAATCCAATTCCGCCAGCGATCAAACCGCCCAGCATCAATGGGAATACACCGCCTTTGCGCGGTTCCGCAGCCACAACAGGCTCCGGTATTGCCTGAGGTTCAGCTTCAGGCTCTGATATGTCTTCTTCCGCAGGGGACATATCGATCGGCGCATCTTCGTCTGCGGCTGGTTCGACCTTGTCGTCCGTCTCTTCGGAATTCGTTTCTGTCCCTTCGACAACTTTCGCGAGGGCGTCGCTCATTTTGTCGGTGTCTGGTCCTGGCGCGATTGTCTCGGCAGGTTCATCGGTACCAACACTGGGTTCTGTGGCTGCAACATCTGCTTCTGTCGCGTCCGTTTCAGTAGCCGTTGCAACCTCTGTTGGGTCTAAATCGGATTGCTTACTTTTGGCAGATGCGCGTTTCGCCCCTGCTTTGGGGTCGGAAGGAGTAGTCTTTGCCACCTGTTTTTACCTTTCGATACTTAGAACGCTCTCGCGCTTTATAATCCCTGTGGGTCCTGTTCGTCCAAGAGTGAACAGGCCTTTTGCAATAATTGCGCGACACAATTGCGTAGCGATGCCGAATTTGGAGCCTGCGAAACGCAAAGGCTATGAATTCCCCCCCCCGAGATCGCTTCTGCCACCACATCGCTCATCGCCGCTACTAGAAGTGACGTGCCTTTCCACTCAGTGCAAGTCAGTAGCCGCCCCGAACGCGGGGAAAAAAGGGGAATGATGACCGGTAACCTACTGTTCAGGGCATCAACCGCCGCATTGTTAAGCGGTCTTTCGGGTTGATCATAGATTACAGCCGACTGCGTTGGTATGCCCTTAGTGCTCAAAATACGTTTTAAATCACCCGTGACATGTGCGCCGTGCAAGTGCATCAACGGGCCAGAAGGGGCATGCGACACTATAAGATCGCGTAGGTCTTCGACATTGCCCGAGCTGGATGTCACATCAAAACCGTGTTTGCGGGCTGTTTCAGCGGTCGCAGGGCCGACGGCAAAGCAGGGCAGGGCAGGCGATCCGCCAAGGTCGCAGTAACTCGTGACACCATGGGCTGAGGTGAAGATGAGGCCTTTTATTCCCGACAGATCAGGCAATTGTTCTGCAGGTTGAATGTCAAAAAGGGGGGATATGATCGTTGTGAATCCCGAAATCCCGTCTCCAGCCAATTCTGCCAGAAAGCGTTCAGATGCCGCGCGGGGGCGGGTCATCAGAAGCACGGGGCGGTCCATCATATCTCCTCCGGGATTGTGAGGTCCTGCAACAGGTGCTACCTGCTAATGGCACAGGTTTCAATGAGTTGGTGAAATGTCCGTTCTAAATGCCGAACCTTTGATATTGGGAATCGAAAGCAGCTGTGATGATACGGCGGCCGCGGTTCTGCGAGGTCGTAATATTCTATCCTCGGTCGTGGCTGGACAGGATACGCTACACGCCGCCTATGGCGGTGTCGTGCCCGAGATCGCTGCGCGGGCCCATGCCGAAAAGCTAGATATTTGCGTTGAAGATGCCGTGCAAGAGGCGGGTGTGTCCTTGAATGAACTGGATGCTATTGCTGTGACAGCGGGTCCGGGATTGATTGGTGGCGTCGTGTCTGGGGTGATGCTGGCCAAAGGATTGGCCAGTGCAACCGGTAAACCTATGATCGGGGTCAACCATCTGGCTGGGCACGCGCTGACCCCGCGTTTGACCGATGATTTGCCTTTTCCCTATCTCATGCTGTTAGTGTCTGGGGGCCATTGCCAGTTTTTGCTGGTCAAAGGGCCCGACGATTTCACGCGCTTGGGTGGCACAATCGATGATGCACCTGGCGAAGCATTTGACAAAACAGCGCGCCTTTTGGGACTGCCGCAACCGGGTGGTCCATCTGTTGAGCGCGCTGCAAAGGATGGCGACGAAAAGCGGTTTAGGTTCCCGCGGCCTTTATTGGATCGCGAAGGTTGCGATATGTCATTCTCGGGTTTGAAAACCGCGTTGATGCGCACACGTGACAGTGTCGTTGCAGAAAAAGGCGGTATGACTGAACAAAATCGTGCCGATCTGTGTGCGGGGTTTCAGGCGGCCGTGCGTGATGTTTTGACAGAAAAAACGCGTCGCGCTTTGGATGTTTATCTAGCAGAAAACCCAGCTGAGCCGAGCATCGCTATTGCGGGTGGCGTGGCTGCCAATCAGGCATTGCGCCAGTCCCTACAAAATTTGTGTGAACAGAAAGCTGTGGCATTCACTGCCCCGCCCTTACGTTTGTGCACTGATAATGCAGCGATGATCGCCTATGCGGGTGGCGCGTTATTGGCCCAAGGCGTGTCTCATGACATGACGCTGGCCGCCCGCCCACGTTGGCCCCTAGACAAAACATCCGCCCCGTTGTTGGGATCTGGCAAAAAAGGGGCTAAGGCATGAGCATTTCTGTATTGGGGGGCGGGGCCTTTGGTGCCGCGTTGGCGATTGCAATCGGGCGCGAACGTCCGGTCACGCTTTGGGCGCGGGATACGACCCATCTAAGGCAGCATAGAGCCAGTAGCCGGTTACCGGGTATTGCGCTGCCTGATACGGTGCATGTCGTAGATGATTTGCAGCTGGCGGCAGAACAGCCCAATCTTTTGATGGCCGTGCCTATGCAGGCGCTGCGGACCATTTTAGGCGACATTGACAAAAGCCTAGATAACCGACGTTTGGTTGCGTGTTGCAAAGGTATTGATCTCAACACATTGCAAGGCGCGGCGTCGACAATCAGAATGACGCGACCCGAGGCTATACCAGCTGTTTTGACAGGTCCAAGTTTTGCGATCGATATCGCCAAAGGATTGCCGACTGCCTTAACGCTGGCCTGTGTTGACGATGCTGCCGGCGAAGACCTGCAGCATGCGCTATCGACCCCCGCTTTGCGCCTTTATCGATCAACAGATGTCATCGGCGCTGAATTAGGTGGAGCGTTGAAAAACGTTATTGCGATTGCCTGTGGTGTGGCAATTGGCGCTGGGCTGGGGGAAAGCGCACGTGCAGCGCTGCTGACGCGTGGGTTTGCCGAAATGACGCGATTTGCCGAAACGCGGGGCGCGCGTGCGGAAACCTTGGCTGGTCTTTCAGGTTTGGGTGATCTGGCGCTGACATGCGCCTCTGAAACATCCCGCAATTTCAGCCTTGGACTGGCATTGGGGCAGGGGAAACCGTTTGATCCCAACATTACAGTCGAAGGGGCCGCAACCGCCCGTGCCTTGGACAAAATTGCGAAAGACGACAATATCACCTTGCCGATTGCGACCGCCGTTGCCTTGCTGGTAGATGGAAAACGATCGGTTTCTGAGACCATCACGGATCTTTTGACACGACCTTTGAAAGAGGAATAAATCATGCTCATCGCTCTGATCGCGAAAGACAAAGCTGGCGCATTGCAGATCCGCAAGGATACGCGGGCGGATCACCTTGAATATCTGAAAAGCACGGGTGTGGTGCAGCAGGCTGGCCCTCTTTTGAATGATGCGGGCGACATGTCTGGATCGTTGATTGTTTTGGATGTTGAAGATTTGGCATTTGCGCAGGCTTGGGCGGATAATGATCCTTACGCGAAAGCAGGGCTGTTTGCATCTGTAGAGCTTATCGTTTGGAACAGGGTGATTGGATGAACTACTGGCTGTTCAAATCTGAACCCAATACTTGGGGCTGGGACAACCAGGTTGCCAAAGGGGAAGCCGGGGAAGAGTGGGATGGGGTGCGCAACTACCAAGCCCGCAATTTCATGCGTGACATGAAACTGGGTGATCTTGGTTTTTTCTATCATTCCCTGAAAGAGAAATCTGTCGTGGGCATTGTCGAGGTTTGTGCAGAAGTGCACCCAGACAGCAGCACAGACGATCCTCGATGGGAATGCGTTGATATCAAAGCTGTGAAATCTGTTGTCACCCCAGTGTCTCTAGATCAGATCAAGGCCCACCCAGACTTGGGTGATATGGTTTTGGTGAAAAACTCGCGTCTTTCCGTTCAGCCAGTGACGCCAGAGCAATGGCGTATCGTGTGCAAACTGGCTGGGATCGACGCCTAGAAAAAATTGCTCAATTGGGTCATTATTCTCTGTAAGCAAATGTGGGCGAACCACGGATAGCCAAGGGAGATCCAGAATGGAATTTGTAAACGTCATCGTCGCGACCGTTGTTGCCTTTGCAGCGGGGGCTGTCTGGTACATGAAATTGGCGGATCAATGGATGGATGCCGCGTCGATCAAAAAGGGACCTGATGGAAAGCCTGAGGGTGGCGAGAACCCAATGCTTTATGGGTTTTCATTTTTGATGCAATTGATTGTCGCTGGCATGATGCGCCACGTCTTCAACCTGAGTGGTATCGACACATTTGGCGCTGGGCTGGTGGCTGGTCTTGGCATTGGTTTGTTCTTTATCGCGCCATGGATAGCCATCAATAATGCTTATTGCGGGCGACCGGTCAAATTGACAATGATTGATGGTGGTTATGCCACTTTGGCTTGCGCCATTATCGGCGTGATCTTGGTTTTGTTCTAGCTTCAAAACCGTAGAGTAAAAGATCGAAGGGGTTCGGCCCCCGCCGAACCCCTGAATCACCCCGCGCGCTCCCACACGCACTTAGTCAATCCTTTGGATCCGGCCATCCTAGCCGCACTTTCTTATGCTTAGCATTGGTACTACCAAAACTGCAAAGTCCAACTTGTTAAAATGCGAATGAAAGTTCTAATATTTCAAATAGAAAAAGCCCGGTTTGGCCGGGCTTTTGCATAAGTTGTTTTACGATCTCAGCTGTAGATGGATTCTTTGCCGAAATGCTTGGTCAGCATGTAATATACAACCGCTCTGTATTTGTTGCGCTCAGACATACCATAGGTTTCCAAAACGGATTTGATCGCTTCCATCAATTCCGGGCCATCGCTTAGACCAAGTTTTTTGATCAGGAAGTTGTTTTTGACTGTTTCCAGCTCGGCCTCTTGGCTTGCGGCAACTGTGGATGCGTCTGCATTATAGATTGCTGGTCCGCAGCCGATTGTGACTTTTGTCAACAATTCCATATCCGCATCGATGCCGCATTTTGTTTTCAAATCATCGGCATATTTTGCGATCAACTCGTCTCTTTTACCCATGGTTTCCCCCTATTTATTTCTCTTTTGCCCATCACCTTGAACTATTTGGCAATGCAAGCTGGGAAAAGAATAATCATGAAATGTAAATTCCACCAAGGGGAAAAGAATCAGGGCCTGCGCAGACTTAGCGGAAGGACCCCTGCCCGCGAGGGAAATCTGGACATGATCGCTATGCGGCGTGTGGTAGCGGGGATCTAATGCTGTTGTGCTCCCCTTTTGTCGCACGGGTTTTGTGGTTTAGCGACTGGGGCGACCTGTGCCGCTTTGGGCTAGTTGGAAATTAAAGGCCAGTACAGCGCCCATAACGACTGCGGCGATAAAGGAATATAGAACGTTGGACAGGTCGAGTACGAACAAGCTGGCCGTGAAAATCGCAGTATCAACAAGCAATTGGAAATATCCGGTTTTTAGGCCAGTCTTTTGTTCCATGAGCAAGGCAATCAGTCCCAGACCACCGATTGACGCATTGTGACGGAACGTTCCCATCACTCCGACGCCCAATGCGCATCCCGCAAATAGCGCAGCGATCAAAGGATCTAGCGTTTCAAAGGTAATGTATTGACCGAGTAAGGGGGTGCCGAAGGAGACGCAAAAAATAACGCACAAGCTGCGCATAGCGAAATTCAAACCGCGCCCTTTATAGGCCAACCAAAGCGGGGCAACAGATAAGAGAAAAAGCAACGGTCCAAAGGACCAACCCAACCCATAGGACAACAACAGCGCAAGTCCCGCCGTTTGTCCGGTGACCAACCCGCAGGATTTCAGCAACAAGATACCTAAGATCATCAACAAGATGCTGATCGCTAAACCTTGAAGATCAAAAATTGAAATAGGGGTTTTCAAACTGTTTGGCATTGCAATTGGATTTGGCATGACCGGACCTCTTGCGCGATTTGGCGGGCGAAATGGGTCGAATATTTGAAATCAGAATATCTCAAAGCAGGTTAGTGTTCAAGATCTAAGTCAGGTATGCTGACCCAAATGATATTGAAACGAGACATTCCGCAACAAAAACGGGCGCTCATATGGCGCCCGTGTTCCGTCTTTTGCGACATGCGCATTTAGTAACGATAGTGCTCTGGCTTGAACGGGCCCTCTGGCGTGACGCCGATATAGGACGCTTGTTCCTCGGACAGTTTCGTCAGTTTTACACCGATGCGATCCAGATGCAGGCGCGCGACCTTTTCGTCCAGATGTTTGGGTAGAATGTAGACTTCATTGCCGTAATTATCGCCATTCACCCATAGTTCGATCTGCGCCAAAACTTGGTTGGTGAAGGACGCTGACATTACGAAGGACGGATGACCTGTCGCATTGCCCAAGTTTAGCAAACGACCCTCAGACAGCAGGATGATCTTATTGCCGGAAGGCATTTCGATCATATCTACTTGGTCTTTGATATTGGTCCATTTGTGGTTTTTCAGGTTTGCGACCTGAATTTCATTGTCGAAATGGCCGATATTACCAACGATCGCCATGTTCTTCATCGCGCGCATATGCTCGATACGGATGACGTCTTTGTTGCCGGTTGTGGTGATGAATACATCTGCATCTGCAACGACGTCTTCCAGCAGGACAACTTCAAACCCGTCCATCGCGGCCTGTAGGGCGCAGATTGGGTCGGCTTCTGTCACTTTCACACGGGCACCCGCGCCTTGCAGAGAGGCGGCAGAGCCTTTGCCAACATCGCCATAACCGCAAACAACGGCAACCTTACCGGCCAGCATCACGTCAGTTGCACGGCGGATGCCGTCGACGAGGGATTCTTTACAGCCGTATTTGTTGTCGAATTTGGACTTGGTGACAGAATCGTTCACGTTGATCGCTGGGAAAGGCAGCTGGCCTTTTTTGTGCAAATCATAGAGGCGGTGAACACCTGTTGTTGTTTCTTCAGACACACCTTGGATCGCATCGCGTGTTTTTGTGAACCAACCTGGGCTCAGCTCCATGCGCTTTTTGATCTGCTTGTGAATGACTTCTTCTTCTTCAGACGTTGGGACGCCCAGATCTTCGCCAGCCTCGGCGCGTGCGCCCAGCAACACATACAATGTCGCATCGCCGCCATCGTCCAAAATCATGTTCGCACCGTCCGGGAACATGAAGGATTTGTCCAAATAATCCCAATGCTCTTCCAAGGACTGGCCTTTGATTGCAAAGACTGGAACGCCTGCTTCGGCAATGGCTGCCGCTGCGTGGTCCTGCGTGGAAAAGATATTGCAAGATGCCCAACGGACGTCTGCACCCAAGGCCACCAGCGTTTCAATCAGAACAGCTGTCTGAATCGTCATATGCAGTGATCCAGTGATGCGTGCACCTGCCAGCGGTTTAGATGCACCGAATTCTTCGCGAAGGGCCATAAGGCCTGGCATTTCCGTTTCCGCGATATCCAGTTCCTTACGACCAAAAGTCGCCAGATCGATGTCTTTAACAATATAGTCCTGCGCCATGCACGAAGCTCCTATTACCCTTCTGGTGTTTTCCCGCGAAAACCTTGTTGCTTACTTAAATACGTCCCTAACAGCCGCTTGGTTCGTGGACAATCCGTCCTTTGGCATTTCATTTCTTCAATCTAGGTTAAACAACTCTAAATCCATCATACTATGTTTGATGCGATCTGGACGTTTCCATGTCGGGCGATTGATGTTAGGCGCAAGAAAAAACTGTGGAACACCCCATGCCAAAACAACCTCGTGCGTGGCAGCGTATGCTGTCAGGTCGCCGCCTTGATCTGTTAGACCCAACACCCGTCGATATCGAGATTGAAGATATCGCGCATGGTTTGGCTTTTGTGGCGCGATGGAACGGTCAAACACGGGGTGATTTTGCCTATTCTGTTGCCGAACATTCGCTGCTGGTTACCGATATTTTTGCGGCCTTGTGTCCCAGTGCGCCAACGAAATGGCATCTTGCGGCCTTGCTGCACGATGCGCCCGAATATGTCATTGGGGATATGATTTCACCGGTCAAAGCAGCTGTTGGTCCAGATTATGGTACCTTGGATGACAAGCTGATGGCGGTGATCCATATTCGGTTTGGCCTGCCTGCGAAAATTCCTGTTTCGGTCAAACGGCAGATCAAAAAAGCTGACAAAGTATCTGCCTGGTTAGAAGCGACCCAGATTGCTGGGTTTAGCGAGGCAGAGGCGGATAAGTTCTTTGGCAAAATGGATCGCGCGTTCTGTGATCAGTTCCAAATACGGCTACGGCCCCCTGTCGAGGTGCGGCAGGACTATACTGCGCGCCATCATGCGTTGTTATCAGAGCTGTAAGAGAGGGCTATTCGCGGATTTCATCCGGTTTTACACCCCAAAGTGTATCCTTCTTGGCCCATCCCTTGTAACCACCCGCCGTTAGGCGGCACCAATCACTCGTACAATCGCCAAGGCGCGCAACGACGCCCAAAGACAAGGCCGCACTGACATTGGCGGTTTCTTCTGGGCGCGTTCTAAGCTGCAATAGGTCCTGTTCAACGATCACTGTGCGCACGCCGGATAAAAGCGAATAGTGGATCCAGCCACCCGCACCATCCCGGTCGCGTACGCGACGCCAATGGCCGTGTTCTGCCGTGACCTCTAAGGGCATGCCGCGTCGTTTGTACACCCAGTCAATCCGATGCGATAAGGACGGACCGCGGCGCGCGTTGCCTTCATCCGTTTTCAGCGAAACATAGCGCGGCATGGGTAGGTTTGTGACAGGTCCCCGGGTCTCTGCCCCATGGGCAAAGCTGGTGGTCCAAACCATCAGAAACGCCAAAGTGGCGCGAAGGAACATCCGCAACATGGTAATACTGTCCTGCTCGTATAACGTGCCAGCCTCTTTTGTCGGGCCGTGCATCCTTATGCGAGTTAATAAAGCGCATATAGGGGGTATGTGAAAAGAGGGTTTTTTAACGAACAGCGTTGTGTGGGCGGAAATGTGGGATTTCTGCGACGAGGTAAGAGTAAAGAGGGGGAAGTGTGTCGGTAAAAAAAATAAAGGGCGGGTTAGACCCGCCCTTTGATAACTTTGACATCTTGGAGATGCCTTAGTGTTTTTTCTTCTTTGGAGGCATCAGGTCCGTGATCGTGCCTTCGAACATTTCAGCCGCAAAGTTGATTGTCTCTGACAATGTTGGGTGCGGGTGAATTGTATGGCCCAAATCAACTGCATCAGCGCCCATTTCAATTGCCAATGCTGCCTCGGCAATCAGATCGCCTGCATTCGTACCTGTGATGCAGGCACCAATGATGCGCTGATCTTCTGGATCAAATAGCAGCTTGGTCAGACCTTCAGAGCGGGCATTTGCCAATGCTTTGCCAGACGCGGCCCAAGGGATAACACCCTTTTCGTATTTGATACCTTTGGCTTTTGCCTCGGTTTCAGTCAGGCCACACCATGCAACTTCTGGATCCGTATAGGCCACAGATGGGATCAGTTTCGCGTCAAAGAAACGCTTCTCACCTGCCGCAACTTCGGCTGCAACCTTGCCTTCGTGCACAGCTTTGTGTGCCAGCATTGGTTGACCAACGATGTCACCGATCGCAAAGATATGCGGGACACCGGTACGCATTTGACCATCCACAGCGATAAAGCCGCGTTCATCCACTGCGATACCTGCTTTTTCTGCATCGATCAGCTTGCCATTCGGCTTACGGCCAACCGCAACCAGAACCTTGTCAAACGTGTCAGAGAAGGATTTGGATGTGTCATCTTCAAAGGTGACTTTCATGCCTGCTTTGGTCGCTTCAACAGCTGTGACCTTGGTCTTTAGCAAGATGTTTTCGTAACGACCTTTGATGCGCGTCATCAGAGGTTTGACAACATCCTTATCCGCGCCCGGGATGATCTGATCCATCAGCTCAACCACGGTGATATTGGATCCCAGCGCATCGTAAACAGTTGCCATTTCCAAACCGATGATGCCACCGCCAAGGATCAGCATACGCTCTGGGATGTCTTTCAACTCCAACGCACCGGTGCTGTCGATCACGCGATCATCTTCTGGGATGAAGGGTAGGTTTACAGGTTCTGAACCAGCCGCGATGACACATTGGTCAAAGGAGACTGTTTTTGTACCTTCTTCGCCGGTGACTTCGATCATGTTTGGACCAGTGAATTTACCGGTACCGCGCACAACCTCGACGTTACGGGCTTTGGACAGACCGCCCAGTCCGCCTGTCAATTTGCCGACAACGCTGTCTTTAAACGCGCGCAATTCGTCCAGATTGACCTCTGGCTTGGCAAAAGTCACACCATGGGCTGCCATGTCTTCGGCTTCTGTCATGACCTTGGCCACGTGCAGTAGCGCCTTGGACGGGATACAGCCAACGTTCAAACAAACACCACCCAATGTTGGGTTGCGTTCAATCAGAACAACCTTTTTGCCAAGGTCAGCTGCGCGGAACGCAGCCGTGTAACCGCCAGGGCCTGAACCCAGAACAACCACTTCGCCATGCACATCGCCGGGACCGGATGCGGTACCTGTTGCTGCAACGGCCGTTGGTGCAGGTGCGGCGGCAGGGGTTGCCGGTGCTGCTGCGGGCGTGTCGCCTGCGGCCTCTGCTTCCAGAACAAGGATCACATCGCCTTCGCCGATTTCATCGCCTTCAGCGACTTTGATCTCAAGGACTTTACCAGCGGCGGGGGAGGGGACCTCCATCGTCGCCTTGTCGCTTTCCAGTTCAACCAAGGCATCTTCTTCGGCGATGACATCACCAACAGAGACCAAAATGGTTACGACAGGAACCTTATCGAAATCACCAATATCAGGGACTTTAACTTCCATAATGGCTCTCCTTACCACATCAGCTTGCGCATATCGCCAAGCAGCGTCTTGAGCGTTACGCAGAAGCGTGCAGCCAAGGCGCCGTCGACGGCACGGTGGTCATAAGACAGCGACAGTGGCTGCATCAGGCGTGGTTCAAATTCACCAGTTGCTTTGTTCCAAACCGGTTGCATTTTGGACCGTGTCAGGCCGAGGATCGCCACTTCTGGTGCGTTGACCAGTGGTGTGAAGGACGTGCCGCCAATTCCGCCAAGGGAGGAAATGGTGAAGGTCGCGCCTTGCATATCCGCACCTTTCAGCTCGCCTGCGCGGGCTTTACCGGACAACTCCATCAGATCTTTTGAGATATCAACGATACCTTTGCGATCCGCGTCTTTGATGACTGGAACAACCAGACCGTTTGGCGTGTCTGCCGCAAAGCCGATGTTGTAATAGTCTTTCTTGATCAGTTTGTCGCCGTCAGGATGCACAGAAGAATTCAGTTCCCAATGCGTTTTCAGCGCAGAAACAGATGCTTTGATCACGAAGGACAGCAAAGTGACGCGATAGCCGTTTTCTTTGGCCATTGTGTCCATTTCTTTGCGGTAAGGATCCAGATCCGTGATGTCCGCTTCTTCGTTATGCGTGACCATCGGGATGTTCAGCCAAGAGCGGTGCAGTGCCGGGCCAGAGATCTTTTTGATGCGCGACATTTCCACATCTTCGACTGGGCCGAATTTGGAAAAGTCGACAGCTGGAATGGGTGGGATACCCATGCCGCCCTGAACGGCTGCGCCAGCTGCTGCTGGTGCAGTGGATTTCAGTGCCTTTTCCACGTCTTCACGCAGGATGCGGCCCTTGCGACCGGATCCATTGACCTTGTTCAGGTCAACCTCAACCCGGCGTGCAAAGGCACGAACGGATGGGGATGCGTGTACTTTGGAGAAACCTGCATCGGTTACAGCGGGTGCCGCTGCCGGAGCAGGGGCTGCTACGGGTGCTGGCGCTGCGGCTGGTGCCGCAGCAGGAGCTGCTGGCGCTTCGGCAGGTGCCGCTGCTGCGCCATCTGCTTCAAACACCATGATCACATCGCCTTCGCCGACTTCGTCACCTTCAGAGACTTTGATCTCTTTCACGGTGCCAGACACGGGCGATGGAACTTCCATCGTGGCCTTGTCGCTTTCCAGCTCTAGCAGTGCGTCTTCCTCGGAAACCACGTCGCCTACGGAAACAAGGATCGCAACCACCGGCACCTTGTCGAAATCGCCGATATCGGGAACTTTAACGTCTACGGTCATTAGTCAATTCTCCTCGCTTCCCACTTAAACCAAACGTGGGTTCGGCTTTTCGCCGTCAATGTCGTATTTCGCCAGAGCTTTTTCCAACTCTGCTTTGGTCACAACGCCTTCGCGGAATAGATCCACCATGGCTGCTGCCGCAACATGGTTTGCGTCCACCTCGAAGAAGCGGCGCAGGTTTACGCGGCTGTCAGAGCGGCCATAGCCGTCTGTACCCAGAACCGTGTAGCGGTTGGTTACATGTGCACGGATTTGGTCCGCATAGCTCTTCATGTAATCGGTCGCGACAATGATCGGGCCTTTTGCAGAAGCCAAAGTTTTCTGCACGTAAGACTCTTTTGGTTCCGCCAATGGGTTCAAGCGGTTGTAGCGTTCGACATCCTGCATATCGCGGGCCAGCTCGTTAAAGCTTGGTGCGGACCAGATGTCAGACGTGACGCCAAAGTCTTCTTTCAGCATTTCTGCCGCTTTCATGACTTGGATCATGATTGTGCCAGAGCCCATCAGGTTCACGTGCTTCTTCGCGCGCTTTGGTGCCTTGGAGAAACGGTAGAGGCCTTTGATGATACCTTCTTCCGCGCCCATTGGCATTGTTGGGTGGCTGTAGTTTTCGTTCATGAGCGTCAGGTAGAAATAGACATCTTCCTGATCTTCATACATCCGCTTCAGACCATGCTGAACAATGACTGCGACTTCGTAAGAGAAGGTCGGGTCATAGCTGATGCAGTTCGGGATGGTGCCTGCCAGGATGTGGCTATGACCATCTTCGTGCTGCAGGCCTTCGCCGTTCAGTGTTGTACGTCCAGCAGTACCACCCAGCATAAAGCCACGTGCACGGCTGTCGCCTGCGGCCCAAGCCAGATCGCCGATCCGCTGGAAGCCGAACATTGAATAGTAGATGTAGAACGGGATCATTGGAACGCCGTGGTTGGAATATGACGTTGCCGCCGCAATCCAATCGGACATAGCGCCCGCTTCGTTGATGCCCTCTTGCAGAACCTGACCACTGGTCGTTTCTTTGTAATACGCCATCTGATCGCGATCTTCTGGCGTATAGTTCTGGCCCTTAGGGTTGTAGATACCAACCGAGCGGAACAGACCCTCCATACCGAAGGTACGGCTTTCATCTGGAACAATTGGCACAACATATTTGCCGATTGTTTTGTCCCGCAACAGAGTTGTCAGAATTTGAACAAAGGCCATTGTTGTAGAAATTTCGCGCTCGCCGGTGGTTTCCAACTGACGCTTGAACTTGTCCAGCGCTGGAATTTCCAGAGGACCGGCGCCAGTGTAGCGTTTGGGGAATTCACCGCCCAGCTCCTGACGACGCTCTTGCAGATATGCTTTCTGCGCGTTGTTCAGAGTGACGAATGGGGCATTGGGAATGTCTTTGTCGTCAACCGGGATGTTGAAACGATCCCGCATGTCGCGCAGTTGATCTTCGGCCATTTTCTTTTGCTGGTGGGTCGTGTTCTGACCTTCACCAGCTGATCCCATGCCATAACCTTTGACGGTTTTGACCAGAATACAGGTTGGCTGACCTTCGGCTTCTGTCGCGCGTTTAAAGGCGTTGTAGACCTTTTTCGTATCATGACCACCGCGGCGCAGATTCCAGATTTCGTCATCTGTCCAATCCGCAACCAATTCGGCTGTTTCAGGATATTTGTTAAAGAAGTGCTCGCGAACATAAGCACCGTCTTTGGACTTGAACGTCTGGTAGTCACCGTCAACGGTTTCTTCCATCAGCTGACGCAGTTTGCCGGATGTGTCACGCTCTAGCAGGTCATCCCAATCGCGACCCCAAAGCAGTTTGATCACGTCCCAACCAGAACCGCGGAAGTTGCCTTCCAGTTCTTGGATGATTTTGGAGTTACCGCGAACCGGGCCATCCAAACGCTGTAGGTTACAGTTGATCACAAAGATCAGGTTGTCCAAACCTTCACGTGCCGCCAAATGAATCGCGCCCAATGATTCCGGCTCGTCCATTTCGCCGTCACCAAGGAAGGCCCAAACCTTACGGTCGCCCGCATCAATCAGGCCACGGTTGTGCATGTATTTCATGAACCGCGCTTGGTAGATCGCCATCAATGGGCCAAGACCCATGGAAACGGTTGGGAACTGCCAATATTCTGGCATCAACCAAGGGTGTGGGTAAGAAGACAGACCGCCGCCGTCAACTTCGGAGCGGAAATTCAGCATCTGCTCTTCGGTGATGCGGCCTTCCATGAAGGAACGCGCATAGATACCGGGAACGATATGTCCTTGGAAGAACACAAGGTCACCACCGTGAATCGCGGATTTGGCACGCCAGAAATGGTTCAGTCCAACGTCATACATGTTTGCTGAAGAGGCAAAGGACGCAATGTGTCCACCATATTCAGACGAAACTTTGTTACGCTTCACAACAGTTGCCATCGCATTCCAGCGATTGATGGCGCGAATGCGTGTTTCCATCTCGTAATCGCCGGGCATCTCAACTTCATCATCGGTATCGATGGTGTTCAGATATGGCGTTGTGGATGAAAATGGCAGTTTCGCACCCGCTGAACGGGCCTGTTGTACAGCCTTATCCAGAAGAAAATGCGCGCGGTTCGCACCGTCGCGTGCAATCACATCTTCGATTGCTTCTTGCCACTCCTGGGACTCGACCGGGTCGATATCTTGGGGATGATCTGTCATTCGTCCTCTCCCTGACTGTGCCAGCTTGTTCTCTAGCGTCCCGAGATGATTGTATATCCCGGTATACTTTCGCAGTAGCGACAATGGCTGGCGTCTCTTTTGTCGCACTCTTAATTGATCTGGGTAACAGGGTTAACCCTAGGGTGGGAGATATGCCAGTGCATAACTTCCATGCACCTATTGCATGGCGACCTGTTTAAGAAGTCTTGCGTCTTGAAGGCCTTAGCCCAATTCGTTTTTTGCAAATTTTCCATAAATCAATGCTGCAGCTGCATAATCGGCAGCTGCAATTCCGCGAAACATGAAAGCCTTTGGGCCCGTCTGGATGTCGCAACTTTGGGACAAAAGATCGCAAAGATCGCCTGTGATTTGGGATGCTGGAACCATCGGTTCCGGTTGGCTTACCTCTTGTTGAAAATCATCCGTGACGATTGTTTTGAAAACATTCAGGTGCTTTTTTATCCAAGTTTTTGCTGCATCTGTGATGATCGCCAACGCATCGGAATGCATTTGTCTAGCGTCCAAAAACGGCGGTCCATCGTAGGTGACTGGCAGGGAACTGACGACTATATCGCATTCCATCGCATCGATCGGGTCATTCGCCAAATCGCAAGCCAAATTATGCCTTGCTGCAATGCAGCATAACCGCTCAATATTCATTTGCCCACGTCCAAAAAGGACAATTTTTTTGATCGGAAAAAAGGCTGAAAATACTTCTAAATGCGCCCTTGCCTGCGCGCCGCATCCAATAAAGCCAATCGAGGTGCTTTCAGGATTCGCTAAAAATTTTCCAGACAAAAGGCTCAGAGCTGCTGTTCGAATCCCTGTGATCCATTCCGCATCCATCACAACACGGGTTTCGCCGGTTTGAGAATCTAACACAGAAATGGAACCGGTTATTGATGGAAGGCCTTTATCAGGGTTGTTCGGACAGACCGTAACTGCCTTAACAACCGTAAAGTCTGGCCCGGTTGCAAGTGTTGTCATCATGTAGCGACCATCGCCAGGAGCGATCATGGATTTCGGAGTTGTTAAAACACGACCCGCAATTTTGTCGCGCAATGTGGCTTCAATCGCATCGACCATTTCAGCGGCAGTGATACCAAGTTGCCGAATGTCAGTATCATCTAAAATCAGCGGTTTGGTCATGGCGTGTCTTCTTCATTCACCGGGCAGTTTGACCACTTGACCCGTCTCTTGGTCAACTTCTTCAAAATCAAAATTATCCAGACGTTTCGCTCTGCGACCAGCTTTGTCAGCGCTAATCTTGATCTCTGCGACGTCTTTGGCAGCTTGGGCGAAATGGCGATCTAGATTGCCGACCCGTGCGCTCAAGCGATCCACATCCGTGTAGAGGGCGGCCAGTTCAGTTCGAATTGCGCCTGCTTGTTCTCGCATGCGGGCGTCTTTTAAAATCGCGCGCATCGTATTGAGTGTCGCCATGCAGGTTGTAGGCGACACAATCCAAACTTTTGCAGAAAACCCTTCGCGCACAACATCTGAAAAATTTGCGTGCAACTCGGCATAAACAGCTTCGGATGGAAGGAACATCAATGCGCCATCGGCGGTTTCCCCATCCAGAATGTAACGTTCAGATATGTCTTTGATATGTTTGCGAATGGTTGCACGCATAAAGCGTGCTGCGTCTGCCAATTCAGCCTCTGTTTTTGCATTGCGCAGCGCTTCGTAGCCTTCTAGCGGGAATTTCGCATCGATGATGATTGGGCCGGGGGGATTGGGTAAATGGATCAGGCAATCTGCACGCCGCCCATTTGAAAGGGTTGCCTGCATTGTGTAGCTGTCGGAAGGCAATGCTTTGGATACGATATCTGTGAGCTGGATTTCTCCGAATGCCCCGCGCGTTTGCTTATTAGACAAAATATCTTGCAAACTAAGAACGTCGCCGGACAAACGCGTGATATTGTCCTGGGCTTTGTCGATGGTCTCTAACCGTTCATGCAAAGCGCTTAACGATGTTGCTGTGCTTTTTGCGGTGCCGGCCAATACTTCGTTCAAACGTTCCTGCATATCGGTAAGGGCGCGACCGGTTTTCATTTGCAGATCAGCCATGTTTTCCTGCAACCGCATCTGGTTATGTCCCAAGGTCTCGGACAGGGTCAGTTGCTGGGCCCCTAAACTGTCTGCGAGATTCTGTTGAATATGGGCCAGATGTTCACCGGTTCTTTGTTGCGCGCGCGCCAGATTGTCCTGCATGCCCAGCTGCACTTCACCCAGTCGCTGTTCCATCATTTGGCCAGCCTGGGCTTGTTGCATGGCGATTGTGTTTAGGTTGCCGGACAGCGTTTGCAGATTTTGTGCCAGATTTCCGCTTTCAGATGCTGCGCGTGATGCGCGGCCTGCGCTGAGGATCAGTAGGGATATGACGAACACGATCAAAATACCGCCACCGATCAGCAAGAAAAGCGGATTGATCGCGATGCCGGTCATCAGGTCAGAATCTGTCATGTCCGTCCAAATAACCGTTCAATGTCCGAAAGTTTCAATTCAACATAGGTGGGGCGCCCATGGTTGCATTGTCCCGAATGTGGCGTTGCTTCCATGTCGCGCAGCAATGCATTCATTTCTTCCGCTCGCATGCGGCGTCCCGAACGGATGGATCCATGGCAGGCCATACGGCTAAGGATCGCTTCAATCTTTTCTGTGACCAAATCAGATGTCCCAAGATCGGCGATTTCGTCGAGGATATCGCGAACCAGATCGCTGGCATTGACTTCGCCTAATATGGCAGGCGTTTCCCGGATCGCAATTGCACCACCGCCGAATGGTTCGATGCCCAAGCCAATTTTCTTTAAATTGTCCGAGATGTTTAATAGCATCGCCTGGTCATCGGCAGATAGGTCTACAATTTCCGGAATCAAAAGCGCCTGTGCGGGTACACCGTTTTCAGCCATTTGCGCCTTTAGTTTTTCATAGACGATCCGTTCATGGGCCGCGTGTTGATCAACGATGACGATCCCGTTTTCTGTTTGGGCAATGATATAGTTCTCATGAACCTGACCGCGCGCAGCACCTAAAGGCAGAGATTCCGCGTGGGGCTCTGGTGCGATATCCTCTACGACGCGACCCGATGGGGCGGCAAATTCCGGTACATGTGACGCGTCCGCAAAACCGGGCTGCAGCGGTGCTTGTGCTTGATAACTTGCCATGCGCGCGCCGGGTGAAGGGCGGTCCATTTGATAGATGCGGGGTGTCGTCGGCGTTTCGGGTGTTTGACCCAAGGCCCCTAACGTCTCTGGTCGCATCGCTTGTAATGTTTCGGCCCCGACCGTGTTGGACGCACGATGTCCGGCTTCGGTCAATGCATGGCGCAGTGTCGATACAATCAAACCACGCACAAGACCCGGTTCGCGAAACCGAACTTCAGACTTGGCTGGGTGCACATTGACGTCCACCAGATGCGGATCGCATGTGATGAAAAGGGCCACAGCTGGATAACGGTCACGGCTTAAAAAGTCAGAATATGCGCCACGAAGTGCCCCAATTAGGGTCTTATCGGCCACAGGACGGCCGTTCACGAACAGAAACTGTGCAACAGATGACCCTCGTGAATATGTGGGTAATGCGGCATATCCGGTCAGACGGAACCCTTCACGCATGGCATCGATGGGCAGGGCATTGTCTACAAATTCCGCGCCAATCACGCGTGCCAAACGACTGCGCAAAGCGTCAAACAAGTCGCCAGTTTCTGGATCCGCACGGAATGTTTCGCGCGGTTTGTCACCGCTGAGATCGCGCAATGTGAACCCGATTGAGGGTTCGGCCATAGCCAGTCTTTTGATGACATCTGAAATGGCTTGGGTTTCAGCGCGGTCTGTGCGCAAGAATTTCAAGCGTGCAGGTGTCGCAAAAAACAAATCGCGCAGTGTCACAACTGTGCCCTGATTGATTGCACATGGCTTGATGGCGGAGGTGTCGCCGCCATTGACGGAAATCTCAAACGCTTGGTCCTCTGCGCGACTTTGAATCGTCAGGCGACCGACCGCTCCGAGAGATGGCAACGCTTCGCCGCGAAACCCAAAGGAGTGGATATTCAACAGATCCGAGCCGTCGATTTTAGAGGTCGCATGCCGTGACAAGGCCAAGGGCAGATCATCTGGACCCATGCCGCAGCCATCATCAATCACGCGGATCAGCGTCTTGCCCCCATCGGCAATTTCAATCGTGATCCGGGTCGCACCCGCGTCGACAGCGTTTTCTACCAATTCTTTCACTGCGGAAGACGGGCGCTCCACAACCTCACCTGCCGCAATCCGGTTGATGGCGGCATCGTCGAGTTGACGGATCACTGGGCGCATGTTGTGGGATTCATCTTTCATACCGCTAATCCTAGCATTTGGCGGCGCAGAGCGAAACATCAAAGACCAACATGATTAAGGTGCGATTTCTGCCCCATCCCATGCAAAACAAGTACCTGAATGCGTTACATCTAGCCCGATCAAAACATCCAGCAGGCAGCGTGCGGAATAGTCGGGCGTAAACAGTTTATCCTTTGGTACGCGCGCCTGAAACGGTTTGGATAGATCGCTGTCCACAGTCCCGGGATGAAGTCCAACAATCAGCGCTTTTGGATTGCGCCGTTTCAATTCGATCGCAGCGGTTTTGATCAACATATTGAGGGCCGCCTTGGAGGCGCGATAACTGTACCAACCGCCCAGCCGGTTATCTGAAATGCTGCCAACACGGGCCGACAGAATAGCGCAACGCGATGCAGGTGAACGTGCCAGTTGGGGCACAAAATGTTTGGCCAATATCATCGGAGTTATCGTGTTCACCGCTAACACATGCTGCATGCTGGACGCGCTTAAATCCGACAAAGACTTCTCCGGTGAGATGTCAGATCCGTCGTGTAGGATCCCGGTCGCAATAAAGATTAGGTCGAACGGACCGTTTTCTGCCGCTTTCGCCACATCTGTTTCGTTGGAATAGTCTAGCGTTAGGGGGATGATATTTGTGGTTTCAAACGCAGGTGGTTTTCGGGAAATGGCGAACACGGTAGCGTTTGGATATCGTTCGGCTGCTTCTATCACCAATGCGCGTCCGATTGCGCCGCTTGCACCGATGATTGCTATTCTATCCATTCGCCGCTTCGAACCAGTCCCGGATCAGGGCGCGTTCATCTTCGGTGATCTGGCTCATGCTGGCAGGGGGCATCGCGTGTGAAACACCTGCCTGCAGATAAATCGCGCGGGCGTTGCGCACGATGTGGGCCTGACTGTCCAGCCGAACACCTTTGGGGGCCCATAGAATGCCGTCGTAAAAAGGGTCTTCATTATGGCACATAGAACAGCGGCCTCTGACGATGTTTTCCACCTCGGCGTAATGCTCTGTTTCTATAAATCGGTTCAAAGACCCCGTGGTGATAGTGTCTTCACCCTCTTTCCAAAGCGGTGCTGTAGACAGGCCCATGATGATGATAAAAATGATGGCTGTGGCGGCCCAAGCCCAATAGGGGCGTCCCTTGCGGGCATGCATTGAGTTAAAGAAATGCCGGATCGTCACGCCCATCAGAAACACCAGTGATGCGATGATCCAGTTATATTCACTGGCAAAGGCCAATGGATAGTGGTTGGACAGCATCATGAAAATCACGGGCAAGGTCAGATAATTGTTATGGGTCGAACGCTGCTTTGCGATCTTGCCATATTTTGGATCTGGTTTGCGCCCTGCGATCAAATCAGCCACCACAACCTTCTGATTTGGAATAATGATCATAGCCACATTGGCGCTCATAATCGTGGCGGTGAATGCACCCAGATGCAGTAATGCGGCGCGTCCTGAAAAGACAGATGTGTAAAAATACGCCATGCCAACGAGAACAAGGTAGAGCAGGATCATAAGTCCGGTTGTGCTTTCACCCAGCTTGGATTTGCAAAGATAATCATATGCAACCCAGCCAAAGCCCAATGACAAAACCGAAATACCAATCGCTTGCCATCCCTTAAGGTCCATTACATTGGGGTCGATCAGGTAGAATTCGTTCCCGAAATAATAGACCAAGATCAGCAGCATAAAGCCCGAAATCCAGGTCCAATAGCTTTCCCATTTGAACCACACCAAATCTGACGGCATCTGTTCAGGGGCAACCAGATACTTCTGGATGTGATAAAACCCGCCCCCATGGACCTGCCATTCTTCGCCATCTGCGCCAGAGGCAAGATTGCGGTCTCGGTGCAGGCCAAGATCCAATGCGATGAAATAGAAGGAAGATCCAATCCAAGCAATCGCGGTGATCACGTGCAGCCAACGCACGGCAAATTCCAGCCATGCCCCGATTGTGGCGAGGTCATACATATAGGTCTCTTTCGTCATCCTGGGTCTCGGCACAGGCTATCTTGGGCTTTGCCGGGAGGGAAGATAGAAAAACGGCTATCCTAGGATAGGCCAACGATCTTTTTGATGCCGCTTAAGCGTTCAGCACCCCATTGGCTTTCAGTTCTGAATATGTTTCATCCAGCGCTTTCCATGCCCGTGCAATCAAGATGTCGATTTCTTCTTTGGAAATGACCAAAGGTGGCGAAATGATCATGCGGTCATAGACATGGCGCATAACAAGATTATTGGCGAAACATCTTTCTCGACAAACAAAGCCAGCCGTACCGGGGTCTTTGAACGCGGCGCGGGCGGATTTGTCTGGTGTCAAAGCGATAGACCCCATCATACCGATAATCTTGGCTTCGCCGACCAATGGATGATCTGTGAGGGATTCGAATTTTTCTTTCAGGTACGGTCCTGTGTCGGTACGCACCGTATCCACGATATGTTCTTCTTCAAGGATACGTAGATTTTCCAATGCGACAGCTGCTGCAACAGGGTGGCTGGAATATGTATAGCCGTGGTTGAATTCGATCTGGTTGATGACCTGCGCCACCTCATCGCACAACATCGAGCCACCGATGGGCTGATAACCAGAGGACAACCCTTTGGCCATCGTCATAATATGTGGGCGGATGTTCAGCGTTTCGGTCCCAAACCAGTTGCCAGTTCGACCAAAACCGCAAATCACTTCATCGGCGATCAGCAGGATGCCGTATTCGTCAACGATGCGTTGGATTTCTGGCCAATATGTTTCCGGTGCAATGATCACGCCACCCGCACCCTGAACGGGTTCTGCGATAAAGGCTGCGACATTGTCTGGTCCGAGCTCTTGAATTTTTGCTTCCAGCTGGCGGGCGCGTTCCAAACCGAATTCTTCTGGCGATAGATCTCCGCCCTCTAAATACCAGTTGGGTTGGTCAATGTGATGAATGTCGGGAATCGGCAGGCCACCCTGCATATGCATGCCTTTCATGCCGCCTAGGCTGGCGGAACCAACGGAAGATCCGTGATATGCGTTCCAGCGGCTGATGATGGCTTTACGCTGGGGTTGGCCTTTGGCCTCCCAATAGGTGCGCACCAGACGCAGGTTGGTGTCATTGGCTTCAGAACCAGAGCACGAGTACATCACATGATTCAGGTCACCGGGCGCCAGTTCCGCCAGTTTTTGGCTTAGTGCAATTGCCGGCACATGGGTCGTTTGAAAGAATGTGTTGTAATAGGGCAGTTCTTCCATCTGGCGGCGGGCGACTTCGGCCAGTTCATGGCGGCCATAGCCGATATTGACACACCACAATCCCGCCATACCGTCCAAAATTCGGTTGCCATCACTGTCGGTCAACCAGCACCCTTCCGCCCGAGTGATCACACGAGCACCCTTTTCCGCCAGTTCGGCATTATTCGTGAAAGGGTGGGTATGATGGGCTGCATCAAGGCGTTGCAACTGATCCGTTGGGGTATTGGTGGAAATCATAGTTGGTGAAACTCCGGAGCGACCGTTTTCAAAACGAACGGCGGCAGATAGTTGAATTGAGAGTCAAAGCCTGAATCTGGTGGCGAGCATATGTGCAATTGCCAAAGCGTCAATAAGGTGCAACCAGAACCAAGTATTTCGTATCCTATGAAAGCTATTGTTTTTACGCACAGCGCTCTTTTGCGGCGATAGGAAAAAGCTTGCTCACTTATTTGGCGTTTTTTTGGACCAGATGTTAAGAAATCTTGCAAGGGTACAAACAGGATGAAATTATCCTACTCAATTCCTGCGACAATATATTTGTAGGTCGCATTTTTACGCGAATAATAAATTCCAAGGAGATCTAGTTATGACCACGAAATTCTTGCCATGGGCCGCGGCCTTGGTGCTCACAGCGCAGGCCGGATGGGCGGAAGAGGTGCGCGTCTACAATTGGTCAGATTACATCGACGAAGCATTGTTGGAGAAATTTACCGCAGAAACCGGCATTGAATTGATTTATGACGTGTTCGACAGCAATGATATTTTGGAAACGAAAATGTTGGCGGGCGGTTCTGGATATGATGTCGTGGTGCCCACTGGCGGTTTTCTGCAGCGTCAAATTCAGGCTGGTGTATTCCAAAAATTGGATGTTTCGAAACTGTCGAATTACGCAAATCTATGGGACGTGATTGCAGATCGCACATCCCGCTTTGACCCGGACAACGCCTATTCCGTTAACTACATGTGGGGCACAACCGGCATTGGTGTGAACGTTGGAAAAGTCCAAGAGATACTTGGGGAAG
The DNA here is from genome assembly GCA_947499735.1 of uncultured Pelagimonas sp. Taxonomy (GTDB): domain Bacteria; phylum Pseudomonadota; class Alphaproteobacteria; order Rhodobacterales; family Rhodobacteraceae; genus CANMPP01. The sequence continues at coordinate 84,465 of CANMPP010000002.1, forward strand.
ATGCGCCGATTGACAGCCTTTCCTTGCTGTTTGATCCAGAGAATATGGAAAAGTTAAGCAGCTGTGGTGTTTATCTGTTGGACGCCCCGGACGAGGTGTTGCCAGCGGCGTTGGCCTATCTGGACATGGAACCGACAAGCCATGATGTTGATGACCTCAACAAAGCTGGCGATGTCGTAAAAGCCGTACGTCCCTATGTCACTAAATTCCATAGTTCTGAATATATCAATGCATTGGCCAATGGTGACATTTGTGTCGCTTTCGGTTGGTCGGGCGATATTTTGCAGGCGCGTGACCGTGCTGCGGAAGCCGATAACGGGGTGGACATCGCCTACAATGCACCAGTCGAAGGGGCGCTGATGTGGTTTGACCAATTGGCCATTCCAGCCGATGCACCAAATCCTGACGCTGCGCATAAATTCATAGACTTTATGTTGGATGCGCAGAACATGGCTGATGCGTCGAACTACGTCTATTACGCGAATGGCAATGTCGCGTCTCAGGATCTTTTGTTTGAAGATGTGATCGGCGATCCAGCGATCTATCCGCCGCAGGCCGCGCTGGACAATACCTATATTGTTGGGCCGTTCCCGCCGAAAGTGCAGCGGGTTGTGACACGTCTTTGGACGTCAATCAAATCAGGCGTTTAATGCGCATCACAAGATTGCCCCGCGCCCAATCCTTGGCGCGGGTTATTTTGTCTGGACTGTAAAATGATTCAAACGGAATTAGCCTCTTGGGATGATCCTGAGACACGGCCTTTGATCGAATTTGTGAATGTGACCAAGCGGTTTGGCGATTTCACCGCAATCGATAATCAATCTTTGAAAATTTACAAAGGCGAATTCTTTGCGCTTCTTGGGCCATCAGGCTGCGGGAAAACGACGATGATGCGCATGTTGGCCGGTTTTGAAATGCCAACGGAAGGCACAATTCGCATTGATGGGTTGGATGTCAGTACAGTGCCGCCAAACAAGCGTGCGGTGAACATGATGTTTCAGAGTTATGCGCTGTTTCCACATCTTTCTGTTTGGGACAATATTGCCTTTGGCCTACGCCGCGAAGGCAAATCAGGACAGGCATTGACCGCGCGCGTTGAAGAGATGTTGCGCCTAACCCGCATGGAAAAATTCGCGCGTCGCAAACCACATCAAATATCGGGTGGTCAAAGGCAACGTGTTGCTTTGGCCCGGTCTTTGGCCAAGGCGCCCAAGCTGTTGCTATTGGATGAACCTCTTGGGGCGCTGGACAAGAAGTTGCGTCAAGAAACACAGTTTGAGCTGATGGATATTCAGGAAAGTACGGGCACAACATTTGTGATCGTGACCCATGACCAAGAAGAAGCCATGACTGTCGCCAGTCGTGTTGCGGTTATGGATGAAGGAAAACTGGTGCAAGTGGCCACGCCAGACGTGATTTATGAGGCGCCAAATTCGATCTATGTCGCTGACTTTATTGGCGATGTTTCCCTTATCTCCGGCGTTGCCAAATCCCGCGTTCCAAGTGATGTCGCGCCGCAGGATAGCGCGGGCGGACAGCCCTCTGCCCAACAACAAGATACCCCCCGACAACCGCAACCGAACGCGTTTGGCGCTTGGTTGCACGACACCGTTTTTGAACCAGTTCTAGGTGCGCGTTCGAAATCAGATGAACAGGCGGTAGAACCAGCCCAGCAGGAGGATACGGTTACTGATACAGTGCGGGAATTGCCGGCTGGGGGAATCGCAATTCATTGGGCAGACGGGCAAGATCCGATCATTGCCACCAATGCGGATCCTTGTTTGGATGGCAAAACGGTCAACTTTTCCATCCGTCCTGAAAAGATTGGTATTTCCAAAGCTCGACCAGATGCGTTGAACGCGTTTCAGGGTAAGGTGATCGACATTGCCTATCTAGGTCATGTGTCCACCTATCATGTTGTATTGACGAATGGGCTAAAGATCATGGCACAAGTGTCAAACACGCGCCGGATTTCGCGACGTTCGATCACGTGGGAAGATGATGTCTGGATCAGTTTTTCATCAACCGCTGGTGTGGCGTTGGAGCATTAATATGCGGCGCGCTTCTCTTATCCTTGTTCCTTATCTGTGGCTTTTGGCACTGTTCGCGGTGCCATTTGTGATCGTGTTGAAGATCTCGCTTTCCGATATCGCCATTGCGATGCCGCCTTATGCACCCAATTGGGAACCCTCGGATGGCGTTGCGGCGTTCAGGGAATTCCTGTCTGGGCTGGATTTTGAAAACTATGTTTGGCTCAGCGAAGATGCGCTTTATTGGAAATCAGCTCTGAGCTCGTTGAAAATAGCGGTCATCTCGACTTTTCTAACGCTGCTTTTGGCCTTTCCCATAGCTTACGGAATAGCCAACGCTTCGACAGACTGGCGTCCAGTTCTGTTGATGTTGGTGATCTTGCCTTTCTGGACTTCGTTTTTGATCCGCGTCTATTCGTGGATGGGGATCCTCAGCAATACGGGGCTTTTGAACCAGTTTCTGATGTGGACGGGTGTCATCAATGACCCTTTGCAGATCATTAATACCGATATCGCAGTCTATATTGGGATCGTTTACACCTATCTGCCTTTCATGATCTTGCCGATTTATGCTGCGCTGGATCGGCTGGATATGTCTATTCTGGAAGCGGCCCAAGATTTGGGGTGCACGCGCATTACAGCCTTTTGGTTGGTTACAATTCCGTTGGCGAAACAGGGTATTATCGCTGGATGCTTTTTGGTGTTTATCCCGGCGCTGGGCGAATATGTCATTCCCTACCTTCTGGGCGGGTCAAATACGTTGATGATCGGAAAAGTGCTGATGAATGAATTCAGCGCAAATCGCGATTGGCCTGTTGCCAGCGCTGTGGCGATCATTTTGTTGCTTATTCTTGTTGTGCCCATCGTTTTGTTCCAGCGGAATGAACAGCGGCTTCGCGAGGTGGGTGCATGAAACGGTTTACTTGGTTCAATGCAACCTCGCTGACAATCGGGTTTGCCTTTTTGTACCTGCCCATGATTGTGCTGGTTGTCTACAGCTTTAACGCATCGAAACTGGTGACAGTTTGGGCCGGGTTTTCAACGCAATGGTATGTGCAATTGTTTACCAATAGTGATTTTGCGCAATCTGCTTTGGTTACTTTAAAGGTTGGGCTGGCTTCTGCATCTATTGCAACGATCCTAGGCACGATGGCGGCCTATGTTATGATCCGGGGGGGGCGGTTTTTCGGGCGCACCCTGTTTTCGGGGATGATATATGCACCGCTTGTTATGCCAGAAGTCATCACGGGGCTTTCGCTACTTCTTCTATTCATTGCCATTGGTTTGAATAGGGATGCTTTCACGATCATTCTGGCCCATACGACATTTGGAATGTGCTATGTATCGGTTGTCGTAAGCGCGCGATTGTCGACGTTTGATAGATCACTGGAAGAGGCCGCATTAGATCTGGGCTGTTCGCCTTTGGCCGCATTTCGCCTTGTGACGTTGCCGATCATCGCTCCGGCCGTGGTTTCGGGTTGGTTGCTGGCCTTTACGCTATCATTGGATGATTTGGTCATTGCATCCTTTGTCTCGGGGCCTGGAGCAACGACGCTTCCAATTCAAATTTTTTCTGCCGTGCGTCTAGGCGTCAATCCCGAGATCAATGCCCTGTCGACACTGATGATCGCTATTGTGACCATCGGCGTTGTCACGGCCTCTTTGATCACAAAATATACTGCACGTCGGCCAATGGATGCCTGAAACAACATGACTCGACTTTATGAAGCACCGGCCTATGAAGGGCCAAATCCGTCCTATTGGATGGATACGGTGGATATTGCGCCTTGGTCCCAAATGGATGGGGATATCAGCGCAGATGTCGTGGTTGTCGGGGGGGGCTTTACTGGGCTAAATGCGGCCCGAACGCTTGCGGCGCAAGGCGCCTCTGTCATCGTTGTAGATAGCAGGCACCCTGCTTGGGGGGCGTCCGGGCGCAATGGCGGCTTCTGCTGTTTGGGCGGAGGGAAACTGCCGGATGGCGCGTTTCGACGTCAATTTGGTGCAGAGGCATTAGAGACGTGGAAAGACACGCAAAAAGCATCGGTTTCCTATGTCAGCGCGCTATTGGAGCAAAACAGCATTGATGTTGATCGTTGTTCTGGTGGGGAAACCTTATTGGCGCATTCTGCAAGAGCGTGGCGCGCGATACAGAATGAGGAGGGCGTTCTGCATGATGCCGCGGATTTGGCGCAACAGGGCTTGGGTGGGCCTTGGTTTGGTGGGGTGACACAACCCATTGGGTTTGGACTAAATCCGGCGAAATATATGTCTGGCCTGAATGATCTATGCAGGGCCCAAGGCATCACGATGTTTCAAGATACGCATGTCTCGGTGATGTCGCGCCGCGATGGACGGTGGCGGTTGCAGACAGATCGCGGCACGATTTCTGCCGATCAGGTGATCGTGGCCACGAACGGTTATTCGTCAGAACACCTACCTGAATGGTTGCGCGCGCGCTATTTGCCGATTTCTTCAAATGTGATCGTGACCCGCCCTTTGACACAGGCCGAACGCGAAGCCGCTGGTTGGACCAGCACGCAAATGTGTTACGACAGTCGCTACATGCTGCATTATTTCCGAATGCTGCCAGATGGACGTTTCTTGTTTGGCATGCGGGGCGGATTGTTTGCGACATCACACATTCAGGCGCGCATCCAACGTAAGATTCGCAAAGATTTCAACAGAATGTTCCCGGCTTGGCGGGATGTCGAAATCACACATGATTGGTACGGTCTGTTGTCTATGACGGGCAAACTCTTGCCCTTTGTTGGCCCCGTTCCCGAGCAGCCGGGTCTGTTTGCGGCGCTGGGCTATCATGGTAATGGTGTTGCTATGGCAAGCTATTCTGGCCATTTACTGGCGCAGCAGATGCTTGGCGTTGAAAAGATTCCAGATGTGTTGTGCGCAGAACCATCGCGTTTCCCTTTGGGGCGGCATCGGCGTTATTTGCTTGCACCGGCTTACCTGGCAGGTGAGGCGTTTGACCTATAATAGGAGGCCTTATGGCACCCCATAAACTGGCGCTTATCTTTGCCATTATTGCCGAAGTCATCGGCACAACCGCATTACAACAAAGCCAACAATTCACCAAATTACTGCCCTCGGTCGCGGTCATCATATTTTACGGGCTTTCGTTTTATTTGCTGTCCATTGCGCTGCGCAGCATGCCCGTTGGGGTTGTCTATGCAATTTGGTCAGGGTTGGGCATCGCGCTGATTGCGATCGTTGGGTTCGTGTTTCTGGGGCAGGTGCTGGATTTGGCTGCTTTGATCGGGATTGGCTTGATTTTAGCAGGTGTGATGGTGATCCAGCTTTTGTCAGGGTCCGGTCATTCCTGAAACATCAGCTATGCATGCGACACCGTTTCCTTTTGAAACGTTTTGCTGTATCAACCGGTTTCGAGTTTTCAGAAAGCCTTGAATCATGACTGCCAAGCCAGAGCCAACTGCGCCGATCACGCAAGATGTTATGACCATCCCCCGTAAAATGCCGGAGGGACCCAAAAATCTTGTGGGTCTGACACGGGCAAAATTGCGGGATGCGCTGATTGAAGTCGGCACACCTGAAAAGCAGGCCAAGATGCGTGCCAATCAGTTATGGCAATGGATTTATCATTGGGGCGTGCGTGATTTCGCGCAGATGACCAATCTGGCAAAAGACTACCGCGCAAAACTGGCGGCCAATTTTGTGGTCGAGGTGCCAGAGGTTGTGTCAAAACAAGTGTCCGAAGATGGTACGCGCAAATACCTAGTGCGTATCGCTGGCGGTCATGAGGTCGAGGTTGTTTATATCCCCGAGACGGATCGCGGCACGTTGTGCATTTCCTCTCAGGTGGGGTGCACCCTGACGTGTTCGTTCTGTCACACGGGTACACAAAAACTGGTGCGCAATCTGACGGCCGCTGAAATCGTCGGTCAGATCATGATGGCCCGGGATGATTTGGAAGAATGGCCTGAACCCGGTGTGGGTACAGGTGAAAATGGCCCACGCCTTTTGTCCAATATCGTTTTGATGGGCATGGGCGAACCTTTGTATAATTTTGACAATGTGCGTGATGCGATGAAGATCGCGATGGATGGTGAAGGCATTGCCCTGTCCCGCCGTCGGATCACGCTGTCCACGTCAGGTGTTGTTCCTGAAATCGCCAAATGCGCCGAGGAAATTGGATGTCTGATGGCGGTGTCGTTTCATGCAACTGATGATGAGACGCGCAACAAACTGGTGCCAATCAACAAACGCTGGAATATCGAGGCGCTTTTGGACGCGTTGCGTGAATATCCGCGCCTATCGAATTCTGAACGGATCACGTTTGAATATGTCATGTTGAAAGACGTGAATGACAGCGACGAAGACGCGCGTCGTTTGGTCAAGCTGATCAAAGGCATTCCAGCGAAAATCAACTTGATTCCGTTCAATGAATGGCCCGGATCACCCTATACGCGTTCTAGCTGGAACCGAATTCGCAAATTTGCCGATATCATCCACAATGCAGGATATGCATCGCCAATTCGCACGCCGCGTGGCGAAGATATTATGGCAGCCTGCGGTCAGTTGAAATCAGCCACAGAGCGCGCGCGCAAATCCCGTGCGCAGATTGAAGCGGAAACTGGGGCGCCTTAGTGCCCTGGATGCCAGCGGCGCAGGCGTAATGCGTTGCCCAGCACAAACAGCGACGATAACGCCATGGCAGCCGCACCTAACATCGGTGACAATTGCCACCCAAGTGCCGGATAGAATAGGCCAGCGGCAATCGGTATGAGGGCGACGTTGTAGGCGAAGGCCCAGAATAGATTTTGGCGGATATTGGCGAGGGTTGCGCGCGATAGGCCTAATGCGTCCACGACGCGACCCAATTGATTTTGGGACAGAACCACGTCACCTGCTTCAACGGCAATATCGGCCCCGGCTGCCATGGCAATACCAGCGTCACTAGCAGCGAGAACAGGCGCATCATTGATGCCATCCCCAACAAAAACCGTTGGCCCAAATGTAGCCCGTAGCGTTTCAAGCGTCTGAGTTTTGTCTTCCGGCAATAACCCGCCATGTGCCACATCAACACCAAGAGACGACGCAAGCGCCGCAACAACATCGGGCGCATCGCCTGACAAGATGGCTGTTTTTATGCCGAGGGCACGCAGGCGATCTATGACTGCCTTTGCATCTGGACGGGGTGTATCTGAAAGGCCGAAAACCCCAGCAAGATAGCCATCAATGCTGACACATACCGGGGTTTGTGCTGGCGGCAGGTTTATCGCGTCAGTGTTTATGCCTGCTTGCACCATCATACGCGGTGCGCCGATCAGGACCTCGTGCCCATTGATCTGCGCGCGTAATCCAAAGCCGGGTTTGTTGTCGATTTGACTGGGATCTAACAAAGGGTGCGTGTTGGCATCCAAAAAGGCTGTGGCAATAGGGTGGTTCGATCCTTGTTCGGCGCTTGCGGCCAGTTGTAGGACTTGTGATTTTTCGAAACCTTGCGAAATTTGGCAGGTTTGGATCTGCAAATTACCGGTTGTTAGGGTGCCGGTTTTGTCAAAAGCTACAACTTTGATCTCTTCCAACCGTTGCAACGCTTCGCCTTTGCGAAACAGGATGCCCAGCTCGGCCGCGCGCCCGGTTGCGGTGATGACAGATGTGGGCGTGGCAAGGCCCATTGCACAGGGGCAGGCGATCACAAGCACGGCAACCGCTGCGTTTAGCGCATGGGGTAGGGAAGGAGAGGGGCCAAAAATGAGCCAGACAATGGCGGTCAGTGCGGCGATGCCCAAAATGACAGGCACGAAAATACGGATGATCCGGTCAGCTAGGGCTTGAACAGGCAGTCGCGCACCTTGCGCCTGACTGACCTGATCCACGATACGGGACAGTACCGTATCTTTACCGACAGCCGTTGCACGATAGATCAACACCCCATCACCATTGATTGTGCCCCCGATGATCTTATCGCCCGGGGTTTTCGGCGCAGGTAGGGCTTCGCCGGTTAACATGCTTTCGTTCAGCTCAGATTGTCCTTGAACCACGATACCGTCGACGCTGGCCCTTTCGCCTGCCTTCAGCCGGATCAGATCGTCGGTGGTGACCTGATCTAAAGGGGTTTCGACGAATGTACCTAAGCGTTGAACGAAGGCGGTGTCGGGGCGCAGAGACAGCAGTTTGCGTATTGCGCTGCCCGTTTTCCCGCGTGCGCGGGCTTCTAGCCATCGGCCCAAAAGGATTAGGGTGATGATCACCCCAGCGGCTTCAAAATAGAGGGCATGTGTGCCCGCGGGCAGAAGCGTAGGTGTGAAAAATGATATGCAGGAATACGACCACGCCGCTAGCGTGCCGATCGCAACCAGTGAATTCATTTCCGGCATGCCTTTGAAAAGCATAGGCAATCCGATTTTATAGAATTGCAATCCAGGAACGGCCATAACGGCGGTGATCAGAAGAAACTGAACCAGTCCCCAAGCCTGCGGTTCAACCTGCGCGTAAAACGCGTGATGTAGGGAAGGAAAAATATGTCCGCCCATTTCAATGACAAAAACCGGTAGGGTAAGCAGCCCCGCCAACCGGGCATTAGCGCGTAATGCGGTTACCTCGTCGTTTTGAACGGCATCATCCAACTGCGCAGGATAACCAGCCTGCGCTAAAGCAGCGGTCAAAGCATCCAGAGGTGCAACCCCTGTGACATAAGCAGTGTGGTTCGCCAAATTGACGCGGGCCTCGGTGACGCCCGGCACGGCGGCCAATGCGCGTTCAGCCCGACCTGCGCATCCCGCGCATGTCATACGTGTCACTTTGAATTGAATGGACAATGTGCTCATGAGATCACCTCGCTGATGTCTATGTGGACCTGTGTTCGCCTTAGGTCAATGCGACAGGATGCGCTTTTCCTCGTATGAAAAGAGGAATAGGGTTGGTGAAACAATCAAAGAAATGAGGTGGATCATGGCAGATCTGGCACAACGCATTGCACAGGGCAAAGGGGATGAACCAGCAGATATCGTTCTGCGCGGCGGGCGTGTCTTTGATTTGATTTGCGGTGATTTCATTGAAGGTGACGTTGCCATTTGTGGCGACACGATTGTTGGGATCGGGGCTGACTATGAGGGCAAAGAGGTCGTGGACGTCTCGGGCCTGACCTTGGTTCCGGGCTTTATCGACACACATTTGCATGTGGAAAGTTCAATGATCACCCCGTTTGAATTTGACCGCTGCGTGACGCCGCGTGGGGTGACAACCGCGATTTGTGATCCGCATGAAATTGCCAATGTCTTGGGATCAGAAGGCATTCGGTATTTTCAGGATGCGTCCGAGCAGGTGATGATGGATTTGCGGGTTCAGCTGTCCTCTTGCGTGCCATCGACGGATATGGAAACGGCGGGTGCAGAATTGTTGGCCGACGATATCGCGGCGCTGATGGGGCATCCATCTGGCATCGGGTTGGCCGAATTCATGAATTATCCGGGTGTGATCTATCGCGATCCCGAAGTGCTAAAGAAATTGGCCCTATATGAGGGCGCCCATATTGATGGTCATTGTCCGTTGCTGAGCGGTAAAGATCTAAACGCGTATATCTCGGCAGGCATTCGCACGGAACATGAAGCAACCAGCGCCGAAGAAGCAAAAGAAAAGCTGCAAAAAGGCCTGCGGGTGTTGATCCGGGAAGGATCGATTTGCAACGATCTACGTGCACTGCAACCTTTGCTGACTGAAATCACGGCCCCTTATATGTGCCTATGTACAGATGACAGGAACCCGTTGGATATCGGGGAACATGGGCATCTTGATTATATGTTGCGCACTTTGATTGAGTTGGGCACATCGCTACTTGCGGCCTATCGCGCGGCCAGCTTGTCGCCTGCCGAGGCTTTTGGTCTGAAGGATCGCGGATTGATCGCGCCGGGCAAACGGGCGGATATCGTTGCGCTGGGCTCGCTTGAGGCCTGCGATGCCCACTATGTCTGGGCCGGCGGAAAATTGGTGAATGATGCAGGCTTTGCGGCGCGGGGTGATATCGCGCCCGTTGGACGCAATTCTGTGAAAGCCAAACAAGTGGGACCATCAGATTTCCGATATGGTGGCAATCGCAGTTTGACAGACGTGATTGGTCTGCGGGACGGGCAGGTGATCACGGATCATTTGCAGGAAGAGATCCCGGCGGTCGATGGGGACAAACGACCTGATTTGGCAAGAGATTTGATCCGCGTGACGGTTGTGGAACGTCATGGCAAAAACGGCAATATTGCCAGCGGCTTCGTCAAAGGCTTTGGCATGAAACGTGGCGCGATGGCCGCGACGGTCTGCCATGATCACCATAACATTGTGTCTGTTGGTGTCGACTATGACGATATGGCGTTGGCCGTGAATCGCCTTAGCGAGATTGAAGGCGGATTTGTTGTCGTGGAAAACGGTGAGATTTTGGCTGAATTGGCGCTACCAGTGGCGGGCCTAATGTCGTTAGAAAGTTTTGAAACGGTGCGCGAAGCTCTGGTGAAGTTGCGCGCAGCGGCCAAATCTTTGGACGTAACATTGACCGAGCCGTTTCTGACGCTGTCGTTCCTCGCGTTGCCAGTCATCCCGCATCTAAAGATCACAGATCGCGGGATGGTGGATGTGACAAAGTTCGAAATCATTCCATAAGGCCCTAACGGGTCTTATGCCTCGAATAATTTCATATGCGCCATGATTTGCCCGTGGTCAGAGGCCAGTTTGTTATAGGGCGCTTCGGGGTGGGATCCGTCGGTCAAATGATCGTTGAACACGCTGAAATATTCCATCTCGCCAATCGCTTTATCGTAATCGGGATGGAAATGGCGGGATAGATAGATCTGGTCGATGCTTTCAAAGGCGCCGCCAAAGGCCGTGGTATAGACCATGTCCCGCATCGATTTACGCACAAATAGTTTCTCGGCTGAATGTAGTTGATGCTTTAGGATGTCCTCGGTGATTTGTTCGTGCTGTTGGGCATCGTACCGATCGCGCGATGTCTCGGCATCGTGTCGCAGCAACCAGCGATAATCTTTAAACGGCGCTTCGCCAGAGATGATTTCCGAACTCACCGCATGTTCGCCATCATTGTAGTCGCCCATGGCAATGACGGGTGTTCCTTTGGACAATTCTTTCACGATTTCGCGGCGCAAAACCCAAGCTTCTGCCATGCGTCGTAGGCCAGAGCGGAGCGAACCTAGTGCGCGTCCCACGGGGTCGTATTGAGTTAGATCATTTTCGGGTGGGAACGCGGTTCCTTCCGGTGTGATGAATTCCCCTAGCTTTGATTTGAGGTGCGAGTTGAAAACAACGATCTCTTGTTCACCAACCTTTAGGCGGACTTTCAAAATGGGCCGGGACACGCGTTGCATGCGGAAAAAACCGGCCTCGCCGTCGCTGCCGCGTAATGCGTCAAAGGGGATTTCTAGGGGCACAGCCAAATCTTGGATGATCTCGGTTTCCAACACGGGAAAGCGGGTCAATATGGCCAATCCCGGGCGACGTTTGCCGGGTTCATGTGTGTCCGCCACATTTGGTGCAAAAACCAGAGCTGCATCGTCATAAGTATCCACGGCCAAACGGCGAAAGATGGCTTTGCGGCTGTAGCGTTTGGATCTGTCGGGGATTGCGGCTGCGTTCAATTCACGGGCGCGGTCATCGGCTTCGGACACCGTATCGCGCAGAGCGTCTTCTTCAAAGATTTCCTGAAAGGCGACAATATCGGCATTCAAAGTCAGGACCTGATCAGCGAGCCAATCTTGTTTCCAAGCATATTCTTCAGGCGTGTAGGTCTGGAATTTGTAATATTCCTGATCCGGCCCGATCAGATTTTTGACGTTGAAAGATGCGACTGTGAACTGTGTCATGACTGGCCTCAAGGTTGAAAAGCTATTTCAAAGCAAACTAACCTCTTGGTAGGAAATTTACAGCCAAATTAAACGAGAGGTTGGGGATCCGGGGTCCTTTTTTCTAAGGGCATATACTTAGTTTTTTAGTCGATACTAAATGACTTTTAATTTTTAACTGACGCAGCGAATTATGATCACCAAAAGGGCTAAAACTGAAAACCGAAGTCGTTTCTGCATTCGGTACGCATTTCGCGTAAAATTTCATGATTCCCAAATCCATACTTTCGATTGCAGTTAAATTGCTGGGTACGGTACCTGAGTTAACTGACTGAGAAAAATCTGCGGAAAACTGATGTTGGGAATCCCAGCTGATTGAGGCCGGGATTTGTTTACCCAAAAATTTCCTTCTGTCCTGATCAACAACGGAAATGCTACATGTTTTAGTTGTGACTAGATCGAGCAACTCATCAGTTGTGGCATAAATTACCAAGGGCCGTAGTTTGAAAAAAGAAACCAATGTCTCATGCTTAGAAATTGGATTGTTCGGATCCGGTCCAACTGCGTTTACCTTTATTGCCGGAAACCACGTGTCTTCCGGCAAGTCTGTTGGCTCATTTTTCAAAAATGCGTCGCAAATATTAATAGCGTGCTGAATATACTCGAGCTCTTGCGCATGCAATGCGCTGGATTTGAAGAGCAGTAGGAAAAGAAGTGATCTTAGTTTCATTTCGTTGACCCGGTCGATAGAAGTGGTTGAAATTCAATTTCTCCGTTCCCACCACTTCTATCAGATGAGTCTTAAGCGTCCTTATAAGACACCTCAGGCACATCACCTGTTTTCTCTGACTGTGTGACCAGACGATTCAGCGCGCTGATATAGGCTTTTGCCGAGGCCACAACTGTATCCGTGTCGGCGGATTGACCTGTTGCGATTTTGCCGTCTTCTTCCAGACGAACAAACACAGTTGCCTGTGCATCGGTGCCTGCCGTGACTGCCTGCACCTGATACAGTTGTAGGCGTGCAGCGTTTGGATACAGGGCGCGGACGGCTTTGAACGTCGCGTCTACTGGTCCGTCGCCGGGCGCGGTTGCGCTGACATCCTTACCGCCGATTTCCATTTCTAGTTCTGCTTCGGCCTGACCGCCTGTGCCGCAAACAACGCGCAGGTTTACCAGTTGTAGATGGTCTTCGCTTTCACCGGCAGTGGACACCAGTGCCAAGACATCATCGTCAAAGACCTCTTTCTTGCGATCGGCCAGTTCTTTGAAGCGGACAAAGATGTCTTTCAGCTGATTGTCACCAACCTCTACGCCCAGATCTTTCAGTTTGGCCCGCAATGCGGCACGGCCTGAATGTTTGCCAAGGGGCAGGGAGGTTCCAGAAATGCCCACATCTTCGGGGCGCATGATTTCAAAGGTCTCTGCGTTTTTCAGCATGCCGTCTTGGTGGATACCGCTTTCATGGGCAAAAGCATTCTTGCCCACAATCGCTTTGTTCGGCTGAACAAGGAAACCAGACACGGTGGAAACGCGACGCGAGATATGCATGATCTTTTTGGTGTCGATCGCGGTTTCGTAAGGCATAATGTCATTGCGCACTTTCAGGGCCATGACGACCTCTTCCAATGCGGTATTGCCAGCACGTTCGCCCAAACCGTTGATTGTACATTCGATCTGGCGCGCGCCACCATCTACCGCGGCCAAAGCATTTGCCGTCGCCATACCCAAATCGTTGTGGCAATGGGTGGCAAAGATGATGTCATCTGCGCCGGGGACCGTTTCGATTAGGCGTTTGATCAAATCTGCGGATTCACGAGGGGCTGTGTATCCCACGGTATCGGGAATGTTGATCGTGGTTGCGCCGGCTTTGATAGCGATTTCGACAACACGGCAGAGATAATCCCATTCTGTGCGCGTCGCATCCATCGGTGACCATTGTACATTATCCACCAGATTACGGGCATGTGTCACTGTATCATGAATGACCTCGGCCATTTCATCCTGCGTCAGGTTGGGAATCGCGCGGTGCAGAGGGGATGTGCCAATAAATGTGTGAATGCGTGGTTGAGCCGCTTTGCGCACGGCTTCGGCACATCGATCGATGTCACCTGTTTTGGCACGGGCCAGACCGCAAATAACGGAATTCTTAGACCGTTCGGCAATTTCAGATACTGCGCGGAAGTCGCCTTCAGATGCGATGGGGAAACCAGCCTCAATGATGTCGACGCCCATATCGTCCAGCAACTCAGCTATTTCCAGCTTTTCGTCGTGGGTCATTGTTGCGCCGGGGGATTGTTCGCCGTCTCGCAAAGTGGTGTCGAAGATAAATACGCGATCTTTTGTCATGGTTACGTCCTACATAACGTGTCGATAGGGCCCGATTGGTTTAAATCAGCAACCCATAAGAATAAGTTCGGCTTTTGACGACAGATGTCACAGGTCGGAAGATCCAGCAAGGTCTGCTTGGAAACTGTGCTTCTATATCAATGAACTGGTGTCAAAGCCGTGATGAGTGGATTTCGACGCGTATGAACCTCCCCCGAGCGCGCGCGCCGAGAGGCCACGCTCAGAGGCGAGTTAGTAGTAGCTCTAGGCCCAGCACAGAGGCTCCGCTGAAAAGCAGAGACTGTATCGTGATATGGGCATTCCTCATCATGGTCGCGATTATAACTGGCAAATCATAAAGGGAAAGCAATTTTTCTTTGGCGTTATTTGTTGTTCACGAACTCTGGTTTAAACAGATTGAGATGCTGAAAATCTGATCGTCGAGTGGCTATCGAAACCATTGTTATTGTTGGCGATTAGGATTTAAAATTCCAAAAGTGAAATTGACACAAGGGTGCTAACTAGGATTGAGCATTTATCGTGTTGGGTGCTGATAATAAAATGAGAATGATTATCACTTGCATAATCGAAGGGGCTTGATAAAAGAATTGAGAATGGTTCGCAAAAATCTGTTTGGGAGAAAAACAGTTTGCTCGGACAAAATCGACAGGAGTTCTTTCTATGAAAACGAATATCAAAGTTGCTGTTTGTGTAGTGGGTGTGTTGTCGACGGCGAGCGGAGGGTACGCCGCAGATAAATTGAAGGTTGTAACGACCTTTACAGTTCTTGCTGACATTGCCCAAAATGTGGCGGGTGAGGCTGCGGAAGTTGTATCCGTTACCAAAGCGGGTGCTGAGATCCACGGGTATGAACCAACACCAAGGGATCTGTTGCGCGCACAAGACGCAGATCTGATCTTGTGGAACGGTATGAATCTGGAACTATGGTTCGAACAGTTCCTATCCAACCTTGGGGATGTTCCCTCTGTCACGCTGACTGACGGAATTACACCAATTCCAATTGCAGAAGGGGCCTATGCGGGGAAACCCAACCCACATGCTTGGATGGGGTTGGACAATGCGCTGGTTTATATCGCCAATATTGAGGCGGCGTTCTCTGAAATGGACCCGGATAATGCAGATGTTTATGCAGCCAATGCTGCGGCTTATGCGCAAGAGCTACAAGACACTTTGGAACCTTTGCGCGCAACAGTCGCTGAGATTCCAGAGGACCAGCGCTGGTTGGTGACATGTGAAGGCGCGTTTAGCTATCTGGCCAAAGATTTTGGTCTTCAAGAATTGTATCTATGGCCGATGAATGCGGACCAGATGGGAACACCACAGCAGGTGCGGTCTGTAATTGACGGGGTGCGGGAAAATGACATTCCAACTGTATTCTGTGAAAGCACTGTGAACACAGCCCCCGCACAGCAGGTGGCGCGGGAAACCGGTGCTGAATATGGCGGCGTTTTATATGTTGATAGCTTGTCAGAGGCGGGCGGCCCTGTGCCGACCTATCTAGATTTGTTACGTGTGACTTCGGAAACCTTGGTAAAGGGTTTGGAAAAAGGTCTTGAATAATCCATTTGGCCCGCAAATTGCGGGCCTCATCATTGGAAAGTTTGGTATATGAATACGCATGCAGACACGCCCATGCCGCGCGCCCAAGACCTGGATCCGCGCGGCGGCATTTTTGCTCGGGACGTCACTGTGACCTATCGCAATGGCCATACGGCACTGCGCGACACACGGTTTGAAATTCCTCGCGGAACGGTAACGGCTTTGGTCGGTGTGAATGGCGCAGGAAAATCCACGCTGTTTAAAGCGATCATGGGGTTTGTTCCGGTGGCGAAAGGCGACATTCGCCTATTGGGCATGTCGGTCAAAGACGCGTTGAAAAAGAACCTCGTGGCTTATGTGCCGCAATCGGAAGAGGTGGATTGGTCTTTTCCTGTGCTGGTTGAAGATGTCGTTATGATGGGACGCTACGGCCATATGGGACTGTTGCGCCGTCCGTCACAACAGGATCGCGATGCGGTTACGACGGCCCTTGAGCGCGTGAATATGCAGGATTATCGGCATCGTCAGATTGGTGAATTGTCCGGTGGGCAGAAAAAACGCGTCTTCCTTGCGCGTGCTTTGGCGCAAGATGGCCATGTCATTTTGCTGGATGAACCGTTCACGGGCGTTGACGTGAAAACCGAGGAACAGATCATTGGGCTCTTGCGAGAATTGCGCGACGAAGGGCGCGTGATGCTGGTTTCGACACATAACCTTGGGGCTGTGCCGGAATATTGCGATCGATGCGTCTTGGTCAAAGGCACAGTGCTTGGGTACGGACCAACCGAGACGACCTTTACACATGAAAATCTGGAATTGGCATTTGGCGGCGTCCTGCGTCACTTTACGCTGGGTGGATCTGATTTGCACGATGATGAAGATGAACGCCGTGTGACGATCCTGACGGATGATGAACGCCCGTTTGTGCAATATGGCGACAAAACACGTCTTAAGGATCGCTCGGAATGAGTGTCCTTTTAGAACCATTTGCCTATGGGTATATGACCAACGCGATGTGGGTTTCTGCCCTTGTTGGTGGGGTTTGCGCCTTTTTGTCTGCTTATTTGATGCTCAAGGGCTGGTCCCTGATCGGTGATGCCTTGTCGCATTCCGTCGTTCCCGGCGTGGCCGGGGCCTATATGCTGGGACTGCCTTTCGCGCTTGGGGCGTTCCTATCGGGTGGTTTGGCAGCGGCGGCGATGTTGTTCCTGTCGAACCGGTCTGGTTTGAAAGAAGACGTTGTTATCGGCATCATTTTTACGGCGTTTTTCGGATTGGGTCTGTTCATGATCTCGGTCAACCCGGTGGCTGTGTCTATTCAGACCATCACAATGGGCAATATTCTGGCCATTGCACCTGAGGACACGATGCAATTGGCGATTATCGGGTTTGTCTCGCTCGGTATTCTGACGCTGAAGTGGAAAGATCTGATGGTGGTTTTCTTTGATGAAAGCCATGCGCGCTCGATTGGGTTGCGGCCACGGTTGCTGAAGGGGCTGTTCTTTATGCTGCTGTCGGCATGCGTGGTTGCGGCGATGCAAACGGTTGGGGCGTTCTTGGTTGTGGCCATGGTTGTGACGCCGGGGGCGACCGCCTATCTGCTATGTGATCGCTTTCCGCGCTTGATCCTAACGTCCATATTCATAGGTGCCCTCAGCAGTTTTCTGGGGGCCTATATCAGCTATTTCATTGACGGCGCGACAGGCGGAATTATCGTGGTTCTTCAAACGGTGGTTTTCTTACTGGCCTTTGTGTTTGCCCCCAAGCATGGGTTGTTGGTCGCACGTCGCAAAGCGGCGAAGATCCTGCGCGAAGGAGAGCATTGATGGATATGCTTTTGTTCCCTTTTCAATTCGGCTTCATGCAAAATGCGTTTTGGATTGCGGCGATCATTTCGGTACCAACTGCGCTGCTTTCCTGTTTCTTGGTCTTGAAGGGCTGGGCCCTGATGGGGGACGCTGTCAGTCACGCGGTTTTGCCGGGCGTGGTGTTGGCCTATATTCTGGGCCTGCCTTTGATTATTGGCGCCTTTGTGGCGGGCATGCTGACGGCGGTGGCGACGGGATATGTGTCAGACAACAGCCGTGTCAAACAAGACACCGTTATGGGCGTTATCTTTTCGGGCATGTTTGGGCTGGGCATCGTGATGTATGTTGGCCTGAAGGCAAATGTTCATCTGGATCATATCCTATTTGGCAACATGCTGGGCGTGGACCGTCAGGAATTGGTGACCGCTGGTTTGATCTCGGCCGCCGTTGCAATCATTCTTCTGACGAAATGGAAGGATTTTATGTTGCACGCCTTTGATCCGGCACATGCACGGGCCATTGGCATGCCGGTTGACCTGCTTCATTATGGTCTTTTGGCGATCCTATCTTTAACAATCGTGGCCACTTTGACGGCGACGGGCCTGATTTTGGCCGTTGGGCTGCTGATTGCGCCCGGCGCGATTGCGTTTTTGCTGGTTCGGCGGTTTGGCTTGATGTTGCTGGTGTCGGTGTTTGTCTGTGTGATCTCGATGCTAGGCGGTGTCTATGCCAGCTTCTTTCTCGACAGTGCACCTGCGCCCACCATCATCCTAATCCTGACGGCAATATTCATAATTGCGCTGACATATCGCACGGTTGTGACGCGGTTGGCGTCGAGAAAGATCTAGGCGCTACCTGCTCTCATTGGCCCCCATGCGCCGTTCCAGCCAACGCACAAAGAAACTGATTGCCAAGACCAACACGAGATATTCCAGGATCAACAGGCTATAAATTTCCAGTGGGCGGTATTCTGTGACAACCAATTCGTTGGCGCGGCGTGTGAGCTCCTGCATGCCGATCACAGAAGCAAATGCCGACATTTTGACGATATATATGAATTGATTGGCCAATGGTGGCAGGATACGGCGGATCGCTTGGGGTAGGATCACATAGCGCATGGTTTGCGTATAGGTCAGGCCAATTGTTTTGGCGGCTTCTGTCTGTCCTTTAGCGATGGATTGGATGCCAGAGCGATAGATTTCTGCCGTGAAAGCGCTGTCCGAAATCGCCAGCGTTATGATTGCGCCCCAAAACGCATCAATGCTGATTGTAATACCAAACGATCGCAATACCACCGGCAGACCGTAAAACACCCAAAACAGCATGGGCAGTAACGGAATGGCCCGTACAAATTCAACATAGATCCGCGAGGGCAGGCGCACCCAGCGATTGGTCGACATGCCGGGCAGGGCGATGATCATACCAATTGTCATGGACAAGGCTGCCGCAATCAAAGACAGGCTGATCGTCGCCCAGAACCCGCCCAGCAAAAAGCGGATGTTGTTTTGGCCGTTTGTTGTGCTTGGATCGATCACGTACCAACCCCAGTTTCCTGAACTGGAACACCCTGCCAAAACCCCAAATGCGCAAAGCGCCAAAATCGTGCTGCGTTTCATGCGTGGGACCCTTTAATGTTGCAGGATTTGGCTGAGGAACTGTTTGCATCGATCCGTGCGCGGTGCATCAAAAAACGTCTCGGTGGGGCCGGTTTCGATGATTTCCCCATGATCCATAAAGATCATGCGATCCGCCGCTTTACGGGCAAACCCCATCTCATGGGTTACACAGATCATCGTCATGCCATCATTGGCCAGATCAACGATCACGTCCAAAACTTCCGAAATCATTTCAGGGTCTAGGGCCGATGTCGGTTCGTCAAACAACATGACCTTGGGCTCCATACAAAGAGACCGTGCGATTGCCACCCGCTGCTGCTGGCCGCCAGACAGTTCTTTGGGGCGTTTATGCGCCTGATCTGGAATACGGACGCGTTCTAGATACGACATCGCGCGGGCCTCTGCTGCCTTTCGGGTTAGGCCGCGGGCCTTCATTGGGCCAAGGGTCAGGTTTTGCAAAATGCTAAGATGGGGGAATAGGTTGAACTGTTGGAACACCATTCCGACCCCGCCGCGGATTGCGTGGGCGGATGCTTCGTCACGCAGGTCTGTTCCACGCACAGTGATTGTGCCCTCGTCATGGGTCTCTAATCCGTTGATGCAGCGGATAAGCGTAGATTTACCCGATCCCGAAGGGCCGCATACAACGATGCGCTCGCCCTCGGCCACGTCCAGATCAATTCCGCGCAGCGCGTGATAATCGCCGAAATATTTGTTCAGATCCCGAACTTTTATAACCGGTTCCGCCATCACTATTGATCCATTCTTTTGCAAATCACGTAGATCTTACGTGCCAAGGTCTGGGAAAGATCTATAAAACGGTCAATGGATAAGACATAAAAGACAAAAGATACAATTCCGCATCGGAGGGAATAAGATGGGTATTTTGAAAACGCTGGGTTTGGCGACCACATTGGTTGTCGGCTTGGGCAGCGGCATTGCATCTGCGCAATCTGCATTGAACGACATTCTAAGCGGCGGGGTTTTGAAAGTTGGCACAACGGGTGACTGGAACCCAATGACTGTGCGCGACCCGGCCACAAATTCCTACAAAGGCTATGATATCGACGTCATGACGCAATTGGCTGCGGATTTGGGTGTCGAAGTCGAATTTGTGCCTACTGATTGGAAAACTCTGGTCAATGGCGTGGTTGCGGGCAACTACCACATGACGGGTTCTGCATCGATAAGCCCTGCGCGCCTTAAGGCGGCGGGCTATTCGGACAGCTATATCGCGGTCGAAATCTATCCGTTCACTACAGATGCATCGGGCGATAAATTCGACAGCTGGGAATCGATCAACCAAGCTGGCGTGTCGGTATCCACGACACTGGGTACGACATTTGAAAAAAGCGCTCGCGACTGGTTCCCTGAGGCTGATATCAAAGTCGTAGAAGCGCCAGCGCGCGGATATCAAGAGGTTCTAGCAGGTCGCGCAGAGGTGTTCATCACATCCAATATCGAAGGCGCGACATTGCTGGAGAAATTCCCAAACCTGCGCCAGATTGACGTGTCCGAAGCGCGTGCGCCAACACCTATCGCGATGTTGTTGCCACAATCTGATCAGGTTTGGATCAACTATGTGAACAGCTGGATCGAATTGAAGAAAACCCAAGGTTTCTTTGAGGCGACAGCTGCGAAATGGGGTTTGTGATCCCAGATTTTGATCTGTGAAGTATCTGAAACAGCCGTGCCTTGTGTGCGGCTGTTTTTTTGTCGCCGTCACGGTGATTTGAAATGCAAAAAGACGCCACTGCCGTATGGCAATGCGTGTCTTGTTGTCGATATTTTGGGAATTGGTTGCGGGGGTAGGATTTGAACCTACGACCTTCAGGTTATGAGCCTGACGAGCTACCGGGCTGCTCCACCCCGCGTCAATAGAGGGGTGTTTAGACATGTTCGTCGGGAGGTGCAAGGGGCATTTCGCCGGTTTTTTCATCCAAATGTCATATTTCTTATCAATTTGCGAAAACTGCAGAAATTTGAAATAAGTGCCTATAATTAAAGGGTTTGTGTTGCCAAACCTTGCTAGGTCGGGGCGCTTGCGAAAGAAATTTCAAAAACGGCACCGGTTTCTGACAGGCGTGGGTGCAGTTGAGCGTTGTAGTGTTCCAGAATCGCGGCGCAGATGGCCAATCCCATCCCGGTCCCACCCGTTTCGCGCCGTGTCGTAAAGAATGGATCGGTCACACGATCCAAATCGGCCTTACTTAAGCCAGTGCCATCATCGCGTACGCGCAGGACCTGACCGTCCCATGAAATTTCTAGGGCTTGTGCACCATGTGCGATGGCGTTTTGCGCCATGTGCCCCAGAATAATTTCCCCATGCTCGCGTGACAAAGGGATGATCGCATCTGCTGGTGCCTTTGTGATCTCTAGTGTTCCCGCTTCAATCTGCATATCCGCCAATGTGCTGGGTCCGCCGCGTGTCATTTGGCGCGATTTTGTCATTTCCCGCAGTTGTGCCAACAAACGGTCCATACGTTGCCCTTCAGCAGCAATATTGCGTACCAAAATTTGCCGTGTTTCGCTGCCAAGACTGTCGTCTTCCAGCAATTCGGCCGCGCCGATTATGCCCGTCACGGGCGATTTCAATTCATGCGTCACATGGGACGTGTAGGTCGAAATTTCTTTTGAGCGATCTGAAAGGCTACGTGCCATGGTCAACAGGCTGCTACCCAGCTCAGCGATCTCGCGCATTCCGTAATGACGCAAAGGTTCCAGATCGGTTTGTCGTCCAGATGTGACGCGGCGTGCCTGATCGCGCAAGGCACGGATCGGGCGCAACTGTAGCCGCAGCAGCATGCCACCTAAAATGGTCGCTCCCAGTGCTGTGATGCCTAGCAACAGCAATAGGGCGAAACGTTCCTCAAACAGGTACTTGCCCAGATTATTGGGCGTGCGCGACAAATACACGACGCCGATCACATGCCCCTCGACGATGACGGGCAGGGTGACAAAAACACGGAAAACCGTGTTTCGGCTGACGGATGTATATGTGTGTTTGCCCGTGGCTTCACCACGCCAGCGCAGGACAGACCCCGCATCGCCGTTTAAGGCTGATGTGACCTCGGGTAGGTTTGCGAAGCTGACCTGTTTGGCGGCCAAAATATCAACGCCATTGTGATCCAGAAAGACCACGCCAGATAGGGTGGTGCGTTTGGCGCGTTCAGCCAGTGCCGATAATTCCGGTGCTAAATTCCGATACCGCGGATCTATGGCAGATGTATAGGGCACCCCATCGGGGCGCGGTTGCAGGGTTTGGGCCTGCCGCACGTTGAGTTTCGCATAAATCGGATGGATCTGGCCATTCCAAAACTCTTGTTTAGCTGGTGGCAAAGGCTGACCCGGCAGCGGTCCCTTTTGTTTTTCAAAGGCCGTTGCATAAATCGCAGAATAAATCGCGGATTGTTGGATAAGCGATTGTTCGGTCTCACGCACAAACCGGTTCGTGCTGATCCTTAGGGTCAGCAGTGAAATGGTGGGCACCGCCAATAATGCGCTGCACACCAAGATCACCACCAATACCATCGGTGGGCGCCATTTGTGCCGTATTCCTGTCATTGCAGTTGGCGTGGTGCGGGCTGCGCAGCGCAGGACCCCAACCTGACACCAACGCCGCGAACGGTTTGGATCAGATCCTCGCAACCTAGGCTGGCAGCCTTGGCGCGCATATTGCGGATGTGGCTGTCAACTGTGCGGCCCGATAGTGTGTTGTTATTGCCATAGACTCCGTGGATCATCTGATTGCGATCAAACACGCGTTGGGGTTGCTGTAACAACAGGTGCATCAAGGCAAATTCGGTTGCCGTCAGATCCATTTCAGTACCAGAAATCTGGCAGGTGTGGCGTTCTGGATCCAATGTAACATTGCCATGTTCCAGTATTGAACTGACCTCTGGCTTGCCTCTGGATAAAATCGCTTTGATCCGCAGAACCAGTTCACGAGGGGAAAACGGTTTTGCCACGAAATCGTCTGCACCCAATTGAAAGCCAAGAACCCGATCAATTTCATCATCACGCGCTGTCAGGAAAAGCACGGGCACCTGACCGCGACGGCGTATTTCGGTGCAGCATTCAAAACCATCCATTTCGGGCATGCCCACATCCAGAACGACCAGCGCGATATCTTCACGATCCAGATGCGTCAATGCAAGTCGCCCATTGGCAGCTTCGATGGTCAACATACCAGCACTTTCCAGCGCAATGCGGATCACATCGCGGATATGTGGGTCATCATCAACAATTAAAACGCGTTTTGTCATGGCAATGGTTTTGCAAGTGATCTTGCGCTTGTCCAGCAGCGTTTGCATGATTTTCTCCTGATATGCGGTTCCTGGCTCGTGATCAGGTTTTGCACAGGGATTTGCAGGAGGTGATGGCGCGACGTGCAGATTTGGTGCAAACGATGCCTAAGATCAGGTGGTTATTTTCGGTGCTGCTGTACTGTCCCGGCTGACCAGTTCAATGTCCAGCATGCTGACATGGTTGCGTGGCAAAGGTGTCTCGGCCTGTATTTGATGCAGCAGTAATTCAGCTGCAGTTGTTCCCAGTCCGCGTCTGTCTTGTCGGATCGTTGTCAGGGCGGGCATGGCGAAGGCCGACATTTCGATATCGTCGAACCCAACGACGGACATATCTCGGGGTACGGAAACACCGGCGGCCTCTAGTCCAGAAATCAGGCCCAAAGAAACCATGTCAGATGCACAAAATACCGCGGTTGGCCGATCTGACATGGCCAGAATTTTTTGTGCAGCATCCCTGCCAGACGCAAGCGAGAAATCGCCGCGGATGATCCAATCTTCGCGAAACGGTAATTGCAGCTGCCGACGTGCCGCCATCATGCCGTCGCGACGCATTGTGGTTAAAACATTGCCAGCTGGGCCCGTGATATGCGCGATCTTTCGATGACCAAGCGCGTAGAGGTGCTCCATGGCCTTTGTCGCACCGGTATAATTGTCGCTGCGCACGGACGGGTAGGGGGCATCTTTGACCCATTCGCATGCGAAAACGATATTATCGCCATAGCCGCTGACGTCGAATTGCACCAAGTCCTCTGATGTAAGGCTACCATCCATACAGATCATGCCATCGATGCGGCCGTTCAGAAAGTAATCGCGCACTGCGGTTCCGACGGTTTCTTCTGACATGGTGTCGCTGATCAAAACCGATAGATCCGTTTGGGCAAAGCCGGCGCTGATTCCTGACAGAATTTGCGAAAAAAATGGGTTTTCGAGATTTGGTACCAGGACCAAAATGGCACCGGCCTGCTGTTTTCGCAGGTTCCGTGCTGCTTGATTGACGCGATAGCCAGTTGTCCGAATCGCTTCCAAAACAGTGTCTCTGGTAGTGCCCGATAGCTTTTCTGGATTTGTCAGAGCACGACTAACAGTCGCTGTTGAAACACCGGCCGTTCGAGCAACATCTTGTATTGTAACCGATTTACGTTTCATTCTGAGCTTTCCACACACATTTCAGATATCTCACTAAACAAAGAATTCTTGACAGAATCTTAATTTCAGATCAACATAAATGTAATCGATTACATATATTGCAGAATATCTGCTAATGAATAGCATGATTATTTGGAAAATGTGTAATTGATAGCCAATGCATTGAGGAGTGCATGGTGTGATCGTTGTTCGGCTGGCGCTTGAGGAGAGGGGCCAATCGGACATATCCGGAGCATTTTCGCTCCATAGGGAGGATATCGATATGAGACTATTGCGCAGCGTTCTTGCGGGAACGACGGCATTTTGTGCTGCAGGGGCTGTGGCCGCTGCAGAGTTGGAAGTGACACATTGGTGGACATCTGGCGGCGAAGCGGCTGCCGTGACCGAATTCGCCAAGGCCTTTAACGAGGGGACAGAGCACACATGGGTCGACGGTGCCATCGCAGGCGGTGGCAGCACAGCCCGACCCATCATGGTGTCACGGATCACAGGTGGCGATCCGATGCATGCCACGCAGTTCAACCACGGACGTCAGGCCGAAGAACTGGTCGAGGCCGGGCTTATGTTGGATTTGACTGATCTGGCTGAGGCGGAAGGTTGGACAGATTTTATTCATCCTGCGTCACTTCTGGACAGTTGCACATTAGACGGGCGGATCTATTGCGTTCCGGTCAATATCCATTCCTGGCAATGGCTGTGGCTCAGCCACAAAGCTTATGAAGATGCTGGTTTGGATGTGCCGTCCAATTGGGGTGAATTCATTGATACAGCGCCTCAGCTGATAGAGGCAGGCAAAGTGCCTTTGGCTATGGGGCAACAGCCTTGGCAAACGGCAGGCGCGTTTGGTGTTCTGGCCACTGCAATCGCTGGTGTCGATACATGGGCGAAAGTCACGATTGATAAAGACGCGTCCGTAGCCGCTGGGCCGGAATATGCGAAAGTGTTCCAAGCTGCGGCACAAGCGCGTGAATTGTCCAAAGATTCCAATGTCCAAGATTGGAACCTGGCCACTGCCATGGTCATCAATGGTCAGGCTGGCGGTCAGATCATGGGGGATTGGGCGCAGGGCGAATTTGCGATTGCTGGAAAAGTCGCGGGCGAGGATTACACATGTCTGCCCGGTCTGGGTGTGCATGAGTTGATTTCAACGGCTGGCGACGCGTTCTATTTCCCAAAACAGGACGATCCAGAAATCGAAGCTGCGCAGCTTGAACTGGCATCGACCATGTTGTCCAAAACGGCGCAGGTTGCGTTCAACCTCAAGAAGGGATCGTTGCCGGTTCGTGGTGATGTGGATTTGGCAGCGGCCAATGATTGCATGAAAAAGGGTCTGGCGATTTTGGCGGAAGGCAACATCATACCGTCGGGCGATCAATCCTTTTCGGCAGATACCGCCACACAGCTTGAAGATCTGATGGTTGAGTTCTGGAATGACCTCTCCATGTCAGCTGAAGAGGTGCAGGAAATCTACGCGGATATCATCGCAGACGCCGACTAGGATCGCACTTGTCTAAGACGAGGCCAAATGTCTGGCCTCGTCACATGACGCGCCCCCTTGGCGCATAAATTTCTGAGGGTATCGAATGTCACTTGCCAATAGCGGGCAGGGTACGGCCAGACGGCCGAACAAACTGTTGCGCAATCTGCCTGCCAAAATCGCCTCAATTCCTATGGTGCTGACCGCTTTGGTTGTGTTTGTGGGATGCACGCTGTGGACGATCTATCATTCGTTCACCGGATCGCGTTTGTTGCCTGCGCCTGAAAAATGGGTGGGGTTGGATCAATATGAACGTCTCTGGGGCACGCGCCGTTGGTTGGTGTCTATTGAAAATCTGGCGCTTTACGGGGCTGGGTCTCTGATTTTCAGCCTTGTCATCGGTTTTACCCTTGCGGCGCTTTTGGATCGCAAGATCCGTGGTGAGGCCGTGTTTCGCACGATTTTCCTGTATCCATTCGCGTTAAGCTTCATCGTGACCGGCTTGGCATGGCAATGGATCTTGAACCCCGATTTCGGTTTGCAAAGCGTGGTGCAGGGCTGGGGATGGGCCGGTTTTGAATTCAACCCTCTGAATGATCGTAACACCGTTATGTATGGTGTCTTGATTGCGGGGCTCTGGCAGGGCACCGGGTTCATTATGATTGTCCTTTTGGCGGGTCTGCGTGGCATTGACGAAGACATCTGGAAAGCCACCCGGATCGAAGGGATTCCTGCCTGGAAAACCTATATTGTTGTGATCATTCCGATGATGCGCGCAACCTTCGTCACGGTGCTGGTCCTGATCGCGTCAGGCATTATCAAAGTTTACGACCTGATCGTTGCTCAAACCTCAGGTGGTCCGGGTATCGCGTCAGAGGTTCCGGCAAAATACGTCATCGAACGCATGTTTCAGTCGCAAAATCTGGGTCAGGGTTTTGCAGCGTCGACCATGATGCTGCTGAGCGTTCTGATTGTGCTGATCCCATGGGCGTATCTCGAATTCGGAGGCAAGAAGAAACATGACTGAAGTTTCTCACATGCATTTAGACGGTCCGCGTGGGAAAAAACCGAAAAAGCGGCTCTCGCCCACCAATATCATGATCTACAGCACGCTGTTCGTGGTGGCCGCCTATTACCTGCTGCCCCTCTATGTGATGGTTGCGACATCCCTGAAGGGCATGCCTGAAGTGCGGTTGGGCAATATCTTTTCCCCACCCGTCGACGTCACATTTGACCCATGGGTCAAAGCCTGGGCTGAAGCCTGCACTGGCATCAATTGTGAAGGCTTATCCCGCGGATTTTGGAATTCTGTGCGCATCACGGTGCCATCTGTGATCGCATCGATCGCGATTGCCTCAGTCAACGGATATGCATTGGCCAACTGGCGGTTCAAAGGGGCAGACGTGTTTTTCACGATCCTGATCTTTGGGGCGTTTATCCCTTATCAGGTGATGATCTACCCAATGGTGATCTTGCTGCGCGAATTGGGTTTGTATGGATCGCTATGGGGTTTGGTTCTGGTTCATTCAGTCTTTGGCATGCCGATCCTGACCCTGTTGTTCCGCAACTATTTTACGTCGCTGCCAGAAGAGCTGTTCAAAGCGGCGCGCGTGGATGGGGCCGGATTTTGGCGGATCTATCTGCAAATCATGTTGCCCATGTCGCTGCCGATTTTTGTTGTGGCGATGATCCTGCAGGTGACGGGGATTTGGAATGATTTCCTCTTTGGTGTGATTTTCACCAAGCCTGAATTTTATCCAATGACCGTGCAACTGAACAATATTGTCAACGCGGTTCAGGGTGTGAAGGAATACAATGTCAACATGGCGGCTACCTTGCTGACTGGGCTTGTGCCCCTGACCATCTATTTTATCTCTGGAAAACTCTTTGTGCGCGGCATTGCAGCTGGCGCGGTGAAAGGCTGAGCGTATGGATCAGATCGTAGACCCAAGCATTTCCATCAAGCATCTCGACCTTAGCTTTGGCGTGGTCAACGTGTTGAAAGATCTGAACCTTGATGTGGCCAAAGGCGAATTTTTGGTTCTTTTGGGATCGTCGGGTTGTGGAAAATCGACCTTGCTGAACTGTATCGCGGGTCTGTTGGATATAACGGATGGTCAGATCCATATCGGCGGGCGAAACGTCACTTGGGCGGAACCGGCCGAGCGGGGCATCGGCATGGTGTTTCAGTCCTACGCGCTTTATCCGCAGATGACGGTTGAAGGAAACCTGACCTTTGGTTTGCGCAATGCGCGCGTGCCCAAGGAACACATCCGCGAAAAAGTCGCTAAAGCCGCGAAAACCTTGCAAATCGAACCACTGTTAAAACGCAAACCCGCGGCTTTGTCTGGGGGGCAAAGGCAGCGCGTCGCAATTGGTCGGGCCTTGGTGCGGGATGTGGATGTGTTTCTGTTCGATGAACCGCTGTCCAATCTGGATGCAAAACTGCGCGCCGATCTGCGGGTTGAGATCAAGCAATTGCACCAGACATTGGGCAATACGATGATCTACGTCACCCATGACCAGATCGAAGCCATGACACTGGCTGACCGGATTGCCATCATGCGGGGGGGTAAAATCCTGCAATTGGATAGCCCCAATGAAATCTACAATCGACCATCTTGCAAATATGTGGCCGAATTCATTGGGTCCCCAACGATGAATTTCTTTGAAGGCACCGTATCTGGGCGCACCTTTGCCTGCCCGCAGGGAGCCTTTTCGATCGATGGCTATCCGTCCCAAGGCGATATTGCGCCCGGTTCAGCTTGGTTGGGGATTAGGCCTGAACATATTGCGACAGGTCCAGATGCCGCTGATATGCCGATACGGCTAACGTGTGATGTGGAATTGGTCGAACCTTTGGGATCAGACACATTGGTGCGTGTCACCGCACACTGCCAACAGCTTTGGGTTCGTATGGATGGGCAGGCCCAGGCCCTGCCGGGCAGTCAGTTAGCAATCGGGTTTCAGCCCAGCCTGATCAATCTTTTTGACAAAACAACAGAAGCGCGGCTGTAAGCCGCTCATACACGAGGACAAATCTTATGGATGTTTCGTATCAGTTGTATTCTTCCCGTAACTTCACCCCTTGGAGCCAAGTTTTAGGCCAGTTGGCCGATTTGGGCTATACTCAGGTCGAAGGCTTTGGTGGCGTCTACGAGGATCCTGCTGGGTTTCGCACAGTCATGGACGATGTCGGACTGACCATGCCATCTGGCCATTTCGCGTTGGCGGATTTGGAAAGCAAATTTGCCAAAGTCGACAGCATTGCAGACAGTTTGGGCATTTCCAAAATTTATTGCCCATTTTTGATGCCCGAAGATCGTCCAAAAGACGCTGCAGGTTGGATGGGTCTGGCCAAACGGTTGGAGGTGATCGGAAAACGGGTGACGTCTGCTGGCTATAACTTTGGCTGGCATAACCATGATTTCGAATTTGAACCTTTGGCGGGTGGCCAGATCCCTATGAAAATCTTGTTGGATACGGCACCTAATCTTGGATGGGAGGCGGATATCGCATGGATCGCGCGCGCCGGGGCCGATCCCATGGAATGGATCAAGACCTATGGTCACCGGATCACAGCCGCGCATGTCAAAGATATTGCACCAAACGGGCAAAATCTTGACGAAGATGGCTGGGCTGATCTTGGGCTTGGCATGCTGGATTGGGGCGCATTGATGGCCGCGTTACAGGGCAAAAAGGTAAGCCTTTTTATTATGGAACATGACAATCCCTCAGATATGGCCCGTTTCGCGCGCAATTCAATCACAGCCTTCCAGACCATGATAGGAGTTCACGCATGACGGCGCTGGGCATTGGGGTGATTGGCTGTGGCAATATCTCGGCGACGTATATGCGCCTTGCCCCTTTGTTTAAGGGGATCGAAATGCGGGCCTGTGCTGATATGAACCCAGATGCGGCCGCATCACGGGCTGCGGAATATGGCCTGCGGGCTGAAACGGTGGAGGGCCTATTGGCCGCAGATGACATCGATATCATTGTGAATCTGACAATTCCGGCGGCACATTTCGACATCTCCAAAGCGATTTTGGAGGCTGGGAAACATGCCTATTCCGAAAAGCCCTTTGTTTTGACACTAGAAGAAGGTTCAGAGCTGGCTTGTATCGCAGCGGCAAAAGGGCTGCGTGTTGGTTCGGCCCCAGATACGTTTTTAGGGGGCACGCATCAATTGGCGCGGCATCTTGTGGATACGGGCGCAGTTGGGAAAATTACGTCGGGAACCTGTTTTGTGCAAAGCCCGGGAATGGAAATGTGGCATCCCAATCCTGATTTCTTTTTCCAAGAAGGGGGTGGCCCGGTTTTGGATTTGGGTCCCTATTACATTTCAAACCTTGTCCAAATGCTGGGGCCCGTCAAACGAGTTGTCGCAATGACCTCTATGGGGTCAAACGAGCGTACGATCACATCCCAGCCACGTGCGGGCGAAAAGATCCCGGTTGAAACGCCCACCACTGTACATTCCATTCTTGCGTTTGAAAGCGGTGCCCAGATCCTCTACGGGACCAGCTGGGATGTGCAGCAACATGGTCATTCCAATATGGAGCTTTACGGTCAAACCGGTACGTTACATGTTCCGGATCCCAATTTCTTTGGCGGTGAATTGCGCATGACTGCGGGCAAAAGCTTTGTCAACGCACCCGGCTGGGATCACCCTTTTTCGCACCCAAATGATGGCTCGCAGGCGAATTATCGCTGCGCCGGTCTGGCGGACATGGCACAAGCCATATTAGAGGATCGGCCCCATCGTTGTTCTCTGGAATTTGCCCTGCATGTGGTCGAGGTGATGACGGCGATCCTTGCCTCGGGCGAAGACAAAGTTTTCAAAGAGATGACAACCACTTGCGAACGACCAGCAGCGGTGCCACCTGATGTGGCAGAGGCACTGTTGGCATAAGGGCACTATGATGCAGTCGATTATCGAACTCTTTGATCTTGAAACGCGCCAATCCAGACCGCTTGCCACGTTTGGCACCCATGTTGAGGCCCCCAATTGGACCCAAGAGGGCACGTTGATCGTGAACGCAGGTGGATTGCTGTATCATGTGGATCTCAAGACGCCGGCATTGGTGCGTATCGATACCGGCCCGCATAACCGGTTGAACAATGATCATGGGCCGTCTCCAGATGGTCGTCAAATGGCCTTTAGTGACAAGATCGAGACAGGCAAATCGTGCATCTATGTCATGCCTTCATCGGGCGGAGCCGCCAGGCGCATCACGCAAAATGTGCCCTCATGGTTTCATGCTTGGCATCCCGATGGGGATCGCGTGCTTTACCCATGCGTGCGACGTGGGAAATTTGGAATTGCGACGTGTACGTTGGAGGGAAGTGAGAAAGTCTTGATCAAAGGGCCGGGTCACTATGATGGACCAGATTATACGCCCGACGGGGAATGGATCTGGTTCAATTCAGATCGGGCGGGCGACATGGCGTTGTGGCGCATGCGCGCTGATGGCAGCACGCCTGAACAAATGACAGATGGATCGCGGGTAGACTGGTTTCCCCATCCATCACCCGATGGCCAGAATGTCGTCTATCTGTCCTATCCTGCGGGGACAGAAGGCCACCCTGCTGGCAAACATGTAGAATTGCGATTGATACCAACGGCTGGAGGAGAGCCAGAGGTCCTAACATCGCTATATGGCGGTCAGGGTACGATCAACGTGCCCTCATGGTCGCCCGACGGTCGGCGCTTTGCCTTTGTGCGATATGTCGAGGATTAGAATACAGCAATTCGGGAGGGGCTGACATGGCTGGACGGATCAAAGGACCCGCGCTGTTCCTAGCGCAATTCACAGGCGATGATGCGCCGTTCAATACACTGGCCGGCATCACCCGATGGGCGGCCTCATTGGGATATAAAGGGGTGCAAATCCCAACTTTTGACGACCGACTTTTCGATCTGGACCTGGCCGCCGAAAGCGATGCGTATTGTGATGAGATCAAAGGCATCTGTGCAGATAGTGGCGTAGAAATCACCGAATTATCGACGCATTTGCAAGGGCAGTTGGTTGCTGTGAACCCGGTTTACGATGTGGCGTTTGATACCTTTGCACCTGATCATGTGAAGGGCAACCCGTCTGCCCGTCAAGCATGGGCTGTAGATCAAATGAAAAAGGCTGCCAAAGTCAGTCGCAAGCTGGGGCTGGATGTCTCTGTCAGCTTTACAGGATCGCTGGCTTTTCCGTATCTCTATCCTTGGCCGCAACGTCCCGATGGTTTGATAGATGAAGCCTTTTCTGAACTGGCGCGCCGTTGGCACCCCATTTTGGACGTTTATGAAGACTATGGCGTCAATGTCGGTTACGAAATTCATCCGGGCGAAGATGTCTTTGACGGTGCGACATTCGAAATGTTCCTTGATGCGCTGGGCGGGCATCAGCGGTGTCAGATCAATTATGACCCGTCCCATTTCCTATTACAGCAAATGGATTATCTGGCTTTCATCGACCTCTACCATGACCGCATCTGCGCCTATCACGTTAAAGACGCTGAATTTAACCCAGACGGACGACAGGGCGTGTATTCGGGGTATCAACCCTGGGTCAATCGGGCCGGGCGGTTCCGGTCGCTTGGCGATGGGCAGGTTGATTTCAAAGCGATTTTTTCGAAACTGGCGCAATATGATTATGACAGTTGGGCCGTGTTGGAATGGGAATGTTGCCTAAAGTCGCCCGAACAAGGCGCCGCAGAAGGCGCACCCTTTATTGCCAGCCATATCATTGATGTCACAGACAAAGCGTTTGACGATTTTGCTGGGGGAGATACCGACCGTGCGATGCTGCATTCAATGCTGGGTGTCGCACCATGAGAAAGCTGCGTCTTGGCATGGTTGGGGGCGGGCAGGGCGCGTTTATCGGTGGCGTTCACAGAATGGCGGCCCGTTTGGATGGGCAGTGGGAACTGGTCGCGGGGGCGCTGAGTTCTGATCCAGAACGGGCGCGTGTTTCTGGAGAGGAGCTGGGGTTGGATCCGGCGCGGATCTACGCCAGCTACGAAGATATGGCCAAGGCCGAGGCCGCGCGCGCTGACGGCATTGATGCGGTGGCGATTGTCACGCCGAACCATTTGCACGCAGGGCCAGCTATCGCGTTTCTGAACGCAGGCATTCATGTGATCTGCGACAAACCTTTGGCCTCGAATATGGAAATGGCGGAAGACATCGCACGCGCGGTGCATGAAAGCGGCAAGCTGTTTATCCTGACCCATAATTATACCGGGTATCCGTTGATCCAGCAGGCGCGTGAAATGATTTCGCGCGGAGATCTGGGCGAATTGCGACTGGTGCATGTTAATTACGTGCAGGATTGGTTGACGGAACCGGTGCGCAACAAGCAAGCCGAATGGCGCGCAGATCCAGCGCGCGCGGGGGCGGCAGGGTGTCTGGGCGATATCGGCACGCATGCATTTCATCTGGCTAGTTATGTCACAGGGTTGAAAACCGAAAAACTGGCTGCGGATTTGGATGCGTTTGTTCCAGGGCGTTTGGTGGATGACAATGCCCATGTGATGTTGCGCCTTGAAGGCGGTGCCAAGGGGATGCTTTGGGCGTCACAGGTGGCACCGGGCCATGAAAACGGTCTGTCTTTGCAGGTCTACGGATCCAAAGGTGGATTGCTCTGGTCCCAAGAGAACCCAAACCAAATGCAGTTCACGCCATTTGGCGCACCAACCCAAATTCTGACACGCGGAGGCGCTGGGCAAACCGACGCAGGCGCACGACGTTTGCGCGTGCCGCCCGGCCATCCAGAAGGGTATCTGGAAGGGTTCGCAACACTCTATTGCGATGCGGCTGCTTTGATACGGCATGTGGACCAAGGGGTCGTGTTGCCCGACGGTGTGCATGTGCCAGATATCAAAGATGGCTTGGAAGGCATGCGGTTCGTAAGCGCATGTATTGCGTCGAATATGGCTGATAGCGCCTGGACATCGCTTTATTCTGCGCGTCAAACGACCAGTGCCACAATTTATAGGCCGGATTTTCAGTAACATCTGTGTTGCCTGCGACTGTCGGGATTGACCTTGCTGACTATTTCAGTCAGGAAATGCGCGCATGCGGCTCATAGGCCGCATTATGGTTTTTGGAGGCCTAGACTATGAAACGCGCACTTCTTCTTTCTGCAACTATTCTGGCTGGTCCGGCATTTGCCGCGGACAAAGCTGACGTGTTGAACACATATGCCAATATTGCTGAGGCTGGTTATGCTGACAGCTTGGCAACCGCTATGGTGCTGGACGCCGCGATTGATGCATTGGTTGCATCCCCATCCGCCGAAGCACTGGAAGCAGCCAAAGAAGCATGGTTGGCGGCCCGTGTTCCTTACCAGCAGACAGAAGCGTTTCGGTTCGGCAATGCGATTGTCGATGACTGGGAAGGCAAAGTGAATGCATGGCCATTGGATGAAGGTCTGATCGACTATGTCGACGCATCCTATGGCGGCCCAAGCGAAGAAAACGAATTCAACGTTTTGAACGTCATCGCGACGCCAAAATTCAATTTGGGCGGTATTGAGGTCGACGCGACCGAAATCACACCAGCCCTGTTGGAAGAGACGCTGCAAGAAGCAGATGGCATCGAAGCGAACGTTGCAACGGGTTATCACGCGATTGAATTCCTGCTTTGGGGTCAGGACCTGAATGGTACGGATCACGGTGCGGGTGCGCGTTCGTATACGGATTATCTGTCTGGCGATGACTGCACAGGCGGCAATTGCGACCGTCGCGCGGCCTATCTGCAAGCGGCGTCTGAACTGCTGATTTCTGATCTGGAATGGATCACGGCGCAATGGGCCGTGGGTGGCGAAGCGCGCGAAACAGTTCTGGCAGATGCTGATGCCGGTATTTCCGCAATCCTGACAGGTATGGGATCCCTATCCTATGGTGAAACCGCAGGTGAGCGCATGCGTCTTGGCGTCATGTTAAACGACCCTGAGGAAGAGCATGAT
Source organism: uncultured Pelagimonas sp. (assembly GCA_947499735.1). Classification (GTDB taxonomy): domain Bacteria; phylum Pseudomonadota; class Alphaproteobacteria; order Rhodobacterales; family Rhodobacteraceae; genus CANMPP01. The sequence continues at coordinate 119,524 of CANMPP010000002.1, forward strand.
TGCTTCTCTGACAACACTCACAATTCCCACTACTATGATGGTCTGGGCATCCAGAACGTTTATCTTGGTGAATATCAGCGGGTAGACGGCACATTGGTCTCTGGCCCTTCCGTTTCTGATTTGGTTGCTGAAACCGACGCAGCGTTGGACGTTGAAATGAAAGCGGCTCTGTCTGACACAATGCGTGCGCTGGGCAAAATCAAGCTGGCTGCTGAAGCGGGCTTTTCCTATGACCAGATGCTCGAGCGCGGCAATGAAGCGGGCGAAGCATTGGTGATGGGCGGTGTAAACGGTCTGGTCGCACAAACCGCTGTGATCGAAAAGGTCGTTACGTCATTGGCACTAGATGGCATCGAATTCGAAGGATCCGACAGCCTAGACAATCCAACAGCTGTTTTCGAATAAGTCATCTTATTCTATAATGATATGGACGGCAGCTCATCCCGGGCTGCCGTTTTCTGTTATATGTATCGAGCGAGGCAGCATGCCAAAGCCAGAAAAATCAAAACTGGAAAAAATTCCCAGCCCCTGCATTTCGGTCTGCAAGTTCCGCCGTGAAGGGCACTGCATTGGCTGTTCCATGACAAAGGGACAGAAGAAGTTGTTTAAAAAGTTGAAAAAAGCAGATCAACAAGATGCGTTTTTGACGTTCTTGCTGCACCAGCAAAGCTCACTCGGAAAATACACCCACTGGACGCGCTCGTATCAACGAAAGTTGACAAAAAAGGGCCTGAAACGGGATCTGTCTTTGTGAAATGAAATGCGGGCTACGGTGCCTTTGTGTTGGTTCGTGTTTTGTATGTGATCTGTAACCACCGCTTTCTGTTTTTGGTGGCTTTGGGGTGCGCAAGGTAAATCGAATGCGTCTGTTCGCGTGGCTGTTCGAAAGGTCGCTGCATAAATTCCTAACATTTCTCTTCCTTTCAAATGAAGTGATGTGCAATTTTATGCGCAGGATATAAGAGATTCAGCGAGTCATCCTTATTTTCGATTTGTAAGTTGGGATTACATATGAACTGGCAAAACCTTCCTCCCTTATCCGCATTGCGCGCATTTGCTGCTTTTGCAGAGACGCGCAGTGTTGTTGCGGCGGGGGATGCGTTGGGGGTTAGCCATGCAGCGATCAGTCAACAGCTAAGGGCGCTTGAAAAACATTTGGATGTTTCGCTGGTGGATCGACGCGGGCGCAGTTTGGAGCTGACCGCAACGGGCGTGCATTTGGCCCAACGCCTACAGACCGGTTTTGCCGGGATGATCCAGGTGATCGAAGAGATTACGGGGCAGATGGATGCCAGACCCGTGCATCTGTCATTAACGCCAGCTTTCGCCGCATCTTGGTTGATGCCGCGTCTGCCCAAGTTTCGCGATCTTCATCCGGATGTGGATCTAATGATCGATCCGTCGCCCCATCTGATTGAATTGGGCGCGAGTAGCATCGATATGGCCATTCGATATGGCGCTGGCCCTTGGCAGGGCACAGAATCCGAGATGTTGGTGAAATCGCCGATGGTTGCCGTTGCCGCACCGTCGCTTGTTGGGGATGCACCGATAGAAACGCTTCAGCAGCTGACAGAGTATCCGTGGCTTGAAGAGCTCGGGACGTCCGAAAGCACGCGATGGTTGCGGCGCTATGGTGTCAGCGGATTTGCCAAAGGCCTGATACAGGTGCCCGGAAATCTGATGTTAGATGGGGCGCGTGACGGGCAGGGTGTCGCAGTAAGCGTTCGTAAATTTGTAGAACGTGATATTGTCGCGGGTCGGCTTCGCATTTTGCATACGGCCGATGATGACGTATCTGGCTACCACATTGTCACGCGGCCCGGCGTCTTGCGCAAATCCGTCAAACATTTTGTGAATTGGCTACGTCGCGAAGCGCGCGATCATGGTTGAGGGATCTAGGTCAAACAGATCTACTTGATTTATGTCCCACTGACTGCCGCAAATCATAGTCTGCCTTTGCCCGATCCAGCGCGGGAAAATTCTGTTCGGCCCAGCGATCTAAGGTCAGCAGCACTGTGCTCAGCGACTGGCCCGTCTGGCTTAGCCTATAAGTCACATGTGGTGGGACGGTCTGTTTGTCTTCGCGCAACACAAGGCCATTGCGTTCAAGTTCGCGCAAGGTTTGGGTCAACATTTTCTGCGAGATCCCGTCAATGCGCCGTAGCAAAGCGCCATTGCGCATGGGGTGTTCGGCCAACGCCGATAATATCAGAGTACACCATTTGCTTGCGACAAGCTCTAGCGCGTGACGGGCGGAACAGTCTGCATCGAATACGCTGGGATCTTTTTTGTGGCTATCCATCTCTCACTCTTAGGTAGTTACCAAAAGGTGCGTACTTGTCGATAGGTTCGTGCGCTCTGTAGAGTCAAGACCGCAGATCAAGCAAGACGGAGATCATGGTTTGAAAATCCTCATCCTTAGCTCAAGCCCCAGACCAGATGGCAATTCGACACGTCTGGCGAAACAGGTGGTGTCCGGCGTGAACAATGCGGGCCATCACGCGATGTTTCGCGATCTAAACACGTCCGTCGGTGGTTTTTTGCGGGACTGTCGCACATGTCGTCGTGATGACGGAAGCTGCGGAATTCAAGATAGGTATCGCGATCTGTTCTTGGATGAATTTCTGCCAGCTGATGGGGTGATTTTTGCCACGCCGATCTATTGGTATGGCATGTCGGCTGTGCTGAAAGCGTTCTTTGATCGGATGTTTTGCTACGTCGCAAAGTCACATCCCGCATCATCAAACAATACCCATCGTATCCAGAATAAACGAATTGGCCTAGTCCTCAGTTCCGAGGAAACGTTTCCAACGGTGTCGCACGGCATCGTGCAGCAGATCCAAGAATACAGTCGCTATACGAATTCCACCTTTGTTGGATCGGTGCATGGCTACGGGAATGCACGTGGGGATGTCGAACGTGATCCAAACAATCCGATGCACGCGGCGTACCGCTTTGGGCAGACCTTTCCGACCGCTCATGCGACCGACTTTAAGATCGATACACATCGTTCTGGTGTGGTCTGGCCTAGGGATGAAGGGCATGCCTAAGTGCGATTTTTAGATATAAATTTTCTGGGTGCCCACCAAATCGTGCGGATCTTTGCGTAAGCCCCTGCTGCTAAAGGCAAGCCCCCGCCGAGCTTTGGGTGTCCCACGTGGCATTGTTGAGGGTCCTTAGCTTTTCCGTTACGGAAAGATGGCAGGCATTTTTGTATGTAATCACTGGGACACAAACCATGACTCGTAAAATTATCCTTCCCGTCATCATTCTAGCTGCCGGAGCAGCAGCCTATTTTGGGACCAGTCAATTTATGAGCAAGCCGCCGAGCGATGATCGGCTGACGAGCACAAATATCGATATGGGGTCTGTAGAGGTTCCTGATACCTCGGCCATTTGTGGTGTCGATCCGGGATATAGTCGGATGCTATGTCTGATTAACCTTCTGAAAGAAGGCGCGTCTGACGCGTTGTTGCAGGAAATGGAAGTACCCTATTCCGTGGCTATGGCGCAAAACTGGAGCAACCTGCCAGCGGGTGCTTTCCCAAGGCGACCGGGTGTTGTTTTGGGCGAGCTATCTATTGAACAACTGGGGTTGGTCAAAGCCATTATGATGGAGGCCACAGGCCTTGAACCCAATGAAGGTTGGGACGAGATGGAGCAAACCCTGAATGCGGATGATTACATCGGCACGGTCAGTACGGATTACAAAGCAGGTTACGCATCGGCCAATTCCTACTTTGCCTTCCTTGGTACGCCTGACGTTGTGGGTACTTGGCAGCTTTATTATGGTGGTCATCACAATGCGTTTGCCAATACGTATACCGATGGCATTTTGGTCGGCGCGACGCCATCCTTCCGCGGGATCGAACCCTTCCCTAGCTTTGAAATGAACGGACGTGAAAACGTGCCACTGTTGCAGGAACGCGATGCGTTCGCCGCAGTGTTGCAATCTTTGTCGGTTGAACAGCAAGAGGCCGCGCTGCTTGAAGGGACCTATCGCGATATTCTGGCCGGGCCACAAAATGATGATGCGATACCGACCGAACAGGAAGGGTTGAGCGTTTCCGACTTAAACGATGAACAGAAAGCATTGTTGCTGACTGCCATCGAAACCTATGTTGGGGATATCAATGCCAGCGATGCTGCGACCTATATGGCCCAGTATACATCCGAATTGCCCGACACGGTGCTGGGATTTTCAGGAACAACTGCGATCAACAGCGAAGACGACTATGTCCGCGTGCATGGGCCTTCGCTGTGGATAGAGTTTTCGCTGCAATCTAACAAATCAACCGGCGAAGAAGGCAACCATCCGCATTCCGTCTGGCGTGACATCAATGATGATTACGGTGGAAACACAGAATGATGGATGTGCGAGTATTAAAAGCGCTTGCATGCTCGCTCGTGGTTTGGGCCTGCAGCGCATGGGGCGCGTTTGCCCATGCCTTGCCAGATAGCGTGGTCACGCTGGCGCGGGTGGAAGATCAACTGAGCGTAACCATCAGCCTACCTTTGGAAGATCTGTTGATCGCAGAACCAACACTTGCGGATTTGGAAAATGCCCCTGTGGCAGAAGAGCTTTCCGTTCTATCCATGCCAGATCTGGTGTCTTATCTGGGTGCGCATATCGCTTTGCATCATGGCGAGATCCGCCTGCCGCTGTCCTTGCGATCGGCTGCTTTGCGTTGGGACAAAAATGATCATGTTGGCGAATTCAAAGTTTTGACGGTGCAAATGACATCGCCCTGGCAGGATCCTGAAGGGGCAATGGCACTGTTATATGATATTGTCATGCATGAGATTCGAAACCACCGAGCCCAAGTGTTCTGGGAAACATCTGACGACACGCGGGCATTGCTGGCGGATTTTGGATACAAAGCCATCGATGGCGCCACGCAACCGGTTCTGATACGCTTGCCCTAAGCGTTTCAACTAGGTTGCAAAGGGGCGGCGTGCGATGTTCCGCAAACTTGCCAGCACAGTATTTGGCCAGCAAGATGCCGTGCCATCTTCACCGGTGACAGAGGTTGTACAGCAAAGGTTTGCTGCACAGCTTATGGCCATTAACGCCGACCCTTATTTACATGTGGCAGATGCTCAGCACCGGATTATTTCGGTGTTTGACGATCTGCGCTTTGATCGGGCGGATATGGATATGTTGACCGGCCCCATGCGCGCATATGCTGTGGCCAAGTTGGCACCTTTTGGGGTTGAGCAGGTCAGAGGGCATGTTCTAGAGCAGCGCGACTTGAACATCAGAATGCATTTGTCCCGCTTTCGTGCGCTGGGCGCGTCGCCTTTTGACGCTGCACGGGAAACCACTCGGCGTGATCAAGATTACTACATCCTGACCCCAACTCAAACCGCATGCTATTTCATTGATGCCTACGCGTTCCATGATGCGATTGATCAGATCGCGGGGCTGGTGGTGAAACACCCTGTTAACCTGCTGCGCATTTCAGATTTCTGGACGCTGGAAAGCCGCAATAAAGAAATCCTGCCAGCGATCGGGCACCTAAAACTGATTCAACGTAAGGCGGTGGAAAGTGACCCGCTGTGCCGCCGCCGGGCATTGCGATGATGCACTAGTCAACTGTGCTGAGAACCTCGCCGATTTTCAGTGCGCGCATCGGATTTCCGTCGACAGTTAGTTTGCGCATCATAAAAGCGGTGGCTGGGTTTTGCGCGCCCGTTGCAATGTCGTAAAAGACGTTGGCCTTGGCTGTCATGGTGATGTCAGCCTCTTGGTCGCTTTCCACGGCGCCAGTTTCATCCACATAGATAACGGCCAGATCCGTCATATCCAATCGTACGCTGCCTTTGATGCGGCCCTTCGCGCGTTGGGTGATCAGGTTGATCATGTCTTCTTTTGTGACGCTCATGACGGTTCTCCCTTTGCAGCGAGATAAGCCAGTGTCGTTATTCCGTGTCTATACTGACGTTGGGTATGAAAAAGGCGACGGGCGGGAACCGCGTCGCCTGAATGCAGTGAACCGTCGAAAGTTTAGATAAGGCCCTTAGAGGCGAACAGCTCTTTCAGGTCACATTCTGGGCGTGGACCCATATGTGAAATCACTTCTCCTGCGGATGCACTGCCCATTTTACCGGCCAATTCCATATCTGCACCCGTCACAAGGCCATAGAGGAAACCGGCCGCAAACTGATCGCCAGCGCCTGTAGCATCAACGGGTGTGATCTTGTCCACTGGAACATCTGTGCGTACACTGTCTTTCACGATGGAAACGCCATCACCTGAGCGCGTGCACACCACCAACGGACAGATCGCAGCAACAGCCGCCAGATCCGCATCCAGATCACCGTTTTGGTACAGGGACAGTATCTCGGCCTCGTTACCGATCACGTAATCGAGTTCGTTTTCGATGAGGGATAGGAAATCCTCGCGGTGGCGTTCGACGCAGAACGGATCAGAAATTGCGATACCTGCCTTACCACCTGCTGCGCGACAGGCGCGGGCCAGTTTGACGAATGCGTCTTTGCCCTTTGGTTTGTCGAATAGGTAGCCTTCTAGAAAGACGAACTCGGCCTCAGATGCGACCTCTTCTGATACGTCCTCTGGCCCCAGTTCTGCGGAGATACCGAGATATGTGTTCATAGACCGCTCACCGTCTGGTGAAACAAAGATCATGGAGCGCGAACTCGGGTGTTCGGCATTTTTGGTGGGTGGGTTCACGTAATCTGTGCCGTCTTTTTCCATCGAATCCGCGTAAAAACGGCCCAACGCATCATCCGCAACCTTGCCAATGAACCCTGTACGCAGTCCCAGATTGCCCAGGCCTGCCAGCGTATTGGCCACTGAACCGCCAGGGGCTTCAACTCGTTCCGACATAGAGGCATACAGCAATTCAGCACGGTCTTTTTCAACCAGCTGCATAATGCCTTTTTCGATCCCCATCTGGTCCAGAAACGTATCTTCGGCGCGGGTCAGGACGTCGACAATGGCATTGCCGATGCCGACAACCTGGTACTTTTTCTCGCTCATGCGGTTTTTTCCTCAAACTGGCAGTAATCGCGTATCAAACATGCATTACATTTTGGTTTGCGTGCGACGCAAGTGTAACGCCCGTGCAAAATAAGCCAATGGTGCGCGTGATGTTGAAAGTCCACCGGAATGTGATCCTCAATCGCGCGCTCGACGGCCACCACGTCCTTGCCCGGACAAATCCCGGTACGGTTGCCAACGCGATAGATATGCGTGTCCACGGCTTGGGATGGGTGTTTCCACCACATGTTCAGCACAACATTCGCGGTCTTGCGCCCCACGCCCGGTAGGCTTTCAAGGGCAGCGCGGGAACACGGGACCTCACCATCATAGTCATCGACCAGAATTTGCGCCGTCTTCATGACGTTTTTAGCCTTCTGGCGGAACAGACCGATTGTCTTGATGTGGTCCGTCAGGTTTTCTAGGCCCAGATCCAGCATCTTTTGCGGAGTGTCGGCGATTTTGAATAACGCGGCTGTGGCTTTGTTCACCCCGGCATCCGTGGCTTGCGCAGAAAGGGCGACGGCCACCACCAAAGTGTAGGCATTCGTATGATGAAGTTCCCCTTTCGGTTCAGGTTCGGTTTCCTGAAACAGGGTGAAAATCTCGCGTAGCGTGTGATAATTCAGTTGCTTGGCCATAAGCGCGTTTTGCCCGCTTTTGGCCGGGGCGGCAAGGGTCAGGATGTCTTGGCTGTGCGGGTCACCAAATAGACCGAAAGGCATATCAACGGTATTGCCAGATATGTGCCGAGCGAAGGGCGTTCATTCAGTAGGGCCATGCCCAATACAACACCGATCACGGGCACCATATAATTGACCTGCTGTATGCGGGCTGCTCCAATTCTGGGAATGAGATAAAAGTAGATGAGAGCGGATAGGGCGGTTGGGCCGAGGCCTAAATAGATCAGTGCGAAAATTGATTCCGGTGAAATGCTGTCGGCGTTTATGGGTGTCGTGATACATAGCGCTGCGGAAATTACAGCGCTCATTGTGACTGAGGCAGCAGATGTTTGAATCGGATCCGTGCGGATCAACCGGCGTGATAGTAACGCGGTCAGCGCATAAAAGCACGCGGCCAAGATCAAGGCGCTTTGCGGCAAGATGTCGGTTCCGATGCCTAGAGCTGTTGATGGGCCAACCAAAATAGCGACGCCGGAAAAACCCAATGCGCAGCCGAAGACTTTGTTCTTTGTGATCGTTTCGTCTGCGTGGAATAAAGGTGCGAGGCACAGTGTAATCGCCGGGGCTACGCCCATTAACAGGGCGGCCAATCCCGTGTCGACCTGTTGTTCTGCATAGCTGATCAGTAAATATGGCACCGTATTACCTGTAACCCCAACAAGGGTTGCAATCAGCCATCCATAAACACCAATCTGTAGCTTTCGCCCGGATTGCGTCAAAAACACCAATAGGCAGGCTGCCCCCAGTATTTGCCGACCAGCAACCAGCCAATTCGGCGAAATGCTTTCGACAGCAACACCGATTGCAAGAAACGAGCTACCCCAGAGCATCGCCAATAAAAGCCAAAGCCAAAAATCTTTTCCGCGCATATGAGTGCCTTCCGAATATAGGTCTTTCAATAGGGCGCTATAAAATTTATAGCAAGCGTGGAGTTGTGTCTTCTTGCCGTGTTAAATGCACATTAATTCGCAACATTCGGGTCGCATCAAAATCTGTGGGCGTTAGTGTACAGGGCTAAAGGAGCCCTTTGATGCAAGACGATGAACAGAGCAGCTATCACTATCAGGTCATGGCACGTGCGATTGAGCAGGTGGATGGGTTGGGGCAGCACGCTTCGCTGGAGGATCTGGCGCGGGCCATGGATATGAGCCCGGCCCATTTCCAACGTGTCTTTTCCAAATGGGCGGGTGTGTCGCCGAAGCGGTTTCAGCAGTATCTGACATTGGGCTATGCAAAATCTTTGCTAAAGGAACGTTTTTCAACACTTGAGACGGCGCAAGCAACAGGTCTTTCTGGCACGGGGCGGCTACATGATTTGTTCCTGCGTTGGGAGGCGATGAGCCCAGGCGATTACGCAAAAGGCGGGCGAGGTCTGGTCGTCTATTGGGGATGGTTTGATAGCCCTTTTGGTCCAGCTTTGGTCACAGGAACAGAGCGTGGCATTTGTGGGATCGCTTTTGGGGCAGAAACGGGTGAGGAGGCTGCGTTTCAGGATTTGGTGTCGCGATGGCCTAATGCGGAATTTGTCGAAGATCCAATTGCCTTACGTCCATGGGTTCAACAGGCATTTGGCCTTCATGCCGGGGGCGATCCGGTGCCGATCTATCTGATGGGGGCTCCATTCCAGATTAAGGTTTGGGAAGCATTGATGCGTATCCCGTCTGGTTATGTGACCTCTTATTCGGAGATTGCCGATAGTATTGGTCACCCCAATGCACATCGCGCTGTTGGGACAGCAGTCGGGCGAAACCCAATTTCTTTTTTGATTCCATGCCACCGGGCGTTGCGCAAAAGCGGTGGCTTAGGGGGCTATCATTGGGGGCTGCCAGTTAAGCGTGCCATTCTGGCATGGGAAAGTGCACGGACCAATTTGCCTTCTGGGGAAGCTCATTCGAGCGGAAATCAGCCCAAGGGGGACCTGTTCAGCAGTTGAACGCCGGTTACCCGTCAACTGGGCCTGTGTGGTGTGAAAAGAGCTACGATACCATATAGGTTGTCCTCATGACCAACACTACATGGAGGCGAAGATGACGAATTCAATTTTTCGAATTTTGTGTTTAGTAACAACGTTTTCCGTAATTACAGCTTGTTCAATTCCCTATGCACCGGTTGTTGATGAACCCGAGGCTACCAATGATGGTGGAACATCAAGTTCTGATGGTGACGAACCCAGAAGAAAAAGACATCATCGACTAAAGGATGAAGATGAGAGTTGATGATATGAGGGTTCAAACGGGTCTTAAATTGTGAAAATGTAGCCGCTATAGTCATTGTTATTGAATGACAGTAGTAAAAGCGCCCTAAAAGCGGTGCAACTTGTTAATGAGGCAAATATGACCCGAGCAAACTTTCCAATTCTAATGATGAGCTGTGCCGCTTTGGCACTGTCTGCCTGTACAACTGGCCCTGTGGTCCAGCAGGAAAACCCAAATCAACGGACCGTTACGGGTGCGGCGATTGGGGCGGTGACTGGGGCTTTGGCAGGCCGTGCAATTGCGGGCAGCTCTTCGCCGGAAGATCGGCGTAAATCTGTGATCCTGGGCGCTGTCACGGGCGCAGCTGTGGGTGGTGTCATCGGCAACCAGTTGGATAAGCAAGAGGCAGAGCTGCGCCAGACGCTTGGCAGTTCTGCAACGATCCAAAATACCGGTGACAGCCTGATTGTTACGATGTCACAAGACATTCTGTTTGCAACCGATAGTGCGGATCTGCGCCCAGGCCTGATCGATGAATTGCGTTCTGTTGGTACGAACCTGCAAGCATACCCAGATACGACGGTTCAGGTGATCGGCCATACCGACAATACGGGTGATGCCGGCTATAACCAGAACCTATCTCAGCGCCGCGCGCAGTCTGTGACCAATGTTCTGGTCAGCCAAGGCGTGGCTTCTTACCGTGTCCAATCCATCGGTCGTGGTGAAGATGCACCTATCGCGTCCAACCTGACCCCAGAAGGACGCGCACAAAACCGTCGGGTTGAAATTATTATCGTTCCCACATCCTAATTGGATGCCGTCAGGGGATGACAAATTGACGTAACGACGCCTCGCAGAAAAGGCGGGGCGTTTTTATTGAAAGCATCTTTAGCGGACACCATGTATTCTGCAGATGTTGCGTCTGACTGCGTGATCGCTAGATTGCCCGCGATATATCCCAAATGTGGGATGCGTTCGAAAGAAGGATCAAACCATGACCGTGACCCTGCATGACAAAGACCTTCCAGAAGGTCTGGACTTGGGACCTGTTGTGGCAATTGATTGCGAAACGATGGGCCTAAACCCGATGCGGGATCGGCTATGCGTTGTTCAATTGTCCTCCGGCGATGGAACGGCGCATCTGGTGCAAATCGCGCAAGATCAAACATCCGCGCCGCGCTTAGAACACCTGTTGGGTGATCCTGACGTTCTTAAGATCTTTCACTTCGGTCGTTTCGATATTGCCGCAATGCTGCACCGATTTGGTGTGCTGACGGCACCGGTCTATTGCACTAAAATCGCCAGCAAATTGGTGCGGACCTACACAGATCGTCATGGGCTGCGTCCTTTGCTGCAAGAACAGTTGGGCGTGGATATTTCCAAGCAACAACAATCCAGCGATTGGGGTGCTGATGTTTTGACGACAGCACAAATGAATTATGCGGCCTCAGATGTGTTATACTTGCACGCGTTGAAGGAAAAATTGGATGTGATGTTGGCGCGCGAAGGGCGTTGTGATCTCGCGCAATCCTGTTTCGATTTTTTGCCAACGCGCGCGAAATTGGATTTGGCCGGTTGGCCGGATGCCGATATTTTCGCCCATTCGTGAATGTAAGGTGTGTGCCAAATGCAGTCTGATCGGCTCTATTCCAAATTTATAGGTGGTATGAAGATCCTTCTGCCAATGGCTGCGCTGGGCTTGTTATCGACGATGTTTATGATCTCGCAGGGGCGTGAGACCGCTTTGGACATTTCAACGTTTCTAAGCGCAAATGGCGGCAGTGATCTGGTGGCTGGTATTAGTAAACCCAAATTTGCCTCAACAACGACTCAGGGCGACAGTGTGCTGGTACAGGCAGAACAGGCCCGCCCAATCGAGGACGGTTTGGTGGCGGCGTATCAGGTGGCTGCCGAGATCGACCTGATTGATGGCAGTGCCATTTCCCTCTCCGCGCTAAAGGCTGCCGTGATGGAAGATGGTGAGCGTATCGATTTGGAAGGCTCCGTTCACATGGAAAGCTCTACGGGATATCATGTTGCGACGGAGGCGTTCCAAATGCAAACAAACCGTGTGTCTGGTCAAACGCTCAGCCCGATCGAGGCGACGGGGCCAGCCGGGTCATTTCGCGCTGATCGCATGGTTGTGACGCAAAATCAGGACACAGGGGATGTGCAATTGCATTTCACTGGAAATGTAAAGCTGGTATATCTCCCGCTGCAAGAATAGAGGTACGACATGATCCGGTTCACACATATATTGGCAGCTTGTGCTGTATCTTTCTGGATCATGCCTGCCAGTTTGGCGCAGGCGCAAAGCGCACAGGTTTCTTTTGGTGGTATCCAACAAGACACCAGCGCACCTGTTGATGTCAGCGCGGATTCGTTGTCGATCAGTCAAAGCGACGGTACTGCGCTCTATACCGGCAATGTTGTCGTGGGGCAGGGCGAGATGCGCCTGAATGCGCCGCGTGTTTTGGTCGTGTTTGATAGCGAAGGGTCACAGATATCCCGCTTAGAGGCGACAGGTGGCGTGACATTGGTCAATGGTAGTGAGGCGGCAGAGGCCAGTCGCGCGGATTATGATCTGAAAGCTGGCACTGTTACGATGATCGGTGATGTGCTGTTGACGCAGGGCGCGAATGCTTTGTCGGCCGAAAAAATGACCGTGTCTCTGGATGATGGCACTGCGCAAATGTCAGGCCGTGTCCGCACGATTATCAACCAACAAGCGGGGCAAAATTAACCCCATGTCCGAGTTGTCGGTAACGGATGGCCAAAGCGGCCTTGTGGTTAAAAACCTGCGCAAGAGTTACAAGAAACGGGTCGTGATCCGGGATGTCACGATGCGATTGGATCGCGGCGAAGTGGTTGCTTTGTTGGGGCCGAACGGATCGGGCAAAACCACCAGTTTTTATTCCATTGCGGGGCTCGTTTCACCTGAGGGTGGACAGGTCAGCATTGATGGGCGTGATGTCACTAGGTTTCCAATGTATCGCCGTGCGCGCATGGGGATCGGGTATTTGCCGCAAGAAATGTCGATCTTTCGCGGCCTCAGCGTTGAAGATAATATCAACGCGATTTTGGAAGTGTCCGGTAAGGGGCGTAAAAAGCGCCGTGAACGGTTGGAAGAACTATTGGCAGAGTTTTCGGTCGAACACCTGCGTCGTGCACCGGCTATGGCCCTGTCAGGGGGCGAACGTCGCCGCGTTGAAATTGCGCGTTGTCTGGCCGCGGATCCGAAATATTTGCTGCTTGATGAACCCTTTGCAGGCGTTGACCCGATCAGTGTGGGCGATATTCGCCATCTGGTGGCCGATCTGAAAAAACGCGGTATTGGCGTGCTGATCACAGATCACAATGTGCGCGAAACGCTGGAAATCGTTGATCGCGCCTATATCTTGCACGACGGTACGGTTCTGATGTCGGGTACAGCAGATGAAGTGGTGCAAAACGAAAATGTGCGCCGCGTGTATCTGGGTGACAGTTTCCGGATTGGGTGATACCCGGTATCGCATCTTATGCGTCAAACCAATCTAGATTTATTCAAATGCACGCGGATTTTCCTGGTTTGGCGATGGAATTCGGGCTGCGTGAAATCCGCATTGTTAAGGGTGGTTTGCGATAATTGAGCGTCATTTTATGGCATTTCATTTTCAAAACAGAAGGTTGAAATGATGTTCAAACGTAATGTTGTGATCTATTCCGCGATTTTCTTGAGCCTGTGTCAAATAGCAGCCCCCGGCTTTGCTGCGACGGTGGAACTGGATAACAAAATAGTCCCAAGGTTTGGATCTGACGGCGATAATTTTGGTTACTCAGTAGCTGTATATGGGGCGACAGCAATCGTCGGTAGCTATTCAGATGATGCTGTTGGCCGCTACTCTGGCTCTGCCTATATTATTAATATGACCGATGGGTCGCAGATCGCAAAACTGACAGGCAGTGATACTGCTGCAAACGATGTTTTCGGCGTCTCCGTAGCGATCTCCGAAAATACTGCAATCATAGGTAGCCCTGCTGATGACGATAACGGGAATGCCAGCGGTTCGGCCTATTTATTTGATGTCACGACAGGCGAACAGGTCGCGAAGCTGACAGCCGATGATGGATCTGCTGGGGACCAGTTCGGCGTTTCTGTAGACATATCAGGAGATACGGCGATTGTCAGTGGCCATACAGATGACGACAACGGAGAGGATAGCGGATCGGCCTATCTGTTTGATGTCACGACAGGAGAGCAAATTGCGAAACTGACAGCAAGCGATGCCGCCGCAGGTGATAATTTCGGTTATTCTGTAGCGACGTCTGACACAACTGCGATTGTTGGTAGTTTCAGCGATGGTGATAACGGCGCCCATAGCGGTTCGGCATATCTATTTGATGTGGCAACTGGCGAGCAAATTGCAAAGCTGACGGCTGATGACGGTGAGGTCGGTGATCAATTCGGAATATCGGTGGCGATTTCAGATACCACCGCTATTGTGGGTAGCATTTCTGCTACAGGCAACGTGGGCAATAGTGGAGCAGTGTATCTGTTCGATGTGACAACTGGCGAGCAAATTTCAAAGTTGACAGCCAGTGATGGCGTCTCTGGGGATGGTTTTGGGCGGTCCATTGCCATATCCGGCAATATTGCTCTCGTAGGTAGCAGCACTGATGAAGATGATAATGGAAACCAGTCTGGGTCTGTGTACGTATTTGATATAATGACAGGTACACAGCTTGCAAAATTGACGGCAAGTGACGGAGCAGAGGGTGACTATTTTGGCGTGTCTGTTGCGATTTCCGGTACTTCGGCAATCATTGGGACCGGTTCGGATTCGGCCTATATATATACGTTGTCCGGCGATTATGTTCCCGTCGCACCGGTTCCTTTACCTGCAGGTATGTGGTTGATGATCACGGCATTAGGTGGATTGGGCATCGCGCGTCGTAGGGCTGTCAGCGTTTGATTTCACGACTGCCTGAACAGTTTGGGCAAGCGTTCGCTGAAAGAAACATGTGCTGTTCCCGTCCCAAAGTTATCGCTTGGGGTGGGAATAGCATTAAAACCTAGGCCAATTTAGCAAGTCTGGGCCAGCTTAAACTTGTTTTGTTCTGCGGGCTTTGGCCAGATTTTTGCGGTTTTGATTGACACGCAGCGCAGTTGCTGGCTCAATCATAGGATGACATCTTCAAAATGCGCAGCAAAGTCGACCGCTGGCCCTGAAATTCAGGGCCGGGTTCTTTACTGACGCGAAATGTCGTTCCGGGATCGGCGCGGCATGATGTCCGTCGTCCCCGTTTTTAGTCGTAGGAGGACCATTCATGCGCTTTCAGATCAGTGGTAAACAGATCGATATTGGCGAAGCCCTGCAATCCCATGTTCAAGAGACCCTCGGTGGTACCGTTGGCAAATATGCTGGACGACCCACCGATGCTTCCGTTTATTTCTCAAAAAGTGCACATGAATATGTGTGTGAGGCAAATGTGCATTTGTCGACGGGCCTGAACGCTGCCGCCAAGGCCCATGCAACCGAGATCTATGCCGCTTTTGACGCAGCTTGCGAAAAAATGGATAAACAACTGCGACGGTACAAAAGGCGCCTGAAAGATCACCACAAAGACCGGGAGCAACCGGTTGAAGTTTCCGAGGCCTCTTCGTATATCCTAGCTGCAGAAACGGAAAACGCAGACTCTGAACCAGAATCACTACAGCCTTTGATTGTGGCTGAGATGGAGACGAAAATCCCATCCCTCTCTGTTGGAGAGGCTGTAATGCAAATGGAATTGGCAGGTTCACCGGTTTTGGTGTTCCGAAATGAGAAAAAGGATGGTTTGAACGTTGTTTATCGGCGTGAAGACGGCAACATCGGGTGGATAGATCCGTAACAACGTCACACAGCCGCTAGAAGCGACTTGGCTTCTGATCCGCGCGTTCCCATATGGCAGCATCTGAAAACATGACATTTCTTGATCTCATAACACCCGAGGCTGTCAAAGTCGTGTCTGGTGCGTCGTCTAAGAAGCGCGTTCTGCAGCTGTTGTCTGAGCTGGCGGCGTCCGCATACGGCATGAATGCCGAAGCCGTTTTAGAGGCCCTGATGGAACGTGAAGCATTGGGGCCAACTGGTGTAGGTCATGGGGTCGCGTTGCCCCATGCCCGACTTGCCGGTTTGAACGAGGTGCGCGGAGCATTTGTATTGCTGGAAAAACCGATCGAGTTTGAAGCAGTCGACCGCCAACCAGTGGATTTGGTTTTTGCCCTTTTCGCACCAGAAGATACAGGCGTGGATCACTTGAAAGCATTAGCGCTGGTGTCGCGTAGCCTGCGGTCTGAAACGCTTTGCACCAAGTTGCGGTCAAACCATGACGCAATGACGCTGCATACAATCCTGACAGAACCGCACAGCCAAGCGGCCTAGATCAAGATCTCCAAGGTTTGAAGCCAAACATCATGTAATCGCGTTGATAGGCATCCTTGGCCAGTTCTTCCAGGGATGTGTCGTAGATATCTGATAGGCGTATTGGCAAATCGCTGGGTTCTGGTTGCCAGGGCAAGGGCGATTGATGGCCTAAGCGAATGGCCAAATCTGGTAAATCCTTAGCCAATTCATCCTCACGCAGAACAAAATCGGGTTGCGCAAATTCGGCGAAACCTTGCAAATATTGGCTTTGGCTTGCCCAATGCCCATCAACCCGAATTGTAGTTTGGCCCTGCAAGTTAAGTTTCAGAAACTTTAGGAAACCTGCCAAAGCAGTCCGATAGTCGTTTTTGTTGAACTTGTCCGTTCCAATTTCTGTCGCAGATAGCTCTTGGGGAATGGGCAGCTTATGCACTTGTTTCAGCGTTCTGCGAAGCCCGCTGTAACACTGTGGGCCGGTGATCAGGATTTTTGTGCAAAACGCGTGATGCGCGCGCGCCAATGGGTGACGTAGAACTGTGAAACTGCGATGGGTCGCGTTTTTACGTTTCCATTGGCGCAGTGTTTTCTGGCCAAATTCACTAAGCAATGCATCGACATCGATCTGATCCAATGCAGCCATCCAATTGCACACTTCTTGATGAGGTGCGGATTGAATGGGTTGAAATAAAAGGGGGGTCTTCGCACCTGCAAAATAACTGGGTACCACCGCGCCACGTCGGGGTTCGAAATTGGGCGTTCTGGTTAGATTAAACTGATCCAGTTTGGCCAATCCGGCCTGCATCGCGTCAAAATTCGAAACCTTTTCCGAGATATGGGCAGGGTTTTGCCGTTTAAGACTGTCGTCCAGCGCCATTAGTTGTGCAGACAGGCCCAACCATTTTGCCAGACCGTTCATAATATCCAGATCCTGCAGATCCTCATAAGCGATGTAAAAAGCTGTCTGACCTGATTTTTGCAAACCGTTTAGCAGATGGATCTGAAATTCCTGTAGCTTCGAAACATGTTGTTCAAATTCAGATTGGTCGAAAACCGCCCGCGCGTCTTTGCGTTTGGCTGCATTTGTCAACTTCCACTGATTGGTGCTTTGCGCGATCTTCCAGCTGACGTAACTGTCGGCAGGATTGCGTGTCAGAATAATCTTTGCGCAACTGGGATCTGCCAGCACATCATCCAAGATGCGCGGGTCATGATCATGAAAAAAACGAAATCCGCTCAGAGTATCTGGTGTGGATTGGATGCGTTTCAATAGCTCCAGTGGATCTTGTATGCGCTCATCCAATGTGATGCCCAAAACGTCGTCTTGATTGGGGTAGCCAATAAAATGTGGATTAAAAACTTCGCCCAGACACTGGAGACCGGCCAATGCGTTCAGGTTGGTTTCCAGAAAATTTGACCCGGTGCGCATTTCTGCGAAGACCACGAAAGAGGCGAATTTTTTAGACATATCTTACTTTTTCACCAAATATGGCTTGCGCGGTTTCGACCGTTCAGCGGTGGATTTTGTCGGTGCCTCGACGGGAAAATCGCCCATCAAATAAGGGTGCATACCCTCATTTTTTAGTTTTTGTAGAAACTGTCCAAACCCATCAAGAGACCGCATTGTCGGAGATGTGAGCATAAGTTCAGGCTGCTTGTTTCCAACTTCGTCTACAATTGCCTGCAGCGGTTCCATTGGGGCTTCGATAAATTCGGCCATACTCCAAATCTTGATCCGGGCTTTTGCTGTTGGCGCACGCATATGACGCAAGGCTTCGGTTTCTATTTTTTGCAATCGAGCGGCTTTGGCCCTGATCAACGAGAAGTCTTTGTTCGAGCGGAACAATGGCACGGCCCAAGCGCCGGTGACAACGTTGATCCGTGCATTTGCATCATTTGCAATGAATTTTGCGATTGGTTGAGAATCTGAGGGCCCAAATTGGAAGCACTGACGCGCGCCGCGGGTATTCCAAATAAGATTTGCCAAAAACGCGTTTGGATTGGCGTCGCGCAGTTTAGGCGCGTTGCTGATCGCGCCATTCAAACTGGTTTGACGGTCGGCAAATTCTGCTTTGGCAGGTTTGAAAAGATGGCCATGAACCTGGGCATTCGTTGCCTGACTGAGCCAGACCTGAAAGTCTTCAAACAAGTCAGAAAACCCTTGAAACACAAAGTAACGTTCCGCAGTTACACCTTTTTGCCAGCTTTTGTTAGGATAACGGCTGTGCATATATAGACCTGGCCTCCCTCGTACGCGCCTGTCCAAAGCACGTGAAAAGATACGGTCGATCTTGCCGGGATTGGGATCTTGCCTTGGCATTGCCTCAGCGCCGTCCGATAAGAATTTCGAATAGAGTTCGTTGGCCTGGGGCCAGATTTTGCGGGCTACAAAGCAGTCCGAACGGCGCAAAAGCTGTAAATGATCGTCATAAAAAATATGCGGTTTTCCCTGAAAATCAAATTTTGACAGGGTCAAGGATCTGCTTTCAACCTGTGTTGAGTAGAGCCGTGTTAGGGTTTGAAAATAGCTCTCATCAGGGATCCAGACACGCTTGAAATAGCGATCGAAACTCCGCCGATTGGGGCTCTTTAAAATGTTGATCAATGTGGATCGGGTTAGACACCACCATTGGCTGCCCATATGCGGCACCAATCCCCGTGGAATGCGACGCTTGATGCCTAATATGCGTTGCAGATGGACAAATTTATCAAACCAGAACCGCCTTTCGCGCCAAGAAAACGGGAAGAAGAGGGTGAACCGTTCCTCGCTTAATCCCCCCACAGTCCAAGGCACATCCGGTGTTGTGGCGCTTTCGATAAAATCGACGTTCGGACGTTCGTCTAGATATTCCCGCAGTTCGCTGACGGGGCGCAAGGGTAGGCAGGATCCAGAGGACAGGTAGACATGGCGCACCTGATCGAATTGCTCCAACATCAATTCTGCTGCTGATTGTGTAGCGGCCACAAGGCCCCACGTCCCCCATTCGCATCGATGACGTTTGCAAAACAAAATTGTCGTCACATCGCTGAGGTTGGATTGAAAAAGATCATATGTCTCTTTGGGGACGGCGTGATCCACATGTATGATGACAGGACATCCGTTTTTAGCCCAGTGTCTGGCGACCTCTTCCGCTCGATCAAAAGCGGTGTGAACGAGCATCAAAACACCCAGAGACATTTTACACCCTCATGCCCAGTTTCCTTTGGACATCAGTCCAAGAATTTCTAGCTGTCGCCAATTCATATAGCGTTCGGACCAAGTGCACCATAAATCAGGGTTGTCCGCAAAGCCATTTGCATACGCCTTGTATTCCTTGGATCCTGCGTAATGTTGTCTGCGTTTCAATTCTTCTTCCGCCTTTTCTGGAAAGGTCGAAAGGAATTTGGTGTGCAATAGAAGGCCTGATGCTTTCTCGCCTCCCCATTCATCATACACGAGGTTCAGTCCCCGCGGCAAAAGGTGGTGCGTTGAACTTACATAGGCATATCGTCGATCCCATTTCACGAGCGGGATCTTATTCAAAGCGGGCGCGCGTTGGGGATCATCTTTGAAGAAGGTCCGTGCACGAGGGCCCCCTTGTATCCACAGATTGCCAAAGCGTTGATTTTTTTGGATTGTGTAATTGCCCGCATCAAACCAGCAGGCGACATCAAGGGGATTTTGCCCGGATTCATAAGTGAATTCGTCTATCCGACCTTTGGGATACATATCGAGCAACATGGCGGAAAAAGTGCGGATAGATGATGCGTCCAGCCAATCCGTAAGCGCGTTTAAAGGCCGGGTATCGCAAAATGGATAGACAAAAAATTCGTCCGGATCCACGGTCAAAGTCCAATGACCATGGCAATAGCGCATGAGGATCCAATTCACCCAATCCATGCCGAAACGGGCGCGTTTATAGCTGGCATTGGTAGACCATAGCGATACGTCCGGTTGCGCCGTCAAATACTCTGCCGTGCCATCCGTGCTGTTATTGTCGATGATCAGGAAATGCTTAATTCCCATTTCCCGATAATATTGTAGGAAAAAGGGCAGACGCACGCGTTCATTGCGCATGGTGGACACGACGATCAAATCGGACGAAACGATCTTTTCGGTCCTATCAGACACTGGCGTTAAGTTGCGGCGTTTGCGAAACGCACGAATACGCCAGCGTTTACGTTGCAACCGCAATCTATATGTACTCAAAGCCCCCAAAACGGATCCTCAAATTGACCTTACGGGCCCTCAATGGTTACTAAATGTTGCGCAATACTTTGTTAAAATGTGTCTCCCAATCGGGTGCTTTGAAAGCAGGAGACTCTTTTGACGCCGTGTTACGATTTGGCGAAGCCATTGTTTTTACCGCATGAACCCATGCATATCTGTCTGAAACCGGGGCGTAAACGGGAATATTTCCTAAGATTTCTCGGCAGACCGGCAAGTTATTGCAAACTATAGGTGTTTTTATAGTGGCTGCTTCAATCAAGGGTAATCCAAACCCTTCTGCGTAGCTGGGAAATAAAAGTCCAGAGGCATTTTTCATAAGGGCGTGGACTTCGCCGTCTGACAAATCGGTCAATTCATGTACGCGATCAGGGCTAGCGTCTAGCTGTTCAAACACATCCGCATTTTCCCAACCGCGCTTGCCACAGATCAATAGATGCGCATCAGGAATTTCAGGCCAGATATCAAGAAGCAGCTTATGGTTCTTGCGGGGTTCAATTGTTCCAAGGGTTATGAAATACGGTTTTTTCCATGGACCTTGTGGCGTTTGCCCCGGTGCAGTTGGGGTAAGGCCGAGGTGAGACACGACGACAGATGGCACCTTTGGGACATGACGCCGCACCGATTGATGGGTATCCTCTGAAATGCAGATCAATAGATCGGCGTGGGACGTGGCCCTGTCTAGGAAGCCTCGGAATTTGTTTGGAATTTCAGGGCGCTGAAAATGCGGAAAGTCCAAAGGGATCGTATCATGTATCATGATCGCGATTTTCAGATCGGGAACACGTTTCAATCCTAAGATCACGCGATCAGTAAAGTTTGTATGTCCTACATTGATGTAATGCGTACCTGCGGGCAGGTTTTTGGCCAACATGCGGCCCAAGCGATAGGGAAGGCAGCGTGCGATGCGTGCTTGGCGCATCAAGGCCTCGGCACCTGCCCGTCCGGATGGCAATCGGCGCCAGCGCCCAATGCGATCAGGTGACGGCCAGCGATTATGATCGAATGCATTCTGTAACTGTCGGCAGCCATCTTTGTCGACCAAAACGTAACCGACGGAACTGCGTATCAATCCAAACAGAGGGCTGGGTTGATCGAGAAGGGCGCGTAGATAGGCCATTTCGACCCGATCAATGCCCGTTAGGATAAGGCCCGCACGACTGACCAAACGGGTCAGGTCTAACATGCGCGGGCCTTCATGTATCACTTTTCGTAGGAGCCCGATTTATGCCATTTCCATGCATCGGCAATCATGTCGGACATGCTGGAACGCTTCGGTTCCCAGCCCAATTCTTCCAAGGCACGGGTGGAACCAGAAACAAGCTTGGTTGCATCACCTGCACGACGTGGACCTTCGCTATGGGGCACTTCCATGTTGGTGACAGTGC
Organism: uncultured Pelagimonas sp.; assembly: GCA_947499735.1. Taxonomy (GTDB): domain Bacteria; phylum Pseudomonadota; class Alphaproteobacteria; order Rhodobacterales; family Rhodobacteraceae; genus CANMPP01. The sequence continues at coordinate 141,383 of CANMPP010000002.1, forward strand.
GGGAGGCATCCATCACCTGACGCACAGAAAAACCATCGCCGGTCCCTAGGTTGAAAACCCGGTTGCCTTTGCCATCCTCAAGCCATTTCAGACCCAGAACATGGGCGTCCACCAGGTCGCAGACATGTACATAGTCACGAATGCAGGTGCCATCTGGCGTGTCATAATCTGTACCATGAATGGTCAGTTGATCACGCTTGCCGTCAATCGCCTGCAGCATAATCGGTATCAGATGGGTTTCCGGATCGTGGAATTCCCCAATCTCGGCTTCTGGATCGCCACCAGCAACGTTGAAATACCGAAAAATCACATGATTTAGATCATAGGCCGCACCAAAGTCGCGCAGAACATCTTCGATGGCGCGTTTGGATGCACCATAGGCATTCAGCGGCAATTGCGGTGTGTTTTCGTCCAAAACAACGTTGTCATGTTCGCCATAAGTCGCGCATGTCGAGGAAAATACAAAATTTTTCACCCCAGCATCAACTGCTGCTTCGATCAGCGTCAGCGATCCTGTGACGTTGTTTCGCCAGTATTTGCCGGGCTCTTTCATGGCTTCGCCAACCTGAGACAGGGCGGCGAAATGCATTACGGCGAGCGGCTGATATTTTGCAAACACCTCGTCTAGTCGGCTGCGGTCTAAAAGATCACCCTTTTCCAAGGGACCAAATTTGACAGCATCTTCCCAACCTGTTGAGATATTGTCGTAGGTGACAGGGGTGTAGCCCGCCGCTTTCAGTGCTTTACAGGCGTGCGAACCGATAAAGCCCGCACCCCCTGTTACAAGGACATTCGCCATTATGATGCCCGTTATTCGGCAGCTTTACGTGAGGCGAGGATGTCATGCATGAACTCTTCCAGCTCACCTGACAGTTCGTCACGGGCCAAGCCAAAGGCAATCGTTGCCTGAAGGAAACCAGCCTTTGAACCGCAATCATAACGCTGACCGCGGAAGCGGTAGCCGTAAACGCCTGCATCTGTATCGATGTCTGCAGCAATCGCGTCGGTCAGCTGGATTTCGCCACCTGCGCCAGTTTGCTTCTTGCTTAGGTGATCAAACACGGTCGGTGCCAGGATGTAGCGACCGATAACCGCCAGGTTTGATGGCTCAGTGCCGGCTTTTGGTTTTTCAACCATGCCTTTCACTTTAACCATAGAACCCATGTCTTCTTTCAGGTCCAACACGCCATAGGCGCTGACTTTGTCTTTTGGGACTTCCATCGCAGCAACCATATGGCCACCGGTCTGTTCGTAGGATTCAACCATTTGCTTCAAGCAAGGCTTTTCTGCGGCAATGACGTCATCTGGCAGCATAACTGCGAATGGATTGTCGCCGATCAGGTGACGCGCACACCAGATTGCGTGACCAAGGCCCAGGGCTTTGTGCTGGCGCATATATGCGACCTGTCCGCTTTCCATATTCGTGGATTGCAGCAGCTCCAAAAGCTCTGTCTTGCCTTTATCTTTCAAGGATTGTTCTAGCTGAGGCGCTTCGTCAAAGTAATCTTCCAAAGCCCCTTTGCCGCGTGACGTTACAAAGATGAATTCTTCGATACCGGCTGCACGCGCTTCGTCGATTGCGTATTGCACCAACGGTCTGTCAACAAGTGTCATAATTTCTTTCGGCACGGATTTCGTTGCCGGAAGAAAGCGGGTCCCCATACCAGCTACAGGAAAGATCGCCTTCGTGACTTTGTTTTTCATGATTTGGGTCCTAAATTTAGGTCGGTGGGTTTTGCTAGACAGATAAAGGATCAGTATTTTTTAGTTTTGATCTCAAAATTTATCTGAATTCTTGTCTCATTCGTGCGGTTTAATAAATAAATGTGTCATCTTAGTGATGAAATATCGTCTCGTTTTTTACTAATTAAGGATGTTCGAACTGTCTGACATAACTGTGATATCACATTTCTTGCACTCATAGGCCACTCTTTTTTCGAAGCTAGTTAATTTGATAGCAGCATCTTGCCTATAGGATTTCCCATATATGCCGCCAGTCTGTACCCATATATCCGCTTCAAATCGTCGCTTATGAAATCGTGTCGTCGGATCTAAAATATAGACCACGACGATTGCGCCGTCACGAGCCGCAGCTTGCGCTTTCTTAAAAATGCGGCGTGTTTCCCAAATTCTTCCTGAAATGACTATTTTTTGTGCATTTTGTCGCCCTGGAAATGGGCGAAAACGATTTGCCGACGTCACTAGTGGGCTGAAATCGTTATCTTTGGCTGAAACTTTTGAATGAAACCCGTCGTCGAATTGCCTCATAAGTTGCGCAATATCATCCGGAGCAAGTGGTCCGCGTTGCATGAGGCGCAAGCATCTGATGCGTTGTTCTTCGCGGTGTCTTTTGAACGCTGTGTTGCGATATTCTTTCGGTGTGTGACGGTTCAGAAAGGCGGTTGTGGATTTCCCGATTTGGGTCAGATCCAATGGGGTGCGGTCCTTGCTACGCCGCCGAGATGGGGCAAATCCATGATGGACGCGAGCCCTTGGGGCTATTGCGCTGCTTAGACCTGCTTTGGCTAGGCGCATATTCAAATCCGTTTCGTCCATGTAAAATGAAAAAGCTGGATCAAACCCGCCTAATTGGATCAATACGGATAGGCGCACGGCCATATTCGTACCTTCAGTTTTGATCGCACGGGTCGGATCCGGTGCGAACACAACAGGGTCAGACCCTTTCAGGTTTAGGTTCTGAGTAAATCCATCCTCGGACAAGCTGCGCCCGCGCCATTGATAGGAAAACCCGTTCCGGCCAATGACATATCCACCGCATGCCGCCACTTTGGGATTGTCAAAGGGGGCGATCAGTTCACGCAACCATCGCGGTTCGGGAACGGCATCATCATCAAGAAAGGCAACAATGTCGCCTGCGGCCTGCTGAATACCCAGATTTCGGGCTATGGAAATATTGGGGATGTCAAACGGGATGGTTTTGATTTTGTCGCTTAGAGGATGTGTATCAAGCGCGGCGATCCCTGCGGGGCAGGCGACAATGATAAGTTCAAAAGGATCGTAATCCAGTTGCGACACAGCGGATATGGCGCGCAGCAGCAACTGTGGTCGATCCCGGCTAACAATGACAATGCTGACCGGGATCTTTGTCATTTAGGCGTCTTTCAGCGCAACTTTCGGTGAATATGCGATGAAGAATGGGTTGGCGAAGTCCTCTTTGCCATAGGCTAAATCGCTGTGATCATCAAAGCGTACGACTTTGCCGCCTGCGCCCAACAGGACCGCGTGACCGGCGGCTGTATCCCATTCCATGGTGCGCCCCAGACGCGGATAGAGATCCGCCTCACCCGTTGCAACAAGGCAGAACTTCAAGGATGAGCCCGCGCTTTTGCTGTCAGCGACAGCGTATTTGTTGATGTAGTCATCCGTTGCTTGATCGCGGTGGGATTTGGAGGCAACGACCAGCAATTTGTCATTGTCGCTATCGGCCACTTTGATCGGATTGGTTTCACCGATCGTGTCTAGCGAGAAGGGGCCAGTTTCTTCAACTGTCGAACCGTCTTCAAGGGTGAAGAACATGCGATCACGCGCAGGTGCGTAAACTACACCCCGTGTCGGAACGCCGTCTTCGACCAAAGCGATGTTCACGGTGAAGTCACCGCGACGTTTGATGAATTCTTTTGTGCCATCCAACGGGTCAACAATCAGGAATGTGGACACGTTTTGCGTGTGGCTGTCGGATTGTTCTTCTGTCACCAGTGCGATGTCTGGAAATGATGCGCGAAGACCGGCGGAAATCAGCTCATCCGCGGCTTCATCCGCGACTGTAACCGGGCTTTCATCGCTTTTGACCTTAACCTCGAAGTCGTCTGAGTTGTAAATTTCCATAATCTTTGCGCCAGCTTCCAGAGCAAGTTTACGCATAACGGGTGTTAGGGCCGAATAATCCAATATAGGTCTCCTTGGTCGTCCAAATGTGAATGGCGCCTTTATTGATTTTGAAACACTTCCTACTATTATGGCTTGGCTGACCCAAGACAACAAGCGGGTCAGAAACTTAGCATGTGTGGAGTAAGCGTAACATGTTTCAGGTTCGCAAGACCCGTACCCCATTTCAAGCGGCAATTTATACCTGCGAGCTGATTTTCCACTCTGCGGTACGCGCGATACGGAATTCGGATCGAAATGCGGTTTTGGCGATCCTATACAGCATTTTGCAGATCATGGTCTTCGTTGCGATTTTCTTTTTCTTTTTTAAGATTCTGGGCATTCGTTCGGTGCCGCTCCGAGGGGATTTTCTGGTCTTTTTGATGACAGGTGTTTTCTTATTCACAACATTTAATAAATCGCTGTCTGCTGTGACAGGTGCGGAAGGCCCCACCAGTTCAATGATGCAACACGCGCCGATGAACACTGCGATTTCAATTGCGGCTGCAATGCTGTCGACAATTTATATTCAGGTACTGGCCGTATTTACGGTATTTTTCATCTATGATCTGGCCTTTAACCCGCAAGCCTTTGAAGAAATTTTCGATCCTATTGGATGTTTGAAAATGCTTTTATTGGCATGGATATGCGGATCTTCTATCGGATTGCTGTTTTTGGCTATTAAGCCTTGGGCGCCAAAATTCGTTAGCATCTTAGAGCTTGTTTTTACGCGTTTTAATATGATCGCGTCAGGAAAAATGTTGGTTGCCAATACTTTACCGGGTAGCTTTTTGTATTTTTTTAATTGGAACCCTCTGTTTCACATAATCGATCAATCGCGCGGACATGCGTTTTTGAATTACTCACCACGGTTTACCAGTTGGGAATATGCGGTCTACGTGACGTTGGGTTGCACCGTCTTGGGCATGTTGGGCGAATTCTACACACGTAAACACGCATCTGCATCTTGGACGGCTGGCAAGTAAGTTGCTTGCCCTAATCATTTTCAGCAGTGACAACGCGCAACGTCACATTGATGCGCCCACCTTTGGGCAATAGGGCGGACGAACCAAAACGTAGGCGATCCACGCCGTGATGTTTCAGTCGCGCGGCCCCGCCCATACTAACCACGTCCCCTGATCGCAGCCACAAAGACGCGGTTGAACCGCCTTTCGCTTCGTGGCCAATGCGAAAGAGCCCGTCATCACCCAGCGAAATAGATAGAACGGGATAGCGAAAATCGGCCTCATCCTTATCCTGATGCAGGCCCATGCGCGCACCTTCGCCATACCAATTGATCAGGCAGCATTCTGGCATGCGGTCACATTGGATTAGGTCGTTCCAAATGTCCAAAATGGAAACCGGAATAGGTGGCCAAGACGTGCCGTTTGGGTGGGTTTCTGAATAGCGATATCCTTGCTGATCTGAAATCCAACCAAACCGACCGGCTGCGGTCATTCGAACGGACATAGGGCCATGACGGGTTGTTGGTTGGAACAGCGGCGCTTTGCTCAAAATATGGCGCAGGTCCTCTACCAATGCTTCTTGGCGATGTTTGGGCAGGTATTCCTGCCATATTAGGAAATCTCGTATGTTAAGCGGCACCGTCATGGTTCGAAATAGATAGGGTTTTGGGCTGTTAAACAAACCGTTTCTTGTGATTTTATCCAAATCTGATGGCCGGAATGTTCTCGCGTATGGGTTGCAGAGCGGGCTTCCGCCATCCTGCGTTAAAGAAATTCTAACATCCAAAGCATTTGTTTACGATTTGATGCAAAATGCATGAATATGAGCCGCAAATCAGAAAAGCTCAAAAAAACGCGATTTTCATGGCCATTCCGCTGCGACAGCGACTTGCAGGGGCAATTGCGGCTGCTTATATACGCTGCGAACTGCGACGGTCATAAGATCGCGTGGATCGTGACAACCAAGCGGGGCAGGATGCCGCAACGGGTCCTATATGCCTCGTGCCATCGCCTTGAGTAAGAAAGGGATCGAAATGGGAAAAGTTATTGGGATTGACCTGGGAACAACCAACTCCTGTGTGGCCATCATGGATGGCAGCCAGCCGCGCGTTATCGAAAACGCAGAAGGCGCGCGCACCACACCGTCGATTGTTGCGTTTACCGAAGACGAGCGCCTTGTAGGCCAGCCTGCCAAACGTCAGGCCGTCACAAACCCAGAAAACACCGTCTTTGGTGTGAAACGTCTGATCGGTCGTCGTTTTGACGATGAGCATCTGGCGAAAGACAAGAAGAACCTGCCATATAACCTGATCAACGGTGGCAATGGCGACGCGTGGGTTGAATGCCGTGGCGAGAAATATTCTCCGTCACAGATTTCTGCATTCACTCTGCAAAAGATGAAAGAAACCGCTGAATCCTATCTTGGCGAAGAAGTCACGCAGGCGGTTATCACCGTGCCTGCATACTTCAACGACGCCCAGCGTCAGGCGACCAAAGACGCGGGTAAGATCGCGGGTATGGAAGTTCTGCGGATCATCAACGAACCAACAGCGGCGGCGCTGGCCTATGGTTTGGACAAGCAAGAAACCAAAACCATCGCGGTTTATGACCTTGGTGGCGGTACATTCGACGTTACGATTCTGGAAATCGACGACGGCTTGTTTGAAGTGAAATCCACCAATGGTGATACGTTCCTAGGTGGTGAAGATTTCGACATGCGGATCGTGAACTACCTTGCAGGTGAGTTCAAAAAAGAGAACCAAGTTGACCTGACACAGGACAAGATGGCGCTGCAACGTCTGAAAGAGGCGGCAGAGAAGGCCAAGATCGAATTGTCCTCTGCGTCCCAAACTGAAATCAACCAGCCGTTTATTTCCATGGGTGCGAATGGCGCGCCTCTGCACTTGGTTGTCAAGCTGACACGTGCGAAATTGGAATCCTTGGTTGGCGACCTGGTCAAAGGTTCTATCAAACCATGTCAGGCAGCTCTGAAAGATGCCGGTCTGTCCACATCCGACATCGACGAAGTCGTTCTGGTTGGTGGTATGACACGTATGCCACGCGTCATCGAAGAAGTGACCAAATTCTTCGGCAAAGAGCCCCATAAAGGTGTGAACCCAGACGAAGTTGTTGCCATGGGCGCGGCCATTCAGGCGGGTGTTCTGCAAGGTGACGTGAAAGACGTTGTTCTGCTGGACGTGACACCATTGTCCTTGGGTATTGAAACACTGGGCGGCGTGTTCACACGTCTGATCGATCGTAACACGACGATCCCAACGAAGAAGTCCCAAACGTTCTCCACGGCTGAAGACAACCAGAATGCTGTGACCATTCGCGTCTTCCAAGGTGAACGTGAAATGGCAGCAGACAACAAAATGCTGGGCCAGTTCAATCTGGAAGATATCCCACCAGCACCGCGTGGTATGCCACAGATTGAAGTGACCTTTGACATCGATGCAAACGGCATTGTGTCCGTTGGCGCGAAAGATAAGGCGACTGGTAAAGAGCAGACGATCACGATCCAAGCGTCCGGTGGTCTGTCCGATGAGGACATCGAAAAGATGGTCCAAGAGGCGGAAGAGAACGCAGATGCCGATAAGGCACGCAAGGAAATGGTCGAAGCGCGCAATCAGGCCGAAAGCCTTGTGCACAACACTGAAAAGCAGCTCGAAGAGCACGGCGAAAAGGTTGATCCAAGCACAGTAGAAGCGATCGAACTGGCGGTTGCAGCTTTGAAAGACGATCTGGAAAAAGACGACGTGACAGCAGAAAAGCTGAAAGGTGGCATCCAGAACGTAACAGAAGTGGCGATGCGTTTGGGTGAAGCGATCTACAAGGCACAAGCCGAAGCAGATGGCGGCCCTGCGGCTGCGGATGACGAACCTGTTGCAGATTCTTCAGACATGAATGCAGACGAAGATATCGTTGACGCGGATTTCGAAGATCTGGGTGAAGACAAACGCCAGTAAATCTGAGGCCGGAATTTGAAGGGCCGGTCGTGGACCGGCCCTTTTGACCGTTCAGGTTTGACATTTGCATCAAGGAGGCAACATGTCCAAACGTGACTATTACGAAGTCCTTGGCGTCGCCAAAGGTGCCTCTGCTGAAGAGATCAAAAAAGGGTACCGTAAAAAGGCCAAGGAACTGCACCCGGACCGCAATGCGGATAATCCGGACGCAGAATCTCAGTTCAAAGAGGCCAACGAGGCCTATGATTGCCTGAAAGATCCCGAGAAAAAAGCAGCTTATGACCGCTATGGCCATGCCGCATTCGAAGGTGGCATGGGCGGCGGTCGTCCCGGCGGACCGGGTGGTATGGGCGGCAATGGTGACTTTGCCTCTGCCTTCTCGGACGTATTTGACGATCTGTTTGGCGATTTCATGGGCGGCCAACGTGGTGGCCCAGGTGGGCGTCAACGTGCGTCGCGCGGCGCGGATTTGCGATATAATCTGCGCGTGTCTTTGGAAGATGCCTTTAGCGGTGTACAGAAAACACTGAACGTTCCAAGTTCGGTGAATTGCGACGCGTGTAGCGGATCTGGTGCAGAAGGCGGTGCCGAGCCAACGACCTGTCCGACATGTGCTGGCATGGGCAAGGTTCGTGCGACGCAGGGCTTCTTTACGGTGGAACGTACCTGTCCAACCTGTAACGGTTTGGGGCAGACGATTTCCAATCCTTGCCGCAAATGTTCCGGCACCGGGCGTTTGCAAAAAGACCGTTCACTGGCTGTCAACATCCCGGCAGGGGTGGAAACTGGCACGCGAATTCGTTTGTCCGGTGAAGGCGAAGTCGGTTTGCGCGGCGGACCATCAGGTGATCTGTATATCTTTGTCGAAGTCGACGAACATAAGATCTTTGAGCGTGCCGCGACCGAACTGCATTGCCGGGTTCCGGTTTCTATGGTCGTGGCCTCCATGGGCGGTGACATCGAAGTCCCAACCATCGATGGCGGTCGCAGTAGGGTGAAAATACCTGCAGGCAGTCAATCGGGGCGCCAAATGCGTCTTCGTGGCAAAGGCATGCCTGCGCTACGGGGCGGTGCACCGGGGGATATGTTCATCGAATTGGCCGTGGAAACGCCGGTTAATCTGACAACCCGTCAAAAAGAGCTGCTGCGTGAATTTGAAGCGCTAAGCGAAAATAACAGCCCTGAAAGCAATAGCTTTTTCTCAACTGTCAAAGGGTTCTGGGACAGTATGAAAGGCTAAAAAATGATCCAGGTCAGCCTTGGCCTGGATCTCTTTTTCTGGGGCTTAACGCAAATATAACCACGTTCCCCTAGCGTTCTTTTTATGGAACACCATCATTTCTCTCCTCAGGGGCAGGCGTCCCTTATTGCCGAATTGGATCAATCGCTGCGAACCATCGCGGTGCAAACGACTCGTCAAAAAGATCCGCAGATGATGCGGATGAAGGACCGGCTGCTTAAGCAAGGTGGGGAAACCTTAGAAGACGCCGAACTGCTGGAACTTGTTCTTGGCGGTAGCGGGCGAACATCATTGGCATCGCGCCTTTTGCAACATTTCGGTGATTTCAGTGCGGTGATTTCCGCACCAGAGACGCGGTTGCGTGAAGTTCTGGGGACGACCCAAAGCGATGTGCAAGCGTTGAAGCTGATCGAGGCGGCTGCCCATCGATTGGCACAAACCCGTGTTTTGAACCGTCAGGTGTTGGATAGCTGGGATGCGCTTTTGGAATATTGCCAAACTGTTATGGCCCATCGCGATGTCGAACAGTTCCGGATCCTGTTTCTGGACAACAAAAATGTGCTGATTGCTGATGAAGCGCAGGCGCGTGGCACGGTGGATCATGTACCGGTCTACCCGCGTGAGGTGATCAAACGGGCATTAGAGCTAAACGCATCGGCGCTTATCCTTGTTCATAACCACCCTTCTGGCGATCCCACACCTAGCACATCGGATATGGCGATGACGGATCAGGTCAAATTGGCAGCGGATGTCATGGGAATCGTTTTACATGACCACTTGGTGATTGGTCGTGGTTGTAGCCTTAGTTTTCGTGCTGAAGGCTACTTAAAATAAAAGGCCTGCCCCATATGGGCAGGCCTCTCTTTTCATAGATGGTAACGAGCGGTTTAGCCGATAATCGCGTTTAGTGTCGCGGATGGGCGCATGACAGCTGCGGTTTTGGCTGGATCGGTGTGGTAATACCCACCCAGATCAGCTGCCGCACCTTGTGCTGCTGCAAATTCTGCCAGAATTGCGGCTTCGCCTTCTGCCAATGCTGTTGCGATTGGGGCAAAAGCCGCCGCCATATCCGCATCGTCAGATTGCGCAGCCAAGGCCTCTGCCCAGTAACGCGCAAACCAGTAATGGCTGTCGCGGTTGTCTGGTTGACCAACTTTACGCGATGGGCTGTGACCGTTGTCTAGGATGCCTTGTGTCGCAGCATCCACAGCTGCACCTAGAACGCCTGCTTTTGCGTTGCCTTTGGCATTTGCTAGGAAGGTCAGGCTTTCACCCAACGCGCAGAATTCACCAAGGCTGTCCCAACGCAGGTGGTTTTCTTCGACCAGCTGCTGAACGTGCTTAGGTGCCGATCCACCAGCGCCTGTTTCAAACAGACCACCGCCTTGCATCAGCTTTACGATGGACAGCATTTTTGCAGATGTCGCCAGTTCCAGAATTGGGAACAAGTCTGTCAGGTAGTCGCGCAGAACGTTGCCGGTGATTGCGATGGAATTCGCGCCGGTGCGGATTGTCACCAAAGACTGACGTGTCGCTTCGCGTGGCGCCAAGATTTGGAACTTGTCCGCAACGCCTTTGGCCTCAAGGATCGGTGTCACGTATTTGATCAGTTCGGCGTCATGGGCACGCGATGCGTCCAACCAGAAGATGGCTTCACAGCCTTCAGCAGCCTGACGTTCGATTGCTAGGTTCACCCAATCCTCAATAGGCGCTTTGCGCGCAGAGGCCGAGCGCCAGATGTCGCCCGCTGCGACTGAGTGTTCGTGCAAGGTTGAACCGTCGGACAGGACCATTTTGACCGTGCCAGCCTCGGCCATTTCGAACGTAGTGGGGTGGGATCCGTATTCTTCGGCCTTTTGCGCCATCAAACCGATGTTTTGAACCGTGCCAGATGTGGCCGGGTCCAGTTTGCCGGTTTCTTTGAAATACTTGATCGTTTCGTCATAGACAGGCGCATAAGAATTGTCTGGGATCACACAAACGCTATCCCCTTCTTTGCCATCTGGACCCCAGCCTTTGCCACCTGCGCGGATCAGCGCTGGCATGGAGGCGTCAATGATGACGTCGGAAGGAACGTGCAGGTTCGTGATACCTTTGTCGCTATCGACCATATACATTGGTGGTTGGTCGGCGATGCAGGCGTCAATGGCAGCTTTGATGTCGGCATTGCCGTCAACACGTGCCAGCAGGTCACCCAGACCAGAATTCGGGTTCACACCCAGATCGGCCAGTTCGGCACCAAATTTTTCGAAAACAGGCGCAAGGAAAGCTTTGACCGCGTGACCAAAGATGATCGGGTCCGAGACCTTCATCATTGTGGCTTTCATGTGCAGCGAGAACAGCACGCCTTCTTCTTTGGTCTTGGCGATTTCTTCCTTTAGGAATGTATCCAATGCTGCCGCGGACATGAATGTCGCGTCGACAACGGCACCGGCCGGGTAGGACAGGCCGTCTTTCAGAACGGTTTCTGCGCCAGCAGTGTTGGTGAAGACGATTTTGACAGTTTCGTCTTTAGACAGCGTTGCAGAGACTTCGTTGGAAAAGAAGTCGTTGCCAGACATAGACGCAACGCGCGTTTTGCTGTCTGCGGTCCATTCACCCATACGGTGTGGATTGGCTTGTGCAAAAGCTTTCACTGCTTTTGCTGCGCGACGGTCAGAGTTACCCTCACGCAGAACCGGGTTCACGGCAGAACCCTTGATCGCATCGTAACGCGCACGGATTTCTTTTTCCGCGTCTGTTGCTGGCGCTTCAGGGTAATCTGGCAGTGCACAGCCTTGGGATTGCAATTCTTTGATCGCGGCAACCAACTGAGGCACAGAGGCCGAGATGTTTGGCAGTTTGATCACATTGGCTTCTGCGGTTTTCACCAGCTCGCCCAGCTCCGCTAACGCGTCTGCTTGCTGTTGCTCTGGCTTTAGAAAGTCAGGGAAGGTTGCAAGGATGCGGCCTGCCAAAGAGATATCTTTGGTGCCGACGGATACGCCCGCAGCTGCTGCAAATTTTTGGATGATTGGAAGGAAGGAAGCGGATGCCAGTTCCGGTGCTTCGTCCACTTTGGTGTAAATAATATCGGGCGTGTTCTGAGACATTTTATCGAGCCTTTCTTCAGCCAGGTCCTAAAGCCAGGTTCGGCATAAGACATAGGCAGGGCTGCGTCCAGTGACTCGCGGTATACTTTTGCACACTTTGCTGATTTGCGGCGGCTTAGCGCCCGCCATCTGGCGTCATTTTCCGGTTTGGCGCAGAACAACCCAAGCCGTTTTAAGGATGATTTCAATGTCCAGTAACAAGGAAAGGCTATAGCGATAGCGAACATCCATCCGAACGCGATCTGGATATTTAACTTCGTTGCGACCGGAAACCTGCCAAATGCCGGTGATGCCCGGACGCAAAGAGATGTATGAAACGCTATATTGGCCGTATTTTTGCAATTCGCTTCGCGTGACAGGCCTTGGGCCAACAAAGCTCATATCGCCTTTGAAAACGTTCCAGATTTGGGGAAGTTCATCGAGACTGGTGGTGCGTAGGAATGCACCGATTTTGGTGATCCGAGGATCATTGTCTAATTTACAATCCCGTTCCCATTCGGCGGCTGCTTCGGGATTGCTGTCAAGATAGGCGACCAGGCGCGCTTCAGCATCGGGAACCATCGTGCGAATTTTCCAGCACTTAAACACTCTTCCATTTTGGCCAATGCGGGAATGTCCAAAGAAGCCAGGTCCGCCATCAATTTTGGCGATCATCCAGATGATTGCAATAAACGGTGCGAGAAACGGGAGTAGAAGGAGCGACAGTACAATGTCGAAAATGCGTTTTAGAAACACAGAATACAGCGTATGCGCTTCGCGGCGCAGGCCCTGACCCGTAGTGAAAAACTGCGGGAAACTTAGGGTGTTGGATCGTGAATAATCCTCTGCGCTCATTAAAATACTCCTCCGGTATGCGGATGTCGCTGGAACCTGTCAGGGCGACGAAGCCCGTCCAAAATACCGCTATTGCTAACTGTCTTCCTTGGAAACAGTTTTTGCGGGCGCATGCTTAATGGGGAGTTAAGTAAACCGAAGTCTGAGAGATTTATTGGATTCTATGATGAACCCAAGATGAAACGATGCGAACGAGTTGAATTAAAATGTATTTATTGCAATGCCTTATGTGAAAATTAATGCCAAATGCACGCATAGATTGAAAGTGGGTTGCACTGCCTTGCGGAAGCAGACAGGTTGGGCGGCAAATACGTAAGACGGGTGTTCATATATGCGAATCGTTGTGTTTTCGGATCTGGACGGTACTTTGCTGGACCATGAAACCTATTCATACGATCCTGCATTGCCTGCACTGGACCTTTTGAAGTCAAAAAACATCCCATTGGTTTTGGCATCTAGTAAAACCGCTGCGGAAATTGCAGCCTTGCATCAGGAACTGGATTTAGGAACAGCGCCAGCGATTGTTGAAAATGGTTCTGGCCTCTTAGATTTAAGTCCGGGTGCCCGTTTAGATGACAGCGCTTATCGTGAAATTCGTGCCGTTCTAAAGCACGCACCTGATGCATTTCGGAGTGCGTTTCGAGGCTTTGATGACATGGGGCTGGGTGAATTGGCTGAGGTAACGGGGCTGCCGTTGGGCAGTGCGACCTTGGCGAAGATGCGGTGTTTTTCCGAACCTGGATTGTGGCAGGGAACAGCTGAAGACGAAGCGGCGTTCATTGCTTGGTTGAAAGATCACGGTATTCACGCCCGGCGAGGAGGGCGTTTTTTGACGCTATCGCATGGCCGGACCAAGGCGGATGCGATGGCTGAGGTCGCGTCGCAATTGCGGGCAGACGTCACGATCGCGTTGGGGGATGCGCCAAATGACACTGAAATGTTGTCACAGGCGGATTATGCGGTGATCATACGCAATGATCACGGAACAGATTTGCCGCCGCTGCCCAAAGAACCATCATCACGTGTTATTCGTACGCAATTGTCTGGGCCCAGCGGTTGGAACGCGGCCATGCAGCAGATATTAAACACCACTACTGAGACGAACTAGGGGGTTCTTGTGGCTGATTTTCACCAGAATGGGAATATTGCGCAATTCCATAATTTGCGCAGCAGGCCATTGGAAGAGCTGGAATATGAATTGGAAAGCTTTGCGCAAACCCGCAAAATTACGCTGATTTTACCCTCGTTGTATTCCGAGCTGGAAGGTCCAGCTTTGCGCAATATTCTTCAGGAATTGGCGCAGGCGAAATACATCCATCGTATTGTCATCGGATTGGACCGCGCAACAGAAGAACAATTCCGCATGGCGCGCGATTTCTTTTCCGTTTTGCCGCAGGATCATGTGGTGATCTGGAATGACAGTCCGCGGATGCAGGAATTCGGCAAAAAGCTAGAAGATCTCGGTCTTGGGCCTCACGAACCGGGCAAGGGTAAAAATGTCTGGACCTCTATCGGTTATCTGATTGCGTGTGCCGATAGCGCCGTGATGGCAATCCATGATTGTGACATCCTAACCTATAACAAGGAAATGTTGGCGCGACTGGTGTATCCCGTCCTCAACCCCAGCTTTTCCTACCAAATGTCCAAGGGCTATTATGCCCGTGTCGGCAATGGCAAACTGAATGGCCGCGTGTCGCGCCTTTTGGTATCTCCGCTGTTGATTGCGCTGAAAAAAGTTGTCGGCGACCACGATTACATCGATTATCTGCGCTCTTTCCGCTACCCGTTATCTGGCGAATTTGCATTGCGCACTGCGATGCTGCCCGATCTGCGCATCCCGTCGGATTGGGGATTGGAAATCGGTGTTCTGTCAGAGGCGTGGCGTAATCTGGGGCGGCATGCGACCTGTCAGGTGGAAATTGCGGATCAATATGATCACAAGCACCAAGAGGTCAGCGCCGAAGATGCCGCAACCGGTTTGAATCGTATGTCGATTGATATCTGTAAGGCGATCTTCCGCAAGATGGCGACAGAAGGCACGGTGTTTACACCCAATACATTCCGCACCCTGAAAGCCACGTACTATCGCCGCGCATTGGACCTGTTAGAGGTCTATGACAATGACGCCACGATGAATGGTTTGCGCATCGACCGGCACGCGGAAGAAAAGTCGATCGAACTTTTCTCGGAAAACATCATGAAGGCTGGGCAAACCTTCCTTGAGGATCCACACGAAACGCCGTTTATTCCCAATTGGAGCCGCGTAAATGCTGCCGACCCAGAGCTTTTGGGGCAATTGCGTCAAATCGTGGCCGAGGATGCGGCGGAATACGAAATTAAGACCTTCGTTGAATAAATCTTTCGTCGCAGGATGCGGTTTTCTGCGACGGAGACATATTTGCTTAACGTTATACCTCAGTGACCGATGGTTAGGGCTATCGGTCTAAACTTCATTTGGAAGCAGAGGACGCGGCGGTATGACGTATCAAATATTACGAGATTTCAGTGCAAGTCAGTTTTTAGGCTTGGTGGTTGGATGTGTAGCTGCGGCTGGCATGGCAATGCCCGCCGTCGCGCATGAGGACATTTCGAACAAGCTGCTGACCCAAAGATCGGCAAATTGCGCAGACTATGCTGACACCTATTCGGCGATGGTGCGAGATGTGCAGAATGAACGTGATTTGGATGCCATGGTTGCGATTACAACGGACGGTGAAACCTGCACGATTGCATCAAATGCTGTGCCAAACCATGACTTCAATGCGACAGGCCGTTTTGTTCGGGCTCTTTCCGAGCAAGATCAGAACTATCAGATCCCTGCGACACCAAAAGCAACGGCGCAACCCACGCCGCTTAGCCTGCGCTATGATAACGCGATTTTCTTAAATGGTGTTAAGTTGGACTTGATGGCAGCGGGTTGTTATGGCGTCAGGGATGGCAAAATTGGGTGTGGAGACATGTCAACGCCCTATCGTTATGACCCAATGGCGGATGCTGCTGGTTTTGGGACGGATGAACATAACGCACATACGCAACCCGATGGCGCGTATCATTATCACGGAAACCCAATGGCGTTGTTTGAACAAGACAATCCCACTGAAGCATCCCCTGTCATTGGATTCGCGGCGGACGGTTTCCCGATTTTTGGCAGCTATATCAACGATGATGGCGTGATCCGTAAGGCGACGACCAGCTACACGTTGAAAAGCGGCGCGCGCGCGGGTGGTCCGGGTGGCACCTATGACGGAACGTATATCGACGATTGGGAATATATTGCAGGATCTGGTGACTTGGATCAATGCAATGGCATGGTCCAAGACGGTGTTTATGGCTATGTCGTGACCGACACATACCCCCATGTGATGGGGTGTTTTACGGGTACGCCTGACCCATCCTTTCAAAAACGTCGCCGATAATAGCTCGGCTGTGCATCTGGACAGGGCATGATCCCTGCCCAGATGTGTTTATAACATAACGTTTGTGATCCAGCGGCACTGATAGGGTGCTAGCGTGATGCTGTCTTGTTCTGTGTTCAATTCATCGCCGGACAGCAAGTCCAACCAATCTTCATCTGCGATCAGGTTCATGCTGGACAAAGGCAGTTCGACCTCTTCGTCACTGACATTATGCAGCGCAAATATGGATTGGCGGCGGTCCAATGATTGACGCCAAACGCCCAGAATTCGATCATCAGATGCAAAAGTGAATTGGGTCGCGTTTGGATGAAATGCGGGCTGGCGTGCACGAATGCGCAGACGTTCTGAAAGCGCGCTTAGCACTTGTGAATGTGTGCTTTTGGGGTTGGCCAGCTTGGCCTTCAACGTTGGGTAATCCCAGCGGTGACGATTGATCGCACGGTTCATGCCACGGCGTTCAACCCCGTCATGGTCATTTTCGGTTGCCAGCATGGAATGGATGTAGAAGGCCGGGATGCCTTCCAACGACATGACAATGGTCTGCGAGGCAAGAAAACGATCGATATGCTTGTCGTCTTTTCCTTTAAACGTACGGGCCATGGCCGGGAAAAAGCCGCAATTGATTTCGTAGACGGATTCACCTCCATCCGGCAGCGCGCGCATCGATAGCAGCGCACCCTCTTGGCTGAGCGTATCATAGACCTTTTCTTTTTCCACTTCCGGCAACAACCCTTCGGCAGGGCGCATGCCAATCCCGTCATGCGAGGCCGTAAAGTTCAAATATGCACAGCCAAAAGGTGCAGGCGGCATAGATGCCTGCCAGGCACGCAGATATTTGGCAGAACCCGATAGCATTGCGTGCAGGATTAAGGGGGGTAGTGGAAAGTTGTAGATCGAATGCGCTTCATCCGAGCGGCCGAAATAGGACAGGTTTTCGGCCTTCGGCACGTTCGTTTCGGTCAGAAGCACCACATTTTCGGTGCTATAATCAGTCAGCAAACGCATGAGCTTGATCACCGCATGGGTCTGGGGCAGGTGGATCGATTTCGTACCCAGCTCTTTCCAAAGGAACGCAACCGCGTCCAAGCGAATGATGCGGACGCCTTTGTCGATATGCAAACGCAGGATGCGCAAGATTTCCAAAAGAACTTCTGGATTTTCGTAGTTCAAATCGACCTGATCGTGACTAAATGTGCACCAAACATGTTTGGTGCCCATCGCTGTTTCCAATTCCCGCAGCAAGGGCGTTGTACGGGGACGGGTGACATCACTTAGGTCATCCTCTGGATTTCCCTCATAAAAGAATTTGTCATAGGGTTCCTGCCCTTGACGGTATGCAAAGAACCACGGGCTTTGAGAAGACATGTGGTTCAGCACAAGATCTGACATCAATGAAAAATCAGACCCAATGCGTTCAATGTCCGGCCAATCCCCCAGCGCCGGGTCGACCTTTCTAAAATCGGTGACAGCGAATCCATCATCGGATGTGTAGGGAAAAAACGGCAAGATATGCACGCTGTTCAGAACACCACGAAGGCGATCAAGCAAAAAGTCATGTAACAGATCCAGAGGTTTATGCACGCCATCCTGAATGGAATTGCCATAGGTGATCAAAACAGAATCCGCTTGCGTCCATTTATCGTTCCCCGGGATTTCCGGCGTCTCGATAGGTGCATTTTCCTCATCATTTGGCCAAAATGCGTCGATCACCTTTTGACTAAGATCCATCAGATCTTCGCCGGGATAGATACGGGCCAATAGGTCGGAAATGCGGGTCTGCAAGTTTGGGGTCATCTAGGGGATCACTCTTGGTTCAGGTCTTATTCAGTAGCTTAACATGCGGGAATGTGCATGTCAGTGCGGGTGCAAATGGCTTTTTTACA
Organism: uncultured Pelagimonas sp.; assembly: GCA_947499735.1. GTDB lineage: Bacteria > Pseudomonadota > Alphaproteobacteria > Rhodobacterales > Rhodobacteraceae > CANMPP01. Next base: position 159,667 of record CANMPP010000002.1, read on the forward strand.
AGGCGCTGTTCTGGGCCTATTTCAGGATCTTTTGTGCAGCCTCCCCTAAATTGCGGGCCGATTTTATTAGGGTTTTTGGACCTTGCCCCGAGAACCCCAGCGCAAACCCATCTTTTTCAAGCGGTTCAAGAGCGGTATCTGACAACAAGCGCCCGCCGATGTTGGCCCGCTTTTGCACCTGCTGCAAGAGTGCTTTTGGAACAGGGCGGTTTAATTGTGCCACCAAATGCAATCCCTGCTCTGGGCAGGTCACATTCCAAAGGCCGCCGCCACTGTCGCGTAATTCTGGTACGATGAGATCTCGAACATCACGATATTTAGACCGCATACGGTTGATATGTCGTGAAAGCGCGCCAGAAGATAGTAAATCGGCCATGGCACTTTGTTCCAATGTCGGGGAAAATCGATCCACCGTTTGGCGCAACGTGGTCATACGGGTGATGATGTTTTCGGGCGCGACCACATAGCCCAGCCGCAATCCGGGAAATAGCGTTTTGGAAAACGTACCAATATAGATCACGCGCCCGGCCTGATCGATGCCTGCCAACGCCGTCAATGGGGGGCCGCTATAGCGAAATTCGCTGTCATAGTCATCTTCTAGGATCCAAGCGCCTGTTTGGGATGCCCAATCCAATAACGCGATCCGCCGCGCCATGCTCATAACAACGCCGGTTGGAAATTGATGCGATGGTGTCACATAGGCCAGATGGGCTTTAGGTGCGCGTTCTAGCCCGGTGGTGACATCTAAACCTTGTGCATCAACGGGCACCGGAATGGCCCGAACACCTGCCGAAACAAACGCGCGTTGTGCGGATGGATATCCGGGATTTTCTATCCATCCTGCTTTGCCTTCGGCTTCAATAGCGCGCAGGCTGAGATGCAGGCCAAGCTGCGTGCCCGCGACAATCATAATTTGATCCGGGTGGCATAAAACGCCACGGGTCGTGGCGATATGCTGGGCCAAAATAGACCGTAACTCAGGCAGGCCGCGCGGGTCACCATATCCTAGATCTGTGGATTTCAGACGGCGAATGCACCGTGTCATGGCGCGACGTAGATCTTCCAACACCGCATCATCAACCGAGGTCATCCCCAGATCAAAGGGACGACTTTCAACATGCGATGTAACCTGCTGAGGCGTTGAATGTGATTGCACCGTTTGGCGGGTTGGCAGGGGCAGGTTCATGGCAACATATGTTCCCGATCCTTGCCGTGCCTCGGCCAATTCTTCTGACAGCAACCGTTCATAGGCCGCAACGACTGAATTGCGCCGAACGCCCATCTGCTGCGCCAATGTGCGGCTGGCAGGCAGGCGTGCGCCCTTTGCCAATCGCCCGGCAAGAATAGCCTCGCGCAGGGCCAGATAAAGGCGTGTGGATTGGTCGCCAATGCCATCCGGTAGGGTGATTGGAAAATCTGTTGGTGAAAAATTGGTTGCCATATTGCTATCAAATTGGACCGTTTGTGATCCAATTTTGTTGCTTATATCCGGCCAAAGCAAGCTGAAAAGAAGAAGGAGCGGTCGTCATGACGACACACATCGCAAGCTACCCCGTTGACCAAGTGAACAAAGTCAAACGCGCGCATGAGCGTGGGTCTTATGATCACAAGACAGTCCATGGCATTTTGGATGCGGCGGTTCTGTGCCATATTTCTTGGGTTCGGGAGGGTCAGCCCTTTTGTACGCCTACGATGTTTTGGCGTCAGGGCACGACGTTGTATTGGCATGGATCCAGCGCCAGCCGCATGATCAAAACGCAGCGTGAGACGCTGCCAGTTTGCCTAACTGTCACACATTTGGACAGTTTGATTGCCGCACGCAGCGGTATGCATCATTCCTCTGATTATCGTTCTGTTATGGCCTTTGGGCTTGCGCAGCTTGTTGTGGACCCAGAGGAAAAACGCCAAGGGGCGATTGATATGGTTGATCGCCTGTTTCCGGGGCGCAGTGCGGGCTTGCGCGACATCACTGAACAAGAGTTGAAAGCGACCAGCTTTATCAAGATGGACATTGAAAAAGCATCCGCCAAGATCCGTGATGGGCATGTTAGCGATGATGAGGCCGATTATGCACTGCCAATTCATGCGGAACGCATTCCGGTGACGACAATTTTGGGCGCACCATCCCCTTGTCCTAGATCGCATGATTTGGCCCAGCGTCCTGATGACCTTGCTTCATATCAAGAAGGCCGACGCCTAGATGAGGTGTTGGTGCAGGCGCAAAAGGACACGTTTGGTCAGGACTAAGCCGTTACTTGATCCAAATTTCGACACGCCGGTTGACCTGCCGTCCCCATTCTGTGTCATCACAGGCCATGGGCAGGGCTTGGCCATAGCCCAGCGTGTCGATTTTGAATTGTGCGTTTTCTGGTGCTGTATTCATCTGATCTAAAACGGCGTCGCGCACAGCGTTTGCGCGGCGTTGGGCAATGTCGCGATTGGCGCTGGATGGACCGAGCCCATCAGAAAACCCGATGAAATGCAGGTGCTGACCGTCATATTCACCAATGTCCAACGCTTCTGCCAGTTGTAAAACGTTAGAGCGGGATTGCGCGTCAAGTCGGGCCGATCCCGGTTCAAAACGAAAAGACGTTGTCAGGCGCTGCATGTGTTGCAGCGTTTTTGACATGTCCTGAAGTGTGGCAAATGCCTCTTGGGTTTGCGCAACAGCGATCGCATTGGTCAAACGATCCCCTTGAAGATCGATAGGAATGGTTTCTGGTGACTGATCCACAAAGCCAGCGCGCCGAATTGCAATTTGTGCAGCAAAGGTCCGGGTATGACCTATGAAATCGCGCACCAAAGCGGGCAGGCGGCGCGCAGGGGTGTAAAGTAAGAGGGGCTTGGTCAGTGGGTAATCTTCGGTTTTGATTGAATGACGTGCGGCTTGCTGCTGAAAACCACAGCCACCCGCCAGTGTTAGCCCCTTGTTGCTGCCAATCGCGGAAATACTGACCAGCCCCAAACCCAACGGATCCTTTGAAACCGCGTTGGATAGTGCATCTTCATGCTCATGCCATTCAATATCCTCGGCCATGTTGGCCTTGATAGGGCGTAGCAGGCGATCTTCGATGCTTTGCGTCAATCCATGTTCTGGATTGAGAAGATGCACGGTGATACCGGCATCTGGCCCGCCTAAATCCTGCCAGTTCTGAATATTGCCCGCCAAGATCTCTGCGAGATGTTGCATGGAAATGCGATCAATCGCGTTGCGGTTTGATACGATTGGCACAACTGCGTTTAGGCCGATGATGTGGCTACGATTGACTTCTGTCAAATCGCCAAGCCCCTTTTCTTGGGCGTGTTCTGCTTCGTCTTGTCGGATCTCACGCATGGATAGAACCAGATCTGCCTGTCCCGCAATCAGCTGCGCAAAGCCGTCTGCACTGGAAGACAGATCGACATGAAATCGACCGATGATACGCAATTGGTCTGATATCTCGTATGTCATCTTTTGTGCGCTGCGTGGTATCGGCGTAACCGTGTAACCCATGCGTGCGCCAAAGCTTTCCAAGAGTGCGGGTAACAGTGTTTTGCCCAAACTGTCGGCACCGGCAAAGGTCACGTCCGCGACATAATCGGTTAAAGAAGGACACCCCGGACCTTCGCATAGCACACCTGATCCATCTAAGGTCAGTTCGCCATAGTCGGTTTGTAGCCGGTAAAAATCGCCATCAAAGCCCAACAATGTACCGCTTAATTCAATTGCGCCATCGCGCGAACGGATGGTCACATCCTGTCCCATGGCCGGAATTGTGAACAACGTCGTTAGGAAAACGGCGATAAGCGCCACGAAGCTGTTTCGCATGGAAAAGGGTCCAGTGTTGATGGTTAGTAACGTAAAAGTCTGAGGCACGCGTATTGGTTTCAATCTAAACCACGCAAGCACTGGTGGGTTTCTGCAGGCCTGTCACGACAAAGCAAACCGTGCGACGCATACTGACTTTTCGATAGAAAAAGGCGGCAAATTGCGTTTGCCGCCTATGATCTGTCATCTGATCGCTGCCTGCTTTGAATTAAGCAAGTTTGCCGTGGCAGTGTTTGAACTTTTTACCCGATCCGCAGGGGCAGGCGTCGTTGCGGCCTGGATTTCCCCATGTTGACGGATCGTTTTCGTCAAACCCGGCCAAAGCTTCGCCTGGGGTCGCATCCGATGGTGGGGGTGCCACAGCTTGCGCTGCAGCCTGTTGTTGGGCCGCGGCACGCAACATTTCCTGCTGTTGCAGAATCTGCTGGCGCATCTGTTCTTGTTCTTCTTCGGTCATCGGGCGCACTTGTGCCAGTTGGCCTGTGACGTCCGAGCGTAGACCGTCCAAGAGGCCTTCAAACAGTTGGAAGGCTTCGTTCTTGAACTCGTTGATCGGATCGCGCTGGGCATAGCCACGGAACCCAACGACCGAGCGGAGATGTTCCAGCGTCAAAAGATGTTCGCGCCATTTCGAGTCAATCGCGTTCAGCAAGACTTGCTTTTGGATCTTAGCAAAGGTTTCCTGACCGAAAGCGGTTTCTTTTTCACCCATGGATTCATCGCTGGCGGCCTCAAGGCGTTCGCGGATCACGTCCTGATCAACGCCGTCCTCGTCTTTCCAACCAATGATAGGCAGGTCCACACCGAGCTTTTCAATGCACGCCGCATAGAGGCCTTCCATGTCCCACTGTTCAGCATAAGATTTTTCAGGAGCATGCGCTTCAACCAGATCGTCGATAACATCATGACGCATATCTGCGACGATCTCGGTTGGGTTCTCGTCTTCCAGAATTTCGCGACGTTGCGAAAAGATGACCTTCCGCTGATCATTCATGACGTCGTCAAATTTCAGCAGGTGCTTACGGATGTCAAAGTTACGACCTTCGACTTTCGCTTGTGCCCGTTCCAAGGATTTATTCACCCATGGGTGAATAATCGCTTCACCCTCTTTCATACCCAAACGGCTGAGAACTTTGTCCAGACGTTCGGATCCAAAAATGCGCATCAAGTCATCTTCCAAAGACAGGAAGAATGACGAACGCCCCGGATCCCCCTGACGACCGGAACGACCGCGCAGCTGGTTATCAATGCGGCGGCTTTCATGGCGTTCGGTTGCCAGAACAAATAGGCCGCCCGCGTCTTTGACGGCCTGCTCGTCGCCGCTATGTGCGGCTTCGATTTCGGCGCGGATCGCAGCCTGATCACCATCTGGATTGGCTGCGATGGCTTCGAGCACTTTGAATTCAACATTGCCGCCCAGCTTAATGTCGGTTCCGCGACCCGCCATGTTGGTTGCGATGGTGATCGCGCCCAGCTTGCCCGCATCCGCAACAATCTGCGCTTCTTGCTCATGCTGGCGTGCGTTCAAAACATTGTGCGTTAGGCCAGCAGCGGTCAGTAATTGTGACAGCAATTCAGACTTTTCAATCGATGTTGTTCCGACCAGAACGGGTTGACCCTTTTCATGGGCCAGTTTGATTTCTTCAACGATGGCGTCGTATTTTTCTTTGGGCGTGCGATACACTTTGTCGTCATCATCAATACGCGCGACGGGCACGTTTGTCGGAACTTCGACAACACCCAAGCCGTAAATCTGTGCAAATTCTTCTGCTTCGGTCAGGGCCGTACCCGTCATTCCGGACAGGCGTTCGTATAGGCGGAAATAGTTTTGGAATGTCACCGAGGCCAGTGTAACGTTTTCAGGCTGAATCGCGCAGCCTTCTTTGGCTTCAATCGCCTGATGCAGACCATCGGACAGGCGGCGGCCCTGCATCATGCGTCCTGTGAATTCATCGATCAGGATCACTTCACCATCGCGCACGATATAGTCCTGATCCTTCACATGCATCTTATGCGCACGCAGGCCGTTATTGATGTGATGCACAATTGTTGTGCTTTCGGGATCGTACAACGATTGCCCTTCTGGCAACAAACCGCGCGCTTGCAAATGCTGCTCGAGGAATTCATTGCCCTCATCGGTGAAATTCACCGAGCGTTGCTTTTCATCGATGTCATAATGTTCGTCCAGAAGATCAGGGATCAGCGCGTCGACGCTTTGATAGAGTTCCGAGCGATCCTGTGAAGGACCGGAAATGATCAGCGGGGTACGGGCTTCGTCGATCAGGATAGAATCCACTTCGTCAACAATCGCGAAATAATGATCCCGTTGGTTCATTTGAGATAGCTCAGATTTCATATTATCGCGCAGATAATCAAAACCCAGCTCGTTGTTCGTTGCATAGGTGATGTCGCAGGCATAGGCCTCGCGCTTTTCATCATCTGGCTGGCGTGGGTAAACGACGCCGGTCGTCATGCCCAATGTCGCATAGACTTTTGCCATCCATTCCGCATCGCGACGCGCCAGATAGTCGTTCACGGTGACGATATGCACACCACGTCCGGTCAACGCATTCAGATAGGCCGGGAATGTGGCCATAAGGGTCTTACCCTCACCCGTCTTCATTTCTGAAATGTTGCCCTGATGCAGGAAAATGCCACCCATCAACTGAACGTCATGCGCGCGCAGGCCCAGAGCACGTTTTGCACCTTCGCGACAATTGGCGAAAGCCTCGGGTAAAAGATCGTCCAGCGTTTCGCCAGCTGTGATGCGTGTCTTTAATTCTTCTGTCTTTGCGATGAGATCTTCATCGCTAAACGCCCCGTAAGTTTCTTCCAGAGCATTGATTTTCGCAACTAGAGGACGGGTCGCTTTGACCTTGCGATCGTTTGGTGTGCCAAAGATCTTGCGCGTGATGTTTCCCAGCATTGTCGGCCTGTCCACGTGTTAACTGCGTTCATTCGGCATCTGCTTGCCCGCCGCGCTTTCAACCCATATGAGTTATGGAAAGCAATTCTCGCGTCACAGAGCCACATGGGCATGTAAGCGGCGTGAGGTTCAGTGTCAACGTCACGGCTCTGTGGCAAGTCTATAAGGATGAAAAGATGACCAAATCGCGTGGTATTGTGATGGCTGGATGCCTTTGGTTGGCCAGCACCCCGGTTTTTGCTGAAGGCTTGTCTTCTGGCGAGAACATGACGACCGAGTCAGTTGTGGCCATTGTGAATGGCGTCGAGGTGACATTGGGCCATATGCAGATGATTTATTCTACATTGCCTGAACAAGTTCAGAACCTCCCAGCCGACCGACTTTGGGAAGGTGTTTTGGAACAGGTGATTCAGCAAGAGGTTCTGGCCCAATCTGAAGAGGCGCAAGAAACGTTCCGTGTGCGTCTTGCTGTAGAAAATGAACGCCGGTCTCGATTGGCCGCGGAAGTGCTGGCAGAAGTAGCAGAAAATGCGACATCTGTTGGGGCGATTGAGCTAGAATATAAAAGTATTTATGAGGCCGGTGCTGAAACTTTTGAATATCGCGCGTCCCATATACTGGTTGAAACAGAAGAACAGGCTTTGGAGATTATTGCGGAATTGGAAGCAGGGGCAGATTTCGCGGAACTGGCTGCCGAAAAATCCACTGGCCCATCTGGTCCATCAGGCGGTGATCTGGGATGGTTCGCGGATGGCCAAATGGTGACGCCGTTTGAAAACGCGGTCAAAGAGCTGGATCGCGAAGGCATCAGTGCGCCTGTCGAAACACAGTTCGGCTGGCATGTCATCAAGCTTTTTGAAACGCGCGTGAAGGCCGCACCATCGTTGGAATCTGTTTACAATGAATTGGCGGCAAATGTTCAGAGCCGTGCGATCGATAACTTTATCCAAGGGAAAACGGAATCTGCGCATATCGAACGGTTATTCGCGACTGATGTTGACCCGAGTGCTGTCACTCAGATTGAGATGTTGAACCAATAATGGCGGAAATTACGAAACGGTCCCCGCTGGCGCCTGAAGAATTTCCGGACCTCCCGGAAATCGCAGGTGTGCGCTTTGCAACTGTTGAGGCCGGTATAAAATACCAAGGCCGGCCTGACGTCATGTTGGCGCAATTGGATGCGGACAGTGTCGTTGCTGGTGTTTTTACGCGTTCGGCAACACGCGCTGCGCCTGTTCTGGACTGTCAGGCCAAGATTGGTGTGGATAGCGACGTTGGCGCAGCGATTTTGGTCAATGCAGGAAATGCCAATGCCTTTACCGGCAAGAATGGTCAAACCTCTGTCGACGCCGTAACTGATGCGGTTTCCAAAGCCGTCGGCCTGCCAAGCGAGCGTGTGTTTACCGCATCGACAGGTGTTATCGGTGAACCATTACCCCATGAGCGGATCACGTCAAAGATTGATGATCTCGTGCAAGGGCTGTCTGCGTCGGGTATTCAAAATGCCGCGCATGCCATTATGACCACAGACACATTTGCCAAAGGGGCAAGCGCTGAGGTCGAAATCGATGGTCATATCGTCAAGTTGGCGGGTATTGCCAAAGGGTCAGGCATGATCGCGCCGGATATGGCGACGATGCTCGTCTATATCTTTACGGATGCTGTGATAACGCGTTCGGATCTGCAATCCATGGTCTCTGAGACAGTCGATAAGACATTCAACTGCATCACGGTTGATAGCGATACATCCACGTCTGACATGCTGTTGGTCGGTGCAACCGGTGGCTCTGGCGTATCCGTTGCCCGTGGGGACGACATGTTTGAAGCAGCTCTGGAAGCGGTCATGTTGGATCTTGCGCATCAAGTCGTATGTGATGGCGAGGGTGCTACGAAATTCGTTACGGTGTCCGTGACTGGCGCTGAAACAGATGCGGATGCACGCACCCATGCGCTTTCGATTGCCAATTCACCTTTGGTCAAAACGGCAATCGCCGGCGAAGATCCGAATTGGGGGCGCATCGTGATGGCGATTGGCAAATCTGGGGCGGCGGCCGATCGGGATCGTTTGTCGATCTCTTTTGGCGATGTCTTGGTTGCAGCGAATGGTTGGGTCTCTCCTGATTATCAGGAAGAAGACGGTGCGGCACAGATGCGCGAGCAGGAGATTGAAATCAATGTTGATCTAGGGTTGGGGCAGGGTGAAGCCAAAATTTGGACCTGTGATCTGACCCATGGGTATATTTCAATCAATGCGGATTACCGTTCGTAATTGACAGGCGCGCCGCATCAGTGGCGCACCTTTCCTTGAGAGGTCACCTATGAAAATGGTTTTGGTGTCAGCGGTTGCGCTGATCGATGTGGATGGACGTGTCCTGTTAGCCCAACGCCCTGAGGGCAAAAGCATGGCGGGTCTTTGGGAGTTTCCGGGTGGCAAAATCGAAGCTGGGGAAACGCCAGAGGCTGCGTTGATCCGTGAACTACAAGAAGAGTTGGGTATCGATACCTGGGAATCTTGTTTGGCGCCTCTAACCTTTGCGTCGCATAAATACGATGATTTCCATTTGCTGATGCCGCTTTTTGCCTGTCGCAAATGGAAGGGAATTCCTCAACCTCGTGAGGGGCAGGTGTTAAAATGGGTCAGCGTGCAGGCTTTGCGCGATTATCCCATGCCGCCCGCTGATATTCCGCTTGTCGCGATTCTGCGTAACTGGCTTTGATTCAAGGAAATTTATGAGTTATTGCTAATTTTGATGTAAATGCTAAATAATTCACCATGAATTTGGAATTTTTTTCAATTATGCCTAAAATTGGATCACTTTTTATATTTTAATGTTCATCTAAATGTCATATTCTTATCCTCGCTAGGTAGGGGAGAAAACCACATGATGCGCACTATTGTTCTAGGAAGCTGTGTTTCCATTCAAGGCCAGTTCGAAAAATCACATCCGGATGGTCGTATTTCTGTTCGTGTTGGCGAGAAAGTATTCGTCGGTACACCAGTTGTAAAAACCGCTTAAACGCTTCCGATCCCGTCGTTCGGGGAGGAGCGATTGGATCAGTATAGGCTGACAAGCGTAAATGAAACCGGTCGAATTTTCGGCCGGTTTTTTTGTGTTTCAAAGCAACGCGGCATGGGTTGTGACAAAGGCGAACAGTTTCGGATCCCTCAATGAAAGACCTACGTATTTTTCCAGTTACTGGCTTTCTGATTGCGGAGATTGTTTTGATTTAGAAAGCTTTTCAATTTTCTATTTTTTGTGAAAAACGATTTTGAAATATCGTCATTTTATAAGGTTTCGGCATGGGTTATCGCAGCGATTACATACTGGCAACTTTATCACCTAAGGACCTTGTGGCTGCTTTGGACCTAACACCTCTTGGTGAAGCAGATACGGTACCCACTCATCAAGCTTGGGTTGGGCAATTGAAAACCGGCTGGACTGTTTTTGAAACCTGCCAAGAAGGATACGCATCCGCCAATGCCGATGCCTTGCGGGCGTTATCTGAAGAGGGTGATATCTTCACATGCTCAGTAAATGAAGCAGTTCTAGCATCTCAGGCATCCGCATACTGCAATGGTCAAGAGCTTTGGCATATAGGGTTTGAAGCCGACACAAATTCGGGCCAGCCGCATGCAATCAAGCGCGGGGCAGTTCCTGTCGGGGCTGCATCTGAGCCGTTTGAAACACCAATGTACATCACCGAGGTCGTAGGAGGATATCGCTATGACGCTTTGTTTGAGCGCGGGGATTTTGAAACTTTAGACCTAGTACGCGTGCCGCAGAATCCGCATGTGAAAAAGGGTATTTTGTCACGGATGATAGAGCGTAGCCCGATGGCTACCATGATTGGTGGCGCTTTGCTTATTATTGCTGTTGCTACGCCACTTGGGATTGGATTTGTAGCACTGCTTACGTCGACCATCGATTTTATCTTGGGCGATTGGGCTGATATCTGTCTGTCGAATTGTCAGCGGTGACCAGATAATTATTTCATGGCGATTGAAAGGGTTTCGTCTGCGAAGCAAAGAAAAACGCCATCCGAATGGATGGCGTTTTGTCGTTTTGTTTATGTCGTCCAGATCTTAGTCTAGGGTACGTGCGACTTCTTCGCGTTCGAAGATTTCGATCACGTCCGCAGGGCGGATGTCGTCGTAGTTTTCAAACGCCATACCACATTCTTGACCAGAAATGACCTCGGCGACTTCGTCTTTGAAGCGCTTGAGGGTTTTCAATGTACCCTCGTGGATCACAACGTTGTCGCGCAGCAGGCGAACACCTGCGGAGCGGCGTGCAACGCCTTCTGTCACCAGACAGCCAGCCACTTTGCCCACGCCGGTCACTTTGAACACTTCTTTGATCTCGGCATAGCCGATGAAGTGCTCGCGAACCTCTGCAGACAACAGGCCAGAAGCAGCTGCTTTCACATCATCCACGAGGTCGTAGATGACTGAGTAGTAGCGGATCTCAACGCCCTTTTGGTTCGCAGATTCGCGCGCAGCTTTGTTTGCACGAACGTTAAAGCCAAAGACAGGTGCGCCAGATGCTTCTGCCAAGCCGACATCAGTCTCTGTGATCGCACCAACACCAGAGTGTAGGACCCGCACGCGGACTTCGTCGTTGCCGATTTTTTCCATTGCCTGAACGATCGCCTCGGCAGAACCCTGCACGTCGGCCTTCATCAGGATGGGCAGCTCAGAGACGTTTTCGTCTTCTTTCGCCTTCTGCATCAGCTGTTCAAGTGTTGTCGCCGCACCAGCCGCTGCACGTTTCTCTTTCGCCGCTTTCTCGCGATATTCCGCGATCTCACGGGCTTGAGCATCCGTATCAACAACGTTCAGAACGTCGCCTGCTTCTGGTGTGCCGTTTAGGCCGAGAACCTCAACAGGCACGGATGGACCGGCCTCTTGTACGCGTTCGCCCTTGTCGTTGATCAGCGCACGGACCTTACCGTATTGCTCGCCCACAACAAAGATGTCGCCCTGACGCAATGTGCCGTTCTGAACCAAAACAGTGGCAACTGGGCCGCGGCCTACATCCAGTTTAGCTTCAATAACTGCACCTTGTGCTGCACGATCTGGGTTCGATTTCAGCTCTAGGATTTCCGCTTGTAGCGCGATGGATTCCAGCAGTTCATCCAAACCTTGACCAGTATGAGCCGAGACTTCGACGTCTTGAACCTCACCTGACATTGCTTCCACGATAACCTCGTGTTGCAACAGGTCTGTACGCACCTTCATCGGATCCGCAGCCGGTTTGTCGATTTTGTTGATCGCCACGATCATCGGCACTTCTGCCGCTTTCGCATGGCTGATCGCTTCAACCGTTTGCGGCATAACCGCGTCATCGGCTGCAACAACCAGAACAACGATATCCGTTACCTGTGCACCGCGAGAGCGCATGGAGGTAAAGGCCGCGTGACCAGGTGTATCCAAGAAGGACAATGTTGTGCCACTGTCCGTCGTCACCTGATAGGCGCCGATATGCTGTGTAATGCCGCCAGCTTCGCCCGCTGTGACCTTCGTCTTACGAATCGCATCCAGCAAGGATGTTTTACCGTGGTCAACGTGGCCCATGATCGTAATGACCGGCGGACGGTTCTTCAGATCTTCTGGCTTATCTTCAACCGAATCGATCACGTCTTCCACATCCGCGTCAGAAACGCGTGTCACTTTGTGGCCGAATTCTTCGATGATCAATTCCGCTGTATCTTGGTCAATCGTCTGGTTTTGCGTTGCCATGATGCCGTTGTTCATCAGAGATTTCACAACATCAGCGACGCGTTCCGCCATACGGTTGGCCAATTCAGAAACGGTGATCGCCTCTGGCAATTGAACGTCACGAACAACCTTTTCACGCTGCTGCTGGCCGCCCATCGCCTTTTGACGCTGGCGTTCCTGCTTACGCTTCATCGCTGCCAGAGATTTCTGACGTCCACCTTCGCCACCATGCAGGGCTTGGTTCAGTGTCAGCTTACCGGAACGGCGGCCACCATCATCGCGACCACGGTTGCCACGACCGCGCTCTTCGCGTTCGCGCTCGGCTTTGCGTGGGCCAGCAGGGGGCGGACCGCCCTCTTTAGGCGCGCGTGTTGCACCAGCACCGGTGTTGCGGTTCGTTGGCTGCGCGGCTGCATCTGCAGCGCCGCCTTCAGTACGTCGTCCGCCACCGCCAGTGCGTGGGGCCGCTTTGGCCTCTTTCGCGCGCTTGGCAGCTTCCTCGGCTTCTTTCTTTTTCCGGGCTTCTTCTTCGGTCTTCAGGCGTGCCTTTTCTTCAGCTTCGCGCTGTTCGCGTTCTTTGCGTTCCTTTTCGGCGCGCATACGTTCGCGTTCTTCAGCACGGGCCTTTTCAGCCGCTTCACGTTGAGCCGTTTCTTCGGCCTCACGGGCTTTCGCAGCCTGCAGAGCACGCAGGCGGCGCTCCATTTCCGCATCAGTGGCACCACCCGGACGCCCTGCGCCGGATTTGTTTGCAGCCCCTGGTTTTGAGACCACGCGCTTTTTCTTGGTTTCCACCACGACGTTTTTGGTGCGGCCATGGCTAAAGCTCTGCTTTACGTTCCCTGAACGCGCACCGCCCCGCAATCCCAAAGTCTTTTTACCGTCGTTCTCGCTCATAAAGCTACTTCATCCTTTCAGCAGGCGACCGATGCCGCCATGGTCCGTATCGGGTCAACCGACACGTAGTCCCTTTAATCGTTGCGCTTCCTCTACAACACGTTCTGTCAAACCGCCAGCACCAAGCGCTGCGTGGATCACAGTTTGTCGTCCGAAAGCCATCCCCAATTCGTCGGCCGATAACCAACCGATATAGGAGCCGCCATAAGGCGTACTTAGTTTCGACTTGCCCCGGGCCGAACCATCTTCGGCCTGGATCAGGACGCGGGCTTCTTCTTTCAGCAGCCAGTCCTTAACTTTCTCATAACCAGATACGGCACCGCCGGATTTTCTGGCCAAAGAAATAAGATCCACGACCCTGCGTGAGATCAAATTTTCGACCATTTCGACGAACCCATCTGCGAGGGTTATTTTCTGCCGCGCAGCGCGGGAAAACAGTGATTTGGAAACGGCCGACTCCAAGGCACCCTTGTTTGACGAGACATATACGCCTCGTCCCGGCAATTTACCAGCCAGATCCGGTACGATTTGTGAATCTGGCCCCACGACAAAGCGGATCAACCCCTCTTTTGGGCTGACCTCACCGGTCGCAATACACTTGCGCTCGGGTCCGTCTTGATCTCGCTTTGCGCCGCCTCGGCTCATGATTAGACCTCTTCTTCTGCGCTGAGATCCGCGTCTGCATCTTCAGCAGATTGCGCTTCTAGCTCTTCAGGTGTGACCCACCCCAGCATAACGCGTGCGGTCATAACCATGTTCTGCGCATCCTCAAGGCTGACCTCGAACTTCTCTAGCAGGCCGTCATCTTTGACACGCTGACCATCGATTGTGGTCCAGCCACCGGCCAGTTCCCAATCCGCACAGGTCGCGAAATCGTCCAGAGTTTTGACGCCATCTTCCGCCAAAGCCACCAACATCTGCGGTGTTAGACCTTCGAAATTCATCAAATTGTCTTCAACACCCAATTCCTTGGCGCGTTCCATCGCCTGACGGGCTTGTTCGTCCAGATATTCGCGGGCACGTGTCTGCAGCTCTTCAGCTGTGCTTTCGTCCACGCCATCAATGACCAGCAATTCATCCAGCTCGACATAGCCAACTTCTTCAAGGTTGGTGAAGCCTTCAGAAACCAACAGTTGTGCAAAGAATTCATCCAGATCAAGTGTGTCCATGAACAGCTTGGTGCGCACTTCGAATTCGGCCTGACGACGTTTGGATTCTTCTTCCTCGGTCATGATGTCGATGTCCAAACCCGTCAGCTGAGACGCCAGACGAACGTTTTGACCGCGACGGCCAATGGCCAATGACAACTGTTCGTCGGGAACAACAACTTCGATACGCTCGGCATCTTCGTCCAAAACAACTTTGGACACTTCTGCCGGTTGCAGCGCGTTCACAAGGAATGTTGGAACATCTTCATTCCAGGGAATGATGTCGATCTTTTCGCCTTGCAGTTCGTTCACAACGGCCTGAACACGGCTACCGCGCATACCAACACAGGCACCCACAGGATCAATTGAGTTGTCAAACGAGATCACGGCAATCTTGGCGCGCGACCCTGGGTCACGTGCAACAGCTTTGATTTCGATGATGCCGTCATAGATTTCCGGAACTTCCATCTTGAACAGCTCTGCCATGAATTCTGGCGCTGTGCGGGACAGGAAAATCTGTGGACCACGGGTTTCGCGACGCACATCTTTGATGAAGCAACGAATGCGGTCTTGCGGGCGATAGCTCTCGCGACCAATCTTTTCGTTGCGTCGCAGGATCGCTTCTCCACGGCCTACATCAACGATGACGTTGCCATATTCTTCACGTTTGACAGTTCCGTTGATGATCGTGCCATTGCGGTCTTTGAATTCTTCAAACTGACGATCGCGTTCTGCTTCACGCACCTTTTGCAGAATAACCTGTTTGGCGCTTTGTGCTGCAATCCGGCCCAGTTCAACTGGGGGAACTTCTTCAACGTAGGTGTCGCCGATGCTTGGATCCGCCATGTACTGCTTGGCAGTTTCAACCGTCATCTCGGCTTGGTAGTTTTCCAGCTCTTCTTCTGAAACCACGGTCCGAACGCGGGTAAAGGTCGCACGACCCGTTTTGCGATCGATGGACACGCGGATATCCATTTCGGATCCGTAACGGGATTTCGCCGCACGTGCCAAGGATTCTTCCATTGCCTCGACCACAAGACCGGGGTCGATCATCTTTTCGCGCGCGACCGCTTCGGCGGTTTGCAACAGCTCAAGCTGGTTGGCGGATGTGATGGCCATCGCTCTTACTCCTCTTCAGACTGTGTTTCAGTCTCGATTGAATCGAATTTTGTTTCGTCAACTTCGCGGGCCTTGCGGGCCCGTAGCATTTCGGTGACCAGTTCATCGGTCATAATCAGTTTGGCATCAGACAGCCAATCGTAGTTCAGCCCGATTGTGACCTCTTCGCCGCCCTGTTGAATATTGATCAACACGTCTTGGTCTTCCACACCGGCCAGAACCCCGCGCCAGCGACGACGCCCGTCGATCAGCTCGGCGGTTTCCAATTTGACCTCATAGCCCTCATAGGCTTCGAAATCTTTCATGCGTGTCAGGGGGCGGTCGATACCGGGGCTGGACACTTCTAAATGATAGGCATCCGCAAGGGGATCTTCGACGTCCAAAGTCGCTGAGACTGCGGTCGAAATTTCGGCGCATTCATCTACTTCAATGCCGCCACCAGGGCGTTCCGCCATAATTTGCAGTGTCGGCGTTTCCCCACCCATAAGACGCAAGCGGATCAGTTCGAACCCCATATCTTCCAGAACGGGGGTGATGATCTCGGCCATACGCCGGTCCATAGCGGTTTTCGCAATCAGGTCAGACATGATTCTACCAGATCTCTTTCACGTGCTGATCAGGCACTTATTCGGGCACAAAAAAACGGGCCAGCGGCCCGTTACGATGTTTCGGTGGCTGCTTGGGGTGACCCAAACCGCCGCTGTTGTGCAAGCGTATACGCCCCGAGTCCCTAGAATGCAAGGGAATAGCGTCTTAGGCTTTTAGAAGTTTTGCCAGATGCCTTACGGCGAGCTGATATCCGTAAGTTCCAAATCCAGCCATGACCGCATCAGCGCGTTGTGCGATGTAAGAATGATGCCGGAATTCCTCACGTTTGTGGACCTGGCTGATGTGCAGTTCAACGACAGGCCCTTCAAACGTGTTCAATGCATCAAGGATTGCGACGGAAGTATGGGTATAGGCAGCGGCATTGATGATGATACCGGCTGCTTGACCACGGGCTTGATGAATCACATCAACCAACCCACCTTCGTGGTTGGATTGGAATTGCTCGATCGCGACACCTAACTCATCGGCCAAAGCGGTACAGTCACGTGTGATATCCTCTAGTGTTTCACCACCATAGATATCAACCTGACGTTGGCCCAATAGGTTCAGGTTCGGGCCGTTCAAAATGTAAATCAGTTTGCTCAAGATACGCGCTCCGGATTTGGTTATCGCGCAGTGTGTCAGGCTTTGAGCCGATGCGAAAGACGTCTGCGCCGCACAACATAAGATGCGCGACGCAAACGCATCACTTAGATTGTGGATAGCTGGCGAGCGTTATCCGACCAAGTGTCCCCAAAACCCAGTGCTGTCAGCGGCATAATACGCGCTGGAATATCCAAAGAACTTACCTTGCAATTCCACGGTATCCCCTGCGGAGAGTTCAACCAGATTGTTCAAATCAAGCGTACTGCGGCCATCCACCGGTTGCGTCGAGTTTTCACAGAAACTTGCTTCGATTTCAGTTGTACCGTTCAAAACGAACCTCCCTTGCATGCGAACGGATGTGGAGCCGTTTGTTTTGAACATCAGTTTTGCACCCAAAGCGTAGGCGCCATCGACAGGGGCGGTAAACACGCATGTAGAGGTATCAAATGCCCCTTGAGCATTAAAAACCACCTGATTGATATCGATTTTTGTCCAAGTGTTCTGGGTCAGCAGATTGTCGTAATTTGTGACCCCTTTGAACCGAGGCAAATTAGGCTGGCATAAGATCCCATTGGATGGGGCAACCGTATATGCCGTGTGATACGTGATGCCGTCAGATGAGACCTGAAGCGTCATGTCGTCACTGCCGAACAGCCCGAGTTGGGCCACAGTTTGTGCGTTGTTCTGAAACAACAGACCCAAATCGGTTCCGTCTGCGTCTTTGTTCAACGTCACAGACATTGATCCGTTTCCGGATTCCGTCGTGGGCAGTGCTGTGAATAAGGCGGTGTTGAGTTTTGCGCTGAGCGGATTGGTCGAGTCGACAGCTGTGCCGATTCCAATTGCTTCAACCTCGCCGTCAAAGCCGCCGCCGCCGCCGGCGCTGGTTCCCTCTAATGCCACCCATTCCGTGCCATCGAAATACATGAGGCGACCACCATAGGATTCCACAAAAGCCCGCCAACCGGTTTTTGCGGCCACAAAACGCCAGCCACTGCCATCATATGACGCCACAGTGTTTGCCTGCCCGTCCCAGTCGCCTGTTGGGGCGCTGCCCAACAAATGCACATCACCGTCTTCTGGATCTGTTGGCGGCGTGTTGGTGCCTTCCGTCTTGGCCGTCAATTGGCACAACATATCAAGCACCGTCAGTGCTTCATTATGCGTGATATGCTTTTGAGCCTGAGAGGCCATGATTAGCGGAAGGGATAGGTTCGGGGTCGACTCGGACATGGGCGGTTCCTCGTTCTGTTCATCAATGCCGGGGCGACATCAGCATCGTGAAAGTCGGATGCTGAACGGGGCACAGGCGCAGTGTGTTGCTTGTAATTTGTGACAACGCATAGGTCGCCGTATGGAGAGGCACTGTCCAAAACAGATCTTTTTAAAATGCCAAACCAGCGAACGGCTGAATCGAAATTTATTAAAAGTCTTGCGGCCGATTGTGTTAATTGCGGTTAAGCGAAAATTAACGACGGTGTTCAACAATGGGGCAACGCGCTTGGATCCCCAAAAGCACCAAATCTTGATCCGTCAATTGTTGCGCTCTCACGATCTCTGACCAAAGAGGAATGATCGCATGCCACATAAAAAGATATTGTGCATAGGGCATTCACATGTCGGGGCTTTGCGACGGGCATTGCCGGACTGGCAAAAAGAAAACCCAGAGTCTGAAGTGTCGTTCGAGGTTGTTAACCTTAGTCGCGCGGGGACCAAGATGGATTCGGAAACGCGTTCAACCGACCAAGCTCAGCGCCCAAGCAATGCGCGCAAATATTATATGTCGCCTGATGGGGCAGGGCATTTTGGATTTGGCGCTGACATTCAACCCATCAGTTTGGATGCGCACATGGCGCAAGAGGTTCGATCTTTGCTGTTAGAGCGACGTCCAGATGAATTGATCGTGCTTGGCCGCGGCAATGAACACGTTGTTCTGTCACTGTTGCAGCACCCGATACGATTTGATTTCGCCATTCCCGGTGAAACGTCGCCTTTATGTCCTGAATCAGAAGAATTGCCCTATCGTCTGATCAAAGCGCAAATCAAAAAGCTTGCCGAATGTCGGGCCCTGCTGTTTTGGGATTTTTGCAACGTGGCCTGCCGCGATATCTTTGACGGCCCGATCTACATGCTACCGCCTCCGCCGCCGATCCCAAGCGAGGGGCATATCTTGGCGCATCCAGGGAAAATCGGACAGAAGGCGGCCACCTTCGGAATATCGCCCAGTAGGTTAAGGGCCAAAATCTGGCGTGTTTATACGCAAATCTTAAAAGAGGCGGCTGAGGCGTCTGGTCAGACCTTTATTAAACTTCCCTCGACTATCTTCGAAAACGGGTGCTTGGCTCCGCAGTTTTGGGGGCAAGACCCGACGCATGGGAACGACAATTATGGTAAGGTGATTTTGGATCATGTCCTATTTGAGACACATCAAAAAGCTGTGGCCTAATACGTCGTTGGCACCTGGTGAACTGGACGATCTGCATTTGGATCGGCCAACTCCTGTGGCATTCGATCCGAAAGCCCGACATCCGTATCTAGATTTGCCCAAGCACACATTTTGGAGCCGCAGCCACAGAGGCGTGCCGCGCAATGAAATCGATCCAGTGGTTGCTGGAGGGTTTGAATTGAAAAAACGCGATAAGATTGCGACAGCTGGCAGCTGCTTTGCTCAAAATATCGCGCGTCATTTGCAGGAACGTGGCTACAATTATCTTGTGACTGAACAGGTGCATCCCATCATTTCCGATTCTGTTGCACGGGATTTTGGGTATGGGGTGTTCACTGCGCGCTACGGCAATATCTATACCGCACGGCAATTGTTGCAACTGACGCAGCGGGCGTATGGTGCGTTTCAACCTGTTGAAGATTGCTGGCAGGCCCGTGACGGTTTCCTCGATCCGTTCAGACCCAATATTCAACCGGTTCCTTTTGCGACGTTGGATGAATTTTACCAGCAACGCGAAATTCATTTTGCCGCATTCCGCAATATGCTGGAGCAAGCAAATGTATTTGTGTTCACCTTTGGCATGACCGAAGCATGGATGCATCGCGAAGATGGGGCCGTGTTTCCCCTGGCGCCCGGCGTTGCCGGAGGGGTTTTCGATCCGGCTGTCCATGCGTTCCACAATTTTACGGTCAGCGAAACGGTTGCCGATTTTATGGAATTTGTTGCACGCTTCCGGTCGGTCAATCCATCGGTAAAAATCTTGATGACGGTCAGTCCCATACCTTTGGCAGCAACCGCACGCCCAGATCAAAGCGTCATCGCCGCAAGCAGTTATTCCAAGGCTGTTTTGCGCGTGGCGGTCGAGGAATTGACACAAAAGATTCAAAACTGCTTTTACTTCCCATCTTATGAAATTGTCACAGGCCACCATGCGGATGAGACCTATTTCAAAGACGATTTGCGCCAAGTCAGGCGGTCTGGTGTTGAACATGTGATGAAGCTTTTCATGCGTCATTTCACAACGCACGGGATCGATATGCCCAAACGTCATGATGCGGCTGAACTTTATCCAGGTGGACCGGATGCGTTGGAGGGCGCATTAGATGTGATCTGTGAAGAGGCGCTGTTGGACCCCGACGCCGCTCAAAATGATGTGCAAGCGGGCGAGAGGTCTGCTTTGTGAAAGATGTCTCATTGGCGACACAGGTTGTCGGGCTCTATTCTTTTCCCAAAAGCGGCAATACATGGCTGCGCGCAATAATAACGGGCATCAGCCAAATGCCTGCTGACCTAAATCGATTGCAGAAATTTGTGCCAGATACACATTATGGGCCGGCTTTGGCCAATCCTTGGACGTTCCAAGAACGCAATTGGTGTTTCTATAAATCACATCGGAAAATGTTGCTGGATCAGGATTTCGATGGCGGGCCTCTGACGACGGACAAAGTCATCTATATCTACCGCCATCCTTTGGATGTGTTTTGTTCATACCTAAATTTCGCCTCAACCCGCGTTTCACCCAATGCAGGGCAGGGGCTGCCTTTTCAGTATGAAAGCGTCGAGGCTTTAAGTGCGGAAGAGTTGAATGTTTTGTTCACGATATTTCTTAAGTTTGGCACGCTTTTTCCGCGGAATGTCAGCTTTGGAAATGTCTTCGAACATGTTGGGAACTTCCGCAAATTGTCTGCAGAGACGGGTGATGTTCATATCCTTCGTTATGAAGATCTATTCGATGATTTTGATACGAGCGTCCAAAAGATATGCTGCTTTTTGGACCTGCGAGACGTCAATCTGAAGCAAGCCCATGCGACAGCTGATAAACGGACTGAACAAAATGGTCGCTTTTTTTGGAAGCGCCAAAAAGAGACGTTTCGCAATCTGTTAACCGAAAGACAAATCCAGCGATTTTATGATCGCTGGCGCACAGACCTTTTGGCGATGGGGTATGATGATGCGGTTTAAAATATTAGGGAGCCAATGGGTTTAGAACCAAAAGAATATGCAATCTATGCGGTTGGTCGAGATCTGCGTGAAACTGGGTTTTTGGAATTGGCGATTGCACGCCTGGCGTCGCAGTTTTCTCGTATAGATGTCTGGGTACCAGCAGAAACTGCATCTGTTTACGTTACCGAATTGGCACATATTTGCGAAGCGAATGTTCGAACATATGATGCTTCAATCCAAGGAACATTAGCAGTCCTCCGTCTGGCGATTCTGACACTTTGGGACGAAGGTGATTGCCCTTCCCAGCTGCTGTTGACCGGATCTTGCGTTTTTGGGCCTGTGGTACGCGATGGGCAATTGGAGGGGGTGAAACTCCCCTGTGACGCGGATGTGTTAGCTCCCTATTGGCACGGTTGTGATCAAGATACGCGGCTACTTGCGTCAAAAGTTTCGGGCAATTTACCGGCTTTGGATTTTACTCTTTTGGGTTCATCCGTTTTGCAAAATCCGGATTTCGTTTCTTTTTGGCGCAACATGGTCTTGGGCGAAGATACATGGCAGGCGCAAATCGGTGGTGTTTTCCCATTCGGGAAATGGTTGCTTGATCATGGGTATCGCATTGCATATCCCATGTCTCAGGATGTTCTGGGTTCAGCAGAACCACGTTACCAAGAACCGGGCCAAGCCTTAGCCCATGGTGCGCCCTGTATCAGTTCAGACGCGTTCCACCTTGATCCTTTGTTGCACGACCTGCACGCTATCGATCTGCGAAATGCGTTGGATCAACTGCGTCTTATGGACCCTGACCTGTATGACAAGGTCGTGGCCTATTGCCTACGGCATTTGAAACTGCGGGATTTTTGTACGCTTGCAGACCAATATGAAATCATATCGCCGCATGTTTCTAACCCATCCTCTACCGCAGAATCCGATCACCCCTATGCCGTTTTTATCCACGCCTTTTATGCCGAGATGATGCCGGAATTTTGGGGCCACATTCAGAACCTTTCTGGATGCCCTTATTTGTTCCTGACGACTGCTTCGGCCCAAAATGCAGAGCAGATCAGTGACTTTTTGACGGCACGTGACTGGCCAAAGGATCGATATGAAGTGCGCGTGGTTGAACAAAATCGCGGACGCGATATGTCATCCTTGTTCATCACCTGGCGCGATATTGCGCTTAGTGGGAAGTTCGATATTGCGCTGCGTTTGCATTCCAAGAAGACGCCTCAGGTGCCAAAACAGGTCGGGGTCTCTTTCAAAGCGCATCTGTTCGACAATCTTCTCGCTTCTCCAAGTTATACACGCAACATATTGAATTTGATGTCTGAACAACCAGATGTCGGCGTGGTTATGCCACCGATCGTCCATGTTGGTTTCGGAACACTGGGCCATTCATGGTACAATAATAAGGAACCATTGCAAAAAATCGCTGCGGAGATTGGACTGAGCGTTCCTATCGATGATTTCACGCCCGTTGCGTGTTATGGAACGATGTTCTGGTTTCGGATATCTGCGCTGCGAAAGATGTTTGAACACCAATGGCGCTGGCAGGATTATAATGCTGAACCCCACCATATCGACGGTGGTCTGGCGCATGTGCAGGAACGCCTAATTGCTTATACTGCGCAAGATAGTGGGCACCGTGTGATGCAGGTCATGAGCCCTGCGCAAGCTGCGCGCAGCTATGGGCGGCTTGAATATAAGACGCAGCTATATGCGGCGCAATTCGCGTCTAACAATGTAATGGATCATAAAATTGTCATGGATGTGAAGGGGCGTTCGTGGCGCAAGACGCTTTATTCACGGTTGCGTTTGACCTACGGGCGCATGTTGCAAAGGCACCCGGCGTCGCGGCTCTGGTTGCGCCCGATCAAGATCTTTATCGTTTCGCTTCTGGTTCAAAAATATGAGACGGAATAACGGAAGACTATAGCTTTCCTAGTGACGATGCCGTTGCTAGGATATGCGTTTCTGTTCTGTTTTGTCTGTAAAGACCCAGACTATACCAATCTTTTATAACAGGCAGGCCACGCTTTTCGCGCATGTTTTTGAAACGGTGTAGGACTTTGCGTGTTTCTGTCGAAAACGCACCATCCATGTAATCCAACGACGCGGTATTGGAATCCACCCAGCGGCGAAAAATGCCAGAGTGCAAATACTTAATCCGTGCAAAGCGGGCTGACATTCCTCGATTTGGGCCAATGAGATTGCCCTCATGTTGGCGATAGAACATGCTTGGTTGCGTGTCATATATTGTTTCACCACCCATTGCCGATACGATCTGATAGCACCACCAATCATGAAAAGAAGGTGTTGGGCCAGCACCTGCAGTTCGGGCTAATTCTGCGGCGTCAGGAGAAAGAACCATCGTGTTTCCGCCACTGGCAGATTGTATGAGTGCGTTTCGAAGACCTAAGGGGCTCTCCCGAAGAGGTGATTTGTGATAGGGCTTTTGTGTTGGGTCCGTGCCCACATCTGTTCTGCTACAATACAGCGAAATCGGATGTTTGGTCTTTTGCAATGCATCTACCGCACGGGCAAGTTTGTCCGGATACCAAATATCATCCTGATCGCAAAATGCGACGTAGCCCTTTGTACGTTCTTGCGCAGTCAATAAGGACATGAAGTTCTTGGTGGCGCCTTGATTTGGCCCGTTCACAAATGTCACACGACTAGAATATCTTGAGGCAAAGTCAGTCAGATGATCCGTGCTGCCATCTGTTGAAGCATCATCGCTGATCCAAAGATGCCAATTGCAGTAGGTTTGGTCCAGTATCGAATTTAGCTGATCGACTAAATGCGGAAGCCCGTTTCGAACTGCCAAAAGAATGTGAACTTGCGGGCTATGTGTCATTACCAGGTACTTGGGGGTGTGCGCGACGTATGAAGGCCACTGCATAACGGATTGATTTTTTCTATGTGACAATGTGAAAGCAATGGTTAACGCAGGTGTTTTAGATAAGATTTTTTTATTACCTATCATGAGGGCGTTGGGTGTTCGTCAAACTTTACCGCTGCTTAAACCATTGGGCGTACTTTGAGAGCGACGCAGTAAGCCACTCATTCAAATCGAGGTCCACCTGAATGTCGGAGGAAATTCGAAATTCAAGCTGGCCAGGTGCCATGTTGGTGAGATCAAAATGACAACATCGCCTTATCCTGATAGTTTTGACTACACTGGTGATAACGCCTACTTGGACGCTCTCATCTATGGAGGCCAATGGTCGAGTGATCAATCGACGGTAACCCTTCAATATGCTGCGCGATCTGGAACGGACCCCTATAACATCAATGGCCTTAGCCAAGGCAATTCTTGGGCCGCCTATGAAATCGCCGCTTTGGCCGAAGCGATGCAACTATGGGAAAATGTTGCAAATATCGATTTGGTGTACACAACCGACACAGCAACCGCAGATCTTTGGTATTGGAAAGGCGACATAGACGAGGTCGGTGCGCTAGGGTGGCACGAAGTGCCCACTGATAGCATTATTGAGCCACTTTATGGTGTTTTTGCTGATAACGGCACGGGGTGGACGACAGCGGGCTTACAGGCTGGTGGCTATGGATTTGTCACACTGCTGCATGAAATTGGGCACGGTTTAGGATTGGCTCACCCTCATCCAGATGGGAGCGGTAGCTCTGTGTTTCCTGGTGTGACGAGCGCGTTTTACAGTTTTGGCGATTATGATCTCAATCAGGGGATCTATACGCTGATGGGATATAATGATGGTTGGCCGGTCGAATATGCCAATCATTCTGCCAGTAACGGGTTCATCAATTACGGCTATTCTGCGACGCCGATGGCATTTGATATTGCGGCGGTGCAGGCGATCTATGGCGCAAATATGTCCTATAAAGCTGGCGACAATACATATGTTCTGCCCAGTCAAAATGCGGCGGGCACGGGATGGTCTGCGATTTGGGATGCGGGTGGAACGGATACGATATCGGCTGAGGGTAGTTCGCTGGATTATCGGATTGACCTACGCGCAGCCCCTCTTACCGGTGAGAATGCCGGAGGCTACGTATCCTATTCTGCGGGCATTGTGGGTGGTTTCACGATCGCCAATGGCGTGGTGATCGAAGACGCAATTGGTGGGTCTGGCGATGACTGGATCCGAGGGAATGCAGCTGACAATACTTTGATTGGCAACGGTGGTTCAGATACTTTGATCGGTGGCGCTGGTGATGACACGTTGTCCAGCGGTCAGGGCGCTGATGTCTTGGTTGGCAGTGGGGCAGACGTTCTGATCGGGGGCGCAGGCGAAGATTTACTAACTTTCGACACTGTCCAAGGCCGGGTTTTTGTTGATCTGCAATTGGATCACCGAGAAGCAGGATTCATTGTTTTCTTTGATGAGGGTGCGGCGTCCGGTGCTACATTCGCAACTATTGAGAACCTGACGGGTGGCGCCTATTCCGACAATCTGCGTGGGGATGAAAACGATAATGTGATTAAGGGCGGTGCTGGCGACGATCGGCTTTATGGTCGTGCGGGCGATGACACTCTGGTGGGTGGTTTTGGTTCGGATTCACTTTATGGTGGCATGGGCGCGGATGTGATGACTGGCGGAAACACTGCGGATGTCATCGATGAATTTCTCTATTTTTGGGCAGCAGAATCTGCGGCGGGATCGGATACACGTGATGTGATCACAGACTTTGTTACGGGCGAAGATAAAATTGATCTAACTCGCATCGATGCGCTGAGTTCAACCAGCGCGGATGATAGTTTCATCTTCATTGCAACCAGCCAATTTTCTGGCGCGGCGGGCGAATTGGGATATCGTCAAGACAGCGGCGACGTGATCGTGCAGGCTGATCTTGACGGTGATGGAACAGCCGATTTTGAAATCTTTCTTGAAGGGGTGTCGACCTTAAGCGCTGTAGACTTTTATCTATAGCGCTGGGCCGAAATAGCCTTCGTTTCTTTAGGTCAACCGGTGCTGAGCAAAAGCCGCACCAATGCGGTTTGTGTGTTTACGCCTGTTTTTTCGTACAGACGCGTCAAATGCGTTCGGGCGGTGTTGACGCTAATACCCAACGCGCCCGCAGCCGCTTTCAAACCATCGCCCTTTACGACATGCCTAGCGACTGCCAGTTGCCCGTCTGACATGCGATAGATGCTTTTTGCTAAATGCAGTCGCCGTTCAATCAATGCGTCGCCATCCATCTGTAAATAGGTCATTTGATCGCGAACCAAGATGTGGGCCAGGACGAGGCCGCCTTCATCTGTTTCGCCTAAAAATATAGGAAAACGCAGAGAGCCGCCGTTGATCGACGTGAATTTATGCATCTCAAAATCACCATGATAGGCAGCAGCATCTGCTAGGCCTGCCTGAAGGTTTGTGTCCCAATCGGGGCGGCGTGCGCGCAATCGTCCATGGGACAGTATAAAGACCGGATGGGTCTTCAAGCGATCTATCAAACCCGGACTTGACCACACCACATGTCCAGAGGCGTTCAATGACATAATCCCATGTCCAAGATCGTTGCCGTGTTTCGTGACAATTGTAGCCTGAAGAATGCGCCATTGGCCTTCGCATTTTTCCAAAACGCGGGTCTCATATGTGTCTAGGGAACACCCATCTTTGTACCAAGATACTCCGTCAAAACGGGCCCATGCCATATCGCCATTGATGTGAATTTTCAGGTTCTTGCGCTCATAGCGGATTTGCGAACAGACCTGATCATCTTTCATGACGCGAGTGATGTGTTGGCGTATTTGGTTCCAGCCACGCATTGAAATAATGCCCGTATTGGGCATGACACAGACATATTCCGTGTCTGAATTTTGAACCCAGCATGCGGCCCAGTCGGTGTGGCGGCCTTCGCGAAAGGATTCTGTTTCGGCAATAATTTTTGCTTCGACCGCCCGCCAATCGGGCGAATGTTCGGGTGGGGTAGAGGACTGTAATAGCGTCAGGTTGGTCATAGCAGCTATATTACGCGTCCTTATGCTTATGGGCAAACTCTGAACCCAACGCCAAATATGATCGCGATTGGTACACGCGTTGAAGCCAAGCCAGGCCAGCCGTCCAAAAGGATAAGCTATGGGCGTTGTAAAAGGCGTCAATTTGGGACGGGGAATGCTTATCACAGGGGGAATGTGCGGCTTGATGCATTTTGACGGCGAGTATTTGGCACATATCCATTTGGGCCACTCCTAAGATCGTTTGTGTGACCCTGTTTGTGGCATATCTGGTTGCTGTGGCTTGTCATCTGAAACGACCACAAAGCTGATTTTGCGGTATTGCTCTGGACCTATCAATTCAAAAATCTGGACCAAGCGGGATGGGCATGGCGGTATTAGGTCGTGTACAGCTCTGAAAACACATGTTTGCATAGGATTTCCCCATGTCTGCCCAATTGCCGCACTTCTCTACCCCTGCTGACGCATTTAAAACCTATGCCTCGGTCAATTTGGTTGGTGGACAACATTGCAAAACTGCGTCGTCCTTGGATGTGATCAATCCGGCAAACGGTGACGTTTTGGGGCAAGCAGCCGCATCTGATGCGGGCGAGACGGCGTTTGCGGTCCAAACTGCGAAAGAGGCGCAAAAAGCATGGGCTGCGACCCCTGCGCGAGATCGTGGAAAGGCCGTTGCCGCAGGTGCGCGTGCTGTGTTGGAACAGGCTGAAATGATTTCACAAATATTGGCCCGTGAAACCGGCAAAGCGATCCGAACAGAATGCCGTGGCGAAGTCGCCGTGGCAGCTGATATCGTTGAATTTTACGGTGGCTTGGGGTCCGAGTTGAAGGGCGAAACCGTACCATACAATCCGCGCATGCTGACCATGACGACATTGGAGCCGCTGGGCGTTGTCGCTGCGATCTTACCTTGGAATGTGCCACTGGTCCTGATGGCGTTGAAAATCGCGCCGGCCTTGGTGGCGGGCAATTCTGTGGTGGTCAAAGCATCGGAAGAAGCGCCGTTCGCGACATTCCTATTCGCTGAAATCATGATGGCGCATCTGCCTGATGGTGTGCTGAACGTGATCAATGGAACGGGTAAAGATTGCGGCGATCCTTTGACGCGTCATTCGGATGTGGCAAAGGTCACGTTTACGGGGTCAGAGGCTGTTGGCGAAACGATCTATAAGGTGGCAGCGGAACGGATTATTCCGACATCTTTGGAATTGGGCGGCAAAAGCCCGATGATCATTTGTGCCGATGCGGATTTGGATAAAACCGTTGCAGGCGCGATTTCTGGCATGCGTTTCACCCGCCAAGGTCAAAGCTGTACCGCCGCGTCGCGGATCTATGTCCATGCGGATCTGAAAGATGCCTTTATGGCGAAATTGACCGCACAGCTGAATGAAATGGTGATCGGCGATCCATTGGATGAAGCCACGGATATCGGGACGATCATCAATGCAAAACAGGCCAATGTGATCAACGGTTTTGTTGCACAGGCTGAAGCGACAGACGGGGCCGAGGTCATTCGTGTCGGCAAACTGCCAGATGATGCAGCGCTAAAGCCTGACCTCTTTATGCAGCCAACATTGCTGGTTGGCCTACCGGCGGATCACCCTTGTGTCATGCAGGAAATTTTTGGTCCCGTTGCGGTCATCGAAACCTGGTCTGACTATGATGATGTCATCGAAAAAGCCAATGCGACGCATTACGGTTTGGCGGCCAGCGTTTGGACAAAAGACCTTTCAACCGCGTTGGACAGCACGTCCAAATTGAATGCGGGATATGTTCAGGTGAACCAAAACCTGACAATCCAACCCAACGTGTCCTATGGCGGTTTTGGGCGTTCGGGCTTGGGCAAAGAGGCCTCTCTAGAAGCTATGATTGCGCATTTCACCCGTAGCAAAACCATCGTGATGAACTTCGATTGACCCTGATCCAAGACATCATTCCGATCTTTCTGGCGGTTTTTGCCGCCGGATTCATTCGGGGGGCAACGGGATTTGGCTTTTCCATGGCGGCGGTCACGATGATGAGCTTTGCCATCTCGCCCCTGACTGCTGTTATGATTGCGCAGGTTCTGCAAATTGCTTCAGCACCCGCTGATTTGGTTGCCTTTCGCAAGGATGTAGATTGGTCAGCGCTGGGGCGGCTTAGCATGGGGGCACTGTTAGGGGTTCCGATGGGTGTGTTTGTGGCCAGTGCCGTCTCGGAAGAGGTGCTGCGTGTGCTATTGGCTGTGATCCTATTGATCGGCTTTGTTCTGCTGATCACGAAGATCTCTTTCAAACCGGACACGCGGCAGGCGATTGCGACAGGGGTCGCATCTGGCCTCTTCGCCGGTATGGCGGCCATGCCGTCGCCACCTGTTGTGGCCTACTTTCTGGGGACGAGTCAGGACAAGGTGACAACCCGGGCTTCTCTTTTGATGTTTTTCTGCATGACGGCTTGCGTTGCGATTTTTGTGGCCAGTCTGCAGGGTAGCTTTCAAATGATTGCGCTTTGGCAAGGGTTGCTTGCTTTGCCTGCAATGACGTTGGGCAGCAGGTTAGGTGGGATCGTGTTCAAAAGGTTGGATGAAAACATGTTCCGTGTTGCAGCCCTTTGCGTTTTTGGCACATTGGTGATTTCTGCAGGGGTGAAAGCAATGACCGCTTTCCTATAGCGGTCACATTGAAAGAAACAGCATGCGTAAACATCCCAGATCGCTCGGTATTGATATAGGGCATTATCCGACAGGGCCGTTGAACCAAATCACGGATGTGGCTGGCGTTAAGGTCGGTCATGTCACCCTGATCGAAGGGGATCGAACGCGCACCGGTGCGACGGCTATTGTTCCTCATGCGGGCAACATGTTGCAAGACAAAGTGCCCGCGGCCCTGTCTGTTCTAAACGGTTTTGGCAAATTCGCCGGCGCAACCCAAATCGCTGAGTTGGGCGAGATCGAAACGCCCATCCTATTGAGCAACACATTTGCAGTGGGGCGGGGCATTCAGGCGGTGGTCGATTGGACATTGGCACAGCCCGGCAATGCATCTGTGACATCGATCAATGCGGTTGTAGGCGAAACCAATGACAGTCGCCTGAATGATATCCGTGCTGGGCGCCCAACGGTTGGTGAAATGCTGGATGCATTGAATTGCGCCTCTGCGGGGGCGTTTGAACAAGGGGCTGTAGGGGCCGGGACTGGCACGGTGGCCTTTGGGTTGAAAGGCGGCATTGGCAGCGCGTCCCGGATTGTAGAGGTCGATGGCACGGACTACACGCTTGGTGTGTTGGTGCAGAGCAATTATGGCGGCCAGCTGCGTGTAAACGGTGCGCTGCACAACGCGCCTGATCACAAGGATAAAGATGGATCTATTGTCATGATTTTGGCCACAGATGCGCCATTGGATCCGCGCAATTTGGAACGTCTGGCCACACGGGCCCATGGAGGATTGGCGCGCACTGGTGCGGCCTTGTCCAACGGATCTGGTGATTATGCTCTGGCCTTTTCAACGCATCAGGATGTTCGCCGAACGCAAGAGCGCCGCGCAGCACTGACATCATATCCAACCTTGGGCAATGATCTTGTTTCGCCTTTGTTTGAGGCCGCAGTTGAAGCAACGGAAGAGGCGATTATCACGTCGATGGCATTGGCTGAACCAATGCACGGCTATGATGCCGGAACAAATTTGGCGTCATTCAAAGACGCGCTGGATCTGTCGCCAAAATAGCCAAAATAGCGCGCGTTTGTAAATCCAAGCGGTTTTTCAGGGCATCTCGGTTGGGCACGTGTTGCTTGGTATTCGTGATTCCTGAAAAAATGAAATCGGCAAGAATGGGCAGCTTATCCGTTGCAATCGCAGGATAAAACCGGCCTATTTGATGTGCCAGATCCTGTTTCCACAGTTCAAAACCATCTAAATATGCGCTTTGGCACCGGGTCGTCGCATATTCCATGAATTCCTCTGTATACGGAGATTCATGCGCGTGATCGTACCACGCCAAAGTTCCATATGTGCAAAAGATGTTCAGTACGGCCTCAAATTCTGTTGCCTCTGCCCAATATCCTGTAATCTCTTTGCGCTTTTCGTCTGCGACGCTGCGGACAACGGCCTCCATCACCGTTTCTTTCGTGCCGTAGGTGTTGTATAACGTCTGGCGGGCGACCCCTGCAGCTTTGGCAATATCGCCCATTGTTGCTTTCTGAACCCCATAACGGGTGAAAACATCAAAGGCGGCTGCCAGTATTTTGTCAGATTTGCTGCTCATGCGCTCTTGTTTCAATTCAGCTGATATTTTTCAAGTCATGGTTGGCTTACAAATTTATACATATTGACTGAATTTGTCAAAATGACTAATTTCAAGTCATATCCAGTACCGTTAATGGGAGGGCAGTATGCAGTTTGTCGTGAATGGTCAGCCGCGTGTGGCCGACGTGGAAGAGGACATGCCACTGCTCTGGGTCTTGCGAGACGAATTGGGTGTGACAGGCGTGAAATTCGGCTGCGGCGTTGCGCAATGTGGCGCATGCACGGTGCATGTCGGTGGCGTGCCGGTGCGTTCTTGTCAGATGCGGGCTGGGGATGTGAACGGTGACATCACGACGATTGAAGGTCTGGGTACGCCTGAGCATCTGCACCATGTACAAGAAGCGTGGATCGAACATCAGGTTGCACAATGCGGTTACTGTCAGTCGGGCCAGATTATGCAGGCTGCCGCCTTACTGACGCGGACAAGCAATCCCAGTGATGCGGAAATTGATGCTGTGATGAGCGCCAATTTATGTCGTTGTGGCACCTATCCCCGTATCCGTGCTGCCGTCAGATCTGCTGCGCAAAAACTGCGGGGGGCGTAAAACATGGCCAGTACCGGAAAGATTGCGCGCCGGGGATTTATGCTCGGCTCGGCCGCGCTTGCAGGTGGTGTCGCCTTTGGTGTGTATCGGGTGCAGGTGCCTTATGCGAACCCTCTAATATCCGATCTTCAGGACAACGAGGCGAGCTTTAATCCATGGGTCATTGTCACGCCCCAACAGATCACGTTGATCACCCCACATGGGGACAAAGGGCAGGGTGTTGCGTCGGCACAGGCGATGCTGATTGCCGAGGAAATGGATCTGGACATGGGCCAGTTCGAAATTGATTTCGGAAAACCTGATAAAGCCTATTGGAACCGTGCATTGGGCGAAGATGGGGCGCCGGTTTTACCGACCGATGACAGTTTCGGTGCCGAAGCGCAGCGAACCGTTTTCTCGTCGCTTTTCAAAATGCTGGGTATGCAAATCACCGGGGGGTCCAGTTCGATCCCAGACAGCTTTGTTAAACTGCGCGAGGCCGGTGCAGTCGCGCGCGAAACGCTCAAGGCCGCAGCCGCCAAACAAACAGGCATTGCGGTAGATCGCCTGTCCACGCAAAGCGGTGCCGTTATTTTTCCAGATGGAACACGCATTCCTTACACCGAACTGGCCGGAACCGCGGCAGATATCGCGCCTGTCGTCGATGTTGCATTGCGCACCCCGTCCGAGTGGCGCTTGATCGGAAAACCTGTCCAACGGTTGGACATCGTGGCAAAATCTACAGGCACTTTAGATTACGGGATCGATGTGCAAATCGCGGGTATGAAACATGCCACGGTGATTTGTAACCCGCGAAAGGGCGGCGTTATGAACGCGTTCGATGCATCCGCAGCGCAACAGATGCGCGGGGTCGATGCGGTGTTAGAGGTCACGGGTGGTATCGCTGTCGTGGCTGACAACACATGGCGGGCCATGCAGGCGGCGATGGCCGTGCAGGTCGATTGGGGTCCCGCGCCGTATCCCGCAGAACAAGCACAACATTGGGCCGAGATGGAAGCCAGCTTTACCAAAGATCGGCTAGACAAGGTCTGGCGCGACGATGGCGATGTTGATGACGCATTGTCTGGTGTGGATGCTATCACAGCGCAATACAGATCGCCCTATGTCGCCCACCAACCGTTAGAGCCGTTGAATGCTGTTATCCGTGTCAGCGAAGATCAGGTTGATGTCTGGACCGGACACCAAATGCCGCGTTTCCTGCAACAGCAGGTCGCACAAATCACGGGGCATGACAGTGATCAGGTGATCTTTCACAACCAGTTCATGGGCGGCAGTTTTGGGCATCGGTTAGAGTTTGATCACATAAAGCGATGTGCGGAAATCGCGGTGAACATGCCGGGCGTGCCGATCAAACTGACCTATTCCCGCGAAGAAGATTTCGCACAGGATTTCCCACGCCATCCCGGGGTCGCGCGGGCGAAAGGCGTGGTCAAAGACGGGCATGTTCATGCGATCGATTTGCACTGGGCGGCTCCGTCTATTGTGGCTTCACAATTTGGCCGTATTGGCATGTCTCTTCCCGGGCCGGACAATCAAATTGCGGCCGGTGCGTGGAACAATTCCTATAGGATTCCTCATTACCGGATGACGGGGTATCGTGTTCCCGAACTTGCGCCGGTGTCGTCTTGGCGTGCGGTCGGTGCCCCATCGGGTGGTTTCTTTTTTGATACGTTTTTGGATGAGCTGATCCACCGGGCGGGCGCAGATCCGATGGACGAACGTATTCGCCTGATGGAACATGATGTGTCACGCAAGGTACTTAAAGAGGTTGCGGACATGTCGAGTTGGGGTGGTGATCTGCCCGATGGTTCTGCGCGTGGCGTGGCCTTTGTCGAAAGTTTTGGTGTACCCGTGGCAATGGTTGTTGAGGTTTCAACGCCAAATGGTGCGATCAAGATCGACAAGGCATGGATCGCGGCAGATGTCGGAACGGTCATCGACCCAGTCAATTTCGAAAATCTGGTGCAGGGTGGGGTGGTCTTTGGCCTTGGCCATGCGATCAATTCAGAAATCACATATTCCGACGGTATGGCGGAACAGTCGAACTATTACGATGGCGACGGGCTGCGCCTGTATCAAACGCCAGAGATATTCGTGCGTGGCCTTGAAAATGGCGAAAAGATCTGCGGCATTGGTGAGCCACCGGTTCCAGTTGCTGCACCCGCGCTGGGCAATGCGATTTTTGCCGCCACCGGCACCCGGTTGCGTGAGATGCCGTTTAACAAATTCGTCGATTTCCTGTGAGGCTGGTTCAGATGCGTTTCTTTGTTCTGTTCGCTTTGATTGCGACCCCGGTTTTGTCGGCTGGGGACAATGTCGAAATCACCCTATTGCCACAGGGCAGTGTTTTGACGGAACAGGGATTGGAGGCATGGGATCGTATTTACGAAGTGGCCTCTCATCCCCGGTGTTCAAACTGTCATACCGGAGAAAGTGACCGACCTATGTGGTCAGGTCCATCCTATGGTCAGGCGCGACCACATGGTATGAATATTCAGGCAGGGGATAGTCGGGATGGCGCGTCTTTTATCAGATGTGTGTCTTGCCATGCGTTGACGGGGCAGGGCGGGAATGATGCGCCCCATATGGCGCCTCAGGTCGCGGGCACTTGGCAGCTGGCACCGGTCGAGGCAGATTGGTTCGGGCGCAGTTCGCTGGAAATCTGCACGCAACTGCGTGATCCAGCCTTAAATGGGGATCGCGATATCACGGCTTTGGCGACGCATTTGGATCACGACGTAATTTTGCATTGGGCATGGACGCCGGGCGGGGGGCGCGAACCCGCGCCTTATTCTTTGCAAGAGCATGTGGATGATTTGATCCTATGGGGGGCTGCGGGCATGCCGTGTGCTGGCGACGTGTCTAATAACTAATCCGATTGCCAGCCCTTAGAAGATCGGGCAGGGTCGCGGAATAGGCGGCGATCAGGAGAAACCCCATGCAATCAGGCGGTGCGCTCTTAGCAGAGTGTTTGATAAACCTTGGGGCGACGCGTGCTTACGGTGTTCCGGGTGAAAGTTATCTGGCGCTGCTGGATGCGCTGTATGATCGCAAAGGTCAGTTGAATTTCATCAATTGCCGCCATGAAGGCGGTGCGTCCTTTATGGCGGCGGCAGAAGGGAAACTGACCGGGCAGCCCGGCATTTGCCTTGTGACGCGCGGCCCTGGTGCAACCAATGCGTCGATTGGGGTGCACACTGCCATGCAAGATAGCGTTCCGATGTTGCTTTTTGTGGGCCATGTCGCGACGGGGATGAAAGGGCGTGAAGCCTTTCAGGAACTTGATTACCGCGCCGTGTTTGGATCGATGGCGAAATGGGTGGTCGAAATCCATGATGTGGAACGTCTGCCAGAACTGGTGATGCGGGCATGGAAAACGGCGATATCAGGGCGCCCCGGCCCAGTGGTTGTGGCTTTGCCCGAAGATATGTTGGCCGATAGCAGCGATGCTGCACCTTTGATGACCCCGATCAAGATGACGCGGCCGCAACCCGACCCCACAGCATATGCCGAATTGCGCGCGATGTTTGGTTGGGCGAAGAAGCCGCTTGTTCTGTTTGGTGGGGCCGATTGGAGCCATGATGGGCGAAAAGCCCTGCAATCCTGGGCCGAAGCGGCCGATATTCCTGTTCTGGCGGCATTTCGCTATCAGGATCAATACGACAATCATTCCTTCACCTATGTCGGAGATGCAGGTGTTGGCATGGCACCTTATGTCAAAGCGTTGTTGTGTGATGCTGATCTGATCCTCGCAATTGGTGTGCGATTTGGTGAAAATGTGACGGATGGCTATACGGCTTTGAATGTGCCGTTGCCGCATCAAAAGTTGGTGCATGTTCATGCATCTGAGGGCGAGCTGGGCAAAATTTATCAACCGGATCTGGCTGTGCAGGCCGATAGCTCGACCTTTGCATTGGGCCTGCCTGCGATCACCTGCGGGGGATGGGAAGAATGGCGTGCGGATGCGATGGAAGCCTATGAACGCTTTCTCGATGTGCCCGTTCAGCCCAGCCCGGTGGATATGGGCAAGGTGACGGATTGGTTGCAAACAGCATTGCCCGAAGATGCGATCCTGACCAATGGCGCGGGCAATTTCGCGACATGGAGCAGCAAGTTTTTCCGCTATGGCGTCAAGCAGCGTTTATTGGCCCCACAATCCGGGGCGATGGGGTATGGCGTGCCTGCCGCTGTTGCGGCGTCTTTGATACATCCGGACCGAACGGTTGTGTGCTTTGCGGGGGATGGCGATTTTCAGATGACGGGTCTGGAATTGGCCACGGCATTACAGATTGGTGCAAAGCCGATTATTCTTTTGGTGAATAACGGTATTTACGGCACGATCCGGGCCCATCAAGAACGCCATTACCCAACCCGTGTCAGTGGAACAGATCTGCGCAATCCCGATTTTACAGCACTAGCGCAGGCAATGGGGTGTTATGGTGAAAAGGTAGAAGATACGTCTGGTTTTCCAGATGCATTTTCCCGCGCTGCTGCCAGTGATTGTCCCGCTGTACTAGAGCTGGTCTGTTCCCCAGAAGCACTAACCGCGCATAAAACCCTGAGCGATATCCGCGACGATTAGAGACGATTAGAACAGATCACACCGTCAGCAGAATCTTACCAGAATGCCGTGAACTTTCCATCATCTCATGGGCGGTTGCTGCCTCGGCTAGGGGGAATGTCGCATATGTTATGGGACGCAATTGACCAGATGAGAATAGGGGCCAAACGCGTTTTAACAGATCGCGTGCGATCTCGGCCTTAAACGCATCTGGGCGTGGGCGTAGGGTTGATCCTGTCATATGTAGTCGTTTCAACATGATCGGCATCAGGTCAATTTCCACCTTAGATCCCGAACGAAACGCCAGTGAAATCAAACGGGCGTCTGGCTTGGCAGCTTTGAAATTGCGCGCGACGTAATCGCCCCCCACCATGTCCAAAATGATATCAGCACCGCCATGCTCTTTGGTGACGGATACGAAATCTTCCTGTCGGTAATTGATCGCGCGAGCCGCGCCAAGATCGGCGACGAAAGCGGCTTTTTCCGAAGAGCTAACCGTGGTCAGAACATTTAGGCCGAATGCAGCACCCAATTGAACCGCTGTCGCACCAATGCCGCCTGCGCCACCATGAACCAGAAAATTGGCATGTTCAGGGATGTCATGACCAAAGAATACATTCGACCATACTGTAAAGAATGTTTCGCATAGACCCGCCGCATCGATCAGATCAACACCATCTGGAATGCGTAGGCAGTGATCTGCGTTGATGGCAACGTATTCCGCATAGCCGCCACCCTTGGTCAGTGCACATAGCGTGTCGCCTATGGACCACGTCGTGACCCCGTCACCCAGCGCGACAACCGTGCCGGAGATTTCCAATCCCATCAAATCAGACGCGCCGGGGGGAGGAGGGTACAGCCCTTGGCGTTGCATCATATCCGGGCCGTTTACACCGGCAGCCGTCACCTTAACCAGCACTTCACCCGGTGCTGGCGTGGGAACCGGGCGCCGGGACATTTCCAACACCTCCGGCCCACCGGGGGTGGAAAATGTCATGCAGCGCATCTGATCGGATATCATATCTGTGGCCTTTCTCAGTCCGCGGAAAAGCCCCAACCGTCTGGTTTAAACCCGTGCTCTAACGCCGTGCGTGTTGCGACTTCTTCGCTGATCCAGATCGCTGTGGCTGTCACGGGCTGATCTTCGATAGTTGCGACGAGGTATGGGGGTTCATCCTCTTCATCTTCGATGAATTCACAGATGTACCCTTGTTTGGTCAATGCATCGGCCAGAGCGGGCCAATGCGCATTTTCGCCGACGGGTAGAAAGAAGAAATCCAGATCTGCCATATCTGGCAGATCATTTTTCTCCGCAATATCCGTTATCGCTGCAATGGTTTCTGCCTTTTGCGCGTCAAAATCATGG
The DNA here is from genome assembly GCA_947499735.1 of uncultured Pelagimonas sp. GTDB lineage: Bacteria > Pseudomonadota > Alphaproteobacteria > Rhodobacterales > Rhodobacteraceae > CANMPP01. The sequence goes on from CANMPP010000002.1 coordinate 197,555, forward strand.
CTCACTTTAGATCAGCCTTCTTGCTCGGCAATGAAACGCTCTGCTTCCAGCGCAGCCATGCAACCCATGCCTGCGGATGTGATCGCTTGGCGGTATTTATGATCTGTCAAATCGCCTGCCGCAAACACGCCGGGGATAGAGGTTTCGGTGCTGTCTGGTTTTGTCACCACGTAACCGCCCATATGGGTTTCCAGCGTGTCTTTCACCAATTCATTCGCTGGTGCGTGGCCGATGGCAACAAAAACGCCGGCACAATCGATTTGGCTGACGTCACTTGTTTGCGTGTTTTTGACCTTGATGCCAGTCACGCTTTTGGGATTGTCATCGCCAAGCACCTCGACCATTTCGTGGAACCAGAGTGTTTCGATCTTTTCGTTCTTTGCCAAACGGTCCTGCAGGATCTTTTCCGCACGCAGCGTGTCGCGGCGGTGAATCAAGGTCACTTTGGACGCAAAATTTGTCAGGAAGAGGGCTTCTTCTACGGCGGTATTGCCGCCACCGATCACAACGATTTCTTTGCCGCGATAAAAGAACCCGTCGCATGTGGCACACGCCGAGACGCCAAAGCCTTTGAACGCTTCTTCGCTTTCCAGCCCCAACCATTTCGCCCGCGCGCCTGTGGCCAGAATGATGCTGTCAGCTGTATAGGTCTTGCCGCTGTCGCCATGTGCAACGAAAGGGCGTTGGTCGAAATCGATCGATGTGATGATGTCGCCTTCGATATCGCATCCCATGGCACGGGCATGTTCTTCCATCTTTACCATCAATTCAGGACCCTGAATTTCGATGAAGGACGGATAATTTTCAACTTCGGTCGTTGTGGTCAATTGGCCGCCTGGTTCAAGACCCTGAACAAGAAGTGGGTTCAGCATGGCGCGTGCCGCGTAAACGCCTGCCGTGTAGCCAGCGGGGCCGGAGCCGATGATCAAAACCTTCGTGTGGCGCGTGTCGGACATATGCGAATTCCTATCGGTGTACCAAGTTAACGCTGCATATAACCCTAGTAGACTGTCGGTAAAAGGGGGCTCTCTTAATTGTAAATTGCATCTACTTTGAGCTGATAGGCAGGATGATGCCAATTTGCTTAGATCAATTGTATAAAAGCGAATTGCCAAACTAATCATGTCGGGATAGGGGTTTTGACTTATCGAAAGACTCACTAGAGGTCGATTTTTGCCAAAGTGTAACTTTTGCTATGTATTCACGACCTCGGTCTTACCCAGACTGAAAAACCGGCCCCGCCGAAACGAGGTACTACATGGCACGTCATCGCCTAGATGAAATTGACAGACAGATTTTAGCTGAATTGCAGTCCGATGGTCGTATGACCAATGTCGAACTTGCGCGTCGTGTTGGTATTTCCGCTCCACCTTGCTTGCGCCGTGTGCGCGCCTTGGAAGAACAAGGATTTATCAAAGGCTATCACGTAAAACTTGATGGCCATTCACTTGGTTTTGAGGTGCAAGTTTTCGCAATGGTTGGTTTGCAAAGCCAAGCAGATGCGGATCTGGTTGCATTTGAAGAGAAATGCCGTGCGTGGCCATTGGTACGTGAATGCCACATGCTGAATGGCGAAGTGGATTTCATTTTGAAATGCGTCGCGCCTGATTTGTCTTCTTTTCAAAGCTTTTTGACCGGTGAATTGTTGACCGCACCCAATGTTGGCAGCGTGAAAACATCGCTTGTGATTCGTGTTGCCAAGGATGAACCAGGTGTTCCTTTGGATGTTATCGAAGACAAGCTGGCTGTGGTCACCACAGAATAAGCTGGAAACGGCTTACTAAAGACGGATGCTAGAAATCAGGCGGCCATAATCCGCCTGATTTTGATGTGTGGTGCGACGGTAGGAATAAAACCGATCTTCATCATCATATGTGCACTGCCCCACCCAAGTGGCAGAGACACCTGCAGCGCGTAAACGATGTAGGCCAAATGAGGGCAGATCGAATAACATCCGGTCCCCATTCCCCTGTGCAAAGAAAGACGCGTTGTCAGAATCTTCGGCGAGAAATGCGTCGATAAATTCTGGTCCAACTTCGTAGTTTCGTTGACTGAGGCAAGGGCCAATGACTGCATCAATCTGAGATCGCTTTGCTCCCAGAGTTTCCATTTTTTTGATAGTAGACTCTAAAACTCCGCCCAAAGCGCCCCGCCAACCGGCATGGGCTGCGCCAATAACCCCGGCAGTTCGGTCTGCAAAGAGCACCGGTTGGCAATCTGCCGTAAGTATGCTGAGCGCCAGACCGGGTGTTTTTGTCGCCATACCATCTGCTTTTGGTCGATCACCGGTGACTGGTTCGTCCATAATCAGCGCGTCAGCAGAATGGGTTTGCCAGATCGTCACCAGATCATCAGGTACGACTTCCATTGCGTCCGCGACACGTTCTCGGTTGATTGCCACGATTTCGGCTTGATCACTGGACCCAATCCCACAGTTCAATCCCGAAAAAATGCCAGAGGACGCCCCGCCTTTACGTGTGAAAAAACCGTGCTTGATCGGTGACAGCGCAGAAGAGGTGATGATTTCCAGCATCAAACAGTCATTCCCAGTGTAAGCCCCGGCACCATGGGTGCATTTGGCGGCGTAAGACCTAATACTTTGAACACCGAACCCATTTCTGAGGGGTGCGTCAAGCGGTGATGCGCGGCAATATGCTCATCTCTTTGGGAAGGTGACATTATTTTTGCCAATGTTTGCGCGCGCATCGTGATTCCAAGGCGCTCTAGGAAAGTGCCTTGGGTTGCCAATGCGCTGTGTTGTGCAGGCATGGCTGCACGCGCAAGTGCCGCGAAATCCACATGCGCGGTCAGATCCGCAAAGCCGGGCATATGCAGCGGGTTCACGTGCTTATGATCGCTAATGGCTTGAAATGTATCGCCCTGCGATTCCCAATCGCCGTAATCAATGAACAAAGCAGCGCCGCCATATCGTGTTATATGGGTTCCGATTTGCTGTGCGATGGCTGCCGCAGGCGCGCAGGTTTCAATCAAATCGCCGTCTTTTGTGTCATCCAGCCGATGTGCCAACGTCGCACTTGGGGTCGGGTCTGTCAGAAAGGGGGTCAATTCGCCTGCACTCATGCCGATCACCCGCTCACGCCATCCGGCCCCGTCCCGTTGGAATTGGCGTATTGGCAGGGCATCAAAGAATTCATTCGCAATCACAAATGTTGGCGCACTGGGTAACGTGGATACATCATCATGCCACTTTGCATCGGGCAGGTGTTTTGCTTGTTCTTGGCGCAAATAAGGGGATGTTTCGACGAAATGGACCTGCGGTGCAAAACCTGCTTTTGACATCGCGCGCAGCATGTCGATCATCAAAGTACCGCGCCCTGGCCCCAGTTCAACCAAAACCGCATCGGAAGGGGTGCCTTGGTCGAGCCAGGCCTGCGCTAAAGCCAGACCCGTCAGTTCTCCGAACATCTGGCTGATTTCTGGTGCGGTGGTAAAATCCCCCCCCGCGCCAAAGGGGGATTGTCGCATATAGTAGCCATGCTCGGGATGGGCCAAACACAGCGTCATGTAGTCTGCTATCGTCATCGGGCCGGTGGCCGCGATCTGCGTTTTGATCAGCTCCAGCAGATCCGTCATGCGGTTTGCCGGGTTGCGCGCCAGATCAAAAACACCCCGAGCAAAAACATTGGTAGGGTCAATACTTGGCCCATCGTCAAACCATAGCCGTTTAGATGCACGGCAAGGCCCAGAGGATTTTCAAACGTCTGGAATTGCGCATCGGGTTGGCGGAAAAATTCCACGATAAAGCGTCCGATCGCGTAACCCGCAAAAAAGACACCCGCAACAAAGCCGGGCGTTTTCAATTTGGCCGCACGGAATGCCAGGTAAAGCAGTACGGCGCCAAGGATCAGACCTTCAAGCGCGGCTTCGTAAAGTTGTGATGGGTGGCGTGCGCACATATCGCTTAGGACATCGCCGCAGACGAGTACGGGATCTGTTGGTCCATAGGCCGGAAAAATCACGGCCCATGGCACATCGGTTGGACGCCCCCACAATTCGCCATTGATGAAATTGGCAATTCGGCCAAGGAATAGTCCGGCCGGGGTGGCCAGTGCCATCATGTCGGCGGTTTTGATCATGTTCAGGCCTAAACCGCGACAATACAGAAACGTCGCAACAACCACGCCCAGCAACCCGCCATGGAACGCCATGCCGCCTTGCCAGATTTTTAGGATCTCGCTGGGATTGGCGAAATAATAGCTGGGGTTGTAAAACAGCACGATGCCCAATCGACCACCTAAGATGACGCCAAGTATGACCCAAGTCAGCAGATCTTCGACCTGTTTGGGTGTCATGGGAGGGGTGTCGCCTGCCCATAACGCAGGTTTCTTGACAGCGCGAACTGCAATCCACCAGCCAAGCAAAAGACCTACGATATAGGCCATCGCGTACCAACGTAGCGCGAATTTTGCGCCGAAAATCGAGATCGAAAAAATCTCGGGTGAGATATTGGGGAAAGGAATAATTGCCTGCATGCGTCCTGTTGCCTCGGGTTTTGGGCGTAAGTCAAGCTTGTGACTGACGCTTTTGCAGCCCATATAGGAGAGAAGTGCAACGATGGAGTGACCCATGCAAACGCGCAACAAAGTATTTGAAGACCTCTCGCAACTGATGACCAACGCTATGGGCGTTGCGCAAGGGGCTAAAACCGAAGCTGAAACAGCGATGAAATCGCTTATGGATCGCTGGTTGGCGGATCGGGATTTCGTCACACGCGAAGAATTCGATGCCGTGCGTGCAATGGCGCAAAAAGCGCGTGAAGAAAACGAAGCTTTGAAAGCGCGTCTCGACGCGTTAGAAAAAGACGCTTAACGCGGCGCTTGCATATGGATGGGCCGCAGTTGGGCTGATTTGGGCCTATCTGCGTGACCATTGGCAAGGCAAACATCGGTTTGTCTGGTCCTTTTGGGTGTCGTTTGTGGCGCTGCGGATCATTGTTTTTGTGGCGCAAGACATTCTAACCAAACCTGATGCGTCCAATGAATCGATTTGGCGCGTCATGGGTTTGGTGTTTATTTTTCACGGCGTGTTCTTTGTTTGGCAGAGTGTCGGTGTTTTGCGGTCGGCACATGACTTTTACGATGCCGGTGGACAACGCCATGTGATTTGGGGTGCCAAGCTGATCCTTGGGTTTTCTGCCTTTTGGGTTTTTGCCTATAGTATCGAAGCGTGGCAGATGACACGTGACAATGACAATCCCCTACCGACAGCCCAGGCTGAACGTGCAGCGCGGGCCGTAAAATATAGTCTGGCTGTCGATGGAAATGCCGTGGTCTTACGTGGTTCGATTGAACTTGGCGTCACAGACCGGCTCCGTGATTTGCTTGAATCTTATCCTGACGTGACTGAAATTTATCTGACCAGCCAAGGCGGCCATATCTACGAGGCGCGCGGCATAGCGACCGTAATTCAGCAGGCTGGGTTGAGCACGGTTGCCGTTCAAAACTGTAGCTCGGCCTGCACCACGGTGTTTATTGCTGGCAGATCGCGGCTTTTGGCAGGTGGTGCCAAATTAGGGTTTCACCAATATCGGATTGATGCGGACTATGCTGTGCTTGGTGCGGATACGGCCCGCGCCCAAGATCGAGATCGCGCATTTTTTCAAGCAGCGGGTGTCGCTGATTGGTTTTTAGATCAGATGTATCAAACTGCTGCGGATGGCATGTGGTATCCCAATGTGACCGAATTGATCGCAGCCGGCGTGGTGACCGAAACGCCCTGATCGGTGCGTCAGAACCGGATGCGTGGCGCCGGGCCCAAAGGGAAGGCGCTGAAATACATTGTTCCGTCTTTGAACGTTAGGGGTAGGTCCAGTGTGTTCTGATTGCCAGATAAGCCTGCCAAAAGGTTCAACCCACTTTCAACGGTTCCCGCGAAACGGGCTGGAATAATGCCAGCAGCGATTGCCTGGGCCAGCATGTCGCGCCAATTGACGGCTTTGATCATAAGCCCGCCGCTGGGACGCCCTGTCGCGTCCAAATCCAGTGACCCGGCGATTTTCATTTCTAAACCTTCAGATTTGTATTCAGCCAAACGTATGACGATCCGCGTTGGTTGGGGGCGGGGGCCTTCTATGACAACTGCGCGAACTGTGCGATCAAAGCTGATATGGGCATCCAATTGCAGCTGATCCAATCTGGCCAAACTGGATGTCGCGGCATCTGATGTGGCGGACAGCCGATAGGTTTGCGGGTCGTCTTCATCAATCAGTAAAGCGGCGTTTAAATTGGCAAAGGCAAAGTTCTTTTGCGCGCTGTCAATGTTCAAAACCGGTGCTTCAGCCTTCATGCGCAGCAGTTGTCCTGTCGCGCTACCGACGACACTTGCGCGCATACCCTCGGATGTCACATCCCAAATGCGGTTATGGCCCGAGATACTTTGGCTGCTTGGAAAGGTGATGATTTGATGGGTTGGTTTGTAGACCAGCGCATGGCTTTGCAAAAAGGGGGCCTTCCACACCATTTGTGTTTGGGGATCGGCCAAAGTCACATCGCTGATCGTTAGGTCGACGCGATTGGGAAAACCGCGGACGCTAAGATCGCTATATTCCGTGACCCAACCCTGCTTTTCTTGTGATGTAAGCCATGTCTGAACAGCGCCTTTGATGACGAATGCGCTACCAAACCAGAAAAGGCCCCAAAGAGAGGCCAAAATGATCACAAAAATAGTCAGACGTTTCATGTCATGCCCCTTTCCCTGCCTTTAAAGCGTCTTTACAGCGGGCTGGGTTAAAGAACCAGATAACAGATCGGCATCTGCACCAACGTCAAAGGTGATGCAGGGCGAAAATGGGCAAAGGGACAAATATGGCGCTGTGGGTATTCGGATACGGATCGCTTTTGTGGAATCCGGGGTTTGAGGTCGCTGAAACCGTGCCCGCGCGTCTAACCGACTATTCGCGTAGCTTTTGTATGTGGTCGATCCACCATCGGGGAACTGTGGAACATCCCGGTCTTGTATTGGCGCTGGATGCGCAAGAAGGTGCCGTTTGTGACGGCTTGGCCCTGCGTGCTGCAGATGGCAGCGAAGAGGCGACATTGGCCTATCTGCGTGAACGTGAATTGATTTCATCGGCCTATTTGGAAAAATGGCTTGATATCACCTTGCAGGATGGCCGCGCTGTGCAATCCCTGACCTATGTGATTGATCCCGATCATGAACAACATACCGGTGAATTGCCGTTGGAAGAACAGGCGAATGTGATCGCTGGGGCCGTGGGTGATCGTGGTGCGAATACGGATTATTTGTTCAATACCGTAAATTTATTGGATGAAATGGGGATCATGGATGCAGACTTGCAATGGCTGAGGGCGCGTGTGCAGGATCTGACATGATTGCGCTTGGCAGGGTTTGGCCAAAAGTCTAGTTTCCAAGATAACGAAACAACAGATCCGGATTGATTAAGAATGGCGCCTACGACGTTAGAGGCCGTGCCTCACTTTAACAGACCCGTTCGCCAAGCTGTCCTGATGTTGATTGTACTCGGGCTGTCTGGCTTTGGGGCATTTATAGCCTTGCCTCGGGTGTTGCCTGTCTTTTTGACCAATCTCTACCTGAATGGGTTTATCGTTTTCGTCTTCGCCATCGGCGTGATCGCGTGTTTCTATCAGGTGGTTCAGCTGACGGTTTCGGTCAATTGGATTGAACGGTTTATTGCGCTTGGCGAAGAGGGTGCGAAATCGCAGCCACCGCAAATGTTGGCCCCATTGGCCACCTTGATGCGGCGGCGTCATCAACGCATGCAGATCAACACAGCATCGACACAATCCATTCTCGATTCCGTTGCAACGCGGATTGATGAGGCACGTGAGATCACGCGGTATATTGTGTCCTTATTGATCTTTTTGGGCCTTTTGGGAACATTTTATGGTCTTGCAACGACCATTCCAGCGTTAGTCGACACAATTCGCGGCTTGGCTCCACAAGAAGGCGAAAGCGGATCAGAGGTGTTTGGCCGCCTTCTGGCAGGGCTGGATAGCCAATTGGGCGGCATGGGCGTGGCCTTTGCATCTTCGTTGCTGGGACTGGCGGCATCTTTGATTATTGGATTGCTTGAACTTTTTGCGGGGCACGGGCAAAACCGCTTCTACCGCGAATTAGAGGAATGGCTGTCGTCGATCACGCGGTTGGGGTTTTCAGGCGATGAAAACGGCCCTGATCTTGGGGCGGCTGGTGTTGTTCTGGACCGTATGGCAGAACAGATGGAACGCCTAGAACATCTGTTTGCGCAATCCGAGGCGGGTCGCAGCGATGTGGAAGGGCGTTTGGGGCAGCTGGCTGATGCGGTTGAACGCATGACCGAACGCATGGAAGCAACAGCACCGTCTGCCACATCTTTCGCGCGGATCGCGGAAGGACAGGAACGTCTTGCCGAGGTTCTGGCGAATAAAGAAGCGTCTGAAGGATTGGATGCGGAAAGTCGCATGCGTCTACGGTCGATCGATGTGCAGATGTTGCGGATCCTTGAAGAAATCGCAGCAGGGCGTCAAGAAAGCATGGCCGAGCTGCGTACCGATCTGGCCCATTTGACCCGCGCCATTGGGCAATCGAATAAACCAACCGCGCCTGTTGGTATTCGCCCGAATATTCGCGATCAGGAAGGGTAAGACATGGCTCTGTCACGTCGCACTGGTGCGCGGTTTCAGGCCAATATCTGGCCGGGATTTGTGGATGCGATGACCGGCCTCTTGCTGGTGGTGATCTTTGTCTTGTCGATCTTTATCGTCATGCAATTCGTGTTGAACGAAACGATCACGGATCAGGAAAGCACGCTTAGCGAACAGCAAAATGAATTGACCACGTTGAATTCCGAAATTGCCGCTTTGTCGCAGGCTTTGGGATTGCGGGAACAAGAGGTCGATACCCTGTCGAATGAGGTCGGGCGTCTGGAAACCACTTTGGGGTCGACCCAAAACGATTTGAACGCCGCACAGGCCTTGATCGCAAATTTGACGACGACAGCGGAAATACAAGCAACGCAATTGGCTGAAGCGGCCGACCAAATTACGGCTTTCGAAGCGCAAGTCGCGGGTTTGATCAGCGAACAGGATCGCCTCAGTCAGTCAGTTTCTGGGCTACAAGCCGAACGTGATGCTCAAGAGGCTGAGGCGGATTTGGCAGAGGCGCGCAAACAGGCGCTTGAAGCATTGGTTGAAGATCTTCGCGCACAAAATACGGATGCAGAGGGTCGGATTGCGGCCCTGGCATCGGAATTAAGCGATGCACAAGCAGACCTGTCTGAGGAAGAAGCACAGCGCCTAGCCGAGGCGGAAGCGGCAGCTGCATTGCGTGCGCGTTTGGAAAATGCGGATGCTGAGCTGACGGCGATGACATTGTCTTTGGAAGAAGAGCGTCGCAAAGCAGAAGAAACCTTAACGCTTTTGGCGGCCGCGCGTGAGGCAGAGCAGGATCTGAATGCACGTTTGGCAGCTGCGTTGCTGGCCGATGAAACGGCCACACAGGTGCTACAAGATCAGATTGCCAACCAGGCTGCTGAGATCGCCGCATTGATTGCTGAACGAGATCAGTTGGCTTCAGGCGAAACATCTCTTGAAGCCCAAGCTTTGCAAATCCAAAATTTGCAAAGCGCGCTTGCTGAGGCTGAAGCAAGGTCAGACGCGCAGAGCGTGGATCTGCAGGCATTGCAAGAACGGATGGCCGCAGCTTTGGCTGAAAAGCTGGATATCGAGGCAAGCGTTGCTGAAACGCGGGATCGTCTGGCCGCTGCATTGGCGGCAAAGCAGGCGGCAGAAGCCCAATTTGAGGCACAGTCGGTCGAACAAGAAACTCAACAAACCTTGCTGGCCGTGGCGCGCGATGAATTGGCGCAAAGTCGTGACCAGGTTACTGAAACTGAAAAACAGGCGGAGTTGCTGAACCAGCAAGTCGCGCAACTGCGCAATCAGTTGGGCCAATTGCAGGCCCTTTTGGACGATTCACAAGAACGCGATGCGGCAGCACAGGTGCAGTTGCAAAATCTCGGGTCTGATCTAAACGCAGCTTTAGCGCGGGCGGCGTCAGAGGAACGCAGACGTCGCCAAAGCGAAGAAGAAAAACGCAAATTGGAAGAGGCCGAACGCAAACGTTTGGAAGCCGAGAAAGAACAATTAGAGCAATACCGCTCTGATTTCTTTGGCCGTTTACGTCAGGTTTTGGGTGAAACCGAAGGTGTTCGGGTTGTTGGGGATCGTTTTGTTTTCAGCTCGGAAGTTCTGTTTGATATCGGCTCTGCGGACCTGTCCGTTGAGGGGCGGACAGAAATTGCGAAGGTCGCGGGGATCTTGCGCAACATATCTGCGGAAATTCCTGATGGTATCGATTGGATCATTCGCGTTGACGGTCACACCGATGACATCCCAATCTCGGGCGGCGTTTTTGCGGATAACTGGGAATTGAGCCAAGCCCGTGCTTTGTCTGTTGTACGGTTCATGACCGGATCAGAAGGCATCCCGCCACAGCGCCTTTCTGCGAACGGTTTTGGGGAATATCAGCCGGTGAATTCCGCGGATACACCACAGGCGCGTGCCCAAAACCGTCGGATTGAATTGAAGCTGACCGAACGCTGATTTCTTCATTCGTCAGATTGGTACCTCTACCAAAAGAAATATGCGCCGCATTTTGATGCAGCGCATATGAAACGTTTAGATATTTACAGTTGGTGGATTAGTCCGCCGTTAGCAGTGGGGGCTTTTTACTGCCCAGTCGCGGACTGTCTGGCCCGGACATATCCAAAACCAATTCGCCATCCTTGACGGATACTTTGACAATGCCGCCCTTGGCCAGTTTGCCAAATAGCAATTCCTCGGCCAGTGGCTTTTTGATATGCTCTTGAATGACACGGCCCAGCGGGCGCGCACCCATGAGTTCGTCATAACCTTCATTCGCAAGCCATTCTGCCGCAGGGCGGGTCAGTTCGATTGTCACGCCACGGTCCAGAAGCTGGGCTTCAAGCTGCAGAACAAACTTTTCGACAACTTGCAGGATGGTATCTTTTGGCAGCGCTTGGAAGCTGATGACTGCATCCAAGCGGTTGCGGAATTCTGGCGTGAATGTCCGCTCGATTGCTGCTGTATCTTCGCCCTCGCGCCGGGTTCGACCGAAACCGATAGCCGCTTTTGCCATATCAGATGCGCCTGCATTTGATGTCATGATCAAAATCACATTGCGGAAATCTACGGTACGGCCGTTGTGATCCGTCAATTTGCCTGCATCCATCACCTGCAACAGGATGTTGAAGACATCTGGATGGGCCTTTTCGATTTCGTCCAACAACAAAACACAATGTGGGTGTTGATCCACGCCATCTGTCAAAAGACCGCCCTGATCAAAACCGACATAGCCGGGAGGGGCACCAATCAGACGGGAAACCGCGTGTTTCTCCATATATTCGGACATGTCAAAGCGCAGCAGTTCAACACCCAAATTGTCCGCCAGCTGCGTTGCAACCTCGGTTTTACCAACACCGGTTGGACCCGCGAACAGATAGTTACCGATGGGCTTTTCGGGCTCTCGCAGACCGGCGCGGGCCAGTTTGATTGCTGAACATAGCGCCTCAACCGCATTGTCCTGACCAAAGACGACGCGTTTCAGCGTGGTTTCTAGATCTTTCAGTGTGGCGGCATCATCTTTGGAGACGTTTTTCGGTGGGATGCGCGCGATTTTCGCTACGACATCTTCAATTTCCTTTAGGCCAATCGTTTTGCGGCGTTTGGATTCCGCAATCAGATGTTGTGCCGCGCCCGCTTCATCGATCACGTCGATGGCTTTATCTGGCAATTTGCGATCATTGATATAGCGCGCAGACAGCTCCACCGCGCCTTTGATCGCGTCGGATGTGTATTTAATGCCGTGATGTTCTTCGAAATAGGGTTTCAAACCTTTCAGAATCTTCACGCTGTCATCCACAGACGGTTCGCTGACATCGATTTTTTGGAACCGGCGGGAAAGGGCGCGGTCTTTTTCGAAATGTTGGCGGAACTCTTTGTACGTCGTAGATCCCATCGTGCGCAACTTGCCGCCCTGCAGGGCTGGCTTTAGCAGGTTGGATGCATCCATGGCACCGCCTGATGTCGCGCCTGCGCCAATCACTGTGTGAATTTCGTCGATAAACAGAACTGCGTCTGGGTGATCTTCCAGTTCCGTTACCACAGCTTTCAGGCGCTCTTCGAAATCGCCACGGTAACGGGTGCCAGCCAAAAGCGCGCCCATGTCTAGGGAATAGATGGTGGTTTCGCTTAGGACCTCGGGCGTTTCACCAGCAACGATTTTTCGTGCCAAACCTTCTGCAATCGCAGTTTTGCCAACGCCGGGATCCCCGACCAGCAGCGGGTTGTTCTTACGGCGGCGGCAGAGAACCTGAATGCAGCGCTCGACCTCAGAGGATCGCCCGATCAAAGGATCGACATCGCCTTCGCGCGATTTGGCATTCAAATCGACGCAATATTTGGCCAGCGCTGATTCTTTTTCATTGTCACCCGAAGAGGGTTCTGCGCCGTTGTTGAGATTTTCGTCGCCTTCAGGTGTGCCCTGTACAGACCGATTCTCATCGTATGCAGCATCTTTGGCGACGCCATGTGCGATGAAATTGACCGCGTCATAGCGCGTCATGTCCTGATCTTGCAGGAAATAGGCCGCATTAGATTCGCGTTCGGCAAAGATCGCAACAAGGACATTCGCGCCAGTTACGTCAGTGCGGCCAGAGCTTTGAACATGGATCGCAGCGCGTTGCACAACCCGTTGAAATGCTGCGGTTGGTACGGCTTCTGATCCTTCGACCTCTGTCACCAGATTGGACAGATCATCATCAATGAATTCCACAAGCGTAGTGCGTAATTCATCTGTATCCACCGAACAGGCCTTCATCACGCGCAAAGCATCTGGTTCGTCGATAAGGGCCAGCAGCAAATGCTCTAGCGTTGCAAATTCATGGCTGCGTGCATTGGCTGATGCCAAAGCGGCATGAATTGCTTGTTCCAGCGTGTTTGAAAATGAAGGCATGGTCGGTTCCTTCCGTATGAGCCACCCGGTATTCTGAGAAGCATTACCTGACTATGTTAAAGTTTGGTCGATTACGGGCCGTCTTCAAGGGTTTTCTTCAAAAAGATTGGTCACAATCCAAAGTTAGGGACGTGATTTGCTGTTTTTCTTCTGGATATGCCCGATTCTTGACGCGTTAAAATTTATCTTTGCGCGCACGAATTTCGGCAAAAACCTCGGCATCGGTGCTGGTTTGCATCCCTAATGCGACTTTCACATGGTCCAGATCAGCCCGAAGAAAGGGGTTTGTCGCCTTTTCCAACCCCAGAGTCGCCTGCGCTGTTGGAATGCCGTCGGCGCATTTTTGGACGATGTCGTCAAATCTGGTTTTCAGGTCAACGTTGTCTGGTTCGATTGTCAGGGCGAATTTGGCGTTCCCGCTGGTATATTCATGGCCGGAATAGGCCACTGTTTCATCGGGCTGCGCCATCAATTTGCACATACTGTCCCACATCATATCTGGGGTGCCTTCAAACAAGCGTCCACAGCCCAAGGCCATTAGGCTATCGCCTGTGAAAACGGCGGCTGCGTCTGCAAAATAAAAGGCGATATGCCCTAATGTATGTCCTGGAACGTGAATGACCTGTAGATCTGGCACCCCGGGTAGCTCAGGAAACTGGCCTTCTTTTAGCGCGAAATCGAGCTTGGGCATTTTGTCTTCTTCTGCCTTCGGTCCGATGACCGGGCAGGGGTGTTTTTCCAAAATCGCATCTACCCCGTCGACATGATCGTAATGGTGATGGGTCAAAAGAATCGCGGTCAGCTGAATATTCGCGTCATTTAATGCCGAGAGAATCGGTTCAGCCTCTGGCGCGTCGATCAGGCAGGCCGTGTCAGGTCCAACCAAGACATATGCATAATTGTCAGACAGGCAGGGGATTGTGATGATTTCAAATCCTGGGGTTTCGCGTGCCATGGTCTTTTTCTCCGGCCCTAGATATCTCTATGGTACAGAGAACCCTATATAAGAGGCGGCTGCAATGTATCTTGATGTGCGGGAGTTGCGCGATTTTTATTATCGCAGTGCGCTTGGGCGCGCGGCGCAGCGTCAGATCCGTTCGCAGATGTTGCAATTTTGGCCTCATGCCGATCGTCAAAATGTGGCGGGCTTTGGGTTCACTGCGCCTTTGCTGCGCCCCTATATCAATCATTCAAGACGTGTCGTGGGATTGATGCCTGCGCAACAAGGCGTGATGCATGCCCCTTACAATGCGCCCAATGTGTCTGTCCTGTGTGAAGAAACCCGGTGGCCATTGGAAACAGGGCATATTGACCGTCTTGTGTTGATGCATGGCCTTGAAACCAGCGAACGCGCCTCAGATTTGTTGGATGAATGCTATCGTGTTCTGGGGCCGGGTGGAGAGCTGTTGGTGATTGTGCCGAACCGCTCTGGGCTATGGGCGCAATCGGATCGCACACCATTCGGATATGGTCGGCCGTATTCCCGCAGTCAGTTAGAGCAATTTCTAAAGGATCACGATTTCATTCCGCAGGCGCATGTTTCGGTCCTGTATCAACCGCCATCGTCCCGGCGGTTTTGGATGAAAACGGCCCCGATTTGGGAAAGAATTGGTCGGGCTGTGCCGGGTGTTTCAGGGGGCGTCAGTATGATGTTGGCATCCAAGCGCACGCCACCTCGGCGGCGTGGGTTAGAACAAAAGGCATATGTCCTCAATCCGCTGGATGTATTGACGCCGCGCCCATCAAGTGAGCCAAAGGCAATCTGAACAGATTTTTGGATGTTTATTCAGTTCTGAGGTTTGAATATTCCGAGGCACTGAGCGGTTTTGTTGGGAATCAGCTTCGTGGAATTGATTCCAAGCGGTACATTCTGAAAAGTGAAATGAATGGTTCAGTTTCGTGGTTGAACCGGGTCCAAAATATCCACAGAAGTCAGCGATTCGAAACATCCTGCTGCCTAAGGTCACGAAATGGTTAAAAAACTGCCCTATTTATTTGCGTCGTGGCCGTCATAGCGGATGGTGTTCGACCAATCGGGGGTTTGTCTTTGGCAGAAGCGCTAAATTCTTTAAAAATCCTCAATCATATTGCGACGTGTGGAGCACTCTGCTAGGACCGCGAACAATTTGATCGTTCCGGGATGTTTCCGGGACTTGGATACTTTCGAAGTGCTGGTTCAACTCGGTACACTTCGGAGGTTTAACTACGGAAGGGCGGACGTGTCTGAATCAGCTTCGATTTCCTCCGGCATCGCCGAGCGCTATGCCACCGCTGTTTTCGAGATCGCAAAAGAGGCCGGTACTCTTTCAGATCTTGAAAGCAATGTTGCAGACCTCTCCACAGCTTTAACTGACAGTGATGATCTATCTACTTTGATCAGCTCTCCAGTTTATACGCGTGGGGAACAGGGTGCAGCTATGTCAGCGGTTGCACAAAAGATGGGTTTGATGCCAGCAATGCAAAACGTGCTGGGTCTGATGGCATCCAAACGCCGTTTGTTTGCACTGCCACAACTGGCAGAGCAGCTGACAGCAATGATTGCCGCCGAAAAAGGCGAAGTCACGGCAGAAGTCAGCGCTGCGAAAGCTTTGACAAAAACGCAGTCTGCTGCGTTGGCGAAGACGCTGAAAGCCAAGTTTGGCAAAGAAATTACTTTGAATGTGACCGTTGATGAAAGCCTCATCGGCGGTCTTGTCGTAAAGGTGGGTTCGGTCATGGTCGATAGCTCGATCAAGGCTAAACTCAACTCCCTCCAGAATGCTATGAAAGAGGTCGGATAAATGGGAATCCAAGCAGCCGAGATTTCTGCGATCCTGAAGGAGCAGATCCAGAACTTTGGCAATGAAGCCGAAGTAGCCGAAGTGGGTCGCGTATTGAGTGTTGGGGACGGTATCGCCCGTGTCCATGGTCTCGATAGCGTCCAAGCTGGCGAGATGGTCGAGTTCCCAGGCGGTATTATGGGCATGGCCCTGAACCTTGAAAGCGACAACGTCGGTGTTGTTATTTTCGGGTCTGACCGCGATATTAAAGAAGGTGACACTGTTAAGCGCACCAACTCTATCGTGGACGTACCAACAGGCACAGGTTTGCTGGGTCGCGTTGTTGACGGTTTGGGTAACCCATTGGATGGCAAAGGCCCAATCGTTTATGAAACGCGCTCTGTTGCGGACGTAAAAGCGCCAGGCATCATTCCACGTAAATCCGTTCACGAGCCAATGGCGACAGGTATCAAAGCGGTTGACGCGATGATCCCAATCGGCCGTGGCCAGCGTGAGCTGATCATTGGTGACCGTCAGACAGGTAAAACAGCTGTTGCTCTGGACGCGATCCTGAACCAAAAATCCTACAACGACGCGGCAGGCGATGACGAGAGCAAGAAATTGTTCTGCATCTACGTTGCAGTTGGTCAAAAGCGCTCCACTGTTGCTCAGCTGGTTAAAAAGCTAGAAGAAACAGGCGCGATTGATTATTCCATCGTGGTTGCTGCGACAGCGTCTGACCCAGCACCTATGCAGTTCTTGGCACCATATGCCGCGACTGCAATGGCGGAATATTTCCGTGACAACGGCAAGCACGCTCTAATCATCTATGATGACCTGTCCAAGCAAGCTGTTTCCTACCGTCAGATGTCTCTGCTGCTGCGCCGCCCACCAGGCCGTGAAGCGTATCCAGGTGACGTTTTCTACCTTCACTCACGTTTGCTGGAACGTTCCGCGAAGCTGAACGAAGATTTCGGTTCCGGTTCTTTGACGGCTCTGCCGATCATTGAAACACAAGGTGGTGACGTTTCTGCCTTTATTCCAACCAACGTGATCTCGATCACAGACGGTCAGATCTTCTTGGAAACAGAATTGTTCTACCAAGGTATCCGCCCAGCTGTGAACACAGGTCTGTCTGTTTCTCGTGTTGGATCTTCTGCGCAAACGGACGCGATGTCGTCTGTTGCTGGCCCGGTTAAACTGTCTCTGGCGCAATATCGCGAAATGGCGGCCTTTGCTCAGTTCGGTTCCGATCTGGATGCGGCAACTCAGCAGCTTTTGGCACGTGGTGCACGTTTGACCGAGCTGATGAAACAGCCTCAGTATGCGCCTCTGACAAACGCCGAGATCGTTTGCGTTATCTTCGCCGGTACAAACGGCTATCTAGATGGCGTAGATGTGGCTAAAGTTGGTGAATACGAAGCAGCTCTGCTGAACTTCCTGCGCACCAAAAAGGCGGATTTCTTGAACTGGATCGCAACTGAAGATCCGAAATTCAAGAAAGGCGAGCCTGTTGAGAAAATGAAGGCAGTGCTGGACGAATTCGCAGCGGACTACTCATAAGGAGCCGCCCGGATGCCATCCCTTAAGGATCTCAAAAACAGGATCTCCTCGGTCAAATCGACCCGGAAGATCACAAAGGCCATGCAAATGGTGGCCGCCGCAAAATTGCGGCGGGCCCAGGAAGCAGCCGAAGCTGGACGTCCCTATGCAGAGCGTTTTAACGCTGTGCTCGGGTCGCTTGCGGCAGGCGTGGGCGATAGCGCAAGCGCGCCCAAACTGCTGTCCGGTACAGGCAAAGATGATGTGCAACTGCTCGTCGTAATGACCGCTGAACGTGGTCTGTGCGGTGGTTTCAACTCATCCATTGTGAAACTGGCCAAAACACATATCGCGGAGCTGAAAGCTGCGGGCAAAACCGTTAAGGTTCTGACCGTTGGTAAAAAGGGCCGCGAACAAATGAATCGGGAATTCGATGATCTGTTCGTAGGTCATGTCGATTTGTCTGACGTTAAAAAGCTGGGCTATGCAAACGCGCAAGATATTGCACGTGATCTGCTGGCCAAGTTCGACGCGGATGAATTCGATGTGGCGACGATCTTCTATTCGAAGTTCCAATCCGTGATCAGTCAAATTCCAACTGCGCAGCAAGTTATTCCTGCAAAGTTTGATGTTGCCGAAGAAGATGCTGGTGCATCTTTGTTCGAATATGAGCCAAGCGAAGAAGCGATCCTTGCGGATCTTTTGCCGCGCGGTGTTGCAACGCAGATCTTTTCTGCATTGCTGGAAAACGCAGCGTCTGAGCAGGGTGCACGCATGTCCGCGATGGACAATGCGACGCGCAATGCGGGTGACATGATTGACCAATTGACGATCGAATTTAACCGTTCGCGTCAGGCCGTCATTACAAATGAACTGATCGAAATTATTTCGGGCGCGGAAGCGCTCTAAGACCCGGAGACGACAAATGGCAAACGCAAAAGGCAAAGTGACTCAGGTCATCGGCGCCGTGGTCGACGTGCAATTCGACGACCATCTGCCCGAAATTCTGAATGCGCTTGAAACAGATAACAACGGCAACCGTCTGGTTCTTGAAGTTGCACAGCACCTTGGTGAGAACACAGTTCGTACCATCGCGATGGACGCAACAGAGGGTCTGGTTCGTGGTCAGGAAGTATCTGACACAGGTTCCGCGATCACAGTTCCAGTTGGTACAGCGACGCTGGGCCGTATTCTGAACGTGACTGGCGATCCGATCGACGAAAAAGGTCCAGTCGACATGACTGAAACCCGTTCGATCCACCAAGAAGCACCTGATTTCGCAGACCAGGCGACTGAAGCCGAAGTTCTGGTAACAGGTATCAAAGTTATCGACCTTCTCGCGCCTTACGCGAAAGGTGGTAAAATTGGTCTGTTCGGCGGCGCGGGCGTTGGTAAAACAGTTCTGATCCAAGAGCTGATCAACAACATCGCGAAAGTACACTCAGGTCTGTCCGTTTTTGCGGGTGTGGGCGAGCGTACACGTGAAGGTAACGACCTGTATCACGAAATGATCGAATCCGGCGTTTTGACACCTGACAACCTGTCAGAATCCAAAATTGCGCTGGTTTACGGTCAGATGAACGAGCCTCCCGGTGCGCGTGCACGTATTGCTCTGACAGGTTTGACCCTGGCGGAACAGTTCCGTGATGCGACGGGCGCGGACGTTTTGTTCTTCGTGGACAACATCTTCCGCTTCACACAGGCCGGTTCCGAAATGTCCGCTCTGTTGGGTCGTATCCCATCGGCTGTGGGCTATCAGCCAACGCTTGCAACCGACATGGGCGCGATGCAAGAACGCATTACATCCACAAAGAACGGTTCGATTACGTCCATTCAGGCCGTATATGTTCCTGCGGATGACTTGACTGACCCAGCGCCTGCGACAACCTTTGCTCACTTGGACGCGACAACCGTTCTGAACCGTGCGATTTCTGAACTGGGCATCTACCCAGCGGTTGACCCGCTCGATTCCACGTCTCGTCTGATGGACCCACAGGTTATCGGCGAAGAGCACTATCAAGTTGCGCGTTCCGTTCAGGGTATCCTGCAGAAATACAAATCTCTGCAAGACATCATCGCGATCCTTGGTATGGACGAACTGTCTGAAGACGACAAACTGACCGTGGCACGTGCGCGTAAGATTCAGCGCTTCTTGTCCCAACCATTTGACGTTGCGAAGGTCTTTACCGGTTCTGACGGTGTTCAGGTTCAGCTGGAAGACACAGTTCAATCGTTCAAAGCGGTTGTGGCCGGTGAATATGACCACCTGCCAGAAGGCGCATTCTACATGGTTGGCGGTATCGAAGACGTTATCGCAAAAGCCGAAAAGATGGCTGCTGACGCTGCTTAATCTCTTTTACGGGGGCGTCTTGTACGCCCTCGTACCAAACTAGGAGACACAAAATGGCAAAGACGATGCAATTCGATCTGGTCAGCCCGGAACGCAGCCTGATGTCGTCTCAGGTTGTTTCTGTGCAAATCCCTGCCTCGGAAGGTGACATGACGGCGATGCCGGACCATGCACCAGCCATCACAACACTGCGCCCCGGTATCCTTAGTGTGCAGACGGAATCTGAAACATCTGATTTCGTTGTCACTGGTGGTTTTGCCGAACTGGGTGAAAGCCTGTCCGTTCTTGCGGAAAAAGCTTTGCCAGTGGCTGATATCGATCAGGGCGCCTATGACGCACTGGTTGCAGATGCCAAAGCTGTTGCCGAAATGGCAAAAGACGGTGAAGGCGCTGCGGATGCGGCCAAGATGGTTCAAGATGTGATCGCGGTGGCTGGTCCACTGGGATTATCTGCAGCATCCTAAATATAGATTTGGCCCGTTCAAGCGGCCAAAGCTTTTAAATGAACACAATCCCGCTGAGATTTCTTGGCGGGATTTGTTTTTTGTTTCGAATTGTTGGATAAGAATGTTGGTTATCGATCCGGGCCGATGCGCAAGTTGTTAGGGGTTTGGATCAGTGTTTGAGTGGATTTGGAATGATGCACAGATTCTCTACGGGTGCGATTGGTATTGCGCAGGGCAATGATGAAATATTCTCGGACTTTTCCGACGGCGGCGATATGTGGGTCGGAGAAGGCGAAAGATTACGCCGGAAACTAGTCGTGTTCGACGAACCTTTTCGTCGTCCACCCATTGTCCATGTGGGCATTTCACTTTGGGATGTGCATCAAAACAGCAACTTACGTGCTGACATCGCGGCTGAGGCCATCACCAATACAGATTTTGAAATGGTGTTTCAAACCTGGGGTGACAGCCGAATTGCCCGCATTCGCATGAATTGGATTGCATTTGGCGAGTTGCGTTATGCCGACGATTGGGACGTGCGCTAACCTTTAGAATTGGTAGCCAACACCAATAGACAAAACATCCATAATTTGACCGTCGAAAGACACTTCTAAGCCAGCGCCAAAGTTGAAATCTTCTTCGTGAAAGACGCGGCGTTCCAATTCTATACGCGCGAATGCGTTTCCTTTGACGAACATGTCAACGCCGATCCCATATCCCGTGCCGGTCAAATACCCTGATTGCTCAAGCGAGGCGAACATTGGATAGTCAGCTGAGAAGTTGTACAAAAGCTTTAGTTGGCTGATCTTGGCATATGGTAAGAAACGGCCGGCATCATACCCTAGGCGCGCTCCAGTGTAGAAAATGGAGCTGTATTCAAAGTTGTAGTACCCATCTTCATGAACACCTTTTCCGCCCTTATCGATCCCAGTTTCAAAACCAAAGACGATATGACCGGCTGTCAAATTGTATCCAGCCAACGCTGAACCAACAATGGTCTTGAAGGATAGATTGGATTCTTCACCATTTAAACTGGGGGAATGGCCATTCAGAACTTTGCCCGTCGCTCCTATATAAGCACCGTTCCATTCGGCATGTGCTGCCCCTGATATGGACAGAAAAACAGGTGTTAGTACTGACAATAGTGCAGGTAGATGGCGCATAGGAAGGCTCTCCAAAGGGGATCAACGGGCCTTCAGAACAATACAAAAATCCTAAAATTTGCTTCGTATTTCAAAGATTCCAATTAAGTATGTCACATGAATTTTTTTGAATATGGAAGAAAGCAGGAGAAACAGGATAAGATTCCCCCTTTTGTTCATTAAAAGTTCTCGACCTTCACAAAAACAAACGCATCCGAAAATCGAACGCGTTTGTTTTTATTCAAAAATTTCTCGTAGGCAGGATGGAAACAATTTTAGATAGTTTCTACAGGATGCCTTCGTAAATTGGTCCCAGCGTGTCCGTCCCAATCAAGGAAGATACGGATGTGTCATTCCAAATGTTCAGAATAGCCTGGGCAAATAAAGGCGCGGTAGGCAGAACGCGGATATTTGGCGCGGCTTTTACGGCTTCAGTTGGCTCAATCGAATCTGTGAAGACCAATGATTTCAACGCGGACTTGGTTACGCGTTCGACTGCAGGGCCGGACATCACACCGTGGGAAATGTAGGCGTGGACCTCTTCTGCGCCTTGATCCGCTAGATGACCGGCAGCTTTGCACAACGTGCCTGCCGTATCGCAAATGTCATCCACGATGATGCACTTTTTGCCTTCAACATTGCCGATCACGGTCATCTCTGCGATTTCACCGGGCTTTTCACGACGTTTGTCGACGATGGACAAAGGCGCGTTTAGGCGCTTGGCCAATTCGCGCGCACGGGCAACACCGCCAACATCTGGAGAGACAATCATCAGATCATCACGGCAGTCTTTAAACTGGTTCATGATGTCCAAAGCAAAGATCGGAGCGGCATATAGGTTATCCACGGGAATGTCGAAAAATCCTTGGATCTGTGCGGCGTGAAGATCCATTGTCAGAACGCGGCCAATGCCAGCCTCTGCGATCATATTGGCAACCAGCTTGGCCGTGATCGGCGTGCGGGCTTTAGAACGACGGTCCTGACGCGCATAGCCGAAATAGGGCATAACGGCAGTAACGCGGCTGGCGGATGAACGGCGCAGCGCATCAGCCATAATGAGCAATTCCATCAAATTGTCATTGGCTGGGTTTGACGTGCTTTGAAGGATAAACATATCCTCGCCGCGAACGTTTTCGTACACTTCGACGAAAATTTCGCCGTCGTTGAAACGTTCGACCCGCGCATCAACCAGGTTGACATTCATGCCGCGATACAGCGTCATGCGTTTTGCAACAGATTGTGCGAGAGAAAGATTGGAATTGCCCGAAATGATTTTGGGCTCGATGACAGTCGGCATAGGGGGAACTCCGGCGGCGGCTGCATGACAGATTCGTGACGTGCGCTCCGCTTAACATGGCATTGCTCTCGCGCAAAGTATCTCAATGGAATTGGAAAGCTGAAATGGCTCATATCGACTATTACTTTACGCCGCTCTCACCGTTTACCTATCTGGCCGAAGGACAATTGGAAGAGATCGCCGAAAAGTACGGGGCGACGATCACCTATAAACCCATTGATATTATTTCTCTTTTTCCACGGACAGGTGGGATAGCGCAAAAAGATCGCCATCCCTCGCGTCTGGAATATCGGGCACAAGATTTATTGCGTAAGGCCAAGAAGAGAAATTTACCATTTCACCTAAAACCTGCGCATTGGCCAACAAATGCCGCACCAGCCTCGTATGCGATCATTTCAGCGCAAAAGGCGGGGAACGGTGATTTGGCAGGATTCGTGCAATCGCTGTTTCGTGCCGTCTGGGTTGAGGAAAAGGATATTGCGCAAGACGAGGTGATCGCGGATTGCCTAACTGCTGCGGGCTTTGATGCAGGTCTTGCGACATCGGGTCTTTTAAGTGGTGCGGAAACCTATGCCGCGAATTTGGAAGAAGCGGTGTCTGCCGGTGTGTTTGGCGCACCGTTTTACATCGTGGATGGCACGGAACGGTTTTGGGGCGAGGATCGTTTGGAAGATCTGAATCTCTTCCTCGCGGGAGAATTGTCCTAACGCCTGTATTGACCGTCAGATTTCACCTTTCGGTTTGTGCAAAACGATACCCAGTGTTTGGTGGCCTCTCAGGTGGTCACATCAGCTGGCCCTTTCCATTCGCGCGCTTTGGAAACAGCGCAATTCGCAGATGTTGCACCGGAGCTGCGGGAATGGACAATTCGCGCAAAGTGACTTGTTACGCGACGTGACAGATGACAACGTCAACTCTCTGCATGATCTTTCACGCAGGGAGGACCAGCCATGAGCCAATATCCGCATCTCTTCACCCCACTTGATCTGGGTTTCACGACACTTAAGAACCGCGTTCTTATGGGGTCGATGCACACGAATTTAGAAGAACGCGGGGATTGGGACCGTGTGGCTGAATTCTACGCGGCACGTGCACGAGGCGGTGTTGGCCTGATCGTGACAGGGGGCATTGCCCCCAATCCGGAAGGTGCCGTTTTTGCAGGTGCGGGCGGCATGTACGATCCAAAGGATGTCGTTCATCACAGCCAGATTACCAAAGCGGTGCACGACGCAGGCGGTAAAATTGCAATGCAGATCCTGCATGCGGGACGCTATGCCTATTCGCCCGACTGCGTCGCGCCATCGGCCGTCAAATCCCCGATTTCGCCCTTTCCGCCAAAGGAACTGGATGCGGAAGGCATTGAAAAGCAGATCGCCGATATGGTCCATGCAGCGGTTTTGGCAAAAGAGGCCGGGTATGACGGTGTCGAAATCATGGGATCGGAAGGGTATTTCCTGAACCAATTTTTGGTCACGCATACCAACCGGCGCACCGATGAATGGGGCGGGTCTTATGAAAATCGCATGCGCTTGCCGGTTGAGGTCGTGCGCCGGGTGCGCGAGGCGGTCGGGCCAGATTTCATTCTGATCTATCGCCTGTCCATGATCGATTTGATCCCGAAAGGATCCACCTATGACGAGGTCGTCTTGTTGGCCAAGGCTATCGAAGATGCGGGCGCAACAATCCTGAACACTGGCATTGGCTGGCATGAAGCCCGCGTGCCGACAATCGCGACCTCTGTCCCGAGGCGCGCCTTTGCTTGGGTGACGAAAAAACTGATGGGGCAGGTGAATATCCCGCTGATCACGTCGAACCGCATCAATGATCCGGAAGTTGCGGAAAGCGTTCTGGCCGAAGGATGCGCCGATATGGTCAGCATGGCGCGGCCCTTTTTGGCGGATCCAGATTTCGTCAACAAGGCCGAAGCGGGCCGGGCTGATCTGATTGCGCCTTGCATTGCCTGCAACCAAGCCTGCCTAGATCATACATTTAGTGGAAAAGTGTCGTCCTGTCTGGTCAACCCACGCGCGGCTTTCGAAACAGAAATTGATGTGTCGCCTGCTAGTCACCCCAAGTGTATCGCCGTTGTGGGGGCAGGGCCGGCGGGCCTGTCTAGTGCAATCACAGCCGCACAGCGTGGGCATGACGTGACCCTGATGGATCGCGCTGATCAGATCGGTGGGCAGTTGAATATGGCTAAACAGGTTCCGGGCAAAGAAGAATTCTTTGGCCTTGTGGATTGGTTTGGGACAATGGTGAAAGAAACCGGCGTGCATGTGCAGCTTGGGGTCGAGGCCACGGCGGATGATCTGCAAGATTTCGATGAGGTCATTATTGCAACCGGTGTGATCCCGCGTGACCCACAGATCCCAGGTCATGATCTCCCAAATGTTTTGACCTATATCGATGTCTTACGGGGCAAGAAGCCGGTCGGTGATCGCGTGGCAGTGATTGGGGCTGGTGGGATTGGTTTTGACATCGCCGAATATCTTGTGACCGAAGATAGCCCAACGGAACATCTGCCAGATTGGATGCAGGAATGGGGCGTGACGGATCCGGATGAACATAGGGGCGGCGTAGATCCTGATGGGCCAAAGCCTGACAAACCCACACGGCAGGTCACTCTGTTGCAGCGCAAGGCTGAAAAGCCGGGCAAGCGGTTGGGAAAAACCACCGGATGGATCCATCGCGCGACATTGATGATGAAACAGGTCAAAATGGTCGCAGGGGTGTCTTATGAAAAGATCACGGAGGATGGGTTACACATCCTGCGCGATGATGTGCCCCAGCTGATAGAATGCGACACGATTGTTCTGTGTTCTGGCCAACTGTCCGAACGCAGCCTTGCAGATGAATTGGAGCGCAGGGGGCGTACACCGCATGTGATTGGTGGGGCTGATCTGGCGGCAGAGCTAGACGCAAAGCGCGCCATTGACCAAGGGGTGCGGCTGGCAGCATCGCTATAGGGGCCTGCACAGGATATGCACGTCTTGTAGCCGTGCCGTGCATTCTGATCATTCAAGACGGGGGACATGTTCAGAATTAAGGAATGTCTCCCATGTCTCAATCCCCCGTTATTCGGCTGTGCCTGATCGGATTTTTAATCTTGATCATGTCGGTTCCAGCCTTCTTTGCCGCAGAGATCATCAACGCGCGAAAATCCTATTCGCGCAGCACTATTGAAAATCTGTCTCAGGAATGGGGCGGTCCCCAACATTTCGCCGGTCCCCAATTGGTGGTGCCCGTGGAAAAAACAACAACTGTGTTGAAAACGCGGGTGCGCACAGATCCTGCAACCGGTGCAATCATGTATCACGCAGAAACCGGACACGAATTGCGCGAGACTTTTTCGGAAGAACAGGTTGTGGTGCAAGATCCGGTATATCTGTTTCCAGAGCACTATGACGTGTCCCTTGATCTGATCACGCATGTCAGGGCGCGCGGGATCTTTAACGTTCCAATGTATCAATCCAAATTGGATATATCCTTTGATTTCGACACGGATCTGATCAGCGCAGCGGTGGGAGAGGGGGAAACCCTTCTTTGGGATCAGGCCTATCTGGCGTTTCGTTTGTCGAATTTGGCGGGGTTGCGTGGTGAAACCCAGCTTCTGGCCGATGGCAAGCCTGTGGTGATGGAACCGATTGCAGGTGTGAATGGTCTACGTGCGTCGTTAAAAGATCCGAGAGACCACGAACACTATCAAATGATTTTAGGGATGAACGGCGCGCAAAAACTATTCCTATCCCCTGTTGGTCGTTCCAGTCAGATTAACATGGTTGGCAATTGGCCAGATCCCTCTTTTTCGGGCACTTTTTTACCAGATGAACACAATGTGGATGCGGATGGGTTTCGTGCCTTTTGGAGCATTCCAAATTTGGCCCGTAGCTTTCCCCAAGTCGCACGGCAAGACCACATCGCAGCCATGCGCAGGGATGCCCAATTGGGTTTGAATCTGATTGAGGATAATGATTTCTATCAAAAGGCGTATCGCGCATCGAAATATGCGTTGTTATTTATCTCACTAACGTTCTTGACGATCTTTTTAATCGAGCGGGGCGCGCCAAAGTCGGCACATGCCATCCATTATGTTTTTGTTGGATTGGCACAAAGCATGTTTGTTTTGCTGATGGTGTCCTATGCCGAGCATTTAGGGTTCAATGCAGCCTATCTTTTGTCCGCAATAGCAACGATTGGGCTATTGTCCCTTTATGCGCGATTAGGGATGAAATTTGAAACCCGCAGCTGGTTGCTGTCGCTTGCATTGTTGATCCTGTACGGGCTGCTTTACATGATTTTGCAAACATCGGACTTTGCACTTCTTGCGGGATCTACCATGGCTTTTGGCGCCTTGGCTTTGACCATGGTTGCGACACGCAATGAAGACTGGGCGGCATCAAGCCGAATTTTGATGGAGAATCTGGTTGCAAAGCCACCCGAAAAAAGTGCCGGTAAGTCACTGTAATCACTCTATGGTTGCAGGATTTTTCATGCATTGATCAATTTTGAGAGAAAGAAAGGGGCGTTCTGTTTCTAAGATGCACACAGAGCGCCCTTTTCCTATTTATTGTCTTACTTTTGCCCCAAACCCCCATTCAATGTCGTACTGTTACGAGAATGAGGAAAGACATGGACCGTCTGACAGAAATGGAAGCATTTGCCACAGTCGTGGATCAAGGCGGATTCACGGATGCGGCGCGCAAGATGGGCATGTCGAAATCGGCGGTGTCCAAACATGTCTCTTCTTTAGAAACACGACTTGGTACACGTTTGCTTACGCGCACGACCCGTCGTGTCAGTCCCACTGAAATTGGCCTTGTCTATTATGATCGGGCGCGTCAGGTTTTGAATGAAGCCGAAGAGGCAGATGCCCTTGTGACGTCGTTACAAACGGCTCCTTCCGGTATGTTGCGCATTTCTGCGCCAACTGATTTTGGCACGTATCATCTGTCCCCGTTGCTTAGTGATTTTCTGTTGGAATATCCCGATATCCATGTCGATTTGGTGTTGAGCAATCAATATGTCGAATTGGGCAATGAGGGCTTTGATCTGGCGATCCGGATTGGCGAGGCAGAGGGCAATGGGTTGTCACATTGTACTTTGGCTAGGACCAAGAAAAGTATGATCGCGTCGCCTAGCTATTTGGAAAAACATGGCCGCCCCGCCAGTATCGGCGAATTGAACGAACACAAGCTTCTTCATTTTTCAGACCCAGCCTGCGGAAATGTCTGGAAAATCACCACACAATCGGGCGAAACACGCGAATTGCGCACATCTGGATGGTTGAGCGTTAATGACCGCCAGTCTTTGCTGAATGCCTGCATTGCGGGTTTGGGGATCGCGTATCTTCCTGCGTTTCTTTACCGAGATGCTTTGGCGGAAGGCGCGGTCGAAGAGGTCATGCCGGATTTGCCAGTAGCGACGTTGGACGTATATGCGACCTATCCGCCTGATCGTTTGGCACAGCCCAAAGTCCGGGTGTTTTTGGATTTCCTATTGGACCGTATCGGCAGTGCGGTCCCTAAATATTAAAATCAAAAGACGGTCACGCGAGATCAGTCGAGTGAAATAATCACTGCTTCTACTCGGCGATTGGCCTCTCGCCCTGTTTCCGTGTCATTTCGGGCGACAGGGGCCAGATAGCCAACGCCTTCGGCCATCAACCGGCTGCGTCTGATGCCGTGTTTGTCAATGAGGTAGGACATTGCAGATGTTGCGCGTCGACGCGATACGGTTTGATTTGTTTTTAGGGATCCGGTTGCGTCGGTATGGCCGACAAACGCAATCCGGGTGTCTGGATGTGTGTTCAGGTAGCTTGCAATCTCGTCCAAAGATTGAACACGATCTCCGCCCAACTCTGTTGAACCGCTTTTGAATACCAGATCCTCCAGCACGACGCGACCTGACTGGTTTAGTCGCGTGGCAATATCTGTAGGGATCGCCGGATTGGATTGGGTGACGCTTTCAATAGCGGGTTCCAAAACAGGAGCATCCTTGGCGATATCTGTCTTGGCCTCTTGCGCAAAACCCGCACGAACGATTTGAAGATATCCGACACCATTTTGCGTACTGCTCAACAGTGTTAAATACCCCCCTTGCGGATCCTTGGATCTGGCCGAGACAAACCGATAGGCCGTAAGGTCAATGTAGATTGATGGGGCTGGCAGGACTTCGATGGCGAAACGGAAATCGAAACCACCACAATCCTGAGTGCTGCAATCTAAAATAATTTCATGGGTTTTTTCAATTTGCGCCAAAATAGGTGCCATGATTTGCACGGCCGATTTTGCACCAGAAATATGCCAGCTTTCTTTGACAATGCGCCCTTGAACGGGTTTTGAATAAAGTCCGCCATCTGCGCTCCACCGGGCCATGGGAACCAGATATCGCCCGGGATCGGTGATCACCTGTTCATGCCGCTGCGCGTTTTCAGGCAATGATAGCGTGTCTGATTGTGCGACGGGGGCAATCCCTGCGAGAACAACGAAAATCCCAAAAGCAAAAAGACGCGTTTTCAGTGCAATCATAAAGGGGCCGCCTGTTTGATCCGGTAATGGTACTGCCCTACCGTATCAAAGCCCAAGGAATCATAAAGGCCGTTTGCAATTCCGTTGCGTTTTACGACCAAAAGAGAGAGGTGGCTTGCACCCATGTCTTTGGACCAACGCATCGCTTCAGCCATCAAAAATTTGCTAATTCCCTTACCTCTATTGTTTTTACGCACCTCCAGAGCATGAAGCATGGCTATTCCGTTATGGATTGCAACAAAACCAGCCCCGGCTGACTGTTGCCCATCACGCGCAAACACAGCGGTTTTGGGCCCTTTTACACGCGCCATAATATTAAGCGAAGATGCACCAATGCCACCTTCGGACCAGATCTCTTTCTGCACGGCGAGGGGCGGCCAGATATTGGCGGTATTGGGATCGATCTGATCGGGGTCAATATCCGCCAAAGACTTGGACTTTAACCAAACCGGATCAATAATCTCATAGTCCTTTGATCCCAAACCTTGATCCAATTCTTCCTCACCGTCGCGGATCATAAACAGCGGGTTTTGATCGAGGGCCTGCATTTCCTTTTCGGCCTGTTCGATGTGATCCAAGGACCACCCGGGTACGGCGGTTGCAGAGCTGACGCGTTTGCCGCCGCCCTGACCATCGCGCAAAACCCATGGGCCTTGTTCAAAGGTTCGTGCTGGAGGCCAAGTTTTTCCGATAAGGTCATATAGTGTTTGCGGGGTCGGCTTCATTCTAGAGAACCAGCAAAGACAGATTTTAGGGCATTTGTAGCAGTTTCTAACCGGGCCTCTTCCTGCGATCGGATCACAATATCAGATCCATAACGGCCTTCATGTTGGAACGGATAGGACCCAAAGGACACATCAGCATAATCCTGCACCAACTGCCCCAATGGACCCGCAATATCGCCTTCGCCCAAATGAATGCGCGTGCTTGACGATAGCATAGGTGCCCCACCTGTAAGCTGGGGCAGCAGTGATGCAACCATGGCCTTAAAGACCGAAGGGACCCCGGCCATGACATGAACATTACCCATCGAAAAGCCGGGCGCGATTGACACTGGATTGTCAATCAGCACAGCGCCGTCTGGGATGCGGGCCATGCGTTTACGGGCTTCGGTGAATTCTTTTCCTTGCGCTGCATAATGCGCGCCAAGCAACGCAGCCGCATCCGCACGCACATCGATATGCGCATCAAACGCCGCCGCGACACAATCTGCCGTTATGTCATCATGGGTCGGACCGATCCCCCCGGATGTCATGACATGGTCATACCGGCCCCGCAATGCGTTCACCGCCTCGACAATCGCATCACGATCATCTGAAACAACGCGCAACTCTTTTAGGTCTATGCCCTTTTCGGTCAGTTGTTCAGCCAAATAATGACCGTTCGCATCACGTGTGCGCCCTGACAGGATTTCGTCACCAATGATCAGCATTGCGGCAGTGGGGTTTGGCATGTCGTGTCTTCCTTGCACTTTGGTCGGCCCAGATATAGGCCAGAGGCCATGCGCTTTCAAACTGAACTGATCCCCGCCCGCTTGATCCGCCGCTATAAGCGGTTTTTGTCGGATTGTGTGCTAGAAGATGGGCGCGAGGTAACCGCCCACATCGCAAATCCGGGCGCGATGACGGGGTTGAAAGACGACGGCATGCGGATCTGGTTGGAACCCAATGATGATCCGAAGAAAAAGTTGGATTACGCGTGGCGGTTGGTTGATCACGAAAACGGGCATTTTACGGGTGTGGATACAGGTCTGCCAAATAAGATGCTGCGCGTTGCACTTGAGGAACATCAAGTGCCGGGTTTACCAGAATACGACAGAATGCGTCCTGAAGTGAAATATGGCGAAAATAGTCGGATTGATTTTCTGTTGGAAGGCGCGGTTCAGACCTATGTCGAAGTGAAATCCGTCACCTTATGTCGCCAACCGGGGCTGGCTGAGTTCCCGGATACAGTCACGGCGCGGGGTGCGAAACATTTGGCAGAACTAACCAATATGGTCGGTCTGGGGCATCAAGCGGTTATGCTGTATCTGGTGCAGCGCACGGATTGCGATCGTATGACGTTGGCGTCTGACATTGATCCAAAATATGCTCAAGCTTTTTCGATTGCCTACAAGGCAGGTGTAAAAGTGCTGGCCTTTGATTGTGATATTTCGCCAGAGGGCGTGCAATTGGGCAAGGCCTTGGATTTTATGCTGCCTGACGCATGTTAATATGCGCAAAATAGAGCAGGCCCTTAGAGGAGAAATACAAGGTTAGGGCCTGCTCTGCGACGATCACATCAGCAATGGGGTGTGTGATGCATTGCTGACGGGGATCGTATGGCTTGTGTGGTCGGTTATTCCTACTAGCTAAGCGGGTTGGCCGTTTAGAATAGAATGCCGCAAACTGACATGGATCCTTCGACTGTGGTCGTCCATTGTCCATTCCATGTGCCGTTCAGGGCTGCTGCGACAACTGGGCATTTCACCAATGCGTCATCATTGTTCCAGATCGGGCCAGCTTCCATGTCCTGAGCCTGTATTGCATCGACGCCACAAACTGACATTTGGCCAGGAATTGTTGTGACCCAATTGCCGTTCCAGGTGCCATGAACTGCGGATGCAGCAACTGGGCATTTCACCGCAGCATCGTCGTTGTTCCAAATTGGACCTGCGTTGACGTCTTCAGCCATGGCTGGAACACTGAAAACAACGGTGGCGGCGATAGAAAGTGTTGCGATAGTTTTAGAAAACATGATTTTGTCCTGATTTGTTAATTAAAAATGGTCATGCGTTTTGACTGTCTTGGTATCCATAAAACGCAAACCCATATTCACCTCAGGGTTGTGTGGAGTCATGAAAACTAAACGAAATCTATCCGAAGTTTAAATTTGATATTCATGAAGAATGAAATGACGTCACAGTTTCGATGTGATCGTGCCAATGCAGGTGGCGCGTTGATATATTGTTTTTAAAATGTGATTGTATGTATTTGAAATCAAAGATCAATGATTGTATGCGCCCGCGCGAAAGCATGCGACGGTTCAAAACAAAAAACCCGCCATGAAGGCGGGTTCTTGGTTTTTAGTGACTGGAAGATTCTAGTCTGTTTTCTTCGCGGCCTTTTTGATCGGCGCCCAGAGGCTCTTATTGGTTAGATAGAGTAGCGTCGCCAACAGCGAGAGGAAGATCACAGCTGTCAGGCCAGCCTGCTTGCGCGCCATCATCTTGGGTTCCGCCGTCCACATTAGGAAGGCTGTCACGTCTTCTGCTGCGTGGTGCAGGTCACTGGAATGACCATCGTCGAATTCGACCAGACCGTCACTAAGGGGCGGTGCCATGCCGATCCAGCTGCCCGGATACTTATGGTTGCCGTCCTCATCCTTACATTCGTCGGGGTAACCGCCGGATGTGAAGGCTTCGTTGTAATAGCCATCAAACCCTTCTGGTGCACAGCTTGGCGCGTCTTTGTAGGACACAAGCAATGTGTAGATATATTCCGGTCCACCCATACCTTTGATGAACTGGTTGATACCGGATCCGTACGGACCGTGATAGCCTGCGCGGGCCTTGGCCATCAGGGAAAGGTCAGGTGCCTCTGCACCGGTGACTGCAGGGAAGTTATCCGTGGGCTTGGCCGCGCGGTCCTCTTCCAACGCTGCGTCATAGACCGTGACATATTGCGCAGCAAAGGCACGCACTTCATCAGGCGAGAAACCCGGCCCACCCGGTTCGCCGAGCGAACGGATGGGGACGAATTTCAAGCCGTGGCAGGCTGCGCAGACCTCGGTATAGACCTTAAGACCACGTTGCAGTTGCATTTGGTCATAGGCACCGAACAGACCCTCATAAGAGAAATCAACGTCATGCACATGTGCGGTTCCACCTGCAGCGAATGCACCTGTTGCGAGGCCAAAGGCGGTGACAGAGGCTAAGCTCAGTTTCTTGAACATCTCTGGCTCCTATCACTCAGCTGGAGAGGCCGCGGATTTTTCCGCCTTGCCATAGTGGTCGTTGAAGTCATCTTCGATCGTGTCTGGTTGTGGCATTGGTTTCTCGATCAAGCCGAGCAGCGGCAGGATGACGAGGAAATATGCGAACCAGTATGTTGCACCGATCAAAGCGATGTAGGGATAGATACCCTCGGCTGGCATTGCGCCAACCCACATCAAAACCATGAAATCGATACATAGGATCAGGAACCACAGTTTGAACATCGGGCGATAGCGGCCAGACCGAACGTTGGATGTGTCCAACCATGGCACCACAGCCATGACTGCAATCGCACCAAACATTGCGACCACGCCGAAGAATTTGGCGTCAACAATGCCTGCCGTCAGGAAAGACACAAGTTGTACCAACCAGACTTCGCTGTCGAATGCACGCAGGATCGCGTAGAAGGGCAAGAAATACCATTCAGGCACAATATGCGCGGGCGTCGCCAGCGGGTTGGCTTCGATATAGTTGTCCGGGTGGCCCAGATAGTTCGGCATAAAGCCAACGATGGCAAAGAACACCAGCAGAACAATGGCCAGTGCATAGAGATCTTTGATCACAAAATACGGCCAGAAGGGCAGGGTGTCTTTTTCCGCTTCCGCTTTTGAGGTGCGACGCACTTCAACACCGGTTGGGTTGTTGTTGCCTGTGTGGTGGAATGCCCAAATGTGAACGATCACAAGACCGGCAATCACGAATGGCAGCAGATAATGCAACGAGAAGAAGCGGTTCAGCGTCGGGTTCCCCACCGCCGGCCCACCCAGCAGCCATGTCTGGATCGGTTCACCGATGAATGGGATTGCACCAAACAGGCCGGTGATCACGGTCGCGCCCCAGAAAGACATCTGCCCCCAAGGCAATACATAGCCCATGAATGCGGTGCCCATCATCAGCAGGTAGATGATCATACCAATGATCCACGTTACCTCGCGTGGCGATTTATATGATCCGTAATATAGGCCACGAAAGATGTGCAAATAGACCGCAATGAAGAATAATGATGCGCCATTACCATGCATATAGCGAATCATATGTCCGCCATTCACGTTGCGCATGATGTGCTCAACAGAGGCAAAAGCCATGTCGACATGCGGTGTATAATGCATCACCAGAACGATACCGGTCGCGATTTGTAGCGCCAAACAGAACGCCAAAACGATGCCCCAGATCCACATCCAGTTCAGGTTTTTTGGCGTTGGAATCATCAGCGTGTCATAGATCAGACCGACGATAGGTAGACGCGTGTGAAGCCACTTTTCGGCGCCGGTTTTTGGTTCGTAATGGTCGTGTGGAATACCAGCCATTTGCGTGCCCCTCCCTTACGCCTTGTACTGACGGATCAGCGTCAGCAAGCCGTTTTCATATGTGAACTCCGGAATATGCAAATTCTCCGGTGCTGGACCTTTGCGAATACGACCTGCTAGGTCGTAATGCGATCCGTGACAGGGGCAGAACCATCCTCCGTAGTCCCCCTGTCCCGCGCCAACTGGAACGCATCCCAAATGGGTGCAAACCCCCATAAACAATACATATTCGTCGTTTTCACCAAACGAACGGTTTTCGTTTGTCGCGTCTGCCTCGGGCATATTCATGTTGCGCGCGTTTTGATCCAGCAATTCGCTGTTTTCAACGTCCACAGATAGCTCGACTTCGCGCGCATTGCGGCGGCGGACGAACACGGGCTTGCCTTGCCAGAAGAGGCGAATTTGTTGCCCTTGTTCTAGCTCGACAGCTTCAGTCAATGTGGAAAGTGCGCGGACGTCAGCAGATGGGTTCATTTGATTGACCAAAGGCCAAACCGCAGCACCTGCGGTGACCGCGCCTGCTCCTGCCGTTGCGTAGTATAGAAAGTCCCTACGGGTGCCTTCGTGATCATCTGCGTGCGACAATGTGTTAGCTCCGATTGTTGTAGCCAATTTCTTGGCTCTTAATCCTGCTTGGGTGACAGTTTTACCGCCCCCGTCCTGTGGATGTTTAGCGTTGCAAGGCGCAGGCGTCTAGCTTCCAGTCAAGAATGTTTGATCGCATGGCTGTTCTGAAACCGTTTCGTGACTGTTATAACACTTGAATTTCACCCCCGTTAACATCACATAGGGCCGAAGCCCCCAAAACTGGACTGTTCGGTCTGGCTTTCGTTGGGGTAACTTCCTGACCTGAAAGCAGAGGAACGTCTCATGAGACATTTGCGATCCGCGGGCGCGGCCGTTGTTTTGACTGTATTGGGTGCTGGTGCTGCATCTGCTGAAGTTGAGCTGAATTTTTATCTTGGCTATCAAACATCTCCACACAGCCGTTTGGACGGCGAAGATTCAAACGGGGATGAGATCGACCAATTGGTTGGCTGGGAAGGGCGCTCGTTCGAGTTGCCGCCGTATTACGGTGTCCGGGCCACGTGGTGGCAGAACGCGAAATGGGGCTGGGGTGCTGAGTTCTCTCATAACAAGGCATACACACCTGATGATGAATTGGACGAATTGGGTTTTGAACGTCTGGAATTCACCGATGGCCATAACATTGTCACGTTGAATGTCATGCGCCGTTGGGAAAATCATTGGGGACCGGCAACGCCTTATGTTGGTGCGGGTCTTGGATTGGCTATTCCACATGTGGATGCAGAGCAAGAGTCAGCAGGTTCTCGGACCTTTGGATATCAAATCACAGGTCCAGCCGCCCGTTTGATTGCGGGTGCCAAATACGACTTCAACGACAAATGGGCGATGTTTGGGGAATATCAATTCACCTGGACACAGAACCATGTTGAATTGGATGGTGGCGGCGAATTCGACGCGCGGATTTTAGGCAACGCCATCAATTTCGGCGTCGCCTATTCTTTCTAACGAAACGGGCTCTAAGTTGGCGGAAGGGTGGATTGCATCGATGGTCGTTGCGCAAAGGTTTCATACCATGCGGCCAATGCATCACGCCCCGCCCGCCAGTTTCGGGCGTCTTGACGGAAATCAAGATAACCAAGCGCACAGCCCATCGCGATATGGGACATATCCATAGGCCCTGCCAGATGGGCCATCCAGCGGCTGTTTACGGCATCCAGTGCTTGGGACACTTTCAGCCATTGCGCTTCAACAATGACATCCAGACAGTGTTCAGGTGGGCGCAGGCGCGCCTCATACACCATTAGGACCGCGGCATCCAAAATCCCATCGGCGGTTGCTTCCAATGTCAGGGTTTCCCAGAGGCGCGGGCTGGCGGGATAAAGACCAGATTGGGATTGTGCATCTAGGTACTGGCAAATGACCCGACTGTCATACAGCGTACAGCCATCGGGACGCTGAAGGGCGGGGATCTTGCCCAAAGGGTTGTGTGCGGCCAAGCTCTCGGCCGGATCCAGTGCCGTTCCTCCATCTGCGGAAAGCGTAACGTCGTCCGTTTTTCCCAGTTCGTGCAAAAGTACCATAATTTTGCGGACAAAGGGCGACGTTTGGCTGTAATGAAGCGTCATCATCTTGAAAGGCCTTCCATAATTTTCCGGTTTGGCGGTCATGCGCTTACTGTTATGAGTGCGGCGATCAGTTGGCAACAAATGCACCTGCAAATCTTTGAAAAAACACCTTGCGAAAAAGCTGTTTTCCCCTTATGCACCGCCTCTATTCTGCCCGTATGGCCAAGTGGCATGCCTAGCGGGGTCATAAGAAGGAGACCGAAATGCCCAAGATGAAGACAAAGTCGAGCGCGAAAAAGCGCTTTAAAGTGACTGCCACTGGCAAAGTTATGGCCGGTCAAGCTGGCAAACGCCACGGCATGATCAAACGCACCAAGAAATTCATCCGTGACGCACGCGGCACGACAACTCTGTCGGCGCCTGACGCGAAAATCGTCAAGGGCTATATGCCCTACGACCGCTAACCGTCTGATATAAGGAGATACTGATATGTCCCGTACCAAAGGCGGAACCGTTACACACGCGCGTCACAAGAAAATCATCAAGCAGGCGAAAGGCTATTACGGCCGTCGTAAGTCTACGTTTAAAGTAGCGTCGCAAGCTGTTGATAAAGCGAACCAGTACGCAACACGCGACCGTAAGAATCGTAAGCGCACATTCCGCGCGCTGTGGATCCAGCGAATCAATGCGGCTGTTCGTGCACATGACGAAGCGCTGACATATTCCAAGTTCATCAACGGCCTGACAAAAGCTGGCATCGAAGTTGACCGTAAGGTTCTAGCTGACCTTGCCGTTCACGAGCCAGAAGCGTTCACAGCGATCGTTGAGCAAGCAAAAGGTGCATTGGCTGCTTAATTGCTCCAATCATTTGTAAAATAAAAAAGCCGCTCTTGTTAGAGCGGCTTTTTTCATGTGCTTTCATCTCGATGATTGAGGGCGGTTTTGAATGTGGATGTTGCTGTGCTTTGCTTAAATGAAGCAGCAGCATTTCAAAACGCGATGCGCTGCCATTCGGGCCTGAATGGCAGCGCACTGTGAGATGTATTTAGAAGCGGAATGAATAATTCAGGGATCCAATGCGCTGTGCCTCTGGCGCATCTATGACCTGCTGTGACAGCCAGGTGTTTCCGAAAAACACTTCATGCTTGCCCTTTTTATAGGACGCGCCAAGGCGATAGCGAATGCGTTCTTGTTCAAAGCTGCCGTCAAATTCATCTGGAAAAAAGACGCTATTTTCAACCCAAGCATAATCGGCGCCGGCGATGACCGACAGGCCATCGGCCTCCTGTGGTGTGACCGCATAGCGAAAGCCGGACACTTCGTCACGGGCCATCAGGGATCCTTTGCCGAATTGGCCTAGGACAATATCGACGCCGATCCGTCCAAAATCTTCGACACCAGCGGCGAATTCCAGAAAGGGGCGAACGGCTAGGCCGTTTGTTGGCTTAAAAGGAAGGCCAAGCTCGATTTTTCCTGCGATACGTGTATCGTCTTCGATTTGGTTCTCTCTTTGAAATTCACTGGCCTTTACGTAGTCAAAAGCGTCATGAATCGCATCTTGAACATCCAGCAAGCCAGATTGTTCCCCGATCAACGCTAAATCGGCTCCGACGGCCCACTCAATCGGTCCTGTTGCGTAATGCGTGTACGCGCCGAATGTCATTGTTCCGCCAATCGGTCGGTCGGTACGGTCCGTCCATCCCAACCACTGCGGAGATGCCAAGCGTGTGGTGTGCCGTAGTTCGATGGCCTTAAACGGTGTAGAAGGCATAACGTCTCCGCCTGTCAGAAACGCCACGCTAAGGGATGTTGAACTGGTTTCCCAACGATCCTCGCCATCGCCCGCCACATCGTTGGTTAGAAGCCATCCGGTACCAGCATAGGCCAATCCAGAACCTTCCGCATGGGCATAGGTCGAATATGTTAAAAGAGACAAAGCCAAAGCTGCGGTTGTTCTGGGGAATCTGCGGTTCTGCATGGTGAATTCGGAGCTCCAAAAAAGGTCAATCGATATATTAAATTTGAAAGCGGACGAGCCGCCATATGCGTCTGGTATTTTCGTCAACAATTTTCCGACTTTAGTGTTCTTGGAATGTTGAACTTCTGATAGTTGGTCATTTTCAGAAGATAGTTAACGAATTCGCTTTTTTGAGTGTCCTAAATTTGCAACGATGATGCCACAATTGATTTCATCGTGACAACAGCGCAACGAATTATGGTCATCCACATAGAAAAAGGGTCCGAGGAAACTCGGACCCTTTTGGTATTCTAGAGATATGTTTGTTTATGCTTGGGGCTTGCGGCGACGCAATGCTGTGACGCCAGCAACTGCACCCAGCAACAGCAGACCAGAAGCAGGTAGTGGAACAGGCGCAACGGTTGCGATTGCTCCACCGGTGTAAACGCCACGGATCTCTGTAGATTGTGTTACATCGTAGCCCACAACAAAGCCTTCTGAGTTCGCTTGCTGAACATTGATGGATGCCAGTGGGGCTAGAATGCCGAAGCCAAAGTTGGCGCTGTTCACCAAAATATCGGTCGCTTCGTAGAAGTTGAAGATGATGTTCGAGCCACCTGTTGTCGCTGCAACACCTGCATCTAGGGTTAGGTCAATGCTCGTACCTGACACGTTGATGATGAATGTATCGGCGGTGTTGCTGTAGCCGTCTGATTTCAAAGCGCCGTTGATCAGGAAATCGGTCAGAGTTGTTTCAAGGTTATAAACCGCGAAATCCTCGGTGCCGGATGTCAGGACAACATTGTTCTGATCGGAGAAGTCAAAGTTTGCGCCATCGGTGTTATCCAAATCTGCTAGATCGCTGGATAGCGTTGTGAACGCCTCTTCAACAGCGTCAACTTCGGCAGCTGAAATCGTCGAACCTACAGTTACTGTACCGTTGTTTGTAGCAACGTTAATCGGGCTTTCAACCGAACCTACCAGAACATCACCTGAATCGACGGTAATGTTCACGCCATTCTTGTTTTGTACCGAATCCGCATAAACAACATCACCACCAACGATCAAAGCGCCGCTCGCGGAGCCAACACTTCCGTTAGCTAGGTGGTCGGAATTCACACCATAGCTGTTTTGAATAACTTCAAGGTCATTACCGACATAAACAAGACTTTCGGTTTCGGATGAAACAGCCGTCAAATTGTTCAATGCAACAACACCAAATTGAGAAATGATATCTGTCGCGTTAATTGTCGTAGCGTAAGCGGAGGACGCAAAGGCTGAAGTGGAAAGCGTCAAAGCAAAAAGTGCATTACGTGCCGTATTCATAAATTCTTCCAGTTATTGCTGAATTACCCATGCGCCGCGGAGCAGCGCGCATTACTTGCCTCGTTAATGCTCTATTAGCCATGCAGAGTCAATTGCAGACTGTTGTGTCTGCGTTATTCTAATGCGCAATTGCCTATTAAAATAACGTTATTGCTTAGGTCCCAAAATAATTGGTGTGGAGATTCTGGAATTGGGATGATTTCATGTGGATATGAAAACGCACGTTATTTGGGGTAAATTTATTGTTTTCATGTGGTTACGGTTTGTATTTTGAATAGATTTATTTTATTGAGTGGTTGTTTTTTGTTTTCACTGCATTGTGAAATAACGGCAAAATGACGTGAATTGTTTCACTTTCCCCGCAAATTGACGCGTTGCTATCAAATTGCTTTTCCATTTACGTTGGGTCACAATTGTTTGGTTAACCGTATTTGTGATGTTTGCGAGGGCAGGAATGAATGGATGAAATTGTTTAACAGCGATCTCCTGATCCATCATTGTCGATGCATTCAGAACGAAATCTTAGCTTTTTAAGAAAGATAATGGTGCCCAGAAGAGGACTCGAACCTCCACGTCCATACGGACACTAGCACCTGAAGCTAGCGCGTCTACCAATTCCGCCATCTGGGCACTGCGTTGCGCGCAAACTGCGCGCCTTCGCTGTGAGGCATGCGTTTAAGCTGGGTCGTCGTTAGTGTCAACGCGTAAATTGAAACTTTTTTATTGCGTCATTCGGGCATCTTGCGAGCGAGTGATTGGCGCGGTACCTTGATACTGCAAACTGGTCCGAAAGGCGGCGTAGCTTATGTCCAAACTTGTTACTATCTATGGTGGATCTGGCTTTGTAGGGCGTTACATTGTTCAGCGTTTGGCGCGGCAGGGATGGCGGATCCGCGTTGCTGTACGCCGGCCCAATGAGGCGCTGTTTCTGAAATCCTATGGCGCTGTTGGACAAGTTGAACCTGTTTTGTGCAACATTCGAGATGATCAAAGCGTGGCATCAGCCTTGTCCGGGGCGGATGTGGTGGTCAATTGCGTTGGCACTTTTGATCTGCGCGGAAAAAATAACATGTCGGCAGTACAGGCAGAAGGCGCAGGTCGGATTGCCCGCCTTGCTGCAGCTGCTGGTGTAGAGCGTATGGCGCATATTTCCGCGATTGGCGCGGATGCGCATTCTGATAGTGCCTATGCGCAAAGTAAGGCCGCCGGAGAAACTGCGGTTTTGCAACACATGCCTGAGGCCATAATTCTGCGCCCTTCGGTCATTTTCGGAACAGAGGACGGGTTGTTCAACCTGTTTGCGTCGATTGCAAAATGGACGTTTTTTGTTCCTTTGATTGGTGGAAAAACGCGCTTTCAACCTGTGGCAGTGACAGATGTTGCAACCGCCGCTGAATTGGCGGTCACAGGTCAGGCGAAAGCTGGCATATATGAATTAGGCGGACCTGATATTGTTT
This sequence comes from uncultured Pelagimonas sp., assembly GCA_947499735.1. Taxonomy (GTDB): domain Bacteria; phylum Pseudomonadota; class Alphaproteobacteria; order Rhodobacterales; family Rhodobacteraceae; genus CANMPP01. The sequence continues at coordinate 238,745 of CANMPP010000002.1, forward strand.
CTATGCGCCAGTTGCAGCAGGATATTTTTGATGTGATCCGTCGAAAACGCGTGCTGGTGCCTGTGCCTTTGTGGTTTGCGTCTTTTCAAGGATGGGCATTTGAATGGGTGGAGCGTCTAAGCGGGGGACTGTTTCCTGCTATGTTGACGCGTGATCAGGTGAAAATGTTGCGCAGCGATAATGTGGTTTCAGAAACCGCGCAATCCCTGTCAGACCTCGGTATCACACCGGTTGGCTATAAGGCGATCATCCCTCAATACCTGTGGCGGTTCCGTCCCAGCGGCCAATATGACGCGATCAAAGAATCTGCAGAAAACCTGCGTCGATAATCTATGCTAGATGGTGTGGTTTAGCTGGACGACAGCTGGGCTGCCGATTTCAAAACGGTTTCCATACGCTGGGCATTGGGCGGATGTGTTCCTAAAAATCGGTCTCCAGGATCGGGCAGACGGTTGAAGAATTGCGCCCCCAAAACGGCATCATATCCCGCATAAATAGTAATGCGTGTGCCAAGGCGATCCGCTTCCAATTCGAAGTCTTTGGAATATGTGCGTGCGCCAACCTGCGCGCCCAACTCTTCGGCTTGTGCGATCTCTGCAGCGCTCGCGCCACGGATCGTGGCAATTCCCGAAAAAATCGCTGCTGCGGTTTCGATATGGGCCTGCTGTTGTTCGAGGTGGCGCAAGATATGATGTGCGGCTTCGTGCCCCATAACAAATGCCAGCTCGTCGGGATTTTGCACAGATGCCAAAAGCGCCAAATTGAAGGCGAGTATCGGTCGTCCAGTGTCGTCCACTGTTTGAAAAGCATTCGCTGGCAGGCCTGGCCGGTCATCAACAACGATCAGAAAGTCGCAATGCGTTTCCCGCAACCGTCTGCATATCCGTTCTGCGACAGGTTCAACATTCTCCAAAACCTCAAGAAAGTTTTGCGCCGTATGTTCGGCCAATCCTTCGATATCGTTGGCAACAGGGGCGGATTTTTTAATTGGATCCTGTGACACGTTGCCAAGCGTGATGGGTTCACAGGCAGCGAGCCCAAGAATGGCTGATAGCAGTAAAAAATGGCTCCGCATCGAACCTCACAAGATTTGTAGCTGTAGTCCAAGATAGGGCGTCCTGCGCGTCAGTTCTAGACCGGGTGCGCTGGCCAGGCCTATCTTAAGGAAAATTGTGCTTTTCCAGAACCGCATTTGCACGCTAGGCTGGGGATATGTTTAGCATAGAACACGAATTTGATGCCACGGTTGTCACCCTTGTTGACGAGGGTAGCAGCTATCTTCAGGAAGATGTGATTGTATCCTCATTTGAGGAATGTATTACGGTTGAACAACATGATCCACAATTGGACCGGCTGATGAAAGTCACCTTGTCGATTTCGCAAATGCGGGATCTCTTGGCGGCGGTTAGTTTGCCAGAGGGGGTCTATGTGCAAGACGACGAAGACTAAGCTGTTCCAATGGCTGTAAACACCAAGTATGGCGCGGCTTTTTTGCTGCTTTATACTATTCACTGGTTGAAAACGCGCGCGATTGCTCCGAGATAGCACTATCAGAAGCGAAAGGGCGTATCATGTTGCAACGCAATCAGGCTGCATTGGATTTTCTTTTGTCGCGGCGGTCTCGCCCGGCGAAAACTTTGGTTGCGCCCGCGCCAGATGCAGAAACCCTGACCACGATCCTGACGGCGGCTGCGCGAACACCCGATCATGGCAAATTAGAACCCTGGCGCTTTATCGTTCTCACCGGAGATGCCCTGCAACGTGTGGGCCGTGCTTTGCGCGATCATGCTGAAACGGTTGGTAGAACGCCGGAAGAGGCGAACAAAGGCGCAAGTGCTTTTGAAAATAGCCAAATGTGTGTGGTCGTTGTTGAAGTTCAGAAGCCCGGTAAGATCCCTGCGATTGAACAAACCTATTCTGCGGGGGCGGTCTGTTTGTCTTTGGTCAACGCAGCGCTGGCAACAGGATTTGGTGCGAATTGGCTGTCGGGTTGGGCATCGCATGATCGTACATTTGTTCAAACCCATCTTGGTCTAAACGATACTGAAACAGTTGCGGGGTTCATCCATTTGGGAAGCGAAGGCAAAGTGCCCTCTGATCGACCGCGCCCGGATCTGTCTCAAATCGTTTCGATGGTTGATAAATGATCTTAGTTTCATTTTTTAAGGCGCTTGGTCAGCTGGGTGATGGCCGGTTTCAACGGGTGCTGTGGATGGGTGTCTTTGCCAGTATCGCTGCGCTGGGTGCGTTTTCCTGGGGCTTCATACGCCTGATGCATAGCCTTTTTGGCGAAACGATCCGCTTGCCTTGGATTGGTGAAGTCGCTTGGCTGGCGCGCATTCTGGATTGGGGCATGATCCCGATCATGCTGGGCTTTTCCATCTTTTTGATGGTTCCTGTTGCTTCCGCCATTTCGTCCTTATTTTTGGATCAGGTGGCCCAGGCGGTTGAAGATAAGCATTTCCCAAACCTACCCGATGCAACACCTTTGGGGATGACAGACAGTATTCGCGATACGGTTAGCTTTCTTGGGGTCATGGCGTTGGCCAATGTGGTTGCCCTTGTGCTTTATGTCATCTTCACCCCTTTCGCGCCATTCATCTTTTGGGGGCTGAATGGCTATCTGCTGGGGCGGGAATATTTCACCCTTGTTGCCAGTCGTAGGGTTGGCCGCATCGCGGCAAAGCAGCAGCGCAAACAACATGCGTTTCGGATCTGGGCGGCTGGGATTCTTATGGCGCTTCCATTGTCCATACCCATCGTGAACTTGCTTGTACCTATTCTAGGGGCTGCGACTTTTACCCATTTGTATCACAAATTGGTTGGTCGTCTGGGATAGGGGGCTGGAAGGTCATATTGTGCTTAAATGATCCAATCTGTCAGCTTATCCAAATGTTCCAACGTGATCACGCCTGATAGAATGATGCCAACCACGATGGCCCATAGCACCAAAGTGATACCTGTTGTGATCCATGCTTTTTTGCCCAGATTATGCGTCTCAGGTGCGCCTGCATGAGTGCCAGGTTCGATTTCGCCCAAATCCCCTTGGGTTTGTAAACGGAATGGGATGACCATGAGAAACGTCATGAACCAGATGACGGCAAATAGGACGAGAGCGGATGTGATGGCCATTAGGCTTGCTCCAATTCAATAAGGCAGCCGTTGAAATCTTTGGGGTGCAAAAATATGACCGGTTTGCCATGCGCACCTATTTGCGGGCTGCCATCCCCCAAGACACGAGCGCCGCTTTTCGTAAGATGATGGCAGGCTTCCGCAAGGTCATCGACCTCATAACAAATGTGATGCATGCCCCCGTTTGGATTTTTTTCCAAAAAACTTTGGATCGGGGATGCATCGCCTAAAGGGTAAAGTAGCTCGATCTTTGTATTTGGCAAATTGACAAAGATCACACGGACGCCATGATCGGGCAAATCCTGTGCAGGACTTAGATCCGCCCCCAGCATATTGCGGTATTGTGTCTCTGCAGCCTCAAGGTCGGGCACGGCAATGGCGACGTGATTTAGCTTTCCAATCATCGCGGGCACCCCTTTCTTGGTCGCTGGCATGTGACTATGCAATGTGGACACAGTTTGAACAAGGGCGCAGATGCGTCGTCCGCGTTAACCTGCGATTCACTGCGAAAGGGCAGTCTTGATTCCCATAGGCCCCAAGAGGAATCGACATGGACGACAAAATGCAGATGGAAACTATGCTACGTCCAACGCCAACGCGCCCGTTTTTGGGCATGACGGTGCTGGTTGTAGAAGACAGCTTATTCGCCTGTGATGCGATGCGGCTGATGTGCTTGCGATCTGGCGCGCGCATTCGACGTGCGGATTGTTTGCAATCAGCGCGACGGCATTTGCGGGTCTATCGCCCAACAGTGGTGATTGCCGATATCGGTCTTCCTGACGGGTCAGGGATGGAATTGATTTCCGAACTGAATGGCCTACAACCGCGTGTTCCTGCTATTTTGGCGACAAGTGGCGATCCTGATATGGAACAGGCCTCTCTCCACGCTGGCGCGAATGGCTTTATGCCAAAACCGATTTCCAGCCTTGCGATCTTTCAACAAATGGTCATCGCGGCACTGCCAGCGGAACGTCGTCCAAACTTGATCCGTGCGATTGAGCACGAACCGGTTTTGCCCGATCCCTTGGCCTATCAGGATGATATGGCGCATGCGGCTGAGCTTTTGGGGGCTAAGAGTGATATGGTGTCCCTAGACTATGTCGGAAAATTCTTGGTAGGCGTTGCGCGCAGTGCGGAAGATGTTGCTTTGGAACATGCATCGCAAAACTTGGTGGCGGCCAAGCAAAATGGAGACCCTATTCAAACAGATCTGGCCCGTGTTGTGGCCCTGGTTCATGACCGTCTAAATGAAAAACTGGCAATGTGATCGGTGGTGTAGCTTCGGGGCTGCCTATTTTTAAAGGGCAAATTTAGCGAGGACCCATTACGGTTTGTCGCTATTTGTCCTGTCACACGGATATTTTGATTAAGTCATTAAAAAAGCCACCCCAGCAGATGCTGAGGTGGCTTAATTTTTTATTTGTTCTCGATCAGTCCTGCGGAATGGTGCGCAAGGACAGTTCCATCAACTGTTCGGCCTGTGGTTCGCTTGGTGCGTTCATCATCAGATCTTCTGCGCGTTGGTTCATTGGGAACATAACAACTTCGCGGATGTTCTGTTGACCTGCCAACAGCATAACGATCCGGTCGATACCGGCGGCACAGCCACCGTGGGGTGGGGCACCGTAATGGAACGCGTTGTAGAGCGCACCAAAGCGGGATTTGACCTCGTCTTCGCCATAGCCTGCGATTTCGAATGCTTTGACCATGATCTCTGGCTGGTGGTTCCGGATCGCACCAGAAATCAGTTCGTAGCCGTTACAGGCAAGGTCATACTGATATCCGCGTACATCCAAAGGATCGCCATTCAACGCCTCTAGGCCACCTTGAGGCATCGAGAACGGGTTGTGTTCGAAATCGATCTTGCCGGTTTCTTCGTCTTTTTCATAGATCGGGAAATCCACGATCCAGGCAAAGGCAAAGCGGTTTTCGTCCAGAAGTTTCAATTCTGCACCGATAGTGTCGCGCGCTTTCGCAGCCACTTTGACAAAGCTATCTGGCTTGCCACCAAGGAAGAATGCCGCGTCGCCCACACCCAGATCCAGCTGCTGGCGGATCGCTTCGGTGCGTTCTGGGCCAATGTTTTTCGCCAATGGACCGGCCGCTTCCATACCGTCAGCACCTTCGCGCCAGAAGATATAACCCATGCCCGGCAGGCCTTCGCCTTGTGCGAATTTGTTCATGCGGTCACAGAATTTGCGCGAACCGCCTTTTGGTGCTGGGATTGCACGAATTTCGGTGCCGTCCTGTTCCAGCAGTTTCGCAAAGATCGCAAAACCTGATCCGCGGAAATGATCAGACACAACCTGCATTTCAATCGGGTTGCGCAGGTCTGGCTTGTCGCTGCCGTATTTCTGCATGGCTTCTTTGTAAGGGATCTGCGGCCATGTGTCCGGCGCATCCACTTTTGCACCCTCGCCAAATTCCTCGAATACGCCAGCAACGACAGGCGAAATCGTATCAAACACATCTTGTTGTTCGACAAAGGACATTTCCAGGTCGAGCTGATAGAAATCTGTCGGCGACCGGTCAGCGCGCGGATCTTCGTCGCGGAAGCACGGCGCGATTTGGAAATATTTGTCGAAGCCAGATACCATGATCAGCTGTTTAAACTGCTGTGGGGCCTGTGGCAGAGCGTAGAACTTGCCCGGATGCAAACGCGATGGCACGAGGAAGTCGCGTGCGCCTTCTGGGCTGGATGCGGTGATGATCGGCGTTTGGTATTCGCGGAAACCTTTGTCCCACATCCGCTTGCGGATCGACGATACAACGTCAGAGCGCAGGGTCATGTTTTTCTGCATCTGCTCGCGACGCAAGTCGAGGAAACGGTATTTCAGGCGCGTTTCTTCAGGATATTCCTGATCTCCGAACACCATCAGCGGCAATTCGCCGGCGGTTCCCAGCACTTCTAGGTCGCGTACAAACACTTCGACCTCACCGGTTGGCAGGTTCGGGTTAATCAGGCTTTCATCACGCGCCAGCACATTGCCTTCAATGCGGATACACCATTCAGAGCGCACTTTTTCCAGCTCGCCGAACACGGGGCTGTCCGTGTCTGCAATCACCTGAGTGACGCCATAATGGTCCCGTAAATCAATGAAAAGAACGCCACCATGATCTCGGATGCGGTTTACCCAGCCGGACAGGCGAATCGTGTCGCCCACATTGTCTTTGGTCAGCTGCGCGCAGGTATGGCTACGATAGGCGTTCATATGTTTTGGCCCCTTTGGAATACGGCAAATTGTTTGCAAGCGATACACAGCCAAGCGGGGCCAGTGTCAAGCACAACCCCTCTTTCCTGAGCGGGATTTGGTGAGAATCATCATCTGCGCTAGGGTTTTTCTAGAAATTTTTAGGAAGGACGATATCGAAAGAGGTTGATATGTGGGAATCTGCGCTGGATCGCATGTTGTCGCGATTGATTGTAAGTGGTGTGTTGTTTGTTACATGGCCCGACGGGAAAACAAAGCAATACGGGTCCGAATATGGCCCACCTATCGCGCCACATTTGGGGCCCGTGCGTGCGGATATTAGTCTAAAAGACCGTGCGATCCTACGCCCGCTCGTTATGAACCCAGTTTTGGCGTTGGGCGAAGGGTATATGGATGGTCAGATCGACACGCGGGATCTAAAAGGGTTGCTGGCTTTTTTGGTGCGCAACCAAGACGCTGGAAATCTGCCGGTTTGGGTGACGACATGGCAAAGCATGCGCACGTCATTGCGACGATTTGCGCAAATCAACAATCCATGGCGGTCCCGTCGCAATGTTGCCCATCACTATGACATTTCAAACGATCTCTATCGACAGTTTCTTGATGAGGATATGCAATATTCCTGCGCTTATTTTAAGTCGCCGGATATGTCGTTGGAAGCGGCCCAAATTGCTAAGAAAAATCATATCGCAGCAAAGTTGATGATCAAACCGGGCATGCGCGTGTTGGACATCGGATGCGGTTGGGGCGGCATGGCTTTGACGTTGGCGCGGGATTATGGCGCGTATGTGACTGGTGTGACCCTATCGGAAAACCAATTGGTGCTTGCACGTGAACGGGTGCAGGCGGCGGGGTTGCAGGATCGGATTGATCTGCGTTTGCAGGACTATCGTAAAGTGTCCGAACCGTTTGATCGGATCGTCAGTGTCGGAATGTTGGAACATGTTGGGCTGCCGCAGTTCCAGACCTATTTTGATAAGGTCCATGATTTGCTGACGGATGACGGAATCGCGCTGATCCACACGATCGGATGGACCGGGCCCCCATCATCAACCAGCCCGTGGATTGCGAAATATATTTTTCCGGGGGGCTATGTGCCAGCAATGTCTGATCTCGCTCCGGCCATCGAAAAATCAGGCCTGTGGCAGGCAGATATCGAGGTTTGGCGCGGGCAATACGGCCCGACTTTGCATCATTGGCGTCGAAGGTTCGAAGCGGCCCTGCCAGAGATTCGGAAAACCTATGATGTTCGATTCGAAAGAATGTTTCGCTTTTATCTGGTTGCTTGCGAAGTGGCATTTGAATTCCAAACGCAGGCTGTTTTTCATTTTCAGTTGTCCAAACAGCAAATGACAGTTCCTGTAACGCGGGATTACCTTTATGAGCAGGGGTCAAAGCCTGAAACGGAACGTTCCATCGAACTTGTCCATGGATAGTTGTGTTCAAGAGGTAAGAGAGGGCTTGCGCATGGCGCGCTTGTCCTTATAACGCACGACAATTTGCGGGCCTGATCTATGTCAGGCTTCGCATGCTGCTCAATATTTGCCGTATCGCTCAACTGTCAAAACGAGGTCTGCCATGCCCAAACGTACCGATATCACATCCATCATGATCATCGGCGCCGGGCCCATTGTCATCGGACAAGCCTGCGAATTTGACTATTCTGGTGCTCAGGCGTGTAAGGCGCTGCGCGAAGAAGGCTACAGGGTTATCCTGGTGAACTCGAACCCAGCAACGATCATGACGGATCCAGAGCTGGCGGATGCGACATATATCGAACCGATCACGCCCGAAGTGGTTGCCAAGATTATCGAGAAAGAGCGCCCAGATGCCTTGCTGCCAACGATGGGTGGTCAGACCGGTCTGAACACGTCTCTTGCGCTTGAAGAGATGGGTGTTTTGGACAAATTCGGCGTTGAGATGATCGGTGCCAAACGCGATGCGATTGAAATGGCCGAAGACCGCGCGTTGTTCCGCGAGGCGATGGATCGGATTGGTCTTGAGAACCCAAAAGCGACAATCGTCACAGCACCTAAGCGTGAAGACGGTAGCACAGATCTGGAGGCGGGTGTTCAGATCGCTTTGGAAACATTGGACGAAATCGGTCTTCCAGCCATCATTCGTCCTGCCTTTACCCTCGGCGGTACAGGCGGTGGTGTTGCGTATAACCGCGAAGATTACATCCATTTCTGCCGCACGGGTATGGACGCATCCCCTGTGAACCAGATCCTTGTGGATGAAAGCCTGCTGGGTTGGAAAGAATTTGAAATGGAAGTGGTCCGCGACAAAGCGGACAACGCCATTATCGTCTGTGCCATCGAAAACGTAGATCCGATGGGCGTGCATACTGGCGATTCCATCACCGTAGCCCCAGCTCTGACGCTGACGGACAAAGAATACCAGATCATGCGCAATGGCTCGATTGCTGTTCTGCGCGAGATCGGCGTTGAAACGGGCGGGTCCAATGTGCAGTGGGCTGTGAACCCTGCCGATGGCCGCATGGTTGTTATCGAAATGAACCCGCGCGTGTCGCGCTCATCTGCGCTGGCATCCAAAGCGACGGGTTTCCCAATTGCGAAAATCGCGGCGAAATTGGCGATCGGCTATACGCTGGATGAGTTGGACAATGACATCACCAAGGTGACACCCGCATCGTTCGAACCGTCCATCGATTATGTCGTCACCAAAATCCCACGCTTTGCCTTTGAAAAATTCCCAGGTTCCGAACCTAAGTTGACCACGGCGATGAAATCCGTCGGCGAAGCGATGGCGATTGGCCGCACCATCCATGAAAGCCTGCAAAAAGCGCTGGCATCCATGGAAACTGGCCTGACCGGATTTGACGAGGTCGAGATCGAAGGCGCGCCTGAAAAGCACGCGATTGTCAAAGCTTTGTCCGAAGCAACACCTGACCGGATGCGCACCATTGCACAGGCGATGCGTCACGGTTTGACCAATGACGAAATCCAAGGCGTGACTGCGTTTGACCCTTGGTTCCTGGACCGAATCCGCGAAATCGTAGATGCAGAGCAAGACGTGAAAGACAACGGCTTGCCGCAGGACGAAGCGGGCATGCGCGCGTTGAAAATGCTAGGGTTCTCAGATGCACGTCTGGCGAAGCTGACCGGCTTTGCAGAACGCGACATTCGCAAGAAACGCCATACATTGGGCGTGAATGCTGTCTTCAAGCGCATCGATACATGTGCCGCGGAATTTGAGGCCCAAACGCCGTATATGTATTCCACTTACGAAGCCCCCATGATGGGCGAAGTGGAATGTGAAGCGCGTCCATCGGATCAGAAAAAGGTCGTGATCCTGGGCGGTGGCCCAAACCGGATCGGGCAGGGGATCGAATTTGATTACTGCTGCTGCCACGCCTGTTTCGCCCTGACGGATCAGGGATATGAGACAATCATGATCAACTGTAACCCGGAAACGGTGTCTACGGATTATGATACATCAGACCGTTTGTATTTCGAGCCGCTGACCTTTGAACATGTCATGGAAATCCTGCGCGTTGAGCAGGACAATGGCACGCTGCATGGCGTGATCGTTCAATTCGGTGGTCAGACGCCTTTGAAATTGGCAAATGCGCTTGAGGCGGAAGGCATTCCAATCCTCGGCACAACGCCTGACGCGATTGATTTGGCCGAAGACCGCGAACGGTTCCAGGCGCTCGTGTCTCAATTGGGGCTAAAGCAACCAAATAACGGTATTGCGTCTACGGATGCCGAAGCGTTGAAAATTGCGGAAGAAATTGGTTTCCCATTGGTCATCCGCCCATCCTACGTTTTGGGTGGTCGCGCGATGGAAATCGTACGCGATATGGCGCAGCTTGAACGCTATATCAAAGAAGCTGTGGTTGTGTCCGGCGACAGCCCTGTTCTGCTGGACAGCTATCTGTCTGGCGCGACCGAACTGGATGTGGATGCGCTATGTGATGGCGACAAGGTCCATGTGGCCGGTATTATGCAGCATATCGAAGAGGCAGGTGTGCACTCAGGCGACTCGGCTTGTTCCTTGCCGCCCTATTCCCTGTCCGCTGACGTGATCGAAGAGATCAAACGCCAGACGGTTGCATTGGCAAAAGCGCTGCATGTTGTGGGCCTGATGAACGTTCAGTTTGCCATCAAAGGCGATGATATCTACCTGATCGAGGTCAACCCGCGCGCATCCCGCACCGTGCCATTCGTGGCCAAAGCGACCGATAGCGCGATTGCATCTATCGCCGCGCGCCTGATGGCGGGTGAAAAACTAGAGGCGTTCCCTGAACGTCCGGCATACCCAGCAGATGCGGATTATGACAGCCCGCTGCCGATTGCCGATCCAATGACCTTGGCCGATCCGATCATGCCATGGTTCAGCGTGAAAGAGGCGGTTCTGCCATTCGCGCGTTTCCCAGGTGTCGATACAATTCTGGGTCCAGAAATGCGCTCAACAGGTGAAGTCATGGGCTGGGATCGCTCTTTCCCACGTGCTTTCCTTAAGGCGCAGTTGGGCGCGGGTGTGGATCTGCCAAAAGGTGGCAAAGTGTTCTTTTCCATCAAGGATGACGACAAGACACCACAATTGGCCGAAACCGCAACGGTTCTGTCCGATTTGGGCTTTGGTATCGTCGCGACGGCTGGAACCGCCACGTTCCTCAATGAACAGGGCCTGACCTGTGAGACGGTGAAAAAGGTCTTCGAAGGACGCCCTAACATTGTCGACGTCATGAAAGATGGTGGCATCAATCTGGTGATGAACACGACCGAGGGTGCGGCGTCTATCGAAGACAGCCGTGAAATCCGGCATGTCGCGCTCTATGACAAGATCCCATACTTCACGACTGCCGCTGCAGCCCATGCCGCAGCATTGGCGATGAAAGAACGTGAAGAGGGCGAGATTGTTGTGAAATCCCTGCAAGGGTAAGGCGCAACGCCCTTTCCAACCCAACACCGTGTTTGCCTCTATAGGGTATTGTTGCCTTAATGATTTAGGTTAAGCTAACCTAAATCATTAAGGAGATGCGGGTTGGATCCTAAAGTTGTAATTTGTGGAACGGGTCGGGCAGGAACGACTTTGCTGATGCGTGTTTTTACGCAGGCTGGTCTAGATACGGGATATAATCAAAAGCATCTTGATCGTGTCGCCGGAAATATTGGTCGTGCTGGTTTGGAGCGGATGCCAAACCGAAGAAATCTTGATGACCTTCCACAAATTATAAAAACACCCCGGCTGACAAAGCGTCTTCCTGTGCTGTTGAAGGAACAATGGTTTCCGATAGGGCTTGCAATTGTGCCTGTACGGGATCTGTATCAAGCTGCTCAGAGCCGCATAGATGTGAATGCGCGGGCAGAAGAAAAAGGTATTGATCCAGATAAAGCGCCGGGCGGACTTGTCGGCAGGAACAAAGATGTGGATCAACACTATCTTTTGGCCGAACAGTTCTACAACACGATCCAACCGTTGATCGAATACGAAGTTCCTACGCTATTTGTGTCCTTTCCTAAGTTTGCGAAAGACTTTGAATATTTCGATCGAACTGTGTCAGCATCTTTGGAACGGGTCTTCAATTGGTCTCGTTCCCAGATCAACGATGCTTATCATCTTGAATGCAATCCGAACTATGTCAGTGTGAAATCTGGGTCATAATCAGGATTGAACGTGTGGCCCCCTCCACATCCCCATAAACCCCTGCTAAAACACCCCTGAAAACTGACATATCACCCATTTTGGGGACCAGCGGGGGCGCTTTCATGACCACAGTTCTTACCATTTTGGACGGTTGGGGGATGTCTGATGACACCACAGCCAATGCACCTGTTTTGGCCAAAACGCCAACCATTGATCGGTTGATGGCGACATGTCCGCATGCGACGCTGATCACCCACGGTCCTGATGTGGGTTTGCCCAGCGGCCAGATGGGCAATTCAGAAGTCGGTCATACCAATATTGGTGCCGGCCGAGTTGTTGCCATGGATTTGGGTCAGATCGATTTGGCGATTGAAGATGGATCATTTGCGAAAAACGCGGAACTGATTGCCGCTTGCAGCGCGGTTAAGGCTGCGGGTGGCAAGATGCATGTTATGGGTGTCGTGTCTGATGGCGGCGTGCATGGGCATATCGCACATATCAAGGCAGCGTTGAGTGCACTGACTGCGCAGGGGCTAGAGGTCGTTTTGCATGCGATCACAGATGGCCGCGATGTTGCACCCTCGTCTGCGGAAAGCTTTATGAAGGACATGGTGGCATCGCTGCCCGCAGGCGTGACCATTGGCACAGTCACTGGACGTTATTATGCGATGGATCGTGACAACCGTTGGGAACGTGTTTCCACCGCTTATTACGCCATGATCGAAGGTAAGGGCGAGGCCAATGCGCCGGACGCGGTGACGGCTGTGTCGCAAAGCTATGCCAAGGATGTCATGGACGAATTTGTGCCTGCCACGGTGATTGGCGATTATGCGGGTTTGAGCGCGGGGGACGGGTATTTCTGCCTGAACTTCCGCGCAGACCGGGCGCGCGAAATTTTGGCCGCGATTGCTGCGCCTGATTTTGATGGGTTCGAGCGGGCCAAACCAGAGCTGAGTGCGTTGCTTGGCATGGTGGAATATTCTGCGGCTCATAACGCATATATGACCACATGCTACCCCAAGCGGGCCATTGTAAACACGCTGGGTGAATGGGTTGCCAAACAAGGCAAAACGCAATTCCGGTTGGCTGAGACTGAAAAATACCCCCATGTGACCTTTTTCCTAAATGGCGGCAAAGAGACTCCGGAAGAGGGCGAAGATCGCTATATGCCGCTGTCGCCGAAGGTTGCGACCTATGATCTGCAGCCAGAGATGAGCGCGGGCGAAGTGACGGAGAAATTCGTCGAAGCGATTGAAAAAGAATATGACTTGATCGTCACCAATTATGCGAACCCAGATATGGTTGGTCATACAGGGGATCTAGACGCGGCTATCAAGGCCTGTGAAGCGGTAGATACCGGATTGGGCAAAGCTTTGGCCGCGCTAGAGGCGAAAGGTGGTCAGATGGTTGTTATCGCGGATCACGGCAATTGCGAAATGATGGTTGATCCTGAAACGGGCGGACCGCATACGGCGCATACCACCAATCTGGTTGGTGTTGTTATGTATGGTGGGCCTGACGGCGCTGCGTTAAAAGACGGTCGTTTGGCGGATGTTGCCCCAACCTTGCTAGAGTTGATGGGGCTGGGTCAGCCAGAAGAAATGACCGGACATAGCTTGATTGTAAAAGGCTAGATTGTGGTCCGATATCTGATCAGTGTGATTGCTGTGTCTGTGTTGCCTATGGCGGTGCAGGCGCAAGTCTCTGGTCCGGCGGAAATTGCGGCTGAAGCAGCCCGTGCGATCGAAGATGCGCATGTTCAATTGGATCAGGCCGATGGTGGACGGGATCGCGTGGCGGCATTAACGGCGGCCGTGCGCGCCTATGAAACGGGCCTTTCTGCGATGCGCGAAGGCATGCGGGATGTTGCGATCCGGGAAAAAGAACTATCGCTGAAATTGGCTGCGCAAGAGGCCGATATCTCTCAGTTGTTGGGCGTTCTCAGTAGTTTGGGCCCCAGCGCCACACCAGAAACTTTGGCGCATCCGCAGGGGCCGGTTGGGGCCGCACGGGCAGGCATGTTGCTGGAGGCTGTGATGCCGGGGCTGAACGCCCAAGCAGATGGTTTGAAACAAGACTTAGATGAGGTTTCTGCCCTGCGCCGTATTCAGGAACGCGCAATTGATGTGCTGGAAAACGGCTTAAGTGGTTTGCAAACCGCGCGCACAGAATTGTCCAAGGCCATCGCAGACCGCACCGATTTACCGCGCAAATTCACCGAAGACTCCGTGCGCACGGCAATTTTGATTTCCGGCAGTGAAACCTTGTCCGCTTTTGCCAGCGGTCTGTCGAATATCACGACGGATGAGGCCGCGATTGATCTGCCGGATGTCAGCAGTCGTAAAGGCAACCTGACATTTCCGGTCGCTGGGCAGGTCTTGCGCCGTCCAGGCGAGGCGGATGCGGCTGGCGTCGTGCGCCCGGGTCTTGTCGTGGTGACGCGTCCGGGGGCGCTGGTCACGGCACCGGCCACTGCGACATTGCGCTATCGCGGTCCATTGCTGGATTACGGGCTGGTGTCGATTCTTGAACCACAACCCGGGATCTTGTTTGTTTTTGCAGGCTTAGACGAGGTTTTCGGAGACATAGGCCAAATCCTGCCAGAAGGATCACCTGTCGGTTTGATGGGCGGGCAAACGCTCGCTCAAACCCAATCACAAAGTTTTTTATTCGAAAGTGCTGGTGGAGAGCGGACGGAAACGCTCTATATAGAAGTCAGGGTGTATGATGCGCCGGAAAATCCGCTGTTGTGGTTCGACGCCGATAAGGAATGAGACACAGATGAAAAAATTCGTATTCGCGGCCTTTGGGGGCGCTCTTGTTGGCACATTGGCCACAACGCAATTTGTAGGCCCGCTGGTGGCTCAAGAAACGGCGAAATCGCCGAGCGTATATGAACAGCTGGATCTGTTTGGAGATATCTTCGAACGTATCCGGTCTGAATATGTTGAAGAGGTCGAAGAGGCCGATTTGATTGAGGCGGCGATCAACGGCATGCTGACCTCACTTGATCCGCATTCCAGCTTTTTGCCACCGCAAGACGCCGAAGAAATGCAGGAACAAACACGCGGCGAATTCGGTGGTTTGGGCATCGAGGTCACACAAGAAGATGGTTATGTAAAAGTTGTCTCGCCTATGGATGATACACCTGCGTTCAAAGCGGGTATCGAGGCGGGTGATTTTATCACTCATGTGGATGGCGAATCCATTTTGGGCCTGACTTTGGGCGAAGCAGTTGAATTGATGCGCGGCCCGGCAGGGTCTGAAATTGTCATCACGGTTGTCCGTGAAGGTGAAACCGAACCGTTTGATGTCAGCATTATTCGCGACAAAATCAGCAATATCGCTGTGCGCGGCAGCCTACAGGGCAATGTCCCCGTCTTGCGGATTGCGACATTTAACGAACAGACACTGACGCAGTTGGAAAAAGAACTGGCTGAGCAGGTCGAGGAACTGGGTGGCATGGATGAGGTCGAGGGCTTTGTGATCGATCTTCGCAACAACCCCGGTGGTTTGTTGACCCAAGCGATCCGTGTGTCCGACAGTTTCTTGGAAAAAGGCGAAATTGTATCGACGCGTGGGCGTGATCCTGCGGACGGCGATCGTTTTAACGCCACTGCTGGTGATCTGGCCGAAGGCAAACCTATTGTTGTATTGATCAATGGCGGGTCTGCGTCTGCTTCTGAAATCGTAGCAGGTGCATTGCAAGACCACCGCCGTGCGGTAGTCGTTGGCACCAAAAGCTTTGGTAAAGGATCGGTCCAAACGGTTATGCCATTGCGCGGCAACAGCGCGATGCGTTTGACGACAGCGCGCTATTATACGCCATCAGGCCGCTCTATCCAGTCGCTGGGTGTGTCCCCGGACATCGTGGTTGAATTCAAACGTCCAGAGCCGGAGGAAGAGGGTGAAGAACAGTCCTCAGCAACCTTTAGCCGGTCAGAGGCGGATCTGCGTGGATCTCTCGACAATGATTCCCTGACGGAAGACGAAATCCGCCAGATCGAAGAGGAACGCGCCAAGGCCGAGGCGGCTGCCGAGCTGCGGGATCGTGACAATCAATTGGCCTATGCGGTTGATCTGCTACACGGCTTGTCCGCGATTGGGCTGGCGGCAAAATAAAACATATCTGATATGAGAAACGAAAAACGGCTGCTCTTTGGCGCAGCCGTTTTTGTTTGGAATTCTATTCTGCGTTGCCCAAGACCAAGCGCGTGCTTGGTCGTTCGCCTGCATTTTGGATGTTTAAAACTTACCGCCCGCATCGCCAACCTGACCACGGTGAAGCAACAGATGATCCAATAGGGTGCAGGCCATCATGGCCTCACCCACGGGCACTGCGCGGATACCAACGCAGGGATCATGGCGCCCCTTGGTGATCAGGTCCACGCTTTCGCCATCCAAGTTGATGGTTTTGCGAGGTGTCAGGATGGAAGATGTGGGTTTCACTGCAAAACGCACGATAACGTCTTGGCCCGTAGAAATGCCACCCAGAATACCGCCTGCATTGTTCGAGCTATATTCAGGACCGTCTGGCCCCATGGTGATTTCGTCTGCATTTTCGACGCCGGTCAATGCGGCAGAAGACATGCCAGTACCGATTTCAACACCTTTAACGGCGTTGATGGACATCATTGCGGTAGCCAGATCTGTGTCCAGCTTATTGTAAATTGGGGCGCCAAGGCCAACCGGCACGCCAGAGGCGACGACTTCGATAATCGCGCCAACGCTGTTGCCAGATTTGCGCAATGCATCCAGTTCATCCGCCCAAGCCGCCGCCGTTTTTGCAGAGGGGCACCAAAACGGATTGTTCTCGACCTCGGATAGGTTGATTTCAGACCGTTCAACACCATGAGCACCCATTTGCACCATATAACCGGTGATTTTCAAATCAGGCACCAATGCGTTCAACGCGGCCCGCGCAACACCGCCAGCAGCCACCCGCGCAGCGGTTTCACGTGCAGAGGACCGTCCACCACCGCGATAATCCCGGATGCCGTATTTTTGGAAATAGGTAATATCCGCATGTCCAGGACGGAACTGACGGGCGATTTCGCCGTAATCTTTGGACCGCTGATCGGTATTTTTGATCATCAACTGAATAGGGGTCCCAGTGCTTTTACCTTCAAAGACGCCTGACAGAATTTTCACCGCATCTGGTTCTTTACGCTGAGTTGTAAACCGGCTGGTGCCGGGACGGCGGCGATCTAGCCAGTGCTGCAGGTCAGCCACGTCAATATCAACGCCGGGAGGGCACCCATCGACGGTTGCACCCAAGGCGGGACCATGGCTTTCGCCCCATGTGGTGACACGGAAAAGGTGACCAAAACTGTTCATGCTCATAGGACCGGCTCCTGCTGCCTGTTCAACGTATCACTGGCGCAGATCACTAGGCCACAGATCGCCGCGCCTCAAGCGGTTTTCGTCTCTCGCCTCTGGTTCTTTGGGGCAAAACCGCCTAGATAGATCGAAAGTTATTGGAGATGACAGACGTGAACACCGACCAACCCCTTCGTGAAACCCGTGAAGGTATCCAAATTTTTGGCCCGCAACATTTTGCTGGTATGACAGCTGCCGGACAGGTCACGGCGCAGATTCTGGATGAGTTGGGGCCAATGATTAAGCCCGGTGTCACAACGGGCGAGATCGATGCCTATATCGAACGCCGTGTGGAAGAACTGGGCGTCGTTTCCGCGACGATTGGGTATAAAGGCTACAAACACGCGTCCTGTATTTCGCTAAACCATGTTGTCTGTCATGGGATCCCAGGGGCGAAAGTTCCTAAAGGTAAGAACGAAAAAGCGGGTCGTAAACATGACGAACTGATTGAAGGCGACATCCTGAATATTGATGTTACGGTCATCAAGGATGGATGGTTCGGCGACAGTTCCCGTATGTATACGGTTGGTCCGATTAAACCCTTTGCGCAACGCTTGATCCAAGTCACCCATGACGCGCTGATGTTCGGGATCGAAGCGGTCAAGCCGGGCAATACATTTGGCGATATCGGTTTTGCGATCCAGACATATGTTGAAGCACAGCGCATGTCTGTTGTGCGGGATTTCTGCGGCCATGGTTTGGGGCGCGTGTTTCATTCGCCACCCAATGTTCTGCACTATGGGCGCGCAGGCAGTAAGGCTGTGTTGGAAGAAGGTATGTTCTTTACTATCGAACCCATGGTCAATCTGGGACGCCCGGAAAGCAAGGTTCTTGGCGATGGTTGGACAGCTATCACGCGCGACAAATCTCTGTCAGCACAGTTTGAACATTCTGTAGGTGTGACCGCGACAGGGGCCGAAATCTTTACGACCTCTCCGGCGGGATTGTTCCAGAAACAGGCGGCCTGACTTTTAGCCGCCTGAATGCAGGCTCAGCATCAATTGGATGTCATGGGCAGATAGCGGTGCCAATAGCGTCAGATCCTCGACCGACAGGTCATTGTCGCCGCGGATATAGGCCTCTATCTGAAACGCGATTTGGCTGGTGGGCAGATAATATAGCTGTGGATCGTCTTGGCTCATCTGTGAAACGAGCATCTGCACCAGCTGCTTTTGCTTTTCTGACGTCAAATCTTGTCGTTTTTCTTCCATGGGTGCCTCCTGATCGTTGTGACACATGATAGGGGCAAGCCCGTGTGGTTCATAGCGGGCATATCGCCTCAGTCTGCGCGCAGAAAGGTCATATAGCTGTCTCCAAATTTGCGGCTGTCGATAAATGTGAACCCATCAGGCGCGCTTTGCTCGGCGTTTTCTTCCCAGATCACCAAAGCCTGTGGTGCGATCCAGCCACCTTCCTGTGCTGCGTTCAGAGCCTTTTGACCCATGTTTTTCCCATAGGGAGGATCGAGAAAGATCAGATCTGCGACCTTGTTGACAGTACCTAATTTGGTCGCATCGCGTGTGATCAGCTTTGTTTGATCGGTGCAATCCAACAGCTTGATATTTTCGCGCAAAATACCCTGTGCCACACGCCCATTTTCAACAAATGTGCAAGACGCAGCGCCGCGGGATAGGGCCTCTAACCCCAATGCGCCGGTGCCTGCAAACATATCCAGCACAACAGCCCCATCGCACGGATCACCAAAACGTCCCCCGCCAAGGATGTTAAACAGGCTTTCGCGCACGCGGTCTGTGGTGGGGCGCAGATGTGCGCCTGCGTCCCCTTTGCCAACAGCGGCCAAACGCCGCCCACGCCATGTGCCCGCAATGATCCTCATGTCGCCATGGCCGCTTTCATAATGGCTTTTAGATCGGATGATACGTCAGAAATATCGGCTTTGTCTGGGGATTTTCCGGCCTCAATCAACCGCTTGCCGACCATATATCCCCGCCCGTCATTCATGGCATCCAATGCGATCAAGGTGTCGTCGCGATAGTACCAATGGGACCGGACACCTGCACCTGCGTCACGAATGACCACATCGGTGTATCCTATCAGCAATCCAGCGATCTGCAATTTGACGTCATACTGATCGGACCAGAACCAAGGTTTCGGCATATAGGCGCGTTCAGCCCCCATAATGTTATCCGCCACCAATTCGGCCTGATCGATGGCGTTGCCGACGCTTTCCAGACGCATCTGGCCATCAGGGCCAGGAAATGACGCGCAATCGCCCGCTGACCACAGGCCCGCGATGCTGCAGCGGCCATAGGCATCGGTGGTGATTCCATTGTCCAGCGTGACACCTGCAGTTTCTGCCAAAGCTGTGGCAGGCGACACACCGATCCCGGCAATAACGAAATCAACGTCTAACTCTGTGCCATCGCTTAGAACAGCACCTGTTACGCGGGTATCGCCAGTCAATCGGGCAAGGCCCGTGCCTTCGCGCAGATCAACGCCGTGACCTTGGTGCAAATCGCGGAAATAATCGGCTGTCTCGGGCGAGGCCACGCGTGACAAAATCCGTGCGCCGCGATGAACCAATGTGACATCCAGATCAAATTTGCGCGCAACGGCTGCGGCCTCCAACCCGATATATCCGCCGCCTACGATCAAAACCTTGCGCCCGGCCACGAATTCAGGGGCCATCGCGTCTACATCGGCCAGATTGCGTACGGTATAGATGCCGTCCAGATTTCCACCAGCCTCGGGTGGTAAAAGGATCGGATCCGCACCTGTGCAAAAGGCCAGATTGTCATAGGCCAGCGTTTCGTCGCCGACTGTGATTTCCTTGGCGGCCGTATCAATCTGGGTGACCGTTTCACCTGTGATCAGCCGAATATTGTGATCGGCATAATATTGTTCAGGTCGCAGGAACAGGCGTTCGCGTTCCATATCCCCCAGCAAATAGGCCTTGGACAATGGGGGGCGCTGATAGGGTGGTGCATTTTCGGCGCCAATCATCGTAATGTTGCCGTCAAACCCTTTGCTGCGCAAACGTGCAACCAATGACGCACCGGCCTGACCGGCACCAATAACCACAACGCCTGACATAACAACCTCCATTTTCTATTGCCAAAAATGGGTATATCCCAAACTATAGAATAGCAATCATATGAGGACATAAGATGCCGATTTCTGTTGGAGAAACGTTGCCAGATGCAACGCTAATGACCATGGGCGCCGAAGGCCCGGAAGCCGTGGCTTTGAAAGACAAATTGTCCGGCCGTAAGGTCGTGATCTTTGGTCTGCCCGGCGCATATACAGGCACGTGTTCTACGGCGCATGTTCCTAGCTTTATTCGCACAGCAGATGCGTTCAAAGACAAAGGCGTGGACGAAATCATCTGTGTCTCAGTCAATGATCCGTTTGTTATGGATGCATGGGGCAAGGCCACCGCAGCCGAAGACGCAGGCATCGCAATGCTGGGTGATTCTGAGGCTGCGTTTACAAAAGCCATTGGTATGGATTTTTCTGCACCACCCGTTGGTCTGATTGACCGTTCGCTGCGCTATGCGCTTTATGCGGAAGACGGTGTTGTCAAAGTTTTGCAACAGGAAGAAAACCCCGGCGTTTGCGAAGTCTCTGGCGGCGAGGCGTTGCTAGAAGCGATCTAATTCGCACACGACGTTAAAAACACAAAGCGCACCAATAAGGTGCGCTTTTTTGGTTTACGATCAGGATGTGTTAGCTAGGAAAACAGTCATCCATTTTGCGCGCCAGACGGATATCCAGTTCCGAAAGACCACCGGCGCTATGCGTGGTCAAAACCACATGCACGGTCTTGTACATATTGGCCCATTCAGGATGGTGATCCCAGCGTTCTGCATAAAGCGCCATTTGCGTCATCCAACCGAAAGCGGCACGAAAATCGCTGAACTCGAATTTTTTGTACAGCGCATCGCGGTCTTTTTGAATGCTCCAGCCGGTTGTGGCGAGGTCTGCCAATGCGGTTTCGCGTTCTGATCCTTCCAGTTTATCAGTCACTGCTGTTCCTCTCTGGTCTCTTTTTTAAACGGACCATATTCGGTTAATATTTCTATTTCTTCACCAATAGCGCGTTTTTCTTCGGCTAGGTAGCGGGCGATGGCCTTAGCAAAACCCGGATCGGCAATCCAGTGCAGACTGTTGGTTTCTGTCGGCAGATATCCGCGGGCCAGTTTGTGATCTCCCTGCGCGCCTGCCTCAACGCGCTGTAGGCCAAGTGAGATTGCCAGATCGATGGCCTGATAATAGCAGGCCTCAAAATGCAGGCAGGGGTGATGTTCAACGCAGCCCCAATAGCGGCCATATAGTGTCTCGCGCCCGATAAAGTTCAATGCACCTGCCACGTAACGGCCGTCGCGCTGGGCAAGAACCAATGCCATATCGTTGCGCATGGTGTCATGCGCGATGTCAAAGAACGCGCGTGTTAAATAGGGGGTGCCCCATTTGCGTGCACCCGTATCTTGATAAAACACCCAAAACGCATCCCAATGTTCGGGTCGGATCTGATCGCCGGTCAGAACATGGATCTCGCCGCCAAAACCCTGGGCCTTTTGACGTTCCTTGCGAATGGTTTTGCGTTTTCGCGATGACAGTGCAGCTAGGAAATCGTCGAAATCATTATATCCATCATTCAGCCAATGATATTGCTGCGTCACGCGCCGCATGAGTCCCATGGCTTCGCCTGCCAAAGCTTCGGCTTCTGTGCAAAATGTGGCGTGTAGCGATGAAATTTGATTTTCAGACGCCAGCTGCACAGCCGCCTGTATCAAACCGCTGATGCCTAAGGTTTCGTAACCCGGCTTTGTCAAAAACCGTCGCCCAGTTGCAGGTGTGAAGGGCACAGCGATTTGCAGCTTGGGATAATAGCGCCCGCCTGCATTTTCATAGGCATGGGCCCAATTGTAATCAAAGATGTATTCGCCCTGTGAATGGCTTTTTCCATAAAGGGGGGCACATGCGATTATCTCATCGCCGCGCGAAACCACTGCATAATGGGGTTCCCATCCTGTGCCGCCGCCAACGGATGCTGATTGTTCCAATGCGTTGAGAAACCGCCATGTGGTGAATGGATCATTCGGGCGGCCGTCTTGTGCTTCAGGACAGGCGCAAGCATCCCAATCGGCGGCTTGGATTTTGGAAATGCTGTCTATGAATGAGACAGAGAGCGGTGCGTCTTGATCCATAGAAAGTCCCATTCTGTGATCCGCAGCGAGGCTTAAGGGCCGATTGCCCCTAAGCGAATGGGGGCAATGGTGAAATGTTAGGCCGTGTAGCCTTCGAATGTCACGTTCTTTGCGACCTTTCGGGCGTTCACTTCTGCGTCTTGCGACGTGATCGTCCAGCATAAGACATCATACGCCTTTGCTGCGATTTCGCGGATGCGGGGGTTTTGTAGATCTTCATGGTGATGCGAAATAAAACCTGCATCCATTTCAGGTAAGTAATGAAAGCTGCGCAGCTGTTCCAAATACGGGCCGGGCAGGGCTTCCCAAGATTTGCCTTTATAGCCACAGGTGGTGAAGCCGCGTGGGATATTTGGGCATAAGTCTTTTAACGCAATGACGGAAAACGGGTTGAGCGACATCACGGCGATATCCCCGGTATAGTTTTCCAATGCCTGTGCTGTGGCTTGTTCCAACGGGCCGATATCTGGACCCATAACGCGGGTTTGATCTTTGATCTCAACCAGAAGAGGGACGTTTCCCGCCACGTCAGACAGCACGTCCTGCAGCGTTGGAATACCTTCATCACCGTTCAGCAAGGTGATTTCGGCCAATTCTGCGGCACTGTGTTCTGCAACACGACCTGTCACGCCGGTTAGGCGATCTAGTTCGTAATCGTGAAACACCATCGCCACGCCATCGCGCGACAATTGGACATCGATTTCAATGCCGTAATTGTCCCGCACGGCAGCGCGTACTGCCGCACGGGAATTTTCAGGCCGACCATCGGTTTTGTCATGCAATGCACGATGCGCGATAGGGCGGTCTAGAAAACTGTTTGGAAGGGAAAGCATCGTTTAGACGTCGATTTCAAAAATGCCTTCGATTTCAACGGCAACGTTCAGTGGAAGCGCACCTGCTGATACGGCTGAGCGTGCATGTTTGCCAATGTCACCCAGCACTTCAACCATCAGATCGGACGCGCCATTGATGACTTTTGGTTGTTGGGTGAAATCTGGCGTGGAATTGACAAAGCCAACCAATTTCACGACGCGCTTCAGCTTGGACAGATCCCCACCACAAGCCGCTTTCACCTGCGCCAGCAGGCCGAGTGCACAGGTTTGTGCGGCTGCTGCACCTTCCTCGACAGTCAGATCTGCGCCTACTTTACCGGTGATCAAACCGTCCAGACCTTTTTCTGTCATGCTGATCTGGCCGGACACATACAACATGTTGCCCGTCAGAACATAAGAGACATAATTGGCCGCTGGAGCTGACGCCACGGGCAAGGACAAGCCCATTTCAGAGAGACGTGTTTCGATTGCATTGCTCATGTCAGGTTTCCTTCAAACGACAGGTCAAATTTCCGCTGCAGGCTAACCTTGCAAGAAGCGGGGGGAAAGCCTGATTTGACCTATTCGAGATCGAAAATCGACCATTCGTTTAAATAGCTTGCGAGATTTGTCAGCTTTCACGGAATGCTTTGTTGAGGTAATCCGTAAACGGTTTCACCAGATAGGCCAGAGGCGTGCGGTCTGCCGTTCTGATGAAAGCCTCGACAGGCATGCCGGGAACCAAAATGGTTCCTTCGGGCAGGCGTGACAATTCATCTGGATTTAGCGCAATTTCAGCCCGGTAGTAGCGTTGGCCTGTGGTCTCGTCTTCAAATGCATCTGCAGAAACCAAGGATACCGTGCCAAACAATTCCGGTGTTTGTCGTTGATCCAAGGCTGAGAAGCGCAGGGTCACATCCTGATTGAAATAAACCTGATCCACATGGATGGCTTCGACTTGGGCGGCGATCACCAAAGGACGATCTTGGGGGACAAGATACAGAATGGGATCGGCCGCGCGCACAACAGAGCGTTCGGCAAACACCGTTAGGCCATAAACAATGCCCGACAGCGGCGCGGTTATATCCATTCGGCTGAGTTGTTCCAGCAGCGCGCGGCGCTGTTCTGCATATTCACGTTCGCGGAATTGCATGTCACGCAATGTGGTGATTGCCTCTTCGCGCAATTGTACCTCAAGGGTGATTTTCTGGATTTCGATTTCGGTAATTTGCCCTTCGGCTTGGGCCTTGGATGCGGTCAATTCGCCCACTTCACCGGACAGCCGTGCCTGTTCGCGCTGCAATGACAAAACCTGAGTGGCCTGTGTCAGCCCTTTTGCTTGTAGCGCCAACTTGTCGGTCAGTTCTTCTTGGATCAGCTCATTTTGGCGGGTCAGTGCCTCTTGCTGTGCGACGATGCCACGGATTTGATCCGCGATCTGGTCGCGCCGTTTGTCCAGCTGTTCTAGTTCCCGTGCCATGGTTTCGCGGCGTACATGGAACAGGTTTTCTTGACCCGTCATCAATTCGGCAACATGTGGATCGCGTGCGGCTTCTTCCACGACAATCGGATCAAATGTGATGTCATCAGTTCCGTCACGCTCTGCCGTCAGGCGACCACGTCGGGCGATCAATTCGAAATATTGCACATTCACAATGGCCAGTTCGGCCTCTAGTAGCGTTGGATCCAAACGGATCAACGGGTCGCCTGCCTGAACAGTATCGCCTTCATCAACCAAAATTTCCGATACAACACCGCCATCGGGGTGCTGCACGACTTGGCGGTTCTGATCAACTTCGATCGCACCACTGGCAATAATGGCGCCAGCGATTTGGGTCGTCGCGGCCCAGCCGCCAAATCCGCCAACCAAAATAAGCAAAGAGATGATGCCGAATGTCATCGGCACGCGCATGGAAAATTGCGTTTTTTCGGCGCTCATTGGACACCTCCCTGCGTTCCAGTTTTCGCGATTTGTTTGTGATTTTGAACCACAGCTTTCAGGACCTCTTCCTTGGGTCCAAAGGCTGTGCGTGTGCCGCCCTCAAGCATCAAGAGCAGGTCACATTGCTGAATAGCCGCGGGGCGATGGGCCATAATCAACACGGATCTTCCATCCTCTTTAAAGCTGCGAATGGCGTTGTTCACAGCATTTGATCCCTCATTGTCCAAATTGGAATTGGGTTCATCCAACACCAGCAAGACAGGATCGCCATACATGGCGCGCGCCAAACCGATACGCTGGATTTGTCCGCCCGAGAGGCGGCCATGTGTTGCGGAAACACGTGTGTCATAGCCATTGGGCAATTTCAGGATCATGTCATGGGCATCAGCCTTTTTTGCGGCTTCGACCACCTTTTCGGCATCTGGTTGCAGTGCCATACGGGCGATGTTTTCGGCGATTGTCCCGTCAAACAGCCCGACGCGCTGTGGAAGATAACCAACATGTTCACCCAAAACATCAGGCCCATATTGATCCAAAGCCGCCCCATCTAGGCGAATTTTACCACCGGCCGGACGCCACAGGCCCGTTAAGGCGCGTGCCAAAGTTGATTTGCCAGCACCAGAGGGGCCAATGACCCCGACGGCCTGACCTGGGTTGATCGCAAAAGATACCATGCGCAACGAGGCTTGCTGTTCGCCCGGCGGAATAATCGTCAATTGGGTCACATCCAATTTGGCGTTAGGCTTTGGCAATTCGGTGCGTGGTTTTTCCTGTGGAACTTCGCCCAAGAGCTGCGCCAAATTGTTCCAGCCTTTGCGTCCACGTTGGACAAGCGCCCATTGTCCAATGGCCATTTCAATCGGTGCCAAGGCGCGGCCCATCAAAACGGATCCGGCAATCATCGCGCCGGCGGTCAGGTTGTTTTGCAACACCAGATATGCACCAAGGCCAAGCATGGCAGATTGCAACAACAACCGGAACGTTTTGGTCAGGGTTGTAAAACTGCCGATCAGATCAGTGGACGACACATGGCTATCCAAAGCGCTGCCACGCGCTTGGTTCCAACGTAGGAAAGACGACCGGCGCATGCCCAAGGCCTGAACCATTTCGGCCTCGTCCCGGATTTGATCTGCTTGACGCTCAGCAATCATCATTTCGCGGTTGGATTTTAGCGATGGATCGCGTGTGAGTTTTTGGTTGATCAGCGCAATGCAAATCAACACAGCCCCCCCAGCCAGTGCGAGATATCCCAGCCATGGGTGGAAAATCATGATGCCCACAATGAACAGAGGGGACCACGGAATGTCAAAAATCGACATTAATACCGGCGAACCGATCAGGCGTTGCACGGCCTCTAGATCCTTTAGGCCGGTTTGTGCCAATTCATCGTTCTGAATTGCAGCACGACGCATGACCGCGTCAAAAACGCGTAAATCCAAGGCAGATTGGAACCGCGCTGCCACACGCCCCATGATGCGCCCGCGCACATAATCCAGCAAACCCATCATGCCGTATAAGAAGATAACCAACACGGATAGAGCGACCAATGTCGCCTCTGAACGTGACCCTAAAACGCGGTCATAGACCTGCATCATGTAAAGGGGGCCTGTGAACATCAACATATTCACAAAGAAGGAAAAAATCCCCACAAACCAATAGTAAGCTTGGGATTCTTTGCGAATTTTTTTGAGTTCTTGTAAACCCGCATCTGACGGTCCTGATTTCATCGGCAACGTTCCGCATATTGATTTTGCGCACCATGGCTTCGCATGGCACAATTAAAAACACGTCCAATGTTTAGACGCTTAGATGTCACAGCTTTGTGTCTATCTATCATCTAGGCATTGGTTCACGTTCATTTCTGCTAATGGATCTTTTAAGGGAGGATTTAAAAAATCCCAATAGGGTTCTTTAGTAAGCATTCTGAAGGCAGAGCCATGAAACCTCTATACTTTATTTTTGTAAATCTGTCTCTTGCGGTTTTTACAAGCGCCTGTTCCGTTGGGCCATCTTCTGTTGTGACGCAGGATATCCGTGACCCTTATGAGCAGCGGAACCGACGTGTTCACGAATTTAATCGTCAAATTGATACTAAATTCTTTAAAAATGAAGAAGAAACTGAAAAACAGCCTAGCGCTGTTGGCGATGGTTTGCGTGATAATGTCAGCAACCTGGCCGACACGGCCTCGTTGCCAGGCGTTGTAGTGAACCAAGTCCTGCAAGGTAAACTGGGGCCTGCGACCACGAATTCTGTGCGTTTTGTGATCAATGCGACTTTGGGATTCGGTGGGTTGGCTGATGTTGCGGGTGATATGGGTATCCAAGAATATGATACTGATTTTGGCGAAACCCTGCATGTTTGGGGCGTTGGAGAGGGGGCTTATCTAGAATTGCCCTTGCTTGGCCCCAGCACGGAACGCGATGCTGCAGGGCAGGTCGTAGACTTTTTCACCAACCCTTTATCATATGTCCTAGAGCCATCTGCACGTTTGGCCCTGACGGGTGTCAAAGTTGCGGATAAGGCGTTCGAGCGGGATAAATACGGCGATACCGTCGATTCCGTCTTGTATGACAGCGCCGATAGCTACACCCAACTTAAATTGATTTACGTACAATCTCGCCGGTTTGAATTGGGTGTTGAGCCAGAAATCGCCGATGATGATCCATTCGCATTAGATACAAGTGGTTTTTAACTGCGCCGTTCATCCCTATATTAAGGGGTGAAAGACCGATCCTCTCTAATTTTCGGCATTGCGTGCCGATGTTCTCTACAAGGTTTTAAATATGACTGTGTTTTCGCGCCGATTTGCCATTGTTGCCCCTGTCGCGGCAGGTCTTGCCACGGCATTGCCCCAAGAAGGATTTGCGCTAAGTACATCAGAGGCGCAAAGCCTCGTTGATAAATTGGTTGCAGACATCAACAAAGTGATCGCTTCTGGTAAATCAGAAGCTGCAATGATCAAAGAATTCGAACGTATTTTTGCACGCTATTCTGATACGTCCTATGTCGCATCCTATGCGATGGGGGCGGATGGTCGCCGTGCAACGGCGGCACAAAAGAAAAAGTTCTCGGCCACGTTTAACGGGTATATCGCGCGCAAATACGGCAAGCGGTTCCGCGAATTTATCGGCGGTCGTCTTGAACCCCAAGGCGCAAAACAAGTTAAGAATTACTATGCTGTCAGCACAACGGCTTTGTTGCGGGGCGAAGCGCCTTTTGACGTTACATTCCATGTGTCAGATCGCACAGGCAAAAGCCTGTTCTTCAATATGTATGTTGAGGGCATCAATATGCTGCTGACAGAACGTGCCGAAGTCGGCGCGATGTTGGATAAGCGTAAAGGCGATATTGATGCCATGATCCTGGACTTGGCCAAAGCGGGCTAGTCACATCATTGGCGCACTGACGGCATGTCAGGTCTGAACATTATACTGGCCCGCGGGACCAAAAAGGTCTGGCGGGCCAGTTCAGTTTAATCCCGCCCTCCGAACAGGCTGCGCAATACCTGATTGACGACATTGTCCGTTGTGTTGCGGTTGGGGCGGTTGTTTGATCGTGAAGGTTCTGTTTGCTTTTGCGCGGTTGCTGCGCTGGGGGCCTGCATGGGCAATGGTTTGCTGGGCAGGCCTTCATGGACGCGTAGCATTGTTTCATGCCAGATCTCTGCCGGTAGGCCCGATCCCGTTACGCCACGCAAGGGTGTATTGTCGTCATATCCCATCCAGACGCCGGCGACATAATCGGCGGTAAAGCCAATGAACCATGCGTCCCGCGCCTCTTGGCTGGTCCCGGTTTTACCAGCGACGGGTCTATTGGGCAGCGCGGCGCGTTTGCCTGTGCCCTCGGAGACGACTTTTTCCATCATCCATGTCAGGGATTGGGCCGCGCGTTGCTGGATTACTCTTTCCCCAATGCCGGATCCTTCTTGCCCGACAATGCCGTAGGGTGTCACAGCGCTGCCGCCATTCAATATGCCCGCATAGGCCCCTGTCATTTCCAGAAGCGTACTTTCAGAAGCCCCCAGCGCGAGGGCAGGGGAATCCGCTAATTTGGATGCAATGCCAAAATCTTGCGCCACTTTGTGAACCAGATCACGGCCAACGCTTTCCGAAACTTTGACGGCGGGAATATTAAAGCTGTATTTCAATGCATCTACCAGAGAAACGCGACCATGATATTTATGGTCATAGTTTGCCGGGCAATATTGTCCGGATCCGGGCACATTGATGCAATATTTGTCGTCCAGAACGGTGTCATAGGGGCTGTAACCCAGTTCCAGCGCAGTGGCATAGACAAAGGGTTTAAAGCTGGAACCGGGTTGGCGCACGGCCTGTATGGCGCGGTTGAAAACGCCGGATGCGTTAACATCGCGCCCACCGACCATCGCGCGCACTGCACCATCAGCAGACATAACAACGACCGCCACTTGGGCTTTTGATCCTGGGCTGACCTTGTCTTCGAACACTTTGCTGACGGCTTCAGCGGCGGCCTTTTGCAGTTTTGGATCCAGCGTCGTCTGGATCACTTGATCGCGTTTGGCCTCTTCCAGCGCGCGCAAAATGTCGGATTCTAGATTGCCTCGCCCGCCGTCATTTTCCAAATCTCCCGGTTGTGCCAGTGAACGCACAACCCAATCTGCAAAATACCCGCCCTCTGGTGTAGAGGATCGCGGGGCCAACGTTGCCGGATTGTCCTGATAATGTTTCATCTCGCGCGCGGTGAGATATCCCTGATCATACATCAGGCGCAAAACTGTCGATGCGCGATCTTGGGATCGTTTCAAGTTTGATGTCGGTGCCAATGCAGAAGGTGCCGTCAGCAGCCCAGCCAGCATCGCGGATTCAGCTGGGGTAAGTTGCGATGCATCCTTTGCAAAATAGACCTTCGCCGCTGCAGAGGCCCCATATGCACCGCCGCCCATATAAGCGCGGTTCAGGTAGATCGATAGGATCTCTTCCTTGGTGAATTTTACTTCCATGGCCAATGCGTAAATCGCTTCTTGGGCCTTGCGTGAAATCGTGCCGCGCCGACATTCGGCAACATATTTGGCTTCGCTTTCCCATTCATCTGGGTCGTATTCGCGGCCAATACAGAGCAGTTTGGCCGTCTGCTGGGAAATGGTGGATCCCCCGTGACCTTGCAATGCGCCACGTCCTTCACTCAGGTTGATGCGAACGGCTGATGCGACGCCCCTTGGGCTGACGCCCAGATGCCACCAAAACCGTTTGTCTTCTGACGCCACAACAGCGTTGACGAGGTGCTTGGACACGGTGTCCGTCGTCACAGCGCCACCAAATTGATTTCCTTGTCGGGCCAAAATGTCGCCATTGCGATCCAGAAGGGTGATGGACCCTTCGGCGCGCCCGTCCAAAAGCGCTGAGGATTCAGGCAGTTTTGTATATTGCAGAAAAACCAAACCTGCCAAAATAAGGGCGCCTACGGCTGTACCATATGCTGCAAGGTAGAGAAACAGGCGAAACAGCATCCGAAACGGCCATAAAAGCGTGCGCAAGATCGGGTTGCGCACGGTCTTTTTACGTGATGTGATCTTTTTGCGTGTCGCTTTTTGTTTTGAAGGCCTGGAAATGGTCTTTTTGTTTGTCGACGACGCGCTGTTTTTCTTGCGAGTGGTCGTTTTTTTGCCTTTGACCGACGGATAACGACGGTCTGCGACCAAACGGCGACTTTTTTTGCGTGAATCTGACATCTGTCTCTATTTGGGCTGCTCTTTGAGACGATTCTAGCTTGAAAATCGGGGAATGTGCACCTCTCTAAACGTGCAATTTAAAGTTTTCATTTTGTCTACTTTTTGATCATATTTTATTTTATGCACATAAAATGGTCAAACGAACGCTACGTTACGCGATCCTGCGGGGGTTCGCGGGGTCTGTCCCTTCCACTTTGGTAAATGTCTCGCCTTTTCTGCACGGGCAGAGTGCAGGGGGCGCTACTGCCAACGGAAAGGGATTAAGGTGAAACTGATCATTGCAACGATCAAGCCGTTCAAGCTGGAAGAAGTGCGCGAAGCGCTAACTGGCATCGGAGTACGCGGCATGATGGTCACGGAGATCAAGGGCTTCGGCTCTCAATCCGGGCATACTGAAATTTACCGCGGCGCAGAATACGCAGTAAACTTCGTTCCAAAAATTAAGCTTGAGATTGTCGTGACCGAAGGCATGGCTGA
Source organism: uncultured Pelagimonas sp. (assembly GCA_947499735.1). Classification (GTDB taxonomy): domain Bacteria; phylum Pseudomonadota; class Alphaproteobacteria; order Rhodobacterales; family Rhodobacteraceae; genus CANMPP01. Next base: position 270,194 of record CANMPP010000002.1, read on the forward strand.
GCAAGTTGTCGACACGATCAAAACGACGGCGCAGACCGGCAAGATCGGCGACGGCAAGATCTTTGTCCTTGATGTCGCACAAGCCGTACGCGTGCGTACAGGCGAGACAGACGGCGACGCACTCTAAGCAGAACACTCAGAGGGATACAAAAATGAAACTCACACGTACGCTCGGCGTTGCATCGGGCCTCGCCCTGATCGCGCAGGCCGGCATGGCGCAAGACGCCGCACCGGGCTTTGATGAAATCGGCCCATATATCATGACCACCCTGCTGTTCTTGGTAGGTGGTTTCCTCGTATTCTGGATGGCAGCTGGTTTTGCCATGTTGGAAGCGGGTCTTGTTCGTTCCAAGAACGTTGCGATGCAGCTGACGAAAAACGTTGCGCTGTTTTCCTTGGCATCCATCATGTACTGGCTGGTTGGCTTCAACCTGATGTACCCAGGTGACTTCAACGGCTACCTTGGCCCAATCTTTGGCACAACAACATGGTTGGAGCCAGTTGGTCTGGACGCAGCTGACGCAGCACTGGATTATGCATCCGTTGCATCTGACTTCTTCTTCCAGTTGATGTTCGTTGCAGCAACAGCATCCATCGTGTCCGGTACAGTTGCTGAGCGCGTGAAGCTGTGGCCATTCCTGATCTTCACGATCATTCTGACAGGCATCATGTACCCAATCTCTGGTTCCTGGCAGTGGGGCGGCGGCTGGTTGTCTGAAGCTGGCTTCTCCGACTTCGCGGGTTCCACAGTTGTGCACTCTGTTGGCGGCTGGGCTGCTCTGGCAGGCGCGATCGTTATCGGTCCACGTATCGGCAAATACAAAGATGGCCGCACTGTTCCAATGCCTGGTTCCAACCTGGCGCTGGCGACACTGGGCACATTCATCCTGTGGCTGGGTTGGTTCGGCTTTAACGGCGGTTCTCAGCTGGCAGCGGGTACAGTTGGTGATATCACTGACGTTGGCCGTATCTTCGCAAACACAAACATGGCAGCAGCATCCGGCGCAGTTGCAGCACTGGTCCTGACACAGGTTCTGTACGGCAAAGTTGACCTGACAATGGTTCTGAACGGCGCGCTGGCAGGTCTGGTTTCCATCACGGCCGAGCCTCTGGCACCATCCCTGTTCGCATCTCTGCTGATCGGTGGCGCAGGCGGTGTAATCGTTGTCTTCACTGTTCCACTGTTGGACAAGATGAAAATCGACGACGTTGTTGGTGCGATCCCTGTTCACCTGTTCGCAGGTATCTGGGGCACAATCGCTGTGACCTTCTCTGGCTCCGCTACTCTGGGCGCGCAGATCACAGGTATCATCGCATACGGTGTCTTCACATTCGTTGCATCCTTGATCCTGTGGTTCATCTTGAAAGCCATCATGGGTGTCCGCGTATCCGAAGAAGACGAGATCACAGGTCTCGACATGGCAGAGCTGGGCATGGAAGCATACCCAGAATTCTCCAAGAGCTAATCTGACACGCTGTTAAATCAGCACCAGATAGAAACCCGGGCGCGTGCGTCCGGGTTTTTTGTATCCAAAATGGGGAATACCTATCAAGGGCGCCGACGGTTTTCTGTGCCGGTTTTGGAAACTACTGCAAAACCGCGAGAAACCTCATAGAAATGCAGTATGCTGTTCCAATGTGCAGCTTGTATCTAATGTGCGCCAAATGTGTGGAGTTCCATATGTCTGCCGTAAAAGCCACTGAAGTGAATTAGTCCTCCACAAAGCTGTTTGACGATGCCTGAGAGCAGGGTGTCGCATGCGCATCAAAAACGTTGAAAAGCATCACTGGCGCTTGGGTTGGTGATCAGAAGGGTGCTGTCACAGATGGCAAAATTAGTGAATATCGCGTTGCAATGAAGACGTCTTTCGTCTTGGAAGGCGGTTCTTAGATCTGGCCATCCATCCAGGCGGTCATTTTGTCAAACCTATAAGAGATACCGACGCAATATGTCTTTGACTGCCCGTATTCTTGCTATTGGCGCACTTGGTTTTGTCCTTGGAGATGCCATCCGTGACCATTTTGAAAAACCAACGGACCGTGTCACTGCCGCGATCGATTTGTTTAGATCCGTTTGCGTGCCTCTTGCGAAAGGACAACGCGAGGAAGCAGATTTCGACTTCGATCATCTTGCCATTTTGAACGCTGATAGCGGTTGGATGGATCCGGAAAGCAATTTTTCTCTAAAAATAGGCGATAGAGATTGCGTTATTGCAGACAGCGCGAACCATATGAACGTCGGCGAGCAGGAGCGTTTTTCAACAATGGTCCAAAGGGTTATTGATATCGATTTCCCACTGCTTCGACGTGACCCCGATAATGATATGCCGCATTGGGATGAATTCGCGTTTTGGGTCCAATTCCCACCGGATCATCCGCAGCGTTGGGGCGTCATGCTGATGAGGGTCAATCCAATTCAGGAAGGGGCACAAAGTGATGCTTTGTCGTTGACGTCTTTAAGAGTCGTTTTGCCGTATCAACAACCATCGGAATAAGTTGTACCAGAAATAGGAACACTATCCTTGTTCACGGGCCAGCCTTAGTTTTGCGACTTCTGTTTGGGCTTCGGCCGTTCGATCCGCAAACAACGCCTCTTCTACAAAGGTCAGATGTGCCTCGACCGCCGCGCGTGCGCCCATCGCATCGCGGGCTTGTAGGGCGACGTTAATTGCGCGGTGTTGGTCCAGCAGGGCATCCCGCGTCGTGCGTTGTTTGAACATCACGGACCGGTTGTAAAAAACGCCTTCGCGCAGCAACCCGTACAGGGCACGCATCATATGCAGCATCATCACATTATGGGACGCCTCAACGATGGCCAGATGGAAATCCGCATCGATATACGCTTCTTCTTCCGGATTGCGCTTTTGGCTGGCCGCTTCCATCTTTGCAAAGATCGTATCGATGACCTGCAGATCTGTATCTGTCGCATGCTGCGCAGCACGCTCGGCCGCCAGCCCCTCCATATCACGGCGCAGGCTAAGATAATCGAACACCGCTTCATCATGGCGTGAAAAGAGGGCGATCAAAGGGTCGGAAAAGGCAGACGTCAGCAGATCGGTGACAAATATGCCTGATCCCGCTTTGGACAAAAGAAGGCCGCGTTCTTGCAGATCTGCGATCGCTTCGCGCAAACTGGGGCGTGACACACCTAGGCGCTCTGCCAGATCTCTTTCCGATGGCAAACGGTCCCCAGGGCGTAGAATGCCACGCAGGATCAATTGTTCAATCTGACGCGTGACGGCGTCTGAAACGCGATCGGATTGAATGGGTTGGAAGGGCATCTGGATCTCCGAATTTTGGTTATATTTTATGACCAACGACCCGAAGGGGCAAGCATGTGTGCCGACAGGGTTGTTTGCGGATCTCACCAATGGATGAACGAATGTGATTGGCCGTGGGAGGTTTTTGGCTGGATAGTTGTCTGAACTGTAATTTTGTGTTCGTCGGGGAGGATGTTCATGAGGGGGAATCGTAATTTTGTCATCGCTATGTTTCTTAGCAGTGCCGTTTCAGTATGGTCTGGTGCCGCCGCATGGTCCCAGACGGATCATGGTCTGCCGAATTACGTGATCGATCAGTTTGGCGTGCCACCTCACATTCCTGACAATGACCTAACTGACGGCGTTAGATCCGCCTTAACGGTTGCTGCGATCGATAGCGTGCAACAAGGTGTTTGGCGCGCTGCGCAAGAACAGGCCCTTGCAGATATCGTTGCCACACGGGATCCGCGTTTGGTCTGGGTGCTTGCCGATCTGATGCGGTTTGTGCCCGGTCAAAATTTGAGCAGGCGGTTGGCCGCTGCGTCCTTCGATTTGTTGCAAGCAGAGCAGCCGTCGCAGGATGATTGGGGCGGGGTGACCGACCATCTGATCGCGTGGGATATTCCCGAACCGCCCGAATATTTAGAATTCAAACGCGCGATCTTTACGACGATTGTGCCCGGCTGGGATAAGATTTTTGTAGAGGGTGACATTGATTGGCGCCACGTGTCTTGGGGCGGTGTTTTGATCGATGATCGTGCCTATGATACCACAGATGATCCGTGCAATTGTATCCCTGCGGCCGACAACCCCAAAGTTAGTTCTGCAGAAGACGCAACCTGGTTGAGCGATGATGCGATTGTCTTTGGTCTTGAGGTGAACGGAGAATACCGCGCCTATCCGCGCCGCATCATGGAAGTGCGGGAAATGGTCAATGACACGTTGGGAGGACGGGATTTGGCGATCCCTTATTGTACTCTCTGCGGGGCTGCACAGGCGTATTTTACGGATCAATTGCCGGCGGGAATAAAACGCCCGATCCTTCGCACCTCCGGTCTGTTGATCCGGTCAAACAAGGTCATGTTCGATGTGGAAACCTATTCGGTTTTCGATACATTTTTGGGGAAGGCTGTGACGGGTCCGTTGGCTGATAGGCAACTGCAGCTAGAACAAGTATCCGTGGTCACATCTGATTGGGGCAGTTGGAAAAAGGCGCATCCCAACACAACGGTTCTGGCAGAGAATTTGGCATTAGGGCGTGATTTCGATTTTCGCAACAACAGGGATGCCAATGGCCCCATCTTCCCAGTTGGGGATGTAGACCCCCGCTTGCCCGTGCATGAGGACATCATCGGCGTGCTTACGGCCAGTAACGCACCAATCGCATTCGCGCGCAGCAAGGCGTTTGTCGCCTTAAACTCGGGTCAAGAGGTTGGGGTTGAGGATGTCAGACTGGTTTTGGATGCTGGTGGTATCCGTGCCGTCGATGCGCAGGGGCAGAATGTCGCCAGTCATCAGGCGTTTTGGTTTGCCTGGTCGCAATTCCATCCGGAAACAGCGCTATGGGCCGGTGATGAATAGCTGTAATGTGGGCGGTCAAAGTGGAACACTGGCCGTTTCATCCTGCTGTGCTTTGTACGTGGTCTCTAGTGCTTTCAGCATTGAATTGAACAAAACGGACAGTTTTTGACCACGTTCAATGACCTCCTTGGGCCAGATCATTTGGACACCCACGAAAGCGGCATATTCCAGTTGGGCGACAAGCAAAGCCTGATCTGCCTCCGCATCAAGGCGCTTTTCATAAAGTGCGTGAACAAAAGCAATCCGCAATTGATCCACTTCTTGAACAGCCGCTGCGGCTATTTCGTTTTTCTGTGCAAAATTGCGCATACCAATTTCAAGGTCTTGATCCATGGATAAGGCGAGTGTTTCCATTCGCGTAAATCGTATATCTAGATCGTCAACATTTTCGACTTGCTTGATCAAATCCAACGTGTTGACCTGTTTCCAATGATCCGCCAAAGCTTCGAAAAATGCAGCTTGGTCCTCGAAATGGTGATAAAAAGAACCAACAGTTTTGCCAGCAATAGAACATAATTCTTGGACTTTCATTGCAGAAGGCCCATGCTGAGCGAGCTGACGAAGACCGAAGTCCAACCAGTCTTCACGTCGGAATCTTTTTCCCGGCATCGGGCATTCTCCAATTGGTCGTCAATGTCACTCTGGCTATTTTAGCTAAAGCTGTAGCTGCCCTTTTGCCGCTTTTTTTAGGAAAATGCCAAGAGGTATAATGTGTCAAAATTGCACTATCGTGAAGCAATGCACAAAAGTGCTGCAATATGTGCGATTTTGCACTAATGGAGCCGCCTGTTCTAGCTCTAACCTTTTATTGGCAAATTGCGATTAACCCTGATCCTGATCAAGAGCAGGAGCCCAAGATGTCCGCCACACAAAAGAAAAACGAAGCGCATAAAATAGTTACACTGAGCCGTGCTTTTCATAGCGGTGATTATGAAAAAGTTTTACGTGGTGGGCGTGCTGCCTTAAAGAAATGGCCCAAATCCGCTAGCATCAACCATCTTTGTGGCATTGCTTCGATGAGGATAGGGAATGCACAAAACGCGGAGGCATTCCTGTCCAAAGCAGTAAAATTAGAAGGTTGTAAGGGGCGGGCCGCCCATGATTTTGGAGTTGTTCTTTTGAAGAACAAGTCCTTCGATAAAGCGGAGGAAATTTTTCTCTCTCGATTTGAAGGAAATCCGAAAGATGCTGAATGTGCAAATGCGCTGGCTTCGCTATACCGCCAGAAACTGTCCTATCAAAAAGCCTTAAAATATTACGGAATTTCTGCACAATTAGAACCGAAAAACGTTGCAGCCTCACGTGGTATTGCGAGTTGTTTGGAAGAGATGGGTCTTTATTCAGAGGCCGTTAAGACATGCCATATACTGAAACAAATCGATCCTACGAATGTCGAGCATAGTCTGAAGCTGGCATCTAATCTGCTCAATGTTGGACAACATGAAGTCGCGCTTGAAGAACTGGAGGAGGCTTTAGTTGCATGGCCGAATGAGAGTGGTGACATAATATGTATGCAAGCTAAAATTTACTCGGCTATGGGTGATTTCGAGACAGCTTTTGCAAAATATAAGCAGGCGTTGCAGCTGTCACCCGATAGCGAGCGCCTAATGATGGAATATGCAGCCCGTTTCGGTGCAAAAGATCCATTCCTAGTAGAACAACTAAGGCGCCTTGTTAAAACTAAGAAGGGCTCGTCGTCTTTCAGGGTTCATCTTGCTTTGGGACGAATTGAGAAAGACTGTGGTAATTTTGAGGCATCTCACGCAGCCTTTTTACGCGCAAACAGTCTGAAAAAAATGCAAATTGGTGAATGTATGAATACGGAGAGAAGAGTGTTTAACAACACTAAGCTTCAATATTTATCTTTGCCGAAAATTGAAAATCATGAAGATACTGGGCCAGTCCCCATATTCATTACAGGTATGCCGCGCTCTGGTACTACTTTGATGGAGAGTATCTTAGCTAGACACACCAAAGTTACACCGCTGGGAGAGTGTGAAGCTATGCCTAAGATCATCCATTTCGGTCTGATCGCAAAACAAGGTCTGCAGGCGGTACAAAGAACCTATCTCGATACAGAGGCCGCGGATGTTAATACCGAATTTTGCACTGATAAAAATCCACTGAATTTCCGGTTTCTTGGCCAGATGGTCAACGCGTTTCCACAAGCGAAATTCGTTCATATGAACCGTGATCCGCGTGCGATAGCTTGGTCATTGTATACAACCTCATTATCGGTCCCGGGCTATTCGTTTACGTACGATCCAGACGATCTTGTGGAATATTATAATATATATGATGATTTGATGTCGTTTTGGAGTGAACGGTTAGGCGATCGGATTATCAATGTCGATTACCAAAAATTGACGGCAACCCCTGAAGTTGAGATTCCGGCTTTGCTCGAGAAGCTTAAGCTCCCTTTTGAAGAGGCTTGTTTGGCACCTGAAAAAGGGGACCACACTATTAAAACGGCTTCAGTAATGCAAGTCCGTAAACCTATTTACAAAGGCAGTTCTGATGCTTGGCGTAAATATGAACCATATGCTGGCCATTGGTTAAATCGTTTGGTGAATGACGATGGCAGTATGCCTTGGGAGAGCTGGACCTAAGGAGCTACCAGCGCTGCAACGCGTCCTCGTCTTCGGTTTTGGCAGCAACCCAGGTGCCGTCATTGGATCCGCGGATTTCTTTCTTCCAAAAAGGTGCCCGGGATTTTAGGTAATCCATGAGGAATGATGCGGCTTCAAAGGCTTCGTTGCGGTGGCGTGCTGCAGTTGCCACCATCATAATGCGCTCACCTGGGGCGAGGCGGCCATAGCGGTGGATGATCAGGACGTCTTGTAAAGACCAGCGCGTTTTGGCGTCCTGCGCCATGGCTTCTAGCGCTTTTTGCGTCATTCCAGGATAGTGCTCGATCTCCATTGCCGTCATATCGGATGTGTCCAGATCGCGCACAATGCCGGTAAAGGTTACAACCGCGCCCGTTTCCAGCTGACCTGCACCAAAGCCATCTGCGATTTCACCATAGTTAAATGGATCTTCTTGAACACGGATGCGCATCTTTTAACCCCCTGTCATGGGCGGGAAAATGGCAATCTCGCGCACGTTTTCCAAAGGACTGTCCATTTCAGCCAGTTCTTGATCCAAGGCGACACGCAGCGCACTGAGGTCCTCAAAGGCGGCCGCATAGCGAGGATCTTTATTGCTTAGCTCTGCGATCAATTCACCGGCTGTGGTAGCGTTTGTTTCGACCTGTTCTTTTGCAAGGCCGATGCGTTCGCGCACCCATGCAAAATATAAAACCTGCATCACGCCTCCTCGCCGAGATGTGGCAATGCTTTTCTAAAGTAATCCCAACCGGTTATCATGGTCAGTACCGCTGCTATCCAAAGCAGCCCAAGTCCAAGGATCGTTGTAAGATTGGCCAGAGTGTTGGCGTTTCTGATGCCCAAAACATCATCTTCTACGCCGACTAAAATATCAGAGACCATCTGGTCATCCATTCCGAAAACCGACATGCCAAGTTTATGTTCGAAAGCCCCTTGCGCAAATAGGCAGGCAATTGCTGCCATTTGCGCCGTTGTTTTCCATTTCGCCAGTTTCGTTACTTTTAGGGTGCCGGCGACATCGCCGAGATATTCCCTAAGGCCTGACACAAAGACCTCGCGAAAAAGGATCAAGGCCGCGGGGAAAATGATCCCTGCGGAAAGGGCAGATGTTCCAACCAAAACCATCAATGCGATGACGACCATAGCTTTATCAGCGATTGGGTCTAGCATCGTCCCTATTTTGCTTTGCTGATTTAGTTTGCGTGCCAGATAGCCGTCGATCCAGTCTGTGACTGCGGCCAGAATGAATAGAAATAATGCTGCCCAATCCGCATAGGGGCGCGCGAGGACGATAAAAACACATGCCACCGCGGGTGCAGCGATCAGGCGGAAAACCGTTAGAATATTTGGAATTGTCCATCTCATGCGTCTTCCTAACCTGTCAGAGCGGGCAGGGAAAGGGCTGAGCGAAAGAGTTCATAATTCCCATCAAATCGCATTGAAACTAGGAGGTGAAGCGCGCATATAGTCGATTCCATTGATAGGGAATGCGTCGTTGCGTGATTTAAAATTGGTTTTATGTCTAGGGCTTACAGGTGTCATCCTGTCCGCATGTGCATCGGACGAGACGTTGTTTGCCAAAGGTGCAGGTACGCGTGAATGGGCGTTGGAATCGATCAATGGCAAAACGGTTACAGCAGAGGCCAGTCTGACATTTGGCCCACGCGGGGATGTTATGGGGCGTGCACCGTGCAATTCCTTTTCCGCCAAACAGACGGCACCTTATCCTTGGTTTGAAATCAAAGATCTTAGTGTGACCAAACGCCATTGTGATCTGGCGCTTGAGGAAACCGAATTTTTTGAAGCGTTCGCTGCGATGAATGTATCAGAAGTCAGCGGTGATCTGATGATCCTATCCAATGAAGTTGGACAAGAAATGGTTTTCACTGCGATGCCTTTTGCAGCCGAGTGATCAATGCCTCGCGCGCGGCGGGCAGGGACTTTTTTCGATCCGTGGTCATATGCTTATCTAGAAAATACCCTGTTACATTCAGGGCCGACAGGATTTCGTCGGGGCTACCGTTGCCTTCGCCGCGAAGGATCGGGGGCAATTGCAGCAACTTGGGTGCCCAATCGCCAGCGCCTTCCGCTGAAACGGCGGCACCGCTGCGTGGCGAAATATAGATCAGGCCGTCCGTCCGCCCTGTGACAGCGCAGTGTCCTAGGTCGAGCCCATAGCCGAGTTCTTCAAGCAGCCCTTGTTCCCAACGCAAATAGGCCAAGGGCCAAACGTCCATTTGGGTCAGCAGGTCTAACACCTGTTCGGTGGCCGAGAAAATGGACTGGCATGGCAGGCGTTCGGGCAAGACATAGGCGGCCATGGCGGTCACAGCATTTAATCCAGCAAGGCTAAGCCGACCAGCCATCGCGTCTGCGGCGCGGGATCTTAGCGGTTCGATGCTAAAGCTGCCCATGTGTTCTTCCAGCCGGGCTTTCCATGTGACATCCAATTGTGCGCCTGGCTGCAGGTGTGGCGCGATCTTGCGACTGGTGCCGCCGCGCAAGATACCCAAATGTCGCCCATGCTTGTGCGTGAGCACCTCTAATATGGCTGAATTTTCGCCATGTGCTTTTGATGAAAGCAATATGCCCGTGTCACGCCATTCCATAGGATCTTATGTGCGGATCGGCTGGGCGATTGCAACTTGGGTTTCACATCGTGATTGTGGCAACGATCGGAAACGTTGCTTTGTTTCACAATATAGGCATTGAAAATCTGGGCTTAGTCCAAGCCTGGCTCGTCTAACAAATGCCGCCCTTGTCGATCTTCAACTTCAATCACCCAAAGGTCAGGATCAAAGCTGCGCTGTTTGGTAACAGAAGCGTCGACATCCATTTCTTGGCCTGAAGCCAATTCTTGCCATTTACGCACACCGGTCATCAGATCAAAGCCACGTTGAAACAGCACGGCTTTTCCATCCAGTGTGGATAGTTTCACCAAAACCGCCCCTGCGTTGTCATCCCCATGCGCTACAACAAAGGCCGGAATATCATAGAGCCGCAGACGTGTCAGATAGGCATCAACCCAGAACCGGGCGGTGAGCCGTGTCACGAATTGCCATCCTTAAAGTTCAGACCCATTTCGTCATAGCGTTCTGAATCTTCCAGCCAGTTCGGACGTACCTTGATCTGAATGAACAAATGTACCTTCCGGCCCAAAAATTCTTCCAAATCGGCACGGGCAGCCTGGCCAACCGCTTTGATCGTTTCGCCTTTATGACCCAGAACAATGCCCTTATGGCCATCGCGTGCCACGTAGACCAGTTGATCAATTCGGGCAGATCCGTCTTTGCGTTCTTCCCATTTTTCGGTTTCAACGGTCAGCTGATAGGGCAGTTCCTGATGCAGGCGTAGGGTCAGTTTTTCGCGGGTCATTTCCGCAGCAATCATGCGCATGGGCAGATCGGCGATTTGATCTTCGGGATATAGCCATGGCCCTTCAGGCACTTCAGCCGCCAGCCAATCACGCAGATGCTGAACGCCATGACCGCGCTCGGCAGAGATCATAAAGGTCTCAACAAACGGGAAGGCCGAATTCAGTTTTTCGGACAAAGCCAACAGTGCTTCCGCCTTTACGCGGTCGATTTTGTTGATGGCCAAGGCGACGGGCCGACCTTTTGGGAAATCTTTTAGACCATCAATGATGGCTTCAACCCCTTCGGTCAGGCCGCGATGGGCCTCGATCAGTAGGACGACGATATCCGCATCCGCAGCTCCGCCCCATGCGGCCGCAACCATTGCGCGATCCAATCGGCGACGCGGACGGAACAGGCCGGGTGTGTCGACAAAGACCAGTTGGCTGTTACCCTCTAGGGCAACACCGCGAATACGGGCGCGGGTGGTTTGCACCTTATGCGTGACAATAGACACTTTCGCGCCAACCATATGGTTGGTCAGCGTGGATTTGCCCGCATTGGGCTCTCCGATAAGAGCGATGAAACCGGCGCGTGTGGTCATAGAAGCCTCAAATGATGAAGGCAGCGGCTTAGCTTGTTTCGTGCCAAATGGCCAGAGTTTATTGGGCTCATCCGCCGTAGCGCGTTTTGAACCACAATTGCAGGGTCGCCACGCCAACCATACCACCGGCAATTGCCCAAGTCATCGCGCCTTTGTCAGACATCGAGATAAAGAAACCCGGCGGGATAGAGCGCAACGCATTGCGGCAGGATGCTTCGGCAAACCAATCTTCGGCCTTGCGACGGATCTTCCCAGCGCCGGGCACCTTATCCAACAATTCAGGCCCATGCATGCCCGCAGCTTGGATCAAGCTAGGAACGACCCGTACGGGGGCGGTGGCCATGGATTGAACAGAAGCGATCATTGTTGGGTGCCTTCAAAATATGCAGTTTGCACAGGAGTTGTCCGAAAATATAAGAACTTGTGATACAAGGCCAGCGTTATTTATTCTGAAAGCACGGGGAATTTTTGCTCAAAAGGCTTTAAAATAAGCCGGTTGATGCATGTGCAAGGCTGGTATTCCGCAGCAGAAACCCAATTTTGGTCGCAAAAATACTACCGTTGTCTTCACACAGTGATGGTTCTGCGAAGGTGGATTCAGCCAGTTACCTGATCGGGGTTAGGCGTCATGGTCGGACGTTTCATCGACAGCGGCCAGCAGCGTTTTCGCAGCCATTTGCTCAGCCTGACGTTTCGATCCCGCCGTCGCAGACGCTGTTTGTCCTGATTGCAGACGCACTTCAATGGTGAATTCTGGCGCATGATCTGGGCCGGAACGTGCGATCTGATCATAAGCAGGGGGCGTCATGCCGCGCGCTTGCGCCCATTCTTGCAGGCTGGTTTTGGGGTCACGTGCGTCTGCTTCGACGTTTTTCACGCGGCGTCCCCAGAATTTCAGAACCAAATCCTGTGCGACTTCAAAACCACTATCCAGATAAACGGCGGCAATGACGGCCTCCATAGCGTCGCCCAGCAGGGCCTGTTTGCGGCGACCACCTGATTTCTGCTCTGACCGGCCCAGTTTTAATGCGCCTCCGATATCCAGCTCGCGTGCGATATCGGCGCATGTTTCTTTGCGCACCAAAGCGTTGTAGCGCGGGGCCAACTGCCCCTCAGATGCGCCGGTATCGCTGGCCAACAAGGCCTCGGCCATGACAAGACCCAGCACCCGATCGCCTAGGAATTCCAAACGCTGGTTGTCTTCACGGCCCGGCCCTGACATCGAGCTATGGGTCAGCGCAGTGCGCAAAATCCGGGGGTCCTTGAATTGATAGCCAAGGCGGGATTGAAACGCGATGAGGTCAGCGGATTGTTTCATAAGTGGGTCAGTCGATTTTCAGATAGGCACGATCATGTCTTTAAGACGCTATGTCATAGCATCGCCGTGAATGTGAAAACAAGATCGACTTTCCTGATCACCCCATATCGTTTGAGTGCGCAGGCAGGATAAGGGAAATGAAAAAGCCGCAGCAAAGATGCTGCGGCGTGATGTTTTAATCATTTCCGAGGTCCGCGATAACGGCGGGCTGGAATTAATTTACGGCTTTAAAGAACCGGTCAGGCCGCCATGTCCAAACATAAAGCAGCGACCGCCCAGCGGAGGAGAAAATGATCCGATCAGCGCGTCCGATCACGTGATCGAACGGGACGAAGCCAACCCCGCCTGCCTGTTGTACGAACCGGCTGTCGATGGAATTGTCGCGATTGTCGCCGACAAAGAAATAATGGCCCTCAGGCACCGTGAAGACGCCCGTATTGTCGACATCTGTGACAGCCCGGTCGATGATGGAATGCTGTACGCCATTTGGAAGAACCTCGATTGCTTTTGACTTGATGCAATCCGTGCCCTCCAGACTTGTGCAAGCGGGGCGGCTTTGTTGTGGGCCTTGTGGGGCGTATGTTTCGATAAATTTACCGTCTGCGATGATCTCAACTGGTTTGCCGTTGATGAACAATACACTGTTCCTCATCTGCACGGTTTCGCCAGGTAGACCGACCAAGCGCTTCACATAGTCCACATGGCTGACGGGATGACGGAAGACGACAACATCGCCGCGCTCTGGTTCTTTTCCAAAGAGACGTGTGTTGTCACCTTTTGTCCAGCCGCAGATATCTTCGGCATCAATTCCCAAAATGCGCACGGAAGGGCAGGATGCATAGGAATAGCCATAGGCCATTTTGTTGACGAACAGGAAATCCCCGATCAGCAACGTGTCTTTCATGGAACCTGATGGGATCCAAAACGGTTGAAAGAAGAACGTGCGGAACACGCCTGCAATCAAAAGGGCATAGACGATTGTTTTGATGGTCTCGATCAGACCGCCGGCTTCGGATTTTGACTCGGTTGCCATATGTGCGCCCTTTAAATTGCCAAATGTGAACTGTCCCGCGCTACATGAGCAGAGGCAGAGGGGGTGTCAAGCCGTCGTGTCGCAATCGGTCGTGATCGGCCGGGCTTCGATCACAACAAAGGCCTGTGCCCATGGGTGATCATCTGTCAACGTGACATGGATGATGGCTTGGTGACCTGCTGGTGTCATTTCGTTCAACTTGTCTTTGGCCCAACCCGTGACTTCCATCACGGGTTGTCCTGTGCGCAGATTGCTAACAGCCATATCTTTCCAGCTGATTCCCATGGCCAAACCTGTGCCAAGGGCCTTTGAACAGGCCTCTTTCGCGGCCCAGCGTTTGGCATAGGTACCAGCCACATCCTTGCGCCGTTCGGCTTTTGCCTGTTCAGTTTCGGTGAAAACACGGTTCTTAAACCGATCACCAAACCGATCCAGCGTGCCCTGAATGCGGTCGATATTGGCCAAATCGCTGCCGATGCCTAGGATCATGGCGCTGCCTTATCGGGTTGAACAATCAGGCGTAGAGCAATGAGGTTCACGGCATAAAGGGCAATTGCCGCCAATATACAGACGACCACCATCAGCCATGGTGCAAACAGGCTAAAGACGTCGATGCCCAAAGCTGTCGTGACCACAATAGACAGAAATATCTGAACACATAGGCCAGCCAGTGTCATGCGCAGGGCTGCATTGGGTAGGGCGGTCTTTTCGATTGGACCATGTGCCGCGCGTTTTACAAAAAATGCTTCGCCAGCTGCGGCCCCGAGAAATGGGATAACCCCTAAAATGCTGGGCGCTTGGCCGCCGTCTGAGGTCGCCAAGAAACTTATGGCGAAAACAAATGCAAGTCCGGCGAGATACAGCGCGCCATAACGTAATGGTTTTACCATGATTTACTCTCCGAGTTTTGCCGTCAAGACCTTTAGACTGGCAAAACCGAAAAAACCCGCAAAGACAAGCTCAAACCAACGTTGGGCATTGGCGTAAGCCGCGGCAACGGCTGGAGATGAGAACAGGACTGCGTAGCCGGGAAAGATCAAAATGGCAGAAGGAAAGAGAAACGCAAAAGCAGTGAATGACGCCAAAGGAGGGCTGCCGGCAGGCAAAAGCAATGCATAGACCGAGCCCCAAGAAAAAATAGCTTTTGGATTGGTCAGGTGGATCAGGGCGCCACGTGTGAACAATTGCAAAGCGGTGCCGTCATGGGCCTGTTGATCCAGTTTTCTGTTTGGACTGAATGCAGAGCGCAAAGATTTCCATGCAAGATACAGCAAATAGGCAGCACCTGCATAGCGAAGGGTTTCAAAAATCCAGACATGGGACAGCATCACTGCTGATAGCCCGGCCGCCGCCGCTAGCCCCCAAAAGGCGGATCCGAGCAGTATTCCACCAGACAGGTACAAGGCCTGACGACGCCCCGAATTCATGGCGGTTCCTGAAACTGATAAGGTGGCTGGTCCCGGACTGGCTGCGGATAGCGTCCATGCTAACCAAAACGCGGCCAATTCGTATACGCTCATTGTGCTGTCCCATCGCGGGCGACATCCATGATACGGCGCATTTCAGCGATGGCAGGGCCAAGCCCCCGGAACACGGATTCACCAATCAAGAAATGACCGATATTCAGTTCGACCACTTCTGGGAATTGTGCGATCGGGGTGACGCAGTCATATGTCAGACCATGGCCCGCATGCACCTCTAGCCCCAGTGAATGGGCCAATGCCGCACCATCACGCAATTTCGCCAGCTCTTCATCCCGTTCGGCAAAGCGTCCCTCAGCGTGGAAGTCGCAATAAGCGCCGGTATGCAGTTCAACCACCGCAGCACCAATCCGAGCGGAAGCACGAATTTGGTCGGGTTCATGGCTGATGAACAAGGATACACGGGACCCAGCAGCGCGTAGAGGATCGATGTAAGCGGCAAGACGATTGTCGTCACCTGCCACGTTCAATCCACCCTCGGTCGTGCGTTCTTCGCGTTTTTCTGGGACGATGCAGACTGCATGCGGTTTGTATTGCAGGGCAATTGCCTGCATTTCATCCGTTGCGGCCATTTCGAAATTCAGCGGTTTTTCCAGCGCGTCCATCAGGTCGGCGATGTCTTGGTCGCGAATATGGCGGCGGTCTTCACGTAAATGCGCAGTAATGCCGTCTGCGCCAGCCTCTTCAGCCAGTTTTGCGGCACGAACCGGATCGGGTAGGGCACCACCCCGTGCATTTCGCAATGTCGCTACATGGTCGATATTCACGCCAAGGCGCAAAGGAGCAATATAATCGGTCATGGTCCAGCCTCTGATTCGTTTGGTGTGACCCTAACGCGTTCGAGGCTGGACTGCCGGAAAATATTGTATCGGTGTATCGAGGCGTTACGCGGATTCTAGCCCGTAATCTACTGCGCAAACCTGCAAGGTTTGAACTGTGACGTCGCCTTGGTCGACCTCGACCATGGCGATGACTGACGGTTCTTCTTTTGCGATTTTAAAGCTGTCCCAATCCCAGTCCGGTTTTGGGGCAGGGCCCTGAAACGCAACAGACCCGAGCGAATTGTAGGAAATGCCGCGTCGCGTGCCAGAGGTGTTGCGATGCACATGTCCCATCAACAGATGTTTTACATGCGGATATTGGGTGACCAGATCCATAAACGCATCGCCATTTTCTAGACCGATCGTATCCATGCAAGACAGACCTAATGCAAAGGGCGGGTGATGCATCGCGATCAGCACGGGCTGATCAATATCATCGAGCTGTTGTTTCAACCAAGCAAGCCGCGCGTCACATAGTGTGCCGCTGACTTCGCCTGTCTTTTGGGTGTCCAGACACAGCAGGGTTACACCATCCATATCAATCCGGTACTGCACGAAATCGGACATTGCGTCGTCTGGCACCGTCAGGTGTTCACGCATGCCATCGCGCAGATCATGATTGCCCACCATCGGATAGACCGGCAATTTTGACCATGTGAAGAACCGATTGAGCGGAATGTATTCCGATGCGACCTCGCGATTAAGCAGGTCACCCGTGATAAGAATGAATTCCGCATCGCTGTAGTGCAGGTTGGCCAGTTTCATTGCCTGACTGAGGCGCGCGCGCGGGTCTAGCCCTTCATATGTCTCGGTGTTTTGGAAATGGGGATCCGACATCCAGATGAATTTGGTCATATCTTTCCTATGCTGCGATCTGATCTGCTTTCGCGCTTGCGTCCGAAGGCGTATCAAAACCGGCCCTGCTTCGTTTCGAAAGTACACATATCATGCGAGCTGACTTTGTCCCTGTTTTCGTAGCCAGTGCAACGCAATTTGTGTCTTTCTTTGTGCAAGTGCGTGTTCGGGCGTGTAAAACTGGAAATGTTCACCGTTTTGCCTAGATTTGTGCAGCACCTTTAACCGCCCGCTTGCTACGGCCTGTGACACATATTCCAAAGGTACGATGGCGCAGCCTTGGCCAGCCTCGACCGCTTCAATTGCGTAATGCATGCGTTCGAGATGGCGCATAGGCCCTGAAAAGATGGGCGCTTTGCTGCCCGTCATGTCGTGCCAACGGTCCCAAACATCTGGAAAAGATGTGGGTACAAATCGTGGAAGGGTCGATGCAAAATCGGGTTTCATGTACCCAGAGGTGTAAAGGTCACGTTGTATGACCAGAACCAATGTCTGGGGCATGAAATTGGTATAATCAAACTGCCATGTCGCAACTTTTGCACCAACCGCGATAAAGATATGGGCCGGTCTGGGGGCCATTGCGGGTGACCCGTGATAGGTCGAAAAGAGAACGGGAAGATCTTTTAGGGCAGCTTGCAGGCTTTCCTGACGCGGGATCAGCCAACGTGATAGGAATGTTGCAGGTGCAGCTATCGTAAGGCCCTCGGAGCGGTCAGCATCAACAACATGTTTGTCTACCGCTTTTAGGCGTGTCAGTCCCGCCTGAACATCTGCGTAAATGGATCGCGCCAAAGGGGTTGGCGACAGTTTCCGCGGTTCGCGAATGAACAGTTGTGCGCCCATCGCTTTTTCAAGCTGGCTTATTTTGCGGCTTAACGCGCCATCAGTGATATCCGCCTCTTTGGCGGCTGATTTGACGCTACCAAGACGCATCACGGCTTCGAATGCGACCAATTCGTTCAGATGGGCAAGCGTGTTGAACATGTATTTCGATGACATGATTGATCTATAGTCAATTATATCCGATTTTTTCAATGACTTAGTGTTGTTGTAAAACAATGACTTAGATGGTTTATGGGAAAGAAGAATATGAAACCATCAAGATAAGGTTCACTTTTCATCAACCTGTTACATTGCCAGTGCTAGTCCCCCGCCAAACGGAATAGGCGTGGAAAGTCATGGTAGATCGACCCTTTGGTCAAACAATCCAAGTGCGAAACTTGACAAAAAACTTCGGCGGCGAAGATGTTTTGTCAGGCATAGATCTGACCTTTGAAGCGGGCAGTTTTACAGCATTGTTGGGCCCATCCGGCTGCGGGAAATCGACGGCTTTGCGTTTGATTTCGGGGCTGGAGCCTGTGTCATCTGGTCAGGTTCTGATTGGCGACACGGATGTGACGCAGACTGCGCCCTCAGCGCGTGACATTGCGATGGTGTTCCAGTCCTATGCCTTATTTCCACATCTGAACGTGGCGGAAAACATTACGTTTGGATTGCGTGTTCGCAAAACCAACCGGTCGGAGCGCGAAGACAAATTGCGCCATGTTGCGGACCTGTTGGGGCTGGAGAAATTGCTGGATCGCAAGCCCAGCGAATTGTCCGGTGGGCAACAACAACGGGTGGCGCTGGGCCGGGCGATTGTGTCAGGTAAATCCATCTTTCTGATGGATGAACCTTTATCCAATCTGGATGCCAAATTGCGGGCGGAAATGCGTGAAGAAATTCGCGCGCTTCAGCAAAAATTGGGTGTCACGATGATCTATGTGACCCATGATCAGGTCGAAGCGGTGACGATGGCGGATCAAGTTGTCCTGATGAACCAAGGTCGCGTCGAACAATGTGCCACGCCGCGTGATTTGTATGAAACACCCGCAACCCTATTTGCGGCCAAGTTCATTGGCACACCGCCCATGGTCACGTTTTCGACGCGCGTTTTGGCGCCGGACAGTACATCAAATGTAACATTGGGCCTGCGCCCTGAAGCGGTTCAGATCGTGTCCGAAGGGCCCATCACCGCTATGATAGATCACATCGAATATTTGGGTGCTGATGCCATGCTGGCCTGCGCTACGGCCAATGGCGAAACGGTGTTGTGCCGTGCGTCCGGCAGCACCCGTATGACGAAAGGCGATCCTGTTTCATTGTCGTTCGCCCCTGCAGATTTACACGCGTTTGCTGCCGATAGCGGTCAACGTTTGCAACATATCCCCCCCGAAATTGAAGCGGCTCTGTCGTTTCAGAAACCCGGCCTTCAATAGGCCCTTTATCCCTGAACTCAGAGGTTTTCTATGCTCACCTCCCTTCTCAAAACCGCAAGCGCAGCTGCTATTGCGACACTGACAACTGTTGGCGTTGCGCAAGCTGTTGATCTGGAATTCTACTTCCCTGTTGCCGTTGGCGGCGCAGCGGCGGATACGATTGAGGCTTTGACAGCTGAATATGTTGCGGCCAATCCCGGCGTGAACATCGAAGCGATCTATGCTGGATCCTACACGGATGCGGGCACAAAAGCCCTGACCGCAGCACGCGGTGGTAAGCCACCACAACTGTCTGTTCTTCTATCGACGCAAATGTTCACATTGATCGACGAAGACGTCATTGTTCCATTTGACGATTATGTTGCAGATGCGGACAAAGACGCTTGGATCGGCGGATTTTATCCATCGTTCATGGAAAACAGCCAGACAGGCGGCAAAACCTATGGCATTCCATTCCAACGCTCCACGCCGGTTCTTTACTGGAACAAAGAAGCCTTTGCTGAAGCAGGTCTAAACCCAGATGTTGCACCTGCAACTTGGGATGACATGGTTGAATTTGGCAAGAAGCTGACCAAAAAAGATGACGCAGGCAATGTCACACAATGGGGCGTGCGCATTCCATCCGCTGGCTTCCCATATTGGATGTTCCAAGGCCTTTCGACGCCAGCGGGCGCGATCCTGGCGAATTCTGACGGCAATGAAGTGAACTTCAACGATCCAAAAGTGGTCGAAGCGCTGGAATACCTAGTTGCTTTGTCAGCAGAGCACGGTGTGATGCAGCCCGGTGCGATCGAATGGGGTCCAACACCAAAAGCTTTCTTTGAAGGCGAAACGGCGATGATGTGGACCACAACCGGCAACCTGACCAATGTGCGTGCCAACGCGCCGTTTGATTTTGGTGTGGCTATGCTGCCGGCCAAAGAACGTCGTGGCGCGCCAACAGGCGGTGGTAACTTTTACCTGTTCAAAGACTCAACAGAAGAGCAAAAACAGGCCGCAGTTGATTTCGTGAAATGGATCACAGAACCAGAACAAGCAGCGGTTTGGACCATTGCAACAGGCTATGTGGCACCGCGTCCAGATGCGTGGGAAACAGACGCAATGAAAGCGTATACGGCTGATTTCCCACCGGCTTTGGTGGCGCGTGATCAGCTGGAATTCGCAGTAGCTGAGCTGTCCACATACGAAAATGGTCGTGTGACACAGGCGCTGAATGACGGTTTGTCTGCTGCCATCGCAGGCGAAAAATCTGCGCAAGAGGCGCTGGATGAGGCGCAAGCCGCAGCTGAACGTATCCTTCGTCCATATAAGTAAATTCCTAGGCCCTACCCGGACTTTTCTGGGTAGGGCCTTATCCAATTTCTAGGTTTCAAACATGACCAATTCCGCCAGACTTCAATGGGTTTACGCATGGCTTCTGCTCAGCCCGGCCTTGGTTTTGCTTGTGACCTTTACACATTATCCGGCGATCAAATCGATTATTGCGTCTTTCTATTCGACCGCACGCGGGAAACGCCAATCTGTCTATATTGGGTTGGACAACTATCACACATTGGTTGCGGACCCCGTTTTTTGGAAAGTGCTGAGCAATAACTTTTGGTACGCGGTTTGGACCATTCCGCTTTCCATTGCTTTGTCTTTGATCATGGCGCTTTGGGTGAATGAAAAGCTGCGGGGCTTGGCGTTTCTGCGCATGGCCTATTTCACACCCACCGTTTTGCCCTTGATTGCGGTCGCCAATATATGGCTGTTTTTCTACACGCCGGGTTTTGGTTTGATTGATCAAATCCGAGGCCTTTTCGATCTGCCCGAACAGAACTGGATGGGGTCGCCCAATACGGCGCTGTACACCATGATTGCCGTTGCGATTTGGAAAGAGGCGGGGTTCTTTATGATCTTCTACCTCGCGGCCCTGCAAACCATTCCCCCCAGTTTACGCGATGCAGCGGCCATTGAAGGCGCCAGCAAGGTCTACTTTTTTCGTCGGGTCGTCTTTCCTTTGTTGATGCCAACAACGTTGTTTGTATCGATCAATGCGGTGATCAATTCCTTCCGCCTTGTGGATCATATCTTTGTCATGACCGAAGGCGGGCCCAACAACGCATCTAGCCTCTTGCTGTTCTATATCTATGAAACCGCGTTCAAATATTGGGACACGGCCTATGCGGCAACCCTGACGACGGTGTTGTTGATGATCCTGACAGTTCTGGCCATTGGCCAATTCTTTTTCCTAGACAAGCGGGTGCATTACAAATGAACGGTGCCACACAATCCCGTCCCATCTTTCAACTGGATCGCGCCTTAAACACGTTTGGTGCATGGGTTCTGGCTGTATTATGGCTATTGCCATTGGCCTATGCGGTTTGGACGGCGTTCCATCCCGGTGAATATGAAACGCGCTTTGACCTGTTTGCGCCGCTGACATTGGACAATTTCGCCGACGCCTGGTCGCAGGCACCCTTCGCGCGGTATTTCTTGAACACGGTGATGTTGGTAACGGGGATTGTCGCGGCGCAATTCTTTCTATGCACGTTAGCGGCCTATGCATTTGCGCGATTTACGTTCCCGGGAAAAGGCATTCTGTTTTCGCTTGTTCTTGTGCAGCTTTTGGTGATGCCTGACATTTTGATCGTCGAAAACTATCAAACGATGCGCAAACTTGGGTTGATTGACACGATCATGGCGATTGGACTGCCCTATGTGGCCTCCGGTTTTGGGATTTTTCTGCTGCGCCAAACCTTTATGACCGTCCCAAAAGAGCTGGACGAAGCCGCACGGGTCGAAGGATGCAGCTTTCTTGGCGTTCTGTGGCGCGTCTATATCCCACTGGCGAAACCGACCTATCTGGCCTATGGCCTCGTTTCGGTCAGTGCGCATTGGAACAATTATGTCTGGCCGCTAATCATCACGAATTCGGTCGAAACACGCCCCCTGACCGTGGGCCTGTCCATTTTTGCGGTCACGGATAGCGGTATTCAGTGGTCGATCATCAACGCGGCGACATTGATGACATCAGGCCCGCTGTTAATCGCCTTTCTTCTCTTCCAACGCCAGTTCGTTCAAAGCTTTATGCGGGCGGGCATCAAATAATCCAAAGGAGACAAAGATGTCTGACCTCCCAGTTTTTGGCGCAGCCATGTCATTGGATAAGTTCGATACGTTCCGTGACATGATGTTTGATATGGATCGGGATCTGGAATTGCAGGACTTTCACGCGCCTGCTTTCTTGGATGGCGATATGGAGCCGCTTATTGATCGAGCGCGCAAAGCGTTAGATGGCTATCAGGGTCGCCATGGCATTCACGGCCCATTCTGGGATCTGCCCTTGGCCACTTGGGATCCGCAGATCCGCAACGTGATCCATGATCGGATGTTCAAAGCCTTGGATGTCTGCGAGGCGCTGGGCAGCACGCATATGGTTGTGCACAGCCCATATTTGGAATGGGATCACAACAATATCCTGAATTATCCGGGCGCACGCGACGGTATTTTCGAACGTTTCCACAAAACAATGACGCCGATTGTGAAGCGCGCCGAACAGGTCGGTACGACTTTAGTTCTGGAAAATGTCGGTGACATTGATCCGTATTTTCGTGTCGAATTGGCCGCTAGTTTTCAATCTGATGCGTTCAAAGTGTCTATAGATACGGGGCATGCACATTACGCACATGGCAGCCGTGGTGCACCGCCTGTGGATTACTTTGTCAAAGCCGCTGGAAATGCATTGGGCCATATCCATTTGCAAGATGCTGATGGCTACGCCGATCGCCATTGGGCTTTGGGCGATGGTACCGTGCTGTGGCGCAGTGTGTTTGCCGCACTTGCCCAGCTGGACAGCAAACCACGGCTTATTATCGAAGTCTTTAATGAAGAGGCCATTCGCCGTTCCGCGCGTTTCTTGCAGGAAAATGGCCTCGCGCAATAGGCCTACAAATCATCAATGATCACAATGCCGACCGTGTCTTGCACATGGTCGGTTTAAACCTGCTATGTCGCTGCTGCTGTTAACTGCCGAATTTAAAGGTGGTAGGTCTTACGCGCACGAAGAATACCTTTGCGGCGGGCCTGATAGGCGCGCAGGATCGGCAGTGATGTGAAATACCCAACCAAGCCAAACAATATACCGGGTATAAGACCACCGATCAGGTAGGGGTAAAATACGTTGTCGAAGAACGCATGTAGATAGCCCCAATGGGTCGGACCGCCCGTGAACAATGCGATGACATTGTGATGCAAATCACCAAAAGCATGACTGAATTGCGCACCAACAGGGGGGCCGTGATGGGCCCGCATGCCAAGAACCCAACGCCCTAGGTTCAAAGACACTGCACCGATTGCAAAGAACGTAAGCGGATTGCCGACAAAGGTTGCCAAAATGGCGGCAACGACATTGGCACGCAATACGATCGCAAACAGGGCTGCGATTAGAAAATGCAGGCCGAAGAAGGGCGAGAATGTCACGAAAAACCCGATAAAGATGCCAAGGGCAATTTTTTCCGGCGTATCTGGCAATCGGTGTACCCGGTGCTTGATATACTGCGCTGCACGGGCCCATCCGCCACGAGGCCAAACGGATTCGCGCAATGTCTGCCAAGTCGTGCGTTTGTTACGCCGTTTGAACAATCCGGGTCTTCCTTTTTCGCGACGCTATTCAGCCGCAGCAGGTTGGGTCAGATCCAAAGATGGATCGCGTCGCCGTTCAACCGTTGCTACATTACTTTCAGCGTCCAAAACAGACATAGTAGAATGCAGGTGCTCTGCATCACTTACATCTATATCCATCTGTAATCTGTAAAAATCAGGTTTCCGGTCTATAAATGTTAGGTCCGAGATATTCGCTTCTCGCTCGCCAATCAATGTGCAAATTCGCCCCAGCACCCCCGCATCATTGCCGATTGTCATGTCCAAAGACACGGTATAAGTCGCGGGGTGTTTACCCTCAGCCCATTGTAAATCCAACCAATCCCGAGATTCGTTATGAGCATGCCCAAGCGCGGTGCAATCAATCGCATGCACTTGGACACCTTTGCCGGGATGGGCCAGCCCAACAATTCGTTCCCCTGGAAGGGGTTGGCAGCAAGGTGCGCGTGTAAATCCCTGCCCATGCTTCAGGCCGACAACTGCGCGACGTTCTTCAACCTCTGCAACCTTTTGTGCCGGCAGATCAGGGTAAACCGACTGTACAACATCGCGGGCTGAAATTTCGGCGCTGCCGATGCGGGCCATCAATTCCACGGGTGATTCCACACGCATGGTTTGGGCGGCTTTTTCCAGCATTTTATCGGTTAAAGTTTTTCCGGCATTTTCGAAGGCGGCTCTGGCCAGTTCATGACCTAGACGGGCGAACCGATCGCGATTCGCCTGTCTTAGGGATCGGCGAATGGTCGCTTTGGCCTTGCCGGTTGTTGCAATATCCAGCCATGTGGCCTGAGGGGTTTGCCCCTCAGCGGTCACGATCTCAACCGATTGGCCGTTTTTCAACCGCGTCCACAGAGGTACGCGAAGCCCATCAACCTTTGCGCCCACGCATGCGGATCCGATTCTTGTATGGATGGCATAGGCGAAATCCAACGGTGTTGCGCCCTTGGGCAGTTTGACCACGGCCCCTTTGGGCGTGAAGCAAAACACCTTATCCGAATACATTTCCAGTTTGACGGTTTCTAGGAAACCTTCGTGATCCTCGTCATCATGATCTAATTGTTCCGTCAGTGACGAAATCCATCGTGCAGGATCAACCGCAAATGGGTTTTCGGAGCGCACCCCGTCGCGATAGGACCAATGTGCGGCCACACCGGTTTCGGCGACATCATGCATCTGACGGGTGCGAATTTGTACCTCAACCCGTTTGCCGTCTCGGCCGGAAACGGTGGTGTGAATCGAGCGGTAGCCGTTGGATTTCGGCTGGCTGATATAATCCTTGAACCGTCCCGGCACGGCGCGCCAGCGACTGTGGATCAGCCCGAGTGCGGTGTAGCACTCTGCTTCGCTCCGTGTGATTACACGAAAGCCATAGATGTCGGACAGGCGTGAAAAACCGACATTCTTGTCCTGCATTTTGCGCCAGATCGAATACGGCTTTTTGGCGCGACCAAACACTTGCGCATCAATGCCTTCTTTTTCCAGCTCGGCGCGCATATCCGATGTGATGCGGTGCACCACATCGCCCGTTTCCTTTTGCAAAAGGATAAAACGGCGAATAATCGATGAACGCCCTTCAGGATTGATCACGCGAAAAGATAGATCTTCCAGCTCTTCGCGCATCCATTGCATGCCCATGCGCCCAGCGAGAGGGGCATAGATATCCATGGTTTCGCGGGCTTTTTGCAGCTGCTTTTCGGCCCGCATAGCGCGGATCGTGCGCATATTGTGTAGCCGGTCCGCCAACTTGACCAGGATCACGCGCAAATCGCGCGACATGGCCATGAACAATTTGCGAAAGTTTTCGGCCTGTTTGGTTTCCGTGCTCGACAGCTGCAGATTGGTCAGCTTGGTCACGCCATCGACGAGATCGGCAACCTCGGTTCCAAAACGTTTTGCGACATCACTATAGGTTGACCGGGTGTCTTCAATAGTGTCGTGCAACAGGGCTGTAATGATCGTCGCATCATCCAGTGATTGCTCGGTCAAAATAGCAGCCACGGCGGCGGGATGCGTGAAATACGGTTCGCCAGATTTGCGAAACTGTCCTTCATGCATCTCGCGGCCATATTCATAGGCTTCGCGGATTAGATCAGCGTTTGTCTTCGGATTGTAATTGCGCACCAACGCAATGAGGTCTTCGGCTGCAATCATCAACGCCTACCTTGGCACCCGAGAGCAAGTGAGAGACCTGCCCTGTCTTAGCCTTGTCCTTGCGCTTCCATCAGGGCGCGCAGCAATTTTTCTTCTGACATATCGTCTTCTGCGGGTTTGTCGGCTTCGGCACCCATCAGAATCGCCATTGAATCCTCTTCAGGTTCATCAACTTCGATCTGTGTTTGGTTGCTTTCGATCAGACGTTCACGCAGTTCGTCTGCAGATTGTGTTTCTTCTGCAATCTCACGCAGGGCAACAACAGGGTTTTTGTCGTTGTCGCGATCAACAGTAATAGCTGAACCGGCAGAAACTTCACGTGCACGATGTGCTGCGAGCATCACCAGCTCGAAACGGTTCGGGACTTTATCTACGCAGTCTTCAACTGTAACGCGGGCCATGACGCACTCTATCCTTGCTGAACATATCAGAAAGTCGCAATCTAGACCTCTATTGTCGAGAATACAAGCTGCAAAGCTAAGCGGATCATGAAAATCTGAAGGAGAGGTTTGTAAAGTTTTTGCGGCTTTGCGGCTTTTCAAATGTGATTGAATTGTGCGGATTCGAATCTGTTGCCAATTTATTGTGCATCTATGGTGAATCTTTCATGTGAAGTACGTTTTCAATCTTGAGTCTGTGCTAAGTATTAATGCTAAAGTAGCCTGTTTTGAGTATTATTGTTGCGTTTCCCACACAGGTTGAAAGAAAAACGCAACGTAACTCGGGGTTTTTCTAGCCGTTGCTAGAGGCTCATCTCTGCGTTTTTGGATGTGTTTTTGAAAACTGTTGGCAGCGACATAGCAATTTGTCGGCAATCGCGATGAAACTTATCGCGCGTAAATATTCGGACCAAAAGGGCCGTATTGCTTTGAATAAGCGATCTAGTTGTAGGAAAATAAAGTGTTTTGTTTCCATTCTGCATGATTTCGGGTTTTTATTTGTATGCAAATAATGTGCGGAATGTTGCAGGTAGAAGCGAAAATTCGCTTCACCGGGTTTGCACCTTGCCGCATTTGGGCGTACACTTATAACGAGTTAGTGCAACACCCGGTTCCCGTATGTGTTGGCTTGAATAGGATAATTTTTATACTATTGTCTCTGTCTACTTGAGTTCGCGACCCCACACACACTTCACTCACGGATCTATTGCGAGCTCATTTGTCGAAAGGAAATTTGATGTTTTACAAAGACGAACGGCTTGCGCTGTTCATTGACGGCTCAAATCTATATGCCGCAGCAAAATCGTTGGAATTTGATATCGATTATAAGCTGCTGCGTCAGGAATTTGCGCGTCGTGGTAAGATGGTGCGTGCTTTTTACTATACAGCACTTTTAGAAAACGATGAATATTCTCCCATTCGCCCGCTTGTTGATTGGCTGAACTATAACGGCTTCACGATGGTGACCAAACCGGCCAAGGAATATACCGACAGCCAGGGTCGCCGTAAGGTGAAAGGCAATATGGATATCGAACTGTCCGTAGATGCTATGGAGCTTGCCCCACGGGTTGACCATATCGTTCTCTTCTCTGGTGATGGCGACTTCCGTCCACTGGTTGCGGCGCTGCAACGCCAAGGCGTGCGCGTTTCTGTTGTCTCGACCATCCGCAGCCAACCGCCAATGATTGCGGACGAACTGCGCCGTCAGGCAGACAATTTCATCGAACTTGATGAATTGCGCGAAGTTATCGGTCGCACACCACGCGAAACTCCGATGGAAGCAACTGTAGGCATGGCCGCAGGTTAAGTTCTCAACCGGTTGGGAAGCCAACGTCCCACTGGTGTAAGATAAAAGGCCTGGCCATTTGGCTGGGCCTTTTTGTTTGCTGTGACAGGTTTTTAGTGCATTTCAGGCGCGGGGTCGCGACGAATACGTCTATGATGTGCAGTCGGGGTGGAAATCTTCTGCCACGCTGGATAGACCTGTGTCAGGAAGTATACAAAACAATGGTAGTTCCCTAAATGACCACATGCGATGCCTCTTTAAAAGCGCCACTGACCATCTATCTCGCGGCCCCTCGTGGTTTTTGCGCAGGTGTAGATCGTGCGATCAAAATTGTCGAAATGGCGCTCGAGAAATGGGGGGCACCGGTCTATGTGCGCCATGAAATCGTTCACAATAAATTCGTGGTGGACGGATTGCGCGATAAGGGCGCGGTTTTTGTAGAAGAACTGCATGAATGCCCGGATGATCGCCCCGTGATCTTTTCGGCACATGGTGTGCCCAAAGCCGTACCAGCTGCTGCTGCCAAACGCGAAATGGTCTATGTAGACGCGACATGCCCTTTGGTGTCCAAGGTCCATATCGAAGCTTCTCGGCATGCTGAGCAAGGGTTGCAAATGATCATGATCGGGCATGCTGGTCATCCCGAGACGATCGGAACAATGGGGCAATTGCCAGAAGGCGAGGTCTTGTTGGTCGAAACCGTTGCAGATGTCGCCAAGGTTGAGGTGCGCGATCCCACCAAGCTGGCTTTTGTGACGCAAACGACCCTCTCGGTGGATGACACCAAGGATATCGTTGAAGCACTGAACGCGCGGTTTCCCCATATCATCGGTCCCCATAAAGAAGACATTTGCTATGCCACAACGAACCGGCAAGAAGCAGTTAAGGCGGTCGCGCCAGATTGTGATGCGCTGTTGGTTGTCGGTGCGCCGAATTCATCCAATTCAAAACGCTTGGTCGAAGTCGCCCGCAAGGCCGGGTGTAGCTATTCCCAACTTGTGCAGCGCGCGACTGATATCGACTGGCGCGCACTAGAAGGGATCAAGCATCTGGGCGTAACCGCAGGCGCATCGGCCCCTGATGTGTTGATTAACGAAGTCATAGATGCCTTCCGCGCCCATTATGATGTCACAGTCGACATCGTTGAAACCGCACAAGAAAACGTTGAATTCAAAGTGCCACGGGTGTTGCGGAAGTAACTGATGGCCGTTAGCTGGTAACGCGCAGATTTCCTAGGAGGTGATGTTGTGTCCAATGTGTTGGTTCCAGAACTCGCAGTCTCTGATTGGATGATATCCCGAGATTTCTATTGTAAGATTCTGGGGTTCACATGCCTGTATGATCGCCCCGAAGACGGATTTTGCTATCTCGGGCTGAACGGGGCTGAAATCATGTTGGACCAGATCGGCACAGGGCGTAGTTTTGATGACGGGCATTTGCCCGACAAACACCGGTTTGGCAAAGGCCTGAATATCCAGATCGAGGTCAAAACGATCGATTCTATGATATCCGCATTGGCAGCGGCCACGATTCCGCTGTTTCTGGAGGTCGAGGAAAAATGGTACCGCAATGAGGACTATGAAGAGGGTAATCGCCAATTTGTCGTAGCTGATCCCGATGGCTATTTATTACGGTTCTTCGAATCCCTTGGAGCGCGGAAGTGCTAGCTCCGCGTGTTCTTTTGAAAGGCATTTCCTCATGATCGACCCCGAAACCATTGCCGTCTACGACGCGCGCGCAAAAGAATATGCCAAGCGTAACAATCGGAGCGAACCCTGGCACATGTTGGTGACCTTTCGCGATGCCATGCCCAAAGGGGGACATGTCTTGGATTTTGGGTGCGGACCCGGGGCGAGCGCGGCGCATTTGGTTGAATCCGGTTTGCACGTCGATGCATGGGATGCATCAGAACAAATGGTGGCTCTGGCTGCGCAAATTCCGGGTGTGACGGCCAAACATGCGGCGTTCGCGGATCTGGATGCGCAAGGGGTGTATGATGGGATTTGGGCGAATTTTTCGCTGTTGCATGCAGCGCGCGTTGACATGTCGGATCATCTGGCGGCTATTCGGGCGGCCTTAAAACCGGGTGGGTTGTTTCATATCGCCCTGAAAGAAGGCGAAAACGCCGCGCGGGATAGTCTTGGGCGGCAATATACCTATTACACGATCGACGAGCTCAGCGGGCTTTTGCTTGACGCCGGGCTGCAACCGGGCGATTTCACCACCGGTGAAGAAGAAGGGCTGGACGGCACAATGGCGCGCTGGATTGCGACGCAGGCCCGTGCCATCTAGCCCCACAAGCTGCGGGAAAAAGCGATGCCAGATCTATATGCCTATACTGATGGGGCCTGCTCGGGCAATCCGGGTCCCGGTGGCTGGGGTGTTTTGCTGCTGGCCAAAGATGGCGATACGGTCTTGAAGGAACGCACGCTTGAAGGTGGCGAAGCCGCCACCACCAACAACCGCATGGAATTGATGGCCGCAATCATGGCGCTGGAAACATTGGCAAGCGCCAGCAAGATCACTGTGGTCACCGACAGCGCCTATGTGAAAAACGGCGTGACCGGCTGGATCCATGGGTGGAAACGCAATGGTTGGAAAACCTCGGCCAAAAAACCGGTCAAGAATGATGACCTGTGGAAACGACTGGATGCGGCGCAAGAGCGGCATCAGGTGACATGGGAGTGGATCAAAGGTCATGCCGGCCACGAGGAAAACGAACGCGCTGACGAGCTGGCCCGTGCTGGCATGGCGCCCTTTAAGTCCGGCAATTGAGTCATGCTGGTTGCGCTTGATTACCTATCGGTTCTGGTCTTTGCCCTTACTGGGGCGTTGACGGCCAGCCGGGCGCAATTGGATCTGGTCGGCTTTGCGTTTCTGGCCAGCCTGACGGGTTTGGGCGGCGGCACGTTGCGCGATGTGTTGCTGGATCGCAATCCGATCTGGATCGCAGATCCAGCCTTCTTGGGCATTTGTGTATGCGCCGCGCTGCTGGTGTTTTTCACCGCCCATAGATTGGAAAGCCGCCTGACTGCCATCCTATGGCTGGATGCTGCCGCTTTGTCTGTCGCTGTTGCGGCTGGGGCGGGCGTGACGCATCAATTGGGGCAACCGGGATTGATCGTCGTCGTTATGGGTATGCTAACGGGCTGCGCGGGCGGGTTGATGCGTGACGTGGTCGCAAACGAAGTGCCCTTGGTCCTGAAACGAGGTGAAATCTATGTCACCGCGGCCCTACTGGGATCAATGGCCATCCTTCTAACACCCCTAATCGGCCTGCTGTTCTCCAGCCTGCTCTGTGGAGCCATAACCTTCACCATGCGCGCCGGCTCCATCCGTCTGGGTTGGTCCTTGCCGACATATAAGCCAAGACCGCCACGTCGGTGACTTGAGGCTTATTGTGCGACCTTCGAGCGTCACGCCCATCCTGTTTCTGTATCGCGCTTTTAGGAAAGATTAATCGGGTTTTGTTCCAACATGACACAAAAGCGAGTTTGCTAGCTCCGAGCGTTCTGCGTTGCTCACAATGTACAAAGCAGGCATGGATTTTTGAGCCAAAATCAATCTTTTTTCCAAGCTGGTAATGAGATTGTTCAAATCACTTGGATGCATGTCTTCGTACATGTGAGGCATCTCTAATTCGCTTAGGGATGGAATGTTAGGTAAAGAAAATGTCGTGCCCTTATTACGTTCAAGTGAATAAGATTCTAGCATCTTATTGGTGGCAATCAGCGTTAGGAACTCTTCTGTTGTCAAGAAATCGAATTTTTCTTTGGCGGCGTCATCTAAATCTGAGCGAGAAAGAGTGTAGTGATCTAATAGCTGAGATATTTCTTCTGTTAGTGCTTTTTGTACCGCGCCATACCGAGCTAATGCCAACAAGGATTGAGAGAGATTGTCTGGGTGCTTTGATGAACTACGCGAAATGTGGCCGTTAACTAAGCAGCCGTAGTCTTGTACAAATGACACCGACGGCACCGCGAAAAGCAATCCGAATATGTCGCTAACGTCGCTGTCCTTGGCCAGTCTATATATAGATGTTTCGTATGGTGTTTGGCGCAGCACGGAGTTGTTTTGAAATGTGATTGGTAGAATGTGCTGACCTGCAGAAAAGGTTTGAGTTGAAAATTGTTGTGACGTGAATTTCGCACCACCAAAGGTAAATGGGCTTAGAACCTGTTGGGAAAAATAAATTGTGTCATTTTCTATTTTGTAACGTCCCTGAATAAGCGATGTTGACTGAATGCTGTCTGCGCATTCACGGTAGCTCTTGTTGCAATCAATGCTGCTAATGGCGGGCAATGAAAATGCTATCTGATCTTGGAACCTTCCGTTCTCAAAGCTGATGAAAGAAATGAATGGAGTTGTGATGCCCAGTGTTGCTATTTTTGGAACTGTACTTTTCACCCAAATTTTTTGAGGCTGATCAAGGCCGTCGCCTTTGCTAGGGTCTGCGATTGCCATCGATAGATTTGTATTGATAGCAACTACTGAAAGGCTAAAGATTCTTAATAGGTACCATCTCAGACATGTTGCCTTTTGGGAGATAATTCTGCGATATTTATTATTCACAACTTGGCTCGATTTTGGAAAAAGTGATCACGACGTCTAGTCAGCAAAGAATGCTACCTCCGCGATTGTTTCTGCTAGGTAAAGGGATTGTTTGATCGCTAAATTTTTGGCGACTAAAGCGTAATTCAAATCACATCCAACCCGCTCTTACCCATAATCCGGTGGACTTCTGTCGCTAGTAGGGGAGGTGTGTTAGGCGGATGTGGTCGATCTGCTCTTGGGGGTGTTGCGCCATATCGCGGATCAATAGGGTTGAGGAAAGGGTGGGGGCGTGTCTTTAGACAAAGACCAAGCCGTTAGAGAGACGTTTTTCTAGCGATAAGGAATTGGCGATCGGCCGTATTTATCGTCATTTCAATGGCCCTATCATAGGCCGTGTGCGCGTCGTCTGTGCAATCCATTCGCCGCAGGATATCCGCCCGGGCGGCATGATAGCTTTGATAGTGATCCATATCTTGGGGCAACGCGCGAAACCCGTGTTCGGGACTGGCGGCAAAGGATATGGCGACGGCGCGGTTTAGTTCGACCACTTTGGACGGGGCAATTTCCATCAACCGGGTGTAGATCAGGGTGATCTCTGTCCAATTCGTATCAGCAAATGACGGTGCCTCTGTGTGGATCGCTGAAATCGCGGCTTGCAATTGAAACGGGCCGGGGCGGCCAAGGCGCAGGGCGGATTGAATGATGTTGATCCCTTCCACTGACAGCTTTTTGGACCAAAGGCTGCGATCTTGGTCGGATAGGGGAATGGATGCGCCATCCGTTCCAAGACGTGCCGGGCTGCGGGCATGCCCGAGCAACATCAATGCTAACAGCCCCATGATTTCTGGCACATTCGGGCGCAAATTATCCAATTGCCGTGCCAAAAATATGGCCTCTTCGCAAAGGTCGTGGCGGATTTGCGCATCGCCAGAGGACGCCGAATAGCCCTCGTTAAAGATCAGGTAAATGACGGAAAGAACCGATTGCAGGCGATCTTCCCAATCTTCGGGCTCTGGCACTTTATATGGAATTCCGGCTGCGCTGATCTTGGTTTTGGCACGGGACAGACGTTGCCCCATGGTTGCCTCTTTATCCAGAAATGCGCGGGCAATCTCGCCTGTGGTCAGACCGCAAAGCGTGCGAAGCGTTAGGGCAATGCGGGATTTTTCATCCAGCGCTGGGTGGCATGCGGTAAAGATCAACCGCAGGCGTTCATCGGGAATGTCGTGCACCATACCTTCTGCATCTTGATCCAGCAAAAGCGTCAGGTCAGGCAATTTTGCATCGCGGGTTTTTATGTGCCGAATGCGATCAATGGCCCGTCGGCGCGCGGTTTGGATCAGCCAACCTTGTGGGTTGCGCGGCAGGCCCTTGTCCCAATGGATCAAAGCACGCGAAAACGCCTCTGATAAGCAGTCTTCGGCCAGATCAAAGTCACGCAGATCGCAGATCAAAACGGACAAAAGCCGCCCCCAATCCGAGCGCATCAATGCAGCAATTTCAGACCGGGGGGGATTCATTTTGTGACTAGTCGAATGTCATAATTGGGCGGACTTCGATCGTGCCATATTCGGCAACGGGCAACATTGCGGCATATTTCACCGCGCTGTCCAGATCCGGGCAATCGAGCAGATAATAGCCGCCCAATTGTTCTTTGGTTTCCGCAAAAGGCCCGTCCATGGTTTCGGTTTTACCATCGCGTAGCTTGACCGAGGTCGCGGTTGCGATAGGCATCAAGGCTTGGCCCCCAACCAGAACACCGTCCTTTTCAAAGGTTTCACTGACAGCCGCCCAACGGGCCATCCACGGGCCAAATTCAGGGCTGTCAGGTTGGGGTTCTTTGGCTTCTTCACCATAGATCAAAAGCAGGTATTGCATGTCACTCTCCTAAAATCCTCTGTTGGAATGAGACGCGATTTCGCGTTCTCAGTAAAGTGACGTTTCAGATTGCGTGTTTTCGACAGGGGGCGTGATTTTTTTTAAAATTTCAGACGTGCCTTGGCAAAAACCATCAGGCCAACGCACACCCCAGCGCATATCAGATAAGGCAGATGCAGGGCTGCATCGCGTCCCAACGGTGTTTCTGCCCAGGTGATCAATGCGCCGATTAGGGCTGTGCCAATCGGGATCGCGCCCCAACCGAAAAACCGGTAGATGGCGTTGACGCGGCCTAACAGATCATCGGGAATAGCGCGTTGACGATAGCTGACGGTGATCACATTCCAGAACATCCCACCCGTGAATTGGCCAAAGACGGATAGGGCGGTGAGGGGGATCGAACTGGTCAGCCCCATTATCAGACTGGCAGTCGCAATGACGCCCAATGCCAAAAGAATACCGATTTCACGCGAAACGTGTTTCAAGACAACGGGTGCGCCCAGTGAACCGACCACAGCTCCCAAAGCGCCAAATGTCA
Source organism: uncultured Pelagimonas sp. (assembly GCA_947499735.1). GTDB lineage: Bacteria > Pseudomonadota > Alphaproteobacteria > Rhodobacterales > Rhodobacteraceae > CANMPP01. The sequence goes on from CANMPP010000002.1 coordinate 304,854, forward strand.
TCATCAAACCATAGGCTGTTGGCCCAAGGTCAAGCACCTCTTGTGCATAGAGAACCAACATAGCGAAGGCGCCAAAATGCGCGGCGTTCAAGCAGCCCAACATGATAGCGAGGCTCAGGATGGTGCGATGGCTTTTCATCCAGGCCCAGCCTTCGACGAATGCGTGCCAAAAGCCGGGGTTTGGTGCGGCCGGACGCGGGGGCAGGGCGATCATCCAGATCAGACCGGCAGACAGGGCAAAGGTTGCTGCATCAACGCTAAATGGCAGGGCAATGCCGACTGCAATCAACAGACCGGCCAAAGGCGGGCCGATGAATTGGTTGGTCAGTTGCTCGGCGCTCCACAATTGGCCATTGGCGCGTTCCAGATCGGATTTGTCGACAAGCGAGGGCAACACGGTTTGCGCAGCATTGTCGCGAAACACTTCTGCCGTGCCGAGCAGAAAGGCAAGAAAGGCCAGCAGTAGGATCGTGGCCGATCCTTGAGGGTCAGATGGCATAGATAATGCGATGCCGATAATGCACAGGGTCAACCCACATCGGATGATATCAGCGCGCAGCATCAGTGATTTGCGATCAAACCGGTCGGTCCAGACCCCCGCGGGCAGCGAAAACAAAAACCACGGCGCGCGACCCGCCACAGCGACCAGCGCAATCATAAACGGATCGCGTGTCAGGAGGGTGGCCAACCACGGCAGCGCGATCATAGAGATCCCATCGCCTAGGTTTGAAATGGCGCTGGCGGAAAACAGAAGCCGGAAATTGCGGTTCGTGCGGAGGAGAAGGGTTTGCATGCGTTAGCATTGCATCTCGCGGTCCGCATACGCAAGCACAAGGGTAGGCAAAACAAAACGCCCGAGGATTTCCCCGGGCGTTTGTGTGTTTTTTCAGCTGGTTGATTTAGTAGAAATAACGCAGCCAGATATAAACATTGGCGATGGCCAAGGTCAGTAACATGATTGGAAAGCCGACTTTCATGAAGGCCATAAACCCGATTGGTTGTTTCGCTTTTTCAGCAAAGGCCGCCACCGTTAGGTTGGCACTAGCGCCCAACAATGTACCGTTGCCGCCCAGACATGCGCCCAGAGCAAGGGACCACCACAGAGGTTCGATATGCTCAGGTCCACCAAATGTGTCGGCAGTGGATTCGATCAACGGGATCATCGTGGCAACAAACGGAATGTTGTCGAGGATCGCAGAAAGGATTCCGGAGGCCCAGAAGATCAAGAAGGCGGTCCACATCATATCACCCTGCGTGAGGTCTAGGATGTACTCCGCGAAGATGTTCAGCAGGCCTACATGTTCGACACCTGCAACGATCACAAACAGTCCGGTGAAGAACAGGATGGTGACCCATTCCACTTCACCAAAGATGTGGTGCACGGATTCAGATTGTTCTTCTGCATTCTGGCCGCCATAGGCCAGCAGCATCAGCAAAGCTGCACCAGATAGGGCGGATGTGCCCGGCTGGATGCCATAACCGTGCCCTACGGTGAACCCAAAGATCACCAATGCCAGAACGCCAAGCGCTTTGATCATCAGCGTAGCATCTGTGATCGCGCCCGGGGCATCAAATTTCATGATGCGCTGACGGGATTCTTCAGGGATTTCGGACAGTGTTTTGCGATACATAAAGTAGATGATCGCCGTCAGAACCACGAGACAGATCGCGGAAATCGGTGCAAGATTGACAACAAATTGGTTGAAGCTGAGGCCAGCCGCAGATCCGATCAGGATGTTGGGTGGGTCGCCAATCAACGTTGCTGTTCCACCGACATTTGATGCGAGGATTTCCGCCATGAAGAAGGGAAACACTTTGGTTTCAAGCGCATCGGTGATCAACAAGGTGATCGGCGCAATTAACAGAACCGTTGTCACGTTGTCCAGCATGGCTGAGAACACGGCCGTGATCAGCGTCAGCATGATCAAGATACCCACGGGATTGGCTTTGACCGCTTTAGCCGAAACAATCGCCACGTATTGGAACAGACCAGATTTCGATGTGATCGCGACGATCACCATCATGCCAATCAACAAGGCCAGCGTGTTGGCATCAACGCCTGCAAGCGCTTGTTGTTGGTTCAAAATGCCAAGGATAACCATCAGCGCCGCGCCAAGCATTGCCAGAATGGCGCGGTTCATTTTTTCGGTGATCAGAAGTGCGTAGACCGCAATCAGGATCGCTGTTGCAATCCAAAGCGGTGAGATGCCGAGCAGATTAGCAAGCGAAAACGCTGCCTCTCCATGCCCATGTGCGGAGGAATGTTCGTTCACGTGTCTATTTCCGAATTATGCTTGATTTTCGTCTGGTCAGCTAGGCGTATGGTCGAGGACAGAATTCGCGCTAACGGTGCCCACAAACTTGTTGGTGCCAGGTTCGAGCAGCATAAGATGCCGCTTGAATTTATATATCATGAAGATGCCATGTAGAATGGGATCGTCAGGATGCGCGACTGGGATGTTGTCGGGGTTTGACATGTTGTCAACAACGCGCTCGTTTTTCAGGGTTGCAACGCGTTCTTCAAAGTTTTCCTGAGACAGGCTCATGAAACCAAGGTTTGGCATTGCCGCCATCGCGCTTTCGCTTCTGCCAATCGTGACTGCCTGTGGCAGCAGCATGCGCATCAACGTGGGTGATGTGAATACGCCCAGATAGACCCCAGCATCATCAACCACCGGCAAAAAGCGGATCCGCGTTTCCTTAAAGATGGCGTAGGCGTCGGCCACGCTGGCATCTGGATGTATGGTCTTTTGGTGGTCACGGGATACCATAACGTCCCTGCATGTCAGTCCCATACTGTCTCCCATAGGTCTGATCGATTTTCTAACAGAAGCGTTCCACGTCTCGGTAGCGATACGTTGGCTAGGGAGAAGGAAACAAATGCAAACTAGAATAAGATATACAATCTTATCCTTAATTTTTTGACTTGCGCGCTCTCCTATAGAGCCTGATCTGTAGGTGCAAGGTACAAAGTCGCATTATGAGCAAAGGGCCGCCTTTCCAAGGAGATAAGGGGATTTTGGAAAGGGTGCGCGTAGTTCGAATGTGAAAGCTTTGCAATAATTATAGGTCCAATTGGAAATTAAAGCGCTTTGAAGACTGGATCTGAATTTGACCCTGAAGAGCTTGCTTGCGTGATTCTCTTAAAAGCATGAATATGATCATATATTCATGAATATCGATCAGGTGAGTTATGCCAATTTTCCCCTCTGAACCAAAAATCAATTTGTACGAAGATGATTTTTCTGAACCAGACGTTTTAGATCGCGCAAAAATAGGTAGGGCCCTTTCCAATCTTTTGATGCGTTTTGATGATCCAGTGGTGGTTGCGCTGGACGGGCAATGGGGGGCAGGCAAGACCTATTTTCTGAAACGCTGGGTGGGGCAACACAGCAAAGACCACGGGGCAGAAGGACGGGTCGTCTATTTCGATGCCTTCGCGCACGACTATATCAGCGACCCACTTCCCGCTTTGGTGTCGGCTGTTTTGGAAAGGCTGCCGAAGAGTGAAAGCAAGTCGAAGCTTGAAAACGCTGCTTATCATGTCGTGAAGGTGGGGGCACGCTTTGGTCTTTCAATGGCAACCAATTTTGCAACTGAGGTCTTACCGGCTGTCGGAGATGTCGTCGCAGAAGATCTAAGCGATAAGGTAAAGGATAAGGTTCAAAGTTTTTGGACAAAACAAGCAAGTCGGCAACAAGAGATGGAGGAATTCCGGGCGGTGTTAGAGCAGCTTGCAGCACCGTCAAAAGATCAAGAAACCGCGCGGCCTTTGGTCATTGTTATCGACGAATTGGACCGATGCAGGCCTGATTACGCGTTAGAGGTTTTGGAAGTGATCAAACACTTCTTCTCCGTCCCACACGTGCATTTCGTTTTAGGCGTGAATTTGAAGGCTTTGGAAAACAGTGTCCGGGCGCGCTACGGCGATAAAATCGACGCCGAAGTGTATTTGCGAAAATTTATTCAGCTGAAATTGGAATTACCATCAACAGTTGATGAAGGGAGCAAAGAGAAACCTGCATATTTGGTGTATCTGGATCATTTGCTGAAGTAATTTACGATTCCTTCGCGTACATCTGAGTGGTTACGCGATCAAGTTGCATTGGTAGGTGCCCATAATACCATTACAATTCGCGATGTTGAGCAAATTGTGTCACGTATTGCTTTGGTTCATAGCGATGTTTTGGAGAAAGAACATTTGTGTTGGATCATGGTGATGAATGATCTGATCATTTTAAAATCTGTGCGTCCAGATCTCTATGACCGTTTTTTGAATTCAATGGTAACGCCAGCGGATTTACGAGAATATTATGGAATTGAGGCAGAGGAACTGGAGCAGTCATTGCGTGACCCGTCACGCGTAAATTACGAGCTGCGAACATGTTGCAGGAATTGGCTATTCATTTCTCGTGACCCTTCAACAGATGAGCTGGCGGAAAAATATAAATCAGAACTCGCTAGAGAGTTGAAAAATACGAAAACGAGGAATTCGTTAGATAATTTGCCGATTTGGATCAATTCGCGTTGGATCGATCAGTTTAAGATATACGGCAGCTAAGTTGTCTTGATCCCACCCTGTGTTGCAGAAACAAAAAGCCGCCCCCTTTTCAGGGAGCGGCTGTGGTATTCCAACGAATGCGTCAGATCAGTTTGGGATCTCTGATGTGATGCCTTCAATGTAGAAATTCATGCCCAGCAGGTCGCCGATTGGGGCGACTTCGCCTTCTGCCAGCCAGACAGAGCCGTCGGCTTTGTTGATTGGGCCGGTGAACGGGTGGTATTCGCCTGCACCGATTGCGTCTTTCATCGCCAATGCTTCGGCTTTGACCTCGGCAGGGACCGCGTCGGTGATTTCACCAATGCCAACCATGCCAGTGTCAATGCCGCCCCATGTGTCGACAGTTTCCCATGTTCCATCGATCACCGCTTGAACGCGTTCGATGTAGTAGGGTGCCCAGTTGTCGATGATTGAGGACACGCGTGGCATGGGGCCGTAATCCGCCATATCGGACGCCTGACCAAATGTGATAACGTTTCCAGCTTCTTGTGCTGCCGCTTGTGGCGCGGTTGAATCGGTGTGTTGAAGAACAACGTCTACGCCGTTTTCGATCAAGGCGCGGGCTGCGTCTGCTTCTTTGGCTGGATCAAACCACGTGTAGACCCATACGACGTTCATTTCGACATCTGGGTTCACCTTTTTGGCGTGCAGATAGGCCGAGTTGATGCCGCGGATGACTTCTGGGATTGGGAAGGACGCGATATAGCCGATTTTGTTCGACTTGGTCATGTTGCCAGCGATGTGGCCTTGAATTGCGCGGCCTTCATAGAAACGCGAGGAATAGGTCGCTACGTTCTCTGCGGATTTATAACCAGTGGCGTGTTCGAATTTCACGTCTGGGAATTTTGCAGCCACTTCCAGCGTTGGATCCATGTAGCCGAAAGATGTCGTGAAGATGATGTCGGCACCAGATAGCGCCATCTGTGTGATGGCGCGTACGGCGTCTGCGCCTTCAGGCACGTTTTCCTGGTAGATTGTTTCAACCTTGTCACCCAGCGCTTCTTCAACGGCCAAACGACCTTTGTCATGCTCATATGTCCAGCCGCCATCGCCCACAGGACCAACATAGACAAAGCCCGCTTTGACTGGATCATCGGCAAAAACGGTTGTCGCGGCCAGTGTGGCGGCGGCAACGGATGCAAAAAGTGTTCTGCGGTTCATATTAGGTATCTCCCTGATATTTTGGCTGCGTTTCGTCATGTTGTGCAGCGCGATTTGTTTTATTGTCTGTTCTGTCTGACGGGTTCAGCAGGGCTGCTGTTATCAATCCTGCTGGGATCGCCACAATCCCTAATCCAATTAAGAGAATAAAGCTGGTGAAAACGCGACCGCCCAGTGTAATGGGGGCCGCATCGCCATAGCCCACTGTCGTGAGCGTCACGATGGCCCACCAGATCGATTGAGGGATCGAGCCGAAAACGTCTGGCTGCGCTGAGCGTTCGAAATGATATATCCCGACGGCCGCCAGAAACAGTACGATTGATGACAGTGCGACAAAGACGATCAGGTCTTCGCGGATTGACAGCAAGGCATGCGCGAATTTGTCGATCGCTTTGTTCATTCTGCCCAGGTGCAAGAGGCGCAAGGCGCGAAAGATATGCAGTATTCTGAGAACGGCGCTGTCTGGCCAAAGCAGTGTGACCATTGGGAGGATCGATAGGAAATCGATAATGCCCCAAAAGCTGAACACATATCGCAACCGGTTTTCGGCGCTCCAGACCCGGATTCCATATTCTACAGCGAATAGGATGGATAGGGTGACGTTCAGCACGAACAAAGCAGTCCTGGCCTTGGGCGACAGATCGGGCACGGTTTGAATGGTCAAAACCGTGATGGAAATTAGGATTGCGCCGTAAAGTAGGATCAGCGGCAGGCGCCCTAAAAAGGAGTCCGCGCCATTTAGGGCCAATTGCGTCCGAGCGCGAAAAGTTTTTTGCATGACTTAACCCAAGCACGTGTCGCAAATCTTAGTTAGAAGCATGGAAAGCACGGCCCAATGCGGCAGGAGCACCATGGGCCCCTTTGGCCGAGATAATGACCAGAACGAGAATGGTGATCAAGTAGGGCGACGCAGAAAGCAGCGCGACGGGCACCTGCGCCCCTGCGGCTTGCAGGTTCAGTTGCAAAACGGTGATGCCCCCGAAAAGGTACGCCCCAACCGCCACGCGGCCAGCACGCCATGAGGCGAAAACAACAATCGCCAATGCGATCCATCCAGCGCCTGCGGTCATGCCTTCTGTCCATTGCGGCACGCGCACCAAGCTTAGATATGCGCCGCCAAGGCCGGCACAGGCGCCGCCGAACATAATCGCCATGACGCGGACATTTACGACCTTATAGCCAAGTGCATGCGCGCTATCTGCGCTTTCACCGACTGCGCGCAGGATCAGCCCGGCGCGCGTGTATTTCAGAAACGCCCAGACAGCCGCGACAAGTGCGAGCGAAAAATAGACCATGATGTCATGGCTCAGCAGCATGGGACCAATCACGGGAATGTCGGACAAGATCGGGATGTCGAGTTTTGGCAAGGTCGGGGATTTGATCCCTTCATAGGGTTTGCCGATCAGCGATGATAGACCCAGCCCAACTAGCGTCAGGCCAAGGCCCGTGGCGACCTGATTGGACAGTAAGTATTGTGTCAGGAACGCAAATGTCAGACTGAGAACTGCACCGGCACATGCGGCTGCGACAAAGCCAAGGCCGGGCGTGCCGGTGTTGACGGCAATGGCAAATCCCACCACGGCGCCAGTGATCATCATTCCTTCAACGCCAAGGTTCAGAACGCCTGCTTTTTCCACCACCATTTCACCAATCGCGGCCAGCAGGATCGGCGTGGCCGAAACCATGATCGAGGCGACAAGAAGGATCGGATTGATCGATGACAAATCCATTATGCGGCTCCTTTCGCGGAGGACGTGAACCGGATGCGGAAATTGACCAAGACATCAGCGGCCAGCAGGAAGAACAGCAACATGCCTTGGAAAAGCTGGATCGCTGCCGCGGGCATGGCCAGCATCAATTGGGTCAATTCGCCACCAATGTAAGTCAGGGCCATTAGTAGGCCTGCCAGTAGGATGCCGATTGGGTTCAGACGGCCTAAAAAGGCCACGATAATCGCGGTGAACCCATATCCGGCATTAAAGCCGATATTGACCACGCCAGCTGGGCCCGTGACCTCAAAAATCCCAGCAAGACCAGCCAATGCGCCAGATAGGCCCATACAGATTAGGATCATGGCAGACGGGTTCACGCCTGCAAAACGCGCAGCACGTGGCGCTTCGCCGCTGAGGCGGATTTGAAACCCCAAAAGGTGTTTCGTCATCAGCGCATAGGCTGCGATCACCGCGATAAACGCGGCCAAAACGCCCCAATGCATGCCTGTGCCGGAAATGATATCTGCGTTAAAGGCCGCATCCCATTCTTTGAAATTACGGCTGCCGGGAAATCCGCGACCATCCGGGTTACGCAGAAATCCAGATGCCGCCGTGGCCAAAATGTTTTCAGCGACATAGACCAACATCAACGAGACAAGGATTTCGTTTGTGCCCAGCTTTGTCTTTAACAAGGCCGGGATCATGGCCCAAATCCAGCCACCCAACATGCCAAAAATCAACATCAGCGGGAAAATAAAAATGCTGTCCGAGGGGTAGAATGCCAGACCCGCTGCCGCACCGCAGACCGCGCCGATAATGTATTGACCTTCTGCGCCAATATTCCAGATCCCGGCCTTGAACCCAAGAGACAGGCCAATGGCGATCAGGATCAGCGGGCCTGCTTTGACCAACAGTTGTGGACGGGTGTAAGAGGCAAATTGAGTGTTAAAGATCGGATCCCAGAAAATCGTGCGGATCGCTTCAAACGGGTCGACCCCCATCATGCCAAACATCGCGCCGCCTACGATCATGGTCAGGGCGATGGCGACAAAGGGCGTGAGATAGGTCCAATGCTTGGAAGGTTCGGGTCGTTTTTCCAGCGTGATCATGCTGCCGCTCCTTCCATGCCGCCCATCATCAGGCCGATTTGTTCCATGTCGAGATCACTGACTTTGCGCGCCGCAGACAGGCGACCTTCGTTTAGCGCGGCGAAGTTGTCGGAGATTTCCAACAATTCGTCCAAATCCTGACTGATCACCAAAATGGCTGCCCCGTTTGCGGCCAGATCCAACAGGGCCTGACGGATTGCCGCCGCAGCAGCAGCGTCAACACCCCATGTGGGTTGGTTGATGATCAAAATATCCGGGTTTTGCAGCACTTCGCGGCCCACAACAAATTTTTGCAAATTACCGCCTGATAAGGCACGGGCAGCCACATGCGCGCCGGGTGTGCGGACGTCAAATTTCCGGATGACATCTTCGGCGAAATGGCGGGCTTTACGCCAATTGACGATCTTCTTTGGGGATAGGTTCTGTCGATCAGCCCCAGTTAGAAGCGCGTTTTCGATCAGGCTCATATCTGGCGCGGCCGCATGGCCTAACCGTTCCTCAGGTGCCGCAAGCAGGCCCATTTTGCGTCGTGCTAGCGTGCCGATGCGGCTGATATCTTGTCCATTCATGGCAATCGACCCGGCAGGCGCAAGGCGTTCGCCAGACAGGGCCAGTAGCAATTCGTCCTGACCATTGCCTGCCACACCGCCGATGCCCAGGACCTCGCCCTTGCGCAATGACAGGGTTACTTCGCGCAGAGGTGTTCCGAAATCATCCATGGCAGGCAGCGACAGATTAGAAACCTGAAGTGCAACATCGCCCATAGCGCGATTATGCGCAGCAGGGGTTGCAAAGCTGGATCCAACCATCATTTCAGCCATCTCCCGCGCGGTCGTTTCCGCAGGAATGCAGGTGCCCACGTTTTTGCCCCCGCGCAGGATCGTAGCGTTGTCACACAAGGCGCGGATCTCTTCCAATTTATGCGAGATATAGAGGATCGAACGCCCTTCGGCCCGCAGCTGGTTCAGGGTCTTAAACAAAACCTCTACCTCTTGCGGAGTCAGAACCGAGGTCGGTTCGTCCATGATCAACAGTTTGGGGTTTTGCAACAGGCAGCGAATGATTTCGACGCGCTGGCGTTCGCCGACAGACAAGGTGCCAACCGTGCGGTCAGGGTCCAATGGCAGGCCATATTTTTCCGACACATCGCGGATTTGTTTGGCCAAATCGCGCATAGGAGGGGGCGTTTCCATGCCAAGAGCGACGTTTTCAGCAACGTTGAGCGCTTCAAAAAGGGAAAAGTGTTGGAACACCATCGCGACACCGGATTTGCGCGCCATGCTGGGTTTTGTTGGGGCAAAAGGCGACCCGTTCAGGACCATCTCGCCCCGATCAGGTTTGACCAGGCCATAGATCATTTTGACCAAAGTGGATTTACCCGCACCATTCTCGCCCAGCAAAGCGTGAATTTCGCCTGTTCCAATGTGAAAACCAACATCGTCATTGGCCACAACACCGGGATAGGCTTTTGTCAGGCCTGAGAGGCTGAGAAGGGGTTGCTCCACGTCTGGATCTCCTTGGGTCTAAAGCTCATTAATTGAGCGGAAACCCCTATAGCAATTGCCTGCGGATGCTTACCAAGTGATTTTTGACCAATTGGACAGCAAATGCGTAAAATTTCATCGCGCGAATGGCCGAGAGTTTCAAGCCTTTTGCGGAAACGAGTCCATTTTGTTTCGGACCCAATGAGACCACAAAAGCCAAAACCACGGGCCAAAAGGGAATGACACAGCTGAAAATCTATTTCATGCGAATAGGTCAGGATCAGGTGCTGCGCATCTTTGGGCGCGTGGGTGGCCAATAGATGTGGTTCGACAGCGGGCAGTTTGGTTACATTTGCAGGGATGGCATCTGGAAAGCGATCCGCGGCAGTATCGACCCAAGTGATGGCAAGATCTGGCAGCGGGGATAACACATCGACCAGAGCGCGCCCCACATGGCCTGCGCCCCAGATCCAGATCTGTTGTGTCGCCTGACTGACCGGTTCGATCATCCAGTCCTGAACCAATTGTGCTGGGGTCCGCAAACCCTGCGCGCGGGAATGATCTAGAACACGGCGCACGGCCAGTGGCATTGCGCCGGGCCCTCGGGCTATGACATTCCCGTCCAGCGCAGCCACAGATGCGGCATCCCAGTGTTCGGTCAGTAAAGTTACCGCACCACCACAGCATTGGCCCAGCGATGGGCCCAATGCGTGTCGCGTTAAACCGGTGCGCCCTGAGCGCGCGGCATCGGCTGCCGCCAGCTCCAATGCGCCACCACCTATTGTGCCTGATTGCCCATCGGCCCAAACCAGCATGGCGGCACCAACCTCTCGCGGGGCAGATCCTGCGACATCGGCGATCACCACGCGGGCCACTGATCCATGCGCCTTTATGGCCGCAGTCAGGTTGTGCAGATCAAAGCTCATGTTTGTAGCTTACTGGTCGCCATCAACACCCTTTCAGGCGTCGCTGGTGCATCCAAAGATGGGTAGTCGGACCCACAAGTTGCAATCGCATCTGACAGGGCCAACCAAACAGAAATGCCGTGATTGAATGGGGGTTCGCCAACAGCTTTTGAGCGATAAATCGTGTCCTCGGCGTTCTCGTTTTCATAGAGCGCGACATTGAAAATTTCGGGCATGTCTGATGCGGCGGGGATCTTATAGGTCGATGGCGCATGGGTGCGCAGACGCCCCTTTGCGTCCCAAACCAATTCCTCGGTCGTCAGCCAACCCGCGCCTTGCACAAAGGCACCTTCGATCTGACCCTTGTCCAACGCCGGGTTCAAGGACGCGCCGCAATCATGCAACACATCGGCACGCAAGATGCGGTATTCGCCTGTCAGCGTGTCAATGGCCACTTCGCTGCAGGCCGCGCCATAGGCGAAATAGAAAAACGGACGCCCCGTGCCATTCACGCGATCCCAAGTGATTTTTGGCGTTTTGTAAAACCCGGTCGAGGAGAGCGAAACGCGATTGACGTAACAGATCTCCGCCGCTTTGGCGAAAGGCATCTCTTCGCCGCCAATGCGTACCTTTCCATCGGCAAAGATCACATCTTCAGGCGCGGCTTGGTGCAGCTCTGCCAGCTTTTCCGCCATGCGTTCGCGGATCGTGTCACAGGCGATTTTCACGGCCATACCGTTCAGGTCAGCGCCAGAGGAAGCTGCCGTTGCGGATGTGTTGGGCACTTTGGCGGTGTCCGTTGCCGTAATGCGCACCATTTCAACCGGCACACCAAATCCGCTGGCTGCGACCTGCGCGACCTTTTGAAACAGGCCCTGACCCATTTCTGTGCCGCCATGGTTCATAGCAATCGATCCGTCCTGATAGACATGGACCAATGCACCGGCTTGGTTCAGGTGGGTTAGGGTAAAGGAAATGCCAAATTTCACAGGCGTCAGGGCGATGCCCTTTTTGATCACGGGATTTTTGGCGTTCCAATCGGCAATCGCTGCTTTGCGCGCGGCGTAATCCGATGATGTCTCTAACTGGTCTACCAGATCGTGGATCACACTGTCCTCAATCACCTGACCATAGGGCGTGGTTTGTTCTTCACCCCCCGGCGGCAAATAGAAATTGACCTTGCGCACATCCAATGGATCCTTGCCCAGCACATGGGCGATATGATCCATCACGCGTTCAATCCCCACAATCCCTTGCGGGCCACCAAAACCGCGATAGGCGGTGTTGCTTTGCGTGTTGGTTTTCAGACGATGGCTTTCAATCCGCGCATGGGGCAGGTTGTAGGCGTTATCGGCGTGTAGCATCGCGCGGTCCCCAACCGGCAGCGACAGATCCGCAGACCAGCCACAGCGCACCAGATGGCTGAAATCGACGCCCAGCAATTTGCCCGTCTCGTCAAAGCCTGCGCGATACGAAATTTTAAAATCGTGACGCTTGCCTGTGATGACCATGTCGTCATCGCGGTCATAGCGCATTTTCGCGGGTTTGTTCAAAGCACTGGCAACCACAGCACAGGCAACGGCCAGATAGTTGCCCTGACTTTCTTTGCCGCCAAAACCACCCCCCATGCGACGGACCTCGACCTTGACGCTATGCATCGGGATATGCAGCGCATGGGCGACCTTGTGTTGGATTTCGGTCGGATGCTGGGTTGAGCTATGTACCGTTAGATCGCCGCCCTCTTGCGGGAACACCAATGCGGCCTGACCTTCCAGGTAGAAATGTTCCTGCCCACCCAGATCAAATGTGTCCTCAACCACATGCGGCGCATCGGCAATTGCGGTGGGGGCATCGCCTTTGGTCCAAACCACAGGGCCATCTTCAAACCGGCTATTCGCGGCCATGGCCTCATCCACCGTTAGGATCGGTGTTTCCTCGGAATAGGTGATTTTGCCCAAACGTGCGGCTTTGCGTGCGGCTAGATGGGATGTGGCCGCGACGAGAAACAAGGGCTGGCCCATGAAATGGACCGACCCTTTGGAAAGCATCGGTTCATCACCAATAGACGGGCTGCAATCGCAATCCGTCGGTAGATCATCGGCACTCCATACGCGGACAACGCCGTCGGCAGCAACAACATCAGCTAGATCCATTGACGTGACCTGTCCACGCGCAATCGTTGCCGTTCCAAAGGCTAGATGCAGCGTGCCCGCAGGCACCGGAATGTCGTCGATATAGCGGGCTGTGCCAGACACATGTAGTTCGGCGGCGTCGTGTTTCAGGGACTTGTGGACGCTCATGGTGTGACCTCCAAAACAGATGTGGCAGCACCCTGATCTTCCATCAGATAGCGATTTAGCATGTTGCGCGCTGCCATCAGGCGGTAATCAGCGCTGGCACGCATATCAGACAAAGGCGTGAAATCCTTGGCCCATTCACCTGCAATCGCATCCAGAGTTTCGGCAGTCCACGGCTGACCTGTCAAAGCGGCCTCGACATGGGTGGCGCGTTTGGGAATGCCCGCCATGCCGCCAAAGGCGATGCTTGCTGATGTTACGATGCCATCGGCAACCTCAATATAGAACGCACCACAAACGGCAGAAATATCCTGATCAAACCGCTTGCTCAGCTTATAGACCTTTAGCCGATCTGCGATTTTGGGCACACTGACCGCCTCCACAAATTCGCCCTTTGCGCGGTCTTGTTTACCGTAATCGATAAAGAAATCTTCCAGCGGGATATCCCGGGTTCGTGACCCTTTGCGCAAATGCAACACCGCCCCCAGCGCGATCAGCGGTGGCGGGCTGTCCCCAATGGGCGATCCATTCGCGATGTTCCCGCCCAGCGTGGCGGCACCGCGGATCTGTGTTGACGCAAAACGGCGGATCATTTCCCCAAGGGACGGGTAATGCGCGCCCAGAACAGTATGGGCCACATCCATTGGCACGCCTGCACCGATGCGGATCATATCTTCGGTTTCCACCACTTCGCGCAATTCTGCGCAGCGGTTGAGGAAAATCATCTTGTCCAAATCCTGCAGACCCTTGGTGACCCAAAGCCCGACATCTGTTGCGCCAGCCACAATCACAGCATCTGGATTGGCATCATAAACTGTTGCCAGTTCAGCAAGTGTTGCTGGGGCAAAGGTGGTTGCCTCAACGTCTGGGGAATATTCTAGATCACCGGCCAACCAATCAGGCGCAGACGCATTTTCGCAGGCTTTGGCGGCCTCAAGGATTGGCAGATATCCGGTGCAGCGGCACAGATTGCCAGACACAACATCCGCATGATCCTTGCGCCCGTTCATATGGCCGACGACCATCGACATGACAAAGCCCGGTGTGCAGAACCCACATTGGCTGCCATGTAGATCAATCATCGCCTGTTGGATCGGATGCAATTCCCCGTTCGGTCCACGCAGCCCATCCACGGTCCGCACCGCTTTGCCATGCAGTTGCGGCAAGAACAGGATGCATGCGTTCAACGCACGCGCCGTGCCTTGATGCGTGACCATGATCGAACAAGCGCCACAATCGCCTTCGTTGCAGCCTTCTTTTGTGCCCGTCAGATTGCGAATTTCCCGAAGATATTCCAGCAGGGTCTGTGTCTGGGACACATCCCGCAGTGTGACGCTCTCCCCGTTTAGAAGAAAGGTAACATTCATATTGTCATAACCGGCCGCTTTACTTTTTGCCTTGGTCGGGTGTCATCCCCATGACCTTGGTGCGCGTCTTCGATGCGGCGTAGAAGACTTGCGCTGAACTGTCGCAGAGCAGGTTAGTCGTCATGCGCGATTAAATGCAAGAGGATCTATGCAAAATCTGATGTCCAATAAAGGTGGGGTTGTTTGGATGCGCAGTCTGCAGTCACCTTTGGGCCAAAATGCACTGTGACGCATTCCCTTTCCTGTGCCGCGGCTTTAATCTACCCCAATGACAGATCCAAAATTCATCCATTTGCGCACCCATACCGAATATTCCCTGCTGGAAGGGGCCATGCGGTTAAAGAAACTGCCCGGCCAATGTGTCGATATGGGCATGCCTGCGATTGCGGTGACGGATACGAATAACCTCTTTGCGGCGCTGGAATTTTCGGTCGGCGCGGCCGGGGCAGGGGTGCAGCCCATCATGGGTTGCCAATTGGATGTGCGGTTTGTTGATCCAGAGCCGGGTCAAAGACCGAAACCGCCGGCAGCGTTGGTGTTTTTGGCGCAGAGCGAGGCCGGGTATGAAAACCTGATGAAGCTGAACTCTTGTCTCTATATGAGGCGGGACACGGAATTGCCTCATGTCACCTTGGACGAATTGGCGCAATATGCTGGCGATCTGATTTGTCTGTCTGGTGGGGCGGAAGGGCCGGTTGGTCAGTTGTTGCAATTGGGGCAACGCCCTGCGGCCGAGGCGCTGATGCAGCGCTTGGCGGGGATCTATCCAGATCGGCTTTATGTCGAACTGCAGCGCCATCCGGGCGAGGATGGGCAGCTGACCGAAGGCGAGAAGCTGTCAGAACGTGGTTTTATCGAAATGGCCTATGCGATGGATCTGCCATTGGTGGCCACCAATGATGTCTATTTCCCAAAGCCAGAAATGTATGAGGCCCATGACGCGATGATCTGTATCGCGGAAGGCGCCTATGTGGATCAGGCCGAAGGTCGCCGCCGTTTGACACCACAGCACTACATGAAGACCCCGCAGGAAATGGCGGTGTTGTTTGCGGATCTGCCAGAAGCGATTGAAAACACGATTGAAATCGCACAGCGCTGCGCCTTTATGGCCTATCGTCGGGATCCCATCCTTCCCAAATTTGCCGATGACGAGGTGGCCGAGCTGCGTCGTATTGCCAATGAAGGTCTGCAGTCCCGGCTGGCGGTCATCCCGCATGCGGTGACGCTTGATGAATATCAGGAACGTCTTGATTTCGAATTGGACATTATCGAAGGGATGGGGTTCCCGGGCTATTTCTTGATCGTTGCGGATTTTATCCAATGGGCCAAGGATCACAATATCCCGGTTGGTCCCGGTCGGGGATCGGGTGCGGGCAGTCTGGTGGCCTATGCGCTGACGATCACCGACCTTGATCCGCTGCGCTATTCCCTGCTGTTTGAACGGTTCTTGAACCCTGAACGGGTATCGATGCCCGATTTTGACATCGACTTTTGCATGGATCGCCGTGAAGAGGTGATCCGCTATGTGCAAGATAAATACGGGCATGATCGTGTGGGCCAAATCATCACCTTTGGTGCGCTTTTGTCCAAAGCGGCTGTGCGCGATATGGGGCGTGTTTTGCAAATGCCCTATGGTCAGGTGGACCGCCTGTCCAAGATGATCCCGGTGGAAGGGGTAAAACCGGTTTCCATCGAGAAGGCGTTGAAAGACGAACCGCGTCTGCGCGAAGAAGCCGAAAACGAAGAGGTCGTTGATCGCCTTTTGAAATACGGGATGCAGGTTGAAGGGCTGTTGCGTTCCGCTGGTACCCACGCGGCGGGTGTTGTGATTGCGGATCGTCCCACGGATGAACTTGTGCCGCTTTATCGCGACCCTCGTTCCGATATGCCAGCCACCCAGTTCAATATGAAATGGGTGGAACAGGCCGGGTTGGTCAAGTTTGACTTTTTGGGTTTGAAAACCCTGACGGTCATTCAAAACGCGATGGATCTGATTTTCAAATCCGGTCGTGATCTGCATGTGGCCGAAGACGGTCGCCAGATCTATGAACCTGCAGAAGGCGCAGAAAACCAGATCAACGCGATCCCTTTGGATGATGAGCTGACGTATAAGCTTTATTCAGCCGCAAAAACCGTCGCCGTGTTCCAGGTGGAATCCACGGGCATGATGGACGCGCTGAAGCGGATGAAGCCGACCTGTATTGAAGATATTGTTGCGCTTGTTGCTCTGTACCGTCCGGGTCCGATGGAGAACATCCCGACCTATTGCGAGGTCAAAAACGGGCTGCGCGAGATTGAATCGGTGCACCCTCTGATCGACCATATTTTGGCGGAAACCCAAGGTATTATTGTTTACCAAGAACAGGTTATGCAGATCGCGCAGGTCATGGCGGGCTATAGCCTCGGTGGCGCCGACCTGTTGCGCCGCGCGATGGGTAAAAAGATCAAAGAGGCGATGGATGCCGAGCGCCCGAAATTTGAAAAGGGTGCGGGCGAAAATGGTGTGGATGCTAAAAAGGCGTCCGAGGTTTTCGACCTTCTGGAGAAATTCGCGAACTACGGGTTTAACAAATCCCACGCGGCGGCCTATGCGGTCGTGTCCTATCAAACCGGCTGGTTGAAGGCCAACCACCCGGTTGAATTCATGGCTGGCGTCATGAACTGCGATATCCATCTAACGGATAAGCTGGCCGTGTATTTCGAAGAAGTCCGCAAAGGGCTGAAACTGGAATATATTCCGCCCTGTGTGAACCGATCCCTGTCCACGTTCGATGTGGTTGAAGGCAAATTGGTCTATGCGCTGGGCGCGTTGAAAAACGTTGGTCTCGAGGCGATGAACCTTTTGGTTTCTGGCCGGGGCGACAAGGAATTTGCGACCCTGTTTGATTTCGCCCGCCGGGTTGATTTGAAAAAAGTTGGAAAACGTCCTTTGGAAATGCTGGCGCGGGCCGGGGCCTTTGATGTGTTGGACCGCAATCGGCGGCGTGTCTTTGACAGCTTAGATGCGCTTGTCGCTTATTCTGCGGCTGTTCAGGAGCAAAAAGCATCCAATCAGGTCTCGCTCTTTGGCGAGGCGGGCGAAGATTTGCCAGAACCACGCCTTTCCCCTGTCAACGATTGGCTGCCTGCCGAACGTTTGAGCGAGGAATTTCGCGCGATTGGTTTTTACCTTTCCGGCCACCCGTTGGACGATTACATGCCCCCCTTGAAACGCACGGGTGTTGTTACGCTGGACGAACTGGCCGAAAAGGCGCGGCGGGGTCCTTTGGTGGCACAGCTGGCTGGTAGTGTAGCTGGTCGTCAGGAACGAAAATCAGCGCGGGGCAATCGGTTTGCCTTTGCCCAACTGTCCGATCCCACTGGGGCCTATGAGGTCACGATTTTCTCTGACACGCTTGAGGCCTGCCGCGAGCATTTGGAAACGGGATCCAAGGTTGTGGTCACGGTTGAGGCCACAATGGAAGCCGATCAGTTGAAATTGCTGGCGCGGTCCATTGCACCGGTGGATGTTGTTGCGGCGGGTGCGGGATCTGCTGGTTTGCGTATTTTTGTTGATGACGGGCAGGCTGTGCCGCAATTGGCATCAGTTTTAGAGCAGGCGCGCGAAAACATGCCGAGAGCGCCGCGTGGACCCATCCGCCTATGGTTGAGCGATCCAGGTTTGCCGGGCGAGGTCGAGGTCGATTTGAAGCAAGAATTCCCTGTATCTCCAGAGGTTAAGGGGGCTTTGAAATCTTTAGATGGCGTTATGGCCGTCGAAGAGTTCTAGAAATGTGTCAGGTTAAGTGACGTTCGGACGCGCTGGACGGATTGAATATGACGGTTTAGGCATAAGTTCTGTTAGGATCCAACGGAGCATCTATGCGACGCCCCATTTTCGCAATTCTTGGTTTCTGTGCGTTGACCGCCTGTCTTGGAAACGGTGCAACTGTGCCGTCTTTAGGGGTGGCAGGCGTTGATCAGGAAGCGGGAGACGTAGAAACGTCCCAACGAAACCTGTTTGCGCGCATACCTCAGCCATCAGGCGTAAGCACAGCAGATGCATCTAAGCCCGGTGATCCTGATTATCGAAAAGTATCCTTCGGGACCACTTTGCCATTTGGTGAAATCGCACGCCTATGTGACACGCCGGCGCGTAAGTTAGGCAATAAAATCGATGCCGCTGGCGGTTTTGCTCTGATCGATAGCAAAGCCGGGGCGACAATGTCGCGGTCTTTGTATCTGGATGGGTTCAGCGATGGGTGTGTGCGTCAGTTCACAGGTGCTTTGGCGGTTCTTTCAGACCCATCAACACATGAAAGCATGCATTACGGGCCTGCCGGGGCAACCTTGTCTGCGACATCCGTCACAGGTGCCTATGAACGCGTAAAATCGCGGATCTGTCGCGTCGCAAAAGGCAAGCCCTGCGGGAGAAGCATCAGCCGTCTCGATAAGAACACCACCTTTGTCACCGTCTATCAGCAATTTGGGGGGGGCACATGGGTGACGATGCTGGTCCATGACGGCAAGTTAGTGGCTGTCGAAAACTAACAATCCGGCTGTGTTAAGATCCAGATTGTATTGCTTCTAATTTTTTACGCCATTTCGGCTTTTTCAAATCGCGCGCCAGCTCTTTGGCAACTTTGCAGTGGCTATCCCCCGCGCCGCGTTCAGCACAACGTTGTTGAAAGTACGGATAGGCGCGAATTGGGTCATAGCCTTTGTAGCTTTTGTTCGCGTAAATTCGATTTGTGCTGCCGCATGCCCCGGTGTCCCCCAAATCACAGCCGCGCTGATAATAGGCTAGGGACGTCTCTAGATTATATCGAACGCCAGCTTTGCGCGCATCGTCTTTACTGCGATAAACGCGGCCGAGGGCTTGGCAAGAGTTCCCGTTTCCTGAGCTACATTCTTGTTGCAAGCGAGGCATGTCTGACTTGCTGACTGGTTTGGAATGTGCATTCGCGGTTAGAGGAAGGATGAGAGTTAATGTGATGATAGTGGCTTTAAACATGTTCATTTGTTACCATATTTTATAAAATTATTTCAAATAATTCACATTACTTTGGTGCTGTCAATATGCTGCCTTAGAGCAAGACACTATGAAATCTCCGCCTTTCTACGGGGCGGATCTGAAAACGCGCGTGATTTGAGCGTTTGTTATGTGACTTAGTAATGCGGGGGGCGTTCGTCGGCGAACACGGCGCCACCGGATCCTTCGGATTGACGGGCGGCTTCGGCCTTTGCCAGCAACTCCACAAGGCGTGTCAGTCGCAGAATTTCCTTATCCTGCGTGGCTACGGTATCTGACAAATCGTCAACCATGCGTTCTAGATGCGCGATGCGTTCTTCGGTTTCCTGTGACATGGGCCCTGCCTAGTCGCGAATGACCTGTGTTTCAATTGCGTATTTTGACAAAGATAGCGGGCAAAGCACATAAGGGCATAAATGATGGTGCCTCAAAGCTTGTCATTTCGGCTTTAGCTTTGTAGCAGGGGGGCGTCATAAGATGAGGCCGACCATGGAAGACCTGCGCAATAAGTATATCGAAGCCATCGCAAACGCTGCTGACGAAGCCGCGCTTGAGGATCTGCGCCTGCAGGCTGTTGGCAAAAAGGGCGAGGTCAGCCTGAAAATGCGCGAACTGGGTAAGATGACCCCAGAAGAACGCCAAGTGGCCGGTCCCGCGCTGAATGCGTTGAAGGATGAAATCAACGCTGCGCTGAACGCCAAAAAGGCCGCTCTGGCGGATGCGGCGCTGGATGCGCGTTTGAAAACCGAATGGTTGGATGTCACACTGCCTGTGCGCGAACAACGTCGCGGTACGATCCACCCGATTTCTCAGGTCTGGGAAGAGGTCACAGCGATCTTTGCGGATATGGGGTTTTCCGTGGCCGAAGGTCCTCAGGTTGAAGATGACTGGTATAACTTTGATGCGTTGAATATTCCGTCCCACCACCCGGCACGGGCGGAAATGGACACATTCTATATGCATCGTGAAGAGGGCGATAACCGTCCGCCGCATGTGCTGCGCACCCACACATCTCCGGTGCAAATCCGCACGATGCAGGAAAAGGGCGCGCCTGTGCGCTTTATTTGCCCGGGCCGTGTGTATCGCGCCGATTACGACCAGACCCACACGCCGATGTTCCATCAGGTGGAAGGTATGGCGATCGGCAAAGACATTTCGATGGCCAACCTGAAATGGGTGCTAGAGGAATTTTTCTCGGCCTATTTCGGCACATCTGTCAAAACCCGTTTCCGCGCGTCCCATTTCCCTTTCACCGAACCATCGGCTGAGGTGGACATTCAATGTTCTTGGGAAGGCGGTACCGTCAAAGTTGGCGAAGGTGACGGATGGCTAGAGGTTCTGGGATCCGGCATGATCCACCCAAAAGTTCTGCAAGCTGGCGGAATTGATCCAGAAGAATGGCAGGGCTTTGCCTTTGGCATGGGAATCGACCGGATTGCGATGCTGAAATACGGCATTCCCGATCTGCGCGCCTTCTTTGACAGCGACCTGCGCTGGTTGAAGCACTATGGCTTTGCGCCCCTCGACGTGCCGACACTGCATGGTGGTTTGTCTCGATAGTATTTTTACTGAATAAAGTCAGTAAACTAACGTATCCCGTTCCATATTCTTGGAGCGGGATTTTTTGTTGTGCACAAAGTGATTTTTTTTCGTTGTTTTACGCGTTTCTCATAAAAGCTTCATTGAACATTAGCACCCCGTTAACCATCCTTAGTTTATTATGACATCAAGGAATCGGGTATAGGTTGTACTGCGCAACCTCCCTACCACAAGGTTTTGGTTAACAATTGGGGATAGATATGCTGCAGTCTTTTAACGACAAAATGGGCGAACCTTGGCAAGTGCTTTGGCGTGTGCCGGATCCGGTGGATCTGCTGCGCGAAGGGTTTGGCGTGACGGATTTGCGCCCAAAAAACACACGTACCAGCTTTGACGATCCGGAATTTCCCGCCGCGACTGTCAATTTGGATGTGTACGAAGGTCAGGGTGCTGATGGTCCGGCGACCGTTGCAATGGGTGAAGTGTCTCCTGGCGCGTTTGCCGTGGCGGTTCGCCAGTAAACTTTAACACCCGGGGATACTTTATAAAGCGGAACAGGGCGTGCCAATTGGCGCGCCCTTTATTGTTTCAAACGAGAACACGCCAATCCCCCTTTCCCATAACCGTCTGATCCGTTATGAGCATCGCGATACCCAAATTAGACGGGACGAGACGCGCATGAAATTCACCATCTCCTGGCTCAAGGAACACTTGGACACCACCGCATCTGTTGATGAGATCACAGAGGCCCTGACCGATCTTGGTCTGGAAGTGGAAGAGGTGGTTAACCCCGCCGACGCGCTAAAATCCTTTACCATCGCAAAAGTTCTCGAAGCAGAACAGCACCCGGACGCGGATCGGTTGCGTGTGTGTAAAGTTGACACCAATGAAGGTGAAAAGCAGATCGTTTGTGGCGCGCCCAATGCGCGGGCCGGCATTACTGTTGTTCTGTGTAAACCGGGTGACTATGTGCCGGGTCTTGATATCACGCTGTCCGTTGGCAACATTCGTGGCGTTGAAAGCCACGGTATGATGGCATCGTGGCGCGAACTGGAATTGGGCGAAGATCACGATGGTATCGTCGAACTGCCCTCAGGCGCTGTTGGCGATAAGCTGGTGGATTGGCTGGCGGAGAATGATCCGTCCAAAGTGGATCCGGTGATCGAGATTGCGATCACACCAAACCGTCCAGACGCGTTGGGCGTTCATGGCATTGCGCGCGATTTGGCAGCGCGCGGTCTGGGCACGTTGAAACCTTTGCAGCACACGCATATCGAAGGTAAATTTTCCTGCCCAATCGGTGTCAGCATTGATGACGATGCAAAGACAGATGGCTGTTTTGCCTTTGCTGGCCGTCTGATCAAAGGCGTGAAAAATGGTCCCAGCCCACAATGGCTGCAAGACCAGCTGGTCGCGATTGGCTTGCGCCCGATTTCGGCGCTGGTCGATATCACGAATTTCTTCACATATGACCGTAACCGTCCGCTGCACGTGTTTGATGCGGCAAAAGTTTCTGGCGACCTGCGCGTACATCGCGCAGAAGCAGGCAGCAGCTTGGTTGGTTTGGATGAAAAGACCTACACTTTCCCAGGCGGTCAGGTTGTGATTTCTGATGACAATGGCGTCGAAAGCATCGGTGGCGTCATGGGCGGCCTGTCCACCGGATGTACGGATGACACCGTCGATGTCTTCCTTGAAGCGGCCTATTGGGATCATATCCAGATCGCGATGACGGGACGTGCGTTGAAAATCAATTCTGATGCGCGCTATCGCAATGAGCGCGGTATTGATCCGGCCTATAACCGTCAGGCGTTGGATGATGCCACGCAGATGATCATGGATCTTTGTGGTGGTGAACCTTCTGAGGCCGTGGTTGTTGGCAATGTTCCAGATGTGTCGCGGGCTTATAAATTGGATGCAGAACGTGTTGTGTCCTTGGTCGGTATGGATATCCCCGAGTCGACGCAACGCCAGACATTGACGGCGCTGGGGTTCAAGATGGAAGGCGGCATGGCGCAGGTGCCATCATGGCGTCCTGACGTTCAGGGCAGCGCCGATTTGGTGGAAGAAGTCGCGCGTATCGCGTCTCTGACCAAGCTGGAAGGCAAACCCATGCCGCGTATGCAGGCTGGCGTGCCGGGTCAGATCCTCAGCCCGTTGCAAAAACGCGAACAGATCGCGCGTAGAACTGCGGCGGCGCTAGGCTATAACGAATGTGTCACCTACAGCTTTATCGATGAAAAATCGGCGAAACTGTTTGATGGCGGCGATAATGCCCGCAAACTGGCCAACCCGATCAGTCAAGAGATGAGCCATATGCGCCCGGCGCTTTTGCCCGGTCTGTTGCAGGCGGCGGCCCGCAATCAGGCGCGCGGCGTGTCCGAGCTGGCGCTGTTTGAAATCGGCGCTGCTTTCGATGGTGGCGAACCGGGTGAACAGCATATGCAAATTTCAGGGCTGTTGGTTGGTAAAACTGGTCCAAAAGACGTGCATGGCGCGTCCCGTGATGTGGATGTGTTTGACGCAAAAGCAGATGCCGAAGCTGTTCTGTCCGCCATTGGCGCGCCAGCCAAGGTACAGATCCTGCGCGGCGTACAGGATTGGTGGCATCCGGGTCGCTCTGGCAAAATCTGTTTGGGGCCGAAAAAGGTTCTGGGGGTCTTTGGTGAAATTCATCCCAAAACCCTGTCTGAAATGGGTGTAAAAGGTCCGGCAGTTGGCTTTACAATCTGGCCTGCCGAAGTGCCACTGCCACGCAAAACTGGCGCATCCCGTGGTGCGTTGACGATTTCCGACCTGCAAGCGGTTGAACGCGATTTTGCCTTTGTGGTGGACGCAAATGTTGAGGCGCTGACATTGGTCAATGCCGCGGCTGGGGCAGATAAAGCCCTGATCACGGATGTGCGCGTCTTTGACGAATTCATCGGCGGATCCTTGGGTGAGGGCAAAAAATCCCTCGCCATCACCGTGCGTCTGCAACCAACAGACAAAACGCTGAAGGAAAAGGATATCGAAGCTGTCGCAACCAAGATCGTTGAAAAAGTGGCCAAGGCGACAGGCGGCGAATTGCGGGGCTAAAGGGGGATGGTCTGATTTGGCAGATCATAATCTTTTGTTTTATACAGAACGCGCGGCACAGGAATGTGGCGCGCGTTTCTTTTCGGGAATTTCCCATGTCACGATATCTACATGCCTTCGCGCTGCTTTGCGCTCTGTCTGGATGCATGGATGATCCAGAGACAGCACCAAAAGATCAGGGTAGCAGGATTGAAACCCTTATCCCCAATGTTGCCGATCGTGAGGGCGTGTTTGCATTTATCCCGATTTATGAAGGTAACGCGATTGGGTCATTCCATTTGACATGGGAGCCGACCAAAATCACCGAACAAGAAACCATTCGTCTTGCATCGGATATCTGTGCCCATGCGGGACTTGGCCCGGTGGCTATCAGAAAGGCCGTGACCGGAAACAGAATCGCCCGAACACATGACGATGAGATACGCGATGTTCAGGATGCATGGTTTGGTTGCGAATAGCAGGAAACCCTGATTTCAAAGATGATTTGGCATTTCTGAAAGTGCGGATTTTCCTTTTTTAAATCTGTAGGGCGGGTGGCAAAAAAGGGGGCGCATTTTGGGAATTCATTGTGTTGATACACGTCTTGCGGCTTGAGTTGCCTCTATGACAGGCGTAGGCCCGCCCATGAAAGGTGGTGCCCTATGCTCGATGTCTTCTCTCTTTTTTCCCCGACTGTCTGGATCGCCGTTTTGGCGATTTCTGTGATCGCTGGTTTGATTAAGGGCATGGTGGGCTTTGCTCTGCCGCTGATTATGATCGCTGGGTTTTCTAGTTTTATGGCCCCAGATCTGGCGCTGGCGGGATTGTTGATTCCGGCACTGGTGATCAACGCGTCTCAGGCGATGCGACAGGGGCTTGGCGAAGCGGTGGCATCTGTCAAACGGTTCAGCGTGTTTCTGGCGATCCTTGGGGTGATGATTGTTCTGGCGGCGCAAACGGTGCGTTTGATTTCACCCAACCTGATGTTGGGTATGGTCGGTGTCTTTGTGACTGGGTTCTTGACGCTGCAATTGGTGGGCTGGGTGCCTAAATTACAAGGTCGCAACAGCCGTCCGTTTGAAGTGATCTGCGCCACCATTGCTGGTCTGGCTGGTGGTGTCTCTGGCGTTTGGGGGCCACCCACAGTGTTGTACCTAACGGCGCTGGACACCGAGAAAAAAGAACAGGTCCGCGTCATGGGCGTTGTGTTCTTCATTGGGGCCGTGTTGTTGATCCCGGCCCATATCGTGTCGGGTGTGCTGACATGGAAGACAGGCGTGTTTTCTATGATGGTCTTGCCCGCATCCCTGATCGGGGTTTGGATCGGACAGCGCATTCAGGACCGCATTGATCAGGCGATGTTCAAAAAGGCGACAATGATTGTTCTGTTGATCACGGGGCTGAACCTGCTGCGCCGGGCGTTTTTCGGCTGATCTCTGTCACCACAGACACGGCCAACGATAGCAAAACGGCGGATGAAAACGCATAGAGCCCAAATTGCGGCTCTATCGATCCTATCGACAGGCCTTTGACCGCCAGAATGATCAGGGCAAACAGAAACACGTCGATCATCGACAGTTTCGACAGAATACTGCCTGCTTTGCGCAAAGCTGCGCTGCTGCCATCGGTGACGAACCACAGATAGGCATATAGCCCGCATTTGGCCAAAGGCATGATCATGGCGAATATCGCGATAATAAGCGCCAGAAAGATGTCGGTTTGAAACAGCTCAACCACGCTGGTCCACAGCGTGATTTCCGAACTGAGCACATAGAATGCTTTGTTTTTCAAAAGCGGCAGAAACCATGTGATCGGCAAAATCGCGATCAAGGCCAGATTGCCCCAAGCAGCCATGCGTCCCAAAGGGCCGGATTGATGATACAGAGATGTCATGGGTGTGAATTAGGGGCGACGGGCGATGCAATCAACCTCGACCAACGCCCCAACGGCCAAAGCGGTGACGCCCACCGTTGTGCGCGCCGGGCGACGGTCGGGGGCGAAAAAGCTCTGATAGGTGTCGTTGAACGCGGCGTAGTCCCGTTCGAATTCCGTTAGGAAACAGCGGCACTGCACCACATGGGTCAGATCCAGCCCCAGTTCGTTCAGGATCAATTCAAGGTTCTTCATCACCCGGATCGTCTGCGCCTCGATCCCACCGGGCAGAGGCGCATCCGGTGCGTCAGGATCGGTGGGCATCTGGCCAGTTAGAATGACCCAACCATCATCTTCCACAGCGTGCGAAAACGGAGCAACAGGGCGGGGCCCTTTAGAGAAAAGATGAAAGTCGGGCATGCTATGTGTCCTTTAATCGTAGGCGGCCGTGATGATGATTTCGACCTTTAGCTCAGGCCGGGCCAGTTTGGTTTCTCCACAGGCGCGGGCAGGGGCATGGCCTGCTGGAACCCATGCGTCCCAGACCGCGTTCATGTCGGCAAAATCCGCCATGTCTGCGACCCAGATGATGGCTTGTAGGATCTGTTCTTTGGAACTGCCCGCTTCTGTCAGCAGCGCATCAATGCGGCGCAGGCATTCTGCGGTTTGATCCGCAACCGTGCCTTCGGCCCCGCCAACCTGACCGCATAGATAAACGGTGCCATTATGTTTGACGATTTTGCTCATACGTTCGCCGGTATGGATACGAGTGATCATGGTTTGGATCTTTCTGGTTCGTGTTGGTGATGCTTGGTGCCACGAAAGATCGATCAAGGGAATACTCGCTTGAGATCCAAGTGGTTGATAATTGCCACGGGCCCGGAATCAAGGCGCAGCCGCCGGGCCCAGCGGCGGACCGTCCCCGCGGTCTGCCGCTTTTGCGACTGGAGGTGGGGATTGCAAGGGCACAGATACTTGGCTGGCATAAAGTGATATCCAGAGGCGTTTTGCGGCCAACCACGGTCCGCCGCTGGGCTATGTTGTGTTTTCAAGCAGCTCGATAGCGTCCAGCAATAAGCTTTCTGTGCGTGTTTGTGGGAAGCGGTTGTGAGTTTGATATTTTGGAGACTGCACTAGTTCTAAAGTGAAAAGCAAAACTTCGTGAATCGCTGATTGCAGATCCGCGACATGAAGGTAAAAGCTCATCGGAACAAAATGTGCAAAGTCATTACGTGTGTAAATGACGCGCAATAAAGATTTTTCTCTTATTGTTGTAGCAGTAGATATGCTTTTTCCCAAAATCATTGTGTGCGGAGATGGCAGGCGTTCCAGTAATTCCCACAAATCAGCCAGACGCTCTTTGGGAATTGTAATATCTGCATGAATTGGCTCTAGATTGTTTGCTTCGCAGACAGCATTCTCTGACCGTTGATTTAGATATTTGCGTAACTCTTCCTCGCTACGCTTTTTAAAAGGTCCAGTTCTATCCGTTTTGGTCAATAGGCAAACACAGCTACCTTGAAGAGCTAGATGTGTGTAGTTGACGGCAACCTTCCAAAAAGCCGGCTTTTCGTCGACCATTTTCAGTGCGAAAACTAACGCTTCTACGGATGTTTCTACGTCTGTGAAATTGTCGAATTCGTAGTATTCATCATCCATACATTTACCTTTTCTTCCGCCGCTTCACACCACCCCGTTGTCCCGGTTTGCCTGCGGTTGATCGACCGGCGGCTTTTTGGGCGGCTTCTGCTGCTGCGTCCACGGCGGATTGGCGGGCCAACGGGTCGTCGGCGATGGCCAGATCGACGGCTTCTAGGCGTTTGACCTCATCGCGCAGGCGGGCAGCTTCTTCAAATTCCAGATTTTCGGCGGCCTTGCGCATGTCATTGCGCAGACCTTCCAGAACCGTTTGCAGATTGCCACCGGCCATGCCTGCATCAACCGTCGCTGTAACGCGGGATTGGTCTGTATCGCCTTGATACATGCCCGCCAGAATGTCATCGACATTCTTTTTCACCGTGGCCGGAGTGATGCCGTGTTCCTCGTTATAGGCCATCTGCCTTTCACGTCGTCGCGATGTTTCTGCCAGCGCGCGTTCCATGGAACCGGTGATGCGATCCGCATACATGATCACGCGCCCTTCAGCATTCCGGGCCGCGCGGCCGATGGTCTGGATCAGGGACGTTTCAGAGCGCAGAAACCCTTCCTTATCCGCATCCAGAATGGCAACCAGTCCGCATTCAGGGATGTCCAACCCTTCACGCAGTAGGTTGATCCCGACCAGCACATCAAAGGCCCCAAGGCGCAGATCCCGCAGGATTTCAATCCGTTCGATCGTATCAATATCGGAATGCATATAGCGGATCTTGATGCCTTGTTCGTGGAAATATTCCGTCAGATCCTCGGCCATACGTTTGGTCAGGGTCGTGACCAACGTGCGATAGCCTTCTGCCGTGACTTTACGGATTTCATCCAGCAGATCATCAACCTGCATATCGACGGGGCGGATTTCGACCTCTGGATCCAAAAGGCCCGTTGGGCGGATCACCTGTTCGGTGAAGACGCCGCCGGTCTGTTCCATTTCCCATGATGCAGGCGTGGCTGAGACATAGATGGATTGCGGCCGCATTGCGTCCCATTCTTCAAATTTCAGCGGGCGGTTGTCCATGCAGGACGGCAGACGGAACCCATGCTCTGCCAGCGTGAATTTGCGACGATAGTCGCCGCGATACATGCCGCCGATTTGGGGGACTGAGACGTGGCTTTCATCGGCAAAGACGATGGCATGATCAGGAATGAATTCAAACAGGGTGGGGGGCGGTTCGCCGGGGGCGCGGCCCGTCAAATAGCGTGAATAGTTTTCGATTCCGTTGCAAACACCCGTTGCCTCTAGCATTTCCAAATCGAAATTAGTGCGCTGTTCCAGGCGCTGTGCTTCTAGCAGTTTGCCCTCTTGCACCATGATATCTAGGCGCTGGCGCAGTTCTTCTTTGATGCCGATAATGGCTTGGTTCATCGTGGGGCGGGGCGTGACGTAGTGGGAATTCGCATAAACGCGGATGCGGTCGAATTCACCGGTTTTTTGCCCCGTCAACGGATCAAATTCGGTTAGGGATTCCAGCTCTTCGCCAAAGAAGGACAATTTCCATGCGCGGTCTTCTAGGTGGGCGGGCCAGATTTCCAGACTGTCGCCCCGCACGCGAAATGTTCCGCGATGAAAGGATTGATCGTTGCGCTTGTATTGCATTGCGATCAGTTCGGCGATGACCTCGCGTTGGTCATAGTCTTTGCCCACGAACAGATCCTGCGTCATCGCGCTATAGGTTTCGACGGACCCGATACCATAGATGCAGGACACCGAGGCCACGATGATCACATCATCGCGTTCCAGCAATGCGCGCGTGGCCGCATGGCGCATTCGGTCAATCGCGTCGTTGATCTGGGATTCTTTTTCAATATAGGTGTCGGACCGCGCGACATAGGCCTCTGGTTGGTAATAGTCGTAGAAGGATACGAAGTATTCCACCGAGTTTTCGGGAAAGAAGCCTTTGAATTCGCCATATAGCTGGGCGGCCAATGTTTTGTTGGGGGCCAGAATGATTGCGGGGCGCTGCGTTTCCTCAATGATCTTGGCCATGGTAAAGGTCTTACCCGTGCCCGTGGCCCCCAAAAGCACCTGATCGCGTTCGCCATCATTGATGCCGCCTGCCAGTTCCACAATTGCTGTGGGTTGGTCCCCTGCCGGTTCAAAGGCGGTTTCCATGACAAACCGCTTGCCGCCCTCTAGCTTTTCGCGGGGCGTTGGGTTTTGCAACATGGGCATGGATTCAGGCGAATTGTTATGCATCGGGCGACTCCTGTTGTTCTTATTGTGTTCTTTTGGCGCAGGAGTGCAAGGGCGATATTAGACGTGTTGCCGCGACATTGGGACCAGATAGCGGATCAACGCCATCAGTAGGGCCCATACCATCACCGCATTGAGCAAATGCCACAGGAAATGTGTGCCGATCCCATGGGTCAGTGCGCACATTTGCAAATCGAAGGTGCGGGCGCAAAGCGAGACTAAAAACGCCCCCGCGGCCAGTTGCACCAACCGAGCGGCAGGATGCGCTTTGATCGTCGAGATAACAGCAAAACCCAGTACTGCGATCAAGGCGGGCAAGTATTGTAGCGATCCGTTGAACGGATCCGTCGGTGCAGATGCGGTGTCGCTCACGACATTGCCCGATGTGAAATAGAACACAAGCCCGACCGATCCCAACACATAGGCTGCTATGCGGCCGGTTTTGGCCATATTGCGGCCGGTGTTGAAATAAATCGCGCTGAGCACGTAAAGGGCAACAAAGCTCCAGATGGGAATGACATCTGCTAGTTCGGCGCTGGTATTGGCCAGCGTGTGGAATAGGAAGGATCCGATGCCGATCAGGCCCGCCAGCAGGATCAGGATGGTTTCAATCCACAATATATTGCCGCGTTTGGCAGCCGTATGATAGGCGAGTACCGCCGCGATGACGAAGCCGAGATTTGACAGGGCATTTATGGGTTCATCCCAGAAGCCATGCACATGGCGTTCGCAATAAAGATCAATGAAATGCATGCTGAACCTCGAAATCAGGGGGCGGATAGGGTCCTTTTGCCCGTCCCACTTCTGGCTGCAAGGTCGATTTGCCTAAGATGCCCTATAATGCTGTTTTAGAGTGGGAAAATCTAAACAGTTTGGTACAATTTAGTGATGGATCTTTTGGTCTGCCCGGCTAGCGTGACGTAGATATAAAGTCAAAGAGGCCCCCAATGACCATATACCTCAACGCAAGTTCGCATGGCGCACCCTCACAGGCAACTTTGGATGCGATGGCCGAAATGTTGCAGGTTGAACACGAGGCAGGCACATCCGCGGCATTGGCCAAAGGTGTCGAATTAAAGGCAGTGACCTGCACAACGGTGGCGCAATTGCTTGGCGCGGATGTCGAGGGCGTCAGCCTAGGAAACGCAACAACGCCAATCTGGACCGCCTTGATGGCGCGCCTGGATTTGACGGGCAAACGCGTGCTTGTGGCACCCCATGAATGGGGCGAAAACATCCGGTTTTTGCAAGGATTGCCGGGCGTGCAGGTTGAGAAGCTGCCCGAGATCGATTTCTTGGCGCCGGATCTGTCTACATGGGAAGATATGATCGGGCCAGATGTGGCCGCAATATGTGTGCCGATGGTCAGCTCGGTGCATGGCCATCTATACCCTGTCGAACAGATCGGTGCTCTGAAACGTCCCGAGGGCTGTTATCTAATCGTCGATGGTGCGCAGGCCGTGGGGCAGGTGCCGATTGATCTGTCGAAAATGGGATGTGATGCGTTTATTTCCACGGGGCGTAAATGGCTGCGGGGCCCGCGCAGTTCCGCGATGTTTTGGCTAAGCGAAGCGTTGCGTTCAAAAGTGCCGGTTGCACAGCTTGAACCGTTCGATTTCTCGCAGATCCTAATGGCTGGGCTATTGGCCGCTTTAAAAGATGTGCTGGAGATTGGGCAGAACGAGGTAACTGCGAAAATTCGTGCAACCTCTGCTGGCTTGGCAAGTGAATTGGGTCCAATTGGGGTTGCCTTGGATGCGGGTATGGGGCCGATGACGGGCGCGGTCACAATCGCTATTCCGAAAGATCGAACAGCCTGCATTGCCGAGGCGTTGGCCGGGCGTGGTTTCGATGTGAAATGTCCCAACCCTGAAATGGATGAATGCGTTGCTGATCGGCCATTGGCGCAAACGCATTTGCCGATGCGGATATCCCCTCATGTGTACACGACAGATGAGGACATATCCGCGTTTGTTTCAGCCTTGTCTGAGCTTCTTTAACAGATCACTCAGGGCGCGGAACGAGGGCTGGTTCTGCATCTGCTGGCAATGGGCAGATATATGGCGTGTCTGATAGATAGTCTTGGTGGTCGGCTTTTGCCGCTGCCAAGAGGGCAGGGTCCTCAATCAAACGTTGCGCCGTCGCTGCCATAACCTTGGCCGCATAGGTCATGCCTTTATGTGCGGCGGCGGATTTGCCTTGTGCTACAACCTGCCACGTATGCAGCGGTGTGCCGATCGCCATTGTGGCAACCCGGGCCTGAACTGTCGGCACAGCCCAGCTGACATCGCCCACATCCGTTGATCCATTTCCACCTTCGCTTTTGAAATCCAGTGGCAAAAGGAAATCGCACAGGGGTAAATCCTTGCGTGGTTTCAGGCCGACACTGGTAAAGGTCGTTGCGATGTCTTTTTCCGATAGGGTTTCTTGGATCTCGCTGGCAAAAGCGCGATCTGTTTCGTCAAACGGGACAGGACCCAGCTTTTCCAGCTCGGATTGCATGGCCTCTTCCATGGGGCGATTGCCGATCAGGTTTGAGACCGAGGAAAATACCTTATGCGTGACCTGTGTTTCTGTCATCAGCGCGGCACCTTCTGCGATCTTGTGCACGCGGGCGACCATATCGCGCAGTTCGGGCAATGTGGCGGCTCGCACCAATTGGCGCAAGGTGGCTTTGGCCTGAACGACATTGGGTGCAGCACCGCCCGCATCGATATAGGCATAATGCACCCGCGCACTGTCTGGCATATGTTCGCGCATATAATTGATGCCGATATTCATCAGCTCGGCCGCATCCAGCGCAGAACGGCCAAGTTCAGGCGATGCGGCTGCGTGCGACGCGGTGCCGTGAAAGGTGAAATCAATGCGGGCATTGGCCAATGAATTCGCCTGATTGACGCATGTCACGTTGGACGGGTGCCAAGAGATCGCTGCATCCACATCGTCAAACAGACCTGCACGCACCATAAATGTCTTGGCCGCGCCGCCTTCTTCTGCGGGGCAGCCATAGTAGCGCACGCGTGCTTTTATGCCGCTTTCAGCCAGCCAGTCCTTTACCGCAGTCGCAGCCAGCAGGGCGGCAGATCCTAACAAGTTATGTCCGCACCCATGCCCATTCGCGCCTTCGATCAATGGCGTGTGCTTGGCCAAGCCGGGTTGTTGGCTGAGCATTGGAAGCGCATCAAATTCACCCAGAATGGCGATCACCGGGCCTTCTGTGCCGGCCTCGCCAACGACTGCTGTGGGCAGAGCCGCCGCCTCATCCGTGATTCTAAACCCTTTTTCCTCCAGCATTTTCCGATGTTCAGCCACGGAATCATATTCGGAATAAAGCGTTTCAGGTGTGTCAAAAACCCGATTGGCCAAGCCAACAAAATCCTCACGATACGTATCAACGTGATCCCAAATAGGTGCGGTGTTTTTCATAGGGAAGGTCCTTTTCTTTGCCCCATGTTTAAAACCTTGTGGATAGATAGTTACATTCCTAAGGTGAACTTGCTTGCCAAGTCGCCGTGAACTGCCCATAAAAACGCCATCGGAGGAGGTCAGCCATGCGCGCACGCATTTATCAGCCCGCCAAAACGGCCATGTCATCTGGACAGGGCAAGACCAAATTATGGATTTTGGAATTCTCGCCAAGTGAGGCGCGACAGACGGATCCGTTGATGGGCTGGACGTCTTCTGGCGATACGCAATCTCAGGTCAAAATGCGTTTTG
Organism: uncultured Pelagimonas sp.; assembly: GCA_947499735.1. Classification (GTDB taxonomy): domain Bacteria; phylum Pseudomonadota; class Alphaproteobacteria; order Rhodobacterales; family Rhodobacteraceae; genus CANMPP01. The sequence goes on from CANMPP010000002.1 coordinate 338,490, forward strand.
GCACAAAAGAAGCGGCTTTGGATTACGCGAAAAATCACGGTATCGATGCAGATGTTGTTGAACCGACCAAGCGTAAGCCAAACATCCGTAGCCGAGGATACGCCGAAAATTTTGCTGTAGATCGCCGTGCGCCTTGGACCCATTGAGGGCGATCACCACTATGTATCAATTTAAGGTCATATCGGCAGGTTTTTGATCTGCTATGTCGCCAATTGAACCACATCGCTAACTCGCGTCAAATCCTTACTGATTTTCTCACATATTTCATGCTCTTAGCGGGTTTGGTGTCTCTAGGTTTCAAGGTTGGGCCAAGCAAAGCGCTATTTGGTCAAATTTTTCACGAAATTACGATGACGTTACGGCAAGTGTCAGTCGTTTCGTGCTAATTGGATCTTTGGATCGGTTGAATATAATTTCCTGAAGATGTGTCTTTTTTGCACTGTTGCCGTTTTTTACGCTGGTTGTGATCACGATTTTAGCAGTGCAATCCAACAGAATTTCGGGTCGGTTTAGATTGTTTTTATGCAAGTAAATTAATGTGTTGCTTCCTGTGGTTGTGGTGTCGATTTTAAGATCGCGCTACTATATGGGTCTATTGTAATGCATTGTTAGATTTCATTTTTCCGCAGGTTCAACATGATTTTCGTTCACTTGACCCATTCCAGCTTGCGGGATAACGATTTCCTGTAATGGTTTGCATCGTGGACACCGTGTTTGTTAGGTGTGCGATTTGTTCAAGAGTGTATCACTCACATCGCTTCGCAAATTTGGGACTGACATCAATGATATCCATTCAACCGCCAGCGTTTCTTGTGACCCATTCCGGTGGATTTCACGCTGATGAATTGTTGTCTTCGGTTATTTTGACGCGACTGTTCCCGAATGCAGAATTGATCCGCACGCGAGATATCGCGCTGATTACGCCGGGTGATGATCGCATCATTTATGATGTCGGTCGCGATTACGATGCGGAAGCGTGTATTTTTGATCACCATCAAAAAGATGTACCGCTCAGAGATTGCGGCAACCCCTACAGTTCCTTTGGGCTGATTTGGAAACACTTTGGCTTTCAGTATCTTGAGGCTTTGGGTGTGCCTGACGCGGATGCTGCTGTGCTGCATCCTGAATTTGATCAGGATTTTGTTCTACCCATTGATCTTATGGACAACGGCAAACTTTCAACTGCGCAGCCAGAATTGTCCGATCTGACTTTGCCAGCTTTGATTGAAAGCCTGAAACCCGTTTATGACGATCCGCGCCAAGATGCAGATAATCAGGCATTCATGGCCGCATTGCCCATTGCGCGGGCTTTTGTCGAAGCAAGAATTACACGAAAAGCAGCGCGTTTACGTGCTGAGGCTGAGGTTTTGACTGCGATCAAGGCGGCCGGGGATTCTCAAATTTTAGAGCTGCCACGTGGCATGCCGTTCCGGGCAGCTGTTGAGAGCGCTGGGGCAGATCATTTGTTGTTTGTGGTTCATCCACGAGACACAGATTGGACGCTGACAGGCATTCGCCTGCGTGAAGACAGTTTTGAACTCCGCGCGGATTTGCCAAAGGCTTGGGCGGGATTGACCGATGAAGCTTTGGAAAAGGCCTGCGGTGTGAAGGGGGCTGCTTTTTGCCACAATGGCCGCTTTATCGCCGTTGCCAAATCGCGTGATGCCATTCTGAATATGGCACAACTTGCAGTTGACGATGTCTTGACCTCCGCTTAAACCCTGTCTATCGCCGTTTTTTTAGGCCCTCAGAAGAGTTTGCCTAAAAAACTAACGCAGGTCGGGTGATCCGGGGTGAAATACCATGCTCTGATTGCTTTAGCCCACGAGGTTCGGGAAAAGGACGGCATGTCAGACCGCATGACCATTGTAGTTGTTGAGCAAGACCGCGAACGCGCTGATGCGATTGTGGACGCTCTTCGCGCCGTTGACGGGTATGATGTCCATCTCATCAGCAACGTAACGGGCTTGGCCCGTAAAATCGCCACCCACGCACCTGATGTGGTTTTGATCGATATCGCAAACCCGACCCGAGACATGTTGGAAGAGCTGACATTGGCGTCTGGCCCGTTAGAACGTCCTGTTGCAATGTTCGTATCCGGTGCCGGCAAAGATCTGGCGCGCGAGGCGATTGAGGCCGGGCTTTCGGCCTATGTCGTCGATGGTTTGCAAATGGAGCGCCTGAAGCCGGTTCTGGATGCTGCAATTGCACGGTTCCAGATGATCAGCCAAATGCGGCTAGAGCTGGCCGAGACCCGGCGCGCGTTGGAAGAACGTAAAGTGATTGATCGTGCCAAAGGGGTCTTAATGAAAGCCCGTGGCGTAGAAGAAGAAGAGGCCTATGCGTTGCTGCGTAAGGCCGCAATGGATCAGGGGCGTCGTGTGGCCGAAGTGGCGGAAGCCCTCGTCACGGCGTCAGGGTTATTATCATGATGTCCGTTACGCTACCCGTCGCTTATGTGCCTTTGGTGGATGCGGCCCCGCTTATTGTCGCCCGTGAAATGGGATTTGCCGGTGCGGAAGGCATTGATCTGGATTTGATCGCGGCCCCCTCTTGGTCCTCTGTGCGCGACATGTTGGCCTTTGGTCGTGTCGATGCCGCACAACTGCTATCCCCTGTTCCTGTGGCCATGAGCCTTGGTCTGGGCGGGGTGGCGCAACCGGTTTCGGCCGTGTCTGTTATGTCTGTGAATGGCAATGTCATTGGCGTCAGTCGTGCCTTGGAAGCGCGTATGCGCGCAGATGGCTACACCTTCGATTTCAAAAACGCCAAAGCGGCGGCATCTGCATTGGCAAAAGCGGCTGGCAAAGATTCACTGACCTTTGGTGTGCCTTTTCCATTTTCCATGCATATGGAACTGCTGACCTACTGGTTGGAAAATACTGCGCTGCGCGATGTGAATGTCGAATTGCGCACTGTGCCACCTCCCTTAATGGCGCAGGCTTTGGCAGCCGGTGATGTAGATGCATTCTGTGTCGGCGAACCTTGGGGCTCTGCCTCAGTCGAACAAAAGGCAGGGGCGCTTTTGCTGCCCGGCAAAGCCATTTGGGCCTTTGCGCCAGAAAAGGTTCTGGCGGTGCGCACTGAATGGGCCGAAACGGAACCGCACCTTTTGGGCAAGCTTATGCGCGCTGTATGGCGGGCGGGACGCTGGTTGAATGATCCGGAACATCGGACATCTACGGCAGAACTACTGTCGCACAAAGCCTATCTTGATCTTCCATCTGAAGTGATCGACCGTGCCTTAACGGGTCGTTTGACGATTTCGCCTCAGGGCGATCAGCGCGAAGTACCGGGTTTCTTGGAATTCCACCAAGGTGCTGCGAATTTCCCGTGGCGCAGTCAGGCAAAATGGATTGCACATCGATTGGCGGATCGTAATTCGCTGGGCGATGCAGAATCCCAACAAATGGCAGGGGCGGTTTTCCGCACCGATATCTATCGTCGTCAGATGGACAAAACAGGGGCGGAATTGCCCGGTGCTTCGGAAAAAGTGGAAGGGGCGATTCTGGCAGAAACGGCTGTTGCATCCGAAAAAGGCCGCTTGTTACTGCAACCGGATGCCTTTTTTGATGGCATGGTTTTTGACCCAGACGCATAATTCTTGCACAGGATTTGGGCAAAACCCTAATTCAAGTATCTAAAATAGGGGTTTTCGCGCAAAAAGACGAAATGATGTCTTGAATGCCGACCTCAATATAGAACAGCTTATGGGCATAGCTCGCAACGGTGTGAGCTGTCTGAATTCCTCCCATAGATCGGGACCAACCGAGCAACGCCGCTCACGTAGATGCCACATAAGGTATCGCGTGTTTGCGGCTTTTTTGCTTTGGTCCATCCTCTCGGACCGAGGCTCTTACCAACCAAGGGAATGTAAAAAGATGAGATCACTGCTTCTTGGCCTCGCAGCCACGACTGCTTTGGCAGGACCAGCTTTGGCCGAGCTTGAGCTGGAAAAAGACGAGCTGACGTTCGGCTTTATCAAACTGACAGACATGGCACCTCTCGCCGTTGCTTACGAACAAGGTTACTTCCTAGACGAAGGTCTGTTTGTCACGCTCGAAGCGCAAGCGAACTGGAAAGTTCTTCTAGACGGCGTTATCGGCGGACAGCTGGACGGCGCGCATATGTTGGCGGGCCAGCCTTTGGCGGCTACAATCGGCTTCGGTACAGAAGCACATATCATCACGCCTTTCTCCATGGATCTCAACGGTAACGGCATCACCGTTTCCAACGAGATCTGGGAAGAAATGAAACCGCATATCCCAAAAATGGATGACGGTCGCCCGGTTCACCCAATTTCAGCCGAAGCGCTCGCACCCGTTGTTGAAAAGTACCAGTCTGAAGGCAAGCCCTTCAACATGGGCATGGTTTTCCCAGTCTCCACTCACAACTACGAACTGCGCTACTGGTTGGCCGCCGGTGGTTTGCACCCAGGTTTCTACAGCCCGGAAAACATTACAGGCCAAATTAACGCAGACGTGTTGTTGTCTGTGACACCTCCTCCACAGATGCCAGCGACATTGGAAGCAGGCACAATCTATGGGTATTGTGTTGGTGAGCCATGGAACCAGCAGGCCGTATTTAAGGGCATTGGTGTTCCGGTTATCACCGATTACGAACTCTGGAAGAACAACCCAGAGAAAGTATTCGGCATCACAAATGAGTTCGCAGAACAGTACCCAAACACGACCTTGGCTGTCACCAAAGCTCTGATCCGTGCCGCACAATGGCTGGATGAGAACGACAACGCCAACCGTCCAGAAGCTGTAAAAATCCTGTCTCAGCCTGAGTATGTGGGCGCGGATTATGACGTTATCGCAGCTTCTATGACCGGTACGTTTGAATATGAAAAAGGCGACAAGCGCGAAGTCCCAGACTTTAACGTGTTCTTCCGCTACAATGCGACATATCCGTTCTATTCAGATGCGATCTGGTATCTGACACAGATGCGTCGTTGGGGCCAAATTTCCGAAGCCAAGCCTGATAGCTGGTATGACGAAGTGGCGAAGAAAGTTTACAAGCCAGAGATCTATCTTGAAGCAGCACGTCTGCTGGTTGACGATGGTCTGGCGAACGAAGCTGACTTCCCATGGGACAGCGATGGCTACAAAGCGCCAACACCTTCTGAAGATATCATTGATGGTATCGCATATGACGGCAAAGCACCAAATGCCTACCTCGAAAGCCTCGAGATCGGTCTGAAAGGCGCGCAAACCGTCGTCGGTACAGAAGTTAAAGGTTAAGATCGGCTTTAACTAAATACCTCCCTGTTGCTGGACCTGGTCAGTCTGGTAATGCGCGCCCGAGCCTTGAGGAGGGTTCGGGCGCATTTTTCAAAACCTCCCTTAGCCCTTGAGCTAGATCATAACCGAGCCAGACAGAGACACGCGCAGCCATCTGCGCAAGGAGACAAAACAGATGACAACCGTAGATCCCGAATTTGCCGCGGAGCAGGCGAAAGAAGCCCGCAAAGCGCGCCTCTTTACCCGTATCAACGCCGCCGACAAATGGTTTCAGGTCCTAGGTCTGGCATGGTTGACCCCGATTTTAAAAGCGGCTGCAGGTGATAATCCTAAAGCACAGATGGGCGAAATCTGGCGTCTTGCCATCGTCCCTGTGATCGCGATTGCTGGTTTCTTGCTGCTCTGGGGCACGCTGGCCCCGAAAGTTCAAACATCCCTTGGTGCGGTTCCTGGTCCACAGCAGGTTTGGACAGAAGCGGTGAAACTGCATGAAGACGCAGGCGCGAAAGCGGACAAAAAAGCAAAATTCGAAGAAATGGTTGAAAAGCGCAATGCGCGCTTGATCGAACAAGGCAAGGCCGATCAGGTCAAGAGCGTCGCCTATACCGGTGCACCTAGCTATTACAGCCAGATCTGGACATCCATTAAGACCGTGTTCTTCGGCTTTTTGATCGCAACAATTGTTGCTGTTCCGCTGGGTATTGCCGCGGGTCTGTCCAAGACCGCCAATGCAGGCCTGAACCCGCTGATTCAGATCTTTAAACCGGTTTCGCCTTTGGCATGGTTGCCAATCGTGACAATGATCGTTTCTGCGACGGTCACATCCAATGATGGCCTGTTTTCCAAGAGCTTTTTGATCTCTGCGATCACTGTGACCCTGTGTTCCCTATGGCCAACATTGATCAACACAGCGCTGGGCGTGTCCAGCATCGACAAAGATCTGGTGAACGTGTCCAAAGTACTGAAAATGAACACATGGACCAAGATCACCAAACTGGTTCTGCCATCGGCTCTGCCATTGATCTTTACTGGTCTGCGCCTGTCCTTGGGTGTTGGTTGGATGGTTCTGATTGCCGCGGAAATGCTGGCGCAAAACCCGGGTCTTGGCAAATTCGTCTGGGATGAATTCCAAAACGGATCCTCCAGCTCACTGGCTAAGATCATGGTTGCGGTGTTCACCATCGGTATTATCGGCTTCATGCTGGACCGTGTGATGTATGCGCTGCAGTCTCTGTTCACATTCACGAACCAAAGGTAAGATCTGATGTCCGTGATTGAGTTTAAAAACGTATCCAAAAGCTTTGGGCAGGGCGACACAGCCAGCCATGTTCTGAAAGATATCAACCTTCAGGTTCAGGATGGCGAGTTTCTGGTTCTGCTGGGCTTTTCTGGAACTGGCAAAACGACCCTGATCAACCTGATGGCGGGTCTGGAATTTCCAACCAAAGGTGAGGTGATCTATAAAGGGTCACCCATCACCGGACCGGGCCGCGAACGTGGTGTGATTTTCCAGAACTATTCCTTGATGCCTTGGCTGACGGTGAACAGCAATGTCAGCCTGTCGGTTGATACAGTGTTTCCTGAAATGCCAAAGGCCGAACGTCAGGCCAAGGTCGATCACTATGTGAAAATGGTGGGCCTGTCCCATGCGACAGCGCGCCGCCCTGCGGAATTGTCCGGTGGTATGCGTCAACGCGTGAACGTGGCGCGGGCCTTAGCGATGACGCCAGAAGTGTTGTTGCTGGACGAACCTTTGTCTGCATTGGATGCTCTGACACGGGGCAATCTGGCGGATGAGATCGAAAACATCTGGCAGACGGAAAAGCAAACCTGCGTTCTGATCACCAATGATGTGGACGAAGCCATTGTTCTGGCGGATCGCATCATCGCGCTGAACCCCGATGGTACGCTGGGTGAAGAGTTCAAGGTCGGTTTGGAGCGTCCGCGCGACCGGACCGCGATGAACAACAACGAGACATTCAAAAAGCTGCGTGCAGAAGTCACGCAATATCTGATGGATGTCGGTATCCAAGCGCGCGCTGCAGGTACAAAGGAACTGCCAAATGTGACGCCAATCCACGGCGTGCCAAAGGCGGTCAGCGACGCGCAAAAAGGCATGATCGAAGAGCGTTTCCTGACCTTTGAACAGCTGCATAAAGTCTATCCAACACCAAAAGGTCCTTTGACCGTGGTTGAAGACTTTAACCTGAAAATGAACAAAGGCGAATTCATTTCGCTGATTGGTCACTCAGGCTGCGGTAAGTCGACTGTTTTGACTATGGCTGCGGGTCTCAATGAGATTTCCAAAGGCGTAATCAAACTGGATGGCTATGACGTGCAGGGCGCGGATCCTGAACGCGCTGTTGTGTTCCAAGCGCCTAGCCTGTTCCCATGGCTGACGGCCCGTGAAAACTGTGCGATTGGCGTGGATAAAGTCTATCCAAAGGCATCGCAGGCGGAACGTCAGGACGTTGTGGATTACTATCTGGAACGCGTTGGTTTGGCGGACAGTATGGACAAAGCTGCTGCGGATCTGTCCAACGGTATGAAACAACGTGTTGGTATCGCGCGGGCGTTTGCCTTGTCGCCGAAGCTGCTGTTGCTGGATGAACCATTCGGCATGTTGGACAGCTTGACCCGTTGGGAATTGCAAGAAGTGCTGATGGAAGTGTGGTCGCGCACCAAAGTGACCGCGGTTTGTGTGACCCATGACGTGGACGAAGCCATTCTATTGGCCGATCGCGTGGTCATGATGACCAATGGTCCACAGGCGACGATTGGTAAGATCACCAAAGTTGACCTGCCACGTCCACGCACGCGGAAAGATCTGCTCGCACATCCTGATTACTATGCATACCGCCAAGAGGTTCTTGATTTCCTTGAAGAATACGAACACGGCGCGAAACCAAAACCGAAAGCGAAACCACTAGCCGCGGAGTAAAGTGAGCCAATGGAAGCCAGCCAGATTACCCTTGTACAAGACAGTTTTGCCAAGGTCGTTCCGATCAAAGATGTCGCAGCCGAGCTGTTCTACACTGATCTTTTTGAAACCGCGCCAGAGGTAAAACCCTATTTCGCGGATGCGGATATGAAAGATCAGGGGGGCAAGCTGATGGCTTCGCTCGCTATGGTTGTCAACTCTTTGAAAGCACCAGAAAAAATCGTTCCTGTCGCACAAGAAATGGCGATCAAACATGTCGATTACGGTGTGAAAGAAGAAGATTACGGAAAAGTGGGCGCATCTTTGCTGCGCACTTTGGAAAAAGGCCTGGGCGATGATTTCACCGATGAGGTGAAAGGCGCCTGGGTGGCCGCTTATACCCTTTTGTCCACTGTCATGGTGGAAGCGGCTTATAAGGCTTAAAAGGCAAAAGAATGTCGCAAAAAATCGTGGTGATAGGGGCTGGGATGGCATCGGGCCGTTTGCTCGACCATCTGACAGAGGCTGACGATGGGGTGTTTGACATCACCCTGATCAATGCTGAACCACGTGGCACCTATAACCGCATCATGCTCTCGCCTGTTTTGGCAGGCGAGAAAACCTATGAGCAGATCGTCACACATGACGATGTTTGGTATCGTGATAGAGGCATCACATGCCATTTTGGGACCAAGGTTGACGACATTGATCGTACAGCCAAAGTGGTTTCATTGATCGATGGAACGCAGATCGCTTACGATCTTTTGGTCATTGCAACTGGGTCCAACCCATTCATCATTCCCATGCCGGGTCATGATTTAGAAGGTGTGATTGCCTATCGCGATCTCGAAGACACCCAGAAGATGATGGATATGGGGCCGGACAATCAGGTTGTTGTCATTGGCGGCGGTCTGTTGGGCTTGGAAGCTGCCGCAGGGATGGCCCTGCGCGGTGTGGATGTGACGGTTGTCCATCTGATGGGCCATTTGATGGAACGCCAATTGGATCCCGAAGCGGGGGCGTTGCTGCGGGCATCTTTGGAAGAAAAAGGTATTTCTGTCTGCCTTGAGGCACAGAGCCAGAAAATACTGGGCCGGGATGGCAAGGTAAGCGCGCTTAAACTGGCGGACGGAACTGAGCTGCCCTGTGATCTTTTGGTTATGGCAGTTGGCATTCGTCCCAATGTTGGAATTGGCCAGAAGGCGGGCCTTGAAACCGGGCGTGGCATCAAAGTTGACGATCAGATGCGCACATCTGACCCGGATATCTTTGCCATTGGCGAATGTACGGAACATCAGGGCGCGATCTTTGGTTTGGTTGCGCCATTGTTTGATCAAGCCAAGGTTCTTGCAGATACGCTGAAGGGTCAAGCGGCAGAATTTAAACAAAAATCCCTGTCCACAAAGCTGAAAGTCACGGGATGTGATTTGTTTTCTGCTGGGGATTTTGAAGCTGGGGAAACACGCGAAGATATCGTTTTGCGTGACCCATCCCGTGGCGTCTATCGACGCCTTGTCTTGGAAGATAACAAATTGGTCGGCGCTGTTTTCTACGGCGATACGTCTGAAAGCAGCTGGGTTTTTAACCTCATTCAAGAGGGCACGGATGTGACGAACCTGCGCGATGCGCTGGTCTTTGGGCCAGCCTTCGTTGAACACAGCGCTGAGTTGGAGCAATCATGACGCAAGGCAAAACCATACGCTCCACCTGTCCTTATTGCGGTGTCGGTTGCGGTGTTTTGTTAACACCGGACGGGCAGGGCGGTTTAGATGTGAAGGGGGATCCCAATCATCCCGCAAATTTGGGCCGTCTGTGTTCCAAAGGGTCTGCTTTGGGTGAAACCGTTGGACTGGGCGAACGTCTGTTGCGCCCGCGCATGGGCGGGCTGGACGTGTCTTGGGACACCGCGCTGTCCAAAGTCGCGGCGAAGTTCAAAGAAACCATTGAAACCCATGGTCCTGATAGCGCAGCTTTCTACGTGTCTGGTCAGTTGCTGACCGAAGATTACTACGTGGCCAATAAGCTGATGAAAGGCTTCATCGGCTCCGCCAATATCGACACGAATTCGCGTCTTTGTATGGCCTCGACCGTGGCCGGTCATAAACGCGCTTTTGGCACGGATACGGTGCCCGGCACATATGAGGATTTGGAAGAGGCAGATCTGATTGTGTTGGTTGGGTCCAACCTCGCATGGTGCCATCCTGTTCTTTATCAACGGGTTATGGCGGCGCAAGAGGCGCGCGGCACGCGGATCATCGTTGTGGATCCCCGCCGCACCGCCAGCTGTGACAAGGCCGCACTGCATTTGCCGCTGGCGCCGGGGTCTGACGTGGCACTGTTCAACCATCTTCTGACGCGGATTGTGGATCAGGGTTTGGTGGACGACCGTTATCTGACCCATGTGAACGGGTTTGATGCAGCTGTTGCAAATGCGCGGGATAATAACGATCTGTCGGTTACTGGTCTGCCAGCCGAGGATATCGAAGCCTTTTGTTCTGCATGGCTTGGCACCAAAAAGGTGGTCACGATTTTCTCGCAAGGGGTGAACCAATCCAGCTCGGGCGCGGATAAGGTCAATTCGATCCTGAACTGCCATCTCGCAACCGGTCGCATCGGCACACCGGGTTGCGGTCCGTTCTCTGTGACGGGTCAGCCCAATGCGATGGGTGGGCGCGAAGTGGGCGGTTTGGCCAATATGCTGGCCTGCCATTTGGATCTGGAAGACGCCACGCATCGCAATGCGGTGGCTGGGTTCTGGAATGCGCATGATTTGCCTACAAAGGCCGGTTTGAAAGCGGTCGACATGTTCCGTGCTGTCGAAAGCGGCCAGATCAAGGCGTTGTGGATCATTCACACGAACCCGGCGGTGACAATGCCCGAAGCGGATCGTGTGCGCGATGCGATTGCCAATTGTGATTTCACTGTGGTCAGCGACATTACAGCCGAAACCGATACGGCTCGTTTGGCTGATGTTCTATTGCCGGCTGCGGCATGGGGTGAAAAATCGGGGACGGTCACGAATTCGGACCGCACCATGAGCCGCCAGCGCCCTGTTCTGCCTGTACCCGGCGAGGCGCGTGCCGATTGGGATATTTTGGCAGATGTCGGTCGCCGCATGGGGTGGCGCGAGGCGTTTGATTACGAAACACCGGCTGAGATATTTTTTGAATATGCGGCGCTGTCAGGCGTAGCTGCGAAATTCGGACGCGACTTTGACATTTCAGCGCTGTCTGACATTTCGGCACAGGAATATGATGATCTGGCGCCCCAAAAATGGCCTGTTTCTGCGACCCGTCAGGGGGGGCGGTTCTTTGCGGATGGTGGATTTTTCCATGCAGATGGCAAAGCCAAAATGTTGCCTGTTACGCATCGGCCACCCGAGGCGAAGACCGAAAAACGCTATCCGTTCCGGTTCAATACGGGGCGTGTGCGTGATCAATGGCACACGATGACGCGCACAGGGCTCAGCCCGCGTTTGTCGGCCCATATCCCTGAACCTTATCTTGAAATTCACCCCGACGATGCTGCCGACCGCAATATTGCAGGCGAAGATCTTGTTCACGTGACCAGCCCACAGGGGCGCGCGATTTTGCGGGCTAAGATCACCGATGCCGTCACGACAGGACAGGTGTTTGCGCCGATCCACTGGACGGGGGAAACCGCACCCTCTGGTCGCATTGATGCGCTGGTTGATTCCGTCACGGATCCGGTATCGGGCCAACCGGAAAGCAAAGCCGCCGTGGTCAATGTGACCCGCATGAATGCGGCGTGGTACGGGTTTGCTGTATCCTCGGACAAGATCGGCCCCGATTGCGATTACTGGGCGTGCGCCACGACAGAGGCTGGTAGCCGTGTTGAAATGGCAGGTCTAAAAGCCCCTGCTGATTGGGATATTGCAGCGCGGGCCATGTTTGGATTGGATGACACAGCGGAATGTGCGTCCCTGACAGATCCGGCAACCGGAATGGCGCGTTTGGCGTACCGCGTGGATGGCAGATTGGTGGCAGCATTGTTCGTGTCGGCCAAACCGATGGCCATCATGCGCGACTACCTCGCAACCTTGCCGTTTGATGCGGATCACACATTCCTCAGCGGGCGCGCACCGCTGGATATGCCCGATGCGGGGCCGATTGTGTGTTCTTGCTTTGGTGTTGGTATGAACACCATCCTGAATGCAATTGAAAACGATGGCCTTCTGTCTGTCGATCAAATCGGATCGGCCCTTCAGGCCGGGACAAATTGCGGCTCTTGCAAGCCTGAACTCGCCGAGCTACTTGCGTCTGTGCAGCGCAAGGAGGCAGCAGAGTGACACGCTCAACGGCATTGGCCGAATTTGTTCGGATCCTCGGCAGGGGACCGGGACGGTCGCGATCTTTGACACAGGACGAAGCCTATCAGGCCATGCAGATTATGCTGACAGGGCAGGCCGCACCACAGGCTGTTGGCGCGATCCTGATGCTGATGCGCATGAAAGGTGAAGTGGCCCCGGAAATCGCTGGATTTGCGGCCGCTGCACGGGATTTCCTAAACGCATCAACGGATACAAGCGGCGTCAACGTCGATCTGGACTGGCCCTGTTACGCGGCAGGGCGCACACGTGGACTGCCTTGGTTCTTACTATCGGCCAAATTGGTGGCCGGTACGGGCACACGTATTTTGTTGCATGGCTGGAATGGAAAAGACCCGGCAATTCGCACTGGCCTCGACTATCTGGGCATTCCTGTGGTGAATGACTTTGCCTCGGTCAACGCTGCGCTGGACAATCATAATATTGCCTATCTCCCCCTCGAAGATGCCTATCCCGCATTGTTCAATTTGTTGAATTTGCGCGAAATTCTAGGCCTTCGATCCTGTATCAACACGGTGTGCCGCATGCTGAACCCTGCCGGGTCTCAGGATAGCGTGCAGGGCGTGTTTCATCCCCCCTACCGTCTGTTGCAGGCGGATGCGGCAGCTCTGCTCGGTTGGCGCAACATGACCGTGATCAAAGGCGGTGGGGGGGAATTTGAACGCCATCCAGGAAAGCTGATTGATGCGTTTGGATTGCGTGCGGGTCAGTCATGGCAGGAAGATATTCCAGCCATCAGCGATGACAAACGCAAACTGTCTGAAATCGAGTTGCCCTATGAGGCGCTGGTGGATCTGTGGCGGGATGGCACGGATGCCAGCCATGGTTTTGCGATGGATTTGGTGTTAGGAACGGCGGATCTGGCGCTGGACACGATCGGATCTAGCAGATCAGCGGCGGATCTTTGGCAAGCACGGCATGACGCATCTGCGTCATCTCCAGCAAGCATGTAAGGAAATGTGCGATGAAAAGTTTTCCTATGTTCATCAAGACGACGGACCGCAAAGTGGTGGTCGTTGGCGGCGGAGAACAAGCAGCACAAAAGACGCGGCTTTTGTTGAAAACGGATGCGTTGATACATATCGTTGCACCGGAACTGGATGATGAATTGCAGAATCTGGCGGATGCGGGATGTATTACGCAAGTTCCTGAACTGACAGCAGAGATCTTTGCGGATGCTGCGATGGCATTTATCGCAACAGGTTGCCCGCCCTTAGATGTATCAGCACATGCGGTGGCAAAATCTGTGAACTGCCCTGTCAATGTAGTGGACCGTCCCGAACTCTGTGATTTGACCACGCCGGCTTTGGTGGATCGGGATCCAATTGTGATTGCAATCGGATCTGAAGGCACATCCCCTGTGCTGACCCGCGAAATCAAGACGCGGTTGGAAACGCAATTGCCCCAGAACCTCGGGGCTTTGGCGGCTTTGGCTGGGCGTTTGCGTGTCAGCGTGGCCCGCCGTATCGCACAAGAGGATCGTCGTCCGTTTTGGGCTTGGGTGTTCAAAGGCGAACCGCGCAAAATGTGGGAGCAGGGCAAAGAGCGTGACGCGTCTGCGATGATCAAAGATGCGATTGCGTCCGGGGCCGTGCCAGATACGACGACTGGCGGGCGTGTATCCTTGGTTGGTGCAGGACCCGGCGCGCGGGATTTGATGACATTGCGTGCTGTGCAACGCCTGCAAGAAGCAGATGTGATTTATTATGACCGTTTGGTTGATGAAGAGGTGCTGGAACTGGCGCGTCGCGATGCGGAACGCGTGTTCGTGGGCAAACATGTGGGGGCACATGCCTGGCCACAGGACCAAATCAACCGCGTGATTGTGGCCGAGGCGAAAAAGGGGCGTGCGGTTGTGCGTTTGAAATCAGGCGATCCGGGGATCTTTGGCCGTGCGGGCGAAGAACTAGACGCGCTGAACGGTGCGGGCATTCCAGTTGATATCGTGCCTGGTGTCACAGCCGCCAGTGCAGGGGCTGCGGCCTTTGGCCAGCCACTGACCGAAAGGGGCGTGTCCGATACTTTGGTGATCACCACAGGCCGCGCCCGCGATGACGCACCGACGCCAGATGCCACCCGCATGATCGCACCGGGTACAACTGCAGCCTATTATATGTCGGTCGGTGAAGCTGCCCGAATTTGCGCTGATTTGACGGCCCATGGCGTGCCTGCGGACGCATTGGTGAAAGTGGCTATGGATGTCTCCAAAGCCAGTGAAAAGCTTGCGACCTGTACCTTGGGCACATTAGAGGCCACTTTGGCAGATATGAATTGCACAGGATGCGCAGTGATCACCGTGACATGGCCGCAAGCCTTGGATATTAGCCCGTCGCAACACCATCAAGGCGTGGCATAAAGGATAGCAATTCCTGCGTGTAGGCATGCTGGGGCGCAGTGAACAGCGACTCGGTATCTGCCTGTTCCACCATCACGCCGTTTTTCATCACACCGACGCGATCACACATCTGGCGGATCACCGGCAGGTCATGGCTGATGAACAACATGGTCAGGTTTAGGTGTTCTTGCAGGTCTTTTAGGATGTTCAGGATTTGCGCCTGAATAGACACATCCAGTGCGGATGTTGGTTCGTCACAGATCAGAAAACGCGGCTGCGTTGCCAAGGCGCGGGCGATGGAAATCCGCTGACGTTGACCGCCCGAGAACTCATGCGGGTATTTGCGCCCGGCTGCCGCCCCCAGACCCACGCGATCCAGCAATTCATCCACGCGATGTTGCAGCGCTTTGCCCGACAGGATGCCGTGATGGCGTGCGGGTTCAGCAATGATCGCATCAATGCGCATACGCGGGTTTAGGGATGAATAAGGGTCTTGGAAAATCATCTGAATTTGGCTGCGATAGCTGGACAGATCCTGTGCGCCCGTAACTTCTTGGCCGTCAAATGTAATCGTGCCGCCATCAACGCCGTACAGTCCGGCAATCATCCGTGCGATGGTGGATTTACCCGACCCAGATTCACCCACAACGCCAAAGACTTCGCCCTGTTTGATGTCAAAGCTGACTTGATCCACGGCCGTTGAAAATTCTCGGCGGGATGGAATAAGGGCGGGCTTTTTCAGGAATTTCTTCGTTAGATCCCGAATTTCGAACAGGGGTTTGCTTTTGTCCAGTTCGGTCTTTTTCCAATTGCGTGCCAGATCCTCGATCTGGAACGTGGTTTCGCGACCGCCATAAGACACCAATGGAAACCTGTGCATTTTCGTATCGGGGCGGGGCACGGCGGAAATCAAACTTTTGGTGTATTCATGGCTGGGCTGACCCAGAACCTGCGCTGTCGGGCCGGTTTCAACGACTTTGCCGCGATACATAACAGTGACCACATCCGTGGTGTCCGCGATGACGCCCATATCATGGGTGATCAGAATGACGCCAACCTGCTTTTCCTGCGCTAGATCCTTGATCAGCTCCAAGATTTGCGCCTGAACCGACACATCCAACGCAGTGGTCGGTTCGTCTGCTATGATCACATCAGGTTCGGAACATAGCGCCAGCGCGATGACCACACGTTGACGCATCCCGCCTGAGAATTGGTGCGGGTATTGGTCAATTCGTGTGTCTGGATCGGGAATGCGCACCTGCCGCAACAGATCTATGGCGCGTTCTTTGGCATCTGCTTCGTTCAGGCCCAGATGATTGCGAATGGTTTCAATCAGCTGGTCCCCCACTGTCAGCAATGGGTTTAGCGATGTCAGGGGGTCCTGAAAGATCATGCTGATCTCTTTGCCACGCAAGGATTGCATCGCTTCCCGGTCGAGACCCGAGATGGATTTGCCTTTTAGGGAAATCGTGCCACCCGTGATATGGCCTGGACGATCCAGCAATCCCATGACGGCCGCGCCAATGGTGGATTTGCCAGCCCCAGATTCCCCAACCAAACCGTGGATTTGGCCGGGCTCAACTGTCAGATTGGCGCTATCCACTGCGATAAAGGTCGCTTTACGGGTTGGAAACGCGACTGTAAGGTCAGATATATCGAGCAGAGTCATTGCGTCTTTCCCGTGCTGTTGTTGATTTGTTGGGGATTTTGGGCTATGTTCATATTGTTAATCAAAGGATGACACATGCTATATGGTCCCCCCATCGTTATCGTCTAACCCACGAGTTATGTTTTCGGCGGTTGCGATTTCCTGCGTTAACACCGCGGAAATTCTTTCAAATGCGCTTGCTTGATCCATGGTTAAATCTATTTCCTGCTTGGAAAATTCTTTGCTCATATCGTGTGAGCGAATTGAGTCGTCTACATGACGCACGGCATCGAATGCAGCCATGGCGGCCTTGGTTCCCAAATCAAACATCGACCCGATAACGCGCTTTCGGCGATCGATGCTGAGGGATTCGAATTGCCCGCTGGCCGATGCTTTGAGCAACTGGGACACATATTCGTCCAATTGATAGTAGCGGATCACGTATGGCAGAATGCCAGCGGGCAGGTCGGATAGATGTGGCCTAGCATGTTCATAGGCATCATTCGTTTCACTCACGACAGTCATTGGCATGGATGGTTCGCCATCCGCAGCATTGTCGATATTTGACAGATAAGTCGCGCGGAGGGTTTCTGCTGCAGAGCCTACAAACTGACCTGTTTGCGCCTCAAGATTTAGGATCAATTCAGCGCGCAAAGCCAACAGCATTCGCAATTGCCGCCGCTTGTCTTGGTTGATTGCTTTGGTCACATCTGATTGGTGCTGAAACTGCCATAAAAGCAAGGCACCGCCCGCTGCAATGACCGTTCCAATCACACCGATAAAGGCCGCATCAATCCGGGCTATGTCAATCCGGTCCGCCATATGGATGCGTCTGAAAAAGAACCAAAGCCCAATCATGCCCGAAAGGACACATGTTGCAGCTAGGGTCGCTTGCGTACGCGTCATGCCTTTGTCTACCTCAGTTTCGGGTTCAGCGCATCACGCAGCCAGTCACCCAACAGGTTCACAGACAGGGCCAGTGCCAAAAGGGTGCAGGACGGAAAGAACAAGATCCACCATTCGCCAGAGAATAAGAACCCCTGACCGATGCGGATCAGCGTTCCAAGGCTAGGCTGTGTTGGCGGTGCGCCGACGCCCAGAAAGCTGAGGGTGGCTTCAGCGATGATGGCAAGGGCCAGTGAAATCGTTGCGATGACCAAAACAGGGCTTAGCACGTTTGGCAGAATATGGCGCAGCATGATCACGGGGCTGGATCTGCCAATCAGCTGGGCAGCCAAGACATATTCACGGTTCTTTTCGACTAATGTGGCACCACGCACAACGCGGGCAAATTGCACCCAGTCGGACAGGCCAATGGCAATGATCAACACCCAAATCGCCATTTGATCGCGATATTCAATAGGGGTCACGCCCTTGGCGATCCCGAAGATCAGCATCGCGACTAGGATGGAGGGGAAGGTTAGCTGCACATCGGCAATGCGCATGATGATGGTTTCCGTCCAGCCCCCAATGTAGCCCGCGATCAGACCCAAAGAAATGCCCAGGATCATCGCGAACATCACGGCGGAAAAGCCAACGAACAGCGAAATGCGCATGCCGTACAGGATGGTCGACAACACGTCGCGCCCTTGATCATCGGTGCCCAGCATGAATTCGGCGCCGGTGAAATCATTCGATGTCATTGGCGGGGTAAACCCGTTCATCAGATCCAGACTGGCGGGATCATAGGGGTTGAACGGTGCAATCAGCGGTGCACATAGCGCGCTAAACACCAGCAAGAAGACGGTTAAGAATGACACCATCGCAATGGGCGAATGGCGAAACGCATAGGCCAGATCACTATCCCAAAATGCAGCGATACGCGATTGAGGTTTGTTTTGGCTGATATCGGTCATGTCAGATACCTCCTTCGCGCAGGCGTGGATCCACAAAGACATAGAGCAGGTCCACAATAAGATTGATCAGAACGAACATCACCGAAATCAGCATCAGATAGGCGGCCATCACAGGGATATCAACGAACTGGATTGCGTTGATGAACAACAGACCCAGACCGGGCCATTGAAAGACGGATTCCGTGATGATGGCAAAAGCGATGATCGATCCCAACTGTAGGCCGGTGACGGTGATGACAGGCACGAGGGTGTTCTTCAGCGCGTGACGAAAATTCACGACCCGTTCGCTTAGACCGCGGGCGCGGGCGAAGCGGATGTAATCTTGACGCAGCACTTCTAACATCTCAGAGCGCACAAGCCGCATGATCAATGTCATCTGGTACAGGCCAAGCGTAATTGAGGGTAGGATCAGCGCCAACAACCCGCTTTGGGTCAGGAAACCGGTGCTCCAAAACCCTAGATCGACCACATCTCCGCGCCCAAAACTGGGCAACCAGCCTAAATCGACGCTGAAGACATAGATCAACAATATCCCGATCAAGAATGTGGGTAGGCTGACGCCTATCAGGGAAACGGTCATAATAAGATGTGATGCCCATCCGTCCCGCCGGATTGCGGTGAATACGCCAAGGATGATGCCCATAGAGATGGCCAGAAACCCACTGACGGCGGCCAATTCCAAGGTGGCTGGCGCGCGTTCCGCGATGATTTCAGACACAGCGCGTCCCTGACGGTAGCTGACGCCAAAATTGCCCTGAACTGCGCCTTCGAGGAATTTGTAATATTGAACCGGGAAAGGCAGGTCGAGACCCAGATCGCTGCGCAACCGTTCAATATCGGCCACGG
This sequence comes from uncultured Pelagimonas sp., assembly GCA_947499735.1. Classification (GTDB taxonomy): domain Bacteria; phylum Pseudomonadota; class Alphaproteobacteria; order Rhodobacterales; family Rhodobacteraceae; genus CANMPP01. Next base: position 357,689 of record CANMPP010000002.1, read on the forward strand.
TGCGTTCTTGTCCCAACATGTTATCGATAGGATCGCCGACAAAGCGGAACATAGAAAAAGCAACGAGGCCAACAACCAGCAAAACAATGCCAGATTGAGCCACGCGTTTGAGGATGTAATTGAGCACCAAAGGACTCCGGCAGTTTGAAAAGGGGCTGGTCGAGTGGATAGGGCAAGGCTGCCCTATCCAGTGTTGAAAAGTGTGACTTAGTTCACAGAAGCCCAACGCAGGATAAAGAAGTTATCCGGACGTTGTGTCAGGTCGATATTGGACCGTGTGCCCCAAACCAGTGGCTGGATATAGAGCGGCACATAGGCATGTTCGCTTTGATAGATCGCTGTCGTTTCATCGATCATCGCCTGACGTTTTGTGTCGTCGATTTCAGACTGGATCATTGGCAGCAATTCATCGATGCGCGCGTTGGAATAATCACCAAAGTTCCACGATCCCAGCTTTTTCTCTGCATTCGGCGTGGATGCCAAGAAACGAACAGGATGTTCGTGGTCAAACGTGCCTGGGGACCAGCCCAGCAGATACATGTCGAAATTGTCTTCGCGCAGCTCTGGCCAGTAGTTGCGGACCGGCATTGCATCCAGCTCGGCCGTGATACCCACTTGGGCCAACATCGCTGTGACCGCCTGACACACCGCTTCGTCATTCAGGTAGCGATCATTTGGGCATTTCAGGCCAAAGGAAAACCCATCTGCATAACCTGCTTCGGCCAACAGGGCTTTTGCGCCATCGACGTCAAATGCAGGGCGTTCGGAATGGGCCGTGGAATAGCCGCGCATGGCAGGGCTGACCAGCTGAGACGCTTCTTCGGCATTGCCGCGCATGATTGTGCGCAGGATCGCAGGCACGTTGATGGCCTTGGCGACAGCTTCACGCACTTTTACGTCAAGGAATGGGTTTGGTTTCCCTGCATCCGCGCCATATTTCAGGACGTCAGCACCTTGCGCAAAGCCCAGCATGATCACACGAGCCTCGATGCCTTTGATCACTTCAACCTCTGCACTGCCTTCCAGACGTGCAGCGTCTTGGATCGGCACAGGGTTGATCATGTCAACATCGCCAGACAAAAGCGCAGCAACTGCTGTCGCTGGGTTTTGGATCGGCGTGAATGTGGCCTCGGTGACATTGCCAATGTCATCGCCCCACCAGCCGTCATAGGCGACCAATGTGGTTTGCAGACCGGGCTGGCGATCTTTTAACATATATGCGCCGGTGCCATTGGCCTGCAGCGTGGCCGCATTACCTGCGTCTTTGTTTGGGAGGTCCGCACCGACAGAAGCAGTCCAATCGGCATCCATGATCATCCAGTTGGCAATGCTGTCTGGAAAGATTGGGTTTGGCGCGCTGGTCATGAAATCAACGGTGTAATCGTCAACCTTTTTGACCTCGGAAATCGGGGCAAACCATCCCTTTACGTCGGCGGGTTCAGAGGATGCGCGTTCGTATGAGAAAATAACATCATCCGCAGTGAATGACGCACCATCATGGAATGTCACGCCTTCACGCAGATGAAACCGCCAACCTTCGCCGTCGCCAATGGGTTCCCATGACGTCGCCAAAGCCGGTTCAACCGCCATATCTTTGCCACGACGGACAAGGCCTTCATACACGTTGTTTAGGAAACCCAGAACAGGTGCAGAGTTCACCGCATGAGGGTCCATGGTTTGGGGATCGGTTGTGCCGGCCCATTTAAAGCTTTCTGCATGGGCTGTGGTGCTTAGCGCAAGCAGCATCGCGGAATATGTGATTGTTTTCACGAGGGTCTCCCAATCAACTAGACAAAAATTATCTGGCGAAGGTAATCGCAGGCAGGCGGCGTGCACAATGCGTGTAAATCACATAGTTGTGATTTTTGTTCAGATAATGGGCGCCCTGGGTCAAAAGCGGCATATCCGAATCCATGGGCGACAATTTGGCATGCCGCCCATAGATGATTTTGAGTATTCTGCACTTATTTCAGGCTGAAATACTTGAACTGTGCTGCGTCATCGGGTGCAACAATCGTGTCGATGTTGGACTTAAGACCCCAGTTCAGAACCTGGTGGTGGATCGGAATGTACAGGGTCTGTGCCTGAACTTCGCTCCAGATTTCGGCAATGGTCGCATCACGTTTTGGCAGGTCGGTTTCTGAAGCCAAAGATTCAATCTTGGCGTTCAGATCGGCATCCGCAAAGCGCGTGGCATTCCATGAACCATATTTGTCGTCACGACCGTGAACCAAGAAGTTGAAGATATATTCCGAGTCATATGTCGGAACACCCCAACCCAGCATGTAGAAATCGGTCTCGTAGTTGCTCAGCAATGGGAAATGCTGTGCCTTTGGTTTCGCATCCAAATTCACCTTAACGCCGATTTGGCCTAGCATGCCAACGGCCGCCTGACAGATCGCTTCGTCATTGATGTAACGGTCATTTGGGCAGTTCAGGGTGATTGAGAACCCATCGCCATAGCCCGCATCTGCCATCAATTCTTTGGCTTTTTCAACATCCGTGAAGGAAGACGCATCCATATCCGTATCCCAGCCATTCACGAAGGGCGGGGCGATCATGCCGGCTGGTTCGGATTGACCGCGCATGACAACCTTTTGGATTGCTTCGCGGTTGATGGCCATCGACATCGCTTGGCGTACTTTCAGATCAGCCAAGGGGTTCGCACCTTCGACGCTGTCGCTGGTCAGATCCGCATCGCCGACGTTCAGGCCAAAGAAAATGACGCGGTTTTGAGGGGCTGTGCGCACATCCAAACCGTCGGCTTCAGCAACGCGGGCCAAATCCTGTACCGGGACGTCTTGAATGAAATCCACTTCGCCAGACAAAAGCGCCGCAATACGTGTCGCGGGGTTTTGGATTGGTGTGTAGATGATTTCGGTGACGTCCATTGGGAATTCATCTTTGCCCCAATAGGATTCATTGACCGCCAGAACGGTTTTCACGTCAGGTTCACGAGACACCAGTTTGTAGGCGCCCGTGCCGTTCACATGTGTTGTCGCATAGGTCGTTTCGCCACCTTCGACATCCTGTACCTTCACAGTGCCATTGGCTTCAGCCCAATCTTTATCGACAATAAAGATATTGGTCAGGTTGTTTGGCATGATCGGGTTTGGACCATTTGTCACGATCTCAAACGTATATGGACCAGTGGCGCGTACTTCTGAAACAGAGGCCAACAGTTCTTTGTAATCGCTGTCTGGGGACATCGCGCGGTCGAACGAGAATTTGACATCCTCTGAATCGAATGTTGCGCCGTCATGGAATGTCACGCCTTCACGTAATTTAAACGTCCAGACATTTGGGTCTTCGGCACTTGGCGCCCATTCGGTTGCCAAGGCAGGTACCATCGCGCCGGTCATGTCGCGCATAACCAAAGGTTCCATCATTTGATGGGCCAAAGCGGTTGTGGGGCCTTCGTTTTGTGCGTGTGGGTCCAATGTGAGCGCATCACCTGCGCGGGCCCAACGGATCGTATCCGCCTGAGCGCTTAGCGCTGTGCTGATCAGTAATGCGGCTGTTAATGCCGTATACTTGGGTTTCATTGCTATTCTCCCTGTGTTTGTAGGCAAACGATAGGGGGATTGTTGAACTTCTGGCAAGCGTGGTCCGCATTTTGCGCAGCATTTACTGACTCAAAAGTCAAAAAATGACAATTTTATAGCAACTCCTTTTATGCCAAATAAATGAGTGCCTTACGCGGGAAAAGTGCCTAACTGTCACAATTTTACGAGGCGTATCATTTGACAAAGCCTTGACTTTTGTTCGAGGTGGCAAATGCTTGGAGGAAAGGGAGAAACTTCATGAAAATCAGCGCGGTCCGCTTTTGATGAGTGATGTCAGAATTCGAAATATGGACGAATTTGCAGTGGTATGTGGCATCTCGCGACCAACCATTTCGAAATATTTTAACGATCCGCACAGTGTGCGCGACAGTACCCGTAAGAAAATTGAAATCGCGCTGGAAAAATACGACTACCGCCCGAATGTTTTCGCGATGAACCAGAATCGCAAGCTGACAAAGAATGTTGGCATTGTGGTTCCCTATCTGGCCGACCCGTTCTTCGCCGAGATCGCCCGAAACATGGAGCAGCGTTGTCTTGATCATGGGTTTCAGCCCACTTTGTACAGTGCGCATGGACAAAAACAGCTAGAGATCGACATTCTTGACGGGCTGCGTTCGTTAAAACCGGCGGGCGTTTTGCTGGCCCCGTTGGGGCGGGATTCTGACGTAAGTTTTGTGGAAAAGTTCTGTCGTGATGTCCCCACCGTTTTGTTTGATAGTATGGTTCATGGATTGGATGAACCTTATGTCGGGTCAGACAACCCGCAATTTGCGCGTATGATGGTGGAATATCTGTGTCGAGACGGTGAACCGCCTTGCTTCTTTGAAATGGAATCTCCAGCGAACCCGAATGCGGTTAAGCGCCGGAATGCGTATTTAGAGGCGATGCGATATTTCGGGCATGAGCCTCAAATCATTCAGGCCAAAGGTCAGGGGTGGTCCTTTGAAGAGGTCGGTCGTTTGGGTGGTTTGGCTGCGTTAGAGGCGAAGGCTTTCGCGACAAATACGGTATTGTGCTCAAATGATAGGCTTGCCATCGGTTTTATGTCGGCATGTTTTGAAAAAGGCTTTACAATCGGTCGTACGGAAGAGGCGGCGATTCGCATTGCTGGGCAGGATGACCATCCATTTTCACGCTTTACTTGCCCACCCATGACCACTGTCGCCCAGGACTATGAAAGCATATCGCACCACGCCTTAGAAACCCTGTTTCGGGTCATAGACGGAGCGAAAAAACCTAGCAAAGATAAGCTGTTCGGCGGAAAGCTGATCCAGCGTGCTTCAGCCTGAATTGCCTTAAACTTTGCGCGCGTAAAAATTTGATTGACGCCATACGAGATTCCTGAATAACGTTAATGACACATCCAACGTCTTAGGGAGGAACTTGGAATGGCAATTAAGAGCGCACTTCGCGCAGCCACTGCTCTTTGCTTGATCAGCGCAGTAAGCGTACAGGCAGACACAATTACAATCGCGACCGTGAACAACGGCGACATGATCCGCATGCAGGGTCTGACCGATGATTTCACGTCGAAAACCGGCCACACTGTTGAGTGGGTTACGCTGGAAGAAAACGTTCTTCGCCAGCGCGTGACGACTGACATCACCACAAAAGGTGGCCAGTTCGATATCATGACCATCGGTATGTATGAGACACCAATCTGGGCCGCAAATGGCTGGCTGGTTGCTCTGGATGACCTATCTGCTGATTATGATGCAGGTGACATCTTGCCAGCTATGGCAGGCGGCCTGTCCTATGACGGCACAATGTTTGCAGCTCCGTTCTATGGCGAAAGTTCCATGATCATGTATCGCACGGATCTGATGGAAGCGGCTGGTCTGGAAATGCCAACAGCGCCAACTTGGGACTTCATCAAAGACGCTGCAGTTGCGATGACAGACAAAGATGCTGGCGTATACGGCATCTGTCTGCGTGGTAAAGCAGGCTGGGGTGAAAACATGGCGTTCCTGACCGCGACATCCAACGCGTTCGGTGCACGCTGGTTCGATGAAAACTGGACACCACAGTTTGACAGCGACGCATGGTCTGAAACTCTGAACTTCTACATCGACCTGATGAATGAAGCAGGCCCTCCCGGTGCGTCTAACAACGGTTTCAACGAAAACCTGTCTCTCTTCCAACAAGGCAAGTGCGGCATGTGGATCGATGCGACGGTTGCGGCATCCTTTGTGACAAACCCGAACGATTCCACTGTATTCGACAAGGTTGGTTTTGCGCTGGCGCCTAACACAGGCAAAGGCAAGAATTCTAACTGGCTCTGGGCTTGGGCACTGGGTATCCCAGCAGGCACAGACAATGAAGGCGCAGCGAAAGAGTTCATCGAATGGGCGACATCCAAAGACTACATTGAACTGGTTGCAGCCAATGAAGGTTGGGCAAACGTTCCTCCAGGTGCGCGTCAGTCCCTGTATGACAACCCAGAATACCAGAAAGTTCCTTTCGCACAGATGACACTGGATTCCATCCTGTCAGCGGATCCGAACAACCCAACAGTGGACCCAGTTCCATATGTAGGTGTTCAGTTCGCAGCGATCCCAGAATTCGCGGGCATCGCATCTGAAGTTGGCCAGGAATTCTCTGCCGCTCTGGCAGGTCAACAGACAGCTGCGGAAGCGCTAGAAAAAGCACAAGCTTTGACCGTTGATGCAATGGAAGCTGCAGGCTACTAAGCCCAGCTTTGAATGTACGCATGGGGGCGGCTCCGGCTGCCCCCATGTGCTCTCTGATAAAGATTTTCCGACGTTTCTTAAAAACACCACAGCAACCTATGATGTAGCGAGACCTTCGATCCCGCTGCAATGGGGAGGAGAAGACTCCAATGGCAACTCAGCATTCCAGATCCGCTGCGCGCATCATGATGGCGCCTGCTGTGATCCTGCTGCTTGGCTGGATGCTCGTACCACTGATGATGACCCTGTATTTCTCGTTCAAGAAATACCTTCCCCTACGTGGGGGAGATCTGGGTTGGGTCGGTTTTGAAAATTACGCGCGTTTTGTCAGTTCAAGCTCATTTTGGCCCGCTGTTTCAGCAACTCTTATGATCGTGGTCGGCGTTTTGTTGATCACATCCATACTCGGCGTTCTTTTGGCAATTTTGCTGGATCAACCCATGTGGGGACAAGGCATCGTCCGAATTTTGGTGATCGCACCATTCTTCGTTATGCCGACTGTTTCCGCTCTGGTCTGGAAAAACATGTTCATGGATCCGGTAAACGGATTGCTTGCACATCTTTGGAAATTCTTCGGGGCTGACCCGGTGGCGTGGCTGACCGAGGTGCCTATGGGGTCGATTATCATGATCGTATCATGGCAATGGCTGCCATTTGCGACGCTGATCCTGCTGACGGCGATCCAGTCACTGGATAGCGAACAGTTGGAGGCGTCTGAAATGGATGGTGCCCCTGTTCTGGCACGTTTCTGGTATATTGTTCTGCCTCATCTTAGCCGTGCTTTGACGGTTGTGATCCTGATCCAAACCATCTTCTTGCTGTCAATCTTTGCAGAAATCTTCGTAACGACGCAGGGCGCCTTTGGTACCAAAACTTTGTCCTATCTGATCTTCCAACGCGTGTTGGAAAGCCAGAATGTCGGCCTCGGTTCTGCCGGTGGTGTCTATGCAATCATTCTCGCCAACATCGTCGCGCTCTTCTTGATGCGCATCGTTGGTAAGAATCTGGATACATAAGGGAAAACGGATATGGCTCGTGCTGTTACGACAAAACGCAAATCTATCAACACTGCCCTTGCTTGGGCTGTTGGTTTGCTGATCTTCTTTCCCATCCTGTGGACGGTCTTGACCAGCTTCAAAACCGAAGCGCAGGCGATCGCGGATCCGCCCATCTTCTTGGGTTTCGACTGGACTTTTGAAAACTATTCCACGGTGATGGAGCGCTCTAACTATATGCGTTTCTTGTGGAATTCTGTGATCATCGCAGGTGGTTCTACCATCTTGGGTGTGATCATCGCCGTGCCAGCGGCGTGGTCTATGGCCTTTGTGCCATCCAAGCGGACCAAAGACATTCTGATGTGGATGCTGTCCACCAAGATGTTGCCTGCTGTGGGTGTTCTTTATCCGATCTATCTGTTGTTCATCCGTCTTGGATGGCTGGACAGCCGCGTTGGATTGGTGATCGTTCTGATGCTGATCAACCTGCCGATCATCGTTTGGATGCTGTATACCTACTTCAAGGAAATTCCGGGTGAAATCCTAGAAGCGGCCCGCATGGATGGCGCGTCATTGAAAGAGGAAATCCTCTACGTGCTGACGCCTATGGCGGTTCCCGGCATCGCATCTACCCTTCTTCTGAACGTCATCTTGGCCTGGAACGAAGCCTTTTGGACGCTGAACCTGACCGCTGCGAAAGCCGCGCCATTGACAGCCTTCATCGCCTCTTATTCCAGCCCCGAAGGATTGTTCTATGCCAAGCTGAGCGCGGCATCGACAATGGCCATCGCGCCAATCCTAATCCTCGGTTGGTTCAGCCAGAAACAACTTGTCCGCGGCCTGACATTCGGCGCCGTAAAGTAGACAACCGCATAATAAGGACCATTCATCATGGGACGTATTCAACTTAAACAGATCACCAAATCTTTCGGCAATGTCGAGGTGATCCCACCCTTGGATCTGACGATCGAAGAAGGTGAATTCACAGTATTCGTTGGCCCATCGGGCTGCGGTAAATCCACGCTGTTGCGCTTGATTGCAGGTCTGGAAGACACAACATCCGGCGTCATCGAAATTGATGGCGCAGATGCGACGTCACTGGCCCCGGCCAAGCGTGGCTTGGCAATGGTGTTCCAATCCTATGCCCTATACCCGCATATGACAGTGCGCAAAAACATCGCCTTTCCTATGAAAATGGCGGGCATGGATCAGGCCGAGCAGGACAAACGTATCGCCTCTGCGGCGGCAGCGTTGAACCTGACGGATTATCTGGATCGCCGTCCGGGCCAATTGTCTGGCGGTCAACGCCAACGTGTGGCCATTGGCCGTGCGATTGTTCGTGAACCGTCCGCCTTTTTGTTTGACGAACCTTTGTCAAACTTGGACGCGGCACTGCGCGTCGGCATGCGTATGGAAATTTCTGAGCTTCATAAAAAGCTAGAAACAACAATGATTTACGTTACGCATGATCAGGTTGAAGCCATGACAATGGCGGATAAAATCGTTGTTCTTCAGGCCGGACGGATTGAACAGGTCGGATCGCCGATGGAGCTGTATCGCACCCCACGTAATCGTTTTGTGGCGGGCTTTATCGGGTCGCCAAAGATGAACTTTATCGAAGGTGAAGAAGCGGCCAAGCAGAATGCACATTGCATCGGCATTCGCCCCGAACATATCGATGTGGCCAGTGAAGGCGCATCTTGGTCGGGCGTGGTTGGTGTGTCTGAGCATCTGGGCTCTGACACGTTCTTCCACGTGCATGACACAGGCCTAGCAGACACAATCACTGTGCGTGCAGATGGCGAAGTTGGTATCACATCAGGTGATCGGATCTATTTGGAACCGCGCGCTGATATGATTCACCGTTTTGATGATGCAGGGCTCAGTCTGTAACAGACAGTCCCTGTAGATTGGCGCGCATCACGCCTCCCGTCATGTGCGCCAATCACTTCCACTTTTGTTGTCACATCCGCACAGCTTTTTTTGCGGCTATGAAAAGATCCAATCCATGTCCAACTTGATCCCTTTGTCCAATGACAGTTTGCTGGCGCTGCCCGCTGAGATTGCAGTGCCAAATTATGATCGTGATGCGATCACGCCGGGTATCGTGCATATCGGTCTTGGCAATTTTCACCGCGCCCATCAGGCATGGTACACACATCGCTTAATGCAGAGTGGTCTTGCCTCAGATTGGGGAATCCTTGGTGCAGGGGTGCGTCCCGGCGACGGTGTTATGCGCGATAAGCTATTGGCGCAGGATTGTCTGACCACCTTAATCGAATTGAACCCGGGCAGCATGTCCGCGGAAATCACCGGTGCGATGATTGATTTTCTTCCCGTTGAAGAAAACAACGCGTCTTTGATCGCGGCGATGGCCCGCCCCGAAATTCGCATCGTTGCGATGACCGTGACGGAGGGCGGATATTACATTGATCCTGTCACCAAAGGTCTGAATGTATCGCACGAAGATATTGTGTTTGATGCGGGTAACCCAGAAACGCCGGTCACGGCATTTGGTGCGATTGTTGCCGCGCTTAAACTGCGCCGGGCTGCCGGGCAGGGCGGGTTTACTGGCCTGAGCTGTGACAATGTGCAGGGCAATGGCGATATCCTGAAACAAGCGGTTGTGACATTGGCTGGCTTGACGGATGAAAGCCTGTCGACTTGGATCGAGGAAAACTGCAGTTTCCCAAACTCGATGGTGGACTGCATCGTTCCTGCGACCGGACCAAATGAAATTGCTTTGGCCGAAGAACTTGGCATCGCCGATGCTGCGCCGGTCACACATGAAAATTTCCGCCAATGGGTGATTGAAGACAATTTTGTCGCCGGTCGTCCCGAGTGGGAAAAGGTCGGTGCGACGTTGACGGATGACGTGCACAGCTATGAGACGATGAAAATCCGTCTGCTGAATGGTGGTCACCAAATTCTGGCCAATGCTGGTGAATTGCTGTCGGTCGAAACGATTGCCGGCTGTATGGAACATGATTCCATTTCCCGCCTGTTCCTACGCGTCGCTATGCAGGAAATCGCACCCCAAGTGGCCGCGGTTCCCGGGACAGATCCCGAGGATTATGTGACATTGATTGGCAGCCGTTTTGCCAATCCTAGGATCCATGACACAACGCGCCGCGTTGCCTTTGACGGATCCTCGCGCCATGTCGGGTTTTTGCTACCAACAATTCGCGAGGCAATCGAAGCAGATTACCCCGTCAGCGGCTTGGCCTTGGTTGAAGCACTTTGGGCCCGCATGTGTGCAGGGACGCGCGAAGATGGCAGCGAAATCGTTCCAAATGATCCGATTTGGGACGACTTGAAGGTCACGGCGATTGCTGCAAAAGACGATCCAAGCGCATGGCTGGCCCAGACGCAGATTTATGGCGATTTGGCCGACAATCCCGGTTTTGCCGAACCATTTGCCAAATGGTTGACCACGATTTGGGAACAAGGCGTGGATGCCGCGATAGGTGTATACATCCGCTAAGTAGGAAATACGTAGGTGCCGGGTGTTCAGGTCCTACGATATGTAACGAGTTTGGGGTGCCGATCTGGCACCCCTTTTTTATGTGTAATCAGACCAAGGCTGGCAGGCTGCGGAAATAATCATATCCCAGACTTTGCTCTTGCTGTTCTGACATGTACGGCAAATGCAGGGTCAAAGCGCCGGTCATGTCATATAGGTTTTCGGTGATTGCAGGTTCGCCCGTGACAGATGCATTCACGATGCTAGATTCGCTGGTCGGGAAGAACCAAATCGTGCCATCAGCAGCTTTGAAAATATCCATTTTGACCACTTGCAGCCCAACGGTGCCAACCGGGGGCGTATAGGATTTGCGTTCGCTTGTGGTGATTTCTGTTTCAACCTGTTCGCTGAATTCGGTTTGCGTTGTCGCGCTCATCCCAAAGGTTTGGCTGGCCTTTGCGGTGAATTCACCCATCACGCCCGAGCTTTCAACGGTTTGTTCGACGCTGACGACGGTTTCCATAAACACACGAGACGCAGACATTCTGTTCACACGGCTGGTTTCAATGGTTTCGATGATCTGACCTTCTGGGATAACCCCAATTACGGCCATCTGCGCTGTCCCCTCTTTAGAGGATTCCACGTAATCTTTGATATAACGGATGCGCAGTTTATCCAGTTCTTCACCACAACGGCCACCGATACCCAGAACACGGATATTGAACAAATTGGTTTGCTCACCCTTGGTGCGACCTGCAAACAGTTTGCGATTGACGATCACTTTGCCTGCATCATCAACTTTGTGAAAATTGGTGGTCAATTCGACACCATGGATCCGGTCACCACTTCTCCAGATCTTCATCTGATTGATGTATTCATCCGCTTGCAAGTTCAGAACGACCCCTTCTGAACCGCCTTTACCGCCGCGACGCGTGCCATTGAGCAAAATTGCGTCTACGCGTTCGCCCGAGCGAAACCCGATATCCGAAATAAATTCGATGTCGAAATTTGATCCACCGTCGCCACCGATTGCAATTGTTTGAATAGACATTTTGTTTTCTCCAGTTTTTGTAAAGCCGCGTAATTGCGTTTGGGCCAACCTTGTTTCGGCCTTGCACTGGAGTTACGCGCCAGCTGTCGATCTTATTCTTGAGCAATGCATTTTTTTTGTATTTTTTGTTCTGGCACTGCGATGCTTGGTGTTTTCAGGGGTATTAAACGAACAACAGTTAGGCAAAGACCTTGGCCGGTCCTGCGGCGTGATACGCTTTTGCCAGTAATCCTTGAAAACGTAGTCCGTTCAGTTCGATGCTGACCCAAGATGTCAAAGAAACGTTGCGAGAAAGGCTGTCATGGACCTGAATTTAAAAGACAAGGTTGTCGTTGTTACGGGTCCTGCCAAAGGTATGGGCGCGGCTATCTCTTTGGGTTTCGCGCGTGAAGGGGCGCATTTGGCTTTGCTTGGGCGCGATACGGGTGCGATCAAACCCGTTGCCGCCCAAGCGTGTTCTTTAGGTGTAGAGGCCAAGATCTATGCCTGCGATGTCACGGATGCGAGCATCGTTGATGGTGTCATTTCTAAGGTCCTCAATGACTTTGATGGACGCATTGATGTGTTGGTCAGCGTCGCAGGGGGCACTGGGCCGATTGGCAAAACCGGGGTTGAGACGACCCAAGAGGAATTTGATGAAATCGTGCATCTGAATATGCGTGGCCCATTCAATATGATCCGTGCGGTTGCGCCAGTGATGCAGGCGCAAAAGGGCGGTAAGATTGTGAATGTCGGTGGAACCTTTGGCATGCGGGGGCGGGCGATGCGCATGGCTTATTCCAGTTCGAAATGGGGCCTGCGGGGAATGACGAAAAGCTTTGCCTTGGAACTCGGGCCGGACAATATCAACGTCAACCTTGTCGCGCCGGGCATGGTGGATGGTCCACGATTTCGCACAAAAGTGGTGCCCCAAGTTGCCGCGCAACACGGAATTTCGCAGGAAGAGGCTGCCGCAAAACATGCCAGTGACTACGCGCTTGGCCGGATCAGCGAAGATGAAGATGTGGCCGCGGCGACATTGTTCCTAGCGTCAGATCGGGCACGGCAAATCACAGGGGTTGATCTGCCTGTTGATGGCGGATGGGCTGCGCTATGACAGATCTGATTTTAACCGGTGGGACAATCGTACATGAAAATGGGCGGGAAACGGCGGATATTGCAATCACAGGAGACCTTATTTCCGCTATCGGTGCGCCGGGCAGTTTGGGCAATGCCGGTGAAATTGTAGACGTTACTGGTCATCACATCATCCCGGGGGCAATCGATATGCATGTGCATTTTCGCGAACCCGGCTATACGCATAAGGAAGATTGGGGAACTGGCACGCAAGCAGCTGCCATGGGCGGTGTGACAACCGTATTTGAAATGCCTAACACCCATCCACCCACGCGTTCTGTTGTAGAGTTCCAGAAAAAACAGGATTGCGCCAAAAAGGCTTGTGTCGATTTTGGGATCTACGGCCTTTTGGCCGAAGACAATATTGATGAAATCGACGGGTTAATCGCAGCTGGCGCAAATGCGTTCAAATGCTTTATGGGCAACACTTTCGGAAATCTGCCATCCCCCAGCACGGGTGCCATGTTGGAAGGTTTCGAAAAAATTGCAGCCTCGGGTTTGCGCATTTCGCTGCACGCGGAAACCGCGTCGATCATGGCGTGGCGGCAGGCCAAATTGGAAGCGGCGGGTCTGAATGATCCCCTTTACCACATCGCGGCACGGCCCGAAGTCGTGGCGATTGAGGCCGTGGCACGCGCGGCGATCTTGGCCGAATGGACCGGTGCGCGCATTCATGTGCTGCATATATCTTCGGCTGGCGAACTGAGGCCATTGGCCGAAGCCAAAGCGCGCGGGGTGGATGTTACGGGCGAAACCTGCCCCTGTTATCTGTTCTTAGACAGTCGGGATTATGATCGTTTGGGCAGCATCATTCGGGTCAATCCGCCTGTGCGCGAAGAAAAAGACAGCATTGCCATTTGGGACGCCTTGCAGACAGGGATCGTTGATATGATCGCCACAGATCATGCACCCCACACGCCTGAGGAAAAGAAAAACGATGTGATCTGGCAGGCCGATTGTGGCTTTCCCGGTGTGGAAACTCAGATGCCCTTGATGCTGAGCGAGGTAGCGGCCGGGCGTATGACGCTGGAACATTACGTCAAAATTTCATCCGCCAATCCGGCCCGCGCGTTTGGTTTGTGGCCGATGAAGGGGCGTCTGGCTGTGGGTGCACATGCAGATATTGCTGTGCTGGATCTGGCACGGAAAGAGGCCGTGCAGGCGGCCCGTTTGCACAGTCGGGGTAAGGTGACACCGTTTGAAGGGCGCGAAACCATTGGCGCGCCTGTTCATACGCTGGTGCGTGGTCAATTTGTTCAAAGAGATCGCGCCTTGGTTTCCGATATGGCGGGTCACGGTCGCCAAGTGACGGCGATCCAAAATATGCCAGAGGCCAAACCTGTGAATACCGACATGACCCTTGCGCATCTGCTTGGGGACACAGCATGAGCGAGATCATCAAATTCGCGGTCGAGGCCGCGTTGATCGGCCCAGAATACGAGGTATCGGGCCCTGTTGAAATCACGTTGAAAGAGGGTGTGATTGATGCCGTAAATCCTTTGGACACTGCACCTGCTGGGCGGCGCCTTTTGGCCATGCCCGCTATCGCCGATGCACATAATCACGCGCGTCCCCTGTCCACCACGTCTTTCGGATGCGGTGGCAAGCCGCTGGAAACATGGCTGCCGCAGCTTGCGGTGATGCCGGCTGCGGATGCCTATACCGCTGCGGCGGCATCATTCGCCCGATCTTTGAGAGGCGGGGCGACTTCGGTCATGGTGCATTTGACCCGGCCAATGGGCTTTGTTCCCCTCGTAGAAGAAGCCCGTCAGATTGCACAAGCCGCCGCTGATGTGGGTGTTTCGATTGGATTTGCCATTTCCATGCGCGATCGCAATCCGGTGATCTATGGCGATCACGCGACGCTTTTGGACGGTCTTAGCGCTGAAGACGCGGCGTTTGTGCAAGACACGTGGATGCGTCCGCTACCGAGCATTGAAAGCCAGTTGGAGTTGGTCGATCAGGTCGCAAAAGCGGCGGATGATATGCCGGGGCATATTGACGTGCAATATGGGCCGACAGGGGTGCAATGGTGTAGCGATGCATTGCTATCAGCAATTTCTGAAAGATCCAAAGCGACCGGTCGTCGGGTGCATATGCATCTGTTGGAAACCCAGCCACAACGTGCATGGGCTGATCAGGCCTATCCAAATGGCATTGTGGCACATCTGGATGAAATCGGCCTGCTGTCGCCCCGTTTGACCTTGGCCCATTGCGTGTGGGCACGGCCTGATGAACTGGATCTTATTGCGGGGGCAAAGGCCCGGATCGCGGTCAATGCTTCATCTAATCTGCATCTATATTCTGGGATTGCGCCCGTAAAAGACATGCTGGATGCGGGTGTGGACGTGGCGATGGGGTTGGACGGATGTGCGTTTGACGAAGATGATGATGCATTGCGCGAAATGCGCCTTTTGCATTTGCTGAACCGCAAACCGGGGTTCCAGACCGGGGGCATGACCCGCGCCGCGGTATTGAAAGCTGCCTGCGCGACAGGACGGGCCAGTCTTGGACTTGGGGTTGGTGGGATTTTGGAACCAGGTATGCCTGCCGATGTGATGGTACTGGATCTTGATGCGCTGGATCGTGATGCATTGATGCCAGTGGACCCCCGCGATTATGTGTTTGCCCGCGCGCAACAGAACCATATCGCCGCGATATATGCCAAAGACCGTCACGTGGTTTCGGACGGCGTCGTTCTGGGCGTCGATCTACCTGCAATGGAAGACGCATTAAGGGCAGAGTACCGCGCAGCATTGCCCGCCAAATCTGCCCTGCGTGAGGCATGGCCGCGCATCGAAGCTGCTATAGGGTCGTGCTATAAAGGATGTTGCTGACAGATTGATTGCGCTTACCTATTGAAAATAAAATGGAATTGGGCGCTAATGGTGTCAATCTAAACCCAAATCTGGATGCGAACCTTGACCGATTTCTTTGAACTGACTGCTGCAGATATTGCAAAAGGCGTGAAAGCCAAAAGTTTTAGCGCAAGAGAGGTCTTACAGGCGCATTTTGATCGGATTGATGCGGTCAACCCCTCGATAAATGCGATTGTTGAACACACCCGCGAGGATGCGCTGAAAGGTGCTGACCGGGTGGATGACATGATTGCAAAGGGCGAGGATCCCGGGCCATTGGCCGGGGTGCCAACAACGATCAAGGTCAATGTCGATCAGGCCAATTGCACGACCACCAATGGATTGGTGGCGAACAAGGATTTGATTGCCAGAGAAGACAGCCCTGTCGTGGCCAATTTGCGTGCAAGCGGTGCCGTGTTGGTTGGGCGTACCAATACGCCGGCGTTTTCGTTGCGTTGGTTTGCGAAGAATGATCTGCACGGGCAAACGTTGAATCCACGCAATACCGATCTGACACCGGGCGGGTCCTCGGGTGGGGCAGGGGCGGCTGTGGCTGCGGGGCTATGTGCCGTTGGGCATGGGACGGATATTGCCGGGTCCGTGCGTTATCCGGCCTATGCTTGTGGTGTGCATGGGCTGCGCCCGACGGTTGGTCGGGTGCCGGCCTATAATGCCAGCGGGCCGGATCGCTTTATTGGTGCCCAGATGATGGCCGTGTCTGGTCCTTTGGCACGCAGCATGGAGGATATCGGCCTATCTTTGACTGCGATGTCATCCAAAAGCGTTCGGGATCCGTGGTATGCGCCTGCTGCTTTATCCGGACCTGATTACCCCAAACGCGCTGCATTGTGCGTTGCGCCGGACGATATGCCGGTTGTGCCTGAAATTCAGGAACCCCTTATTTCTGCGGCCCAAACTTTGGCCGAGGCCGGGTGGGAAGTCGAAGAAATTCCCTGCCCGCCTATGCGATTGGCGGCTGAAATCAATGCAATCCTTTGGATGGCTGAAAGCCAGTTTGGTAGCAAAGCTTTGGTGGATGGGCAGGCAGAGCAGGATGCGCAGTTTGTGTTCGATGTGATGCGCCGCGACACAGGGCCGCTGGATTTGGAACGGGTCATGACCGCGCTACAAACCCGGGCAGAATTGGTGCGCGATTGGGAGCTGTTCTTTCAAGATCATCCGCTTTTGATATGCCCCGTATCTGGCGAATTGCCCTTCGCGCAACAACGCGATGTGACATCAGAGGCGGATTTCATGGCTGTTTATGAGGCGCAACTGACACAACGTGGCTTGCCAGTCATGGGCATGCCTGCGCTGTCAGTGGCCACGGGATCCGCCAATGGCGCGCCATTGGGGGTGCAGCTGGTTGCCGGGCGATTCCGGGAGGACATTCTGTTGACGGCGGGTGCCGTGATTGAGGCGGCTGGACCAAAACCCAGCGTTGCAACACCGCTATAGTTTGGCGACATCCACCAGCGCCGTATGGGCGCTACATCCCTGACCCAGCTTTGATGTGCCAACGTCTAGCGTTAGCACATTTGGGTTGCCATGCGGATCGATATTATCACCCGGATTGCCGTACCAAGCACCGGTTGGCAGGGCGACAACTCCTAGCAGAATGTCGGTTGAAACGGTTGCCCGCGCGCGACAAGCCCCGCGTTTATTGAAGACGCGGACCAGATCGCCACTCGAAATGCCGCGTTCCTTTGCATCTTGGGGATGCAGGATCAGGGCAACGGGGCGTGCGCCAGGTGTGTCGGCCAGTGCGGATTCCAATTGGCTATGCAACTTGTCACCAGGTTGGGGGGACACCAGATGCAACGGTGTTTCGGTATCGGCGGTGCCCATCCATTCGGACGGGGGCAACCAGACAGGGTGACCGGGGCAGTCATCATAGCCAAACCCTTGGATCGCTTCCGAATAGATTTCGATCTTGCCTGACGGTGTTGGCAAGGGCGATGCATCAGGATCAGCCCGGAAGGGCGCAAAAAACGTTGTATTCGGGGTATTCTTTTGGATCGGTAGGCGAACCCAATTCTGGCGACGCAGATCATCCAGCGTGGGAACGTCTATTCCCGTTTTGGCAGCATAGTCACAATATTGACCATATAGATGCGAAATCCATTCAGACGTAGAGCGCCCTTCGGTGAAGGCCTGCCCGACGTTCATACGCTCTGCGAGGCCTGAAAAGATGTCATAGTCATCACGTGCCTCGCCAACGGCTGGGATCAGCTTTGGCATGTGAAACAGATATTCATCCAGATTGGCACGCCCAATATCTTCGCGCTCATAGGGCGTTGTTGCCGGAAACACGATATCGGCGCGTTTGGCCGTGGGTGTCCAATGGGGTTCGTTGACGATGATTGTGTCGGGTTTCTGCCAAGCTTGGTGCAACGCGTTCAGGTCTTGGTGATGGTGAAATGGATTGCCGCCCGCCCAATAGACCAAACGAATGTCAGGATAGGGTTCGCGGCGCCCGTTGAAATCATAGGGCTGGCCCGGATTGCGCAGCATGTCCGCGATGCGGGCGACTGGGATGACTTTATCGATAGGGTTCTTGCCTTGGGAAAAGGTCATGCCCCGCATGCCGATCATGGTTTTTCCAACACCACCCAACGCGCCATAGCCATACCCAACACCTCCGCCGGGCAGGCCAATTTGACCGATCATCGCGGCCAGAACCGCAGACATCCAGTAGGGTTGTTCGCCATGCTCACCGCGCTGAAGGGACCATGCAACAGTGATAAACGTGCGCGTTTTTGCCATGCGCCGCGCCAAGTCGCGAATTTGCTCAGCTGTCACGCCGCAAAGCTGGCTGGCCCATTCTGGGGTTTTGGGTTGGCCGTCGCTGTCGCCTGTCAGATAGGGTAGGAAACGGTCAAACCCGGTGGTGTAGCGATCTATAAAGTCCTGATCGCTCAACCCTTCTTCGTGCAACACATAAGCCAGTGCCAACATTAGCGCCGTGTCAGAGGCCGGGCGCAAGGGCATCCAGTCGCACCCGTCCGGCGCATCCTTACGTTGGGGGCCGATATTAAGGCAATAGGTGCCCTTTTCCAAACAGCGCTGCAGCCAAGGGCCCGTGTCGTGCTTTGTAATCCCCCCCATACTGACCTGAGCGTTTTTGGCGTTGACCCCACCAAACATGACCAAGGTTTCTGTATGTTCGTGGATCGTGTGCCAATTGTCCTGATGTTCGTACTGAAATTGGATGAATGTCTTGCCAAACACATGTGGCATGATCGCTTGAGCGCAGCCGGTTGAATAGCTGCCGAATGAGGCGACATAGCCCCCAATGCAATTCAAAAACCGGTGGACCTGACTTTGCGCATGATGGAACCGCCCGGCAGAGGCCCAACCATAAGAGCCGCCAAAGATGGCTTCATTCCCATAGGTTTGGCAGATCCGTCCAATTTCTTGGGCGGCAATGTCTAGTGCTTCATCCCAGGGCAGTTCGACGAAATCGTCGCTACCGCGCCCTGTCTTATCCCGTGTTTCAAGCCATCCGCGCCTAAACGATGGGCGGGCGATCCGGCTGCTGTGATGCACGGCAGCGGGGATGCTGTCGGGGATGTCTGTTGGGTTGGGATCCTCGCGAAAAGGACGGGTTGCGACGATGCGATCGCCCTCGACATCCACCTCAAATGCGCCCCAATGGCTGGTGGTGACTTTGGTGATGCGCCCAGGGTGATCGGTCATATCCCGTCCTTAAATTGACTGCGGCAAGCTTTGGCTTAGCAGCGTATAAACGGTCATTCAAAATATTTTATGAGCACGTTTATACCGCTTCTGCTTGCTGTGTGGAGAACCAATCTTTGCCTGGAACCGCGGCAAGTAATTCTTGCGTATATGCGGCCTGGGGATTGGCAAACATGTCGGATGTTGGCCCAATTTCAATGACCTGTCCACGCTGCATAACCGCAATCCTATCGCAAACCTGCGCAGCAACGCGCAAATCATGGGTGATGAACACCATGGATAGGTTCATTTGATCGCGGATTTCATCCAGCAGTTTCAGGATTTGGTCCTGAATAGACACATCCAATGCCGAAACAGGTTCATCAGCCACCAAGATCTGGGGTTCCAGAGCCAAGGCGCGTGCAATCCCGATCCTTTGGCGTTGGCCGCCGGAAAATTCATGCGGGAACCGATCATAGGCACGCGCATCCAGTCCAACGATGTCCAATAGTTCCAAGGTGCGCTTTTTGGCGTCCTCGGCACTGACCCCATACATCATTGGCCCTTGCGTGATGATTTTACCAATCCGGGTACGGGGGTTCAGCGAGGCGAAAGGGTCTTGAAACACCATCTGAATCTTAGATCGATGTGGACGCATCGCCGCCCGACCCAAAGGCCGTAAATCGGTTCCGTCCAATAGGATCTGCCCGTCTTCGGCATCATTCAGTCGCACGATACAGCGCGCAACTGTCGACTTGCCTGATCCACTTTCTCCAACGATCCCCAATGTTTCACCACGTGCGAGATCCATCGTGACATCGTTGGCCGCATGAACCACACGTTCCTGTCCGCCAAACATACCACCGCCGCTGCGATAGGTTTTTTGCAGGTTCTTGACCTCTAAAACAATCTCACTTGATCGGGGGCGGGCGGGACGTGGCACCAGATCCGGCACGGCGCCAATTAGGGCCTGCGTATAGGGATGTGTCGGATTTCGCAGAACCTGATCGGTTGTACCGGTTTCGACAACCAGCCCGTTTTGCATGACGCAAACGCGGTCCGCGATATCAGCGACAACGCCAAAGTCATGGGTGATGAACAAAACACCGGTGCCTTTGGTTTCTTGCAGATCCTTGATCAGTTTTAAAACCTGCGCCTGTGTTGTCACATCCAACGCTGTGGTTGGTTCGTCTGCGATCAGGATTTTGGGTTCTAACGCCAGCGCCATCGCGATCATCGCCCTTTGGCGCTGCCCGCCTGACAATTCATGCGGATAGGCCTTCAGCACCTGTTCTGGATCGGGCAATTGCACGTCTTTCAGCAGTTTCAAGGCACGGCTGCGGCGCTCTTTACCGGGCATGCGGTGATGAAAACGAAAGACTTCATCAATCTGCGTGCCGATGGTCATGACGGGGTTCAGCGCCGTCATGGGTTCCTGAAAGATCATTGAAATGTCAGAACCGCGGATTTCCCGCAGGCGTTCTTCACTGACTTTTGCCAGATCTTCGCCTTCAAACATGACGCTGCCTTGTGCGATCTGGACGCGGGGTTTGGGCAAAAGCCCCATCACGGCGCGCGCGGTCAGGGACTTGCCTGATCCGCTTTCCCCAACAACACAGAGAATTTCATTCTCGTTTAGCTGCAAATCCATGGATTGCACCGCATAGGGGCGCTGGCTTTCAGGGGGGAGGGCGATATGTAGGTCGGTAATATCCAATAAACGGTTCATGTACGTTCCCTCAGTCGCGGATTAAGCGCATCATTTATGCCTTCGCCAACAAGGTTGATGGCCAAAACGGTGACAAGAATGGCAATGCCGGGAAAGGTGCAAACCCACCAAGCCGAGCGTAGCAAAGTGCGGCCAGCGCCGATTTGAAAGCCCCAGCTCATGATGTTGGGATCGCCAAGGCCTAGGAATGCCAATCCGCTTTCAATCAAAATGGCCGTCGCCACCATCAATGATCCGATAACGATCACAGGGGACAGGCAGTTTGGCAGGATTTCCCCAAGCATGATGCGGATGTCGGACATGCCCAATGTGTGGCAGGCCTGTACAAATTCGCGGTTGCGCAAGGATAGGAATTCGCCACGCACCAGCCGTGCCACGGCCGGCCAAGACACCACCGCGATGGCAATTACGATGCTTTCAATGGACGGTTTCATGATCGCAACCAAGAGGATGGCGAAAATGAAGGATGGAATGGTTTGGAACATTTCTGTCAAGCGCATCAACAGATTGTCGATGACACCGCCATAGTAGCCCGCCAAAGCACCCATGATGATACCAATGAACACGGCAACCAGCGTCGCGAGCAATCCGATCAACAGCGATGTTTTGGCACCATGGGCAATGCCTGCGGCCACATCGCGGCCCAGACTGTCACTGCCTAATAGGAACCCGTTTTCGCCGGGGGGCGACATGGGTTTTCCCGCTAGGCTGAACGGGTCGGCAGGGAAAAATATGCTCGCAGTGAAGGCGAGAAAGGTCATAGTCGCAATGATCGCCAATCCAAGGACAGCGCCGCGATTGCGTGCAAAGAGTTTCCAAAAGGTCATAGGTCACTCCATTTCGATACGTGGGTCGAGCGACGAATAAACGATGTCGACAACAAGATTGACGGCCACCACCAACAAGGCGGATAGGAAAAAGATCCCCAGCAACAGGTTCAGATCCCGTGCGAACAGGGCTTCAAAGGCCAACATGCCAAGACCGGGCCAGGCAAAGACGGATTCAACGATAACTGAGCCACCAATCAATGCGCCAACTTGTACGCCTGCCATGGTCACAACCGGCAAAAGGGCGTTGCGCAGGACGTGCACAAACATGATGCGATTTTCGGTGACACCTTTGGCACGGGCGGTCGTCACATAATCCTGACCTGCCTGTTCCAACATAGAGGCGCGCATCAAACGCGTGTAAAGCGCCAGGTAGAACAGGGCCAAGGTGATGGTGGGTAGAACCAAATGATGGGCGATGTCTTTGACCCGGTCCCAACCTTCATAAAACATGGCAAAATTTTCCATACCCGAGGTTGGGAACCAGCCAAGATTGAGAGAAAACACCACGATCAGCATCAATCCGACCCAAAAGAGCGGGGTCGCATAAGTGATCAGAGCGAATATTGAAATGACAGTGTCACGCCATGTGTTTAGGCCCATCGCGGCAACCAAGCCCAGCAGAACACCAAACCCAACGGCCAGAACGATGGTCGAGGTCATCAGCAATACAGTTGCGAACAGGCGGTCAAAGATCAATTCGCCGACGGGCATTTCATGCCGGAAGGAATACCCCAGATCCAAAACCATGACGTTTTTCAGATAGATGGCCAGTTGCACAGGCAGTGGTTTATCCAACCCAAATTTGGCACGCAATTCGGCCATATATTCCGGTGTGGCCGACCCGGCCTCGCCTGCCAGAACATCGACGGCGTCACCCTCAGCCAATTGCAGCAGAAAGAAATTCAAAATGATAATTGCCAAAACAATTGGAATGGCTTGAAGCAGCCGTTTCACGACATACCGCATGCGGCGTGCGAAATGAGACACGGTGGTCACCCTCTGAGATAAAATTTCTGGCCCGAACATCGGGCCAGAACATTACATTGTGAAAGAGATCAGATCAGTCGTCGATCCAGACTTTGTCGAATGGGCCATAAGCGCCCAAAGCGGATGTCGCGTGATCTTTTAGCTTGTCGTTATAGACCGTCAGGAACTGCATTTCGAAAATGTTTGCGACGGGCATATCTTCGGCAAGGATGCCTTGGATTTCTGCATAGGTCGCCGCACGTGTTTCCGCATTCGGTTCAACCGCTGCAGATGACAGCAAAGCATCAAGGGCCGGGTTTGAATACTGCGAAGAGTTCACAAATGCCGTGCCTTGACGGATTTGATCGGTCGAATATTGACGGTGAACGCCCAGAACGGGATCTGACAACTGGTAGAAGTAGTTGATGTTCATTTGGAATTCATAATCGCTATAAATCCGCTTGATCCATGTTGGCACGTCTTCGTAACGCAGTTCTACTTCTAGACCCAATGGCATCAACGCCTGTTTCAGATATTCGCCCGCACGACGCCAGTCTTCGCCATATGGGATCAGGTCCAATGTAAAGGATGCACGGATGCCGTCGGCGTTTGGTGTGATGCCTGCTTCGTCCAGAACCGCGATGGCTGCTTCAGTATCACCGCTGGCCGAAAAGTTTGGCATGCCTGCCGCGTAAAGGCCGGTTGGTTCAAAGTTGCTGGACAGGGCAGATGTCGCTGGTTTGCCGTAGCCGAACCAAATGTTTTCAATCAAGAATTCACGATCGATGACCAGAGAAATCGCTTTGCGCAGCGCAGGATTGTCAAATGGTGCGATAGTGGTGTTAAATTCGATCAAAGCCATTGGGTTGATCATGGAATAGCCGTCGGTCGTAACCGAGAACCCATCCATATCAAGCAGGCGTACCGCATCGATATTCGGGATCGCGCCATACGCACCATATAGGACTTCGCCATTTTCCATCGCCGCCGTCCGGGTTGATGCGTCTGGAATAAAGCGTCCGACCAAACGGTCGATATAAGGTAGGCCAGGTTTCCAATAGTTTTCGTTCTTATCCAGACGAATATATTGGCCCTTTTTCCATTCCGTGAATTTATATGCGCCTGTGCCGACAGGGTTGTTGACCAGATCTGCACTGCGCAGATCTTCGCCCTCTAACAGGTGCTTGGGCACGATCGGGCTTTCATAGCCAGATAACGCACGCAGCATGTAAGGTGCTGGGTTTTCCAGGTTGAACACTGCTGTATAGTCATCTGGTGTGTCGATAGACATCACTTCACGGAACGTGTTGGGTCCACGTGGATGGGCGGCTTTCAAAACGTCCATAACGGTGAAGGCGACATCAGCGGATGTGAACGGTTCACCATCATGCCATGTCACGCCTTCACGTAGGTTGAAGGTGACCGTTTTGCCGTCTTCGCTGACCTCATAGCTTTCAGCCAGGGCAGGGACGATGTTCAGATCATTGTCGTAGTCAAACAGACCATCGTAGATTTTAGGGGCAACCAAACCAATTGGGCCGGATGTCGACAGATAGGATGCCAATGATGGCGGCTCGGGCTGCACGATGTAGACCAAGGTGCCGCCTTCTTCTTGTGCTGCCATGGATCCTGCCGAAATGGCTAATCCAAATGAACATAGGGCCGCTGCGGCCCAGCTCCGTAAACGCATTTCATGTATCTCCATATTAGGGAAAACGTGTTGAAAATTTCATGAAATCAGAATGGGGTAATCGATTTTCATCGCAAAGCGGATCGATATCATTTTTGTACAAGCAAAAAATTCTGGTTAAAAACACTCCCTGTCCAGAAATTGTGCTCTCTTTTTCGGCATCACGGGAACGTATTCATGGGACAAAGCAGGTGAAAGCCCACCATCTTTGAATTTGAAAAAATGAATATTTGGAAAATTGAAAAAGAGGTGCCGGCGTTCAAATCATTTGGGATTCGGGTGGGTCCAGATGCCAAATATAAATAGACGCTATAGGAATAAAGGGTGGTTGAAGCCAAACTGCATCGGCTTCAACGAAGGTTCTAAAGTGGTCGGGGATACATTGAATTGAACCGCTCGGGGTAAGTCAGATCTAGACGTACCCTATGCGGGTTTTCCCGACCGGGGTAGGACGATCCGATACAGCGCAGGCACCCAAAACAAGGCGAGGACAGACGCGACACCAAGTCCGCCGATCATCAGGGTCGCCATAGGTTCCCACATTGCACCACCCCCCATTGCCATTGGAATAAGCCCCAATACGGTGGTCATCGAAGTGAGCAGGATCGGGCGCAACCGCTTCTTTGCGGCCGCAACAATCGCATCATTGAGAGACTGGGTTTCCAGTTCGATGTCGATCTGATCAATCAAAACAATGGCGTTGTTGATGATAATCCCGGACAGTGCAATCAAACCCAACGTGCCAAAAAAGCTAAGCGGTTGATTTAGGGCCAGCAAAGACAACGGCACACCGACGATGACCAGAGGCACCGATAGTAAGGTGATTGCGACCCTTCTAAACGAATTGAACTGAACCATCAGGGCAATCAGCATGACCGTCAGCGCGATCGGAAAACCCCCGCCCAGTTTAGATTGAACCTCTGATGCGTTTTCAATCTCGCCACCAATTTCAATCCGGTATTGAGGGCCCAGACGTTCCTGCAGTTCGTCTATGGTCGGCGCGATGTGATCGTATAGGTCAAAGGCTGTGACCGCCTCAGATATAACAGACACTGTAATGGTGCGGCGTTGATCGACGCGACGCATGCTGGAAAATTCCAAGGCAGGGCGTATTGATGAAAACTGATCCAAGGACAGGGTCTGGCCATTGGTTTCAACTATCGCGTTGGAGACCGCTGCATAGGTTTCCCGGTCGCCATTGGAACCGCGCATGATAATGGGGACCTGCGTGTCGCCATCGCGGAACGTGCTGATTTGGGTGCCATCAAAGAAGCCTGCCAACGCGTTGGAAACATTCTGCGTGTTCAAACCATAGGCGCGCAGGCGGTCTTGCGCGATTGCAATCTGGCCCTCAAAAATCTTTGGCCCCCAATCATTTCGATTTTGCACGATGCCGGGCGCGGTGGCAAAACCTGTCTGAACATCATGTGCGGCATTCAGCAATACGGTGCCATCTGGTCCTGATATTTTGATATCGATGCCGGGTTCTTTGCCGCCCATTGCCAGTCGTTTCATGCGGAAATCAGCGTTTGGAAAGGCCTCTAATGCATGGTTGCGCGCACGTTCGATAACTTGTGTCGAAGCGTCAAAGGTTGTTGTGTTGACAACCATAAAGGATGACGCAGGGTCTGTGTCAGCCGGATCAAGTGATAGAACAAACCGTGGGCCACCGCTGCCGATGAAAGACGTAACGCTGACAACGTCTTCATTTTCCGCCTCCAACCAATCGGAGAATGCGATTGAAGTTTCTGTTGTCTCTGTGATGTCCGTACCACGTGGCAAATCCATATAGACAAGGAATTGAGGGCGTTCGGAGAGCGGAAACATTTGCTGTTGAACTTTGCCCATATTGCTACCGCCAAAGGCAATCAGTCCGATACAGGCCAAAAGGACCAGGTAAGGCGTCTTCAACGTCATCCGAACGAAGCTGCCATATCCGTCGCTCAGAATATCAAAGATGCTGCGTTTCTTTGGTTTTTCCGCTTTTGGTTCAGGCAAAAACCAGACCGCAAGCCGGGGCAGCAAATACAGTGCGGAAATAAAGGAACCGACCAGCATAAGCATGACCACAGTTCCCAGTGAGTAGCCATATTGCCCCTCTGTGCCATCTAGCAGGAACAGGGGCAGGAATGCTGCGACGGTGGTTGTAGAGGCGATCAGCAAAGGCAATGTATATTGTTTTCCCGCATCCAGTGCAGCATTCTGTCTGCTGGCACCTTCGCGAATGCGGCGCTGCATATCTTCAATAATAACAACACCATTATCGACAAGCAGACCTAGGCTGATGATGATTGCAGCAATGGAAACCTGTTGGAGTTCGACACCAAATGGTCCCATGAAGCCGAATGCAAAGCCAATTGCCAAGGGAACAATCGCCGAAATGATCAGGGCTTCGCGCCAGCCCATGAATAGCAGCATAACGATCAGCACGACGACAAAGGTTTGCGCCATATTGATCAATGCAACGTTCACGGATTCCTCAACGATATCGGGTTGAAAGGCGGAAAACTCTGCATTCAGACCGATTGGCTGATCCTGTTGAAACCCTGTAACGATTGCTTTTAGCTTCGGCCCCAAAACGGTGATGTCCACACCATCGGCCATTTCAATCGCGACCAGAACAGCGGGCTCACCATTTTGGAAAATCGGTGTGCTGGGGGGATCTTCATAGCCACGTTCGACATGAACCATGTCGCCAAGACGGATGAGGCCAAGATCAGGAATTTCAATCAATAGATTTTCGATATCATCAATGGAATGTAGATCCCCTGTTGCACGCAAAGGTATACGCACCCCGTCTGACACGATGGATCCAGCAGGCAAACGCACGTTCTGACCCTGCAAGGCGGATACGATCGGTGCGATGCTTGTGCCCATGGCGGCCAAACGTTCACGATCAATTTCCAACGTGATAACTTCGCTTTGGACACCATACAGATCGACTGCCGAGACTTCATCCAGCGTGTAGAAACGGTTTCTAAGATCGGTTGCGGCGTCCTCAATTTCGGCCATGTTGAACCCAACACCGGTCACGGCCACTGTCGCAACAGCAACATCGCCAAAGCTGGAATTGAAAATGGGGCCAACTGTTCCATCCGGCATGGAGAACGTCAGATCGTTCACGTCATTTCGGATATCATCGAAGACCTGTGTCAAATCTTCTTCGGCAACGGCGTCTTCGATATCAATTTGTATGATGACGGCACCGCCGGTGATTTGCGTGCGCACCTCATCGATTCCGGGAATGGCGCGGGCCGCTTCTTCGATGGGTTCGGCAACCAATCGTTCAAGCTGTTCTAGAGCCAGGCCAGCATTTTGAGCATATACAAGGCCTGTGCGAATTGTGATCGCCGGGTCTTCGCGTTTTGGGAAGTTGATATAAGAAATAATACCGACAGCGAAGATGATGATCATCATCAAAACGGTCACGCGGCTTTTTTCCAAGCCAAATTTGGTCATGTTGAACATTATTCGTCTCCGGCCGCGTTAGGCTGGTACTGGCGCACTTTTTGACCTGATCGCAGGAACGGTACGCCTGCGGTTACAACAAATTCGCCTGTCTCAATGCCGCCGCTGACAAAAATTTCGCTTTCAGCAGCTGTTGCCACGGAAATATTGCGTGTTTCCAATGTTCCCTCATCACCATTTCTTGGCACGTAGACATATACTTCTGCGGGGAAGGGGGGCAGGCCAACGAATGGGCCCGATGTGTTGCTGTTGATGGCCGATAGGGGCAGAGGGATCAGCCCGGCTGTTGCAGCGGTCAATGTTTCCAATCGGATCTCTACCGCCATACCAGAGCGCAGGTCGCTATCTGCGTTTTCTATGCGAACGATGACCGGAAATGACGACACAGCCGGTGCACGTCGCCCGATTTCCGCGATTGTGCCCTGCATCGGTGCCAGATTGCCATCGGTGGGTGCCACTTCAACGATATCTCCGACCTTGAGATTTCGCACCACATCAAAAGACACGAGGATAGAGGCCTGCAATGTGCCCTCTTGATAGAGCGTGACAACCGGCTGGCCTGCCTGAACGCTGACAAAGTCTTGAATATCCACGCTGTTGATAACCGCATCAAACGGGGCAAGCAGATTGGCGTCAGAGCGGCTTTTTTGAAGCAATTCGGCACTGCGCTGGGCTTGGACAAGACGGGATTGCGTTTGCTGTGCCAGCGTGACGGCCTGATCTCGGGCTGCGGCGGTCGTGACCCCGCGTTCGAACAATTGAACCTGGCGATCCGCCTCATCCTGTGCATTTTCGAACGTTGCCCGAGCTTCTTCAATGCCGGCTTCTGCTTGGCTGAGACGAATGTCCAAATCGACAGGTTCAATCGTGGCCAGTAATTCATTTGCTGAAACCTGTTGCCCAACGCGTAGGTCCACCTCGGCCACACGGCCGCCGACTTCGAACGACAAAGGCACAAGCTGAGGGGGTTCCAGAACAGAAGGGAACCGTCTGATCTGGACCGCAGGACGGGCGGCCGCAATTTGGGTTTTCACCGCGCGCACTGTGTCGCTTGCGTTGGTGGACGTGTCATCATCCTCTGGCAAACAGGCTGCCAATAGGAGGGCAGACATCAGCGCGATAGATTTCGTAGAATGTTTGAGCATGGTGCCTAACTCCAGCGATAGCCCGTCAAAACGGAAGCCGCGCAGGCGGCATGGGGCCGGTGCGCTGATATTTGCATGTCCAGTTTGAAAGGGAGGGGTTTGAGATAGATCTTGGTGGCCAGACAATTGGATCTAAAACCCAACAGCCCGGTAGAAAAGTTGATCAACCGAGTGTTCATAGGTATGGATCCTTTGCGATGAACCACAAACGTTAACAAGGTTGACAAGGGTGGTTTGAAACTGAATGTTGTTGCCGTCTACATTGCGAATGTAGGCGGTGTCAAGATTGTTTTGGAGACCGCATGACGAACCCGTACCATCACGGCAATCTAAAAAACGCCCTTATCGAGAGGGCCATTGAGGTTATGGATGAGCAAGGTTTGGATAAGCTTAGCTTGCGTGGCCTTGCCCGGGATTTGGATGTCAGTCACGCTGCGCCGCTGCGGCATTTTCCCACCAAAGCTGATTTGTTGCGCGAGATTGCTCAGACGGGTGTCGCGCGCCTGCTAGAGGCAAGCAAGGCAACGGGTGATGCAAAGCCGGGTCTCGAAAGAATGCGGCTGCGGCACAAAGGCTATGTGACATGGGCACGCGAAAATGCTGCCTATCACCAAATCTTGCGCAATCCTGACGTCATGCGTCATGCGTCTGATGGTTTGAAAGAGTCCCTTCACGCATTCGCTTCAATGCTCTGGAAAGACATTGAAGCCGCGCAAAGCAATGGGTGGCGATCCGGTGAAGAGCCCTTTGTTTTATACCTACATTTGGCGTCTTTGACCGCGGGTACAGCAATTTTCTTGATCGATCCGATGTATGCGACGGTGCGTGAACCCGGGCTAAAAGATGTGGATATTGAGAAATCAATTGATCTGTTTCTAGGGCCGGCTGATGAATGACTTTCGCCGCTTCAGATGCTGCGATTTCGCACTTGTTTGGGGGCCATGCCAAAGGCTTTTCGAAAGGCCGTTGCAAAGTTTGCTGACGACGAATACCCAGCAATATGTGCTGCCGTGGCGATGGAAATCCCATCTTGTTGTAAGGCGCGATTTGCTTTGTTCAAACGTTCCTTGCGAATAAAGTCGGACAGGGTGATCCCATATCCTTGCTTAAAGCTTCTTTGTATGGATCTGCGGTTCAGATGAAGGTCTTTTTCCAGCTGATTAAGTGACAAATCAGACGACAGGTTTTGTAGAATATGCAGCCTGATCCGCTCTTGCAGTTTTTCATTAGAATTGTCTGTAGTGGCCGGATTTGAAGGGGTCGCCTGACTTTCACATTCATCCGGCAATCGGCGCAGAATCTCTAAAGCACGGGACATGCGGAACAAGCCGGTTTTTTTTGCGTTGTCTTCTGCGGGTGCTGAAACGATTTGTTGCGATAACCTGATCACGTCTTGCGAGGGATGCCAGATTCGATAGTCCAAATGGGTCTGTGGAAAATTAGGTAAGGCGTCTTGCGATCCATATTCCAGTTGAAACTGATCAAACCAATCTGGCGGTCCAGCGATAGATATCTTGCGAAACGGATCGCCCCATGATCCTGCATATCGCAATGTGCATTGCTTCATAAGCAAAACGACAAAGGCAACGGGTGTTGCGTCATCTTCACTGCTGGCTTCCAGTTCAATACGTTCATCATCCAGATAAAAAACCTGACGTCCGCGCAACACAACGAGCACCAGAAATTTTGGATCAATCTGCTGGTAGGACGAATCTTGGACGCCACATACCGTTTCGTTCAATGCCCCAACGCGGAACATGCCCGGAAAGCGTTCAACTGACATGCATGCCTCTTTGTCAATGACGGTTTAAGTTTGGCTGGGAAGCGAGATCTAGCTGTCCAAAGTGGTTCCTAGGCAAACGCATTTGTCGCTTGCGCAAAGGTGTCCTTTCTGGATTTACCACTGGTCAAATAATAAAACCAATCAAAATACTCAAGTTATTCCGTGCATGCCGGTTCGCCAGAGTAAAAATACATCATTCGAGGGATAAAATGAAAACGACAAACGCGACATCCGTCGTGCACCTATACCTGTTGGCAACGACTGCTCTTGTGCCAGCATCCTTGTTCGCACAAGAAACCGCACCCGTAGAAGAAGGATATTTGGGCGAGCTGGTCTTGCTTCAATCCTACGAGGACCCAGCGGTTGAAGGCTATGTGGCACAAACAAGTTCCAGTGCGACAAAAACATCTGCGTCCTTGGTGACAACACCAATGACCGTCAACGTTGTCACATCTGACCAGATCGCCGAGCAAGGCGCTGAATCTGTTGCAGAGGCGCTCAGCTATACGCCGAACGTTGTGACTAACTATCGTGGCGAAAGCACGATCTATGACGAAACATTCATTCGCGGCTACACCTATGCGCCCAAATACCTGAACGGTGCGCAATTCGGGACATCCGGGTTTGGCCAGTTGGACCCCTACCTTTTGGAACGTATTGAAGTTGTGAAAGGCCCGAACTCGGTCACCTTTGGTCAATCGATTCCGGGTGGTGTTGTGAATATGGCGATGAAGACGCCTAACAACGCATCGACAAACAAAGTGTCTTTAGGTTTTGGATCTGACAATCTTATGCAGATTTCCACAGACCTGAATGGTTCATTGAACGAAGACGGTACGCTAAAATATCGCGTGGCCGCGACTGCATGGACCAAAGATCTGGAAGGGGATGATTTCGGTCAAACCCGTGTCGCGATTTCGCCCTCTCTGACATGGGACATCACACCTGATACCCAGTTGGAAGTTGACGTGACATATCAACACGACCCCGAAGCTGGTCAGCGGAATTTCATGACAAAGCTCGGCACGTTGGAAGCGACAACCGGGGGGTATTATTACGACAGCGACTCAATGTCGATCGCGCCGGAATATGACAATCTGGAACGGGAAACTTGGTCTGTTGGTGCCCGGTTCCGTCATACGTTTGACAATGGCATGACCTACCGTTCGTCGCTGCGCTATACAGATATCGAACAGCTTCATAACGGTGTTTATATCGACCGCATCTCAGATGACATTGCCACATTGGGTGTTGTGTGGATCGAAGATGACTATACGCAGTTCACCTTCGACAACTCGCTGGAAACCAGTTTTGATCTGGGCGCTAGCAGCCACCAAATTCTGACAGGCATTGATTATCAGCGTCAGACAGAGCTGGAAACGAACCGGACGGATTGGTCCACAGACCTGACTTACGACCTGTCCGATCCAGAATATATCACGCTGGATGACGATCCTGATCAATACCTGACCGATGGCAGCGTCACAGATACGGTGTCCGAGCAAACCGGTATTTATCTACAAGATCAGGTCAGCTTTGGTAATCTTAGCCTGATGCTGGGTGCGCGTTACGACTGGACAAGCACAACTGAGGAAGATGTCACAGATGGCGGCAGTGACACTGCAACCGCGTCGGCAGCCAGCTGGCGTGCCGGTCTGGTCTATGAATTCCCAAATGGTGTGGTGTCCTATGCCAGCTATGCGACTTCCTTTGATCCATCCACAAACCGAGATGTGAACGGCGATCTTTTGGAAACAAGCACAGCGCGCCAATATGAGGCTGGTCTGAAATGGGCATCCCCAGATGAACGCATCCTGCTGACGGCCGCCTATTTCGATATCGAACAAACGAATATCGGCGAAGTCGATCCTGACAACGGCTGGCCGTATTACGTCAATATCGGAACCCGTCGTTCGAAGGGTATCGAATTGGAAGCAAAAGCGGATGTCACAGATCGTCTCAGCATCATTGCCGCCTATGGCAAAGTGGATGCGGAAATGACGGAAGGTGAATATGAAGGTTATGCAGCGTCTCGTATTCCGAAATCTACAGCATCTTTGTGGGCGAAATACGAACTGTTTGACGGTTTCTCATCCTCATTTGGTGTGCGTCACACAGGAGAATCCTATGGTGACAATACCGAAGACACCGTTGTTCCGTCCTACACGCTGTATGACCTAGGTATGAACGCTGATCTCGGATCCTTCTTCTCTGCAATGGAAGGCGCGACAGCAACCTTGGCTGTGTCGAATGTGACCGACGAAACATATGTCGCCTCTTGTGCATCCGGCTATTATTGCTGGTACGGCGAAGGTCGCGAATTCCGGTTCAATATCAGCTATGAATGGTAATCTGATTTCATCAGGTCTTGTGGGTTTGGCGTTGCTATTGAGCAGCGCCATTCCCGCATGTGCGGAAAGCGATACAACTATGTTGGAAATCGGGACGGAATTGGATGTCTCTGCGACGGTAGGCGTGCAATCACAGATGACTTTGGTCACCTTGCCTGGGTCTTATGTTGAGCTTTCATTGGAAAGTGCGGGTGTCCCTGTTGATCTGTTGCTGGAAACGCACGACGGACACCATGTGCGACGTCTTATCAAAGACGCGACAACCCGTCAGGTTGCCCGATTTGTTGCGGATCTGGACAGCTATGCCTTGCGTCTTGTGTCTGAGAATGAAGCGGCCTCAGCTCAAATCACAATTCTGCGAAATCTGCCCTCTGGCGAATTACTTGATCAGCCGCAGATGCGTGTGTCGTATGATCCGATCAGTCCAACACTGCAAAATCTCCTAGCAGCTGAGCATTTAGGTGAGGATGTTCAAGAGTTTTGGCAGGCCCGCATCGCAGACGGAACGCCTCTGGTCGAAACCGATCCTGAAGGAGATCCAAGTAAACGCCTTGTCACGTTTCTTTGGCGCGGGGCGTCCCAAAATGCGCGCATTGTTGGCGCCCCTGCGGATGATCATATCTGGTTCGAACGGCTGGGGCAGACCGATATTTGGTTTGCCAGTTTTCGCACCGGCCGTGATTTACGGATGAGCTACCAAATCGCACCGGACATTCCGTTGGTTCCGGGCTCCGAGCGCGAGCGACGTATTGCGTTGCTATCCACGCTTCAACGTGACCCGTTGAATCCGCGGGTATTTGGTTCTGACGCCATGGACCGTTTTGAGGCCAAAAGCTATTTGGCGCTGCCAGGTGCTGTGCCTCAGCCCGGTCTGGATGATGCGGATGTGTCGCCGCCTTTGGAAATGACTTGGTTTGAAAGCGCGGCTTTGGGAAATAAACGGCGGATTTGGTACTATAAACCGGCAGATTTTGACCCATCTGACCCGGAAAATGTGGTGTTATTTGTGTATGATGGTCTGCGCTATACTGGTGTGGCCCCTGTTCCGAGCATTCTGGAAAATCTGCAAAAACAAGGGCGCTTACCGCCAACCGCTGCTATATTCATTGATAGCTTGGATTCAGATACACGCTGGCGCGAGCTGAGTTGCAATGACACGTTCCTTGATGTTTTGGCGAATGATCTGTTGCCTGAATCCCTTGCGTATTTTGGCCTTGAAGCGCATGCAGAACGCACAGTCATTGCAGGATCTAGTTTAGGCGGCCTGTCATCCGCCTGCCTTGCCCTGCGACACCCGGACAAATTTGGCAATTTCATCTCGATGTCCGGGTCGTATTGGTGGGCACCAAGCGACTACTCGGACAAAGCGTACCCTTATGTCCCAACGCTTTTGGATGATGAAAAGCACAAGTCACTAAACGCATTTATCTCAGCGGGACGGTATGAAACGAGTCGAACACCAGATGAGATTGGCATTTTTGGCGGATCCTACTTGTTGGCAAAGGCGCTGCAAAATATGGGCGAAAACCGCGTGCAGTGGCAAGCTTATGAGGGTGGCCACGATTATGCTATCTGGCGCGGGGCGATTGCGGATGGATTGCTTCATTTGTTTGGAGAATGATCGCCGAATAGCGACAGAAGGCGCCCGCCCTTAGCTTGGATGTGAAAGGGCACTGTTCTTTCTAATGAAGAACAGTGCCCGCAACGTGTCTAGAAATGTTAACGTGGAAACAACAATATGTTTGGTTGTGTTCCGAGATCGGTTTCTGGCACAGGGTACAAACGATTTTTCCAAAGAAATTTCACGTCAAATGAGTGAGAGGTCTTTTTTATCTAAATTGGAAAATGGTGGAGCCTAGGGGGATCGAACCCCTGACCTCTACAATGCCATTGTAGCGCTCTCCCAGCTGAGCTAAGGCCCCTTTTGTGGCTTCTGACACCACGGGTGTAATCGGGATCATATCCCGGTGCGCGCTGATCTACGCAATGCCTTGGGCAGGATCAAGCGGAAATTTCCGCCCAAAGCGTTTTTTTGGCATCGATCACCGATATCTGACCCAGTCCTCTTTTCAGAGATGCTTTCCCAAACAATTTGGGGATCAGGAATCGTCTTCGTTGCTTGGCATGTCTGTGATCTCATCCAGAGAGACGTTTTCATCATCGTCATCGTCCAGAACATCATCTTCGCCCAGATCTACATCGACGTCATCATCGTCCAGCAGATCTACATCTTCCAATTCGGCCTCTTTGGCCTTGTTCTGCTGATCCTCTGAATCTGCAGAAATCATGGACCGTTTGCCAGTGTCGAGGTTTACAACCTCGCCAGTGTAAGGGCTGACAATGGGGTCACGGTTCAGGTCGTAAAACCGTTTTCCGGTGGTCGGGCATACGCGTTTGACGCCCCATTCTTCTTTGGGCATGGGATTCCCTTCAACTCATTGGTCTGATCGACAATCGAGATCAATTGCCATAACACATTCCCCGTGTCAAAGGCTTTGATGGCAATGCCGGGACACAGGAGGTATACAAGAAAGGCATATGAGCCAGATCACACTTGCGGGCAAGCCCGAGATTACAGTTAAATTGCGTTTTTCGCCCCGTGCGCGCCGTATGAGCCTACGCGTCTCGCAATTGGATGGGCGTGTGACCCTGACTGTGCCGAAATTTTGCTCTCATTCTGAGGCTGAGCGATTTGTGCGATCCAAAGAAATTTGGTTGCGTCGTCATGTCGACGATATGCCATCTGAGATGCAGATCGCGCTTGGCGCATATGTTCCGGTTGAAGGGGTCCCGCATCTCATCACATTAGGGCAGGGCAGGGTGCCGGTCTTATCAGGAACGGATCTAGAAGTGCCGGGTCCAGAGGATAAAATCGCAGCTAAGCTGCAGGCCTGGTTCAAATTGCGCGCGCGTGAGGCGCTGGTTGCGGCCTCGGATCATTATTGCGCGCGTCTGGGGCGGCCGTATAGCCGCATCACGTTGCGTGACACACGATCGCGGTGGGGGTCGTGTTCATCGCAAGGGGCCTTGATGTATTCATGGCGTTTGATTTTCGCACCGCCAGAGGTGTTGGAATATGTCGCAGCCCATGAAGTTGCCCATTTGGCCCAGATGAATCACAGTCAGGCCTTTTGGGATCAAGTGTATGACATCTACGGTGATTGGCGGGAACCGCGGGAATGGTTGCAACGCGAGGGCGCATCTTTGCATCGTTATCGATTTGATGCCTAGCCAGATGTCTTTTTGACAATTGACCTCGTTGCTTTTTGTGATCACAAGCGTGCTATGCAGAGCCAAGCGAAACCGACCGACCCCCAAGCTGAAACCGCAGCGCATGATTTCGTCTATCGCAAATTGCGGTCACGGATCATCTGGGGGGAAATCGCGCCGGGTGAATCCTTGACCCTACGGGGGATCGGTAAAGAATATAGCGTCTCGATGACACCAGCCCGTGAGGCCGTGCGCCGTTTGGCGGCGGAGGGCGCGTTAAGCATCAGTGCATCGGGCCGTGTTTCGACCCCTGTCTTGTCGAATGAACGGATAGAAGAGCTGGCTGCATTACGGGCTTTGATTGAGGTTGAATTGGCCTCGCGTGCATTGCCGCGGGCCCATATGGCGCTGATCGATCGGTTGCAGGCCATTAATCACAACATGACGGAAATTGTGCAAAACCGCGATGCGGTTGGATATATCCGCGCCAATCTCGAATTTCATCGCGCGCTTTACTTGCGCGCTCAGGCGCCTGCTATGCTGGCCTTAATCGAAACGGTTTGGTTGCAGATGGGGCCAACGATGCGTGCATTATACACGCGTCTGCAACGGTCTGAGGCCCCCCATTATCATCGGTTGATTATTGCGGCACTCAAGGCTGGCGATGAACCGGGCCTTCGTTTGGCCGTGCGATCTGACGTCACGCAGGGATTGAAGATGTTGGCGGGCTAATAGGCTTGACCTCAACCAAGCTTGAGGAATTAGCACAGGGTCACCTAGACGAAGGAGACCCTTATGATTGCCCAAAACATTACCGGACTCTACGAAACACATCTGACTGTTCGCGACTTAAACCAGTCGCTGGACTTTTATCGCGACACGCTTGGTTTTGAACTGGCACGCCATATCCCAGAACGGAATGTCGCATTCCTTTGGGTGGGCGGCAAAGACAATGGCATGCTCGGCCTTTGGGAAACCGGCAGCGCGCCGATGGGGATGCGTTTGCATTTCGCCTTTCGCGCACCGTTGCAGGCTGTGCTGGATGCACCGGCGCAGTTGCGCAATGCAGGGATTACACCGCTTGGGTTTGGTGGCGATCCAGTGGAAGAACCGGACGTCATCGGCTGGATGCCAGCCGCAACGGTCTATTTCAAAGATCCTGACGGCCATTCCATTGAGATCCTGTCGATGCTGGACACCCCAGCGAACCCGGATTTTGGGGTTGGGCCCTATGCAAAGTTTACCGAAGTCAGTGGGACAATTTAGTCCTGTTTCAACACATTTTTCCGTGTCAGGGTCCGATATGTCAAATCGGCATTTCGGGTATTCTGACGTGTTTTAAATTACTTATACGAGAACAGTGATGACACACATATATCAAACTCGGCAGCATCTTCTTGAGGATCTGCGCAACCTTGGCATTCGTAACGGCGATGGGGTGTTTGTACACGCGTCCATGAAGGCTGTGGGATATGTGGTTGGCGGTCCAAGGACGCTGATCGAGGTGCTTTTGCAGGCGGTTGGTGATACTGGGTTGATCGGGATGCCAGCGTTTTCGACAGATGCGTATTTCCCATCGGATATGGATCGTGCTGCGCTGACCCCTGAACAAATTGCCGAGGTTGAAGATGCGGTTGCAGGATTCAACATTCACAAATCAGTCACCGCCGGAATTGGAATTTTACCGGAAACTTTCCGCACTTGGCCCGGAACGCAGCGTAGCCAGCACCCTGCCGTTTCGATTTGTCTCAACGGTAAGGACGCGGATAAATATCTGATGGATCATAGTCTAGCATGGGCAACAGGGCCGGACGCCCCTCTAGGTAGGTTGCGTGAAAGACCCTCTATGAAAATCCTTTTGATCGGTGTCGGTTGGAACCGATGTACTGCGCTACATACATCCGAAACTTTGGCAGAGCACAGGCGGACCAAGACGCGCCGGATGAAGGTTGACGGACAATGGTGTGACTCGCCCGATGTCGCCGATGATTTGGGGCGGATTTTCCCGAAGGTGGGGGAGGCGTTCGAAACTACGGGGGATGTTATCACAGGTCAATTTGGACAGGCCGCATGTAAACTATGCGATTATCGCAGCCTTGTTGATTTCGGTGCGACGTCTATAGACGCTATGAACAAAGAAAGCGGTGCACGGTTCTAGATCTAACTTCCATGTTTGGAACCTGATGATAGCGGGGCGAGTGTACTAGAGATATCATTTAGAAAGAGATCCTATATGCAAGATTTATCGGGCAAATCTATTCTCTTTGACCTTGACGGTACCTTGGTCGATCCGGCGAAAGGGATTATCAAAGCCTATCAGGATGCATTGGCGCATATGGGCTGTGATATACTGGATCATGATGATCTTACTTGGGTGATTGGTCCTCCGCTGCGGAACAGTTTCGCCAAGATGTTGCAGGCCGATCAGGATGTCGAACAGGCCGTCTTGGCCTATCGCGCGTCTTATGAGGCCGGTGGAATTTTTGAGGCAACCGTGTTTGCAGGGATCAAAGATGCTTTAGCGCGCTTCGCATCTGCCGGGGCGAAAATGTATATCTGCACCGCCAAACCCACCGTTTTCGCCCGGCGTGTCGCCACACATTTCGGTTTTGACCCGTATTTTGCCGATGTTTATGGCGCTGAATTGGACGGACGGTTTGATGATAAAGGCGATTTGATTGCTCACATTTTGTCAGTCAATGAAATCGGTGCCGCAAACACCATTATGGTCGGGGACCGCGCTAATGATACGACCGCTGCGATGCGCAATGATGTTGCCTCTATCGGGGTGCTTTGGGGATTTGGTGATGAGGACGAATTAAAGCAGGGCGGCGCAACCCGCATATGCGCTGCCCCAAATGATTTGATCGACGACGTCTCAGCGCTGTTTGTAAACGGTTAAGTATGCCCATATTTGGCAGGTTGCGCCGGACCTGGGCCCGGCAATGTGTCGCAATTACGCGGATGTCGCCGCGGCCAGCGCGGTATCCATCAGGTCCTTGATCGCGCTTTCGCTGGTTTGAGCAACGATGCGGCCCAGTTCTTCGTTCCCTTTCAGCACAACAAGGGTCGAACGTCGCGGGATGCGCAGTTCCTTGGTCAAATCAGCGCGCGCATATTGATCCCAGTCCACGTTGAAAAATTTCACCTGCTCGGCATAGAGTGGGTTGTCTGAGACCAGAGACTGAATAACGCGCTCTTGTGCAGCGCATGTGGTGCACCAGCTGGCTTTGAAATCCAAGAAAACAGTGTCGCCATTGGCCAGAGCGGCCTTGACGGCACCGGGCATGTAATCAGTTGCATAGGCTTGTGCCAAAGACGGAAGAGCAATCGATGCGGCGCTGAGGGCGATGAAGTCACGACGTTTCATGAGGGGAGGCTCCTTTTCGAAAGGTCAGATAGAGACGGAAAGATCAATCAGCCAGCTGGGTAGGGTTTGCACAGCCCAGCCTTCGATCATGTGATGTAGGCCAAACAGGATGGCCAGGCCCACAGCGATGAATGTCGTGCCTAGGATCAGTCGTGCGGATGGCATAATCCGACGTAGATGCAGGGTAAGCTTGCCCGCTGCACCACGTGTGCCATATCCAAGGCCGAGGATCAGGGTGGATACCCCCAAGGCAAAGGCGGTCATAATCAGCGTAACCCAGGCCAGATTTTCGCCTTGGCTGGCCAGCGATATCGCCGCGCCCAAAGTTGGGCCGATACATGGGCTCCAAACCAGACCTAGCAACAGGCCACCTAGAAACTGTCCTTTCAGGCTAAACTGGTCGATGTGGTTCATTTGCGCATCTGCACTGGCGGCCAGCCCGGCCGTGGCCGATGCCATAATCCGATTGGCCTGTGGCAGTAAAAGCGCCAGCCCAAAAACCAGCATTAAAGCTGCGCCAATCTGGGACAAACGGTCCTGATCCAAACCGATGAGGTGGCCAAAGGCGGTGACAAGCACGCCAAACGCGACGAAGGACACGCTCATCCCTGCGGCTAGCGCCAATGGGCCACGGGGGCTGGCCTGAAGGGCGGTGGCGATCACGATCGGCAGCACCGGCAGAACGCATGGATTGATCAGCGTCAGCAGGCCCGCAACATATGCAAGTAATAATTCCATAGGGGCGAATGTATGCACTGAGCGCACCATGTCACTTTACATTTTGGTGAGTGGGCCATTTGCGCGGGATGTGGACGTATGGGGCAGTCTACTAGTAGCGGTGAACATATGCCTTGCGGTTAAAGATCCGCCGAAACTGTCTTGTCTGCGCGTCCTGTGGTTGTTAGGCTTGTTTCATGAATAATCATTGGCACAGTCTACGTTCTGCGCCCCGTACAACGGGAGGGCGCGCGCTGAAAACCCGGATCACCCGCCGGCTTCAGCATGGTCCCCGTTTCGCCCTGCGACGTCGTTTGCAGGGCTGACCATTCGGTTTCATCAGAAAAAGTTGTTTTGAAACCCGGTCAGTCCGTCTGATGCCGCTTTGCGGTTTGTATTTCTACGAGACTGATCATGACACTTTTACATCTAGATGGGCTTGGAATAAGCCTAGGCGAACCTCTGTTTTCTGACCTGACACTGACCCTATCTAAGGGCGATCGATTGGGTTTGGTCGCGGCCAATGGCGCGGGTAAATCAACATTGTTATCTTGCTTGATGCAAGACATCGACCCGAGCGAGGGAGAGATCACGCGCGCGGGCGGATTGCGCATAGGCTATGTGCCGCAATATGTGCCTGATGGGGCACGGGGGATATTCCTATATGATTTCGTTCTGGCCGCCTTGCCGCCAGAACAAGCCGATTATGAAGCTTGGCGCGTCGATGTTGTTTTGGGCGAAATGTCCGTTCCCTACGACCTGTTCCAGCGACCGATGGCGGATTTGAGCGGGGGGTGGCAGCGTATGGGGCTGCTGGCCCGTGCTTGGATCACCGAACCCGATCTATTGCTGATCGACGAGCCAACCAATCATCTGGATCTTTACCGGATCGGTCAATTGCAGACATGGTTGGCTGGCTTGCCTAAGGATCTTGCGATCATACTGACGTCTCATGATCGGGCGTTTTTGGATGCGGTCACCAACCGCACGCTGTTCTTACGGCGTGATGCCAGCCGGTCTTTTGCTTTGCCCTATAATGCGGCCAACGCGGCCCTAGAGGAGCAGGACGCAGCCGATGCGCGTAAATTCGACAATGACATGCGGCAGGCGCAAAATTTGCGCAGGCAAGCTGCCAAGCTGAAAAATATTGGGATCAATTCGGGTTCTGATCTGTTGCTGACCAAAAACAAACAGCTCACGGCCCGGGCGGAAGGTCTGGAAGACGGCGCCCGCCCGGCCCATCGCGATCAAAGCGCGGGGCGGATCCGTTTAGAGGGGCAGAGCAGCCATGCCAAAGCATTGGTGACTTTGGACAATTTGGAGGTGACGACGCCGGATGGAAAACTGTTGTATCGAACGGGGCAAAAATGGATTTGTCCGGGCGATCGGGTTGTTCTGTTGGGTGCAAATGGCGCGGGAAAGACACAGTTGGTTCATATGATTGCAGCGGCTTTGGCGGGAAAAGCATCTGGCGTAAAATCTGCGGCATCTGTTGTTGCGGGCCTGTCTGATCAACATCTCAGCCAATTGCGCCCGACCCAAACCCCAATGGCGTTTCTGCAAGATGTATCCGATCAGGGCGACCAACGGCTGCGTTCAGTGTTGGCGGGGGCAGGTATTGCAATAAAGCTGCAAGATCAGCCGATTTCACGCCTGTCTGGTGGGCAACGGGCGCGGCTGGCGATGTTGGGCCTGCGTCTGAGGCACCCCAATTTTTATCTGCTGGACGAACCAACCAACCATTTGGATATCGAAGGGCAGGACATGTTAGAAGGCGAACTGACCCGCGATCAAGCCGCTTGTTTGCTGGTTAGTCATGACCGCACCTTCTTATGCAACACGGGCAATCGGTTTTGGGTCATCTCGGGGCGAAATCTGGAAGAGGTCGATACCCCTGAACCCTTTTTGCAGGCGCAATTGGCCGGTGAAATTCAGGTTTGATTTCAGCCAAGAACAGCTACGGCACGGTCATATAACGTGTCGTAGCTGGAAATAACCGCATCAGGGTCAAGGTCAGCAACCAGTACGTCAGAATATCCGAAATCAACCGCAATCACAGGGATGGCTGCATTCTTGGCGGCCTTGATGTCTGTGATTGTATCCCCGACCATTACAGCGCGTTCGCGAACGCCGCCTGCATGTCGAATTGTTTCCAAAATATGGGCAGGATCTGGTTTTTTCGCGGGTCCGCTATCTGCGCCCAGAACAGCGTCGAAGTAATGCGCGATGTCTAAGGCGCGCAGCAATTTTGTCGTTTGTGCAATGGGCTTGTTTGTGCAAACGGCTTGCCGCCAACCCTGCGATCGAAATGTATCTAAGGTCTCGCGTACATTTGGAAACAACACGGTATCCACGGCGATATGGGTGTCATAGTCCTGTACGGTCGCTGCAAAGGCCGCTTTGATGTCTTTGGATGAATAATCTGTGCCGCTTTGTTCAAAAGCCAGCCGGATCATCGCCCGCAACCCGCCTTTTCCCGTCAACGGTGCCATCTCGCGAGGATCCATGGGCGGCAAATCATATTCGGCAATCGCGCGGTTCATGGCCCCCACCAGGTCCTGAATCGTATCGGCTAGCGTGCCGTCGAGATCAAAGATGATGGTGGGGGCATTCATGTGTCTGCGTGACCCAGAACATGTCCCAGAAGTGTAGAGTGTAAGCTGGAATTTGCGGCCAGGATGCCATTGGACTGGGGGTGCTTCCTGTTGAACTCTAGCGGCAGGCCCGCAGCATCGGTTACCGTGGCACCAGCTTCTTCTAGGATCACGGCACCTGCGGCAATGTCCCATTCCCATGTTGGTCGAAAGCTGAGCATGGCATCAAAACGGCCATCCGCAACAAGGCTTTGTCGGTATGCCAGCGATGGGCGAAACGCCCGTT
Organism: uncultured Pelagimonas sp.; assembly: GCA_947499735.1. Lineage (GTDB taxonomy): Bacteria > Pseudomonadota > Alphaproteobacteria > Rhodobacterales > Rhodobacteraceae > CANMPP01. Next base: position 401,245 of record CANMPP010000002.1, read on the forward strand.
TGATCTCCGGCATGCCGCCTTGCCAATGTTCCGGAGCAGTCGTTGGCTTGCTCATTAAAACTTCGGCGCCATTGGGATCAGTGCGGGTGGCAGGGGAAATCGGGTCGCCATTGCGGAATGCACCGCCATCGATACATGCGCTGTAAAGCGTGTCGCGCATGGGCAAATAGACCACGCCTGCAATCACGCGACCGCGTTCTGCAACAGCCAGCGCATGCGCCCACATGTTGGAACCCTCAATGAAGCTGCGTGTGCCATCAATCGGATCGATGATAAAGACACGCTCGGCGCTAAGGCGGCGGGCATCATCCACGCTTTCCTCAGACAGCCAGCCATAATCAGGTCGCGCCTCACGCAGCATGCGTTCCAAAACGGCGTTTACAGCCAGATCTGCCGCGGTCACTGGGCCCAGGTCATCTGGTTTCTGCTGAATATCCAATGCGCCACCGACAAAACTGCGGGCGACTTCGCCCGCGCGTTTGGCCGCGTCGATCAGAAGGGAAAGATCATTCGCCGGCAAGGGTCAATCCTTCAACCAAAAGCGAAGGAACGACACGGGACAAATATGTGCGTGCGTCATTTGCAGGGAGAATGCGGCGCATAAAGTCACGCAAGTTACCCGCAATGGTGACACCGGATACAGGATACAGGATTTCGCCATTTTCAACCCAGAACCCTGCTGCACCACGTGAATAATCGCCGGTATTGGGATTGATCGTGGATCCAATCATCGAGGTCACGATCAGGCCTGTTCCCATTTCTGCAATCAGATCGTCACGGCTTTGCGTGCCTTGGGACAGTTCTAGGTTCCAAACCGCAGGGCTGGGGCCCGCGGATGTGCCGCGCGCGGCGTTGCCTGTCGGGTCCATCCCCAGTTTGCGGGCATTGGCCAAATCCAATGTGTAGTTTTGCAAAACACCATCTTTGATCACGTCGCGTTTGGATGTTGGCAGGCCTTCTGCATCAAAGGGACGCGATGCTGGCATGCGTGCGCGATGTGGGTTTTCTGTCAGGGTCATGCCGTCAGGTAAAATTGCGTCGCCCAAAGCCCCGCGTAGCCAAGATGCTCCGCGTGCAATCGCCGCGCCATTGGCGGCCCCCATCACATGCCCAATCAGAGAGGATGCAATGCGTTCGTCAAACAGCACAGGGTAAGCCCCGGTTTTCGGGCGCTTGGGGGCAACACGTTCCACGGCCCGTGCTGCGGCCTGTGTGCCAACCTCTTCTGGGCTGCGCAGATCGGCTGCGAAAACCCGGCCATCGCCATCGTAGTCGCGTTCCATATCAAGGCCGGTTGATGCAATCGCCGTACATCCATGATGGATAGAACTGCGTGCATAACCGCCGGAAAATCCGTTGCTTGCGGCCAAGTGTACAGATTGGCGGCTATACCCGGCCCATGCACTATCAACCTGTGTCACGCCAGAATTGGCCGCCGCGGCCGCTTCACAGCGCAAAGCGGTGTCTTTCATATCCTCAGGGCTAGGGGGTGCAGACGGGTCGTATAGTTCTAGCGTGTCGATGTCCCAATCCTTGGCCAGTTGATCAGGGTCTGCCAAGCCGATAAAGGGATCTTCGGGGGCTTCCTGCGCCATTGCGACTGCGCGTTCGGCCATCGCCGCGATTGTTTCCGGTCGCGTGTCTGACGCCGACACATTTGCACTGCGCTGTCCGATCAGCACGCGCAGTCCCAAATCTACGCCCTCGGCCCGTTCGGCATGTTCTAGGGCGCTATTGCGCACCTCAATACGGCTGGATTCGCCCTGAACGGCAATGGCATCAGCATGATCTGCGCCTGCTTTTTGTGCCGCTGCGATCAAGGATTGGGTTAATTCACTAAGATCTTTTTGCATCTGCCCCTCGGATTGTTGCGTCAAGGGGTAGTCAAGCAGGCCCTGCCTCGCAACCATAAATCCGACCCAAATAGGGTCAATCCGTTGGATTTGCCTGTTCCGTGATGCCGATTATTGGTCCCATACTGCGTCCAAAATCATCACGACCCAATTCTGGGGCGTACAGACGCGAGACATTACCGTCTAGAAATAGCGCATTTGGCAGGTTCAGAGCGTCGCGGAACAAAAGGCCAAATTCGTGAAATGTCACGGGGGTATTGGAAATCGCAAACACCACCTCGCGGCCATCTGCAGATGATCCCACACCGTTGCGAATATAGCGTGACGTGCTGTCGGGCAGAAAACGGGGATGTAATGCACCATCAATCACCAACATGGGACCTGATTGCGTGGCAAAGTCACAGTCAGGGCGATTGGCCAGATATGTTCGCGTTTCGAACACGTCAGCGCGGCTGGGTTGAACGCAGAAAATCCCATTGGGCAGTAACCCGAAATTGCCAGGCCCGGCATTTGGGATGACGCGCATCACTTCGATACCGTTTTCAACGTAATGCCCAACTGGATTGCGTTCTTCGTGATACATGCCACCATTCATCGCAAAATTCAGGCGGGTGTTTGTGGTCTCTAGCGCGCGTTTCAGCGCTGAAAACGTCCCATAGGGTGCGCCATCGTCATCATAGAGATAGGTTGCTATCTTGTCAGTTGCCGGATCTGCGCGGCAGATCGAATAGTTTTTGCCCGCGTAAGTAAGATCCTGACAGGACAAGGCATAAGCACCGTGAACGCCAAGCAACAAGATCGACCCGATCACGCCCAAAAGCGTTGCCAGTCTGACATGCCACATGCGTTCTTTCACGCCCGTCATCCTCTAGTTTTCCAGATCCTTAATCACCTTCTCATCCGAGAACATGCGCCGCGTGTCGTCCAGATGGTCAAATGTTTCATCCAAACGGAACCGCAATTCAGGGGCGTATTTCAGGTTCAGCCCTCGTGAAAGGGCGCGCCTTAACTCGTGTTTGTTCTGCTTGAGCAAATCAAACATGTCGTCTTGTGCATCCTTTGCACCCAATGACACGCCCCCCAAAGGCACAACATAGGCGGTGGCGACCTTTAGGTCTGGCGAAACGATGACTTCGCCTACTGTGATGGACAGACGGTTCAGATCTGGATCGTGGATTTCCCCTTGCGAGAGGACTTCGGACAGGCGGCGGCGCAGCAATTCCGCAACGCGGAGCTGTCTTTGTGAGGGGCCGGGGCCATCATGAAATTTATTACGTGCCATACCCTGAGCAATAGGCGCTTCTGCAGCCTTTGCCAAGCGCTGCCGGACAGGGTATGGCAGGCGCAACAGAAATTTTGGGCGAAAAGGAGCCGGTGTAATGTCAAATGCAAATCTGCCGGGTGTGGTGATTACTGGAGGATCCGGTCGAATGGGCCAGATGTTGATCTCTTTGGTGTTGGCGTCCAAGGACATGAAGCTGGCTGGTATCGTCGAACGCCCCGGTCACCCTTGGGTGGGTCAAGACCTAGGAACGGCAATGGGCGGCGCACCTTTGGGTGTTCTGGTTGGCGATGATCCTGACCTGGTTTTTGCCGGCGCATCGGCGGTCATTGATTTCACATCTCCGAGCGCGACAATTGCTTTTTCGCAGGCTGCAGCAAAGGCAGGGTGCGTGCATGTGATTGGTACAACCGGCATGACGGATGAAGAAATTGCGCAACTGGCGCCAGCGGGCAAACAGATCCCAATCGTGCGGGCCGGTAATATGTCCCTTGGCGTGAACCTATTGATGGAGGTGACCAAACAGGTTGCAGCCGCATTGGATGAAGATTGGGATATCGAAATTGTTGAAGCACATCATAACCAAAAGGTTGATGCGCCTTCTGGCACGGCATTGATGCTGGGCGAAGCGGCTGCAGACGGGCGGGGCGTGTCCCTAGCAGAAAAGTCCGATCGGGGCCGTGATGGTATCACTGGCGTGCGCGAAAAAGGCACAATCGGATTTCACGCCGTCCGCGGTGGGTCGGTCATTGGTGAACACGAAGTCATCTTCGCCAGCGCAGGCGAGCGCATCAAACTAACCCATCTGGCATCCGACCGTTCCTTATTTGGCAATGGTGCGTTGAAAGCGGTTCTATGGGGGTTACAACAGGGCCCAGGCGAATACGATATGCTGGATGTGTTGGGTTTGAAGAGCTGATCGGTATGCTGTGCCGGTGAAATCGCACATTGGCGTCAGGCAATGGTGCGAGTGTATCATATCCGTAATTTTTTGATTAGCCAAAATAAAGCCCCATATCCAGTTATGAATATGGGGCTTTATGTCATGTGAATTTTAGGGTGGGTGCCATATCTATCGTTTGGCTGCCGATAAGCTAAAGTATCAAGGCTGATAAGGCAGGGATGAATGGTGCAGGACGATGCGCAATGTGCCGTCTTCATCCTTTTTGTAACCAAAGGATTTGTCCGTATAGGTTATGCTGCCGTCTTCTTCTGTCATTTCCACACGCCCCATCCACATGGCCACATCGCCTTCGATCAGGCTGGCGGCTGTGGTGGAGGATACTTCACGCCAGTTGCGGATGCCAAAGCCAGCATCCAGCGGATAGGCGTCATTATGGGCAACGAAATAGGACAATGCGCCGTCACGTGTTGTCCGGAAGGTTTGTTCGCCACTGGCCAGTGTCGGTTTGAACATAACTGGACCCAAGTTATAGCCATATGCCGCGTCCAAAACGTCGCCTGCGACGCGTCGTGCTTCGTCAATTCCGCCAGTGTGAAATGCTTTGCCAATGGCAACCAACGCATCGCCCCAGGCTTTGCGTGCGTTGTTTAGGTCGGTCTCGGTGATGGTCATGGGGCCTTCCTTTCGTATCAAGCTGACAGAATTCTATTGGTTAACGTTTACATTGGCAGAGGCGTTTAGAGTATTCTTTCGACCGGGTCGACTGAAATGTGTCAATTGTTTGTATACATGCATATATGTGATGCGCAGAATGCGTCAGGGCGCATGCCAGTCAACATGTGTTTATAGCGGTGCGGTGGGCGGCTATGCTCAGGTCACACCTGTTCTGTCTGACTGTGCATGCCATCCTTTCAGTGCCGTTTGAACCTTGCTTTCTCTGCTGGAAATTGCGCTGGGATAGGCGGTATCTGTCCCGCCAGCACGATAGGTTTTTTCGCTGATTGTACAAATGCGAACGGGCGGTTGGCCGAATTGATCTGCTGTTATGTCGATAATGAAACCATCGCAGCAGACCCAAGCGTGGCCGTGCCATAAATGACCGTCGAAGAAACCGACATCGCAGTCAGGAATATTGCCACAGGCCACCGAGGCATCCCAGCCGTGGGATGCAAGGACCTTTTGCAAAAACAAGCTGCTGGTTTGGCAGGTGCCGCGGGACAGGGGTGTTTGTAGGGCACGTCCACTTACGGCGTGCCACTGTGGCCACAGCTGTTCCAAATAAGCGCGGACGCGGTGCGCGATCCCTGACAAAGACGGCCTGCTGGGCAAAAGAGGTGTTTTGACCTCAGAAATCAATCGCGAGGCCTTTTTTCTCCCAATCGCCATAGCGTGCAGGATCCAAACCGTCGCGGCCACCCAGTTCAACGGGGCGCTCTGCTTCGGCCTTTTCCATGGCTTCGCGGCGTTCTGCGGCTTCGGCCAGGGCCCGTTCTGCTGCGGCTGCGATTTTGGTTTCAGGTGTCTCGGACATCGGACCCTCCTTTGGGCAAAGCTCATATGCGTTTGGGGTACTTTTCCCCACAGCATAAGGTTGATATAGCGCGGGGCTAACCGGCTGCAAAGAGCGTAGCCCCAACAATCCGTATCGAGGTGCCGATGGCCTATGTGATCAAGTCCGCCAGAGAAGGGGCGCTTGCGCTTCTGTTTCATGTGTTGACCAACCAGAAACGTCTGAGCGAGCTGTCACACCATCTTCAGCCCCTCCAGCCGCGTGATCGCGCGGCGGCCCAGCGTTTGGCAGCGGATGTGTTGCGGCATTTAGATCGTGTTGATCGCGTGTTGAAACCCTATCTTAATCGCCGCCCGCATGATCAGGTGCGCAACATACTGCGTCTTGGTGCGGTTGAAATCTGCATGGGTGGCGCATCACATGGAGTGGTCAATGAGATGGTCAATCTTTGTGCCGCAAACAAAAAGAGCCTGCCTGCCAAGGGCATGGTCAATGCGATCTTGCGCAAGATGGACAGTGAAGGGCGTGCGCGTTGGGATCAAATGGGCCCTGCGCGCCTGCCAGCATGGCTGCGTCAGCCCTTGCAAGAGGCTTGGGGCGCAAAACATATCCGCGCGATGGAGCGTGCTTTTGCGAAAACGCCTCCCTTAGATCTGACTGCCAAAGGCGATGCTGCGGAATTGGCAGTCCAAACCGGCGGAACTCTGCTGCCCACAGGCACCGTGCGCTTGGCGCAAGGCGGGCAAGTATCCGGCCTTGCTGGTTATGACGAAGGTGCGTTTTGGGTCCAAGACGCTGGCGCGGCGATGCCTGTCAAATTGCTGGGCGATGTTGCTGGGTTGGATGTGTTGGATATGTGTGCCGCGCCGGGTGGCAAAACATTGCAGCTGGCAGCGGCCGGGGCCAATGTCACGGCGCTGGATTTGTCCGAGGCGCGTTTGGAACGTGTGTCCGAGAACCTGACCCGTATGGGATTAAAGGCCAATATCGTGGCGGGCGACGCGCTGGACCATCAGGGCAGCTATGATGCGATCCTGCTTGATGCGCCGTGTTCTGCAACCGGTACATTGCGCCGCCATCCCGATTTGCCCCACATTCATGAAGGGGAACGGATTGGTGAATTGATCGGCCTACAGGCGGCCATGATAGATCACGCGCTGACCTTGCTAAAGCCGGGCGGTAAATTGTTGTTCGCGACCTGCTCGCTGATACCCGATGAAGGTGAGTGTCAGGTTGAAGAGGCTTTGTTGCGTCACAAGGGGCTTGGCACCAGCGTGCCGGATGTGGATTGGATTGATCCTGCCTGGCATAGCGAAGAGGGCGGTGTACGCCTTCGGCCTGATTATTGGTCAGAGCGGGGCGGTATGGATGGGTTTTATATGGCGCTTTTGCACCACAATGCGGCCTAGTTCCGGTGTGATGCGCAGTTTCCCATAGATTTAACGATCAGCCCGGCTACATTTTTTGCCATAAAAGCTTGGATCGGTCATACTAAGATCGGCCGCATATTTAGAGGCAGTAGACATGGCTGAAGGGCTGAACTGGCACGCGCGACGCGAGCGGTTTCTGAACAATTGGCATGCCAAACGCGCAGCGGGACAACCGGGCGCGACTGGGTTTGTGTCCCAACCCGAACCGCATGGGCTGGGTATGGTGACCCGTGGTCGTCAATTGATCGCGGGCAATCTGATGTTTGCTGGCCACTTGGTTGAAGCGCGGGGCGCTGTGATCTGGGATCAAACAGCACCGAATGCCGCTTGGGCAGAAGATATTCATCGCTTTGCATGGTTGGATGATCTGGCGGCTGTTGGGGATGCGCGTGCGCGCCATCTGGCACAGGATTGGCTATGGGATTGGGCGCGGCGTTACGGTGCTGGTAAAGGGCGTGTTTGGACGCCCGAGACGACCGGGCGGCGCGTTATTCGCTGGATCCAGCATGCGGTTTTCTTACTGCGTGGACAGGATGCTGACGCGCAAGAGGTCTATTTTTCAACGCTGTCCAATCAAGCACATTTTCTGTCACGACGTTGGCGTTCTATTCATCCAGGCCAAGCCCGGTTTGAGGCATTGACAGGGCTGGTATATGTTGGGGTCGCGCTAGAGCGTATGACGGATTTCACAGAACCCGCCCATGCGGCCTTGGCCGAAGAATGTGCGAAACGAATTGACGAGACCGGGGGCATTGCCACACGCAATCCCGAAGAGTTGACGGAAATTCTAACCTTGCTCACCTGGTCGCGCGAGGTTCTGGAAAGCACAGGTCATCGCGTAGCACCAGAGATCACGAATGCGATTGCCCGGATTGCGCCCACCTTGCGCAGCCTGAGACACATGAACGGGGCTTTGGCGCGCTATCATGGCGGTGGTGAGGGCGCAGAGGGGCGTTTGGAGATGGCATTGGCGGCCTCTGGCACCAAAACCCGTCGCCGCAAAGGGCTATCGATGGGATATGCTCGCCTGAATGCAGGCCGCAGTTCTGTGATCATTGACGCCGCCCCGGCACCAAGTGGCGCGGTTTCGGGCCGCGCCCATGCATCGACCTTGGGGATTGAACTGTGCTCGGCGCGTCGTCCCCTGATCGTCGGTTGTGGTCCGGGGGCAGAGTTTGGGTCTGATTTCAGGCGCAACAATCGCGCGACATCGGCCCATAGTGCGATCACCATAGATGACCAATCCAGCGCGGCCATATCTGACCCGAAATGGGTCGGGGCCGTGCGGCGGGAATGGCTGGAACGCGTGCCCCGAAAGGTCCCTGCACATGTGGATTTGGTCGAAGACGGTTTGCGCTTTGAAGGGGCGCATGATGGCTATGTGACGCGGACGGGTCTGACCTGCGCGCGATCTATTGTGTTGTCACATGACGGACGATCCTTGTCGGGCGAAGATTTTCTGGTTGCATTGGAAGACACCCAAAAGAAGCGATTTGATCAGGCGATGCAGGATGCGCAATTGCAGGGCATACCCCATCACACCCGGTTCCATTTGCATCCCGATGTTGATGTCGGTGTTGATATGGGCGGTCAGGCGGTTTCGCTGTCTTTGCGATCCGGTGAGGTTTGGGTTTTCCGCTTTTCTGGCCCCGCGCAGATGTCGGTTAGACCGTCACTTTATCTAGAGGCCGGGCGTCTTAAACCCCGGGCTTCGAAACAGATCGTTTTATCTGGGCGCGCAATGGAGTATGCGACGCGGGTCAGCTGGACTATGGCCAAAGCGCAGGACACCCCAACCGTGTCGCGCGATCTGGTGATGGACGAGCTGGAGCTGGCCTAACCTGCGAGGGCATTCCCTCGCTCATCCTCGGGGGAAAATCCTTTTATGGCAGACCTTTATCCTGTTCGCCGCGCGCTTCTATCCGTTTCTGACAAAACCGGCCTGACCGATTTGGCCAAGGCTTTGCATGATCGGGGCGTTGAACTTTTGTCCACTGGCGGTTCAGCCAAAGCGATTCGCGATGCGGGCCTGCCTGTGCGCGATGTGGCAGATGTGACGGGTTTCCCTGAAATGATGGATGGCCGGGTGAAAACGCTGCATCCGATGGTGCATGGTGGTTTGTTGGCGCTGCGTGACAACGAAGACCACGTTGCCGCAATGAACGTCCATAAGATTGGTGGCATCGATCTGTTGGTTGTAAACCTCTACCCGTTTGAAGCCACTTTGGCGCGCGGTGCAGAATACGATGAGATGATCGAGAATATCGACATCGGTGGTCCGGCGATGATCCGTGCAGCGGCCAAGAACCATGACTTTGTGACAACGATCGTTGACGTTCAGGACTATGCCGCGCTGTTGGCCGAACTGGATGCGAATGACGGTCAGACGTCTTATGCATTCCGCCAGAACCAAGCGCAGATCGCCTATGCCCGTACGGCTGCTTATGATGCGGCGGTGTCTGGTTGGATGGCAGGTGCGCTGGGTAATGAGGCACCACGCCGTCGCGCGGTTGCGGGCGAAATTGCTCAGACACTGCGTTATGGTGAAAACCCACATCAATCAGCCGCGTTCTACGTTGATGGGTCGTCCCGTCCGGGTGTGGCAACGGCCGTTCAACATCAGGGCAAAGAGCTGTCCTATAACAACATTAACGATACTGATGCGGCTTTTGAATTGGTTGCCGAATTTGATCCAGCTGATGGCCCGGCCTGTGCGATCATCAAACACGCTAACCCCTGTGGTGTGGCACGTGGCGCTACGCTGTTGGAAGCGTATCAAAAGGCCTTTGACTGTGACCGCACCTCTGCTTTTGGCGGAATCGTTGCGTTTAACATGCCGCTGGATGGTGCGACCGCCATTAAGATCACCGAAATCTTTACCGAAGTTGTCATTGCACCGGGCGCATCTGATGCGGCCAAAGGCATCTTTGCGACCAAAAAGAACCTACGTCTTTTGACCACAGACGGTTTGCCAGACGCATCAGCACCGGGCAAAACCATCCGTCAGGTGGCAGGTGGCTATCTGGTTCAGGATAAAGATGTTGGATCTGTTGTTGCCGATGATCTGAAACTGGTGACGAAAGCACAGCCTAGCCCCGAGCAGATGGACGATATGCTGTTTGCATGGAAAGTGGCCAAGCATGTTAAATCCAATGCGATTGTCTATGTGAAAGACGGCGCAACCGTTGGTGTGGGCGCGGGCCAAATGAGCCGTGTTGACAGCGCCCTGATTGCTGCGAAAAAAGCCGAGCGTATGGCCGAAGTTCTGGGTCTGCCTGAACCGCTGACAAAAGGGTCTGTTGTGGCCTCTGATGCGTTCTTTCCATTCGCGGATGGTTTGCTAGAGGCGTCTGCCGCTGGTGCAACTTGTGTGATTCAGCCCGGTGGCTCCATGCGTGACAATGAAGTGATTGAAGCCGCGGATGAGGCGGGTCTTGCAATGGTTCTGACCGGAATGCGCCACTTCCGTCACTAATGACGTGACTTGAACGTGAAAAGCCCCTGATCGAGTTTGACCTGTCAAACGGATCGGGGGCTTTTTTGTTGTGATTGGTCGACTGAGTGGGATCAATCAGGGTCGTGTTTTTATGCCGCGAATGCGTCCGCCAGCATGGATGGGCGGAATTCTGTGATCTTGTACGTTGCGACTTTGTTTTCGTGAAACGGATCTTGGGACAGAATTTGTTCCAATTCTTGCCGGTCTTTTGCCGTGGCAAGGATAACGCCGCCTGTGCGTGGCACTTTTGGGCCTGATGCGATGAAGTGGCCGCTGTTATAGCACGTTTCAAGAAATGCCACATGTGGATCTAGATATAGGTCGATTTGTTCCAGCGGGGCACTGTAGTGCAGGTCAATAATGAACAGATTCTGTTCGTTTTTCGGGAAAGGCATTTGTGATTTCCAAAGGCTATGCTATCTATTATGTAGCAGCTTTGACCTGCTACATAATAGATAGCAATCACATTTTTCCATGACACGTATACCAATTCCAGGTCAGCCTGTTCGGGGCTCAAAAAGCGGCGCACCGATTATGGCATTGTTCGACCTATTGGGCCGCCATTGGGCCATGGGTATCCTTTGGACGCTGTGCCAAAATGATCCGTTAACTTTTCGTAAATTGCAAGAGTATTGTGAAACGATTTCGCCAGCCGCGCTCAACACGCGGTTGAAAGAACTGCAGGCGGCGGGGCTCGTGCAATTGGCTCCGGGCGGATATGCTGCGACAGAGCTGGGGCGGGAATTGTATGAACACCTGCGCCCCCTTGGGGACTTCAGCAAAGAATGGGCAAAGCATTTCACTGAGTGAATTGCGCATCCAAAACCTATTGCGCCCTGTGATCTATCGACTTTTCACGGGCTGAGAGCCGATATAGGGTCGCGCATGGGGCACTAAGGCCTGAACCAGAATTAGAGTGTTACAGACAGAATGCGTTTTATCCTATTTGCCGCTTTGTTTGCTTTTGCCACAGATCAAATATCTAAATGGTGGGTTGTCCACGTCATGGATCTGGCACGCATCCACAGTATTGATGTCCTGCCACCTTTCCTGAATTTCCGTATGGGTTGGAACACGGGCATTAATTTCGGACTGTTCGGGGCTGACGATGCTTTGGGAAAATGGGTTTTGATTTTGCTGGCTCTTGCGATCGTCGTGTATGTCGCGATTTGGACATGGCGTGACAGACCGGGCCGTTTGGGCCAGATCGGCGCTGGTTTGCTGATCGGGGGCGCTTTGGGAAATGTGGTGGACCGTCTCGTTTACGGCGCTGTTGCGGATTTCCTGAACATGTCCTGCTGTGGCATCTACAACCCGTTTGCGTTTAACGTCGCAGATGTTTGGATTTTTGTCGGCGCTTTCGGGCTCATTTTCTTTTCTGCTCCTCAAAACAGCAAAAAGGGCGCGTGACGCGGCCTATGGAATGGGATACATCGGGGCGAAGAATTGGAGGGACGCCATGCGCAATACGGGCCTGAGTGTTATTTTCGGAACCTTTGCTTTGCTGGGCTTGTCCGCCTGCAGCACGCTGAACAATGGCGGCAAATTACATGATTTGCGTACATTCCAGCGCGAACCGGAAGAGTTCTCGGTTGTGCCGTCAAAGGAATTGGCACAGCCTGAAAGCTACGCGCATTTGCCAACCCCAACGCCGGGTGGCGCAAATATTACGGACGCGACGCCCAAGGCTGATGCGGTTGCCGCGCTTGGGGGTAATCCTGCGCTAACGGTCGCAACGTCAGACATTCCCGGTTCAGATGCTGCATTGGTGACGGCCGCGACCCGCTTCGGCACCAACCCAGGCATTCGCTCGCAACTGGCGACCGAAGATGCTGCATTTCGCAAAGGCGCGACTTTGTTCACATGGCAAGTCGTGCCCCGGAATAACTACAATCACGCCTATCGCAATCAGGCCTTGGATGGGTTGGCATGGTTAGAGCGATATCGCCAAGCCGGTGCACAAACACCAACTGCGCCGCTGGATTGATCTGCTCGCGTAAGAAAAACGTATGATTTTTATGATGTTTCTGATGCCCTAACACGCGAACACATATTTGCGTGATCGTGCTTGCTTTGGCTGTTCATTTACTTTTGTGTCGCTAGGGTGCTGTGAGAATGACAGGTTGAAATGGATCGTAATATTTCGAAAAAAGAAATCGATCCGTGAGGAGAATGCTTGGATGACGACGCGTATCACATCGTGGCTTGCGGGTGCCGCGACATTGGCCATTCTGGCCACGCCCCTAACTGCCGCACAGGACAATGTCAGCAGTTTTGTTTTAGACAATGGTTTGGAACTGGTGGTGATCGAGGATCATCGCGCCCCTGTGGTCGTGCATATGGTTTGGTACCGTGCGGGTGCGGCTGATGAAGCGCCGGGCGTGTCTGGCATTGCGCATTTCTTGGAACATTTGATGTTTAAGGGCACAGATACATTGGCACCCGGCGAATTTTCCAAAACGGTTGCGGCGAATGGTGGTTCGGACAACGCGTTCACCAGCTTTGATTACACGGCCTATTTTCAGACGGTTGCTGCGGATCGCTTGGATCTCATGATGCAGATGGAAGCGGATCGGATGGTCAATTTGCAGCTTGCCGAGCATGAGGTTCTGACCGAACGAGACGTGATTTTGGAAGAACGCAATCAGCGTACCGAAAATGATCCCGGTGCTTTGAACCGCGAACAACAAACCGCCGCGCTTTACATGAACCATCCCTATGGCGTGCCAATTATTGGCTGGCGTCACGAAATGGAGCAGTTGGATCGACAGGATGCGTTGAATTTCTATGAGGAATTCTACGCGCCCAATAATGCGATTGTTATTGTTGCGGGCGATGTGAACCCGGATGAGGCACTGGCCTTGGCCCAAGACAACTATGGCATGTTGCCTGCGAATGCTGATTTAGCACCTCGTGAACGTGTTTCTGAACCACCTCAATTGGCGGAACGGCGCATGACGTTCACCGATCCTCGTGTGGCACAGCCTTATGTCGTGCGCACCTATCTGGCCCCCGAGCGCGACAGCGGGGCGCAAAGACAGGCCGCAGCATTGCAATTGTTTGCAGAACTCTTGGGGGGCGGGCAAACCGCTGCACTGCCGCAAGCGCTGCAATTTGACACGCAGGTGGCTGTCTATAGTTCCGCCTTTTATCGCGGTCTGTCATTGGATGACACCAGCTTTGGTCTGGTCGTTGTGCCAGCAGAAGGTGTTAGCCTGACTGAAGCTGAAGACGCGATGGATGCAGCGGTTGCTGCATATTTGGACGCCGGTGTTGATGAGGCGCATTTGGAGCGGATCAAATTCCAACTGAAAGCGGCGCAGATTTATGAGCGCGACAATGTGTCGTCCATGGCCCGTCGGTATGGCGCAGCCCTGACATCCGGTTTGACGCTGGATGATATCGAAGCATGGCCCGAGATCCTGCAGTCCATTACACCTGAAGAAATCATTGCGGCGGGCCGTAGGGTTGTGAACCGCAAAGCATCTGTCACATCCTATTTGCAAGGCGCGGACAGCGCAGAGGTATCCCAATGATTATGCAAAAATTGTTGATGCGCGCCGTTCTTCTGACATTGGTGCTGACATCACATGTTGCCCAGGCTGATGTCAAAATCCAGGAAATCACCAGCCCAGGCGGCATCAAGGCTTGGCTGTCTGAAGAAACCTCTATCCCGTTTGTCGCGCTTGAGTTGCGCTTCAAAGGTGGGGCGAGCATGGATCGCCCGGGCAAACGGGGTGCAGTGAACCTGATGACAGCTTTGCTGGTGGAAGGGACGGGCGATATGGATGCACGTGACTTTGCCGCGGCCAGTGAAGCGATCGCAGCGCAGTTCAGTTATGACGTGGGCGGTGACACGCTCAGCATTTCTGCGCGCTTTCTGACCGAGAAAACCGAAGAAAGCATGGCGCTATTACGAGGGTCGATCCTAGCGCCGAATTTTCCCCAAGATGCGATTGATCGCGTGCGTGCACAGGTTCTGTCGGGGTTGGCGTCAGACACCACTGACCCCAATGCAAAGGCGCGTGCACGGTTTAATGAAGTGATCTATGGTGATCACCCTTACGGATCTGTTTTGGATGGAACGGTTGAAACCGTTTCAGCACTGACACGTGAAGACATCCAAAACGCCCATCGTGATACGCTGGTCAAAGACCGGCTGTATGTCAGTGCTGCGGGTGATATTTCGGCTGAAGAGCTAGGTGTGCTTTTGGACAAGTTGCTGGGGGATCTGCCCCTGTCTGAGCGTCCTTTGCCAGATCACGTACAGATTGAGACTACGGCAGGTATTGAAGTGGTTGAATTCGACACACCGCAATCTGTTGCCATTTTCGGTCACAAAGGGATCACACGCCACGATCCTGATTTCTTTCCCGCCTATGTGTTGAACGAAATCTTGGGGTCCGGCGGGTTTGAAGCACGCCTGATGCATGAGGTGCGCGAAAAACGTGGACTGACCTATGGGATCTATTCCTACCTGTCGCCACGGGACTATGCGGAAGGGTATTTCGGGTCGTTTTCGTCTGCCAATGATCGGATCGCCCAAGCGATTGAGGTTGTGAAAGAGGAATGGACCAAGGCGGCAGAGAATGGTGTCACAGAAGAAGAGCTAGAGGCTGCAAAAACCTATCTGACCGGGGCTTATGCGCTGCGGTTTGACAGCAATGCTGCAATCGCGCGGATTATGGTTGGTATGCAACAGGACGATCTGACGCCAGAATACATCAACACCCGCAACGCCAATATTGAAGCAGTCACGATGGAGGATATTCGTCGCACAGCTGCGCGTATCCTGCGCCCTGATGAATTGTACTTCGTTGTTGTCGGGCATCCTGAGGGGCTGATGACGCAATAGCCTCTCTCATTCGAAACAATACAAAAAAGGCCCGGATTTTGATCCGGGCCTTTTGGGTTTTGATGAGAGGACGTGCTAGGTTGTGACCTCGCCAATTGCGGTCTTAGAGATGGCTTCGCTTTTCTCGCGCTCTTCCTCGGACAGGGGCGTGATCGTGATGTTAAAGACGCCAAAGAGGATCGTCACGATTGGGGACAGCCAGCAGAAGAAGGCGAATGGCATATAGGCCAGTGTTGCAACGCCCAAAGTTGCAGATTGATAGGCACCACCGGAATTCCAGGGCACCAGATTGGCCGTCACAGTCGCGGAATCTTCAACAGCGCGTGACAGGTTCTCTGGCGCTACGCCACGATCACGATAGGCTTGCGCATAGGTACGGCCCGTCATGACGATGGACATATATTGGTCGCACAGAACCAGGTTTGATCCAACGCCGGTTAACGCGGTTGCCGTGATCAGGCTGCCGGTTGATTTGGCTTTGGACAAGATCGCATCGGCCAGCACTTTCAACTGGTTTGTACGTTCCATAACGCCACCAAACATCAGCGCAATCATGGTCAGGCTGATTGTGTATGTCATGGCATTCATACCACCACGGCTGAGCAGGCTATCGACATCTTCGATGCCAGTTTCAGATGTCACGCCATACATTGCAGCGGTCAAAATATCCGGCCAGCTCGCGCCTTGGATCCCTGCGGCAAACAGGCCGCCAACAACAGCACCGATTGTGATGCCGGGAATGGCTGGGATTTTTTTGATCGATACGACCAGAACCACCAGTGGTGCAACCAAGAGGGCTGGGTTGATGGCGTAATTCGCATCCAAAGTGCTGAGCATCGCCTGAACCCGCTCAACACTGCCGCCTTCAGCAGCATACCGCATGGACAGGACTGTTTCGATGATCAGGGTCAATCCGATGCTGACACCAGTTGTATAGCTCATATGGCGGATATGGGTGAACAGGTCGGTGCCAGCCATCGCTGGTGCCATATTGGTTGTGTCGGATAGAGGAGAGATTTTGTCGCCAAAATAAGCACCCGATAGGACCGCACCAGCAACCAAAGGCAAAGGAATGCCAAGGCCGCCGCCAATACCCATCAAAGCCACACCAATCGTGCCGGTCGTGCCCCAGCTGGTGCCGGTGGCCAAGGAGATGACCGCGCAAATCGCCACGGTGGCGGGCAAAAAGATCGCAGGGGATAGGATTTGCAGACCGTAATAGATCAAGGTTGGAACCACGCCAGCCAAAATCCAAATGCCGATCAACATGCCAACAACCAATAGAATGATCACAGCGGGAATAGCATTGGTGATGCCCCGCACCATGCCGTTTTGAATATTGGTCCATGAGAAGCCACAGCGCAGTCCGACGAGGGAGGCGATTATGACGCCCAATGCCATGGGAATATGGGCATCGAGGCCGTAAATCAAAATAGATGTGGTGATGCCAATAATCAAAGCGACAAGTGATATAGCTGCTTCCAGCACGGTTGGGGCGCGGGCGCCTTCTGGAATTGTAGTCTTCATATGGGTCTCCCTATTCGGTGGTCAGATCACACGGTTCATAGTTCCCGCGCAGAATACGTCGAGAGAACCGGTGTCGCGTTTTCGCGTGATCGGGGCTGTAAGTTAGCTGGAGTTCTCCTGCAAAGAAGAGATACGTTTTCTTAAATAGTTTTTTGATCCAACCAACAGACCACGTTCAATCGCTAACACTGTTTAGGCTGATAGGGGATTTCGAAAATAGCGAGGTGCTGGGTGGCGGTTATGGCTGAAAAGTCGGGCAATCAGGCCATGTTTGTATTTAGCCGCCTAACTTTTGAGCGTTTGCCCCGTTAAAAATCTCTGTTTTGCCCTGCGGACTGCGCTGAAGGACTGCGCAAACGGGGACAAGATGCTTCAAAAAAATCTGCATGCTTGGTGTCTCTCATGTTTAGGCAACACGCTTTTGCGTCTTAAACGGTGTAAGAATAGGTGAATTTGGCAGCTTTTCAGGGCATTTTGAGAGTGTTTTAGAAATGCGGTGCAACCGTTCGGGGTGGATGGGTTAGGCCCGTGTCAGAATAAATTTGCACAATGATTTTCGCTGGCTATATGGTCTCGTGCTAACCCTTCCTCTTTCTCGCAGGCAAAAGGTGCTTCTATGCTGGAAAAAACACGTTTTTACATCGATGGCGACTGGGTCGCTCCTGCAACTGCCAAGCCGTTTGACGTGATTGATCCGTCGACTGAGCAATCTGTTGCAACGATTTCTTTGGGCAGTGCTGCGGATGTCGATGCCGCTGTTGAAGCTGCTGCAAAAGCGTTTCCTGCTTGGGCCGCGACACCTTTTGCCGAGCGTGTTGCCTTGGTTGAAAAGCTGCTTAAAGTCTATGTTGCCCGCGAAGCAGATATGGCGGAGGCGATTTCAAAAGAAATGGGCGCGCCAATTGATTTCGCGCTGGCCAGTCAAACAGGCGCAGGCACATGGCATATCGAGGCTTTCTTGGATGCGGCCAAAGAATTCACGTTTGAAGAACCCCTGAATGCGGGCGATGACAGTGAAATGATCGTGCGCGAACCTGTTGGGGTTTGCGGTCTGATCACGCCTTGGAATTGGCCGATGAACCAGGTCACGCTAAAGGTCATTCCGGCGGTTTTGGTCGGCTGTACCGTTGTGCTGAAACCCTCCGAGATCGCACCATTGTCCAGCATGGTTTTTGCCGAGATGATGGATGAGGCTGGTTTCCCGGCCGGTGTCTTCAATCTGGTCAATGGCGATGGTCCTGAAGTGGGGGCTGCACTGACAAGCCATGACAGGGTCGATATGATGTCCTTCACAGGATCTGTTCGTGGCGGCGAAGCCGTCGGAACGACCGCTATGCAGGCGATGAAACGCGTCACGCTTGAACTGGGTGGTAAATCCCCCAACTTGATTTTTGCTGACCTTGGTGATGATCTGGCCAGTGCGGTTGAGCGCGGTGTGCGGCATTGTATGAACAACACGGGTCAGTCCTGTAACGCCCCAACGCGCATGTTTGTTGAAGCATCTGTGTTTGACGAGGCCAAAGCCGTTGCTGCCAAGGTCGCTAGTGATATCAAGATCGGCCTATCCGCTGACTCTGGCAACCATATCGGCCCATTGGTGTCCCAAGCGCAATATGACACGATGCAGCGCTATGTTCAGATCGCTCTGGATGAAGGTGCTGATCTGATTGCAGGTGGCGCCGGTAAACCCGATGGGTTTGAAACCGGGTATTTCGCAAAGCCGACGGTCTTCAGTGGCGTGACCAATGATATGCGGATCGCGCAGGAAGAAGTCTTTGGCCCATTGCTGGTGATGATCCCGTTTGACGCGGAAGACGAGGCCGTCGCGATGGCCAATGATAGCCCTTATGGTTTGGCGGCCTATCTGAACTCGTCTGACAAGGAACGGATCAAACGTGTTTCTCGTCAGTTGCGCGCGGGTATGATTTCGGTGAACGGTGCCAGCTTTGCCAAAGGGTCGCCGTTTGGTGGCTATAAACAATCTGGTATCGGACGCGAAGGCGGCCTGTTCGGATTGGAAGATTTCGTTGAGATCAAAACCATCGCTGTCTGATTGACGATATCGTAAAATATCATCTCGCACGGTAATCCCATCTGGTGATCCGTGCGGGATCTCTGGCGATAGGCACTCTGGCCCAGAATAGTCTTCTTCTTTGTATGCGACGCCCGTTTCACAACTGAAGGGTGCATGATTTCAATGGCTTTTACTAAAATTTTGATTAAATGATCATTAATCTGCGAAAACCCAAGGTGATCATGAAAAATTGAAGATCAAATTGTTCTAAAGGCCTTGAATGTATCAATTTAGGATGGTTAGTTTTCTGCTAACACAACGCATTTTAACCATCCCGTTTAACGTATTCTGATTGCTGATTTTTGTCAGAACTAGGGTTTGCTAAAAGTATTAGTCAGGATTGGCCATGGTCGCACAATTCGCCCCAGTTTTTGATGGGCACAATGATGTTCTCTTAAAGATATACAATGCGGGTGGCGTTAATGCTGCGCCGGGTTTTGTACGTGGCATGGACGGTGCTCTCGACCTGCCAAAAGCGCGTGCTGGCGGGTTTGTGGGAGGTTTTTTCGCACATTTCGTGTCTTCCGCAGATGATATGGATGATGACATTACATCCCTTATGAGCGGCAGCAGCTATGATTTGCCATTGCCCAAACCGGTTGATTGGGCCGAGGCTATCAAGGTCGTTCTGGCGCAGGCTGCGATATTAAGGGACCTTGAGGGCAGGGGCGCTTTGCAGGTCGTCACCTCGGTCTATGACATCCAGACAGCTATGGCGCGCGGTCAGATGGCGGCAATTTTCCACATGGAAGGGGCCGAAGCCATCGACCCTGATTTCCACACGCTGGATGTGCTATATGCGGCGGGCCTAAGATCGCTTGGCCCGGTTTGGTCGCGGCCGACGATTTTTGGTGAAGGCGTGCCATTTCGTTATCCTTCGACAGGGGATATTGGCGCGGGCTTGACCGATCATGGCAAAGGTTTGATCCAACGCTGCAACGATTTACGGATTATGGTGGATCTGTCGCATCTGAATGAGGCGGGGTTTTGGGATGTGGCGCGGCTGTCTGATGCTCCGCTGGTGGCCACGCATTCCAACGCCTATGCGCTGTGCCCGCATGCGCGCAATCTCAGCGACAAACAATTACACGCGATTGCAGAAAGTGACGGAATGGTAGGGTTGAATTTCGCCACCGCCTTTTTGCGGGCGGATGGTCAGATGGGGGCAGACATGCCGATTGAAACCATGCTGCGCCATTTGGACTACATGATGGGAATATTGGGCGAAGACCGCGTCGGTCTGGGGTCGGATTATGATGGTGCGACTGTGCCCCAAGATGTGACGACCGTCGCAGACCTGCCAGTTCTGGTTCAGGCGATGCGGGATCATGGCTATGGTGAAGCCCTGATCGAGAAACTGTGTTACCGCAACTGGTTGCGCGTTCTGGCGGATACTTGGGGGCGTTAGGCCTGATGTCGGCGCGCGACATGGCCTGGACGATCAGGCAATGATAAGGTGGCATTCGGGCGGGGTTTGGTACTGACCACATTGCCCTTTGAAATCACGCAAAGCCGTTCAGCACGCAGGCGTACCGCCTCGATTGGATCTGACGCGTCTAGTATCTGAAGCGAGGCGGTCGCCCCTTCATAGATCCCATACCCGTCCAATCCGATGATTTGGGCATTGACCTGTGTCACCATATCAAAGCAACGCCGCATTTCCGCAGGCGACGTCATTTGCGCCACATGCAGCCCCATAAAGGCAACATCCAGCATGTCACCTGTGCCCAGACTATACCAAGGATCGCGCACGCAATCCTGCCCCCAGCCAACGGGAATACCCATCGCCTGCATTTCTTTCACCCGCGTCAGACCACGGCGTTTGGGATAGGTGTCATGCCGCCCTTGCAGAACGATATTGATTAACGGGTTCGGGATGGCCGACACCCCAACCTCTGCGATCAGGGGCAGCAATTTGGACACATAGTAATTGTCCATCGAATGCATCGATGTCAGGTGCGATCCGGCAACGCGGCCCTGTAGGCCCAGACGTTGGGTTTCATAGGCCAGTGTTTCGATATGGCGCGACATGGGGTCATCTGTTTCATCACAATGCAGATCCACCATCAAACCGCGATCTGCCGCGATTTCACACAGGTCTTTGACCGAGGCGCGGCCATCCTCCATGGTACGTTCAAAATGTGGGATTCCACCCACAACATTCACGCCCATATCTAGCGCACGAATGACGTTTTCCCGCCCCGTTTTGCTGCGATACAAACCATCCTGCGGGAATGCGACCAATTGCAGGTCCAGATAGGGTTTGACGATGCGCTGCACTTCTAACATCGCGGTCACGGTGTTTAGGTGATCCGGCGTTGTGTCCACATGGGACCGGATTGCCAGCAACCCCATGGACACGGCCCAGTCGCAATAGGTTAGAGCGCGTTCAACCATTTCATCGACCGTGGCGATATCGCGCAATTCGCCCCATAGGTCGATGCCTTCCAACAAGGTGCCAGAGGCATTGATCCGTGGGGTGCCATAGGACAGCGCCGCATCTAGGTGAAAATGCGGATCTACGAATGGCGGGGCAACCAGATCGCCGGTTGCATCGATGATCTGGCCCGCATCCCGCGGCAGGTCAGTGGCAAGGGCCGTGATTTTGTCGCCAGTGATGCCGATATCGGTGGTCGTGCCATCGGGCAGGGTGGCCGATGTGATCAGGATGTCATACGTCATTTTACCTTTGGATCTTTCATAGATTTAAAACCAACGCACATAGGTCATCGCCAATCCTACCAAAGTAAAACTTATGCCGATCAACCACTTCCATTCTCTTTGAACGAAATCGACTACAGCATGAACTATTTTTGATGACCAATGAAGTTTGACTTCGGATGAGAAGATAACAACTAAGCTATTCGGATCATTCTCATATGGTATTTCTTCGCCGTGCCACCATTTCTTGATTGCTGTAAAAAGTATCATTGCTCACCATCGATTGTAGGGTACAAAAAATCCGTTTTATCGTAGTAAAGCTCATCTTTGGCCTTTGATAAAGGGCACCATTAGGGCAGCAGGTACGCCTGCACGGCGCGACATAAGGATCAGTGCGAGGATGGACAATATATAAGGGATCATTAGGAAGATCTGATAGGGGACGTCCTGACCCAGATCGGTTTGTTGCAGACGGATTTGCGCGGCGTCAAAGCCTGCGAATAGCAGCGCACCCATTAGGGTTTTCCACGGCTTCCACGCCCCAAACACAACCAGCGCGATACAGATCCAGCCACGCCCATTGATCATTTCAAAAAAGAAACTGTCAAATGCCGACATGGTCAAAAAGGCCCCACCAATGGCCATCAATCCAGATCCGATCATCAACGCACCCATGCGCAGCATGTGGACAGGCAGGCCTTGTGCCTCGACCGCATTGGGGTTTTCACCTGCGGCCCGAACCGCCAAGCCCAGCGGCGTACGATACAGGATCAGGGCCGTGACAATGACCAAAGCAAAGGCCAAATAGGTTAGGGCGGTTTGGGTAAACAGCGCCTCTCCCAGAAAGGGCAGATCGGACAAAACAGGGATATCTAACGGGCGAAAGGGTTCGATCCGGGGCGGTGTGTTGGCCTCTGGTAGCGCGATCCGATAGGCGTAATATGTGCTTGAGGTGGCCAATAGGGTGATGCCGATGCCGACCACATGCTGGGACAGGCCAAAAAGCACTGTAAACACACCATGCAAAGCACCAAAAGCCATGCCAGCGATCATGGCAACCCCGACGCCCACCCACAGGTCAGCGCCTGCATAGACGGCAACCCAGCCCGCAAATGCGCCCGCGACCATGATCCCTTCGATCCCAAGGTTTAGCACACCTGCGCGCTCGCAAATCAATTCGCCCAAAGCGGCAAAGATTAAAGGTGACGCAATGCGCAATACGGCGGCCCAAAAACTGGCTGTGACAAAGATCTGCCCGATATCGGCTAGGCTTGTGCTGAGAAGAGACAAAAGGTCCATCATCGTGCGATCCTGTATTTTGTCAGCATCAAGGCCAGCACCATGAACAACAAGGCGGCGGCTAGAAGGATATCGGCGATATATGAGGGGACGTCGGCTGCGCGGCTCATACTGTCGGCACCTACAAAGATGCCCGCGACGAAAATCGCGGATACGACAACGCCCAACGGGTTTAGCAACGCCAACATCGCCACAACGATGCCTGTATAGCCAAAGCCCGGGGATATATCTAAAGTCAGATTGCCTTTTAGCCCGGCGACCTCTGAGTAGCCCGCCAGTGCTGCTAAACCGCCCGACAGCAGCGCGGTTTTGATCAGAACAGCATTTACCGGAATCCCAGCAAAACGGGCCGCTTCCGCGTTTAGGCCGGTGGCGCGGATTTCATAACCCAGCGTGCTGCGTGTTTGCAAAAGCCAGATCACAACAGCAGAAATCAGTGCCACTCCAAATCCCCAATGCAGACGCAACCCGGTAGCAATCCGGGGTAAGCGAGCGTCGCGCGGCAGGCTTTCGGTTTTCGGCCAACCCATGCCCATAGGGTCTTTCAATGCACCTTCCAACAACATCGAGACGAAAAGCAGCATGATGAAGTTCAACAGTAGTGTTGTGACGACTTCATCCACCCCAAGGCGCGTTTTCAGCAGCACTGGGCCCAGCAACATCAACGCACCTGCAAAGATCGCGCCAATCGCCATCAGGGGGATCAAGACCGGTCCCGGTAGCGACAATTGCGTGCCAATCACCACGGTTGCCAAGGCACCTGCATAAAGCTGTGCTTCACCGCCAATATTCCAAAGCTTGGCTTTGAACGCGACGGATATGGCAAGGCCTGTAAAAATCAGCGGGGTGGCGCGGTTCAGGGTTTCCAATAGGGAAAATTTGCTACCGGCTGCACCTTTTAAGATCAGGCCAAATGTGGCGAACGGGTTGGCACCTGCGATCAAGGCTAGAATGCCGCCCAATCCGAATGTCGCAATCAGGGCCAGGGCTGGTAGGCCCAGTTGGCGTTGCAGACTGGGGGCGGGAATTGGATCAAGCCGCATTTTGCTCTCCAAACCCGTGGCCCGCCATCCAGCGGCCCAATTGAGATTTATTCATTGTTCCACGTTCAAATTCTGGGCTGAGACGCCCCTTGGACATGACATGTATTACGTCTGAGAGGGACAGGATTTCATCCAGATCTTCCGAGATCAGCAAGATCGCTGCACCCGCATCGCGTGCCTGAATCAATCGATTTTGCACATATGTGACGGCCCCAATATCCAGACCGCGCACGGGTTGATTGGCGAGAATGATTTTAGGCGTGGCCTCTAACACGCGACCAAGGATCAGCTTTTGCATGTTCCCACCAGACAATTGGCGGATTGCGGTGCTGGGTCCGGGACAGCGTACATCATAACGTTCTATGATCTCTTCTGTTGTCTTGCGCGCCGCGCGCCAATTCATCCATCCACGTTTTGACAGCGGCGCTTCGCGATAGGTTTCCAAAATCGTGTTTTCGGTCAGAGAAAAATCGGCAACGGTTCCAGTTTTATGGCGATCCTCGGGAATGCGACCAATGCCAGCAGCCAACGCGGTTCGGGGGGACCAATGGTCTGGTTTGCTTTCGGAAAACGTCAGATCCCCGCTTTCGGGGGCAATTAGACCGCTGATCAAGTCCGCAAGCGCGCTTTGTCCATTGCCAGAAACGCCTGCTAGTCCTGTGATCTGCCCCGCCCGCAAGATCAGATTGGCGTTTTGCAGCCCGGTTTGGTTGGCCGCTGCGCGGGTTGTGACCCGATCCAACGCAAGCAAAGGTGCGCCGGGTGTGGCTTTGGGGGGCGAGGGCAGGGTAACCTCTGCACCGACCATCATCTGGATGATCTGGGCCTCGTCCATATCTGCGGTTGCTTCCTGCCCCACAAGGACACCGTGGCGCAATACGGCGATACGATCTGAAATGGCCAGAACTTCGTGCAGCTTATGCGAGATAAAAATCACCGATAGGCCACGTTCAGTGGCTTTTGACAATGTGGCGAACAGTGCTTCAGCCTCTTGCGGTGTCAAAACGGCCGTGGGTTCATCTAAGATCAGGATTTTGGCGTCGCGATACAGCGCTTTTAGGATCTCGACCCGTTGTTTTTCACCGACAGACAGGGCGGATATTTTGGCATCCGGATCGACAGCCAATCCATAGTCTTCGGATAGAATGGCCAGCTTTTTGCGCGCAGTCCGCTGGTTGGATGACAATGATATCAAAGGGCGCGTGCCCAGTGTGATATTGTCCAGAACGCTTAGGTTTTCAGCCAGCGTGAAATGCTGATGCACCATGCCAAGACCTGAAGCCAGCGCAATGCTAGGTTGGCCCGGTGGCAGGGGCGCACCAAAGAGGTCAATACTGCCCTCATCGGCCGTATAATGGCCAAAGAGGATATTCATCAAAGTGGTCTTGCCTGCACCGTTTTCACCCAAAAGGGCCAGAACTTCGCCGCGGCGCAGATCGAAACTGATGTCATTATTGGCGGTCAAAGCGCCAAATCGTTTGGTGATGTTTTGGAGGCGCAGAACGATGTCATTCTGCGCCGGATTGGTTTGTGTCACGAGGATTTTGGCTCTTCGTCGTTGATTGCAACTGTGAAGCTACCATCCTTGATAGCTGCCGTCTCCTCTGCAACCAGATCCAATGCTGCTTGTGGCACTTTGCCTTCAAACGTGCCTAAAGGCGCAAGGGAACAGCCGCCTTCCTTCATAAAGGAATAAGCGCCGTAATTGGCGGCCGTAAAGCTGCCATCTGCAACAGCAGCGATGGCCGCTTGCAATGTCGGTTCGAAATGCCAGATCGCGGAGGCGACAACCGTTTCAGGATAATCGGCCTGTGTGTCGATCACGTTGCCAACAGCCAATAGGCCTTTTTCCTGCGCAGCATCCGAGACGCCAAAGCGTTCAGCATATAGCAGGTCAGCGCCATTTTCGATCATGGCAAAGGCGGTTTCTTTTGCCTTGGGCGGATCGAACCAAGAGCCGATAAAGCTAACCTGGAAGGTTGCTTCGGGTTTGATTTCGTGAACGCCCGCCATAAAGGCATGCATCAAACGGTTCACTTCGGGGATCGGATAACCGCCAACCATGCCGATATTGGCCGTTTCGGTCATCGCGCCTGCGATGATGCCAGACAGGTAGGCAGCGTCTTGGATGTAGTTATCGAACACGGCCAAGTTCGGATAATCAGGATCGTCCAAGAAAGACGAGCCCATCAAAAAGGCCGTGTCTGGGTAATCCAACACAACTTCACGGGCTTCTTGTTCAACGGCAAAGATTTCACCGATGATCAGTTGAACACCGCTTTCCGCATATTCGCGCATGACGCGGGAATAATCGGTGTTGGATGTGTTTTCCGAATAGACATATTCGATTTGTCCTGCCTCGGCTGCAGCAACAGCGGCAAGGTGAATGCGTGAGATCCATTGTTGTTCGACAGGCAGCGTATAGATGCCTGCGACTTTGATCGGATCAGCTGCCATGGCTTTGAACGGCAGGGTGCCCAGAGCACCTGTTGCGATTGACGTCTTAAGAACGCCGCGACGGGTGATGCGCGATTTGGGCGCGTGCGACTGTGACATAAGGTCCTCCGGCTGTTGGTTTCGCCTGGGATGGACCCTAAACACCGTTTTGGTAGTTGATCTAATGTTCAGTTGAAAAGAATGGCGAAAATTGACCATTCGATCAGAGATTGCCTGCAGAATGGACAGTTTCCGGTCCATCTGCTGACAATTCTGTGTCTGGTTTGGGTGTTTTCGTTCTAAACGATGAAGTTATTCGCGTTTAACGTCATGATCCCGTCGAGCTGTATTTCGAACTCAGATACGCCGTCGCCGTCCAGATCTGCGTGAATGATCGTATCACCACTAGAATTGTAATAGCCTAGCTGACCTGCAGTCCCGGTGAGTTCAGATGAACCGACAAAGACAAAGCTATCAGTGATGTTGAGATTTGATAGGTCAATCAAGTCAGCGCCGGTTTGAAAGTCTGTAATCCTATCTCGGTTGCCAGCGCCTGCGTAGCTGTCACTTACGTGGAAGTAGACGAAACAGTCCTGCACGCCAGCCTCATCGCCACCACTGAGAATATCAGCACCTAAATTGCCATAGAGCGAGTCTTGACCGTCATTCCCACCAAGGGTGTCGTCTCCGGCGCGCCCATAGATGCGGTCATTCCCACCGCCACCCCAGAGCTTATTGTCGGCATCGTTTCCACGCATGTTGTCTGCATTTTCGCTGCCGCGGAATGTTTCGACATTCACATAAGAATCGCCACCGGCATGGCCATGGTCAAAGAAGGAAACAAATTTTGTACCGGAAACATCCTCTTCTAGGTCAATCAGGACCCGACCATCCACATTGGCATAGGTGACAAAATCATAGCCGTTGCCGCCGTTGATTTCATCGGCGCCATTGCCACCTCTGATCGTGTCATTACCAGAACCAGCAACAAGCGTGTCTGCACCAGCTCCGCCATCAAGGAGATCGTCTTCTTCACCTGCGAGCAGTCGGTCGGC
This sequence comes from uncultured Pelagimonas sp., assembly GCA_947499735.1. Classification (GTDB taxonomy): domain Bacteria; phylum Pseudomonadota; class Alphaproteobacteria; order Rhodobacterales; family Rhodobacteraceae; genus CANMPP01. The sequence continues at coordinate 428,670 of CANMPP010000002.1, forward strand.
ACCTGCAAGACCAAATAGCTTATCTTGTCCTGCGCCGCCTTTAAGGGTGTTGTTGGACGCGTCGCCGTTCTGGATCGCAGTATGTGTGATAACAATTTCAACCACATCATAAGGCATCATATCCAACGAGATTTTATTCGTCGTGAGCAAGCTATTGGACAGTTCTGTGATTTCAGGCGCGACATCGACTTCTGTTGCAAAATAGTAGTCATCAATGCTCTTAGGGTTGTTGACCAAAGGAATGATGGTTTCGAACGGTGGCAGATATGTCAGGATGTCGCTTCCTGAATATTTCACATGATTGCTGTTGCTTGCGTCAAAGAACGCCAAGGTTTGCAATTGGGCAAGTTCTGCAGATGTGATGGATCGTCTGCCGAGACGGCCGTCACCGTTGCCCGCAAAATCGCTCAGACCATCCGAACTGGATTGATCAATGCTTAATTGTCGAACAGAGACATCCTGAGCATTGGTCATCAACCCGGCCAGTGACAGCGTGACATCTGACTGCGTCAGGTCCCGTAAAGACACATAAAGCACCTGCTGATAGTCACTGGCAAAATGCGTGATGTCGATTGCATCGGCTGCATTTGTCCAAGTGCTGCTTTGCAGATAAAAGGCGCTATCGGATCCGGTGACGCTTTCCTGTTTTTCAAGCGTCTCTTCCAGCATGTTAAACATGCCGCCAGCCATAGTCAGATATACATCGTCGGCATTACGATTTCCGGCTATGGAGTTGGTCGTGCGGTGCTGTAAAGGCCAGATATAGGCGGAATCCACACCCATCTCGAGCATGTTTTCGAACATTTCCAACATAGTCGATGCGCTTGCAGCGCCCAATTGCGTGTAATTTTGACTGTAAACGCCCCATTCGGTGATGGAGAATTCCACATCTCCGTCAAAGAGATCTTCGAACGCGGAATAAATCGTGTCGAGGCTGCGGATCTCTTGATAACCGTTATCGAAGCTTTCATCATCGCTATGGCTGTCATTGTAATAATAATGGCCCACAACGGTGTCGATTGCAGCTAAGGCACTGGCATCAAGTTGGGATAAGATATCGGAATTTGCCTGAGTAGCCTTGATCCCCGTACCTTTATAATCGCTTGCAGCGCCGCTTGTTGCGGAAAGCTGCAACATGATGTCGGGATCTAGGCTTGTGTTGCCTGTCTTTGACGCAAATGCATCTATACCGTCTTGAACGGCATTGATGACAGTATTGGCGACGATCCCATAATCGGTTTCGTTCATGGCCGCGATGGTGTCTTCGCCAGAAAATTCTGGGTGAACAGAACGATCGGCATCATCATCGACCGGGCCTATAGAATATTCGTTTCCGATCTCAAATCCTGAAATCAGACCGCCATATTCGGTCAATACCAGCTGAACGAATTTTTCGATTTGCGCGCTGGAAATATCCGTCTTGGTTGGCAAAGTCAGTACGATTTGCAACGGATCGCCATCCACCCTTTTGGCGGCGGCCCAATCTAGAAAACTGGTTACTTCGCTGCGCAACGCCCCGTTGCTTAGCGCTGTAATATCGATCGTACTTTCTGCGTGTCCCCCCGGATAGCGCAGATAGGTGATCCCCAGCTCGTCTATGGCTGCTTCAAACCCGTCATCGGGTTCGAAATCACTGTCTTCGTTTATGTTTACATCATATAGCGCATTCGCGCCGAACAGGGCGTCTTCTACAGCCCCACTGGCAGTCTGTGACGACTGGTAGGTTACTTGATACGTTGGCATGGTCAGCTCCAATTTACGAGCTTCAGCATGCGTGGCGGTGCTGGCAAAAACCGGCACCGAAATGGGACAGAAATGTGTCCTTTGATCTCGATTTACATCAAAAAACCAACCAATTGGATTGGTTGGTTTCTAAGGTTCTTTGATATTAAAAGAGAATTTCTAGGGCTGTTAAGAGACCGTTTAGAAATCCCAATCTTCGTCTTCTGTGGCGACGGCCTTACCGATGACATAAGAGGATCCAGATCCGGAGAAGAAGTCGTGATTTTCGCTGTCCGGGGACAGAGCTGCAAGAATCGCTGGGTTCACTTCAGATGCTTCTGGTGGGAACAGCGCCTCAAAGCCCAAGTTCTGCAGCGCCTTGTTGGCATTGTAATGAAGGAAGGTTTTGACGTCTTCGGTCAGGCCGATATCGTCATACAGTTCTTCTGTGTATTTGGATTCGATATCATATAGGTCGAACAACAAGCCGAAGGCGAAATCTTTCAGCTCTTGCTGACGTTCTTCGCTTTCTTTCTCCAAGGCGCGTTGGAATTTGTAGCCGATATAATAGCCATGTACCGCCTCGTCGCGGATGATCAGACGGATCAGGTCAGCGGTGTTGGTCAGCTTGGCCCGGCTGGACCAATACATCGGCAGATAGAAACCGGAATAGAACAAAAAGCTTTCCAGGAACACGGATGCGATTTTGCGCTTCAGCGGATCAGCACCTGGTGCATATGTTTCCAAGATCGCTTTGGCCTTGGCCTGCAAATGCGGGTTTTCTTCTGACCAGCGGAAGGCTTCATCAACCTCTTTGGTCGAACACAGTGTCGAGAAGATCGACGAATAAGACCGCGCGTGTACCGCCTCCATAAAGGCGATGTTGGTCAGAACGGATTCTTCATGCGGCGTAACCGCATCCGGCATCAGGGCAGGGGCCCCAACAGAGTTCTGGATTGTGTCCAACAGCGTCAAGCCAGTGAAGACACGGATCGTTAGCGTCTTTTCTTCTGGCTTTAATGTCGCCCAGCTGGGCACATCGTTGGACAATGGCACCTTTTCTGGAAGCCAGAAATTGACGGTCAGACGGTTCCAGACCTCAAGGTCTTTTTCATCTTCCAAGCGGTTCCAGTTGACGGCGCGGGGCACTGTGGCGGTGGCGGGTGACATATCTTTCATCAAACCTGATCCTTTTCCAATCACAGCGTGCAGGACACGCAGCCTTCGACTTCTGTGCCCTCAAGGGCGGCTTGGCGCAGACGAATGTAGTAGATCGTCTTGATGCCTTTTTTCCACGCGTAGATCTGCGCTTTGTTGATGTCCCGTGTCGTTGCATCCGATGGGAAGAACAGGGTCAGGGACAGGCCTTGGTCCACGTGCTCGGTTGCTGCCGCATAGGTGTCAATCAAGGCCTCTGGCCCGATTTCATAGGCATCGCGGTAATATTCGAGGTTCTCGTTATTCATGAACGCGGCCGGATAATACACGCGGCCAATCTTGCCCTCTTTGCGGATCTCGATTTTGGACACAATCGGATGGATAGAGGAGGTCGAGTTGTTGATGTAAGAAATCGACCCCGTTGGCGGTACAGCCTGTAGGTTGCGATTATACATGCCGTGTTTCATGACCTCGGCCTTCAGCGCGGTCCAATCGTCCGGTGTTGGCAGATCGATGCCATCAAACAGCTCTTTCACACGCTCGCTTTCGGGCAACCATGTTTGTTCTGTGTATTTGTCAAAGAAGACGCCAGATGCGTAATCGCTGTCTTCAAATCCTTTGAAGCTGGACCCTTTTTCAGCGGCCAGAACACAGGATGTTTTGATTGCGTGATAGGCGATGGCGGCAAAATAGACCGAGGTGAATTCAATGCCCTCTAGGCTGCCGTAATGAATGTGTTCCCGCGCCAAGAACCCGTGTAGGTTCATTTGGCCCAGACCAATCGCGTGGCTTTCATCATTGCCCTTGCGGATTGATGGCACACTGTCGATTGCAGACATTTCTGACACAGCGGTCAGCGCGCGGATCGCTGTGCCGACTGTTTGACCCAGATCCTTACCATCCATTGTCTTGGCGATGTTCAACGAACCCAAGTTACAGGAAATGTCTGTGCCCATTTTGGCATAGCCCAGATCATCGTTGAATTCTGACGCTTCATTGACCTGCAAGATTTCGGAACACAGGTTGGACATCGTGATGCGGCCTGCAACCGGGTTCATCCGGTTCACCGTGTCTTCAAACATGATGTAGGGATAGCCGCTTTCAAATTGGATTTCCGCCAGTGTCTGGAAGAATTCGCGCGCGTTGATCTTGGATTTGCGGATGCGTTTGTCATCCACCATCTCGTCATATTTTTCTGTGACGGAAATTTCCGAATAAGGCACCCCATATACTTTCTGCACGTCATGTGGAGAAAAGAGATACATGTCGGAATTTTTCTTGGCCAATTCAAACGTGATATCAGGAATGACAACACCAAGAGACAGTGTTTTGATGCGGATCTTTTCATCCGCATTTTCACGCTTGGTGTCGAGGAACCGCATGATGTCGGGGTGGTGTGCATTCAGATAGACCGCACCGGCGCCCTGACGGGCACCCAACTGGTTGGCATAGGAAAAGCTGTCTTCGAGCAGCTTCATCACAGGGATGACACCAGAGGATTGGTTTTCGATACCCTTAATAGGGGCACCCATTTCGCGAAGATTGGTCAACATCAACGCCACACCGCCGCCCCGTTTGGACAGTTGCAAGGCGGAGTTGATGCCGCGGCCGATGGATTCCATGTTGTCTTCCAAACGCAATAGGAAGCATGAAATCAACTCGCCCCGGCTCATTTTACCGGCGTTTAGGAAGGTCGGTGTGGCGGGCTGGAAACGGCCAGATAGAATTTCTTCCATAAAGGACATTGCTAGTGCTTCGTCCCCTTCGGCCAGCGCCAAAGACACCATAACCACGCGATCTTCATAGCGTTCTAGGAAACGCTGACCATCGCGGGTCTTTAACGTGTAAGAGGTGTAGTATTTGAAAGCACCCAAAAAGGTCGGGAACCGGAACTTTTTGGCATAGGCCTGTGCCCAGATGTCGCGTTGGAAATTCTTGGAATACTGATCCAGCACGCTCGGCTCGTAATAGCCTTCCTCAACGAGGTAATCCAACTTTTCATCCAGCGAATGAAAGAACACAGTGTTCTGATTCACGTGCTGCAGGAAATATTGGCGCGCCGCCATTTTATCCGCATCAAACCTGATATGACCCTTACTGTCATATAGGTTCAACATCGCGTTTAGCGCGTGAAAATCAAGTGTGCTGTCGATGGCCTCGTCAAGCATCTGTGTTCGCCCCCAGTTTTTCCAATCCAAGCCGTGTCAGCCCCTGCATGACCAGCTCGATATCTTTGTCCGTCCCAGCCAGTTCAAATCTATAGAGAACTGGCACTTTGCATTTTTCGGCAATGATCTTGCCACCCAGCGCAAAGGTTGCGCCGAAATTGCGATTTCCCGCAGCGATCACACCTAGCAGCTTGGCGCGTCTTTGCGGGTCGTTCAAAAAGCGGATCACTTGCTTCGGAACCGCCCCCTCACCGAGTGAATCGGAATATGTGGGGCACACCAAAACATAGGGCCGCTCGGCAGATGGCATAGGGTCTTCTTGCGCAATCGGTATGCGGTAAGAAGTCCCACCAAGGCGCGCCACAAAGCGCGCTGTATTGCCGGAACGAGAAGAATAGAAAATCAAATCGGGCTGCACAGTGAAAATCTCCATTCTAGCATTGAAACGACCAAATAGGCGTTCAGCTGCTTGATTGGGCTGCGCCGCCAGAAACTTTATGCGATCTGAGCAATCAGATCAGGACGGAAACCAGACCAGTGGCTTTCACCTGCAATAACGACAGGCGCTTGACGATAGCCCATCTCAGACACTTGGGTGAACGCCTCACCATCAACGGTTAGGTCAACAACTTTATACGAGATACCACGTGCATCCATCGCTCGTGTGGTGGCGGTGCATTGTACGCAGGCAGGTTTAGAATAGACTGTTACCGACATTTTGTCCTCATTGTCCCTTAATCCGACGACACGTTTTATTTCCCGAGTTGCGCAGCTTGCGACCAATCTGCTCGATCCGCCAACGCCCCCATATGTGCCCCGAACTTTTGTTCATGGTTTTGTTTTTAAGCCGACGTCAGGCATCCCCGATGAGTGTCCAGATCAACGCAAAAGGGTATAGTTCCCTTTCCGCAAGCGTTTAAACCATGTGTCAGCTCTCTGAAAACCCCAAGAAACAGACATATGATTTTGACCTGAACATACTCATGCAAACATGACCTCAGCCACACCATATTGGCGTAAGGATCGCTGCGCTGTCAATATGTAGGGGGATATCCCCAATTTGATCCACATTTGCAGCTAAATGCCAATCCAGCTTGGTTTTTCTTGGATGTTAACCAATTTTGAACCCTATTTCGCGGCTGTCGCGTGCAATTTTTTTTTAAAAAAAATCAACGTTAGACTAAATATTCTGCTCCTCGGATGTATAAATTTGCCGATCAAACCTGACGCTTAGGGGGCTAACTTGGCGCTTGTTGGAAAGGTAGCTTTCGGCCGTGACAAATCGTTAAATTTCTGTTAAGTATTGCAGTGCTTTTGAAATAAATTTTTTAAATTTTTGGCGTCTTGCGCTGATCCAAATTGAACAAGGTCGCAGGTGCTTTGGCTGTTTTTGGCCAGACCTGAAATCTACCTGTGACCGTTTTTAAAAAAGACGTTTTTTAGGATGATATTACATGACCAGTTCTTCTACACGTGATGGTGACGTATCGCGCCTGCACCCGGCCATCCGGGACAGTGTTATCAAGATTGAGACCCAGCTGAACACGGAAGGGTTTCCTTTCAAGGTTTTCGAAGCCTTTCGCACCCCGCAACGGCAAGCCTATCTATATGCGCAAGGGCGCACGCGGCCTGGATCAAAGGTTACATGGGCCCAACCTTGGAGCTCAATCCACCAATACGGGTTGGCCGTTGATTTTGTCTTGTTTGAAAACGGCAGGTGGAGCTGGGACGACACGGGATCAAAAGCCGCCTGGTGGGCCCGCATGCATGAGGTGGCCAAAGAAAACGGCATGACCCCGATCTATAATTCCAAAGGGAAACTGATAGAAAAGCCGCATGTTCAGTTGATCGGCATACGGTCATCCCAGTTGCGGGCAGGTGAATATCCTCAGGGTGGGGATATGGTTTGGGCTGAACACTTATCGACGTTAATTGAAACATGGGACAAAGGGTTTGTACCGCCTAAACCAGCTCTTGTGCCGGAACGTCCCCCTTTGCAGTTGGATCATGAGGATGATGGCGATATGGCGGCTGATTTTTCTTTCCAGAACAAACTGCCTCCCGACGCAACATTTGAAAAATTCCACAAATTCATCATTGCGGCTGAAGGTGGGTTTGTTGATCACCCCGCGGACCCAGGCGGGGCGACGAAATACGGTATCACTTTGCAAACATTGTCTGATTGGCGCGGCACAACAGTCACCGCTGAAGACGTAATGGCGCTAGAACGGGACGAGGCCGACGCCATCTTTCGCACCAATTACTACACGCGCTGCCGCTGCGGGGAACTGCCGGAGCGCACGGCTATGGTTCTATACAACACAGCAGTTCAGTCCGGACCGGTTAGGGCCGTGAAATTGTTGCAAGAGGCTTTCAATACATTGGGTCTTAAGCTGAATGGCGAACCTCTAAAAGTCGACGGGATCATTGGCCGCAATACAGTCACGGCGGCTCGGAAAGCAGACGCAACTGTCCTGTCATCGACCTATCTGGACCTATTTGAAACCTATCTGAGAACATTGGGTAATTTCCATGTATTCGAAAAAGGATGGTTGAACCGGATCGGCAGATTGCGTGCGTTTTTGACAACCTTACCAGAGGGGGTGGGTTTGCGCCCGACAGACATCATGACTGTTTCAATTGAACCAAAGACCACAGATGCCGATGTCGAAAAAGCCGTGGCCATCTTGACGAATACGCCGACGGGATCTCAATCCGTTGCGCCAAAAGCTGTGGAGCAGATCCTATTGCGCCAAAAGCTCGCAGAAGCCATGCGCAACGATACGGGAGTGGCAAACGTGTTAAGCGCCCTTTTGGCGGAACAGCTGGGGACGGATGCCACCGAAACAGACACGTCTAAACGCAAACTGACGCCGGTGAATGCCGCCCTTGGACAAGGGATTGGGGCGCTATTGGATGGGCGTAAGTCGGTGATTGGTATTGTCGGCTTGATAATGGCGGCGGTTCTGCCGGAATTGGGTGTGCTTAATCCAACCTTTGTCGATCAATTGGAGGCAAACCCAGATCTCCAAACCATCGCTTTCACCGTCCTAAGCATTTTCACCGGATGGGGGTTCTTGGGCAAAATTGACAAGGCCATTCGCGAGGTGCGCGTCAAAGGTACATTGTGATGAAATAGATGGACCCATGATGGCCCCATCCGTTCGGATTTCGCGCGCGGGTGGGGCTATAGCATGTCAGCGACGCGCACCGCGTAGCGATCCGTCATGCCAGATACAAAATCTGCCAAACTGTGCAGCGCTGTATAGCTGTCTTTCACATCCCGCAAATCTAGATCAAGCGCGGCCACCAGTTGCGTTTCATAGGCCGGTAGGGCGTTCATATCCCAATCCGCGCGGGCCAGTTTCTGATAAAGCGGCACTAGACCATCCAGCACCTTGTGCACCACGTTGCGCCCATATATTTCCATCTCTGTCTTGCGCCGCCCGGTAAAGATCCGAGATCGCGCGAGATCGACCATATCCGAAAATTCCTGCGCCTTGGCCGACATTTCGATAAGCGAGCTGTTGAACCGTCCCGATAAAATATCGTCGTGATGGGTTTGGAATGCATCGATGGCGGCCTGTACTGCGGCACTGATCCCATTGGCGCGCAATTTGGCAATTTGTTCTGCTCGGGTCATCCCGTCAGGCACGCGATTGGGGCGCCCAATCAGCGGCGTTAGGATGTCGACAACCGTGTCGAAATCCAGATCCCCCATCGTATAGGCGTCTTCAATGTCGCAAATATTGTAGCAGATATCGTCTGCGGCCTCGACCAGGAACACCAGCGGATGGCGTCGATACCAACGACCGTGTGGGCTGTTTTCTACGATCAATCCTGTGGCGTCTGCAGCCTCTTCAAACAGTGCCGTTTCGGAATGAAAGACGCCGAATTTTTTCAGGCCGCAATAAGGTGCCTTGTTGGCGTTGCCAGCTTTTAGGGCCGTTTGAACATCCGCTGTCACGCCGTATTTTGTGAAAGCACCTAATACACCATGGGACAGCTGCATGCCGCCCTCGTTGCGATACATTTCCAACCGCGTGATGATGCGGAACCCTTGTGCATTGCCCTCAAACGCTTCGAATTCGGGGCGATGGGGGGCTGGCAGATCAGCGAAAAGCGGATGATTTGATTGTTCGAACTGCGCGGCAAACCACTGGCCAATTGCTTCTTCCCCGGAATGCCCAAAGGCCGGGTTGCCAATATCATGGGCCAGACAAGCGGCCTGAACCATGCCCGAGATGACATGTTTGTCGCCTGCGGGAATCTCGTGCTGTTCCTCTAACCAATGCCCAATCGACATACCCAATGACCGCCCCACACTGGCGGTTTCCATAGAGTGGATCAGGCGATGATGCACATGGTCATGTTCATGTAGGGGATGCACCTGTGTTTTGTTCGCCAGACGGCGAAAGGGTGCAGAAAAGGCGATCCGGTCCAGATCCTGCAGGTAAATCGGACGGTTGGGCTGTTCGGTATAATCCGGTTTGCCCAAACGCGAGGTGCTTAAAAGGCGGGTCCATGTCATCATGTGGCATGCCTAACGGGTTTTGGGCAGGGGCGGCAAGGGGGTTCCAAGGATCAGTTGCAATGGATCTGACGGCGATAAGGCCCATAAAGATCAACTGCTAACCTGTTTGGGCCTATTTTGATGCAGGCCAAAAGGTGAAAGCTGTTGTATGGTTGGGGCCAAAACCTGCGCGCAGAGTTTCGCTGCTTCGCTGCCGTCATCTGCCATTTGGATATGTGTATGTGGCAGCGGCGGTAGGCCGAGGGATTGGGGGGCGATGTCCAGATCTCGATCCGCAAGGGAAACAGGCAGGGCCGCAATTGCCAGATCCGCACGCACAGCCGCAATTTGTCCCATCGCCGTGTCGCTGGAATAGGCAATACGATAGGGTCGATTGACCTGTTCTAACGCACCGATGGCAGCATCCCGCCATGCGCATTTGGCCAAGGCGACTGAGAGGGGCAGAGGTGTTTGCTCAGACGCACACCCGCCCTTTAGGGTAAGCCAGGACAAGGGTTCAGAATAAAGGGTTGTTACGGGCCCTTTGGTGGCATGGATATCATTGAACAGGCCCAGATGAGCATGCCCTTCGGCCAAAGACTGTTCTACGAATTCTGTCGTCCCCAAACGGACATCGATATGTAGATCCGGATAGAGATTGGCCATATCTTTCAAAAATCGCGGGACAAGAGACATGCCCAGATCATGTGGCGCGGCGATGCAGATATGCGCGGCGATGGATCCACCGCGAAATCGCCCGATTGTTCGGTCATTGATGGCAAGCATGCGGCGGGCGTCTTCAAGAAGAAGATCGCCGTTATGGGTTAGCGTCACATTGCGGGCATCCCGATCCATCAACCGTGTGTCCAGCACCTCTTCCAGCTTGGCGATTTGCAAGCTGATGGCAGACGGTGATTTGTTGACCCGCGCCGCCGCCCCACGAAAGGATCCCGTTTCCACGATGGCAATAAAACTGCGAAGCGCGTCAAGGTTTAGCGTCAGATGAGAGAAACGAGGATGATCCATAGTTTAGAAATCCTGCATGTTGAATGTACAAAGTATCGTTTTTCTAACTCAAGCACAAACTTTATCCTGCGCCGGATGACAATAAGAAGGCAGCAGAATGATGAAGACGATGACGGAAGGCCTGTTATGGGCCTGTTGTGCGATCATTATTTGGTCAGGGTCCTTGGTGCTATTACGCCTTGGTGTGACGACCAGTTTGAATGCTTATGACCTGACCTTTTTGCGCTTTGGCACGGCCGCGCTGATTTTGGCACCATCGGCTTTTCTAAGCAGGGGCGAGCAGATGAACCACGGGTGGTGGTCGAAGCTAGGAATGGTGGTGATGTTTGGTGCGCCCTATATCGTTTTGATGTCCTTTGGGATGCAAACCGCGCCAGCTGCTGCGGCTGGTACGTTGAACCCGGGCGTCATGGCGGTCACATCTGTACTGCTAGGAGCGTTCATTTTCGGAGATGCTTTTGGCACAATGCGTCTGATTGGATTGCTTGTGACGATCATGGCAATCTTCGTCTTTTCCTCGACCGGCGATGGTGCAACGCCCGGCCATGCGATCCTTGTCATAACGGGCACCATGTGGGCGCTGTATACGGTGATCATACGTCGCGAACGTGTCCCGTCCCTTGATGCTACGCGTATTGTTGCAATCGGGTCGGCGGTTTTGTTCATCCCGGCCTATGTCGTGTTTCTGCCCAAAAATATTGGGGATGCACCGATATATGACATTGCTTCACAAGCCCTGTTCCAAGGTGTTCTGGTAAGCGTTTTGGCGGTATATGCTTTCAATAGATCGATAGAATGTCTTGGGCCGATTGCAGGGGCTGTTTTGCCAGCTTTGATTCCCATCGTGACGGTGCTTTTAGGAATCGTGGTTTTGGGTGAAACCGTTGGTCCGTTGGAATTGGGGACTGTGCTTTTGCTGACTATTGGCGTCGTACTTATTTTGATCCGGCCCTCGGTCTCTGCAGTCGAGCAAGAAGATTAGACTTGTTTTGCAGAGAAAATATCGTCTATCCCTGACCTCGATAGGCCTTGCTCAGGCCCCCGCCCTCCAAATTGGAAAGCAGATATCCTGTAGAGCGTTTTGATTTGAACCTGAACGCGTTCAAGCTGGTCAGCATAAGGAGGGATTGCGCTATGGGCTTGGGCAGGAGGATCAAATCATGCAGATCTCTGCACCGATCTATCATTTAAAACGCCGTGCCAAGCGGATGTCGAAAGAGCAAAACATACCGCTACATGCGGCATTGGACAGGATTGCCCAAGACGAAGGGTATCGGGCGTGGAGCCATCTGTCTGCCGCATATAGTGAACAAAGCCCGGCAAAGACGATTTTGGATGCGCTGCACCCTAGCGAGATGCTGTTGCTGGGCGCACGACCTCAAATGGGCAAGACCGTTTTGGCGCTTGAATTGGCAGTGTTGGCGAGCAAACAGGGGGAAAGGGCGCGGTTTTATACGTTGGATTACACGCAGGCTGATGTGAACAAACAACTGGCCGCACTGGGGGGTAACGTGGGGGGCAATGGTTTCGCACCCTTTGGTATCGACACCTCAGACGAAATTTCTGCCGCGTACATTATGGAAACCGCAGAACAACATGCTGCGACCTTTATCGTCGTTGATTATTTGCAACTGCTGGACCAAAATCGCAACCATCCGCTCCTGCAGGATCAGCTGGCCCGTTTGCGGATCTTTGCGACGCAGACAGAGACGCGAATTGTTTTGGTTTCACAAATAGACCGGCAATTTGATCTGACGGCACGCCCTATTCCCGAAATTGCAGATGTGCGTTTGCCCAACCCCGCCGATTTGGGTCTGATTGACAAAGCATGTTTCCTACATGAGGGCGCGATGGATCTGGTGACCCTTTAAAATGAAAAACACCTGATGGTTTCCCGTCAGGTGTTTCCTTATTCAAAGCTGGCGTGAATTTAGATCAGTCCAGCATGCGCCATGGCTGCGTCGATCTGGGCGCGGGTTGCGTCCCCGATGGGCAGCAGCGGTAGGCGTGTTTCTTCTGAACACAGGCCCAGTTTTGACATCGCGTATTTCGCGCCATTTACGCCCGGTTCGGCAAAGATGGCCTGATGCAAAGGCATCAGTTTGTCCTGTAACTCCAGCGCTTTTGGATAGTCACCCGCCAATGTCGCCTCTTGCATCTGTGCACAGAGGGCAGGGGCTACGTTCCCGGTCACTGTGATGCAGCCCACACCACCCATGGCGTTAAATCCAACAGCGGTTGCGTCTTCGCCAGACAGTTGGATGAAATCCGTGCCACATGTCAGACGCTGGGACGCAACACGGCTAAGATCGCCAGTTGCATCTTTGACGCCCACGATATTGTCCAGCTTGGCCAGCTGACCCATGGTTTCGGGCGACATATCGATCACGGAACGCGGTGGGATATTGTAGATTACGATCGGAATATCCGCGCAGGCATTCAGCGCTTCGAAATGCGCGATCAGGCCTGCCTGTGTCGGTTTGTTATAATATGGCGTGACAACAAGTGCGCCATCGGCACCGGATTTCGCTGCAAACTGGACGAACCGCACTGCTTCGGCGGTGTTGTTGGACCCGGCACCAGCGATGATTTTGATCTGGCCTGCGGCTTCTTTTACGACACAATCGATGACGGCTTCGTGCTCGTCATGGGTTAGGGTCGGGCTTTCACCGGTGGTTCCGACGGGAACCAGTCCATGTGACCCTTGTTCGATATGCCACGCGACCAAACGTTTGAGCGCGTCAAAATCCACCGTGCCGTCTTTCAACGGCGTGACCAGTGCAGGCAAAGACCCTTTGAACATGATACGCTCCTTCGTTTGTTTGTTTCAAAGCTATGATTTTTCCTGCCCCTGTCGCGAATGTGTGTTGCCGCGGCGTGGGACAGATGTATCCTTCGCGGAGCGTCTATCTCTGTTCAGATCGGAAATTGCAAGCTTATGTCGCGTATTCCTTCGGCCTTTGCGCCAGTTCTTAGTGTTGTTTTATGTATGGCCCTTTGGATGCCAGCACGAATGGAGGCCCAAGCCGGTGCCGGACAGGGGCTGGCCCGTGCGATGGAATCAGTGCGGACGGAAAATTGGGCAGCGGCCCAGATCGAGGCAGGCCGTGATGGGCAAGAAGCGCAGGATTTGGTTTTGTGGCATTTCTTGCGTTCTGGTGACGCGGAAAATGCACAACAGGTGCTGGATTTCATCACGCGCAACCCAGATTGGCCGGGATTGCCCTATCTGAAGGAAAAGTCAGAAGCCGCGATGGAAACCGCCCCTGCGGATGTCGTGTTGCCGTTTTTCAAAGATCATATCCCACGCACAGGAACTGGCGCCTTGGCTTTGGCGCGGGCGCATCGTCAGGCCGGTGATATTGGGGCGGCAGAAGCGGCAGCTATTCATGCATGGACACATCTGACATTGGTTCAGGATGAGCGCGAAGCTTTGATGTCTGCTTGGGGGGCTGTTTTAAAACCTTATCACACAGCGCGGATGGATCATGCGCTTTGGTCAGGGTGGTCTGTGAACGCGCGTGCGATGCTGGGGCAGATGAATGATGGCTGGCGGGCATTGGCGTTGGCGCGCATCGCTTTGCGGAAACAAGAGGGCAATGTAGATACGTTGATTGCCAATGTGCCTGCGGCGTTAAAAAACGATGCCGGTCTCGCATATGAACGGTTCCTGTGGCGGTATCGCAAAGGGCGCCGGGCCTCTGCGATTGAGCTGATGTTGGAACGCTCGGATTCGGAAGAAAGCCTTGGGCGTCCAGAACTTTGGGCAAAGCCACGGGTTGATCTGGCGCGCAGACGCATGTTGGCTGGGGCGCATCGCGAAGCCTATCGCATTGCCGCCAATCACCATATGAGCGCGGGCAGTGATTTTCGTGAATTGGAATGGTTGGCGGGCTATATTGCTTTGCGCCATTTGAACGACGCAAAGACGGCTTTGCCTCATTTCCAAGCCTATCTTGAGGATGCCGAAACACCAATTGCAGTTGGGCGCGGTGGATATTGGGTTGGTCGGGCGCATGAAGCACTGGGTGGCTCTGATGCGGCACGTGCGGCCTATGCGCGGGCGGCGGAATTCCAGACCTCTTTCTACGGATTGCTGGCTGCGGAACGGGCAGACCTGCCCTTTGATACGCGTCTTAGCGGGAAAGAGGCCTTCGCCCCATGGCGCTCTGCGTCGTACACAAACAGCAGCGTGTATCGCGCGGCCATCCTTTTGTTGAGCGCGCAGGAATACGTGTTGGCCGAACGGTTTCTGACCCATCTTGCCGAGGAATTGCCCCGCGAAGAAATCGGTCAAATGGGGGCCATGTTGGCCGAGATGAACCAACCCCATATTCAAGTGATGGTTGGCAAACGTGCGGCACGGTTCGGGATTGAGATCCCGGGGCCATACTATGCGCTGTACCCTTCAATCGTGTCTCAAAAACACCCTGTGCCTACGGAAATGGTATTGGCCATTGCACGGCGTGAATCTGAATTTGACCCGGTCGTCGTGTCCCATGCGGGCGCGCGTGGTCTGATGCAACTGATGCCGGGTACGGCGCAATTGATGGCAGGCGAGTTGGGGGTGTCTTATTCCCTGAACCGCCTGACGGCTGATCCGCGCTACAACTATACGCTGGGCGCGGCCTATTTGGCGGATGTGTCGCGTCGCTTTAATGGCAATGTCGTGATGATGTCGGCGGCGTATAACGCAGGGCCGGGTCGGCCCGCACGCTGGATGGATCAGAATGGCGATCCGCGGCGCGGCGGCATCGACATCGTCGATTGGATCGAAGCGATCCCCTTTGACGAAACCCGCAATTATGTGATGCGTGTCGCCGAAAGCCTACCCGTCTATCGCGCACGATTGGGTGTCGACCCGCTACCTGTTCCGTTTTCGCAAGAGCTGATCGGGTCTACGCTACGGGTGCGTTAGGTTGGAGCGGATGGAGAAGGGTAATGGGAAACTGACTTATCTACGAGGTGACGAAGGTCTTATGTGAGCCCACAGCCATCAGGTTGGGTGAAGAAACTTAGAGAGAGCCGTATTATCGTGCCTGGTGAGACACTGCTCTAGTCACAGAGCCATACAAAGAAGTGAACGACCGACATTTCAGATAGCAAATTTAAAATCAAATACGGTTAAGGAGAATTCGATGCTTTTAGGAAGTGCTTTGCTTGCTTGTTTGGAGGCCCTCCTTCATTGGGAAGTCTACGCAGCCGCAATGATATATATCATCCTCACCTTCGGTCCGACTTTTATCCTCTTATGGCTCAATAAAAGTGCGGGGCTCATTGCGGGCTTTTTTGTCCAGCCGTTTTTTCATGCGCTCGGCATTATGACATTTGTCACCCTTGTCGCTCCGATTGCAATGGGCTTTGGGGACGATGCTATATGGTCTCTGCCCCTGAAGTTCGTGTCGGATGCGCCTCGAGAGGTCGCAAAGGATGCATTTCTATTGATTTTTGCTTCGATTTTTATTGCCTTCATTCCTTTATTAGGTGGCTTACCGTCCTTTAATTCTTTGGTCTTAGGTGTGATCGCAACCGGGATGGTTTTCAACTTGGCCGGGGTGGAAGGACTTTCGCGATCAGAGTTGGTTCCAAGTTTCGGTGTGGGTATTGGGTTGCTTCTTCTAGGCGGCACTGTCTCGATTTTAGGTTCTATTGCCGCAACGATTGTGTCCGAAGGAGTAGCATTTATATTCGGACGAAGCCCGGAAGAGTTGGGGTCGGTGATTTCCTTCCCTATCATTGCCGCCATGGGCTTTGTGCCTTTGCTTCTATACCTCTCGTGGCTCGGTGCTTCGTTGAACTAAGAGAGCGGCAGTAAAGTCCTAATATCGGAATTGGGCTCGCGATCTGTGAACGTCTGTATTGAAAACATGTGTGACTTTTGCAGTCCAACTACTTTTGCAGTCCAACTAAATGTCGAACGTGTCGGTGTTGATTGCGAAATCTGAAGATGTGGGGCTTTGCGCTCTAAGGTTTCCCTTCTGCCCGGCGTTCTCGCCAAAGGGTGAACAATCCTGCGCCGACGATGAGGGATGCGCCGATTATCACATTTGCGCGGATCGTTTCGCCAAATAGAACGACGCCCATGGTTGAGGCGAAGACGAGTTGAAAATAGGCAAAAGGTTGCACTGCGTTGGCTTCGGCCAGTTCGTAGACCCGGATCAGTAGATAGTGACCGGTTGCGCCCAGAATGCACAGCAATGCCATCCAGCCATAGTCGGGCAGGGTCATGGGCTCCCACGCCCAGATGCCGACGGATGTGGTGACGACGACGCCAGACATCCCGGTCCAAAAGAAGGACGTTGCTGCGTTGTCTTTTCGCCCGACATAGCGTGTCAGCAACCCGTAAAGGGCAAACATCGTGGCGGCCAGAAGCGAGATCAGCGCATAGGGTGAAAAGACGCCCGCGCTTGGTTTCAAAACGATCAGGATGCCAACAAAGCCGACAGCAATCGCGCACCAGCGCCGCCAGCCAACGCTTTCGCCCAAAACAGGTCCTGATAGCGCGGCGATGATCAACGGATAGCACGCAAAGACCGCATGGGCCTCGACCAGACCCAAATAGACAAACCCGATCACCATGACGATGATTTCCAAAGATAGCAAAACGCCCCGGAAAATTTGCAATTTAGGGAAATGTGCTTTCGCAGCTGCGCGGATCCCGCCCTTTGAACGTGCGGCCATCGTCAGTACGAAGAGCGAAAAGAACCAATAGCGCAGCATGACGATCAGCGTCACATCATAATGCTCGGCCAAATGGCGGGATAATGCATCCTGACTGGCGAAAATAAATGTCGTGAAGATCATCAACAAAATAGCGCGTTTTGTTTTTTCAGCGCTCATTCGATATCCTTATCTTTCGTTTTTTCAGCGCGTGTCATATGCCGTTTGCGCCCATAGCCTGCGATGCGGGTTACGTTGAACCCTGCTGTTTCCAAACCGCGGCGCACGAAGCCTGCCGCGGTATAGGTCGCGGCGCTACCTCCGTCTTTGGTGTGGTCATAGACCGCTTGCATCAGATCATCTTGCCAAAGTTCGGGGTTCTTGGCGGGCGAAAATCCATCCAGAAACCATGCATCCGCAGCCCCTTGCCAGTCAGGTAGGGTCTGGCGTGCATCGCCTGTGATCATAGTGAAATGCAGATCGCTGAGTTGGAATTCATCTTGCCCCCAATATGGGGCCAATTCTTGTGATAAATCGCCCAGCTCTGGAAACGCGGTTTGGGCCTGAACCATGTCGGCGGGCGGCAGTGGATAGGCTTCAAAAGTTGTGAAGCGCAACACGCTCTTTGCGCCAGATGCGCGCCAATCCTGAAGCAAAGCCAATAGGTTAAGGCCAGTTCCAAACCCCAGTTCGGCCACATGAAACCCATCTGAATAGCGTGTGGGCAGATCATTGCCTTGCAAAAAGACATGACGGGTTTCAGCCAACCCGTTTTCCAGGGAATAATAGGGGTCATCAAAACGATCAGATACCGGCACCTCATCGCGCCACGTGATATCAGAGATATGTTGTGAAGGTGTTGGCTGGTCTGCCATTGCGGAATGTCCTATTGGGGCTGTCAGGTTGTGGCGTGGATGGGTCGGAATGGCAAGCACAGATATAGGCATAGATGTAACGGTTCGCGGTGCGGGTATTTTTGGTCTGTCCATCGCATGGATCTGCGTGATGCGCGGGGCGAAGGTGCGTGTCGTTGACCCCAATGGGCCGGGTGCAGGATCTTCTGGCGGGATCGTTGGTGCCTTGGCGCCGCATGTGCCGGAAAATTGGAATGCGAAAAAGGCGTTTCAGCTGGACAGTCTTTTGATGGCTGAAGGGTTTTGGCGCGATGTCGAAACCGCTGGTGGGGTCGCTGCCGGATATGGGCGTACTGGACGATTGCAGGTTTTGGCCGATGATCGCGCGATTGATCTGGCAAAAGCCCGCGCAAAAGGTGCGGCGGACCTTTGGCAGGGGCGGGCGATTTGGGAAATTGTTTCAACCGAAAGCCAAGGCGCGTTTGCCCCAAGCAGCCCAACAGGTCTATTGATCCGGGACACGCTGAGCGCGCGTATGTTTCCCAGACAGGCCTGCGCCGCACTGGTTGCTGGGCTGCAGGCCAAAGGCGTTGAAATCACAAAGGATGCGCCAGATTGTGGCAGCGTGATTTGGGCAACCGGCTATGAAGGTCTGCGCCAACTTTCAGAGGACACGGGACGATTGTTTGGGGATGGGGTGAAAGGGCAATCGGTATTGCTAAAACACCCCGCGCCGGACGCACCGCAATTGTTTGTGGATGGATTGCATATCATCCCACATGCGAACGGAACGGTCGCAATTGGATCCACGTCCGAGCGGAATTTTGACGATCCCACAGCAACTGATGCACAATGCGATGAATTGTTGAAACGCGCTTATGATGCGTTGCCCATTTTAGCCGAGGCTCAGATTGTTGAGCGCTGGGCAGGGGTGCGCCCGCGCGCCAAATCACGCGCGCCTTTATTGGGGCAATGGCCGGACAGGTCCGGCCATTATATTGCGAATGGGGGATTCAAAATTGGCTTTGGCATGGCACCGAAAATGGCGCATGTCATGGCTGATCTTGTTCTTGAAGGTCATGACGCGGTACCTGAAGAATTTCGCGTCACGGATATCTAGGCGTGTCGCTGTAGCCATTCCATAGAAATTGGATTGGTCAGGCAGGAAACACTATGCCAAATTGGCAATATGTTCTGCCATAGCGTCGCGAAGGGCACGATCATCGGCGATAAGATCATCGTTGTTTAATTGAGTTTCTTTGGCGCTGTTGCGATGCACACTTTGTTTATCGCTTAACGTCAGGCCAAGATCCTTGGGATTTGGAAATGCAAATAAAGGGTTTAGTTTAAAAGACATGAGACACTCCTAGCAGTCTAATTATTGCCGTCCACCGCAGGCAATTAGAGCGCGAGAGTGTTAACAGGGTCTTAAGGCGAACCGTGCGTTTGGTCCGCCTTTTGTTTAACTCTATTAAGAAACTGTTGAAAATTAGCGAAGATATCCAATCGTGTAGGTTGGATTGCTTTGCTCTTTGTCCAGATAGGCGGTCAAAGCATCTGGATCAGGCTGCGTTTCGGTCTTGGTCTCTTCACGCGCGAGGCCGCCAGTGATGAACAGACAATCCAAACTTTCGCCCACCGCACCTGCAATATCCGTCAGGATGCCATCGCCAACAGCCAAAATGCGAGGATTTTCCAGATTATGGCCCAATGCATTCAAGCGACGACGCGCAAGATCGTAAATGGGCGGATGGGGTTTGCCGAAATACAGGCTTTCCCCGCCCATTTCCGCGTAAAGCTTGGCCAAAGCACCGCCACACCATTCCCGGCTTTCGCCACGATCTACAACGATATCCGGGTTCGCACAAAGGAGTTTGAGGCCGCGTTGTTTGGCGTGCAAGAAATGCGCGCGATAGACTTCTGGATCTGCTTGCGGGTCTTCGGGACCACAGCATACAATGCCTTCTGCCACATCATAAGGAACCTGTGTGATTTCAACAGGTTCGTCGATCACATCCATCGGTTTAAAGAATGTATCTTCGTGTGGTTGGCCGATGAACCAGACGTTAGAACCGACGGCCCCCGTGAACATAGCCGCACGTGCGCTGTCGCCAGAGGACGCGATGGCATCCCATGACTCTTTTGGTACGCCGAACGTGTCCAATTGTTTGACGACTTCTGTCCAAGGGCGTGGTGAATTGGTGACAAGCACCACAATGCCGCCACGTTCGCGGTAGGCTGTCATGGCCGCACAGGCCTCGGGCAGTGCTTTGATCCCGTCATGCATGCAGCCCCAGAGGTCGACGAACATGGCGTCATATTGGTCAGAAACCTCGGAAAGCGTGGTGATAATCTGTGTCATGGCAATGCCTTGTTAGTTAATTGCGCGTTAACGGCTTCATGCCCGAGCGCGTGTGAAAAATCCAGTCTCAGGATAGGTTACAAATTGGGCGTGACAGAATAGGCAAACCGCATGGTTTCATCCGGGTTGATGACTTGTGTGCCGATGCGGTCGTGGATGTCATTAGAGGTGCCTTCGGCTGCGCACATCCCGCTCCACGGTTCGATACAGATAAAGGGGCAGGGACCCGGTTTTGCCCAAATCGCCAGATTGGGCAGGTTGGTGAAACGAAAATCTAGTTTCGCGCCGCCCTCTGCCCCCAATACCAAACCATCGCCGGTACCTTCTGGAAAAATCATGGCATCATCTTCGAAATATGATGGCTCTATATCAAAGCGTCCTTGGACAAATGGGGATGCAAAACGTTCGGTTTGAACATGCTGCTTTCCGGGCGTCAAACGTGCCAAAGCTGGTTCGCCTTGATTGGTCAGCTGAATGTAATGCGCTTGCCCATCAGATCCGGGCAATGGGCAAAGGAACGCGGGATGAAACCCTGCGCCAAAGGGCATTGGGCGACTGTCACGGTTTTTGACCTCAATCGTGTTTGTCATCGTGTCGCCCTGAATTTCATAGCTGACAGTCATCGCGAATGCATATGGAAATTGACGGCGCGTTTCATCGGAATCGATCAGTTGCAACACCGCTTTTGTTGCGTTTGCCTCGATAAAATCAAAGGTTGATGTGCGCGCAAACCCATGGCGGTTTAGCGCATAGTCTTTGCCCTCGAACCCCACATGCCCGTCAACAGGATTGCCCACGATCGGGAACAGCAATGGGGCGTGGGATGGCCACCATGTGTCATCCCCATTCCAAATTAGATCCGCACCGCCCGCCTGAAACCGGGTCATTTCCGCGCCGTGGGTCGAAACGGTCAGCGATAAGGTGTCATTGGAAAGGGAGGTCAAATCGGACATCAGTGTCTTTCTATCTGATCAAAAAGGAAAAGGGCGCCCCAAAGGACGCCCCCACTGTGATGAGTTCTGGCAGAAAGATCAAACCTTGAGGTTCGGAATGATCTGCTTTTTGCGCGACATGATGCCGGGCAGAACAACTGTGTCGCCTGTAACCGTTGCGCCAAAGCTTTTCTCGGCCACAGTTTTCACAACATCGTTTGGAACCAGCAATGTTGCTTCTTCTTTTAGGATGTCCACAACGAATAGCAGAACCTGATCAACACCGTCTTCGGATTGCACGGTTGCGAATGTTTCCATCAGGGATGCTTTGCGATCCAGTGGGATATTTGGCGCTGTGGTTTCCAGAACGGAGACACGGAATTTCGTGCCATCCACGGCGTATTCTTTGGAATCCATGCGGATCAGTTCTGCATCAGAGAATGCAGATACATCAGATTTCGCAGCAAACATTTCGGATGCATATGCGTTCAGATCCAGACCCAATTCACCCGCCAGCTTTTCAGCCAATGCTTTGTCCACATCTGTTGTGGTGGGCGACCGGAATTCTAGCGTGTCAGACAGGATGCAGGACAGAACCAGACCTTTGATCTGTTCTGGCATTTTCGCAACTGCATCGCCCATCAGGTCATACATGATGGTCGCTGTGCAGGCCAAGGGACGGATCGTGATGTCGATTGGGCCTTTTGTCTCCAGACCGCCAACCAGTTTGTGGTGGTCGATGATCGCTGTGATGTCCAACGCGTTTACGTTTTCTGGCAGCTCAGCAGGGTTGTTCGTGTCAACGATAACGGCTTTTGCACCATCTTCGAAAGAGGTCTTGATCGCTGGTTTGTCACAGCCCCATTTTTCCAGAACAAAGGCCGCTTCGGTGTTTGGCTCGCCAAGCAAAACCGCTTCGGCCGCTTCGCCTTTGATCTCGTTCAAATACCATGCCCAAATCAGGGGGGAACCGGTGCTGTCTGTGTCAGGGGATTTGTGGCCGAAAACCAGAGTTGTCATATCTACTATACCTCGTTGGGAAAGCTCAAGTTATGGCGCTTTTAGCGCGGCCCTTTACGCTTGTCACGCATCGATGCCATGCCATAGCTGCATATCGCCTAGACTGTGTTGTGCCAACGATCCGACGCCTGACGAATACGCATTCCAAAGCGCTGCGCGGTTTCGGCATCCTCGGGTGTGATCAATTCAGATTTGTCCCGAGATGAGGTCGCCATCAATCCCAACCAACTGCCATTTTGGTTCAATCCGCTGGCCTGCGCATTGACGGGTGCCCCAATCGCGTTGGGGCCAATCCAGATCATACCCATTTGCGCGGCATAAACCGCCAGCCGCATCAGCGTTGACAACTTATCGCCGGACGGAAAGGTCGCGACGGTAAAACCGCCAGCGATTTTGTTCGCCCAGACCTGTTTCACCCACCGGCTGCTGGCCTCTTCTAGGAACATGTCATAGCGCGCAGCAGAAGATCCCATATAGGTGGGCGTGCCAAATAGGATGGCTGGCGCGGCATCCATCGCGTCCCAGTCATCTTGGGTGATCTGTTCGATATCAATCAAGCGCGCAGTGCCGATACCTTTGGCGATATGGTCCGCCAATTTCGCGGTATGCCCATTGCCTGAAAAATAAGGGATGCAGATAGTGTGTTGGGTCATGATGATGTCCTCTGTCTCTTTTAGGTATCAGGATGGAAACCGGCGGCCCACCGCGCGCCATGACAGGCCAACTTGTAGCGTCAAGCCGAAGGCTGCGATACAGAATGGCACAATAAGTGCTGTTTCATAGGGCAAAGCGGTTTTCGCGAAATTTACAACGATGCCCGATGTCATCAGGCCCAAAGGCATAGCACCAAACGCGACAAGTCGAGAGATCGCGTTGACCCGACCGAAGAGGTGGGCAGGGATTTCTCGTTGTCGATATGTCATCACTGTGGTCATCCACATCACGCCGGTAAAGTAAAAGACGAACAAGACGGCGGCGATCACCCAAACAGAAGGGGCGAATGCAATGATCAGAAACCCCAAACCGTCAAATAGGTTGGACAGGCGAATAACGGCCGCTGTTTTGAACCGGGACAAAAGAGGCGCGGTGACATAGCCGCCAGCAACGCCGCCCAATGCACCTGCCGCCAGTGTCAAACCGTAGGTCTGCGAGGATGCACCGAAATTATCCTGCATATGTAACAGCAGCGCAATCATCCCCATTTCCACGAAAAAGCACCATGTGCCTGACACTATGATCAAGAGGCGCAGTCCTTTGTGGTTCACAACAAAGCGGAAAGCTTCGCCAAGATCTGCCCGCCATGAAGTGTTGGTTGGTGCTGGCGCAGTGCGTAATTGCGGCGCAAGTAGGCGTAGCATCAGGGCGCTGACCAGAAACAATAGGGCGATCGCCGCGAAAGGAATGGGCAGGAACAACGCGATCAGAAGGGCGCCTAAAGCCGGACCTGCCAAATTGTTTCCGACGGTTTCCACCGCGTAGATTTTGCCATTTGCGTCCTCTAGGTCCTGATCCGGGATCAAGCGGGGCAATAGGCTAGAGGCGGTGGTGTCGCGGATCACTTCACAAGTTCCGACCACAAGGGCCAGTAAAACGAGCTGGGTGTAGAGGGTAGTTTGGACTACACCGCGTAATGGCGGGTCCACCAATGGAAGCGCCGCCAAGACCGCAGCAGCCCCCAGCGCATAGGCCCCAGCACGCGCAATATCGCAGATCACGACCAAACGGTGGCGGTCCATTCGATCCGCCAATAGTCCCGCTGGGATCGAGCACAGAAACCATGGCAGTTTCAATGCAATGGGCAGTGCCGCAATCCAAATTGGATCGCGTGTCAAAAGCGACGCAACCCAGGCCCATAATATCGTCGAGATCCCATCGCCAAGATTGGCAAATCCTGCAGATATGAGAAAACGGTTGAAAGAGGTAAGTCGTATGCGGGATCGAAGACCCGCCGTATGATGTGAAAAAACAGTCATTATCGTGCACCTAAAAAGTTGTGGTGCAGGCTTTGTCATTCCTCAAGTGAACTTGAGGTCAAGGGTTATTTCGGTAACTCATGCTTGGCTTTGTTATAGGGCGACCAATCTTCGATATCGGGATAGAATTTACGCCGCCATGCCCGCACGCGCGGGTTCATCACCCGTCTCCAAAGGGGCGGGAACATCGCGGCCATGGTCATAACGGGATAGCCATATGGCAGTTGTGGCGCATCCTCGGTGTCGTGGTTTTGCAAAAGGGGAAAGCGTCGGTCGGGTTTGTAATGATGATCCGAGTGGCGTTGTAGATTGATCAGCAGCCAATTTGTGGCCTTATGTGCTGCGTTCCAGCTATGGCGCGGTTTGACATGTTCGTATTTGCCATTGCCCAGATAGGCGCGGGTCAGGCCATAATGTTCGATGTAATTCACCAATTCCAACTGCCAGATGGCGCAACCCGCCTGCATCAAAAACAAGGCAATGCCAAACCAACCGCTGATCACAAACGCCAAAATAAGCATCGCCAATTGCAGCGCCCAATAGCGCCAAAACGGGTTGGCGCGATCATACCAAGGGCGTTTTTTGCGCGCGAGTAGCGCCTTTTCGGCGTGGAAGCTGGAAATCAGACTTTCGCGCAGCACGCGTGGATAAAACCGGTGGAACCCTTCATTATAGCGTGCTGTCACGGGATCATGCGGTGTGCCGACGTAACGGTGATGCACGAGCAAATGTTCGGATCTGAAATGCGAATAGAGCACCATAGCCAGCAGCAAATCACCCAGCCAGCGCTCTAGCTTATTCCTTTGATGCATCAATTCATGCGCATAATTGATCCCAATCGTACCGGTCATCGCGCCGGTGCTAAAGAACAGGCCAAGGCTTTCCCAGATATTCAAATGCTCTGCGCGGGGGACATAGGCGATCAACGCAAAAAGAGACATAAATTGGATCGGGACCCAAATCTGGGTGATCAATTTGTACCAAAACAGATCGGGTTCTGGCGTCTCGGGATCGGCGTTTTGTGTGCTGATCCCCAGTGCTGCATCCAAGGCTGAGAACAGATACCACGACATAGCAAGCGGCAGAAAGACCCAGAAATTGCCCATCAACGCGCCCATCCAGACACTTGGGATCAACAGAAGGGATAGCCAGAATGGCAAAGCTGCTAAAAAGCTGGGATTGAGCCGTGTTTTCATATCAACATGCCCCTACAGGCGTTTGTTCTTACCAGAACGATACCGAAAACGGCCCACTTGACCAAGCTAGATCATTTGGCCTGGATCAAATCAAAAGCTTTGCGCATGACGGTTGGCAAGGCCGTGCGGTCAAATTCATCCGCAGTGACAAACTGCCCTAGATCCGGCGCGCGGTCCATAGGGACAAGCGCGGTCATGACTTTTAGTCGCAGGTGAAAATGCGTGAATGTGTGACGGGCCTCTTCATTCCACGTCTTCCATTCCGCGCGAATAGGGACGGCGGGTGCCGGTTCGCCCTCGATCCAGTCGGATCCGGGCCAGCCCAGCATCCCCCCAAGCAACCCTTTGTCAGGGCGTCGTTCCAACAACCATGCCCCATCCACGCGGCGTGCGAGATAAGCAATGCCATGGCGGGTTGGTTTGCGCTTTTTCGGCGTCTTTTTCGGCAGTTCGATGGCTGTGCCTTCAACACAGGCGACACAATGAGGGCGGATTGGGCAAATGCCGCATGCGGGGTTGCGCGGCGTACAGATCGTTGCGCCCAGATCCATCACGGCCTGTGCGTAATCACCCGCCCGCAGTTGCGATGTCAGGGCTTTGGCATAGTCATAAAAGATCGGTTTGGCGCCGGGCAGGGGCGTATGATCATTATGCAGCCGTGACATCACCCGTTCGACATTCCCGTCCAAAACGGTTTCCGGCAGATCAAAGGCAATGGATGCTATGGCGGCGGCTGTATACGGGCCAACACCGGGCAATGTCAGCAATGTGTCATGATCAGCAGGGAACTGCCCGCCATGATCTTCGCAAACAGCACGCGCGCATTTCAGCAAATTTCGCGCCCGCGCATAATAACCAAGACCGGCCCAGGCCGCCATCACATCGCCATCTTCTGCAGCCGCCAGATCCCGTACGGTGGGCCAGTTTTTTGTAAACTTGGCGAAGTAATCTTTCACCGCAGCCACAGTGGTCTGCTGCAACATAACTTCGGACAACCAGATCCGATAGGGATCGGATGTCACGCCGGCTGCTCGATCTGCGGGAGAGATACGCCAAGGCAAAACTCGGGCATGGTGGTCATACCAGTCCAGTAAGTCCTGCGCGCAGCGGCTTTGGTCGATTGCTTCACGCAAGGGTGATCCGTCCTTTTAGCATGTTGGCGATTCTGTTCTGGTCAGCGCCGCAGAGCACAGTACAATAGGATTTCCATAGGGATTCAAGATGGCAGATCGCAAGAGCAGCACATATGGCTTTGCCCGCACCTCTAAATTGCTAGAGGATCGCATCCGGAAAGCAACAGAAACGCGGGGATTTTCCCAGGCGCGTTTGTTGACGCAATGGGCGGAAATTGCGGGCGAACATGTTGCGGCCATATCGCGCCCCGTTGAAATTTCCTACGGTCGGGGAGGGTTCGGTGCAACATTGACCTTGCTGACCACCGGTGCCAATGCGCCGATGTTGGAAATGCAAAAGGGGCAGATCCGCGAAAAGGTGAATGGGGTCTATGGATATAATGCCATAGCCCGGGTGCGCGTGACACAAACGGCGGCCAGCGGTTTTGCAGATGGTAAAGTTTCTTTTGCGCATGGTCAGGCCGTAAAGGAAAAACAGATTTCACCACAAGCTGTCGAGAAAGCCCGGCAAAGCTCTGCCGAAATTGGCGATCACGATCTGCGTGCTGCGCTTGAACGTTTAGGCGCAAATATCATATCCAAACCGCAGGCCTGAGGTTAAACTACCCAGACTGCGCGACATGTTGACAGGAAAGACAACGCTCATGAAAACACTTCACTCAATGGCACTTGCCACCGCATTGGTGATGACATCCGTAGCACCCGGCCATGCGTGGCTGTGGGGCAATAAAGAAGAGGCTGCAGCAACACCTGTGGCGGCTGAGCAGGATTTTTCGTCCATCATTGAGATGACACTTGGCGAAGCCAGCGCGCCGATTGAAATCATCGAATACGCTTCCTTCACCTGCCCGCATTGTGCGACATTCCACAACTCGGTCTATCCTGAGCTTAAGAAAGACTATATCGACACGGGCAAAGTGAAATTCACCATGCGCGAAGCGTATTTTGATAAATACGGTTTGCTGGCCTCTCTGGTGGCGCGGTGCTCTGGCGATATCGAAAACTTCCACGGGATTGCTGGGTTCTTGTTCAAATCACAGGACCAATGGCTGGCCAGCCGCCAAGATGCGACAATCCGCGAAGAAATCCGCAAAATCGGCCGTTTGGCAGGTTTGAGCGACGAAGCCATGGATACATGCACAACGGATGAAGAAAACATCAATCTGTTGGCAGAATGGTACCGCACCAATTTTGAACGCGATGGGATCACGGGGACGCCAAGCTTTTTGATCAATGGCGAAAAGCATTCCAATATGTCCTATGCGGATATGAAAAAGATTTTGGACGGTCTGCTGTAAGCAGGTATCAATGATTGACATGTTATCAGGCGGCCCAGTTGGGTCGCCTTTTTTGTTGTCGTTTGCGACGGGAATGCAGGCCCCATGCGTTAAATCGATACGTTGGTCAGGTTGCACGACCGCGTGATTGCGTTTTCTATGAGGTGAGCCATGAAATCCGTTCCCTATATTCTAGGTATTTGTTCTACTCTGGTTTTGGCTGGTGCCGCTGGGGTCGTGATTTTGTTTCCAGCAGCGGCGCAAGATACAGCGCCTCAGGCAGATACACGTGCAGCGGTGGAAGGCGCAGATTGGTCCGACAATGTGACGATCACAATTGACGAGGCCGCCAACAGCTTTAACTTCAAATCAAACGGGATCCCTGAACACGGCTTTGCCGAAAAGTATTTGATCCCCAAAGGGACCCCCGGCGAACCTGTTGCAAATTATTCGATCGATGATTTCACCATCGTGGAATCTGATAATTTTTTCACCGAAACGCCGGTCGATACAGATATTACCACGCAACCTGTTTATTCCAGCGAGACGACGGATACCCAGTTGGGCCGTATTGGCGTTGCGTTAAATGGTGCGCAATTGTTCAATGATTATGAAACGCATGAACGGACGATTGTGGCCTTGGATGACAATGCGTTTCATGACCATGCGGCCTTTATCGACGAATGCAACGGCCACACATTGGCGGATGGGTCAGATTATCATTATCACGGCATTCCGGTTTGCCTGACTGTGAACTTAGACACCGAAGGGGAACATTCGTATATGCTGGGTGTGTTGGAAGATGGGTTTCCTGTCTATGCCAACCAAGACGTGAATGGTGAAATCATTGGCAATGATCAGCTGGATGAATGCAGCGGTCATTTTGGTCCGACACCAGAATTCCCTGAAGGGATCTATCATTATCACCTAACGGCGGATGAAGCACCCTATATGGTGGACTGTTATCACGGTGAGATTGAAGTGGATGAAACCCGTGGTGGCCCACCTCCTGGCGGTGCTCCAGGTGGCGGTGGTCCAGACCTGTCTGGCGCGGCCAAGGCGCTGGGCATCAGTGAACAAGTTTTGCGCGATGCGCTGGGCAATGGTGGTCCCCCCGATTTTGACGCAGCCGCCAAAACACTGGGGATCAGCGTGGATGATCTGATGTCTGTTCTTCCACCTCCGCCGCAATAAAATCGGGTGAAAAGAGCGATGACAATAAGTTCGACAAAGGCGCGCGCATTGGGTCTAGGCACATGTGCCATCCTGCTTGCATGCACCACCGTTGCGGTTGCGCAAGACGTGCCAAGTGCGGCGACATCCGAGACGCAGCACGACATGTCTGCAATGTCTGACGCGGGTGCAGAGCACGATCACCCCGCCCGACCAGTTGATCCAGAATTGCCCATTCCCAGCTTAACGCATCTGGTGTTTCCTGATGCGATGGATGGTTACAATGTGCAAATCCTGACCAAGAATTTCCGCTTTACCCCCGCCTCGATCAACCGTGATGTGGTGGCCAATGAAGGGCACGCGCATATCTATATCAATGGTATCAAAATCGCGCGGGTTTATGGTACATGGTTTCACTTACCCAGTGCCTTGTTTTCTGACGGGGTCAGTGCTGTGACCGTGACGTTGAATGCCAATGATCACAGCACTTGGGCGATGCCGGATGGGCAGCTGATTGCGTCGACCGTGCCTGTCATTCGCCGCTAGATCCATCTGCCCTTTCAGGCCTCGGCTGGACGGATTGTTGCGATCAGTTCCGCGACTTTGATGCCAAATTTGCGCATCTGACTGTGGTTCATAATCGTGCCGTTTTCCATCAGATACATCCAATCTGTGACCGTCAGGATATGCCTGCCAGATGATTGCTCTAACTGAATGCGATAGGTCAAACACATCGCCGCACCTGATTGCCACCCTTCGGCCAGCCCAATGATGTCATGTGCCGAAGCGGTGACTTTACCGTTTTCTGCGACCGTCATCTGCCATTCACGGGCCTGCGTTTCGCCGCTGGCAAATTGGAACGCTTCCTGCAAACGGCCGCTGTCTTCGTACCATATGCCACGCATTTCAGCGACAAATCGCGAGGTCACGCGTCCCATTGGCCCATAGATCACACCTTCGCTGGTCAAAGGCCCTGATAGATGAGCACGAATGTCAAAGTTTGGCCCATCCTGTGACAGCGCATGTTTTGGGCGCAGGCGAAACGCAAGCCCGGGCAGCCAAAGAGCAATCGCAAAGGTTACAAAAACAGTGATACCTAGAATAAGAGCAGTCATACCCGTCACGCGTGTTTCAGTTCGACCTGTACCACACCGGCCTGACCTGTGGTGAAGGCAGCCGCGCAGCCTTCTAGGTAGTAGAGCCAATTGCGGATGAAGGCTTCGTTATATCCAAAGGCATGGATCTTGGCGCGTCGCGCTTTGATCCGATCTGCCCAAATCCGGCAGGTGCGCGCATAGCTGGGACCAAATTCAAAGCTATCAGCGACTTGCAGGCCCGCTTGCTTGGATTGTTTTGCGATTTCAGAATTGCACATCAACATGCCACCGGGGAACGTGTAGTGGCGAATGTAATCCGAATTGACCTGATAGGTCGGCCAATAACTGTCTGGAACGGTGATCACCTGCAGCAGGCTACGACCGCCATGTGACATGCGAGTTTTCAGCATATTGAAATAGGTCGGCCAATAGCGTGCGCCGACCGCTTCGACCATTTCGATGGACACGATGTTTTGGTAGGTGCCGGACATTTCGCGATAGTCACATAGTTTGATATCCGCACGCCCGTCCAACCGCGCATCTGCATAGCCCTTTTGACTGGGCGAAATTGTGATGCCGGTCACATGCCGCCCATCATCGGCTGCCCGTTCGGCGAACCCACCCCAACCACATCCCACCTCTAGGATCGGTGCGTCTGACATACGGTTTAGCAGACGGTCATATTTGGCATATTGGGCCTGTGTCAGATCGTCTTGACCGGCCTCAAACAAAGCAGAGGAATAGGTCATGCTTTCATCCAGCCAAAGCTGATAGAATTCATTTCCTACGTCATAATGCGCCCGGATGTTGCGCGACGATCCTTTGCGTGAATTGGCCCGCAAAATGCGATCCACGGCCAGAAATTTCAGACGGTTCCAAAAGCCCGGATAGGCGTAATCCGTCAACACATCCATATTGCGCAAGGCGACGATCAGCAGATCTTCTAGATTATCTGTGTCCCAATGACCTGCGACATAAGCTTCGCCAAACCCAATGTCACCACGCGCGGCTGTGCGGGTGACCATGCTCCAATCATGGATGCGCAATGTGCAATGCAGGCCCGACTGACCAAAGTGATGAATGTCGCCTTCTGGTGTTTCCAGCGTCAGTTGCCCCCATGTCAAACGGGCACAATTGTCTAGAAATGCGGTTTTGACAGCTTGTGTCAGCATCAGCTGATCTCCTCTTTTGGGGGGGCGGGGCGATTGCGATAAATCGCGCCTAGGCGTTTGAGTTTGAAGGCTTGGTAAAAGATCAACGCCACAACCCGGATTGCACCAAAGGGGCGGCGTATGGCGGCGGACATAAGACCCCTTTGGGACATAGGTTTAAGGGGACCTTCCAAGGTTGCGATCAGACCATTTCGGCCATTTTTGAAATCGATCTGTATGTCGATCTTGTCCGCCGTGATTTCAAATTTGAAATGATAGTTGCCTGCGATGTCCTGAAAGGGTGAGACATGAAAGATTTTGCGCGCCTGCAAGGTATCAGCCGGGGTGATGGCGCTGAGATCGGGTTTGACGCAAAGATAGCTATGGCGGTCGCCAAACGTGTTGTTGACTTCGGCGATCACCCCATGCAGCGCCCCTTCGCGGAAAGCCAACCAAAAGCTGACTGGATTGAACTGAACCCCCAACCATGTTGGTTGGGTCAAAAGGCGCAAACCATCTAGGTCAAGCCCGGCCTGTGCAAATGCAGATCTGGCCCAAATCGCGCCGGCGCCTTTGCCACGTTGTCCGCCGTGATGACGATCCTGGATCGAGAACAGGTTAAACCGGTTGCGCGAAAACAAACCACGCCCTTTGGATGCATTTGGATCGATCAGTAGAAAATCCACACCGTAGCGAAAGCTGTTTTTCACGCTGCCCTTGCGGGCATGCATTGTGCTGCCCTGCAGATGGAGGATATCGGGTGGCAAACCGGTCAAATGATCACCTCACGAATGTTTGCATGCATCCTGTCTTGGTGTGTCAAAGCACGTGCAATGCGCACGGAACTGGCAAACCCATCTTCATGAAACCCGTTGCGCAACCACGCGCCCGCAAACCATGTGTGGTTTTTGCCTTGAAGGCGCGCGATTTCCTTCTGTGCACTGATCGCAGCACGGTCAAACACCGGGTGACGGAAGACGGTTTCGTCATAGATGGCGTTGTCAGGTATGTCATCGCTGGGGTTTAGTGTGACCAACAGCAAATCGTCTTCGGGCAAATTTTGAAGACGGTTCATCCAATATGTGACCCCGATTGCAGTTTGTTCTTTGCGTGTTTCTGCCTTGTACACCCATGAGGACCAGCAGGATTTGCGTTTGGGCATTTGGCTGGCATCGCGATGCAGGACCATTTTATTGTCTTGATATTTTACCGCGCCCAGCCAACGTGTTTCTTCAACGGTGGGTGCCTCCAAAAGCGATAAGGCGTCGTCAGAATGGCAGGCAAAGATCACCTGATCGAAATGTTCCAGCCCGTGGTTTGAAAATATTTCGACGCCTTTGTGATCGCGCTTGACCGAATGCACGGATGAACCACAGCGCAAATCAGCACCACGCAAACGAATATCTTGTTCCAGGCGCGTCACATATTCGCGGCTGCCACCCGAAACGGTCCACCATTGATGCTGCCCTGTGGCGCTGAGAAGCGCATGGTTGCGAAAAAAACGGATAAGAGATTTGGCGGGGAAATCCGCAATCTCAGTCGGTGGTGTC
Organism: uncultured Pelagimonas sp.; assembly: GCA_947499735.1. Taxonomy (GTDB): domain Bacteria; phylum Pseudomonadota; class Alphaproteobacteria; order Rhodobacterales; family Rhodobacteraceae; genus CANMPP01. The sequence continues at coordinate 461,635 of CANMPP010000002.1, forward strand.
GACCAAATCGCTCCGCAAATCGGCATGAGGTAGTAATCGTAAAACCATGGACCCAATCCCAGTTCACGCACCAGATCACCAACGGTTACGCTATCTGAGATGGCATGCGCTTCAGCCTGAGCGTTAAAGCGAAAAATGTCCCGCACCATGCGCGCAAATTGCGGGCGTAGCAGGTTACGCTTTTGACCAAAAAGCGCGTTTAGATCTTTTAGACCATATTCCATTTCACCATTGTTGATCGTCGCACCAAAGCTCATGTCAGAGCGTTCAACAGGCACATCAAGCTGATCAAACATGCGCGTCAGATGTGGGTAATTGGCATAGTTAAACACGATAAACCCGGTATCGACGGCGACGTCGTTGTTGCGCCCCGCAACCACGGTTCGTGCATGCCCGCCAAGGCGCGGTGCCGCTTCAAACAGCGTGACATTATGATAGCGTGCCAACATCCAAGCGGCCGATAGGCCAGAAATCCCGCCACCAATAATGGCGATCCTTTGAGGCATCTGAGTGGGGAAATCAAAGCTCATGGCAGTTACCCTTCGGCGCGTTGTTTGTGTTTTGTTAAGTAGAATACGTGCTCGGGTTCTTTTTGGATCAAAATTGTTTTTGAGAAAAAGTGATCCAACCCTATCGGGCCGTCGTAATTTCGGTATGTTGCTTAAACGAACCTTTGACGCCAACCCTAATGGCCGGCCTGATCTCTACAATCGGGGAGTGACCGTTTTGGATAAGGCGGGGAAGGATGCCCAAAAAGATGTGGCGGACCGTGATGTGACAAAAACGAAACCTGCAGCGGGCGCGACATTGTCGCAAGAAACGCTTTGGATGTTGGCCGTGCGGGATCACCGTGACAAACAGGCGTTTGCACATCTGTTTGATCATTTCGCACCGCGTCTCAAGGGGCTGTTCATCCGAAATGGCATGTCTGCGGCACAGGCCGAAGATATCTTGCAGGACACGATGTTATCCGTTTGGCGCAAAGCGGCACAATTTGATCCTGCGCGCGCACAGGTGTCGGGTTGGATTTATCAAGTCGCCCGAAATCGCCAGATCGATATTATCCGCAAAGAAAAGCGTCCCATTCCAGAAGCCTTAAAGATGGATGACACGACCGAGCCCGACGCATCAGATGCCGTCGCGCTAGAACAGGAGACACGCAAATTGCGTGATGCTTTGAATAGCTTACCCAAAGATCAACGCGTTGTATTGGAAAAGGCGTATTTGGGTGAATTGACGCATAAGGACATCCAAACGGAAACAGGATTGCCCTTAGGGACAATCAAATCCCGCATCCGGTTGGGTTTGGAACGCCTGCGTCATGAATTTAGCAAAACGGAGGGCGGGGCATGACTACGATTTCCCACCACCTTTCGGATGATCTGATGATCTCTTATCTGGCGGGCACATTGCCCGGGCCATTGGCACTGGTTGTTGCTGCACACCTGTCCATGTGTGACGAATGCCGTGCCAGTTTTGCCGCGCATGAGGCCGCAGCAGGTGTGTTTTTAGAAGATGTGGAACAGGTTGCGCTGCGGGCTGGGATGAAATCGCAGCTTTTGGCGCAATTGGATGCGCCCGTTGAACCCGAACGCCGGATTACCGCGCAAGGGATCTACCCCGCACCGCTGGCCGAGGTACTGGGCCCGAAAGGTCCCAAATGGCGGCCCTTGGGGTTTGGGTCTCGGCAGCAAATTTTGTCCGAACAAAACGGCGCATCTGTGCGGCTGCTTTACATTCCTGCTGGATCGCCTGTGCCAGATCACGGTCATGGTGGACTGGAATTGACACTGGTGTTGCAAGGGGCGTTTTATGATGAAACTGGGCGCTACGGTGTCGGTGATCTGGAAATCGCCGATGACACATTAGAACATCAACCCATCGCGGAAGATGGCGTGGACTGTATTTGTGTGGCAGCCACGGAATCCGCGCTGAAATTTCGTGATTTCATTCCCCGGTTGATCCAGCCTTTGTTGCGGATCTGACATGTCGGTCCAAATCGTTCTGTTTCGTGATGACCTGCGGGTGAGCGATCATGCTGCGCTGGTGGCTGCTGGTAAACTTGGCCCGATTATTTGTGCCTATATCCATGATGAAAATGCACCTCATCCCGATGGTGAGGCGCGCGCTTGGTGGCGTCATGCTGGGCTCGAGCGGCTGATTGATCAGCTACAGTCGATGGGCGGTTCGTTGATCTTGCGGATCGGAAACATCCGGTCTGAATTGGATCGTCTGATTGATGAAACCGGCGCAACCGGCGTGCATTGGTCGCGCCGATATACGCCCGGTGGTATTGCTGCAGATACTGACCTGAAAACGCATTTGCAGGGTAAAGGTGTCAGCGCACAAAGCTATGCGGGCCACTATTTGATCGAACCTTGGTGCGTGGCCACAAAATCTGGCACACCGTTCAAAGTGTTCACCCCGTTTTGGCGGGCAGCGACTGCTATGGATTTGGGGCGGTCACTGTTCTGGATGACCAAAGCGGATTTTGCCCCTGCGCCTGCAAGCGCTGCATTAGGTGAGTTGGGCCTTTTACCGACCCGGCCTGATTGGGGATCAAAGATGATGCCATATTGGCGTTCATCCTCTGACGAGGTTCTGTCGACATTCGTTGAGGGGCCAGCAGCGGGCTATGCAACTGGCCGGGATCGCGCCGATCAATGCCATGTCTCGCGCCTGTCGCCATATCTGGCCCTTGGGATGATATCACCTGCTCAAATCTGGCAGTCCATTGGGCTGGCCGAACAGGCAGGAAAGGTCGGTTCAAAAGATGCCGCGAAATTTCGGGCCGAATTGGGCTGGCGCGAATTCTCTGCCTATCTCTTGTATCATTTCCCAACCATTTTGAACGCAGAATTTCAGCCAAAATTTGCGGCTTTCCCGTGGAAAGACGACCCGGACATGTTGCGCGCGTGGCAACAGGGGCGAACCGGGTATCCTTTGGTGGATGCAGGCATGCGCGAATTGTGGGAAACCGGCTATATGCACAACCGCGTGCGCATGGTCGTTGCGTCATTTTTGGTGAAACATCTGTTGATCGATTGGCGACATGGGCGCGATTGGTTTTGGGACACATTGGTGGATGCCGATCTGGCGTCCAATACGGCCAGTTGGCAATGGGTTGCGGGATGTGGTGCAGATGCCGCGCCCTATTTCCGGATCTTCAACCCAATCACCCAACCCGAAAAGGCCGATCCGCAGGCAGAATACATCGCGCGCTGGTGTCCCGAATTGGCGCATCTACCGGTCAAAGAACGGTTGGCACCCTGGAGGTGTTCGGGGCTTTTTGGTCAGCTGGACTATCCCGCGCCGATTGTGGATCACAAAGAGGCGAGGGCGAGGGCCTTGACAGCTTTGGCGCAGACCAAGGCGGATTAGCATAGCTATTTGATACAATGCTGAGGTTTTTACGCTTATCTCAACGACCTATGCTGTTTGGGCCAATAGGGCGGATTTTCGAATAGGAACCTTTGCTATGAAAGCTTTGTTGATCATTGATATGCAGATGGAAATGCAGCACCGCATTGATGCGGGAATGGACTGCGTGAACCCTGATGCAGCCCAGCGTATCTCAGAACTTTCGACGTTTTTTCGAGATCGGTCTTGGCCCGTTATCCATATTCGCCACAGCGATCCGAACCCCGCCTCGTCGATGCATGAAAACGGTGCGGGTTATCCGCCCATGCCATGCGCCGAAGCTGCAAAGGGTGACATTGTTTTTTACAAACACACCTCGTCAGCCTTTGTCTCAACAGGGTTGCATGCGCATTTGACGGAACAGAAGATCACCGATCTGGTCGTCGTCGGGGCCGTTGCGGGGTTCTGTGTGAATTCAGCGGTGCGATCTGGGTGTGATTTGGGGTTCAATATGACCGTTGTCGAGGATGCGGTGATTGGCTTTTCGCTGCCGGATTTAAAGCAATCCGCACAAGATATTTTTGATATGACCATGGCGCATCTCAAGGCGGATTTCGCTGATGTTATCACGTCAGATGGAATTTTGAGGCGATAGACAAACCCGGTAATCCGAATTCCCCCCACAGAAAAAGGCCCCGCAAGATGCGAGGCCTTTTTTGTATTTTAACCCGAAAGAAACGGATCACATATGGATCGCGCCGGAACCGCAGGCTAGGGCGGCTTCGCGGACAGCTTCCGAATAGGTCGGGTGTGCATGGCAGGTCAGGGCGATATCTTCTGCAGAGGCGCCAAATTCCATAGCAACACAGATCTCGTGGATCAGGTCACCCGCTGCTGGGCCAATGATGTGGCAGCCAAGCACGCGGTCGGTTTTCTTATCCGCGATCATTTTGACAAACCCGTCACCGGCAAACACGGCCTTGGCGCGCGCATTGCCCATGAAGGAAAATTTGCCAACCTTGACGTCATAGCCCGCTTCTTTTGCGGCATCTTCTGTCAGGCCAACGCTGGACACTTCTGGATGTGTATAGATCACGCCCGGGATCACGTCATAATTCACATGGCCATGCTTGCCTGCGATAACCTCAGCGGCTGCCATGCCTTCATCCTCGGCTTTATGCGCCAGCATTGGGCCGTCGATGACATCGCCAATCGCATAGATGCCGGGCACATTTGTGCGCCACTGATTGTCGGTTTTGATCTGACCGCGCGGGGACATTTCAACACCAAGTGCCTCAAGGCCCAGCTTGTCCGTGAACGGACGACGACCTGTTGCAACCAGAACCACATCTGCGTCAATCGTGTGCTCGCTGTCATCTTTGCGTAGTTTATAGGTCAGTTTGGCCTTGTTGCCTTTGACCTCAGCAGATTGAACCGCAGCACCCATAGTAAAGTTGAGGCCTTGTTTCTTCAGCAGTTTTTGCAGCTGCTTTTGAAGGTCCTTATCCATACCCGGTGTGATGTGATCAAGGAATTCGACGACCTCAACCTCAGCGCCCAGACGTGCATAGACGGACCCCAGTTCCAGACCGATCACGCCCGCACCGATGACAATCATCTTCTTCGGTTTTTTCTTCAGCGATAGCGCACCTGTGCTATCAACGATGATGCCTTTGTCATTGTCGACATCAACACCGGGCAATGTGGATGGTTCAGATCCAGTTGCGATGATGATGTTCTTGGCTTCATAAGTGGTGTCGCCCACTTTGACTTTGCCCGGCGCTTCGATCGTGCCGAACCCTTTCAGCCAATCGATTTTGTTCTTTTTGAACAGGAATTCGATGCCGCCTGTGTTCTGGCCAACAACGTCGCCTTTATAGGCTTGCATTTGATCCCAATCGACGGAAGGTGCCGCGCCTTTGAGGCCCATCGTGGCAAAGTTATGCTCTGCCTCGTGCAAGGAATGCGTTGCATGCAGCAGCGCTTTCGATGGGATACAACCCACGTTCAGGCACGTGCCGCCCAGCGTTTCGCGTGCCTCAACACAGGCCGTTTTCAGGCCAAGCTGGGCACAGCGGATGGCTGAAACATAACCGCCGGGACCGGCGCCGATGACGATGACGTCATATGAGGACATGTGGTTCTCCTAGAGTGTTTTTATTTGTTTAACTTGGCTTGGGACACAAATAGCGACCCAAAGATTGTTTGGCGAGAGGGAAGGGGCGCCGTGGTGTTTCAACAGGCCTAGGTTGCCCCTAAAAAATTCGGTCGCATCTGTGCGATTTATGATATGCGCGTCTTTCATCTGTTAGATAAACGCCGCGATGATCATGAGGAATGTTGTGAGCAATCCAACGAGGTAGATCACTGAGCGCCATGGTGCCCAACCATAGCGATAGGCCGGTATATAAACCGCCCGTGCGGCGACATAGATATATGCGCAAATTGCCGTAAACCATGTGCTTTGATCCGATTGCGTCACGATCACAACCGCCGCGATGAAAAGGCCGATATTTTCGGTATGATTTGCCAAAGCACGTCGTAGGCGCAGCGTGTCTTGCGCAAGGCCAAGGTCGCCATCACGTGGGCTGGTATTCCCATTGATCCCAATATCGCGGTTCAGCAGGGCCTGAGACCAGCGAACCAATACCAGGTGCAATACGCAAACAAGGGCCAAGGCGATCAATTCATGCGTCATGATTGACCCTGTGCGAGGTATCTTGAGAACTGAAAATAAAGGCTGGGCAGGGCGTAAAGCGTGATCATCGCCAGTGTGAAGATGGCAATGAACAATGTTTGCTGGCCCGTACTGATTTCAAAGGTGGGATTTGGGGTGTGGCGCAGAAAAGCGATGATCTGATTGCCCGCCAGAAGGGCGAACATTGACCATGACAACAGGCGTGTCAGGCTGTGTCGCAAGAGGATCACAGGGACCAGTGCAATGGCCAAGACCGATGATAGCGATGAAATAACCAAAGTAGATGTCGCGTATTCACCATGGCCCGCTGCGACCTGAACCAGCCCTGAAACGGACCCGTAGATATTGAAAACGAGCAGTAGAAGGATAAGCCAAACGAAAAGAGGGCGTCCAAACATGTCAGCGCCCTCTCAAAGTCAGTGAGCAAGACCAATATATGCGGTCTTGGTATGTCATTCAATTTCGAATTCTATACGAGAGCTACGATACGCATAAACATCCAGTGTCGGATCACGGCGAGATTTTTGTACTCCAGCGGCAATGCTACCAACGACGGCACCAATCAGACCATGGTTAGCCGCTGCGTTACTTGTAGTTTCATTTATTTCAGCCAGTGTCCTGTTAAAGGGAGGCATGACACGGACCTCTTCCATATCTGAATAGACACATGTCACGGACGCAACCGGTGTGCGTGCTCCCATATCAGGGGCTATCACAGTGGCCGGTGTCACAAATTCAGAGCCAAACCCAACGCCTTTGAATACGCAAGGGACGCCTGACAATTCGTTGCGGCTGCTACCTTCTTTTAGATAGGCCCGTACGACAAAAGAAGTCGTGCCTTTTTCGTTTAGCTCTACAGTTTTAGTGTAGAGGACAGGTTCTTGAGTTATTTCGACAGTATTGCTGCATGCGGACAAGAAATAAACACCTGTAAGGGCCGCTACGATTTTTACATACATTAGATAAACCTTTTCATTTGAGTGGGGGCTTTCAAATTCACAGAAAACCCCCAAAAAGGTTACAGATCCATCAACAGGCGACGTGGGTCTTCCAATGCGTCTTTCACGCGAACAAGGAAGGTCACCGCACCTTTGCCGTCAACGATCCGGTGGTCATAGGACAGCGCCAGATACATCATCGGACGGATCACAACCTGACCATTGATCGCCATTGGACGTTCCTGGATTTTGTGCATGCCCAAGATGCCGGATTGTGGTGGGTTCAGGATAGGCGAGGACATCAGAGAGCCATAAACACCACCGTTTGAAATGGTGAATGTCCCGCCCATCATTTCCGCCATGGACAGTTTGCCGTCACGTGCACGCTTACCTTTTTCGGCAATCGCTTTTTCGATATCAGCAAAGGACATCTGATCCGTGTCACGCAGAACAGGAACAACCAGACCCTGCGGTGTACCAGCGGCGATACCCATGTTCACATAGTTTTTGTAAACAATATCTGTGCCGTCGATTTCCGCATTCACCTCTGGCACTTCTTTCAGAGCGTGAATACACGCCTTGGTGAAGAAGGACATAAAGCCCAGTTTCACGCCGTGCTTTTTCAAGAACTCGTCTTTGTACTGGTTCCGCAGCGCCATAACTTCGGTCATGTCGACCTCGTTATAGGTGGTCAACATCGCAGCCGTGTTTTGGCTGTCTTTCAGACGCTTCGCGATGGTCTGACGCAGTTTGGTCATGCGCACGCGCTCTTCACGCGCGGCCTGATCGGCGGCAACCGGGGCACGTGGTGCAGCAGATGGCGCTGGCGCAGGTGCTGCGGACGCAGCAGCAACAGCCGCGGCAACATCTGGCTTCATGATACGGCCATCACGGCCTGTGCCGGCAACTTGCGATGCGGACAAACCTGCCTCGGACATTGCTTTTTCAGCAGAGGGGGCATTTTTCACGCCCGCTGTTGCTGCAGCTGCCGGAGCTGCCGCTGCGGCGGGGGCCGCAGCCGGTGCAGCGCCTGATCCGTCAGTGGACAGAACGGCCAGCTTTGCAGTTGCGTCAACAGTGGATCCTTCGGCTGCAACGATTTCAGCCAATACGCCTGCGGCAGGTGCAGGAACTTCGACGGAGACTTTGTCTGTTTCCAGTTCACACAGCATTTCATCCTGTGCAACGGCATCGCCAACTTTCTTGAACCATGTCGCAACAGTGGCCTCTGTTACGGATTCACCCAATGTTGGGACCATAACATCAACCGTTGCGGAAGAAGCGGCGGCTGGTGCTTCAGCTGCTGCAGGGGCCGCTGCTGGTGCAGGTGCTGCAGCACCGTCGCCCGCTGCGATATTGGCCAGCAGCGCATCAACGCCAACTGTTTCACCTTCAGCGGCAACGATATCGGCCAATGTACCAGCGACAGGTGAGGGCACTTCAACAGTCACTTTATCTGTTTCCAGCTCGCAGAGCATCTCGTCCACGGCCACAGTATCGCCCGGTTTTTTGAACCATGTTGCGACAGTGGCTTCTGTAACGGATTCCCCAAGGGTCGGGACACGTACTTCAGTTGTCATCTCATTATTTCCCTTCGATGGTCAGCGCTTCGTTCACGAGCGCGGCTTGCTGTGCTTTGTGTTGGCTGGCCAAACCTGTTGCAGGCGAGGCCGATGTGGCGCGACCGGCATAAACCGGGCGGGCGTGTTTTGCTTTGATGCGGCTGAGAACCCATTCAATATTAGGTTCGATAAAGGACCATGCACCTTGGTTTTTCGGCTCTTCCTGACACCAGACCATTTCCGCGTCACGGAAACGTTCCAGTTCTTTCATCAGGGCGAGGGCCGGGAATGGGTAGAACTGTTCAACACGCAGGATATAGACATCGTTCAGACCGCGCGCTTCGCGCTCTTCGATCAGATCATAATAGACCTTGCCGGAACACATCACGACGCGTTTGATTTTGTCATCTGCAACCAGTTTGATGTTGCCTTTGCCCAGTTCCGCATCGTCCCAAAGAACGCGGTGGAATGAGCTTTCGCCGGTGAACTCTTCAATCTCGGATACGCAGAGTTTGTGGCGCAGCAAGGATTTCGGTGTCATCAGCATCAATGGCTTACGGAATGAGCGGTGCAGCTGACGGCGCAGGATGTGGAAATAGTTCGCAGGTGTCGAACAGTTCGCAACGATCCAGTTGTCCTGACCACACATTTGCAAGAACCGTTCCAAACGGGCCGAGCTGTGTTCAGGACCTTGACCCTCAAACCCATGCGGCATCAGGCAGACAAGACCGGACATGCGCAACCATTTGCTTTCACCAGAGCTGATGAATTGGTCAAACATGATCTGTGCGCCATTGGCGAAATCGCCGAATTGCGCTTCCCACAGGGTCAGAGCGTTTGGTTCTGCAAGAGAGTAGCCATATTCAAAGCCAAGAACCGCATATTCAGACAGGGCTGAATCGATAACTTCGTAACGGGCCTGACCTTCGCGAATGTTGTTCAGCGGGTAATACCGCTCTTCGCTTTCCTGGTTCACAATACCGGAATGGCGCTGAGAGAATGTACCACGTGTGGAATCCTGACCAGCCAAACGAACCGGGTAGCCTTCGGTCAACAGGGATCCAAAAGCCATCGCTTCGGCAGTCGCCCAGTCAAACCCTTTTCCGGTTTCAAACATTTTGGCGCGGCTGTCCAACAGGCGGCCAACGGTTTTATGTACCGGATAGCCCTCTGGAACGGTGGTTAGCGCTTTGCCCAGCTCTTCTGCGGTGGCGTCCTTGATCGCGGTTGTGCCGCGTTGGTAGTCGCCTTCTTTGATCTGATCCAAATGCGACCAACGGCCATCCAGCCAGTCGGCTTTGTTGGGCTTATAGGATTTGCCGGCTTCAAATTCGGCGTTCAAATGCGCTTGGAACGCGGCCTTCATATCCTCGATCTCGCCCTCGGGGATGAGACCATCTTTGACCAAGCGCTCGGTGTAGAGCGACAATGTGGTTTTTTGCTGCTTGATCTTTTTGTACATGACGGGGTTGGTGAACATCGGTTCATCCCCTTCATTGTGACCAAAGCGACGGTAGCAGAAAATGTCGATGACGACGTCTTTCTGGAATTTCTGACGGAATTCGGTGGCAACTTTCGCCGCGTGAACAACCGCCTCTGGATCATCGCCATTCACGTGGAAAATCGGCGCTTCAACAACCAATGCGTTATCCGTTGGATAAGGCGATGAACGCGAGAAATGCGGCGCTGTTGTAAAGCCGATTTGGTTGTTCACAACGATATGCATCGTGCCGCCGGTTTTGTGACCGCGCAGACCAGATAGTGCAAAACATTCTGCAACGATACCCTGACCAGCAAAGGCCGCATCACCGTGCAACAGGATTGGCAGGACTTTGGTGCGGGTGCTGTCGGATTTTTGATCCTGTTTCGCGCGCACTTTACCCAGAACAACAGGGTTCACAGCCTCAAGGTGAGACGGGTTCGCTGTCAATGACAGGTGGACCTTATTGCCGTCGAATTCACGGTCAGAGGAGGCACCAAGGTGATATTTCACATCGCCAGAACCGTCGACGTCGTCAGGTTTAAAGCTGCCGCCTTGGAATTCGTTGAAAATCGCGCGGTAGGGTTTCTGCATCACGTTGGACAGAATGTTCAAACGACCACGGTGTGGCATGCCGACGATGATTTCTTCTACGCCCAAGCTGCCGCCGCGTTTGATGATCTGTTCCATTGCTGGAATCAGGCTTTCACCACCGTCCAGACCAAAACGCTTGGTGCCCATGTATTTCACATGCAGGAATTTTTCAAAACCTTCGGCTTCGACCATTTTGTTCAGGATCGCCTTGCGCCCGTTGCGGGTAAACGCGATTTCTTTACCGAAGCCCTCGATGCGTTCTTTCAGCCAAGCCGCTTGCTCGGGGTCAGAAATGTGCATGTATTGTAGCGCGAATGTGCCGCAATAGGTGCGGCGCACAATGTCGACGATCTGACGCATGGTTGCGATCTGCAAGCCCAAGACATTATCGATGAAGATCGGGCGATCCATGTCTGCATCGGTAAAGCCATAGGCTTTTGGATCCAGTTCAGGATGCGGTTCGCGCCCGTGCAAGCCAAGCGGGTCAAGATCAGCCGCCAAATGGCCGCGAATGCGGTGCGCGCGGATCAACATCAAGGCCCGGATACTGTCCAGAACGGCACGTTGTACCTGATCGTCGGTCAGCGTCACGCCCTTTTCAGCCGCCTTTTCTTTGATCTTTTTGCCCGCACCTTTTGCTTCTTCTGGTGCAGGGGCAGGCCATTCACCTGTCAATGCCGCCGTTAGATCATCCGCTGGCTGTGGTGGCCAATCAGGGCGGGACCATGATGGACCTGCTGCTTCTGCCGTGACATCCGTTCCTGCATCGCCAAGCGCCTGGAAAAATTCGACCCAAACCGCATCAACGGCGGATGGGTCTTGCGCATAACGGGCATACATCTGTTCCAGATACTCGGCATTATGTCCTTGCATAAAGCTGGAGGCGTGGAACACGTCGTTGGGGCTTTGATCGTTCATATCTGTACCTCGGGCGGATCGGTTAGGGCTGAATGTCTGAAGGGCGAAGGGCAGGGCTGTCGGGTGTTTCGGCAAACGTGACCACATCGGCAGTTGTGCTGACAACCGTTCCGGCCACGGATGCTGTCGTGCGCACCGTTTGACCTGCAACCTTGGTGGCTGGGCCAACACACCCGGTTAGGATGCAAGCGCAAAGGCTGGCGCAGCAGGTCAGCCGTATCGTGTGGTAGGAACTATGTGTGTCGTTTCTCATAACTGGTCCGTGTTTGCCAATTTGGCTTTTTACAAAGTAACAGGAAAGAAAGCGGCCCCGCTTGCTGTCGCATTACTCTGAATCCTGATTTGTGCCCTCAGGGAAGTGAAGAAACAGTGTGTAATTGAGAGGCCGAAACCGTCTTCGGCCTCTCAATTTTAGTTAAATGCAGATCAACCGATCTCGATCGCCTTCAATACGGCTTCACCCAGCTGTGCTGGGCTTTCGGCCACAACGATGCCAGCTTCTTCCATAGCTGCGATTTTGTCTTCCGCGCCGCCTTTGCCGCCAGCAACAATCGCGCCAGCGTGGCCCATACGACGGCCGGGAGGGGCTGTGCGGCCCGCGATGAAACCAGCTGTTGGCTTCCAACGGCCCTTTTTCTTTTCATCCGCCAGGAATTGCGCGGCTTCTTCTTCTGCAGAACCGCCGATTTCACCGATCATGATGATGGATTGAGTTTCCTCATCCGCCAGGAACATTTCCAACACGTCGATATGCTCGGTGCCTTTGATCGGGTCGCCGCCGATGCCCACAGCTGTGGACTGGCCCAGACCGATATCACCGGTTTGTTTCACCGCTTCATATGTCAATGTACCGGAACGGGACACAACACCAACGGAACCACGTTTATGGATGTGGCCTGGCATGATGCCGATCTTACATGCGTCAGGTGTGATAACGCCTGGGCAGTTTGGACCGATCAGACGAGAGCTGGATGTTTCCAGTGCGCGCTTCACTTTGGCCATATCCATAACTGGAATGCCTTCTGTGATACAGACGATCAGTTCGATTTCTGCGTCGATCGCTTCCAGAATAGAATCCGCCGCGAAGGGAGGAGGCACGTAGATCACAGATGCGTTTGCTTCTGTTGCGTGCTTGGCTTCGTGAACGCTGTCAAAAACAGGCAGACCAAGATGGGATTGACCACCTTTGCCCGGCGTCACACCGCCAACCATTTTTGTACCATATGCGATGGCTTGTTCTGTGTGGAATGTACCCTGAGAGCCTGTAAGACCCTGACAGATTACTTTTGTGTTTTCGTCGATAAGGACTGCCATGCTGGAGTCTCCTTAGTTTGTGCTGACGGCTCCGATGACTGCGCCGCGCATAATTCCGAAATCAATGTGATCCAATATTCCAAGGTTGACAGGGCCACCCTTAAACGTGCCATGCCAAGCTTTGGACATATCTCTGTTGGTCGGTTCGACAGGTGTTGCTTTTGCCGTTTTTAACCAAGGTTGGATCAACTGCTCTGCTTCGGCGGGTGTCATTTTACTGACACTCACCATACATTGTTGTTGTCTCGAGCTCGTCACAGACGTCGCAGCAAGTATCCTTCGCGAATTGAGCGAATAGATATGGTAGGACCCATCGCTGCCCTCATACCGAAAACCTGCGTCTTTCAAGGCTGATTTTGTCAGCTTAGAATTCGGCATGTTGTCAGAACAAATAGACACGATTTTTCCTGCCGCTTCGAGCAATGCTGGATCTGCCGCAAATGCGATGGACCCGGACATAGCCGAAATAAACAATCCTGTAAGCAGAGCGCGTATCATAGAGATTACCCTTTGACCGCTTTCACGATCTTTTGAGCACCGTCTTTCAGGTCATCCGCTGCAATCACGGCCAGACCGGAATTGTTGATGATCTCTTTGCCCTTTTCAACGTTTGTACCCTCAAGGCGCACAACCAAAGGAACCTGCAGGCCGACTTCTTTCACAGCTGCGATCACGCCTTCTGCGATGACGTCACAGCGCATGATGCCGCCGAAGATGTTCACAAGGATGCCTTTTACGTTTGGATCAGATGTGATGATCTTGAACGCTTCAGTCACTTTTTCTTTCGTCGCGCCGCCACCAACGTCTAGGAAGTTGGCTGGTTCCGCACCGTAGAGCTTGATGATGTCCATTGTGGCCATCGCCAGACCCGCACCGTTCACCATGCAGCCGATTTCGCCGTCTAGCGCGATGTAGTTCAGGTCGTATTTGGACGCTTCAAGTTCCTTGGCATCTTCCTCGGTCTCGTCGCGCAGTTCCATGATGTCTGGGTGGCGATACAGCGCGTTGCCGTCAAAGGCCAGCTTCGCATCCAGAACCTTCAGCTCATCATCAGGTGTGACGATCAGAGGGTTGATTTCCAGCATGTCCATGTCTTTTTCGACGAACGCTTTGTACAGGATGCCCATCAGTTTCACGCACTGCTTAACACCGGCTTTGGACAGACCCAAAGCGAACGCAACGCGACGGCCGTGATATGGCTGGTAGCCCGTCGCCGGATCAACGGAGAATGACAGGATTTTCTCTGGCGTGCTTTCCGCAACTTCCTCGATGTCCATGCCGCCCTCGGTGGAGCAAACGAAAGACACGCGGGATGTTTGACGATCAACCAGCAGAGCTAGGTACAATTCTGTCGTGATGTCAGAGCCAGCTTCGATGTAGATGCGGTTGACTTGCTTGCCAATTGGGCCGGTTTGATGCGTGACGAGGGTTTTGCCCAGCATCTTTTTGGCTTCTTCCGCGGCTTCTGCAACGGATTTCGCGAGACGGACACCGCCTTTTTCGCCAGCTTCAGCTTCTTTGAATGAACCTTTGCCGCGTCCACCTGCGTGGATCTGCGCTTTTACAACCCAAAGCGGGCCGTCCAGTTCAGAAGCGGCGCTTTTCGCGTCTTCCGCTTTTGTAACAGCGCGACCTTCGGAAACAGGCGCACCAAAGGACTTGAGCAGTGCCTTGGCCTGATATTCATGGATGTTCATGGGTAATGTCCCTCATTACTGCGATTGGCGCGAGTATAGGCGGGGTAAAACCCAATCTGACAGGGAAAAATGGGTTGATTATAGGAGAAATGCGAGATTTTTTAATTTTGTGATCACAGCGATTGTGCGTGTGATCACAAATATTTTTCTGATTCGTATTTCGTCAAAATTTGATTGCGCCGGTGTCAAGCGTTGCTGCGATGCGGCAAGAACAGCCGCGAATTGCGCAAATCGAATGTTTTGCGACGCGGAATTAAAAAAGGGCCCGCGATGCGGACCCTTTTCTTTAGTTCTAGAAAGCGGGCTTATGCCAGCGTTTCATCGATACCTTTGCAAGCGTCGACCAGACCTTTGACCGCACTTACGGAGGTGTCGAACATCTCTTGCTCTTCTTTGTTCAGCTTGATGTTGACGATCTTCTCAACACCACCTGCGCCGATCACAGTTGGAACGCCGACATACATGCCTTCAACGCCCAAGTCGCCATCGCAATATGCAGCACATGGCAGAACGCGTTTCTGATCTTTCAGATAGGCTTCGGCCATTTCGATCGCTGATGTTGCTGGTGCGTAATACGCAGAACCTGTTTTCAACAGACCAACGATTTCGGCGCCACCATCACGGGTACGCTGAACGATTGCGTCCAGTTTGTCCTGTGTGGTCCAACCCATTTCAACCAGATCAGGCAATGGAATGCCGCCAACTGTTGAATAACGTACGGATGGCACCATCGTGTCGCCGTGTCCGCCCAAAACGAAAGCTGTGACGTCTTTCATGGAAACGTTGAATTCAACGGCCAGGAAATGACGGAAACGCGCGCTGTCCAGAACACCCGCCATGCCGCAAACCTTGTTTGCTGGCAGACCTGAGAATTGCTGAAGAGCCCAAACCATCGCGTCCAGAGGGTTTGTGATACAGATCACAAATGCGTCTGGGCAGTTGTCGCGAATGCCTTCGCCGACGGATTTCATAACCTTCAGGTTGATGCCCAGCAAATCATCACGGCTCATGCCGGGTTTGCGAGGTACACCTGCGGTTACGATACAAACATCTGCACCTGCGATGTCTGCGTAATCTTGTGTGCCTTTCAGAGCTGCATCAAAGCCCTCGGAGGGGCCGGATTCAGCGATATCGAGCGCTTTGCCTTCCGGAGTGCCTTCTGCAATGTCGAAAAGAACAACGTCGCCCAACTCTTTCATAGCTGCAAGGTGAGCGAGTGTGCCGCCGATTTGACCCGCGCCAATAAGCGCGATCTTGGGTCTGGCCATGGATATTTCTCCATTCCTGTCTAAAGATGACCGCCTGACTAAGGCTTTGCAGCGTTGCGCGCAAGTCTATGCCGCAAGTTGCATTCGCTGAATTTATTAAACTTTACGCGCGTTAAGTGTGTAAATCCTTTAAATAAAGCGTATTGAGAGGAACTGCCTTGAATTTGATCTCTTTTGAAGTCATCGCATTCGCAATTCCAGCGGTCCTTTTTGCCGGGATCTCTAAAGGAGGTTTCAGCGGTGGGGCGTCTTTTGCTGGTGCTGCGATTCTCGCGCTTGTATTGGATCCGGTCGTCGTAATTGGCGTTATGCTACCGCTTTTGATGCTTATGGATGTGCGGCTTTTGCCTGCCTATTGGAAAAAATGGAGCTGGGAAGAAAGCCTTGTCTTGATCCTTGGTGCAGTGCCGGGTGTTGTTTTGGGCGCAGTGACATTTTCGACTGCCGATGCCGACATCATACGTATCCTGATCGGGGGTCTGTCATTGCTGTTTGTCATCTGGCAAATGACGAAACATTTTTTGGATTTACAGCGACAGGTGGGCAAAACCGTGGGGTTTGTTTGCGGCGGTGTCGCTGGATTTACATCCTATGTCGCCCATGCAGGAGGGCCGCCAGCGGCGATCTATTTGCTCGGCCGGAACCTGTCAAAAACCCAATACCAAGCCACGACCGTATTGGTGTTCTGGGTGATCAATGGGCTGAAAGTCGGGTTTTACGGCGCAATTGGCATGTTCACAGTTCAAACTATGACCTTGGGGATCATATTAGCGCCAGTTGCGATTTTGGGGGCCTGGATTGGCATTCGCCTGCATCATACGATACCAGATCGTATTTTCTTTTTGGTGACTTACGTTTTGCTTTCCCTCACGGGGGCGAAACTTATCTGGTCTGGTTTGACTTGAAACGAATGTGACGTTGGAAGGTCTACGCGCCCTTTTCAGGCTTTGGCAACGCAACCTTTGTGCTGTCAAAAGCCTGACCAGAGGCCACAAGGCATGTAATGCCATGCGGTGAGGTGACTGTAATGGTCCAAGTGCCGGTATCAGACGAGGCAAAAACCTCCATCACAGCGTTATTGTGCCCAAGCCCCATGCTTTGACGCGTTTCCCCGTATTTGATGGATAGGCGTTCAACCACTTGTTTGCGTGGCGCACAACGGTTTTGGTCCTGTGCCGTAGCGATTTCAGCAGAAACGAAAAGACCAGAGGTCAGAAGTGCAAGTGTTCCCAGTTTATTGCTCATCTCAAGTACCCTTTTGATTACCCGAATTGATTCAGCCTGCTCTAACCTGTCTGCGGGTCAGAGGTGAAAGCGGTTTGACACAGTCTTCCAGATTGCCAGGGTGCGATCGGGTATTGAGATCGCAAGCATTGTAATCGCCAATTCTTCGGTCTTGATTGCAATCGAGAGTGAGCGGGAAGTTTGGAAAAATCGTTAACGCGTCGAACTTTTCACCACATAGCAAGGCGAATAGGGTAAAAGGCCGGGAATGACGGCGCGAATTGCGTCGCGACAATAAGTGACTGCAAACAGTCTGGAAGAACAGATGGAGATCCACGCTATGGCATTGTCCTACAAACCTTTTCGCTCGGTTCTATACGTTCCGGGATCACGCCAAAAAGCGATGTCGAAGGCCAGGGATTTACCCACAGATGCGGTGATACTGGACCTAGAGGATGCGGTGTTGGCAGCGGAAAAGGACAATGCCCGCAACGCAGTGTCAGAGGTCATGAAGGCCGGATTTGGCAATCGTACCACGATCCTCAGAATCAATTCCTTGTCTTCTGAATGGGGCGAATGGGACGCGAAATGTGCGCTCCAAATCGGTGTTGATGGGGTTTGCCTACCAAAAGCTGAAAGCGCGCAAGATATCGATCGCTTGGCTGACATAACCGGTGACCTGCCCATTTGGGCCATGATAGAAACACCTCTAGGTGTCTTAAATGCGGCCGAAATCGCTGCCCATCCTAAATTGCAGGGCGTGATTGTCGGCAGCAACGATCTTCTTAAGGATTTGGGTGCCAGAGCACGCCCAGATCGTTTGCCGCTGATTGCGTCATTGTCGCAAACCGTTTTGGCCGCCAGAGCCTATGGTAAGATCGCGATCGATGCAGTGTTCAATGCATATCGTGATCTTGAAGGGCTGCGTTTAGAGGTCGAACAAGGCCGGGATCTGGGCTTTGATGGCAAAACTTTGGTCCACCCGGATCAGTTGCCGATCGCAAATGAAATTTTTGGGCCGTCTGCGGATGAATTGCATCTGGCCCAACGCAAGATTGTCGCATTTGAAATGGCGAAATCGCAGGGGCAGGGGGTCGCCGTGTTGGACGGCAAAATTGTTGAAGACCTACATGTGGCAGAAGCCCAGCGACAAATTGACATGGCGAAAGCAATTGCGGTGATTGAAGAAAGCTGGCATATGTAAATCAGATTAACATACGCCGGAGGTAGCCATGTTTCTCTTGATTGCAGGTGTCATACTTTGGAGTGGCGCCCATTTGTTCAAACGATTTGCCCCAACTTTGCGTGAGGCAATGGGAAACACCGGCAAAGCCGCGATTGCTTTGGCTATATTTGCGTCCCTTGCCATGATGATCTTTGGATATCGCATGGCAGATGGGCCTTTTTTTTGGGGGCGTTCGCCTGCTTTGGTTGGGATCAACAATCTGATGATGTTGGTCGCGGTCTATTTTCTTTTGACAGGCGAGGTTCAACGGAAAAGCACGTCGGTCAATTGGCTGCGAAAGCATACGAAACACCCTATGCTCAATGCACTGAAAACCTGGGCTATAGCGCATATTTTGGTGAACGGGGATTTGGCTTCGTTCATATTGTTCGGTGGTTTGCTGACTTGGGCGGTCATTCAAATGATTGTCATCAACCGGACTGAACCCGCAATGCCGGATCCACGGTCCCATAGTTGGATGGCCGAAGCAAAGGTGCTTGGCGCAACTCTTGTCACTCTTGTGATCATAATGGGCATTCATTACCTCTTGGGGTATCAGCCTTGGGGGTAACCTATCCGGGCCTATCGTTTCAGGAGATATCATGAAAGCTTATCGTTTGCTGACCGCCGATGACACATCGGAATTCTGTCATAAGGTTACGGATGCTTTGAACAAAGGTTGGGATCTTTATGGAGATCCATCTTATGCGTTTGATCAGGCCAATGGCGTCATGCGATGTGCCCAAGCGGTCACGAAAGAGGCCGAGGGTACTTATAGTTCTGATGTAAAGCTTGGGCAGTTATAACGCTGAGAAGGTTGGTTTTTTCAATCTAGTGCGTCTAACTTTGGCGATCGGGCAGGGGGTTCCAGATAATCCAGATCTCGATCGGTCCCCGACGCAAAGTGAACTGTTGCCAAAAATTCTGACTTGAAAATCCACAAGCTGTCGAATGTCCGATAGAATCACTTGGAAAAGAGGGTTTTGACTGGTTGGGGTGAATTTGTGATCACACGGTTAATGCTGTGATCACAAATTTATGGATGCCGGTGATTTTTGTTGAAAAAACCAAATAGAAATCTTGTCAAGGGCAGTGACATTAACGCCTGAAACGGTAAAACCTTGGCGAAAGATCAATCCAGAGGACTCTTTGACATGGCCGACGTGAACCGGGGCAATCGCCCCCTGTCACCGCACCTCCAGATATATCGCCCACAGATGACATCCATGTCATCCATTATGGTCCGTATGACGGGTATTGCACTTTTCTTACTAGCGTTCTTCGTTGTTTGGTGGCTGCTCGCCGCTTCAACATCTGAGGCCGCGTTTGTTCCTATTGATTGGCTGATGCGTAGTTTCATCGGCGATCTGGTTCTATTCGGCGGCACATGGGCGTTGTGGTACCATATGCTGGGTCGCTTGCGTCACGTCATTTGGGATTTTGGCTATTGCCTGGATCTGGAAACAGCCATCAAGCTGGGTCAGCTGATGTTTATCCTCGCGACTGCCCTTGCCTTGCTAACAATTGTTATCGTGTAAGGAGCAACTTTCATGAGATATCTTACAGATCGCAAGCGCGCGCAGGGTATGGGTTCTGGTCGCCAAGGCACGCATCACCACTGGCAAATGATCGTTACCTCTACTTTGCTGGTCGTGCTGGTTCCGCTATTCGTGATCACATTCGGTTTGGGTTTGGGTGGCACTTACGAAGAAGTGTTGGCTTATTTTGGTCGCCCAATTCCGGCGCTTATAACCGGCCTTTCCCTGACGGTCGGGATTATACACCTCTTGAGTGAAGTGCAGGCCGCTATTGAAGACTACGTGCATGGGGTCGCAGGCAAGTTGACATATATTGCCGCTGCCGCATTTGCTTACACGCTGATCGCGGCGGCGCTTTATGCCCTCGTGAAACTCGCCCTCTGACCGGTTGCGACAAGGACAAAAACGATGACAGCAGCTTACGAATACGAGACGCATGATTATGACGTCGTAGTGGTTGGTGCCGGTGGTGCCGGTCTGCGCGCGACTCTGGGCATGGCGGAACAAGGTCTGCGCACAGCGTGTGTGACAAAAGTTTTCCCAACACGTTCCCACACTGTTGCAGCGCAAGGCGGTATCGCCGCGTCGCTTTCAAATATGGGTCCGGACAACTGGCAGTGGCATATGTATGACACTGTGAAAGGATCTGACTGGTTGGGCGACACCGATGCGATGGAATATCTCGCACGTGAAGCACCAAAAGCGGTTTATGAACTGGAACATTACGGTGTGCCGTTCTCTCGTACCGAAGAAGGTAAAATCTACCAGCGTCCATTCGGTGGTCACACGACAGAATTCGGTGAAGGCCCTGCGGTTCAACGGACCTGTGCGGCGGCTGACCGGACCGGTCACGCGATCCTGCACACGCTCTATGGTCAGTCCCTGAAAAACAACGCGGAATTCTATATCGAATATTTCGCGATTGATCTTTTGATGAGCGAAGATGGCCAGTGCCAAGGTGTTCTATGCTGGAAACTGGATGACGGCACATTCCACGTTTTCAACGCGAAAATGACGGTTCTGGCGACAGGCGGTTATGGCCGTGCTTACTTCTCTGCGACATCTGCCCATACCTGTACAGGTGATGGTGGTGGCATGGTGGCCCGTGCGGGTCTGGCGCTGCAAGACATGGAATTTGTTCAATTCCACCCAACGGGTATCTACGGATCCGGCTGCTTGATCACCGAAGGTGCGCGCGGCGAAGGTGGCTTCCTGACGAACTCTGAAGGCGAACGCTTTATGGAGCGTTATGCGCCGCAGTATAAAGATTTGGCGCCGCGTGATTACGTATCACGTTCCATGACAATGGAAATTCGCGAAGGCCGTGGTGTGGGCGAAGAAGGGGATCACATCCACCTGAACCTATCACACCTGCCTGCAGAAGCGCTTGCAGAACGCCTGCCAGGTATTTCTGAAAGTGCCCGCATCTTTGCTGGTGTTGACGTGACCAAGGAACCTATCCCGGTTCTGCCAACGGTTCATTATAATATGGGCGGCATTCCAACCAACTATTGGGGTGAGGTTCTGAACCCAACCGCGGAAGATCCAAACGCGATCGTTCCGGGTTTGATGGCCGCGGGTGAAGCTGGCTGTGCGTCGGTTCACGGTGCAAACCGTCTTGGATCAAACTCGCTGATCGACCTTGTGGTCTTTGGACGTGCGGCGTCCATTAAAGCGGGCCAAGTCGTTGATAAAGACGCAGCGGTTCCACAGGCACCTGTATCCGAGATTGAAAAAGCCTTTGATCGTTTTGATGCGCGTCGCAATGCCAAGGGCACGGTTCCAACGGCTGAGCTGCGTCTTGAGATGCAAAAAACCATGCAGGCTGATGCGGCTGTATTCCGTACGGCAAAAACCATGGCGGAAGGTGTCGAAAAGATGACAGCGATTGCCGGCAAGATGGACGATCTGTCTGTCTCTGACCGCTCGTTGGTTTGGAACTCTGATCTGATGGAAACATTGGAGCTGGACAACCTGATGCCAAACGCTCTTGCGACCATCGTTGGTGCTGAATCACGTAAGGAAAGCCGCGGTGCTCACGCACATGAAGACTATTCCACACGGGATGATGAAAACTGGCGTGTGCACACAATCAGCCGCGTTGACGGCGACAAGGTCGATCTTAGCTTCCGTCCAGTTGTTCTGGATCCGCTGACGACTGAAGATGAAGGTGGCATTAGCTTGAAGAAAATCGCGCCAAAGGCACGGACGTTCTGATCATGCTGACCCGCGCACCTGCATTTGCATATGTTATAGCCGCTCCGCTGATGGCTGTGGGTCTGTTTTTACAGACCTCACCGCTGCACGCGCGCGGTTATGTTGAAACATGTGCAAAAGAATATGGTGTGCGCGGGGCCTTTCGGCAGGATGCGGGATCGTACTATGTATATCCGGCTGCGGGCGGATCTGAGCATGATGCGGATACATTAAACGCCTGCATTCAGAAATACGTTGCTGCGGATCTGAACAACGGCAGTCGTTATGTTAAAACATCACGCTACCGTAAATCAGGTTCAAGCTGTCCTGCGAGTGCTCCGATCTTGTACAAAGGGGGCTTCTATTGTCCCCAGTAAACACAAAACACATTTGTCTGCTGTATTCTGAAACCCAATCCATGGGTGATGCAGCGGCTGCATTGTTTCCAACCAAAGGGATGTGACGAAATGGTTCAGTTCACGCTACCTAAAAATTCACGTATTCGCACAGGCAAAACCTGGCCCAAGCCAGAAGGTGTGACACGTCTTGGAACATTCCAAATCTACCGCTGGTCCCCTGATGATGGCGAGAACCCAAGCGTAGACACCTATTTCATCGATCTTGATAAATGCGGACCCATGGTTTTGGACGCGCTGATTAAGATCAAGAACGAGATCGATCCGACCCTAACCTTCCGTCGTTCTTGCCGTGAAGGGATCTGCGGATCTTGCGCAATGAATATCGATGGCATCAATACATTGGCCTGTATTTATGGTCTGGATGAAATCAAGGGTGATGTGGTCAAGATCTACCCATTGCCGCATATGCCAGTGGTCAAGGATTTGATCCCAGATTTGACGCATTTCTATGCGCAGCATGCGTCCATCATGCCTTGGTTGGAAACGAAAACCAACCGCCCGGCAAAAGAATGGAAGCAGTCCATTGATGACCGTAAGAAGCTTGATGGTCTGTATGAATGCGTTATGTGCGCATCTTGCTCGACGTCTTGCCCATCTTACTGGTGGAACGGTGATCGCTACCTTGGCCCAGCAGCGTTGTTGCATGCCTACCGCTGGATTATCGATAGTCGCGATGAAGCGACGGGCGAGCGTTTGGATGAGTTGGAAGACAGCTTCAAACTCTATCGCTGCCACACGATCATGAACTGTACCCGCACATGTCCAAAAGGGTTGAACCCGGCCAAGGCGATTGCAGAAATCAAAAAGATGATGGTTGAGCGCGTGGTTTAAGACCCAGCAAGACAACTAAGACAATTCACCCCCGCAAGGTTCATCTTGCGGGGGTTTTACGTTGCGTTCTGCTATATTCGCGTCTCGCCTTGCGTCTAAATTGCCGACAAGTGAGAGAGAACATGACAGATGTGGTTGTCGTTGGCGCTGGTCTGGCAGGATTGGTAGCAGCATGCGAGGCCGCCGAACGTGGGCGCAAAGTTGTTTTGCTTGACCAAGAAGGGCGTCAATCTTTGGGCGGCCAGGCCTTTTGGTCGCTTGGGGGGCTGTTCATGGTGGATACACCGGAACAGCGACGCATGGGCATCAAAGATAGCGCAGATCTTGCATGGACAGATTGGCAGGGCAGCGCCGCATTCGACCGGCCAGAGGATGCCAATCCCCGCAAAGTTGCTGAAGCCTTTGTTGAATTTGCTGCCGGTGAAATGCGCGATTGGTTGTCCGGCATAGGAATGCGTTGGTTTCTCGTTGTGGGTTGGGCAGAGCGGGGTGGTGGCATGGCCAATGGCCACGGTAATTCAGTTCCGCGCTTTCATGTCACATGGGGCACAGGCCCGGGGGTAATAGCCCCCTTCGTCGCGCGTGTTCAGGAACTTGAAGCATTGGGCAAGATTACGATCCTCTGCCGTCGTCGCGTGTCTGGTTTGATTATAGATGCTGGGCAATTGGCCGGGGTCACAGGGGATGTGTTGGCTGACGATTTGGCCGATCGTGGTAAAAGCACAAACCGTGAGGTGATCGGCCAATTTGAAGAACGGGCAAATGCGGTGATCCTTGCGTCTGGGGGAATTGGGGCCAATCACGATTTGGTTCGTGCGCGTTGGCCCGATGATCGCTTGGGCAAGGCGCCGGAATTTATGGTGTCTGGCGTGCCCGATTATGTTGACGGACGGATGATTGAAACTGCGAAAGCTGCTGGTGCTGGTGCGATCAATGAAGATCGCATGTGGCACTATTGTGAAGGATTGCAAAATTGGGATCCGATTTGGCCGGGCCACGGGATCCGCATTTTGCCCGGACCGTCCTCAATTTGGCTGGATGGTTTGGGCAAACGTATGGAGGCGCCCTATATGCCCGGATTTGACACGTTGGGCACGTTGGGAAGAATCCTCAAGACAGGGCAGGACCATAGTTGGTTCATCTTGACCCAAAGTATCATAGAAAAGGAATTCGCGCTCTCGGGATCCGAGCAAAATCCTGACTTAAGCTCGGGGAAATGGTCTGAGGTTTTGAAGGCTCGATTGCTTGGAAAGGGCGCACCAGCACCGGTTGAAGCGTTTAAAAAGCATGGTGCTGATTTTGTTGTGGCCGACGATCTGGAAACGCTGGTCGCGCAAATGCAAGAGCTGGAACCGGATGTCCCATTGGATCCAGCAAATATCCGTGCGCAGATTGAGGCGCGAGATGCGCAATTGGAAAATAGATTTGCTAAAGATGCGCAGGTGATCGCCCTGCGACAAGCCCGTGGGTACATAGGAGACAAGTTGATCCGGACAGCAAAGCCACACCGTATTCTAGATCCCAAACACGGGCCTTTGATCGCAGTGCGCTTGAATATTCTGACACGTAAAACTTTGGGCGGCTTGCATACGGATCTGCAGAGCCAAGTGCTACGCGCGGATGGTTCAGTGTTTGAAGGGCTATTCGCTGTCGGCGAAGCGGCTGGTTTCGGTGGTGGTGGCTATCACGGGTATAACGCATTGGAGGGTACGTTTTTAGGCGGATGCCTTTTCACAGGCCGAATGGCAGGTCGAAATGTGTAGTTAAAATTTTTTAGGAAGAAAAATGAAAATTTAACAAGAAGTTTAACTTGGTGTTAACCAACTGGATGCGATCAAGATTATGCGGAAAGTGGTCGAAATCTCCGCATGATACTAGGTCCAAGGGACTGCCCGGAGCGTTTGTTTTATTAAACACGTCCCGGGCGTTTTTTTTGTGTAGGTCTGGGGTCGTCTTTGGTTTAGCTTTTTCCGGTTAGGTTACTGAACTGGAAAGATCATGACACGCTTAGATGAACCAGATGACGCGCAGCGCCGCCGTGATGTGGCCCCTGTCATTTGTTATCCAACGGATACATTGCCGCAACCGAATATGGAACTGTTGCGCAATGCCCTGTCCAATGCGAATAGCGTTTCTATGCATCAAGCGCCACCGCGCGATGCGGTCAGTTTCCATGTCCCTGCGGGATCCTTTTTTCGGATACATTCGGTCGAAGGATCGCAGGTCGGTGACCTGAACCTTTGGCACGCTGAAAACCTATCCGAACGCTTTTATTCCGGCAAAACCCGCGCCCTGCATGGAACCCATCTGACTATAGGGGATCGGATGTGGTCTAGCTTTCCCTATATGCGGCCTATGGCGACGATGGTTGAAGATACACTGTCTTGGTATGGTTTTGACCAATATGGTGGGTCTGTGCACGATGTGATTGGCACGCGCTGCGACCCTTATACAGGTGCGTTACTGCAAGGCGGGCATTATCATTATTGCTGTCATTCAAATCTAACCCGCGCCTTGGCAGATGCTCGGGGATTGTCACTGAAAGAGGCTGAATCCCATGTTCATGACGTTTTAAACGTCTTTATGTGCACAGGTTTCACGAAAGACACTGGGCAATACTTTATGAAAGCCAGCCCAGTGCGTCCTGGCGATTATGTGACGTTTTTTGCAGAAATTGATCTGCTTGGTGCCATTAGTGCCTGTCCAGGCGGGGATTGCAGCAGCGAGCACAGCTCAGATATGGCTGCATGTTATCCACTGGATGTTGAAATCCTAACGCCACCAAAAGAGAAATTGATTGATTGGGTGCCGCCACGCGACAACCCATATGATCGGTCGCATGGCCGCCCTTAGATTAGGGCGAAATTTGGTATCTTGGCGCATCCAATCTGTCCAAGAGGTGGATGCGGACGCGCCAAAAAAAGCAAAATCTTAGATTTCCAGTTCTTCGACGGTTTTGCCAGCGTCCAAAGCTTCGATAACCCATTTGGGTTTGCGACCTTTACCGGTCCATGTTTGGGACGCATCTTCTGGATTTGCATATTTTGCAATTCCTTTGCCACCTTTGGTTGCAATCACTTCATCCAGCGAAAATCCAAATTGGCGAGCTGCTTCTTCTGCAGCGCGTTTCGCTTCAGCACGGCGACGGACGTCTAGGCTTTTAAGCGCTTTTTCCGCGTCAGAAATCAGCTTTTTCAACTCATCGCGAGACAATGTGTCTAGGTCTATGGTCATTTAGTTTCTCCTTTTTATCTTTTTGTCGCGAATTTAATTGGTGGGCAAGGTGAAATGTGACAGGTGAATATATTTTTCAAATTACATAACATTAATTATGTTTATTGTCGCCACATAATTCAATTTTTGCCACCGCACTCAAAAATTCCCCTATCGATTTAATCGGGTATCAATTGTGTGTGTTCTCATAGGCTTTCGTTTTGCGTGCATCTTATAGATTGGGGACGCAATGATGAAAATCGAAAAATATTCGTTTAATGGATGCGGTAATTCAAATAATGACCTTTGTATTATTGTTGTATTTTAATGTGTTGATCTCAGTATCGATCAGATGTCCAAGGATATAATTTCTAATGGTTATACGGCCATTGTCCCAAATTTCTCTCGTCAGCCGCAGTGGCTTTAGAGCAAAATCTTGTATTTTTTAAACACGCGGAAAGTTGTGTTGAATATGCCGTGGGCAACAAAGCGATGCGCGTCTATTTTTACGCGCGCCAATAAAATTGCGCTTTGTTGTTTGAAACTTTGATATTCTTGCGCTTTGATCATCAAATCTATTTTGTTCATCTCTTCTCAAACAAAGCGATGAGAGCGCTGGTGTGAACTTTCATAAAAAACATCCGAAAAATTTTCTTCACTTGCGTGTGCCGTTTGCAAATGTCGATTTTAACCCGTGTTGTTTTCGTTGGGGATGAACCGAATTTCTATTCGACTGATTCACGAATTACGGCCTGATATACTTGTATGGCAATTCAAAGAGGTTGTTAATTGACGGTCCGCCACTGGTATCTGGTGAGCGCCAAGGATAGGATCGCGCCATGAACACGACGCATTTGACCTTCTCACCAGATCAGGCCGACGCTTTCGAACATGTTTCCGACATGTTGCGGGCCGACGGTGTCGATCTGGTGGGCGGATTGTGTCAGCCGCCAAAAGACAGCAGATCTTCTGTGATGGCGCTGATGGGAAAAGCCGGCAGTGGTAAAACCTTGCTATTGGCGGAACTGACGAAGGCTTTGGAAAAGGCTGGTGTCGATATCGTGTCCGGCGATTATGAACCGAAGCGAAAGCGGGACAGCCGGACCTTGGCGGTTTTGGCCCCCACAAACAAGGCGGCATCGGTTCTGCGTATGCGTGGGGTGCCTGCGACAACCATTCACCGTATCCTTTATACGCCTGTTTATGATCCGGAATTTGAAAAAATTGCCGAATGGCTGGCCGAAAACGGGGACGAACCAGATATTGATGATCTTTCGCCCGAGGCACTGGCGCGGGCGAAAGCGTCCTATGAAACGCATAAATCGATCCCAGCGGCATTGGCCGCGGCCGGTCTGCGGGGGTCGGATTTCATAACGGGCTGGAAGCGGCGTGAAGATCCGTTGGACATCGGATTCATCGATGAAGCGTCGATGCTGGACGATCGTCAGTTTCAAGACTTGCAAGAGATCTTCCCATCGCTTGTTTTGTTCGGGGATCCTGCGCAGCTAGCCCCTGTAAACCAGTCGGGGAAGATGGTTTTTGACAGTGTACCGGTGACAAAGCGTCGTGAACTCAGCCGTATTCACCGCCAAGAGGCGGAAAGCCCAATCCTAGATCTGGCCCATGCATTGGCAGATCCAGATCTGACATTTGACCAGTTTGAAACGATGGTCGAAGAAAAGGCACGTCAAGATGAACGTGTCGTTTGGGGTCAGCGGGTCGAGGTTGATCTTATGGCGCGCTCTCCTGTTCTGGTATGGCGCAATGCAACCCGCATTCGGCTTATCCACGCGTTTCGTCATGTGCATGGCGCGCCGGAAACGGAATTGCTGCCGGGCGAGCCCTTGATTTGTGATGGGATCGAACTACCGCTCAAACATCGTAAGAAACGGTTGGACCTTGAGGCACGTGGCCTGATCAAAGGGGCGCAGGTCGTCTATTTAGGGCCGGGGCGCAAACCTGGGTTTTCCAAATTACACGTGATGGGCGCGCCCGATCCCCAGCTTTCAGCGGCGTCGATCGTAAAGATTGAAAAGCCGGATGAAGAAGAGCCGTTCATTCCTTATGCGGCGAGCATGGGGGCAACATTTCTGCATGGGGCTGCCGTGACCATCCATAAGGCGCAAGGGTCTCAGTGGGACAATGTGCAAGTTTTTGCACCAGATCTTTACGTCGCCGCCAAAATGAACCGGGTTGAGGCGGGAATTCCATTGTGGAAACGTCTGGCTTATGTCGCCATCACCCGTGCACAAACGCGCTTGCATTGGATTGTGCGCAACCGCCTTGCCAAGCCGCAAAGTGGGCTGCAAGTGGACGATTTGCGTGTCGCGCCCGCGCCGCTAGCGTTGGAAATGCAAGAGGACAGCCAAGAGGAACCTGTATGAGCGCTGAAAGCCCGTTTGCCGAACTGATCGGCTATGACTGCACTGAATGGCGCGAAGGGTATGCCAAAGTCACTTTGCCTGTTTCAGACGACCTAACAAACCGTCATGGCACACCACATGGCGGGGTTTATGGTGTTCTTTTGGATACGGCGCTTGGATTGTCGGGGTGTTGGGTAGCTGATGGAGACGCACCTGTTTTCGGCATGACCTTATCGTTAAATGTGCAATTTCTGTCGCGCCCAAAAGGTGGCTTGTTCATTACGGAAGGCTTTAAAACCGGCGGTGGGAAAAGCACCTACTTTGCGGAAGGCCACGTAAAGGATGAAACCGGCGAATTGATCGCAAAGGGCACTGGTGTCTTTCGGTATCGGAGATCCAAATGACACGTCTTGATGCGCCCTTAACGCTGCCTTGCGGGGCCGTATTGAAAAACCGTCTGATCAAGGCGGCTATGTCGGACAGTTTGGGCGATGGGATCGGCAACGCGACTGCGGAACAATGTCGCCTGTATGAACGTTGGGCCATAGGGGGGACATCATTGTCCCTCATTGGTGAGGCACAGATAATACCGGACTACCCGGAAAAGCCGGGAAATATCGTTCTAACGGGTGATGCGGATCTGGATGCTTTGCGTGCACTTGCCAGGGCCGGCGCCAGTCACGACGCACAAATTTGGCCACAGTTGGGCCATGCAGGGGCGTTGTCCCATGCGCCGATTAGCACGCCCAAAGGGCCCTCACCTTTGAATGTGCCCGGTTTGTCTTGCGATGGTCTGTCTGTAGCCGAAATCGAAACATTGCCATTAACCTATGCAAAGGCGGCGGAGGTTGCGAAAACGACAGGGTTTGGCGGTGTTCAAATCCACGCAGGCCACGGTTTTTTGTTCAGCCAGTTTTTGTCGCCTTTGTTCAACCATCGCAAAGATGCGTATGGCGGATCTGTTGAAGGTCGCTTTAAAGTGATTGCCGACACAATCGCAGCGGTTCGAACTGCCGTGGGCGCTGAATTCCCGGTTGCGATTAAAATCAATTCCAGTGATCAGCTACAGGGCGGTTTGACTGAGGCCGATGCGCTGAAAGTTATTCGCTTGCTGAATGAAACCAGCATAGATCTGATCGATATCAGCGGTGGAACCTATTTCCCGGGCGCACCATCGAGTTCGGATGGTGTATCTACAGCAGGTCCGTATTTCGTTAGTTTTGCTAAACAGGCGAAAGCAGAGACATCGATTCCGATCATGGTGACAGGTGGGATCAAAACGCGGGCCGAAGCTGTGGTAATCATCGAAACGGGTGCAGCCGATGCGGTTGGCCTGGGACGCAGTTTGGTATTGGATCCGGATTTGCCAAATACATGGATGAATGGAACAGGTGAAGATCCTGTGTTTCCCAAATTCAGCGCACCACCAGAGGGAGGTATCACGGCGTGGTACTCCATGCGGTTAACTGCATTGGCGCACGGGCAAGAACATCAATTCCCGGTCGACCTGACAGTAGCTTTGGCAAATTATAACGCAAGAGACGCCGAGCGGAGTGTTCGTTGGGCCAAACGGTTCCACAGCAAGTGAGCTTGCAAGGACTATATTGTTCGTAACAAAGGATTTAGATAATGCAGCGCGTAGATATCGTGAAATGGACAGCGACTGTTGTTCAGCTGATTGGATATGGTTTGACCGGGTTGAATATTGTCCCATGGAACGTTTTGGCTTTTGTAATCGGTATCGCCTTGTGGTTCCTTGTTGGCATGATGTGGAAAGACCGCGCCATTATGGTCGTGCATATTGGCGCGTTCATTGCCTTGGTTGCAGGCTATCTGAATTCGTAATTGCAGGTAGGGCTAAGTCGCGTTTGCAATCCTAGCTCACTTAACCAATAGCCGCTCGGATCGCTTTGATATTTTCACCATAAGGTGTGGGATCCGTTACAGACCCACCACGAAAGACCGCAGATCCAGCAACCAGAACATTCGCGCCGGCACCTGCTATGATTGGGGCTGTGGTTGGATCCACGCCGCCATCGATTTCAATATGAATGGGGCGGTCGCCGATCATGTTGCGGAGCGTCGTGATTTTCGCGGACATATCGATGAATTTCTGGCCCCCAAAGCCGGGGTTCACGGTCATCACACAAACCAGATCAACTAGGTCCAATAGATGCGCCACCGCTTCGGCCGGTGTACCGGGGTTCAGTGCGACACCTGCCTTCGCGCCAGTTGCGCGGATCGCTTGCAATGTCCGGTGAATATGCGGGCCTGCTTCGACATGTGCAGTGATGAAATCGGCACCTGCCTCGGCGAAAGCTTCGATATAAGGATCGACAGGCGCAATCATCAAATGCACGTCCATGACCGTTTTGATATGCGGGCGGATGGCTTTGCAGGTCGTTGCACCAAAGCTGATATTGGGCACGAAATGACCGTCCATCACATCCACATGGATCCAATCTGCACCTTGGGATTCCACCGCTTCGATTTCTGCGCCGAAATTGGCGAAATCTGCTGCCAGAATGGAGGGGGCGATTTTAATAGACCGGTCAAAGCTCATGTTTAGATGTCTCCCAATATCATAGGAGCCGGAGTATCAGTAACCTGCGCTTCGGTCTACTACATGCTTTAGGGCTTCGCCGCGTTCATGGCCCGCAATATTAGCGACAAGGGTTTTGCTGGCTGTAAGAGGTCGCGTATCTGCGGCGATATGCGGGGTCACGGTCACATTCGGATGGGCCCAATAAGGATCATCTTGGGGCAGGGGTTCCACACGGAACACATCCAATGTCGCATGGGCCACTTGTCCGCTACTCAATGCGGCCAGCAATGCGGCATCGTCAATCAGTGGTCCACGGCCCGGATTGATAACAAACGCGCCTTTGGCCAAAACAGCCAGCCGTTCCGCATTGATCACGTTTTCGGTTGCGGGTGTCGATGGCAGTAATAGGACGACGAATTGGGCATCTGTCAGGGCGGATATCAAACCATCGTCACCGGCATGGCAGGTGATACCTTCGATTGATTTCAAATTGCGGCTCCAGCCGGAAACCTGAAAGCCAATAGTGGCCAGCATATTCGCACAGGCCTGTCCCAATTCCCCCAGTCCCAAAACAGTCACTTTGCGCTGTTGTGCCAAAGGAGGGGAATCGCAATGCCAGATCTGATCTGGATTGACGATGTGACGATCCATTCCAAGATGATAACGCAATACGTGCCCTGTGACCCATTCGACCATGCCACGCGCCAATCCTTCGCTATCGACCATGCGGCATAGGGGTTGCGTGATCGTCTGGTTGCCGACGATTGCTTCTGCCCCGGCCCAAACGCTCATCACTGCTTTGCAGTTCACATAGGGGCTTAGATCTTGTAACGCGCTGTCTGGGGCATAGATGATGTAATCAACATCTTCCGGCGCGATCTCTAGCGACAGATTGACCTCAAGCTCTTCTTTGTCAAAACGATCCGTCAAAAGTGGACGATATTCGGGCCAGCGGTCATCGCCTGCAGCGAAAAGGATATTGAGCATGATCGAACCTGATGTCTGTTAGCGGGGGCGGTGGATATGGGCGCTTTGCAACAATCCAAAGCCTGCCATAAGGATCATCATCGCTGACCCTCCATATGAGACCAATGGAAGGGGAACACCGACAACTGGGGCCAGGCCCATCACCATGGACATATTAACCGCGAAAAATAGGAAAAAGGTGACGCCCATGCCAAAGGTGATCAGCTGGCCAAAGCGGTCCTTTTGCTGAAGTCCGGAAATGATGCAGAAGATGATGATCAGAACATAGAGGCTGAGCAGGGAAATCGACCCAACAAAGCCGAATTCCTCTGCCAATGTATTGAAGATAAAATCGGTTTGTTTCTCGGGCAAAAAATTCAACCGCGATTGGGTCCCTTGCATATAGCCTTTTCCGGCCCAGCCGCCTGATCCCATGGCGATTTTGGCTTGGGTGATATGGTATCCACTGCCCAATGGATCGGAGCTGGGATCGAGAAATGTGTCGATCCGGGTAAATTGATAATCCTTGATCAATTGCCAATCCGTGCCACGGCTGGCCAAAACCGCCCAAATGGTCCCCGCGCCTGCGGCAATCACGGTTCCGAAATAGGCCCAATGGACGCCTGCCAGAAACATCAGCAATCCGCCGCCCGCGACCAAGAGCAGGGATGTCCCAAGGTCGGGCTGTTTCAGAACCAGAAGGGTAGGCAAAATGATAAGGGCAATCGGCAGCGCAACCCAAAGCGGTCGCGATGTTTTGTGTATGGGCAGCCAATCATAATAGGCTGCTAAAATCAGCACCAAGGTCACCTTCATCAGCTCGGATGGCTGTAGGCGCATAAAGCCCAGATCGATCCATCGTTGGGCCCCACCACGCGCATCCCCGGCCACTTCCACGACCAACAGCAGCCCCATTGTGCCGAGATATCCCACAATGGACATATTGCGCCAAAACCAGCTGGGCACGAAAGCAACGGTAAACATCGCGATCAGGCCCAATATGAAATGGCGGGTTTGGGGCATGGCCCATGTGCTATAGTTGCCGCCGGCAACAGAAAACAACATCAGCAATCCCATACCGGCAACGGCACAGGGCAGAATAACCAACGGCCAGTTCACATAAAGGATCTTGCGCCAACCTGTTGGTGTGTATTTTGTGTTGAATTCAAGATAGCTCATGCGCGCTGGTCCTGATGCCCACTACCCAGGCGCATTTTTTGCTCAATGTCTTTTTGCCGCTCTTCGATCTCTTCACGATCTTTGGCAGGGTAGGCCTCTAACGGTGGTGTTTTTCCGTACAGGGCCTGTAGAACCACATCGCGCGCAATTGGTGCGGCGGTGCCAGAGCCTGAGCACCCGTGTTCAACCGCAATTGCGACTGCGATCTTAGGATTGTCATGTGGTGCAAAACAGACAAAGAATGCATGGTCGCGCACTTCCCAAGGATCTGTGCATTTGGTGATCCGGTTCACAACCTGCGCCGTGCCGGTCTTCCCAGAAAGACGATACCCATCTGCAATAATACGTGCGCGATATGCCGATCCTTTTCGAGAGTTGGACACTTCAAACATGCCCTGACGGATCACGTCCAGATGCGCCGGAGCGACGCCAATGTCTTCACCGCCTCCAGAGGGGGTTTCTACACCGTTGACGGATTTGACAAGGCGGGGCGTTACGGTTTTGCCTGTCGCCAAACGGGCAGCCATGATCGCCAATTGCAGAGGGGATGCCAAAACAAAACCTTGCCCAATGGATGCATTGACGCTGTCACCAACCAACCATTCCTGACCATGGCGGCGGCGTTTCCAAGCTTTGTCCGGTATAAGCCCAGAAGAAACCGCGGACATTGGGATATCAGGGGATTCACCCAAACCAAAGCGGCGGGCCATGTTTGCGATATTCTCGATCCCAACTTTCTGTGCTAATTCATAGTAGTAAACGTCACAACTTTCGCGGAGCGATCCAACCATGTCCAATCTGCCATGACCACTGCGTTTCCAGCAGCCGAATTCGCGTCCTGAAATTTCCAGATGTCCGGCGCAGTATGCTGTGCTCTCAGGGTAGATGATGCCTTCATGCAATCCTGCCAGCGCAGATAGCATTTTAAAGGTCGATCCGGGGGGAAACGCGTCCTGCACTGCTTTTGATGCGAGGGGGCGGTGATCATTATCGCGCAGCAACGCATAATCCGGTGATGATATCCCCCGGACAAATTTGTTGGGATCATAAGATGGTGCAGACGCAATCGCCAAAACATCGCCATTGGTCACATCCATGACGATTGCTGAGGCGGATTCATCACCCAGTCGGGCCTGAACATAATCCTGCAAATCGCTATCACAGCTCAGCTGGATATCCGCGCCGCTATTGCCTTCGCGCCGCCCGATTTCCCGCATTTCACGGCCAGAGCTGTTTACCTCGACCCTTTTCGTGCCAGCCGCGCCGCGCAATTGTTCTTCGAACAGGGCTTCAACACCAACTTTTCCAAATTGGAAACGTGGGATTTTCAAAACCGCCGGCGGCGTTTCGTAGCGTTCCAAATCCTTGGCGGATACTTTCCCCACGTAACCGGCAATATGGGCATAGCGTTCATATTGAGGGTAGATGCGCGAGAGACCTTTTTCAGGCAAAACGCCGGGCAGGGCAGGCGCATTTGCATTCACGCGGCTAAATGCTTCCCAGCTAATTCGATCTGCAATAGTCACCGGCAAGAAAGACGGGGTCGTTTCCATTTCTGAAACGGCCCGATCAATGTCATCTTGTTCCAGATGGATCAGGCGGGACAGTTTGGCGATCGCATCTTCCACGTCGCCAGCTTCTTCGCGAACAATAGAGACGCGATACGTTGGTTCATTATCGGCAATGACTTGACCATTGCGATCAAATATACGCCCTCGAACTGGCGGGATAACGCGGTCTTTAATGCGGTTTTCGTCGGCTAAGACGCGAAATTCATCAGCCTGATCGACTTGCAGGTAATGCATTCGCGCACCAAGCATTCCGGCGAATGCCAACTGCGATCCCCCTAGGAAAAGGGCGCGTCGGGAAATTTTACGGGCGCTTTGCGCGTTTTCCTTAGAGGTCCGTTTCATATTGTGCGCCCTTGCTGGTTATGCTCGCCCGCAGGTGGCCGTCGCACGGCAAATACAATGCGCGACACAAAAACAACCGCAGGATAGAGCAGGACTGTCAAAGAAAACTGCATTACAGATAGAAAATAGGCATCCGAGATCTCAAACATCAAGGTCAAAGCAAAACTATAAATCAAACTGATTCCGGCCAGCGCAACAGACACGTTCAGCCACTCGGCCCAGAATGTCGCATTGCGCAGATGTTTGTCGCGCACGCGCAGCCATTCAGTCGCCAAAAGCACCAAAAGTGCCCATAGTCCGGGGGGACGCATCAACAAAAAATCGCTCAGCAACAAGATGATGGCACAAAGCAGAACAGGTACGCTGTCTGGACGCCGTAGGGTCCATGCGAACATGACCATCAAGATAATATCGGGACCGGCCAGTGATCTTGCCTCAAGGCGAAGGGGAAGAAGTTTGAAGAACAAGACCGCACAACAAATGAGTACGAAAACAATGCGTAATCCCCATTCGCCCTGTGTCTTAGTCGCCATCTTGCACCTCGGTTGAGGGGGAAGATACGTTTGCTGAATTTGCTTGAGGTGGCGTGTAGGGCAGTATTACAGAGCTTGGAACCGTTACTCTGCGCACACTATGATCCCGCAAGATGCGTAGAAACTCTAGGTTCTCTAGGTCTGCTGTTAGGCGCACTCTTAACCGCCCGCCCGAGTCGCGGACAACTTCGCCGATCAACAGGCCTGGTGGAAATACATCGCCATCCCCAGACGTCAGGACGCGATCACCAGGTTGAACACGTCCAGGGTTTTCAAGAAAGTCCAGAGGCGGGAAGGCTGAATTGTCGCCGATGACAATGGCTTGTTGTTGTGAGGATGGCAATTCAACGGGAATACGGCTGGAGGCATCGGTCAATAGGATGACACGGCTTGTCCGCCTGTCCACTCCTGAAATCCTGCCCACCAGACCTAATCCATCCGTGGTTGCCCATCCATCTACGATGCCGTCTTGTGATCCGACATTGACCAAGATCGATTGCCGATAAGGTGACCCGCTATCTGCCAATACGACGCCGGTGATGAAGGTCAGTTTCGGGTCAAGACGCACATTATTGAGAGCGCGCAATTCCGCGTTCTCCTCTTCGAGTTGCAGCGCGGCCTCTTTCCATTTTTCCATCTGGCGCAGTTCACGCCGCAATTCTTGGTTTTGGTCGTAAATGCGCTGATAGCTTTGAAAATCGCGGCCAATTTGCACAACTGTTTTGACTGGAACCATGGCCCAATCCATGCTTGGCACCACCCGATCAATAATGGCGGAACGGAACCGTTCAACGCGCGGGCTATCGATACGCCACAGAAGGAATATCCCGAACAGGAAAAGGATCAGGATCATCAAAAGAAGCCGCCGAAGCGGGGCTACATATTCTTCTGTGGACCGATCTTGTGCCATAACCCGG
The DNA here is from genome assembly GCA_947499735.1 of uncultured Pelagimonas sp. Taxonomy (GTDB): domain Bacteria; phylum Pseudomonadota; class Alphaproteobacteria; order Rhodobacterales; family Rhodobacteraceae; genus CANMPP01. The sequence goes on from CANMPP010000002.1 coordinate 498,526, forward strand.
GGAGCCCCCGTCAGCTGTCGTAGTCAATAGCGTGACGCAATTGATCTTCGTATTCCAATGCTTTGCCTGTGCCCAAGGCCACGCAGTTCAGGCTTTCATCCGCAATAGAAACGGCCAAACCTGTTCGTTCACGAAGCGCCAGATCCAGATCACCCAAAAGGGCACCACCACCGGTCAACATGACACCGCGATCTACGATATCGGCCGCCAAATCTGGTGGTGTGGTTTCCAATGCCGTCATCACAGCTTCGCAAATTTGTTGAACCGGCTCTGCCAAAGCTTCTGCAACTTGCGCTTGTGAAATTTCGGTTTCCTTCGGAACACCATTTAGCAAATCGCGCCCTCGGATCTGCATTGATGATCCCCGACCGTCATCTGGCATCCGTGCGGTGCCGATAGACGTCTTGATCCGTTCGGCGGTGCTTTCACCCACCAAAAGGTTTTGTTGGCGACGCAGATAGGAAATGATGGATTCGTCCATACGGTCGCCACCAACGCGAACTGATCGCGCATAAACAATGTCGCCCAAAGACAGAACCGCGACTTCCGTTGTACCACCACCGATATCAACAACCATGTTGCCTGTTGGATCCGTGATTGGCATGCCCGCACCAATTGCGGCTGCAATCGGTTCAGCAATCAGACCGGCCTTACGCGCACCAGCCTGCAGGACGGAGTTGCGGATCGCGCGTTTTTCCACAGGTGTCGCACCATGGGGCACGCAGACGATAACCTTTGGCTTCGAAAAGGTAGAGCGGCGATGAACCTTACGGATGAATTCCTTGATCATCTCCTCAGCGGCGACGAAATCTGCAATCACGCCTTCACGCATTGGGCGAATGGCCTCAATACTGCCAGGCGTTCGCCCAAGCATCAGCTTAGCATTGTCCCCAACGGCCAGAACTTTTTTCTGCCCGTCTTTGACATGATAGGCGACAACAGAGGGTTCTGCCAGAATAACCCCTTTGCCTTTGACATAAACCAACGTGTTGGCGGTTCCGAGATCGATTGCCATATCCGCTGAAAATGCGCCCAGCAATCTGTCTAATCCGAACATATAAGTGTGCCTCGATTGTCTCTTCTTGAGGAGGGTCCGCGACTCTTTTGGTGCGGGTTAACTGTTCTTATAGGCCTCTACACAAGGAGGGGAAAGTCCCGTTGCACGGAGAATGCGCAGGTTTTCGCACGAAATTACCATTCAAATCTACCTCAATGCCCCATATTTGCGGGCGTATGCCTGACAATTGCATCAAGTTAGGCGTTCTTTTCTTTCGATCAGACACGGGCAAATTTCATGCAACATTAGTCAAGGACACAGCCCCGGGCTTTTGTTTCTTTGCAGATCACTACCCTTAAATTTAACTAAAATTTCGTTAAAAATCCTCAAGAAGGATTAAGAAAATTCAGATCAGGCTCAAATCCTTGATTTGCCTATTGGTTCGCGTTGTTTGGTTCGCACTGTATCGTGAAGTACCGTTCATTGACCTGTGAGGGAAAAGATTGCTGATTTCGTCACGAAGCAATCATTCTAAGGACAGGGATCATGCGCGCATATCTTTATGCTTTCGTTGCCAGTTTTCTAGCCAGTGTCGGCGCCGCTGAAGACTGCGGGCCTGAGGCGCCTTGTGAGATCGAAGGGGGCAGCTATTATTTACGTCTTCCCGAAGGTGCGGGCCCGCATCCCGTCATGATTTGGTATCATGGACATCGCGGCAGCGGCGCATCCATTCATCGTGGCGGTGGTCTTCAGCGTGATTTTTTGGAAAACGGTTTTGCCTTATTGGCGCCGAATGGGGCGGAGACCTCTCCCGGTGTACGGTCCTATCCTGCACGGACAGGTGCGCCACGGGATGATATCGGCTTTACCTTTGCGGCCCTTCAAAATGCACAGTCTCGCGCGGATCTAGATATGGATCAGGTCTTTGTCAGCGGATTTTCTGCCGGTGGCTCTATGGCGTGGCTATTGGCATGTCAGGCAGGGAATCAGTTGGCGGGGATGGTCAGTGTGGCGGGGGCCTTACGTGTGCCCAATGATACAACATGTGCGGGGCTTTCTGGATTGCCTGTTATGCAGGTACACGGGTTTAAAGACGCACAGGTCCCCTATGAAGGGCGCGGAATTCGGATTTGGCATCAGGGCAGCGTTTGGGATTCCTTAGAACGTGCACGGGTGCAAAATGAATGCCGGTCGAACCCAGACGAAATAACGATTGACGATAGGTTTCGGACGCGTTCATGGGACGTTTCTTGTTCGGGCGCGCCTGTTTTGTTTGTGGAACATGATGGTGGTCACGGTCTGCCGCAAGGCTGGACCGAACGGGCCTATTCATTTTTCCAGAAGGCTAAGACACTGGACTAGGCACGGATCGGACGCAACACGCGGTCGTTTTCCGTCTGCAATATGTCGGGACGGGTTGGCTTTCCACAATTTGCCATGGCTAGATGGTGCGAAGGTTAATCCATTACGAGCAGGAGTCGCGTGCTTATGAAAACCCATGTCAAAGCTTTGGTTGTCGGCGGCGGTGCCGTTGGTACGTCGATTGCTTATCATCTGGCAAAGGCCGGTTGGAATGATGTCATGTTGTTGGAACGCGACGAACTGACATCAGGGTCCACATGGCACGCAGCTGGTTTGCTGCCATATTTCAACATGTCCTACGCGACGACCCACATCCACGACTATTCCATCAAGTTCTATAAGACATTGCAGGAAGAAACAGGTCTGGACGCTGGATTTTCCGTCGTGGGAAATTTGCGTATGGCGCAGACCAAAGAGCGTATGGACGAATACATGGTTTATGCCACAACGGCGGAAACCTGTGGTGTTCCCTACGAATGGATGACGCCCGCGCAGATCAAAGATCGCTGGCCGTTGGTGAATACAGACGGGTTGCAAGGCGCGATTTATCACCCGACGGATGGCTATATCAACCCTGCCGATGTGACGATGGCGATGGCCAAAGGCGCGCGTCAGCGTGGTGTAACGATTGAACGTCGCTGGCAGGTGGACGGCTATCATTGGACCGGATCTGAATGGCAGGTGTCTGTCACTAAAATGGTCGAAAAGGGGGGCAATCTGGTGCCGTCCGAGGAAACGACCGTGATCACCGCCGAACATGTTGTGACCGCAACCGGAAACCACGCGCAGCGGACCGCGAAATTGCTAGGCATTAAGACGCCAGCGATACCCGTTGAACACCAGTTTATCGTGACCGAACCCGATCCCGAATTGGTGGAATACCGCAAAACCCACGAAGAACATCCCGTGCTGCGGGATGCGGATGCGAAATGGTATGTGCGCGAAGAACGCGGCGGCTGGATCCTTGGCCCGTATGAGCGCAACGCGCCCGCACGCTTCCGCTATGGTGTGCCCGATAGCTTCCGCGCCGATCTGTTCCCACTGGATCTGGAACGGATCGAAGAAGAATATATGTCGATGATCAACCGCATTCCATCGACGGAAACGGTGGGCTTGAAGGACGATTTCAATGGTCCGATCTGTTACACGCCAGATGGAAATCCGTTGATCGGTCCTGCGCCAGGTCTGCGCAATATGTGGCTGGCTGAAGGGTTCAGCTTTGGCATCACGGCCGCTGGCGGGGCGGGCTATTATCTGGCGCAGATGATGGTGGAAGGCGAGGCCGAGATCGATATGGCATCGCTGGATCCCAAGCGTTACGGCGATTGGCAGACCAATGAATGGGCTGTTCAAAAGAACGAAGAATCCTACGAACACGTCTATATTCTGCACCATCCTGACGAAGAACGTCCCGCTGCGCGACCTTTGCGAACATCGCCGGCGTATGACCGTCAGGCCAAGCTTGGTGCGCAATTTGGGTCTGTCGCTGGATGGGAACGCCCGAACTATTACGGGCCAGTAGATGCACCCGAAAACTTTGATCACGACGCGCGCTCCTTCCGCCGTGGCGGCTGGTGGCAATATGCGGTGGATGAAGCCAAAGCCATTCGCGAAGGCGTCGGCCTGATTGATGCCACAGCATTCACCAAACATGTGGTCAAAGGCCCCGGTGCGACACAATTCCTGGATTGGTTCACCTGCAATAAATTGCCAAAAGTGGGTCGGATCAATCTGACCTATGCGCTGACATCTGCAGGTACAACGCGCACGGAATACACAATCGTGCGCAATGGCGAAGACAATTACTATCTGGTCTCTGCCGGTGCTTGGGCTGCCTATGATGCGGATTATCTGCGCAAAGCTGCCGAAGATAAGATGGATGAATTCGGCTATATCGAAATCCAAGATGTGACCACACAATGGGGCGTCTTTGCGATCGCCGGTCCAAAGTCGCGTGACGTTTTGAAAGAGCTGATCAAAGATGCAGATCCAGAAACAGCACTCTCCAACAAACGCTTCCCTTGGCTGTCTGCGCGCCAGATCGAATTGGGCATGGTGCCTGTGAATGCGATCCGTGTGGCCTATACGGGCGAATTAGGGTGGGAACTGCACCACCCGATTGAGATGCAAAACCATCTATGGGATCACCTGATGGCGGCGGGTGAAAAGTTTGGGATCAAACCGGTCGGTGCGCGTGCGCAAAACTGGTTGCGTCAGGAAAAGTCCTATCGCGCCTTTGGCACGGAACTGGGCCGTGATGCGACACCTGCGGAAGCAGACCTGCCGCGCTTTATCGATCTGTCTAAAGATTTCTACGGCAAAGACGCGATGGAGGCCAAAGGCATCCGATCCAAATGTGTGACCATTCTGATCGACGGGCCTGCAGATGCAGATCCATGGGGCCGCGAAGTCCTGTATACGCCAGAAGGCGACCGCGTTGGTCGTTTGACGTCTGGTGGATATTCCGTCGCGTTCGAAAAAGGCATCGGTATGGGCTATGTCAAACCGGAACTGGCGGTTGAAGGCACCAAGCTAAAGGTCAAAATGTTCGACACGCTCTATGATGCGGTCGTGACATGTGACAGCCCCTATGATCCCAAAAACGCAACCATTCGCGTCGACGGCTGAAGATCCTTTCGTAAGGCAGGACATTTGGATTGGCGGGGACTTGCGTGCCCGCCATTTCTGTTGTCTGGACTTGCGGAACTGACGATGGCCATGTGGGGGTAGGTTTGTTAGTGCTCTCCTAAACTGCGGCGGGGCAGGGTATTGAAGGAGACTGAGGCATGACTTTGAATGTTTATCTGGCTGGTGAAATCCACACCGATTGGCGCGAGCAGATTATTGCGGCGTCGCAAGGGTTGGACGTGACTTTTACCGCGCCGGTCACGGATCACGCGGCATCAGATGATTGCGGTGTGGCAATTTTGGGGGAAGAACCCAACAAATTTTGGCACGACAATAAAGGTGCCCAGATCAATGCGATCCGCACGCGAAAGGCCATTGCTGACGCGGATATTGTCGTCGTGCGCTTTGGCGAAAAGTATCGTCAGTGGAACGCGGCCTTTGATGCGGGGTATGCGGCGGCGCTGGGCAAATCTTTGATCGTGCTGCAATTGCCAGATCAAGACCATGCGTTGAAAGAGGTCGACGCCGCAGCTCAGGCTGTTGTGCGTGAGCCTGAGCAAGTGGTGCAAATTTTACGCTACACTTTGACCGGTGCCTTGCCTGAAAGCGTCTAGGCGAAGCCGCTAGACGCTCTGACAGCAGTCATAATCTTCTCTGGCGGGGAAAGCTGTTGCAGCTTTCCCAGTGCATAAAAAATGGGCGAGTGACAAGAGGTCTTCCAGAAAATAAGCTTAACAATGTGTACAGGATTTGGGGGACATCATGATCCAAGAATTTAAAGACTTCATCGCCAAAGGTAATGTCATGGACATGGCCGTAGGTATCATCATCGGCGCGGCATTTACGGCGATTGTTAGCTCTTTGGTGGCTGACCTGATCAACCCGATCATTTCCCTGTTTATCGGTGGTCTTGATTTCTCGTCCTGGTTCTACGCTTTGGATGGCGGCGAATACGCGTCTTTGACAGCGGCACAAGATGCTGGCGCAGCGGTGTTTGCATTCGGTAACTTCATTATGGCGATCATCAACTTTCTGATCATCGCGTTTGTTGTCTTTATGCTGGTCAAAATGGTGAACAAAGCAAAAGACGCGGCGGCAGAGGATGAACCAGAAGCCGTAGAAGAAGACAAAGGTCCAAGCGAGCTGGATGTTTTGTTGGAGATCCGGGATTCCTTGAAAAAAGCCTAAGGGCAATTTTCATTGTGACAGTTTGGAAGGGCGCTGGATCACCAACGCCCTTTTTCTTGTCTTGTGCAGGCGTCTTCTATCGGTCATTTTTGCGCGAATGAGCTGAAATGTAGAAGGATCTTGCTCTAAATGCTTATTGATGACACGGATCGCCGAATTTTGCGGGTTCTGCAAAAGCAAGGGCGCATTTCCAATGCTGACTTGGCCGAAGCGATCCATCTTTCGCCGTCTGCCTGCCACCGCCGGGTTCAGCGGCTTGAGGAAAGTGGTGTGATCCGCGATTATGTTGCGTTGCTCAATCCCAAGATCTTGCAGGTTCCGACAACGGTTTTTGTGGAAATCACACTGCAGGCTCAGGCGGACGAAGTTCTAGATGCTTTTGAAAAAGCCGTCTCGCGTGTCCCTGCAGTATTGGAATGTCATTTGATGGCAGGCACGGCGGATTATATTTTGAAAGTTGTGGCTGAAGACACCGAAGATTTTGCCCGCATTCACCGCCAATTTTTGGCGCGCCTGCCTGGCGTGGCACAGATGCAATCCAGCTTTGCGCTGAGAACGGTGTTTAAAACGACAGCACTGCCCATGTGAAATGGTGAAAAATGCGGCATTTTGTGTGCTGCGGGATTTCTCAGACTGGCCGCGCTGGGTTGATCAAGACTTTGTGATTATTTCTCATGCGACCAAAATCACTAGGGAATTGAACTATGTCTCGTCTTTCTTTGATCGCTGCTGCAGCCGTTGCGATGATGCCTTTTGCCGCGCAAGCGGAAGCTGAATTTCTGAATTCAGGCGCGGTGCTGCCAACGAATCTACCATTTTCTGAAATGGTTATCGTTGGTGATACACTGTACTTGTCCGGCCAAATCGGCAACGTACCCGGCACTTTGGAATTGGCTGAAGGCGGGATTGAGGCGGAAAGCCGTCAGGTCATGGACAACATCAAAATTTCGCTGGAAGCGCATGGTTACGATATGACCAACCTGGTGAAATGCACTGTGATGCTGGCTGATATCGGCGAATGGGGTGCGTTTAACGGGGTTTATGTCGATTACTTTGAAGCTGGACGTTTCCCAGCGCGTGCCGCGTTTGGTGCATCCGGTCTGGCCTTGGGCGCACGGGTCGAAGTGGACTGCATCGGAACGAAATAAGCTCCGTCACATAATTTGACGCGAATGCGTTTTGAAAAGTGAGATTAACAGCGTCAATCTGTGGCGCTGTTAATCAAGTTCTAATGCCCTTGGTGCACTGCTGTTCTCATCAAAAAGGGGTCATGCGCCATGATGCAGCAGCAATCTGATACGGACCTTCGTCTGGCCGTGTCCCAATTAAGCCAAATACTGAAACGGGTCCTAGATCTGCGAATGACATCACACCAAGCAGTCCTCGGCATGATGATGCAAGGTGATGGTGAACAGGGTGTCGTCGCTTTTAGTGAGGATGATGATTTTCTTCCCCTGTATCGCGTAATGAGCGAAAGGGAGGACTGTCCTGATCTTAGTCCTCTTGCATTGGAAGTCATGGAAGACAAAGGTGTCTGCAGTGACAAAGCGATTTCTGGGTTAGAAGCATTCAAACCATGGGCACGCCGTATGGATACTGGGCATCTTTCTGATGATGAAAAGCGCCTTTGTGGTAATGTTGTGCGTAAGGATTTGTTGGGTGCTTTGGATACGATGTCTAAAGGGCTGAAACGGGCCTGTGATGATCTGAACGAGACGTTGCAAAATTCTAGAAGACGCAAGCTAGAGGATGCAAAAGGGCCGGTTATGGGGATCGAGAAGGTTTCGAAGACGGTTCAATTGGTCGCGTTGAACGCGTCTATTGAGGCCCATAGGGCCGGGGATTCCGGTGCGTCCTTTGCTGTTGTTGCAGAGGAAATGCGTAAACTTGGCGCAGAATGCCAATCCCTAATTGACGTTCTTGGGACGACTTTGGACGCCTCTATCGAGGATATCGCGCGGCACTAGGTACCTGCGTTACCTGTGTCAGACAAATCGAACGCGGCTGCGAACAGCGCGCGCGTGTAATCGGATTTGGGTGCGTCAAAAATTTGATCCGCATCGCCAAATTCAACAACATCGCCGCGTTTCATCACCATGACTTTATGGCTCATGGCTTTGATGACCTTTAGGTCATGGCTGATGAACAGATAGGCGAGGTTGTATTTCTTCTGCAGATCCCTCAGCAGGTCGACCACTTGAACCTGAACCGTTTTGTCCAAGGCCGAAGTGGGTTCATCCAAGACAACCAGTTTGGGGCGTAGGACCATTGCGCGGGCAATCGCTATCCTTTGGCGCTGGCCACCTGAAAATTCGTGCGGATAGCGGTTCATCATGTCAGGTGACAGGCCGACCTCGGTCAGGACCTCGGCAACCAGTTCACGATGGGGACGACCGTCTGGAGCCCCATGAACGCCTAGACCTTCCGCGATGATCTGTTCGCAGGTCATGCGAGGCGACAGAGATCCAAAAGGGTCCTGAAACACAATTTGCATCTCTGAGCGCAAAGCGCGCAAATTTTTCGTGCTGAGGTTGCGGATATCGCGATCCCCGAAACGCATTTGTCCCTGTGACGCAATAAGGCGCATGATGGCCAAGGCCAGTGTGGTTTTGCCCGATCCACTTTCACCGACAATGCCGATTGTTTCACCAGCACGAACCGCCAGTGATGCGTCATTCACGGCTTTTACATGGCCAACTGTTTTACGCAAAAATCCCTTTTGAATAGGGAACCAGATCTTCAAGTTTTCTGCGCTTGCGATGGTTTCTGCATCCGGTGCGACCGGGTCGGGTTGGCCAACGCTTTCTGCGTTCAGCAATTCTTGCGTATAGGGGTGTTGGGGCGCATCAAAGAGCGGTCCGGTTGGACCTTCTTCAACGATTTCACCATGCTGCATCACGCAAACACGGTCGGAAATTTTGCGCACGACACCCAAATCATGGGTGATGAACAACATTGCCATCCCGGTTTCGCGTTGCAATTCGCGCAGCAATTCAAGGATCTGGGCCTGAATCGTCACGTCCAAGGCGGTGGTTGGTTCGTCTGCAACCAAGAGGCGGGGATTATTGGCCAAAGCCATGGCGATCATGACACGTTGCCGTTGCCCGCCCGACAATTGATGCGGATAGGAACCCAAACGTTCCTCGGGCTGTTGAATTCCCACGCGGGTCAAAAGGTCGATGATCCGAGCACGCGTTTCGCTACGTTTCAGCCCTTGGTGCAGTTCAAGGCTTTCGGAAAGCTGCTTTTCCAACGTATGTAGAGGGTTCAGCGATGTCATCGGCTCTTGAAAGATGAAGCTGATATCATTGCCGCGGACGCGGTGCAGGACCTCTTTGGAGGCACCGACCATTTCCTCGCCTTCAAATGTAACCGAACCTTCGACCTTGGCTGTGTCGCCCAACAGGGACACAGTCGATAGGGCCGAGACGGATTTGCCAGAACCGCTTTCCCCGACCAAGGCAAGCGTTTCGCCCGCCGCAATGTCAAAGGAAACACCTTTTACGGCAACCGTTGTACTGTCTTCGGTGACAAAGCGAACTTTCAGGTCATCTACACACAACAAGGTCATTTAAAGGTCTTCCGGGGGTCATAGGCGTCACGCACGCCTTCAAAGATAAAGATCAGCAAGGACAGCATGACAGCAAATGTGGTGAAGGCGGAGAACGCCAACCAAGGTGCATGCAGCTTTTGTTTTGCTTGCAGGGTCAGTTCGCCTAGTGACGGCGCCGAACTGGGAAGGCCGTAGCCAAGAAAATCCAGCGTCGCGAGCGATCCGATCGCCCCTGTGATCAGGAACGGCAGGAATGTAAGTGTGGCAACCATCGCATTGGGTAGCATATGGCGGAACATGATTTTCCAGTCAGAGACACCCAGCGCCCGTGCCGCCCGAACATATTCCAAATTCCGCGCGCGCAGGAATTCTGCCCGGATCAAGCCAACCAAACCAGTCCAGCCCAGTATGATGGATAGGATCACAAGCAGCCAGAAACTGCGCCCGAATATGGCAAAGGTGATGATGATCACATAGAGGCCAGGAATGGCGCCCCAGATTTCCACGATCCGCTGAAACACCAGGTCGGTCACGCCGCCAAAGAAACCTTGTACAGCGCCAGCAATGATACCGATGAGCGAGCTGCCGACGGTCACCAGGATGGCGAAAAATACAGATAGGCGAAAACCATAGATGATGCGTGCTAGGACGTCGCGTTTGGTGCTGTCTGTGCCCAGCCAGTTTTGTTCATTCGGGGGCAGGGGGGCGGCACCACGTCGGTCAACGGATGTGTCATAGCTGTAAGGAATTGGGGGCCAGATCATCCAGCCCTTTTGAAAATCTTCATCGGCTTCTGGTGAAAAACGATCATCGTCAATCGCTTCAATCATGCCTTCTGGATCATCAAAACACCGCTCCAAACCGCCCGACACAATCAGGCAGTGAACTTCTGGATCGCCATAGGCCGCCTCGGTCCTGAAATCGCCACCAAACGTGGTTTCGGCGTAGAAGTTGAAGATGGGGGTGTAATAGCTGCCGCGATAGTTCACCACAATCGGGCGATCATTTGCTAGGAATTCGGCAAAGAGGGATAGGACAAACAGAGCCGAAAAAATCCAGAGGGACCAGAATGCACGGCGGTTTTTGCGGAAATTTTGCCAGCGGCGGCGTGCGATGGGGGATAGTGAAAATGCCATTTTATCACCCCTCCCGTTTTTCAAAGTCGATACGCGGATCGATCATGACATAGACGAGGTCCGATATGATGTTGATCAAAAGACCGATCAGGCCAAAGACATAGAGCGTGCCAAAGACAATCGGGTAATCCCGCGCCACGGCGGCTTCATAACCCAAACGCCCCAGCCCATCGAGCGAGAACACGGTTTCGATAATGACCGATCCTGTTGTGAAAATCGCGGCAAATGCACCGGGGAAACCGGCGACCACGATCAGCATCGAATTGCGGAAGACATGGCCATATAGCACACGTTTTTCGCTAAGGCCTTTCGCACGGGCCGTCATGACATATTGCTTTTTGATCTCATCCAGGAACGAGTTCTTGGTCAGCAACGTCAGGGTTGTGAAGCCCGATATGCTCATCGCCGTCACGGGCAGGGCAATGTGCCAGAAATAGTCGATGATTTTGCCCATCAGCGACAGGTCGGCAAAATTATCAGATGTAAGGCCACGCAACGGGAAGAGCTGCCAATAGGATCCGCCTGCAAACAACACCAATAATAGGATCGCAAACAAGAAACCAGGAATGGCATATGCGGCGACGATGATGCCGGATGTCCATGTGTCAAAGCTGGACCCGTCTTTAACCGCTTTGCGTATGCCCAACGGTATGGAAATCAGATAAGAAAGCAGGGTCGTCCAAAGGCCGAGCGATATCGATATCGGCATTCGTTCAACGACCAAATCCACGACGTCTTTTGACTGGAAATAGGATTCCCCAAAATCAAATCGCAAATATTTGCCGATCATTATGAAAAACCGCTGAACCGGCGGTTTGTCAAAACCGAATTCTTTTTCCAGCTGTTCGATAAATTCAGGGGGCAGGCCGCGTGCGCCGACATAGGCTTCGTCGGCAGTTTCGCTTTCCAGATTTCCCGCGGCATCAGCGCCGGTAAATCCCGCGGTGACGTCCCCTTCACCCGAATAGTTCGCAATCGCCTGTTCGATTGGCCCACCAGGAACCGCCTGAATAAGTGCGAAGTTTACCAACATAATCCCGAACAAGGTTGGGATGACCAGTAAGATACGTCTTAGGATATAGGCGCCCATGTATCGCTGCCTGCTCTCTTTTTTGTTTTTGTTATCTCAGATCGCCGGACGCTTTTAACGCGGCTTCGGCGTCAGGATCAATCCACCATAAATCCAAATAGCCCGTCGCAAAGGTCGGCAATGTGTCTGGGTGACGATACATATCGAAATACGCAAACCATGTTTCGGCGATATAGCCGTAGGGCACGATGAAATATTCGTCGCGCAGCACGCGGTCTAGCGCGCGCATGGCCATGTTTTCTTCTTCCTGAGTTTCGGCAAGGAATGATGCCTGCAAAATCGCATCGACCGTTTCGTTGGCTAAGCCGCCAATATTAAACACATTCGTATCGGATTCTGGGGTGGCATACATTTGCTGCAATCCGGCACCGGTTCCCGTGAACGCGCTATAGCGACTGGAATAGATCATATCGAAGTCTTTGTCGCGACGGCGCAAAGTATACTCAGACGGATCCACGCGCGTGACGGTGGCATCTATTCCTGCTGTCTGCAAATTCTGCGCATAAGTGTCCTGAACGGCCCGAACTGTGTCGGAGATATTCGTGGGCAATAGGAACTCGATTTCCAGCGTTTCGCCCGCTGCATTACGCCGTATTCCGTCGTCGCCAACAGGCCAACCGGCCTCATCCAGCAAAGCCTCTGCGGTGCGGCGATTGCGTCGATCCAATTGCCGGCTGGCCGAAGACACGTGCATTTCTTCAACGGGTGTCGTAAAAATATGCTCTGGTACCACATCGCCCAAGGATTTCAGAAACTCTAGTTCAGGACCTTCTGGAAGACCGTTTGCCTCGATCACCGTTCCTTGGGAAAAGCTATAACGTGGGGAATATAAACCATTGAGCAGGGATTCATTGGTCCATTCGAAATTGTAGAGAAGCCCAACAGCCTTGCGGACATTCTTGTCTGCGAATTGTGGGCGGTTTAGGTTGAAAACGAACCCAACCGCATCGGGGGGAGAACCGTTTGGAACGGCCTCTTTGACCACAGTGCCCTCTTCCACGGCAGGGAAATCGTAGCCATTCACCCAAAGGTCAGGATCGCCTTCAACGCGCATCGTGTAAACGCCGCCCTTGAACCCTTCAAACCGGGCGACTTCGTCCCCGAAATATTCCAATAGGATTTCTTCGTAATTGTAATATCCGACCTTTGATGGCAAATCTTTCGCCCAATAATCGTCGCGCAGCTTATATGTGATGTTGCGGTTGACCTCGTAACTTTCCAGCTCATAGGGGCCAGAGCCCATGGCGACCTCTAGGCGTGGTTCGTCCAGACGCCGATTTTCCGGATCGGCCTCAAACCAAGCTTTTGAAAACACAGTCGTTGCGCCAGCGGTTTCTATCATACCTCGGCGCGAGTAGTCGGGGCTAAAATAGAACTTGATTGTGTGGTCATCCAGCACTTCGACATTGGGGATCCGTTTTGACACGGCCTCTGAATAAGAAGGAAGGCCTTGTTCTAGGAACAGCTTATGGCTGAACAAAACATCATGGGCCGTGACAGGTGTTCCATCTGCGAACTTGGCCTCTGGGCGCATATAGAAAATGACCCAGTCTTTTGACTTTGGATATTCTACCGTATGGGCAAGGACACCGTAATATTCGCCGTCAGTATCTGCATTATATTCCAATAGCTGATCATACAGAATGGATGAAATCCCACCAGCACGGCCTTTGCGGGAATAGGGGTTTAGGCTATCAAATGTGCCCGATCGCCCGATCGATACTGTGCCACCTTGCGGGGCGTCCGCATTGACGAAAGGCATGCTTTCGATTTCGGCTTGGTATGTCAAATCTCCATACCAAGAATATCCGTGTGACTTTATGATTTCATCGCTGTCTTGTGCGCGTGCCATCTGCGCCAAACCGGCTATGCCTAGAACGACCAAGGCGCCTAATAAAAATGTCCGGGTCTGCGTTTGTGAAGAGGTTTCAGCCTTGGCCTGAGAAACGGGATGAGGGTTACGCCTTTTATTTTGGTTAGGCAAAACGGATCGGTTCGCGTTCAAAGCTCGGCTCATAAATCTCCACATCCTATGTTTGGCATTTTCAAACAATGCGCTGGTGCCGCTTCTGCGGATACCATTTCCCTTTCCTTAAGCTAAGGTCCGGTTGCGCCAACATTCAAGTTGAGATTTCGTGAGTAGGCGTTTCCCGACCGAAAAAAGCGGTTTAAAAAGGGTATACGAATAGTTTGACGCCTTAGATCTGTCGATTTGGTTAACGAATATGAAAAGATAAAGGCCCCGCTAAGCGAGGCCTTGGAGCCGTTTCGACAGCTGATTGTTCAGCAATATGCCTGTGTCAGGTCTATTGCTGCGTCAAATATGCGATAATGTCAGCGCGTTCTGTATCTTTTCTAAGACCTGCAAAACCCATCGATGTTCCGGGGGCGACCTGCTTTGGTGACTTTAGGAAGTTAAACAAAACTTCTGGCGTCCATGCTTCCCCGGCCTGCGCCAGTTTGCCGGAATAGTTGAAACCTGCGATTGAATCGACTGGACGACCAACGACTGCATGCAGAGATGGGCCTGTTCCGTTCGCACCTTCTTCCAGCTTGTGGCAAGCGGCACATTTCTTGAAAACTTTTTCGCCCTGAGCCGCATCACCAAGAGCCAAGATCGCTGCAACGTCAATTTCTTCTTCTTCCGCTGCGGGCGTGTCTACTTCGATCAAAAAGGCTGCGTGATGTTCTTCATCATGTCCACCATGACCGCCGCCAACATCGTATAGAAGCTCGCCGCCAAATTTCCCAAGAAGAAGAACGAGGAATGGGGCGCAAAGGCCAGCAACAACTTTGGTCACTGTCATTGTGTCGAACATGGCTCACTTTCCCTTGCTATTTATTTGCTAAGATCCGCTTAGAACGAACTAGTATTGCTTCCCAAACTGTCTGGCAAGGTATACTACGCGCCACCAATTGCCATTCCTCTAATGTGTTGCGGTTTTTTCGAAGGGCTTCGACCGGGCCCAGAACACAATAGAGCAAATCAATGGCGCAACTGGAGCGAGCCAGCCATGACCAACAAAATCGCATTTCAAGGTGCTTTCGGTGCCTATTCGCACGAAGCCTGTCTTGAGGCCCGCCCGAATATGGATCCGATGCCTTGCAAAAATTTCGAAGATGTGGTCGAGGCAGTCACATCTGGTCAGGCGGATCTGGCGATGTTGCCGGTCGAGAATACGACCTATGGCCGGGTTGCTGACATTCATTCTATGTTGCCGAAATCTGGACTGCATATCATTGATGAAGCTTTTGTTCGTGTGCGGATTGCCCTGATGGCACGTCCCGGTGTTTCACTGGATGGTGTGAATAATGTGCGTGCCCATATGGTATTGATTCCGCAGGCGAAATCTTATCTGAAGTCCCATAATATCACGTCAGAAGCTGCCGTAGATAGTGCAGGCGCTGCGGCAGAATTGGTGGAAATGTCCGCCGAGGAGGCCGCGGGGCAGGGCGTTTTGGCCAGTGCGGTTGCCGCTCAGTTTTATGGGTTGGATGTGTTGGCCAACGGCATTGAAGACAGTGATAAGAATACGACGCGCTTCCTAGTCATGTCACGACAAGCGGACCTGACGCGCCGTGGAGATCACGGCATGATGACCAGCTTTATTTTCGAAGTGCGCAACATCCCGGCCGCGCTTTATAAAGCGATGGGGGGCTTTGCGACCAATGGCGTCAACATGGTGAAACTGGAAAGTTACATGGTGAACGGCTCCTTCACCGCCACGCAGTTTTATGCCGAAGTTGAAGGCCATCCAGAGGATCCTGCGGTGCAGCGCGCTCTTGAAGAATTGGGCTATTTTACAACACGCTTGGAAATATTGGGCGTATTTCCACGTGATCCAAAGCGAGATTGATCCATGAACGATTCGTCACAGGAAGATCATAAAGACATATTCGACTTTGAAGACGGGCAGATCCTTGGTGAAATAAACGTCTCGCAAGGGCGTCGGTTTCTTGGGGTTTTGTCCTTTGGTGGGGCATGTGTGTTGTTGCTTGTTTGCGCGATCAATTTACCGGGATTGCCGGCCGCAAATCGGTTCCTTTTGGCCTTAGCTGCCGGGGGCGCAGGGGCATTGGGTTGGAAGTTGCGATTGGCAACCGAGGCGCATTTGGTTCTGACACCAACTGAATTGCGGTCTAGCACCGGTGAAGTGTTAGCGTTGCTGGACGATATTATACGTGTGGACAAAGGCATGTTGGCGTTAAAGCCATCCAATGGGTTCGCTCTGCGTATGCGGTCGAAGGGCGCTTTGTCATGGCATCCGGGCCTGTGGACCCGTTGGGGACGGCGGGTTTATGTTGGCGGGGTCACGCGGGCGGCTGAAACGCGGCCGGTTGCGGATATGATTGCGATTTTGGTTGCCAAGCGTGATTTAGAGGGCTGATTTTCTTTTGCTGAAATAGGCAGCCCGAAATCGCGTCATTAAGTGGTAATTTTGTTGGTTTTTTAAATCTCCTGCCATAACCTTACTTATGTGATCACGACCTAAAACCGATCACGCCTTTGCTTCCTCGTAGGATTTGATCCGCTGCTGCAAAGGCAATTTAAGGGAGAAGAATTATGGCGACATCCTCACCTATTGAACCCAGTTTCCGCGAATCGGTAGATCTTATGTTCAACCGTGCCGTGGCTCTTATGGATCTACCGCCGGGTTTGGTGGAAAAAATTCGTGTATGTAATGCGACATATACGGTGCGTTTTGGCGTGCGTTTGCGCGGGGATATCAAGACATTCGTTGGCTATCGTTCGGTGCATTCCGAACATATGGAACCTGTCAAAGGCGGCATCCGCTTTTCCATGGGCGTCAATCAAGACGAGGTAGAGGCGCTCGCGGCTTTGATGACCTATAAATGCGCGCTTGTTGAAACACCGTTTGGTGGGTCCAAAGGGGGATTGTGTATTGATCCCCGTGAATATGAAGAGCACGAATTGGAACGTATCACGCGCCGCTTTGCTTATGAATTGGCGAAACGCGATCTGATCCACCCATCGCAAAACGTACCTGCGCCAGATATGGGCACGGGCGAACGCGAAATGGCGTGGATGGCCGATCAATACGCGCGCATGAATACAACCGACATTAACGCCAAGGCCTGTGTGACTGGTAAGCCGTTGAATGCGGGCGGTATTCATGGCCGGGTTGAGGCAACTGGCCGTGGTGTTCAATACGCGCTACGTGAATTTTTCCGCAATCCTGAAGATGTGGCAGCGGCTGGACTATCTGGCAGTCTGGATGGAAAGCGCGTGATCGTGCAGGGCCTCGGCAATGTGGGGTATCATGCGGCTAAATTCCTAAGCGACGAAGATGGCGCTAAGGTGATCGGCATTATCGAACGGGACGGTGCATTATTTAATGCGGAAGACGGTTTGGATGTCGACGATGTTTTCCAATGGCTGCGTGCCAATGGTGGCGTCAAAGGATATCCAAAGGCGACCTATGTCGAAAACGGTGCTGCTGTTCTGGAAGAAGCGTGCGATATTTTGGTTCCCGCCGCTCTGGAAGGGGTGATCAATCTTGGCAATGCCGAGAGGATCCAAGCGCCATTGATCATCGAGGCGGCCAACGGCCCGGTGACTGCGGGTGCTGACGAAATCCTACGCAAGAAAGGCTGCGTTATCATTCCTGATATGTATGCCAATGCGGGCGGTGTGACTGTGTCCTATTTCGAATGGGTGAAAAACCTCAGCCATATTCGATTTGGACGCATGCAGCGCCGTCAGGAAGAGGCGCGCCACCAATTGGTTGTCGATGAGCTAGAGGCGCTATCTGACTCGATGGGCAATGCATGGAGCTTATCACCAAGCTTTAAGGCGAAATATCTGCGTGGTGCTGGCGAATTGGAATTGGTGCGCTCGGGGTTGGATGACACGATGCGCACGGCCTATCAATCCATGCGTGAGGTTTGGCATTCCCGCGATGACGTGACTGATTTGCGCACAGCCGCATATTTGGTGTCGATCGACCGTGTTGCGCAAAGTTATCGCGCAAAGGGTCTGTAAATAGGTCATAGCTGGGTGGCATGTGGCCAGAACCAGCCGAAAGAAATAGGTGCGCGTTTCAGGATCTGGTGATCCTTCGCGCGCCTGTGATAAGCAGTCCCACAACGCCGACAGAACAAGTGTTGAGGAGTGTGGCATGCGTTTGACGATATTTCTGACCCTTTTCGTGGCCGCAGGACCCGCTTTTGCGCAAAATAAGGCCGATTGTGAAAAGCAGGCCGAAATCGTGATGAGCGCGGTTGAGGGTCGGGCAGATGGCCAATCGAAACGCAAAACGCGCAGCGCATTGACTGATGCGCTGGGCAAAGATGCCGCAAAAGCGTTGTCTGATTGGATCTATACATTGGAACCCGACCAGCTGACGGATGCGGTCGGCGTGGCGTATCAGGCGCAATGCGAAGCGCTGTAATATGCGATACATTTTACCGATCGTTCGGGGCGGGGCTTGGCAAGCGGCGCAGAAAACCCGATAAGGTAAAGATGAGCCTACCCCCCGGATTTTTGGATGAATTGCGAACCCGTGTTAGCCTGTCCCAAGTGGTCGGGCGAAAAGTCACGTGGGATCAACGCAAGTCTAACCAAGGCAAAGGCGACCTATGGGCGCCATGCCCTTTCCACCATGAAAAAACTGCGTCGTTTCATGTGGATGATAAGAAGGGGTTTTACTATTGCTTTGGTTGTCAGGCCAAAGGCGATGCACTTGGGTTCATTAAAGAAACCGAGAATGTTTCGTTCATGGAGGCTGTAGAGATTTTGGCGGCTGAGGCGGGCATGCCCATGCCGGCCCGAGATCCCCGCGCCAAAGAGCAAGCAGACCGCAGAACTCAGCTTATAGAAGTTGTGGAAGCGGCAACACGTTTTTTCCGAATGGCGTTGCAATCCAATGCGGGTGGCGAAGCGCGTGCATATTTGGCGCGGCGCGGGATGCCTGCAAACCTATTGGATCAATTCGAGATTGGTTTTGCCCCAGCGGGGTGGGACAATCTACGTGAAGCGCTGAAAGCGCAGGGTATTTCGGTTCAGATGATGCTGGACTGTGGCTTGGTCAAAGCGTCAGATAAGGGGCGCGAACCCTATGATGTGTTCCGAAATCGCATCATGTTCCCCATTCGTGACGCACGCGGGCGCGCCATTGCTTTTGGCGGGCGGGCGATGGATCCCAATGACAATGCCAAATATCTGAACTCGCCGGAAACCGAGCTGTTTGATAAATCCCGGAACCTTTATAATTTCAAAGGTGCCCGTGAAGCGTCCGGCAAAGGTCAAACACTGATTGTGGGTGAGGGCTATATGGATGTTATTGCCCTGACCGAAGCCGGGTTCGGGGCGTCTGTTGCGCCATTGGGAACCGCGGTGACGGAAAGTCAGCTGCAATTGATGTGGCGCGTTTCGGATGAACCGGTCATCGCATTGGATGGCGATAAGGCTGGTTTGCGTGCCGCCTATCGCGTGATCGATTTGGCTTTGCCCTTGCTGGAGGCCGGGAAATCTTTGCGCTTTGCGCTTATGCCGGAAGGTGAAGATCCTGACAGCTTGTTGCGCGCGAAGGGATCAGAGGCCGTGGCACAGGTGCTGCGCGATGCGATCCCAACGGTCGATTTGCTGTGGCGGCAAGAGACTGAGGGTAAGGTTCTGGACAGTCCAGAACGCAAGGCCGCGTTGGACAAATCCCTGCGTGAGCGTATTCTAAAAATCCAGGATCCGTCTTTGCGCCGCCATTATGGCGAAGCCATCAAAGATCTGCGTTGGAAAGCGTTCCGCCCGCAAGGTGGCTTTAAGAAGAAGACCAAAGGTGGCTTTCGCCAACGTCGCGCTGGTGGTCCCGAATACTTGTATGACGATGTGCGCCCCGAAACCCGGCAGTCTCCGATTTTGGAAATGAAAAGCGCGGAAACCGTGTGCGAGGTGATGATCCTGGCCATGTGCCTGCGAAAACCGCATCTGTTTGACGAATTTGAAAGCCGTTTGATGCTTTTAGAGGGGCTGAATGAGGATCATGGAGTTGTTTTGAACGCCATCATCGCCTCTCAAACGGCGCGAGATGAGGATTTCATCGTCCATGTTGCGGAAATTGCCGGACCGGCGCGGGTTGAAAGTGTTTTGTCCCATCCCCATGTGAAGGCCAGTGTTGCATTGCGCCCCGGTGCAGACCCAGAATTGGGGCCTGCGGTATTGCAAGAACAACTGGATAAACTGTCTTCCATGCGGGGGCATATGGAAGAATTGGATGAAGCCCTGAACGACATATATGACACGTCTTCTGAAGCGGTCACATGGCGTTTGGCGCAATCCGCACAGGCCCGCAATGCAGCGGGCAAAGCGAATATGGAAGCAAGCACTGAATTCGATGTCGGGGATAATGGCGCGTTGATGGACAAAGAAGAACGCACCGCATTCGATGATTTGGTCAGTGCGATTCGCTTTGATAAATCTAAGAAAGGCTGATGTTTACATGGCCTTTGTGCGACGTTTGTGAAAGAAACGTAGAGGAATTGACGCTAACTACGTGTATCGGCGACCGAATCAGGGTATTGATTCGGTTTAAGCCGAATCACCGTTCCGTCTATCAGGAGATCTGAATGGCCGCCAAGGATAACGAAGACGCCAAGCCGCAGGACGAGGATGTAAGCCTCGACATGTCGCAGGCAGCTGTAAAAAAGATGATCGCCGAAGCACGTGAGCGCGGCTACATCACCTATGATCAGTTGAATGAAGTGCTGCCGCCGGATCAGGTGTCTTCCGACCAAATCGAAGACGTGATGTCTATGCTCTCTGAAATGGGCATTCAGGTCACAGAAGACGATGAAGAAGCGGAAGAGGACGGCACAGACAAAGGTGCGACCGATCTGGTTGCGTCACAAAAGCCAGGTGAAATCACGCTGGCTGGATCCAATAACGAAAAACTGGATCGTACCGACGACCCTGTCCGCATGTATCTGCGTGAAATGGGTTCGGTGGAACTGCTGTCTCGTGAAGGTGAGATCGCGATTGCGAAACGGATCGAGGCCGGTCGCAATACGATGATCGCTGGGCTTTGTGAAAGCCCGTTGACCTTTCAGGCGATCACGATCTGGCGCGAAGAACTTCTGAGCGAAGATATTTTGCTGCGCGATGTGATCGATCTGGAAACCACGTTCTCGGGTCAGATGGATGAAGAAGGCGAAATTGAAGAGCCGGTTGTCGACCCTTCTGCCGCGCCCGTCGCCCCTGCCGCCAAAGCTGACAGTTCTGAACCGGAACTGGATGCGGATGGCAATCCGATTGTCGCGCAAGACGATGACGATGATGACGAAGACGATCAGGCGAACATGTCCCTCGCGGCAATGGAAGCTGCCCTAAAACCAAGTGTTTTGGAAACGTTGGATCGTATCGCGGCCGATTACATGACCTTGTCCGAAATGCAGGACAGCCGTATTTCCGCGACTTTGAATGAAGACGGATCTTTCAGCCAGGTTGATGAAGATCAGTATCAGGCGCTGCGCAGTGAAATCGTTATTCTGGTGAATGAACTTCACCTGCATAACAACCGTATTGAAGCTTTGATTGACCAGCTTTACGGCATCAACCGTCGTATCATGTCGATCGACAGCGCGATGGTGAAGCTGGCGGATCAGGCCCGGATCAACCGTCGTGAATTCGTCAATGAATATCGTGGCCACGAGCTGGATCCAAACTGGATGGATCGTATGTCTGAAAAGACGGGTCGTGCGTGGCAGATGTTTATCGAGCGTTCGTCTGATAAAGTGGAAGATCTGCGGGCCGATATGGCACAAGTTGGTCAATATGTTGGTTTGGATATCAGCGAATTCCGCCGCATTGTTGGTCAGGTTCAAAAGGGCGAAAAAGAAGCGCGTCAGGCCAAGAAAGAAATGGTCGAGGCGAACCTTCGTCTGGTTATTTCGATTGCGAAAAAATACACAAACCGTGGTCTGCAATTCTTGGATCTGATCCAGGAAGGTAACATTGGTTTGATGAAAGCAGTCGATAAATTCGAATATCGTCGTGGTTACAAATTCTCGACCTATGCGACGTGGTGGATCCGTCAGGCGATTACACGCTCTATCGCGGATCAGGCGCGTACGATCCGTATTCCAGTGCACATGATCGAAACGATCAACAAACTGGTGCGGACAGGTCGTCAGATGCTGCACGAGATTGGTCGTGAACCGACGCCAGAGGAATTGGCAGAAAAGCTGCAAATGCCTTTGGAAAAGGTCCGCAAGGTGATGAAAATCGCCAAGGAACCGATTTCTTTGGAAACACCGATTGGCGACGAAGAAGATTCGCAGCTTGGCGATTTCATCGAGGACAAGAATGCGGTCCTGCCTTTGGACAGCGCCATTCAGGAAAACCTCAAAGAAACCACGACACGGGTTCTGTCTTCTCTTACGCCACGTGAGGAACGTGTTCTGCGCATGCGCTTTGGCATTGGTATGAATACTGACCACACATTGGAAGAGGTTGGTCAACAGTTTAGCGTGACACGTGAACGTATCCGTCAGATCGAGGCGAAAGCCCTTCGTAAGCTGAAGCATCCGTCGCGGTCGCGTAAGCTGCGGTCTTTCCTGGATCAATAAACCTTACGGGGCTGCAATGTCATTTTTTGCGAAACTCTTTGGATCCAAACCTTCGGCGAAACAGCCGGAGGGTGTGGAATATAAGGATTGCATGATTTTCATGGCGTTGGAATCCGGTGATGGTGGGTATCGTGTTGGCGCGCGGATTGAAAAAGTGATCGAGGGTGAAACCAAGTCGCATATGATGATCCGCGCCGATCGTATTAATAGCGTTGAAGAGGCCGAGCAGGTCTCTTTGAACAAGGCCAAAATGTTGATCGACCAAATGGGCGATAAGATTTTTGGCTAGGCTTTAGGCCAATGACGGATCCAGTCTTTAAACTTGTTGTTGTCAGCACCGAGGACGGGTTTATCGCGCGTGAACCCGGTCATACCCCATATGATTGGGCCAGTGCGGAAGAACAGGATATCTTTTTCCGCGAAGTTGATACAGCAGACTGGGGTATCATGGGTCGCGGCACGCATGAAGCAGCTGACAAACCTCATCGTCGTCGCATTGTTTTCTCGGGACAAGTGACCGCGCCGGAATGGCGGCGTGACACACAGGTGTGGATCGATCCGGGCAACATTTCTGCTCATGACTTGCCCAAGCTGGTAGGGGGGCATCATTCTTTTCAAACTGGGCTGATCCTAGGCGGGACCCGCGTCCATGACTGGTTTCATGGGCAGGGCGCAATTGACGAAATTCTGCTGACGGTTGAACCTATCCGCTTTGGTCAAGGCCTTCCTATCTTCACGAACCAGCCGGTTGGGTGCCCTGAAACGGTTTTGCAGCAAGCAGGGTATGTTCTGCGGGATGCGCAAACGCTGAATGCCACTGGCACGCGTTTGCTACGGTACGAAAGGGCAGACTAATATGCATACAGAACTGGTGATCCAAACACGAGGGTAGGGCCTGTATGAATTCACCCGCGATGTTGCACGTTGGGTATCTGGAACGGGTGTTTTGACCATGTTGGTGCGGCACACATCTGCCAGCTTGCTGATACAAGAGAATGCAGATCCAGAAGTGCAAAGCGATCTTCTGGCCTATTTTCAACGTCTCGTACCGCCGACAACGGATCCGAGCATGTCCTATTTGACCCACACCTATGAAGGGCCGGATGATATGCCTGCTCATATCAAATCGGCGCTTTTGCCGGTTAGTTTGCAGATCCCCGTTGTTGATGGGCATATGCAGCTGGGCACATGGCAAGGGATCTATTTGTTCGAACATCGCGACGCACCACATCAGCGCCGCATCTCATTGATGATGCCGGATTAAACCCTATTTTGTGGTGTAAATTCAGCTCTACCCAAAACCTACCAATGCCCCTATAGTGACTGTGGATAAGTCGGGTGGCACAACAATAAAAAAGCGGTAGCCCGAAACTGTCGAACCAGAATACAAAAAGGGGACAGGGCATGCGGTGTCCGTTTTGCGGAAATATAGACACTCAGGTTAAGGATTCACGCCCAGCCGAAGATCACGTTTCAATCCGGCGTCGCCGGTTTTGTTCGGCCTGTGGCGGGCGGTTTACCACGTATGAGCGGGTTCAGTTGCGCGATTTGGTTGTGATCAAATCCAATGGGCGTCGCGAAGATTTTGATCGTATCAAAATGGAACGCTCTATTCGAATAGCGCTTCAGAAACGCCCGATTGAACCGGATCGCGTGGATCAGATGATTTCCGGGATTGTCCGCCGACTGGAAAGCATGGGTGAAACCGACGTGTCTTCCAAACAGATTGGTGAGATCGTCATGGAAACCTTGGCACGTATTGATACGGTGGCCTATGTGCGCTTTGCGTCTGTCTATAAAAATTTCCAGGCGGCCGATGACTTCGACAAGTTTGTCAGTGAATTGCGCCCTGATGTTCCACCCGATCTCGGTAAAAAGACCTGAAATAACGGGATAGATCCAATGTCAGTTACGCCATAAATATGCGTAACTGGCGAATAGGCCTTGGGTTTTCGACAATATCCGATTTACGCGACTTGGCCGGCCAGCTTGGCCGGTAGCGAGCCTGTGCAGGGCAATTTCAACCGGGCAGGGTTGGCCTGTGATTGGATCCCAATACTGAGGATATTCAATCAAGCAGGCATAAATCAATTGATTGAGATCCGGTCTGGGCGCGATCAGGCGGTGTTCAGGAACAGGACCCAGATCGCGTGTTAAACCCCAGCCCGCGTAAAAAGGCACACCCAGCGTCGTAACTTTGCATCCGCGCATCAGTGCTTCAAAACCAGACAAAGAGGTCATGGTCCAAACCTCTTGGACAAGGGGATAGATGTCTGAAATCGGGGTTTTGGATAGGGTTACATCCGCAAAGCATTCGGGGTTTTGAACATGGCCCTTGCGTAGGCCTGCCTCAACATCGGGATGGGGTTTCCAGATGATCACAGCATCTGGATTGTCCTGCCGGGCACGTTTTAATAAGGCTTCATTGCTTTGCAAATTTGGGCTGCCCAATAGAATCGATGCATCGTCTTCCACTTGACCCGTAACCAAAATGCGGTGCCCTTTGGGCAAGTCTGGCACGGTGCCCGTCAGATTGTATTTACTGATGTTTTGGCGCAGAATTTCCGCTCGAATGTTTTCTGATCTGATCTGAACATATTGATCTGTGCGAAGGGCACATTCCATGATGGATGTTTCTAGATCCGATGGCTGGCTGGGATCAAAATAGATGCCCGTTTGATCGGTGATCAGTGATATTGGGGGGACCAATTCCGCACCTAAGCCACGGGATCTAATGAAGCCATCTTCGATACGATAGCAATCTGCATTGGTTGGCGCAGGTTTGCTGCCCCAAACCATGATGGGCCGGTCGGATGAGGGTGGCAGAGTGTCTTTTGTTTTGAAGATAATCTTTTTTCTGCGCCCAAAATACCGCTGAAAAAACCCTCTTTTCCAAAGGCGAATGCCGTAGGCGGTCCAGCCTTTGTAATTTTCACGCCATGCTCTGGTTTTGGCTTCGAGCGCTGACAGGATGTCTTCTAATTCGCATTTTTTATTGGTGTAGGGATCGCACCAGATTGGATAGTGGATCATCGCCCCTAAGAACAATTGCGCACGGGTTAGATTGCGCGTGCGGCGTGGCAGCGGGATTTCGTCATCGCTTAGGCCCCAACCTGCGTAAAATGGGGTTCCGAACACGCGTGGCTTATGTCCTGCAATGATCGCGTCAAACCCCATTTGCGAGGAAAGCGTGTAAACCCGGATTGCCCCTTCAAGCAAAACCATTGGGGCGATATTGCTGTCGCAGATTTCGACCGGTCCCGTGGCATCAGATGTTTGGAAATGTCCGGCGCGAAAGCCTTGATTTGTCTCGGGATGAGCTTTGATCAAGATGCGTGCGCCAGGATTTTCTTCCCGAGCATAATAAAGCATTTCGAGGAACCGGTTGCGATTGCCAGAGCTGGCTTTGACCGAGGCATCTCCAAGGATCTGATCAACAACCAACACGTAGCCAGGTGTAGGGATCGCGGCACTAGGATCGTCTGCGCTGTATTTGCTCAATCGGCTTGTTTTGATCCGCATCATTGCTGATTTGGCCCGGTTTAGGTCAGCGGCATTGTCGAGAGGATCTGTGTTTAGCAATGTTTCCAGATCAGAGGGACGAGAGCTGTCAAAATGAATGCCGCTCTTGTCGATGAGCAGTCCGAGGGGCGGTTCCCCTGCGCGCCCGGGATGCATTGAACGTAAAAAAGCGTCTTCGATTCTGATCAGATGGGCATCACGCGCTTTTGCTATGGTTTCGCCACGATGGCTGGTGGGTGACATGCCCCACACCGCAACGCTGTCGCCAGCCTTGGGGCGGCCCAATGTAATTTGGTAGCCTGCACAAGCCAGAATTCGGCGCAGATGCCTTTGCCAAAGAAAACCGCCGTTAAAGACAAAAAGATGCTGGAGAGAGGGCTCACCAGCATCAGATTTTTTACCGAATGGGTTCAAGGATTAATCGCCGATAAAGGACTCACCAATGGTGTCGGACGCGTTCGCGACGTTGCTGAGCGTACCGGTTAGAGCGGCAATGACCTTGTTGAATTGAGACAGGGGGGCTTCCGTCACATATAGTGTATCTTCGTCGCGAATGTTAAAGTCGCGTGCGCGGAATAGGCCATTGGGTTCGGTCAGGTTGAGGACATAAACCATACGCTGTTCGCCAGTTAGATCGCTGCGACCGAGAACTTGATTGGCGACGGCAGCTGTTTCATCGCGGAAGATAAACACACCTGTCGGATCGGATTCAGAAGCGGTCAAACCACCCACTTGTGCAATTGCTTCAATGGCTGACAGTTCTTGCGTGTCAAAAGAAACTCGGTTTTGTGCACCTGTCGCGCCCAATGACGTATAGGAACGGTTGTCTTCTTCGATCAAGATACGGTCACCACCGCGCAGAGGGATGTCAAGTTCAGGGAATTTGTACAAGTCGTTGAACCAAATGCGACCTCTTTGTGCGCCGCGTATCACGATCACTTGTGCAATCTCTGGATTGGTGGTCACCCCTCCGGCCTGTGCCAGCATGGCAGATAGTGTCCGTGTCGGACGTTGGATCGGGTAGACGCCTTGGCCCCCAACAAACCCCGACAAAGACACAGTCGCACCGTCACCAGCAATACGACGCACTTCTACTTGGGGGTCCGGGGTTTGAGGGTCCAACTGACGGGTGATCGTGCGGCGTACAGATTCGGGTGTAGAGCCAGAGACTTTAATGCGACCAGCATATGGGAAGAAAATAAAGCCAGATCCGTCAACTTGGACTTCTTGCAGATTTGCGGGTCCCCCAACGGCGGTTCCCAAAAGGGGATCTTCGACGTTTTCCCAAACGGAGATGCCCAATGTGTCACCTGGTTGAATGGTGTCAGATCCAACAAGCCCGGCGTTCACAAAGCTCTTGGAAAAGCCAAGGGGTGGTACAACAGATGTAACTTTTGTAACGCGTTCATCCACGGATACGATAAAGGCGTCACCTTCATTTTGAACCGAGCTGGCAAAAATTTCACGTTTGTTTGGACCTTTGCGGGGCAATGTTGCGCAAGATGCCACCACTGAAACAGCCGCGAGTAGCGCAACTGGGCGCGCCCAGCCAAAATAAGGTTCTGTCACAGCTGGTTCTCCTCGAATACGTTACGATACAATCATTAACTAATTTATCGTATCAACTATTTAAAAACCAGCATTGCGGGTGTTGTCCTAGTCAACTGCACGCAACTGTTGCCGAGGAGCCGCGGTTCCTAGCACCAAAGCGTCATAAGGATCATCCTGCGCCAGCATCATGTCGACAACCTGCCTTAACAGTTGCCGCCTGCCGCGTGCCGAATAATACCCCCCCGGCAATTGGGATGTTTCCAATAAATAGCGACGGTAATCCTTATATGCTTTGTTATCAGGCCGTTCTGGTTGATTGAAAAAATCACCAAGCGATTGGTTCGACACAAACTCAGGTTTGCAATAAACAGCGTCGCCGAAAACTTTCAGCGGAATGCCGCGCCATAGGACCTGCTGACCTGCGGTTGAATTTACAGTCACGGCCGTGCGTGCATCATTGAGCAATTGAGCCAGCTTGCCGCCGCGCAAGTAGTGCACTCTGTTTGTTATGTGGTGTTTTTTCGAAAACTCTTCGACCAAAGACATTAACGGTATGCGCCCATCCTCAAGCGGGTGCGCTTTGATGACCAAATGGTGGTGGCCCGGTGCACTTTTTGCAAATGTTTGGATCACTTCGTCCAAAAAATCCGCCATTGTCTCAAAAGGCGAGTGTTCTTGAAAATTGCTGTCATGTTCCAATTGCAAAAGTGCCAAATGGTAAGGGAACCCCCCGTTTTGTATGCGCAATGTAGACAGACGACGTTTCGTCCAGTGGATTGGCATCAAAACCAAGCGACGCAAGTAGAGCATAAATTCTTGTCGTACATTTAGGTCGCGGTGCGGCTGGAAATTCGCATAGGCCTGATTGCAGAACATAACGAACCAATGATAAAGCGCACCATAGGCAATATGGTGTCGCATATCCCCCCATTTCGCAGGTGGCAGCGGGGCCTCCATATCAGATAGCGCAAGTGCTTTGCGCATATCGTCAATGCTCATCTCCATTAGCCGTGAATTGCCGTTTGAGCCACCACGCTCATATGTCACCCAATAGGGGCGCATATATCCTTCTTCGAAAACATGCACGGTGATCCCGCGTTGCTTTGCAATTTCAATGGCCTTGGCATGAATGTGCCGGACATCTCCATAAAGGACCAAATCAGAGATGCTGAGATCGTCTAAAATTGATTTAAATTTGTCAGGCCAATCTTCTATCGTCCCTGTGTAGGGTAAATAGGTTTCGTCCTTGCGCCAAAACGCGCGATCACCCGCATTAAAGCCAACGCGCCAAACTGAGGCGCCAGCATGTTCCAACATCGTGCCCAAGTGTTTGAAAAAAGGGCCATGTGGACCTTGAAGGAAAAGGAAGGCGCGTTGCGGGGGGCTTGAATGGCGCATGGCGATGCAAAACTTTCAAAGCGCTTGTGCGCAGGTTCTAGAAACATATTACGAGATACTTTGTGTCTCTTATGCTAGCATGTGGTGAACGATGAGGAAAGCGGGCTATATGATCACTCAATATTTCTGCAGTTTTTGAGTTCAACAAAATTTTAGCAATGTGGTGGTTTCATCCTGAGGATGAACGCATTCGTACAAGACGAGCCCTTGAAGCTCGGCGTCAGCGCCACTAAGATTCGTTTAAGACGTGTCGTATAGGCATGATGTATAACTACACAGGTAGGTCCCATGATTGATCCCATTTCGCAGCTGACCAGCTTTATCATCCCGAGCGTTGAAGAAACGACGTCACGTGGATCGACGCGTTACGATATTTTTTCGCGACTTCTGAAAGAGCGCATTATTTTCGTTTCTGGTCCGGTGCATGACGAAATGGCGACCGTCATTGTGGCGCAGTTGCTATTTTTGGAAGCGGAAAACCCTTCAAAAGAAATTTCGATGTATATCAACAGCCCCGGTGGTGTGGTGACTTCTGGCCTGTCGATTTATGATACGATGCAGTATATCAAACCAAAGATTTCAACGGTTTGTATCGGTCAGGCAGCATCTATGGGATCCCTTCTGCTGGCCGCTGGTGAACCCGGTATGCGGTATTCCCTGCCAAACAGCCGTATCATGGTGCACCAGCCATCGGGCGGCTATCAGGGGCAGGCGACAGATATCCTGATCCATGCTGAAGAGACGATGAAGCTGAAAAAGCGTCTGAATGAAATCTATGTCAACCATTGTGGCAAAACCTACGAAGAGGTTGAGACCGGGTTGGAGCGTGACAACTTTATGTCACCGGAAGAAGCGAAAGACTGGGGCTTGGTCGATGAAATTGTCGCAAGCCGCTTTAACAAAGACGATAGTTAGGGGATGGCGGGTCGGTCTTTAAAATGACCGCTCGCTCTTATTTGCATTAAGGCTACCACAATTTTCGCATTGTAGTGCCCTAGATGCTGTCCTAAGCTGAAGCAACATTTGCGTCTGTCCTGCCGTAAAATATGGTGGCAGGGTGGATGGTAAAACGAAGAACTCGGTTTGTGATGCGCGGCGTAGAGGTTGCGCAAAACAAGGGTTGAGAAAGGTACACTATGGCGACGAATTCCGGCGGGGATAGCAAAAATACTCTGTATTGTAGCTTTTGCGGCAAAAGCCAGCATGAGGTGCGTAAGCTTATCGCCGGTCCGACCGTATTCATCTGTGATGAATGTGTTGAGCTGTGCATGGATATTATCCGTGAAGAAACCAAAAGCTCTGGTTTGAAATCTTCTGATGGTGTTCCGACACCGCGTGAGATTTGTGATGTTTTGGATGATTATGTCATCGGGCAGGCGACGGCCAAACGGGTTCTGTCCGTGGCTGTGCACAACCACTACAAGCGTCTCAATCATGCTCAAAAATCCAATGATATTGAATTGGCAAAATCCAATATCATGCTGATTGGCCCAACAGGCTGTGGTAAGACCCTGCTCGCGCAGACTTTGGCGCGGATTTTGGACGTACCCTTTACGATGGCCGATGCGACCACTTTGACTGAGGCGGGATATGTTGGTGAGGATGTCGAGAACATCATCCTTAAGCTGCTTCAGGCTTCGGAATATAATGTCGAACGCGCACAACGTGGCATTGTCTATATCGACGAAGTCGACAAAATCACGCGGAAATCCGAAAACCCGTCGATCACACGTGACGTTTCCGGTGAGGGTGTTCAGCAGGCGCTGCTGAAATTGATGGAAGGTACGGTTGCCTCGGTTCCACCGCAGGGCGGGCGTAAGCATCCACAGCAGGAATTTCTGCAGGTAGACACGACCAACATCCTATTTATTTGCGGCGGCGCATTTGCCGGATTGGATCGGATCATCAAGCAACGCGGTAAAGGCTCTGCTATGGGCTTTGGTGCGGATGTTCGCGATGACAGCAATGCGGGCGTTGGTGAAACATTCCGCGATCTGGAGCCAGAGGATCTGTTGAAATTCGGTTTGATCCCGGAATTTGTTGGCCGTTTGCCGGTGATCGCGACCTTGGAAGATCTGGACGAGGATGCGTTGATCACGATCCTGACCAAACCAAAGAACGCATTGGTCAAACAATATCAGCGCCTCTTTGAGATGGAGACGGCTGATCTGACATTCACAGATGATGCATTGTCCGCAATTGCGAAAAAAGCCATCGAACGCAAAACCGGTGCGCGGGGCCTACGTTCTATCATGGAGGGCATTTTGCTCGACACGATGTTTGAGCTGCCTGGCATGGACAATGTTACAGAGGTGGTCGTGAATGAAGATGCTGTCGATAATGATGCCAAGCCGCTTTTGATCTTTACGGATGAAAAGGAAGAAGCAGCCAGCTAATTGGCGAGCTCTTTTTACAGATATGGAAAAGCCGGGAAATGTCCCGGCTTTTTTCATTTATTCAGGTAATAGAGCGGTTAGTTCGATTTCGATCCTGAATTTTGGATCAATCAGCCCGCATTCGATCATTGTCGCCGCAGGTGGGTTTTCCCCAAATGTTTCTTTCAATATTGGAAAGCATGGTTCGAACTCGTGGCGATCTGGTAGATAATAGGTGACACGAACGGCATCTGAAAAACTGGCGCCAGCCTCGGCAAGGGCTTTGCCGATCACCTCAAGGGCCGATTTACATTGGCTGACCACGTCCTCGCCCTGACCTACGGTTCCGGCCACATGAACGAAACCGCCAGCAACGACTGCACGGCAATAGCCTACTTTTTCTTCAAATGGCGAGCCGGTGGATATGCGTTTGATCATGGGATCCCTTTCCAAAAGATGTCTCAACTGTTTCCAATACAGCAGAAAAATGCCGGTTTCCATGCGTTTGGTTTTGTGTGGCTACTAGACGTTTGGACACAGCTGCGCCATACAATATAGAGATGCATCCCAAGGAGGCCTGTATGGGCATTCTCAAATCAGTACTGTCTGCCGCGACTTGGTGGAACGGCGGAACATTGAACACTCTTCTCTATACGGCGCGTAAAGGCGTCAAAGTAGGAGAGGATGAAGCTGGAAACGCGTTTTACGAAACACGCGATGGTGTGCGTCGTTGGGTCATTTATAATGGCGAGGTTGAAGCAAGCCGCATTGGTGCCGATTGGCATGGTTGGCTGCATCACACATTTGCTGAACCACCCACTGAAAAACCGCTACATCACAAGCCTTGGGAAGAGGCGCATCAGGAAAATTTGACCGGTTCTGCGATGGCATATGCGCCAGCCGGGTCATTGCGCCGTGCAGACCCAAAACCACGCAGTGATTACGAGGCCTGGAGCCCAGAATGAGCTATAATACAGCAGAGGTCGCAACCGGTGGCGCAGTTCTTGCCGCCGCGGTTGCATTTGGCATTCACATGATCAATGCATCTGGTGGCTTTGGATTGGCAGGGGACACCTATCCTCTAACCGCATCTTTCCGATCAACCGAGGGCGTGCAG
This sequence comes from uncultured Pelagimonas sp., assembly GCA_947499735.1. Lineage (GTDB taxonomy): Bacteria > Pseudomonadota > Alphaproteobacteria > Rhodobacterales > Rhodobacteraceae > CANMPP01. The sequence continues at coordinate 531,024 of CANMPP010000002.1, forward strand.
GTCGGCACGGATGTGCGTATGGCTGGGGTAAAGGTCGGCACTGTGTCTGACATTGATCTGGATATTGATACGTTCCGCGCGATTACAGAAATTTCGCTTCGCGAAGATGTTCAAATCCCTGATGACAGTGCGATCGTCATCGCATCAGAGGGCTTGCTGGGTGGCAATTTTGTCGAAATAAGCCCAGGCGGATCCCCTTTCTATTTCGCTGAAGGGGATGAGATTTTAGACACGCAGGGATCTGTCAGTCTTATTTCCCTTTTGCTGAAATATGTTGGTGGTGGCGAATGAAACGGTTCCGTCTTGGTCGCCTATGCGGTGTCATCAGTCTAACGGTGATGATGGCAGGCACTGCAATGGCGCAAGAGGCCGTTAATGCAGGCCAAGGCGCTGTTTTACGTGCTTTGGACAAGCTGAACGCCAAAGTTGATGACCTAACGGTTGCGAATGGTGCGCATGCCTCTTCTGGTCGGATTGATGTTTCCGTGCGTGAATGTCGATATCCCGCAGGAAATCCGGCTGGCGATGCGTTTGCCTATATCACAATTCGCGAAGTCGGGATTGTAGAGCCAGTCTTTTCTGGATGGATGATCGCATCCTCTCCGGCCCTTAATTCGATGAACCACCCACGTTATGATGTCTGGGTGTTGCGTTGCACCACATCATAACCAGACGCCGCGAGCGGTGTTTTGGCAAATTGAGGGCGCGCGCAGAGGGCATGTTGTAAGCGGGCCAGATATGTATCGCGGCTGATTTCAATGCAGCCAAGGCTTGCCAAATGTTCCGTCAAAAACTGAGTGTCAAATAGGGTAAATCCCGCGCGTTCCAACACATCCATCAGGTAGGCTAGGGCAATTTTCGAACCGCCGGTTTTGCGTGAAAACATGGATTCGGCACAAAATGCACCGCCGATTTCTAGGCCGTAAACCCCGCCCGCCAAATCTTCATCCATCCAGACCTCAATTGAATGTGCGCAACCGCGTTGATTTAAGTCGTGGAATAAAGCAAAGATTTCGTCATTGATCCAGGTTTCATCGCGGTCCGCGCAGGCCTCCATGACCTGCGAAAAGGCGTGGTTGCGTGTCACCTTAAATTCGCCGCGTCGCAGTTGTTTGGCCAAGCTGCGCGAAATATGTAGCCCACCGATCGGAATGATGCCGCGATTGCGGGGTTCAACCCAAAACAGTTCTGGATCATCACGCCGTTCAGCCATGGGGAAAACACCACTGCGATAGGCCTGCAATAGGATGTCCGGTGTAAGTATCATACTTTGCGTGAAACCGTCTGACTGCAACAAAATAATAGCCAAAATCAAAGGCGCCGCGGGAAATGCCCGGACGCCTGTGATAATCGTAACTTGTCTTTCAAAGAGGTCAAGGCACTGTCTGATAGCGGATATCTGACATGCGCCTTGTGTGCCAATTTGATCAGCCTGTGCTGTTTGTCAGCGCTTCATCTAGCCATTTTTCCAGCCAGTGAATGTTGTAATCGCCAGTTAGGACATCCTTTTCCTGAAGCAAAGCTTCAAACAAAGGCACCGTCGTATCAACGCCATCTACGATCAATTCACCCAATGCGCGGTTCAAGCGGGCCAGAGCCTCTTCCCGGTCGCGCCCATGGACGATCAGTTTGCCGATCAAACTGTCGTAATAGGGGGGGATCGAATATCCCTGATACAGGGCGCTGTCCATGCGAATGCCCAAACCACCCGGTGTGTGGTATTGTGTGATCTTACCAGGGCAGGGGGCAAAGGTTGGTACCTTTTCCGCGTTGATCCGAACCTCGATCGCGTGGCCGTTGATCTGTAGATCTTCTTGGCTAAACGACAAGGGCATCCCTGCGGCAACACGAATTTGTTCGCGCACCAGATCTACACCAAAGATGGCTTCAGTCACAGGGTGTTCCACCTGAAGACGGGTGTTCATTTCGATGAAATAGAATTCGCCGTTTTCGTACAGGAATTCGATCGTGCCAGCACCGGCATAGTTGATGCGCGCGACAGCATCGGCACAGACTTTACCAATTTTTGCGCGCTCTTCTGGTGTGATGCAGGGGCCGGGGGCCTCTTCAAACACTTTTTGGTGGCGGCGTTGCAGCGAACAATCACGTTCACCCAAATGCACAGCGTTGCCCTGACCATCGCCAAAGACCTGAATCTCGATATGGCGCGGTGTGGTCAGATATTTTTCAATATAGACCTCTGGATTGCCGAATGCGGCCTTACCTTCGGCGCGGGCCGTCATAAAGGCCTGTTCCATATCATCGGCAGTTTGCGCCACTTTCATGCCGCGTCCGCCGCCGCCTGCTGTGGCTTTGATGATGACAGGATAGCCGATTTCCGCGCCAATGCGCTTGGCGGCTTCCAGATCAGGCACGCCACCGTCAGAACCGGGTACGCAAGGCACGCCCAGATCTTTCATTGTGTCCTTGGCGGTGATTTTGTCACCCATGACGCGGATATGTTCCGCGCGCGGACCAATAAAGCTAAGGTCGTGATCTTCTACGACCTGCACGAAATTGGCATTCTCGGACAGAAAACCATAGCCGGGGTGGATCGCTTGTGCGCCTGTGATTTCACAGGCGGAAATGATCGATGGAATCGACAGGTAGCTTTGTGGCGATGGTGCAGGGCCAATGCAGATGGATTCATCTGCCATGCGCACATGCATTGCATCGCTATCGGCGGTCGAATGCACCGCAACGGATGCGATGCCCATCTCACGACAGGCTCGGATCACGCGCAGCGCGATCTCGCCACGGTTCGCGATGAGGATTTTATCAAACATGACAGCCCCTTACTCGACGATAACGAGTGGTGCGCCAAATTCGACCGGTGTGCCGTCTTCGACCAAGATACGTTTGACCGTACCAGATTTCGGTGCCGGAATGTGGTTCATTGTTTTCATCGCTTCGATGATCAACAACGTGTCGCCCTGAGATACTTGCGCACCCACAGAAATAAACGACGCTGCGCCCGGCTCGGGCTGCATGTAGACCGTACCAACCATTGGAGAAGTGACCGCACCAGGATGTGCTGCGGGATCTTCAGGTGCGTTTGCGGCTGGAGCTTCTGCGGCAGGCGCTGCTGCTGCGGGGGCGACTGCGACCTGTGCAGGCGCTGCAACTGCAACCGGTGCAGCGACGGCGGACACTTTAGAAACGCGAACGCTCAGGCTGTCTGCCTCGGCATAGTCGCGGGTCACTTCTAACTCGCTCAAATCGTTCTCGCTTAGCAATTCCGCCAAAGCCTTAATAAAGGCTACGTCCGCATCATGTGTTTTCTTGCTCATTCAATCCTACCCAAGGTGGTCATCTAGCGGCATCCGCCGACAATATTCGCAGCCTTATATGCTATGCAATTGGCCATGAAAAGCGCAGGTTTCAAGGTTTTTTGCTCGGACAATTTCCTGACCGGTTGTCTTTTGTGACGTGAGGGGAAATTGGGGAAAGATATTTTTTGAAAAAAATTGAAAATCAGCGACGGAACTTTTGGAGTCTTTCGTTTAAATGCTATGCGTTTGGGGAAACGCTATCGTACGACGGTAAATTTAAGGCGGAAAATCGGCGCCCATTTTGGGGGCCTTTGACGTTAAGACACTGAGTAAAGGACTGTTCAAATGATCAAATCTGCGATTAAGGCGCTGCTTGTTGGCACGTTTATGACGGCCAGCGCGGCACATGCGGAAAATGTTGAGATCTATTTGATTGATATGTTGGACAATACGCAGAACGGTTATTGCATCGATATTGCAAAGGGTCGTGAAGAAGCTGCAAATCCAGATGATGGTTTGCAGGGCCACACCTGCTACAGCCCGGGTGGCGCTTTGGGCTATGACCAGACATTTGACACAGAAAAATTCGCTGATGGCTTGCTCTATATGGTGAATTTCGACGTGTGCACCCAGATCACATCCACGGATGCGGGCAGCGCGTTGGAATTGGCGTCTTGTGACAGTGGCGAAGATCAGAGCTTTGTCTTCTCTGGTGAAGGCACGATCACACCGGCATCTGCACCTGATATGTGTCTGACAGTTGCTGAAGACACACGTTCAGGCCGCAGTGATGCGAACCAGATCAAGGTGCTGTCTTTGGAAACCTGTGATGATGCGAAAACGGCCTATCAATCTTGGGCTGTTCGAACCGCAGATTACTGACGTCTTCTGTCTTAAAGAAACTGGTACTTCAAAAGGCCGCGCTATTTGCGCGGCCTTTCTTGTTTCCGATTAGGTCATCTTGTTGGCGATTAGGTCATCAACGACGCTGGGGTCGGCCAGCGTTGATGTATCGCCCAAAGATCCAGTGTCGTTTTCAGCAATCTTACGCAGGATACGGCGCATGATTTTCCCGGATCTCGTTTTGGGCAAACCCGGTGCCCATTGGATATGATCCGGGGAGGCAATTGGCCCGATTTCTTTACGCACCCAAGTCCGCAATTCTGCGCGTAGATCGTCTGAGGGAACCTGATCATTCATCAACGTGACATAGCAATAAATGCCTTGTCCTTTGATGGCATGGGGGAACCCGACGACGGCTGCCTCTGCGACCTTGCCATGCGCGACAAGTGCGCTTTCGACCTCGGCTGTGCCCATGCGGTGACCTGACACGTTGATAACATCATCAACACGGCCTGTGATCCAATAATCGCCATCTTCGTCGCGCCGGCATCCATCACCGGTGAAATAATAACCTTTGTAGTCGGCGAAATAGGTTTTTTCGAACCGTTCATGATCGCCCCAGACGGTGCGCATCTGGCCGGGCCAACTGTCCTTGATGGCCAAAACACCCTCGATGCCATTGCCTTCGATTTCCGCGCCGCTGGTTGGATCCAGCACAACGGGCTGCACGCCAAAGAAGGGTTTCATTGCAGCGCCCGGTTTGGTCGCATGGGCACCGGGCAGGGGCGTCATCATGTGGCCGCCGGTTTCTGTCTGCCACCAGGTATCAATGATCGGGCAGCGGGTTTTGCCGACGACTTCGTGATACCAATTCCATGCTTCGGGATTGATCGGTTCGCCCACTGTGCCCAACAGTTTGAGACTGGACAGATCGCATTTCGTGACGAATTCATCGCCTTGCCCCATCAAGGCGCGGATGGCGGTGGGCGCGGTATAGAATTGCGTGACCTGATATTTCTCGCAAATCTGCCAAAAGCGGGATGCGTCGGGATAGGTGGGCACGCCTTCAAACATCACGGTGGTACCGCCGTTCGAAAGCGGGCCGTAAATGATATAAGTGTGCCCGGTAACCCAGCCCACATCGGCAGAGCACCACCAGATGTCTTCGTCATGATAATCAAAGGTCAGCTCGTGGGTCAGATTGGCATAGGTCAGATATCCACCCGTGGAATGAACAACCCCTTTCGGTTTGCCGGTCGATCCTGACGTATACAGGATAAACAAAGGGTCTTCGGCATTCATTGGGCGCGGCGGGCAATCCGGCGCAACCTGGGCCATCATTGCTTTTACGTCCACATCGCGATCATCAATCCATGTGGTTTGATCACCGGTATGTTTGACGACAAGGCAACGCACTTTGTCCGAACAATGCAGCAAGGCCGCATCAGTGTTAGATTTAAGCGCTGTGCGTTTGCCCCCACGAGGGGCGGTATCGGCCGTGATCACCAGTTTCGCACCACTATCATTGATCCTGTTGGCCAGCGCGTCAGGCGAAAAGCCTGCAAACACAACGGAATGGATCGCGCCAATCCGGGCGCAGGCCAGCATGGCATAGGCGGCTTCTGGGATCATGGGCAGATAGATTACCACGCGATCCCCGCGCATCACACCTTGAGACAGCAGAACATTGGCCATGCGGCACGTGTTTTCGTACAACTGGCGATAGGTGATATACTGGGCGGGGTCGCCGGGTTCATCTGGTTCCCAAATGATCGCAGTTTGGTTTGCGCGGGTTGCGAGATGGCGGTCAATGCAATTGGCTGCAACATTCAGTTCGCCATCGGTGAACCAGTTGATGTTAACACGCCCAAATTTGAAATTGGTCTCTTTGATCTTTGTGGGTGCTTTGATCCATTCCAAACGCCGGGCCTGTTCGGCCCAAAATCCCTCAGGGTCGTTGACGGATCGTGCGTACATTTCATCGTAAATGGCTTCGTCTACATGCGCGGCTGCGGCGTAATCGGCTGGTGGGGCAAATGTTTTTGTCATGAGGATCCTCCCTTGATCCCTGTGAATCTCAAGCTTGCAAAGGGAATGGCATCATCTCCTCTTGATGCCATTCGCGAGCTATATGTGATCTCTGGTGCGTCTAAATTGCCAGATATTCAGCGCGGAGTTCGGCGTTATCCAAAACTTCTTGGGCAGACCCGTCGAACACCACAGTGCCAGTATCTAGGATAATAGCACGATCCGCCAGCTTTAGCGCGCGTACAGCGTTTTGTTCGACCAAAATCGTTGTGATCCCCTGCTCTTTGATGTGCAAAAGCGTCTTTTCAATTTCATCAACGATGACCGGCGCAAGACCTTCATAAGGTTCATCCAGCAGCAGAACTTTGATGTCACGCGATAGGGCACGGGCGATTGCTAACATCTGTTGCTCGCCACCTGATAGGGTGACGCCCTCTTGATTGCGACGTTCTCCAAGGCGTGGGAACAATTCATAGAGACGTTCAATGGGCCACCCGGCTGGGGGGGCGATTTGGGCGAGTTTCAGGTTTTCTTCCACCGTTAGGCCGGGAATAATCCGGCGATCTTCCGGCACCAAGGTCAGCCCCAATTGCGCGGCCTGAAAGGACGACATTTTGTGTAAGGGCTGCTGGTCTAGCCAAACCTCGCCATGGTTTAGCTGCGGGTCATCCAATCGCGATATGGCGCGCAAGGTTGTGGTTTTTCCAGCACCATTGCGACCCAAAAGGGCCAGGATTTCGCCTTCATGCACGTCAAAGGAAATACCCTGCACAATGTAGCTTTCGCCATAATAGGCATGCATATCCTGAATGCTTAGGAAAGCAGGGGGCGAGGCAGAAAAGGTTTTGCCTTTTGTAAGATCAACTTGTGTGTTCATAATCCTGCTCCCTTATGCCGTTTCGCCCAGATAGGCTTCTTTCACCTTAGGGTGGCCCTTGATGTTATCGGGGGTGTCTTCAACAAGCGGAGTGCCCTGAGCCAGAACCGTGATCCGATCGGCCAAGGAAAACACCACATGCATATCGTGTTCGATGATGGCGATGGTGATGTCGCGCTTATCCCGGATTTCTTTCAACAAATCGATGGTGTTGTTCGTATCCGCCCGCGCCATTCCAGCTGTGGGTTCATCCAATAGCAGCAGTTTCGGATCTTGGATAAGGCACATTGCCATTTCCAAGCGCCGCTTGTCGCCCCGCGACATCGAAGCCGCATTCATATTGCGCTTGTCGAGCATATTGACCTCATCCAGCATCTCTTCAGCCCGCGTGGTCAGGTCCTTTTCCGAGGACACGCTGCTATACGCATGCAAACGATAGGCACCGTCCCGATGGGCCAACAGTGGGATCAGCATGTTTTCCATGACAGTCAGATCGCCGAAAATCTCGGGTGTCTGGAAAACACGCGAAATCCCAAGCTGGTTGATTTCATGTGGTTTGCGCCCCAGAACAGATGCCCCGTTGAACAAAACAGATCCGCTATCTGGGATCAGTTTCCCCACAAGGCAGTTGAGAAGCGTGGATTTTCCGGCTCCATTCGGGCCGATGATGGCATGCACGGAATTGTCCTTGACCGACAGGTTGACGTCGGACAGGGCTTTCAATCCGCCGAACCGTTTCCCCACATCTTTGACATCTAATAGTCCCATGATTTTCTCCTTATTCGGCAGGGGTGGGGTTTGGTTCTGCATCAGAGCTGGCTTTGCGGCGACCGGTCAGCAGGCGTCCGAGACGCTGACCGCCTTCAACCAGACCACCGGGCAGGAATGTCACCACCAACATGAACAACAGGCCAAGCGTCAGGTGCCAACCTTTGCCAACAAATGGATGGACCAGATCAACCATCAGGTTTTCCAACCCATCGGGCAGGAATGAAAACCAGCTGTGAAGAACGCCGTCATTGATTTTGGAGAAGATGTTCTCAAAATATTTGATGAAACCTGCGCCCAAGACCGGACCGATCAGTGTGCCGGCACCGCCAAGAATGGTCATCAAAACGACTTCACCCGACGCGGTCCATTGCATCCGCTCGGCACCTGCAAGCGGATCCATCGCGCTAAGCAATCCACCAGCAAGACCAGCATACATGCCCGAAATCACAAAGGCGGCAAGGGTGTAGGGTTTCGGGTTGAGACCTGTATAGGTCATGCGCTGTTGGTTGGATTTAACCGCACGCAGCATCATACCAAAGGGGGACCGGAACAGGCGGATCGACAGGTAAAACGCGACGATCAGAACGACAGCACAGACATAGTAGCCAAAGTTAAACTGAAAATCCCAACCGCCAATATTCAACTGATGGGTGGCGCGCATGGGAATACCAAACAGATGTGGCAGATCCGGCAGGCGATCACTGTGGAACCATTGTGGATCATCTGAATAGACCTGTAGGCCGGTTTCGCCGTTTGTCAGGTTGAATTTTGGGTTGGACAGCACCGAATAAGCCAGTGCAAAGCTCATCTGTGCAAAGGCCAGTGTCAGGATCGAAAAGTAGATGCCAGACCGGCGCAGACTGACATAGCCGATCAGTGCTGAAAACAGGCCAGCGACGATCACGGACAGAACGATGCCCGGTAGGATGTTATAACCCAACAGCTTAAACATCCAAACGCAGGCGTAAGATCCGACGCCCAAGAATGCGGCATGACCAAAGCTAAGATAACCAGTTAATCCAAAGAGAATGTTGAACCCAATCGCGAAAATCCCAAATATCACAAAGCGTTGCATAAGGTCTGGATAGCCTGCGTTGAACTGGGCCATCGCGCTTTCTGTTGGGAACGGATTTAGGATGATGGGCGCAAAAAGGGTCAGCGCAAGAACCACGCACATCAGGCGCAAATCGGAACGGGAAAGACCGAACATAAGTTATTCCTCCATCACGCCTTTACGTCCCATCAGACCGCGGGGGCGGGTCATTAGAACGATAATGGCGACAAGGTAGATGATAATTTGGTTGATGCCGGGCAGGGTTGTTGTGGCCCAAGTGGTTGAGGCGAAACTTTCCAGAATGCCCAACAGGAAACCGGCCAGAACTGCACCGGGCAAGCTGCCCATGCCGCCGACAACGACCACGACAAAGCTAAGCACCAGAAAATCCATACCCATGTGATAGTTGGGTGGATTGATGGGGCCATACATCACGCCTGCCAGCCCCGCGACGGCGGCCGCAAGGCCAAACATGATGGAAAAGCGTTTGTCGATATTGATCCCCAATAGACCAACGGTTTCGCGATCTGCCATGCCAGCCCGAACGACCATCCCGAATGTCGTGAATTGCAGGAACGCGAATACGGCAAAAATGGTGACCACAGCGAAAAGGAAATAGAACACGCGCCAGATCGGATAGGGTAGGGACAGGCCCAACCATGTGCCAAGATCAAACACCCCCTTTAGCGCATCAGGTGCTGGGGTCTGGATCGGGTTTGCACCGAAGAAGTACTTGATGACTTCTTGCAAAACGATCGCAAGGCCAAAGGTCACAAGGATCTGATCTGCATGCGGGCGTTTGTAGAAATGCCGGATAAGGCCGCGCTCCATAATCAGCCCGATGGCAATCATGACCGGGATAGCGATGATCAGCGACAAAGGCACGGACCAGTCAATGATCGCACCACCTAGCTCTGGTCCAAACCAGCTTTCCAGATAGGGTGTTTTGACTTTCAGCGGATTGCCAAGAAAGTCGGTTTTTGTTGGGTCAACGGTTTCAAAGGAAATCGAAAACAGCTTGTTCAGAGTGACGGCACAGAACGCACCGATCATGAAAAGCGCACCATGCGCAAAGTTCACAACGCCAAGCGTGCCGAAGATAAGTGTCAGGCCCAAAGCGATCAGCGCATAGGCCGATCCTTTGTCCAATCCATTTAGGATCTGAAGGATAAAGGCGTCCATAGGTCCACCATATGTAGAGGTAAATTTGGCGTCACGGGTCCACAAGACCCGAGTACACAACCGAAAATGAGACGGTGTGGGAGGCGGATTATGCCGCCCACACCGGCGGCGCGTTAGGTTACGCGCCTGTGCTGCATGTACCGAGCGATCCGCCCGCAAACATTGGGTGGTCTACCGCATATTCCACCTGTGCCCGTGGGGTGACTTCAACGATTTCCAGCAGGTCAAATTCTGATGTCGGGTTTTCTTTACCCTTCATAACCAGAACGTCTTTGAAACACTGGTGATCTTCGGCACGATACAATGTTGGACCATTGCCCAGACCATCGAATTCAAAGCCTTCTAGGGCTTCTGCAACCGCACAAGGGTTAAAGCTGCCTGCGCGTTCAACCGCATCTGCATAAAGCATGGTCTGAACATAGCATGTGTGTGCGGCTTGGCTGGGCGGGAAGCCGTATTTCGTGCCAAATGAACGAACAAACGCTTTTGACCCTTCATCCGTTAGCGACCAATGCCAATTGGTGGATCCGAAAATACCTTTGGCATTTTCCCCGGCACCGCGTGCCATCAAGCGGGAATAAAGCGGCACAACAATTTCGAAGTCTTTATTGTTGATCACTTTATCACGCAGACCAAACTGAACCGCGTTTGTCAGCGAATTCACCATATTGCCGCCATAGTGGTTCAGAACCAAAACATCCGCGCCTGAATTCAACACAGGTGCGATATAGGATGAAAAGTCTGTCGCTGCCAAAGGCGTCAAAACGTTGTTGACTGTGTTCCAACCCATAGCTTCGGTTGCAGCCGCGATGCTTTCTTGCTGCGTCCAACCCCATGTGTAATCGGCCGTTAGGTGATAGGCGTTGCGGTCAGATCCGTATGCGTTTTTCAAAACGGGGGCCAACGCGGCACCGGACATATAGCCGTTAAAGAAATGGCGGAAGCCGTTTGCTTTTTTGTCTTTACCGGTCGTGTCATTGGAATGCGTCAGGCCAGACATAAAGATCACGCCTGCCTCTTGGCATAGGCCCTGTACGGCGATGGCAACGCCCGAGCTGGAACCGCCCGAAATCATCACAGCACCGTCTTTTTCGATCATGGATTTGGCGGATGCACGGGCAGCGTCAGATTTCGTTTGGGTGTCGCCGGTCACATATTTGACCTCTTTGCCCAGAATTCCGCTGCCTTTAAGAGCTTTGGAGCTGAACGTGTTCATCATACCAGCGTCACCGCCGCCATTGAGGTGTTCAACCGCCAATTCAAAGGCGCGCAATTCGTCAGCCCCTTCGTCGGCATAGGGGCCTGTTTGGGGCACGTTAAAGCCCAATGTTACCGTGGATCCCGTCGGCTCATTGGTGAATGCAGCGGCCGAGGAAGCGGTGAAGATCATAGGTGTGGCTAGGCCAGCACTGCCAATCATACCGGTTTTCACGACGTTACGGCGCGTCAGATTGTTCTTAGACATAAAGTCCTCCCATTGATGTCGCGGTGCCGCTGGCCCTAAACTGATTGCAGGTTTGGGTTTTGGGTGCACGGTGCCGGGGCTCCTCTTCCCGAATGGCGATGTGCACGCGGAACTCGCGTAAGATGAGTATCGGAGGTGAAATGTCTTTCTTGCAACCTATTGTTTGGGCGAGAAAATTGTTTTGTCAAAAAATGTAAACCTTAACACAGAATATGTTATGGTCTTTACGTTGCACTGCAGAGGGACAGGAGATGCAGGTGCAGAAAGCCGTTGAATGCAATCGATAAATTGCATGCACGGTGGTAAAGATAAGGGGGGAGAATGGGCGTCGACACGGGACTGCGCATACGCCAGAGGCGTGAATATTTGGGAATGAAGCAGGCAGAGCTGGCCCGGGTGGCCGGTGTTTCAGCATCTTATTTGAATTTGATTGAACATGGCCGTCGCAGAATCGGCGGCAAATTACTGCTTTCCATCGCGGGTGCATTGGAAACAGAGCCGGTCAGTTTGACCGAAGGCGAAGACCCGGTTTTATTGGCGGAATTGCGGGCCGCCGCGCGAGAGAATGGCGATACGGGTGCTTTGGTTCCAGAAGACCCAGAAGTGCTGCTGCAACATTCTCCTGATTGGGCCAAACTGATCTTGGCGCAGCAAGCGCGCATTTCAGCGCTGCAAAAAATGGTAACGGTTCTAAACAACCGTGCCCGGCATGATCCCAAGCTTGCGGAGTCTTTGCATGAAATGTTGTCGACCGTGACGGCCATTCGCTCGGCTGCATCCATTTTGGCGCAGCCCAAGGATGTCAGCCCGGAGTGGCAGGGGCGGTTTTCGCGAAACATTTTGGAAGATTCACGGCGCCTCGCCGAGGCCAGCCGCGGTCTGGCCTCTTATTTAGAGATCGGCACCGAGGATGGGTCTGAAGCTGCCAAAGCGCCAGAAGATGAATTGGCAGAGTTTCAAAAACATCGCGCGCATCACGTGGCAGAGCTTGAGGCCCAAACCGTATCCGGCGATGACAGTTCTAATATCGTTTCCGCCATTTTGACGGAATCCAACCTATCTGAACATGGGAAAACGCTGCTTGAAAGCTGGCTGAATTCCTATGCCAAAGATGTATCTATCCTGTCACTTTCAGATTTGGCTGATGCGCTGATGCAGGACGGGCCTGATCCATTTGTGATTGCAAATCGTTTGGGCCTTGCCCCGGATTTGGTGATGCGCCGTATGGCCAATTTGCCCGCAGATATTGCACATAGCGGTGGGGCAATCGGGTTGATCATTTGTGACGCATCTGGGGCTTTGATCTACCAAAAACCTCTGCCTGAATTGGCATTTTCGAACTCGCACCTGTCGGCAGGTCCTCCTTGCCCGCGGTTGCCCTTGTTCAAAGCGCTGATTCAACCGCTTAGCGCCATTCGAACCATTGCCTCGGTGCCGGGGGTTACAGGGGACTTGATTTGCGATGCAATTGCCCTGCCCAACAGTCCATCCTTTTTGCCCGGACAAGTCACCCAGCTTAGGGCGCATATGTTGGTGCGCCGCGCTGGGCCATCTTTGCAAGAGGCCACAAACCAACATCGCGAACCGATAGGGATAACCTGCCGAATTTGTCCACGCCAGAACTGTGATCAGCGGCGCGTTCCATCCCTGTTGGCCGAGCCACAGGCCTTGGAAAACATCAAATAGAGGTCTCTGCTCATCGGTTAGTTGTTTCGTTTTCTCAGATGCTTCTTTGACAGAATAGTATTTAGTCCCTACGGTTCTTGCCAACCAACGGATGTAGGGCCGGGCGTTGGTGTTGGGAGGAGGCGGCCCTAGTGACGGGAGACGTCATGACGGGACATGTCCTGCTCATCGAAGATGAACGCAATATAGTTGAGGCCATCAGCTTTATACTGTCGCGCGAAGGGTGGCGCGTTGACACCCATTTAAATGGTGCCGATGCAACCGATGCGATACGCCGGTCAAAACCAGATGTGATTGTCCTTGACGTTATGTTGCCGGGCAAGAGCGGGCACGAAATCTTGCGAGAGATAAAAGCAGACCCGGATTTGTCTGATCTACCCGTTCTGATGCTGACGGCGCGCGGCCAGAGCCGGGATCGGGAAATGGCACTAGAAGCGGGCGTCAGCCGCTTCATGACCAAACCTTTCGCCAATGCAGACGTTTTAGAGGCCATTCGTAACTTGGTTGATCCGGCATGACCCGGACCGTAACGGACCAACCCACACGACGGTTGCAGGCCGCAAGAGGGGTTTTACCCTATTGCGGCGCTGTTTTCTTTTTCGTGCCCCTTCTTTGGTCTGCCTCCAGCACGCCAGTGCGCGCATCTTCGGCATTGATCTATGTGTTTACGGTTTGGATCTGTCTGATCCTGTGCTGCGCATGGCTGGCCCGGCGATCACCAGCCAAAGGATCACGGCAGATCGAACAAAAAGGTGGGCAGACTGGGATATCTGAAAATACACCGTGATTTCGCTCAACACGTTATTTGCGGTTTGCGCAGCCTATGCGGTTTTGCTGTTTGTGATTGCGTTTGTTGCGGAACGGGCCGCTGAGCGCGGCAAGCCAAATGCATGGCTGCGCGCGCCGATCATCTATACGCTTTCCCTTTCAATTTATTGCACGGCGTGGACGTTTTACGGCGCGGTCGGTTCGGCTGTGCGGGGAGGATTTGAATATCTGACGATTTATTTGGGCCCAACCCTGGTGCTTGTCGGGTGGTGGTGGGGCTTGCGCAAATTGGTCCATATTGGACGTGCGCAAAAGATAACATCGATCGCGGATCTGATATCTTCGAGATATGGAAAATCCACATTTCTAGGTGCAGGCGTGACAATTCTGGCCGTCATCGGCACCACGCCCTATATTGCACTGCAATTGCAATCCGTCACGCTCAGCTTTGGTGTTTTTGCAGGGCAGGGGGATGACCCCAGCCAAACCCAAAGCGCGCTTTGGGTGGCTATGGGGCTAGCAGGTTTCACGGTTCTTTTTGGCACGCGACGGCTGAATGCCAATGAACGTCACCATGGTGTCGTCATGGCGATTGCATTTGAGGCGGTTGTCAAACTGGCGGCACTTTTGGCGGTTGGTCTTTATGTTGTGTGGGGCCTTGGCGGCGGCGTTGACCAAATGCTGGAACGTATTAACACATCACCCATCGGAGAATGGCAGGTGGCACCAGGGCGTTGGGTTTGGTTGACCTTTTTATCGGCCGCAGCCTTTGTGTGCCTGCCGCGCATGTTTCAGGTTCTTGTGGTTGAGAACGACAATGAAGATCAATTACGCCGCGCAGCTTGGGCGTTTCCGCTGTATTTGATGTTGGTCAGTCTGTTTGTTGCCCCCATAGCTGTGATGGGGCTGGAATTATTGCCAGCGGGATCAAACCCAGACCTCTTTGTACTGACCTTGCCTTTGTCACAGGGACAGATCGGTCTGGCGGTTTTGTCGTTCTTAGGCGGGTTTAGTTCGGCCACATCCATGGTCATTGTCGCTGCGATTGCGTTGTCTACAATGGTATCAAACCACATCGTCATGCCCATTTGGCTTAAACTGGCAGGGAAGGGCGCTAGCGTATCTGGTGATGTGCGTCACGTTGTTGGGATCGCGCGCCGGGTGTCAATCGTGGCGGTCGTGACCTTGGGCTATTTATATTACCGCCTCTCAGGGGGCGGGGCGGCGCTGTCTTCGATTGGATTGGTGTCTTTTACCGGTGTGGCGCAGCTTTTACCGGCCCTGATCGGGGGGCTTTATTGGTCTGGTGCCACGCGTATTGGTGCATTTTCTGGACTTACAGTGGGCTTTGGCATCTGGTTGTTTACGCATTTTCTGCCCAGTGTCGGGGCAGGGACGCTGATCCCGTCAGAGGTATTTGATCATGGCGTTTTGGGCGCCGCGTGGTTGCGCCCATTGGCCTTGTTTGGTTTGGAAGGATTGGACAAAGATCTTCATGCGCTGTTTTGGTCCCTGTTCTTAAATGGCCTGACCTTTGTTGTTGCCTCGCTTTTGGTGCGCCCGGAGGCACTAGATCAGGTGCAGGCGCGTCAATTTGTGGATGTGTATCGCCAGGATGGCACGTTTTCGAAGACGAATAGCGCCAGTGATCCTGAAAAGGCTGAAATTGAAGATCTGATGGTTTTGGCACAGCGCATTCTTGGCCCCAATGAGGCGCGCTATTTCTTTGAAACGGAAGCGCGCGCGCAGCAGGTCTATCCCGCAAACCCATCGGCGGGGTCTGCCTTTGTTCAACGGTTAGAACGCGAAATGGCGGCTTCTGTCGGGGCGGCGACAGCCCATGCGATGATGGGGCAAATTGTAGGCGGCGCGCGCGTATCCGTTGAAGATTGGGTGGCCATGGCTGATGAAACGGCCCAGATCGTGGAATATTCCGCACAACTGACCGAAAAGTCGAAAGAACTAAGCCGCACCGCGGCTGAGTTGCAACGAACCAATGACAAGCTAACGCGCCTATCTGTGCAAAAGGACGCGTTCCTGTCCCAAATCAGCCATGAATTACGCACGCCTATGACTTCAATACGCGCGTTTTCGGAAATTCTGCGCGACAAGGACAGTGATTCTGAAGATCGGCTGCGTTTTGCAGGCATTATCCATGATGAAACCCTTAGGCTGACGCGGCTGTTGGATGATCTGTTGGATTTGTCCATTTTGGAAAATGGTCAGGTGAATTTGAATTGCCGAAAGGGGCTGTTATCAGAGGTTCTAGATCGCGCAGTTGCGTCTTCTACCGTTGAACAAGGCGGGAATGGTTTGTGCATTTACCGTGATGCGGCTGCAGAGGACTGCATGCTTGAGACGGATCTCGATAGGCTGGCTCAAGTTTTCATAAATTTATTCGTAAATGCGCGAAAATATTGCGACGCACCCTCTCCGGAATTGCGCATCACCGTGCAGGCATCGAAAGATGCTCTGATACTTGATTTCACCGACAATGGGTCCGGAGTGCCGGAAGATAAACGCGATGTAATTTTTGAAAAATTCTCTCGCGTCAGTGAGTTACGGGCCGGTGGTGCCGGTTTGGGCTTGGCGATTTCGCGCCAAATTCTTATGCGTTTAGGCGGTCGTATTGAATATATCCACCTACAGACAGGCGCCTGTTTTCGGGTCAGTTTGCCGATGTCTGTGCAAATTGCTGCTCAATAATTTTCGCCTCTAAATTGGTTGGTAACCAAATGCCCGCATAAACCGGTTAACGATGAAAAGAAACGGAATGCATCGACGTGGCTGACATCCAATCCCAGACTTCTTCACCGCTGCATGCGCTCAGTCAAAAAGCGCTTGCCGCAAAACGTGTCCGCGAGGCACGGATGATGTCGCCAGAAAAGGCGATGCGCCGGGCGTTATCCCGTTCAGCCGATGTGCTATGGGATCTTGTGTTGGTCACGAAAAATGTCACTTGTGATCAGCTGGATCAGGCTGGCGTTGAAGGGTCATTTAACGAAGACGAATTGCTGATGCTTATGGATGGCCCTGATGGGGTTGTCGGATTCGTGTCCATCGCACGGGATGTCATGACCAGTGTGATTGAAGTGCAAACCATCGGTGAAGTGACCAAATTACCGGTTTCGGATCGCCCATTGACGCCGACAGACGCAGCAATGCTGGCCCCTTTGATTGAAGGATCAATTGAACGTCTTGTGGCTAATCTAGACGAAAGCCCAATTGCTGAAACAGTCCGCGGGTTCCGGTTTGGTGCGATGGTCGAAGACCCTCGTGCGGCCGCGCTTTTGTTGGAAGCCCCATCATATCTAACGTTCCGCGCAGAGGTCGATCTTGCATTGGGACGCCGACGCGGTTCAATCCTGTTTATCTTTCCAATTGTTGAACTGTCAAAAGAGCAAGAAGCGGAGCGCAATGCAGATCGTGACAACGGTCCTTTCGAAGAAAGCCTGATGTTGGTTGATGCGAAATTGGACACGATCATGTGTAAGCTGTCTTTGCCTCTGTCACAGCTACGCGCGCTTCAAGTCGGCGAAATGCTTCAGCTTGAGCCGAATTGCCATAACGATGTCGAACTTCGCAGTCAGGAAGGCCGCATTGTAGCGGCGGGTGTGTTGGGGCACAAAAATGGCAAACGCGCTTTGCGCCTGAATTGGCCAATAGCACCGGGAGCTTCCGAACCTGATGTGAATGCCGGTTCTATGATGGCGGATGATGGTTCATTCGAAATGACGTCCGTTGATGAACCTGCATTTGACTCTGGTGTTGCTACAGATGAACTGGCTGCAATGCCGGAATTGCCATCCTTGGAATTCGAGGCAGGCGATGCCGGTGTTGAATTCGGTGCAGCAGATGCCGAAGCAACCCCTGATTTTGACATGGGCAGCTTCGGTGATGATGCAGCCGCGGAACCGGCCGAAGGCGGAGTTGAAGCTGCAACATCTTTGGATGATTTCGACTTTACCGGAGATTTCTCATTACCGGATCTGCCTGAAGAGACCTAAGACGCAGTCATCTATTCTATCGAATGGATAATGTTTTCAGAATAGGTGTCAACATCCCTAGGTCGTAGCCACCCTCTGCAGCCGTTTGCAGGATTTTCTCAACAGGCATCGAACCGGCCTGACCCATGGCCCAAATCATGGTAGAGCGCGTGCCAGATGCACAATAAGCAAGAACTTTGTCGCCACCTGAACGCGCTATGTCACCTTGTTTGGCGATGTTTTCGGGTTGCATCAACGTGTCACGAGTCAGGGGTAGAACCTCGAAAGCCAAACCGGTTTCCTGTGCCGCTGTGGCCATAACGCTGGCATGATGGCTTGGTGGAATTTCCGCATCAGGTCGATTGCAGATTACGGTTGAAAACCCTGCTTCCTTGATCATCGGCAAATCGGATGGATCAATTTGAGGGGACACAAAGTAATTTGGTGTGATCTGACGGATATCCATGTCTAATGGGTCGCTTTCTGTTTGGGTCGTATTGGCCTGTATTCTGCTTGCCTATCCTTGGGTTCAAAACCAGATTTTGACAAGTCCAGCACTGCCATATTGCGCTGATTTGTCGGTGTGGTTTGACTTAAACCATCACGCGACAGTCAGAGGATGGTGTTTAGGCAAACATTTTCGTTCCAATAACGACGATGATCAGCCCAAGAACGGACACCATAAGTGCGCCCAAATTGATAGGAATGATGCGCGACATGGCAGCGCGCAGCGCGTCATCGTCCAAATTGGCACGTTTTGCTTTGATAACAAGGATCACGGACCAGATGATGCCCAATAGGCCAAGTATTGCTAGGCTTGCCCCTGCCCAAATCATCCAATTCATATCGCACCTCGATCTGTTTTCGCTAAAACTTGTTCGCGGGCCTAATAGATTGTGCCTCATGTCGCAAGCATTGGCCATCTTTTGATACAATCTGATTGAGGGACTTGATGCCAGTGCCGGTCACAGATAGTCAGGCTCGGCGCAGAGCACGGTTTGAAGGACAGGATCCGCATTCCAATGTGTCACCTGTGCCAATATGAGGTTGGAAATCGCAAAGAAGGGGTTAATCCGATGGAACAGAGCGATGCACAGGGCGTAACAGGTGATCAGCTGCGTGCCTTTATCGAGCGGATCGAACGGCTGGAAGAAGAAAAGAAAGAGCTGTCAGAGCAGGTCAAAGAGGTTTTTGCTGAATTGAAGGGGCAGGGCTTTGACGTCAAGGCGATCCGCCAGATCCTGAAATTGCGCAAACAAGACCCAGATGATCGCGCAGAAGAAGAAGCGGTGCTGGATCTTTACATGTCTGCCCTAGGCATGCTGTGAATTGATGGCGGGCCGGTCACCAAACCGGCCTTTGACCCATTATTTGCCTATGGCTCAATGAATTTGACGTCAGACATCGATGCAATCGTATCCATGTCTTCGTCATAAATATCATTGAGGCGCTGAACATAGGCATCGTCCCAACCTGGGATATCCAATTCCTGTTCAATTTCATCTTGCAGCGCAAATTGGTCCAAAAAGGACAGCATCACGCGCCGTTTATGGGCGAGAGATATGGCAGGATGTTCGCGCAGGAATTCTTGGAACTTTTCCATCCCGGCCGGTTCCATGATGCTGGCTAAGACGTCGTATTCGCCGTCTAGAGCGGAATCCAAAGAGATACCCGCGACACGGCAAAGCACCTCTGACCAGATCAAAGGGGTGTCTTCGTTACACCAGACCGTTAATTTAACCTGAGGCAGTTCTTCTCTAAAGCGGTGCAATAGGTCGGACCAGCGCAGATATGCGGGGTCAACACCGCGCAGTAACTCGTCAAATGTGTCATAGGGTGTGTTTTCAAAGATTGTCGGAAGAAACGTGGCCGGGTCGCGCAGCGCCAGAAACAGTTCGATATCGTCACCAGCAAAAAGTTCGCACATATTGCCGATGCGCCTTTCGGCGTGACGGTAATATCGCCCACCGGCCAATAAAAGCTTTGGCACGCAAAACAAATTAGGGTGGCTCAGGACCAGACGTTTGGTGCCTGCATTATCGCCATCCAGAATCTGATCGATCATGACGTCCCGGGAATCTGCATTGGCGGGCGCGCCATTTAACGTCGTGAGGATTTCACTGATGGGGCGTCGATATTTCCCTGGGCCAGGAACTTTCGTCCCGCTATCGCGCAACATGCCGACATTGCGCCTGAGGGTTCGGAGCAACAAATCATTGTCGGTGAAATGCACCCCTGCGTGAATTACAACTTGCATGTTCTGACTTTTGATCTGATTTGAGGCACCCTATAAGCCTTTACATAAGTTTGAAACCAACGACGACACATATAAGGAGACATCTCATGCGCGCCGCGTTTACGCAACCAAATGAGATGCCCCATAAAAACCGACCGCAACGTGTAGACCTGTCTAAAGCGTTTTGGTTAGGTCTGCCCCTTGTGATCGCCTTTCTGGTGCTTGCGCCTATCATTTCGGTTTTTGTCCTAGCCGCGTTTCCAAAGGAAAACATCTGGCCGCATTTGATTGCAACCAGCCTGCCGCGATACATTGGAAATACACTGGTTTTAATGACTGGGATTGGTGTTTTGGCGGGGGCCATCGGCACTGGTGCGGCATGGCTGGTTGTTCGGTTTGATTTTCCGCTGAGGCGTTGGTTAGAATGGCTGCTGCTGTTGCCTTTGGCCATTCCCGCATATGTCGGCGCATTCGCCTTGGTCGATTTTCTGGAATATGCGGGGCCGGTTCAAACTGGCCTTAGGTATATGTTCGGCTGGGAAACATCGCGCGATTATTGGTTTCCAGAGATTCGTTCGATGGGTGCCGCGATCCTAGTATTAAGCGGTGCGCTATACCCTTATGTCTATTTGCTCAGCCGTGCAGCTTTTCGCGAACAATCATCCGCCTGTGATGAAGTCGCCCGCTCGCTGGGGGCAAATGGGTTCGCGCGCTTTTGGCGTGTTGGTCTTCCGCTGGCGCGACCTGCGATTGCTGCTGGAATTGCAATCGCGATGATGGAGGCCGTGAATGATTTTGGCACGGTGGATTATTTCGCGGTGCAAACCCTAACGACAGGTATTTTTACCACATGGTTAGAGGCCGGAAACGCAGGCGGGGCTGCGCAAATTGCCTGTGTCGTTTTGGCGATGGTCGTGTGTCTGGTTTTGGTCGAACGTGTTTCTCGAAATAAAATGCGGTTCTTCAACCAAAGCCGCGGGCATCGCCATATCTCGCGTCAGGTGTTGAAAGGTGGGGCTGCTTACCTTGCGCTTGCGGCTTGTCTGGCACCGTTCTTGTTTGCCTTTGTGCTGCCCGTTTCCGTTCTGATCGGCCACGCTTGGGACGAGGCGGATATCTGGCAAAAAGACGATCTTTGGCGCGCAGTCATGAACACTTTGACGGTGGGTGGGGTTGCGGCCTTTGCAACAGTGATCGCGGGTGTTTTGATGGTCTATGGTACGCGCCTGGTGAAGCATCGATTGCCAAGGGCCTTGGTCCCAGTGACGTCTATTGGTTATGCAGCGCCGGGTGCGGTGTTGGGGGTTGGCATTTTGATCCCATTGGCATGGTTGGATAATCGGTTGGCTGACGGAATTCTTGCGCTGACAGGCCATGATATTGGTTTGATCATGACGGGCACTGGTTTTGCCTTGGTTCTGGCCTATTCTGTGCGGTTCTTTGCGATTGCGCAGGGCGCTGCGGATGCAGGTATGGGGCGTATTTCGCCCAATTTGGAACATGCGGCGCGATCTCTTGGGCGGACAAGGACGCAAGTTTTGGGTGCCGTCTACATGCCTTTGATGAAAGGCACGATTGCGTCGGCATTGTTGCTGGTGTTTGTCGATTGCATGAAAGAATTGCCCGCGACGTTGCTTTTACGCCCGTTCAACTACAACACTTTGGCCACATTGGTCTATAATGAGGCCAGTTTAGAAAACATCTCCGGCGCGGCACCGGCCGCTTTGATGATCATTGGCGTCGGATTGGTGGCCGTGATTTTGCTGGCGCGCACAAACCGCTGAGCGGCCTTAGATTCCGGCCATTTGCGGCAACAGGAATGGTGTGCCTGGGGGTGGCGCAACACCCACACTCAATTGGCACCCATAGGCCTGAGACAGGATATCGTCCTGCATCACTTCGGCCGGGGTTCCCTTTGCCAAAAGGTCACCTTTTGATAGCAACACCATGTGATCGGCATAAAAGGCCGTCAGGTTGAGATCATGCATAATGGCCAAGACACCACCGCCTGACCGCGCAAAACTGCGGGCGAGATCCATAACCTGCAATTGATGTGCGATATCCAGCGCAGATACCGGTTCGTCCAAAAACAACCATCTTGGCGCGTCATCCACGATTGGGGCGCTGACCTGCGCCATAACACGGGCCAAATGTACACGTTGTTGTTCGCCACCAGACAGCTCTTGATACAGGCGGTTTTCGTATCCTGACAGCCCGACCTGCGCCAATGCGTGTCGTGCTGTTGTGCCCGTTCCATTGGCCTGACGCAGACCGATTTCGACGACTTCGATCACTTGAAACGGGAAGGACAGGGCGCTGGCCTGTGGTAGGACACCGCGAATTTCGGCCTGATCTTCAGGTGACAGTGTCTGCAGATCCCGGCCATTCAATGTGACTGTGCCGGTGTAAGATACGTCACCGGTTAAAGCCCGCATAAGCGTTGTCTTGCCCGATCCATTGTGACCGACAATGGCGGTCACCTCACCGGGTTTGGCGGTTATTGAAACCCCGTGCAGAATGTCTTTTTTACCGATCTGAACTTTAATGTTTTGCGCGTTGAGCATGATGTCACAAGTCCACAACGCTGCGTTGCCGCAGCAAAATCCAAAGGAATATGGGGGCCCCAAGAACCGCGGTGATGATACCGATAGGCAGCTCTGCAGGCGCAACGATTTGGCGGGAAATAGTGTCTGCAAGGATTAATAGTATTGCGCCCAGCAGTGCCGAGTTGATCAGCAAAGTGCGATGATCTGGCCCGGACATCAGCCGCAACAGATGCGGTGCAACGATGCCTATAAATCCGATTCCGCCTGATACGGCAACTGACGCGCCTGTCGCACCGGCCACGCAGAGAATGGCGATGTTTTTCATACGTTGCACGCGAATGCCAATATGGCCTGCTGTGGCTTCGCCCAATGCTATTGCGTTCAAACCACGACCCAAGCAAAAAGATGTGCCAAGGCATGCCAGAATGATGGGAAACGCGGCCATAACCTTGGTCCAATTGGCCCCCGCCAAAGACCCCATGCCCCAAAACGTCATATCCCGCAGCTGATCATCTGTCGCGATATAGGTCATGATCCCTGAAACCGCGCCAGCCAAGGCGCCCATCGCAATGCCTGCCAATAGCATGGTTGCGATAGAGGTCCGACCAGAGCGGGTTGCGACCTTGTAGAGAATGATGGTTGATAGCCAACCGCCCAAAAAGGCGGAAACGGCAACAAGGTATTGACCAAAGATGGCCAAAAAGGATGCTGGCAGCAGGCCGCCCAAGACAATGGCAAGGATCGCACCCAGACCAGCACCCGAGCTGACGCCTACGATACCAGGATCAGCCAGTGGGTTGCGAAACAGCCCCTGCATGACAGCACCGGACACGGCCAGCGCCGCTCCGATAGCAATGCCAAGAGCCAAGCGGGGCAAGCGGATATCAAACAGAACAACCTGTTCCAATTTGCTTAGCGGCGTACGACTGAGCAGTTTGGGCAAGACCTCTAACAGGCTGACACCGGTTGGGCCGGTTGTCAGGCTAAAGAGGCATGTAACCAACAGGCCAAGCCCGAGCAGAATGTGCAATTGCCGGGCAAAGCTTGCCCGTGATTTGACATTGTTGGGGATATCCGCCGTGACTGCCATGGATCAGTTTCCGTAGATCGCGTCGTGCAACTGTTTTGCGGCACCCGCTGTTCGGGGACCTGAACCGTTGATGAAGATACCGTCAATCTTTTGCAGGTTCAGCGTTTCTGCCGCTGGCGTGATGGCGAGAGATGGCATTGCGAAAACCTCAGCCGCTGATGCGCCATGGCTGCCGGTGCTGTTCATCATCAAGATAACATCGGGTGCCGCGGTGCTGGCCGCTTCATCTGACAGGGTTTTATAGCCTTGGAAATCGGTCAATGCATTTTCGCCGCCAGCCAATTTGATCATCGCATCTGCATTGGTGCCCGCACCGCTAACTGTGATTTTGCCATCGCGAATGGAAAGGATGAACATCACTTTTTTGCGCGCGCCATCAAAGTTTTCTGCTGCGTTGAGCTGATCGTTTAAGGCCGTTTCTGTTGTCGATGCCAGTGTTTCAGCGGCTTCAGACAGGTCCAGCGCGTCACCGATTTTGCGTATCTTTGCTGCAACCTCGGCCGGAGCATAACCACGACCTAAAGTGACATAATCGATATCTGCAGCCTGTAGCACTTCAATCGTTTCCAGGGGGCCTGACCCTTCGGATGCCAAAATCAGCTCTGGATCAACAGAAAGCACGCCTTCTGGTGAAAGGCGGCGCATATAGCCGACATCAGGCAACGCATTGGCGGCTTCAGGGAAACGCGATGTTGTATCACGCGCGATCAAACGATCACCGGCACCCAGCGCATAAACGATTTCCGTGACATCCGAACCGATAGACAGAACCTTTTGTGTGGTATCGGCCTGTGCTGGAAGTGCGAAAGCGGCCAACGCCATCAGCGCAAAGCCGCGTCGTGTCAACATATTCATTCGGCGGCCTCTAATTCCAATGTGGGTTGGGCATCCAGCAATGCGTGGAACGCGTCGCGGGTATCATTGCTGTCTTTGGACACAGGGAATGCCTGCAGAATGGTTTGTCCTTCTGCATCAAAGGCTTCGATCGATTTGATGGGGCCTTTTGCATTTGCCTTTGTCACTGCGTACACTTCCGCAATGTGATCGAGACGCAAATGCAGGTTAAAGCGGTCATCCAGAATGTTCTGCCACGGTCCCATCGCCTTTAGCGTGCCAATCGGACCTGTATGGATCTGGATACACCCCATGTTGCCCACAAACAGCATAAAGTCGAAGCCACCTTCCTGAACGCCCTGTAGCAACGCGTCGACAGCACCTGTTTCAAGACGTCGGGCATAAGGTGCGCCAACGATCCGATAGGCGCCAAGACGGTTCATGTCCATTTTGGGCAGTTGACGCATGAATTGATGCGTGTCTGTCATGCCGTCCCAAAAATCACGCAATTCTTGTGCGCGGGCTGGGTCGCCTTTTGGGGCAGGGGGGGCTTTGCGTGGTTCGACAGTGAATTCAGCAGGTGCTTCCAGAAGCGCGAGTTCTGATTTCAGTGCGTCCCATGCCGTCAGATCAGACGTATCGCGCAGATGGATTTTGTGAACAGCATCACCTGCCGCATCAAAAATCTGGACCGAGCGACGCAGACCTTGTTCGGTTTCTTTTTCAACAGCAAAGGCATGAACCCAGCGATTTGGAAAAATGCGCAGATCAATTTCAGGGTCCAGCGTCATCGCTGCATGTTTGCCGGAATGGTATTGATTATATGTGCCAACCTTTTCCGACACGGCAGATTCATTGCGCGTCAGAGCCATAACTTCGCCCAAGGCCTGAACGGCTGGAATGACTTTATCCGGGTCATTGTCGATTCTGAATGTTCCAAAATCGATATAGGCGGCGACCAATTGAGCCTCGGTGACACCTAACTTATGCGCAAGATCCCGTTCGCGCATTTTAGGATTGTCCAATCGTGCTTGACGCAACGCGTCGGGCGTTGGGGTTGGCATAGTGCGAATTCCTGATGTTTTGTGCTGGGGCTTGCTGGCGAAATAGCAACAGTATTTCGTAAAGCTGGCGTGTAATTCTTGACTAAAATAATGGGTTTTAGTAGCTGGCGCAAGTTAGAAAAAACGGTTCCTCCTGTGGATTGGGGCCGGATGCCAGCGAAAAGCAAGCAAAAACAATACCTTAAAATTCGGATCACAGAGGTGACTATGATTCACTCAACTTTGCGCGGCACAACCGCGCTGGTGCTGCTTGCTGCTTTTTCAGGCACTGCCTTTGCGCAAGACACCGCAACCACCGACGCGGGCTATTTGGGGACCTTGACCCTGACCGGTTCAAAGCGCGACATCGCAACAGGGTCTGCCGCAGCGCGGACGGTCATTGATGAAGAAGAAATCAAGGACCGTCAGGGCAGCACAGTGGCGCAGCTGATCGATTCCGTACCCGGTGTGACACTGGTGAACGGCGTGACGCCCACGGGGTCCGGCATCAACATTCGCGGCTTTGGCGCGAACAGCACCTATGGTACTGATCAAAAAGTTGCGATCATGATCGATGACGCGACAACGGGTTCGGAAGAGCTGTATCGCGTTGGAACTCAGTTGTTTACCGATCCGTATCTGTATCGCAGCGTAGAGGTTCTGCGTGGGACTATTGGTAGTTTCGAATATGGGTCCGGCATCGTTGGCGGTGTTGTTAAGCTGGAAACAATTGACGCATCTGACATGACCGGTGGCGAACCAGGCCTCAAAGTACGTCAGACATTTGATTATGGCAGCAATGGCAATTCTTGGACATCGTCTACGACATTTGCTTATCAGCCAAGCGATCGTGCTGAATTCCTATTGAACTACACATATCGTGATCAAGATGATTTGAATGATGGTTCGGGAGAAGAGATTGGAAACAGTGCATTCTCGGCTCCTTCGTATTTGGCCAAAGGGAAATTCTATCTCGACGAGGCTAAAGAACATAGCCTGTCATTCTCGTATACTCAGACTTCGTCTGAAGATAACGATGTTCCATATGACCAGTTCGGCACGGCAACAGATGCGTTTGGCAATGTTGATCGTACGACGACGACCAAAACTGCGACCGTGTCGTATAACTACAACCCGTCTGGAAATGACTTGGTCGATGCGACGGCGACATTGTCTTATGCGGATCAAGAAATTGATTCCTCCTATGTCACTGGCTCTTCTTATCTAGAAGCGTATTACCCTAGCATCGCGGCCTTGGGTGATGCAGATCATCGCTATCAAACGACAAAGCTGACACTGAAGAATAACGCCTATTTCGAAACTGGTATCGTACAGAACGAACTGCGCGCAGGTGTTGAGTTCATCCATAAAGATCGTGCGGATCAAACATCGGCACCTGGTGGTGTCGATGATCGTATCGCCGTGTTTGCTGTCAATGAAATGTCGATCGGCAACTTCACATTGACGCCTGCATTGCGCTTTGAACGTTCGCAGATCAACCCATATGACGAATCCAGCTATGACGAATACGACAATAGCGGTTGGATGGGTGGTTTGGCCCTGGCATATGAATTCGATAGCGGATTTGCCGTTTTTGGGTCTTGGGCACATACCAAATCCCTGCCAATTCTCGACGATTTGGGGTCTTCAGACTACATGGAACAGCCTGAGCTGTCCGAAACCATCGAAATCGGTGCATCTTATGCTGGGACAGATGTCTTTGGCGCAGGCGACAATTTGGCAATCCGTGGTAATGTCTATCAAACCAAGCTTTGGGATGTGACCAGCTATTCCGGCGTTGATAGCGTTGCCGTCTTTGGTGTCGAGTTGGAAGCGTCTTACGCTGTGTCTAGCGGGTACTACGTTGAATTGAACGCGACGGCCGCGGATGGTTTCGCTTGGGACAGTGACGGGGTCGTCGAAGATTTTGAGCGTGCACCAGCGAACCGTTACAACATGACGGTTGGTAAGAAATTTGATGATTTCTTGGATGTCAGCTGGGAATATGTTGTCAGCACAAATCAATATGACTCATCTGGAGATGAGTTGGATGATGCAAGAGTTCATAACGTCCGCGCCACCATCCGCCCAGAAAGCGGCGTTTTGGAAGGTACAGAAATTCGCTTGGGTCTCGAGAATGTCTTTGACGTTGAATACCAGACGCACTTGTCTTCGTCTTCGCGGTATCAGCCAGGTCAGAATCTAAAGCTGACTGTCAGCACATTGTTCTGATCTGACCAAGATTTGAAATGATGAAACCCCGGGCCTTTGGTCCGGGGTTTTGTTTTGGGCAGGATACATATCCCAAACATAAAAAAACGGCGCAGGAATGATCCCGCGCCGAAGTGGTGTGTTTCGTAAGCTAAGGTTTAGAAATGAACGGATGCGCCGCTCATTGGCATGTTTTTGGGTGGTGCGAACTTGGTCAGATCGATGCCCTCAACCGCAGCTTTGTATTCTTCCAATGTTGGTGTGCGGCCCAGAATGGCGGACAGAACAACAACCGGTGTTGATGCCAGCAAGGATTCACCTTTCTTTTCTGGCAAGTCAGCCACAACACGGCCTTGGAACAGGCGTGTGGAGGTTGCCAAAACAGTGTCGCCTTTGGCGGCTTTTTCTTGGTTGCCCATGCACAGGTTACAGCCCGGACGCTCGAGGTAGAGGACGTTCTCATACTCGGTACGCGCTTTTGCCTTTGGGGCGAAATCGTCGAATTCAAAACCGGAATATTTCTGTAGAACGTCCCAGTCACCTTCTTCCTTCAACTCATCAATGATGTTGTAGGTCGGTGCCGCAACAACCAAAGGTGCCTTGAATTCGACCTTACCGGTCGCTTTTTCGAGGTTCTTCAGCATTTGGGCCACGATTTTCATATCGCCTTTATGCACCATGCAGGATCCGACAAAGCCCAGATCCACGTCTTTTTCCGCCTTGTAGTAGGAAATCGGACGAATGGTGTCATGCGTGTAGCGCTTGGAAACATCGGCGTTGTTGACATCTGGGTCAGCAATCATCGGTTCGATGATTTCGTCCAGATCAACCACAACTTCTGCAAAGTAGTTTGCGTTGTCATCAGCCGTCAATGCTGTGCTGTCGCCAGACTGGATTGCTTTGATCCGTGCATCTGCCTTATCGATCAGGCCCTGCAGCGTTTGTGCTGCGTTATCCATGCCTTTGTCGATCATGATCTGGATACGGCTTTTGGCCAGTTCCAGAGAGCCGATCAATGTCTCGTCATTGGAGATACAGATCGAGGCTTTCGCCTTCATTTCCGCAGTCCAGTCGGTGAAGGTAAACGCTTGGTCCGCCAGAAGCGTGCCGATATGCACCTCGATCACGCGACCTTGGAACACGTTGTCGCCATGTTGGTCCAACATCTGCGCCTGTGTTGCGTGCACAACATCGCGGAAATCCATGTGCTCGGCCATCTGGCCTTTGAACGTCACTTTCACGGATTCAGGGATCGGCATGGTGGCTTCGCCGGTCGCCAGTGCCAAAGCAACTGTACCAGAGTCCGCACCGAACGCGACGCCTTTGGACATACGCGTGTGGCTGTCGCCGCCGATGATGATGTCCCAGTCATCCACAGTGATGTCGTTCAACACTTTGTGGATAACGTCTGTCATCGCGTGATATTCGCCCTTGGGGTCACGCGCGGTGATCAGGCCGAAATTGTTCATGAACTTCATCAAGCGTGGGATGTTTGCCTGCGCTTTCAGATCCCAAACAGATGCTGTGTGACAGCCGGACTGATATGCGCCATCCAAGGAAGGGGAAATAACCGTTGCGGCCATTGCTTCCAATTCTTGGCTGGTCATCAGACCTGTTGTGTCCTGTGACCCAACGATGTTCACTTTCACGCGAACGTCGGAACCGGCATGCAGGACCTTGCCTGGTGTTGTGCCGCGTGCGTTCTTGTTGAAGATCTTTTCAACCGCTGTCAGGCCTTGGCCCTCAACGCTGATTTCGCGGTTCGCAGCAAAAGCAGATTTCAGTTCAACACCCAGCGCTTCACAGGCGAATGTTTGCAGTTTTTTACCAAAGACGATGGCATAGGAACCGCCTGCCTTCATGAATTCCACTTTTTGTGGTGTGAAGGAAGAAGACACATCCACCAGCTCTTCGCCTGTTTCAACGTTGTAGAGCTTCTTCTCTTTGGTGTTGATCTTCAGAACCGTGCCCGTTTCCACGGAATAGGCTTCTTCCAAGATCGGATCGCCATCATTGTTCAGGATCGGATTGCCGTCTTCATCGGTTTTCTTGACCCAGTTTTTCAGGTCGATGCCGATACCGCCGGTCACGCCAACTGTTGTCAGGAAGATCGGTGAAATGCCGTTCGTGCCTGCAACAACGGGCGCGATGTTGACGAATGGGACATAAGGGCTGGCCTGAATGCCGGTCCACAGCGCCACGTTGTTCACACCGGACATACGCGAGGATCCAACGCCCATTGTGCCTTTTTCAGCAATCAGCATGACGCGTTTGCCAGGGTGCTTCAATTTCAGCGCTTCGATCTCTTTCTGACCGGCCTCGGAAATCATGCATTTGCCGTGCAATTCACGGTCGGACCGCGAGTGTGCCTCTGCGCCGGGGGACAGAAGGTCGGTTGAAATATCACCTTCGCCGGCAATATATGTGACAACTTCGATTTCTTCGTCGATTTCTGGCAGTTTGGTGAAGAATTCAGCCGCTGCATAGCTTTTTAGAAGATCTGTTGCGATGGCGTTGCCAGCTTTATACGCGTCTTCCAGACGATCAGTATCGGCTTCGTATAGGAACACCTGCGTCTTTAGAACTTCTGCCGCTTGCGTCGCAATAGCTGCATCATCGCCCAGTGCCAGATCCAGCAACATTTCAACGGACGGGCCGCCTTTCATATGCGACAGCAATTCGAATGCGAAATCTGGTGTGATTTCTTCAACCGTTGCGGTGCCAAGAATGATCTCTTTTAGGAAGGCCGCCTTGGAACCCGCCGCGCTGGTTGTACCGGGCAGCGTGTTATAGATGAAGAATTGCAGTGAATCTGCACGATGCGCGTTTCCGATATCT
Organism: uncultured Pelagimonas sp.; assembly: GCA_947499735.1. Classification (GTDB taxonomy): domain Bacteria; phylum Pseudomonadota; class Alphaproteobacteria; order Rhodobacterales; family Rhodobacteraceae; genus CANMPP01. The sequence goes on from CANMPP010000002.1 coordinate 561,754, forward strand.
TTGATCTGCGCAATGATTTCATCAACAAGAGCGCCGTCATCAATCGGCTTCGGGTTCAACCCTTGCTCTTTGCGTGTTTCGATTTCTTCTAGGTAGGCTGTGTACAAGCTCATGGCTGACCCGGTTGTTTAGTGTTTAAAGGCGCATTCGCGGCTAAGCGGGAATCCCGCGTCTCTGCTGAATGATTTGCATGCAACGGTATACGAAGTGTGGATGAGATGCAAGATCAGACCCCCGAATGTCGCGGTTGATATATCCACATTTTTACCCATTGCGTTGTCGGCATAGGAACCATTTTACCGGTCAGCTGAACATGCCTCAAGCCGTGATCGGAAAACATTTTCACAAGGCGGCGGATAAAGGTCCCAACTGGCGGATTACGCAACGTTTTTGAATGATCAGGGTTATATTTTTTCAAGAAAGTGAGTTGACATGATGGTTAATTTCTTACTTAAACCCTCAGCGATAATGTTGATGTTAATTGTCAGGTTAGGAGGCCGACATGTTTCGTTCAAAATTGATGACAACCTCCCTTGTGGTATCGGTTGCGTTTTTGGCGCAATCGACTGCGGCGGACACGTATGGTCCGTTTCCAATTACACTGAAAGGCTATGAGGGGGATGCCACCAATTCTGTGTCCTATGGCGGTCAAATTGCGCGCCAGACACTAGAGCAAAGCCTAAAATCATTGGCCGCCAAGGGAGATGGCGGTGCAAATGCGGCTGAGCTGGAAAAGCAGATGCTGTCTTACTTCACGGGTCCTACCGCCGAACTGCCGATCATCGCGCCGGCGGGCAAAGATGGATTTCCGATTTTGCAAAAGACAGTTGGCGAATTGTCTGGCTCTGCGAACCTAGAAGGCAAGTTCTATAATGGCCTGATGCCTGCATGGGCGGGCAATATGACGGGTATCGATGTTGCAAAAGACATGATCGCCCGCGCTGCCGCATCAAAAGGTGGTTATGACGCCGAGAACGGTTTTGATTACCCTCAGCTGATTTCCAAATTCACAATGGGTGCGGTTCAGTACAGCCAAGCGGTTGACAATTATTTGGACGAAAAACTGGCGGCAGACGTTAAGCCAAACAATCTGCCCTACAGCGATGGTGCGTCCTATACGGGCAAAGAACATTCTTGGGATGAGGCATTCGGGTATTTCGGTGCACCGGCGCATGCCACATCTCTGGCACCTAAAGTGGCCTACAATGTTGCCAAGCTCGCTGACCTAGAGGCGGCAGATGCCAATGGGGATGGTGTTGTTGATCTGAAAACCGAAATGGTTTTTGGCCCGGCTTATTACGCGGCGGGTGCGGATACATCTGGTGCGACGAATTACCTGCCAACAATCGTCAACGCCTATATCGGAGGTCGTGAGGTTATCACGGCTGCAGCCGGTGAAGCACTGACGGCTGAACAACTGGGCGAGCTGAAAGCCTATGCATCCACGATCGAAGATGCTTGGGAAAATGTTCTGGCCGAAGCTGCATTTAAATATGCAGGATCTGTCTACAAAGACATCGCAACCATGAAAGACACAGCGGCCGAAGGCGACATCTATCGTACCTATGTCAAGCATTGGGGCGAGCTGAAAGGTTTCGCGATGGCGATCCAGTCTGGTCGTAAAAACCTAGGCGCGACAGCGGTAGAGCTGAACAAACTGATCGGCTACGGCCCGGTGACTGCGGACAATTCCTATGTCACAGGTGTTGATGCCGACGGCACCTTTATCCGTGATCGTCGCATGACATGGTCTGATTACCAGCTGAACATGTTGAAGGTTCAAAAATTGCTGGACGAGCAGTTCTCGATCAAAGCGCGTAGCAACGATGTTTTGGCCGAACTGGATGCTTTGGCTGGCGCAGTAGATGCGGCAAGCAACGCAGAAACAGACTAAAACGGTTCAAGGCAGCGCGGGTAAACCGCGCTGCCTGTCCCATTTGGTGTGCCCATGGATGAAGTAAACAGCCTTTCGGCCCTTTTGTCCCAATTGCCTGATTGGGGTGGCACATATCTGCACGATCTCAGTGCTGATTTCCTAAATGAAAGAAAACGTATCTTTTGGGGATACCTTGCGCTGTCAGCTGTGCTGGCGGTGCTTTTTCTGTTTTCGATGCGGGGATATGGCTGGCGTTCAGCGCTGGCTAGGGTTTTTGACAAGCGGGTGTTTTGGTCAGGGTCTGCCAAAGCGGATTACGTTATTTTCGCAGTCAACCGTGCGGTGTCTTTGCTTATCTCGCCGATGTTGCTGACGCAAAGTGCGGTTACGACGACTGTCTTTTTTGCCATGAGCGATCAAAGCGTGATTGGGTTTCAATCATTGGCTGGCTGGCCATCAGGTCTGATCATCGCACTGTATACTTTGGTTTTCTTCCTCGCGGATGATTTGTCCAAATATCTAATCCATCGCTGGATGCATCATTGGCCCGGGCTGTGGGCCTTTCACAAAGTGCACCATTCCGCAGAAACCATGACGCCCATAACGGTCTACCGTGTCCATCCGGTTGAGGGCATCCTTTATGGATTGCGCGGTGCATTGGTTGTTGGCTGCGTGATTGGCGTCTTCGCATTCCTGTTTGGGGCAGGGGCGCTTAGCCTATATACGCTGTTGGGCGTAAACGTGTTTGCCTTTTTCTTTAATGTTGCGGGCGCGAATTTGCGTCATTCCCATATCAACATCGCCTACTGGCCTTGGTTAGAGCGTGTCCTGATTTCGCCTGCCCAACACCAGCTGCATCATTCCACCGCGACCCGTCATTTTGATCGCAACTTTGGCGCGATGTTGGCGATTTGGGATTGGATGTTTGGGTCTCTTCATTTGTCAGAGCCTGAGGAAGAACTGACGTTTGGTCTAAAGCCACACGAGGCCAGCGCAACGCGGATCGCTGACATTTATCTACGCCCTTTCCGTGATCTCTATCATATGGCGCGGCGTCGCTTGGTGCGAAAATCCTAAGAAAGGGTGCGTAAAGCTCCCTTTCAAAGGCGTTTTAGACGTTAGGCAAAAAGAAAGTCATCCACAAAGCTGTCTGAATTTTCGATGAAATATGTCAGCGCAGCCTCTGCATCGGCGACAACATAACCATCTGCATCACTGTCGTCATATCCTGTCACCGCATCACCGGATTCTTGAAGGATAAAGAGGATCTCTTCATCGCTGAGTGTGTCTCCATTGATGTCTTCCGACGCTTCTTGCAGCAAGGCGGCTGTTGCGGCAATTGTGGGCGCAGAAAAACTGGTGCCACTGACCGTATATGTCGTGCCATCTAGCGCTTCGATTTCCCATTCTGTGCCATCGGCAAAGATATCTGTCAGGGTCTCGCTGGATTGTGTCCACGACGTTTCAGCCCCGTCATCATCGCTGGCAGAAACAGCAACAACGCTGTCATTGGCCGCAATCACGTTGATGCCATCGTCATAGGTTTCCCCAGAATTGCCTGCCGCGACGCTGACAAGGATGTCGGCGGAATCCAATGCGGCGAATTCGTCAGATAAAACGGTATAAACGTCGCTTGTGGTGTTGCCGGATGACAAGCTGATATTGACGGCGGCAATGTCGTAATAGTCAGACAGGTAAAGCGTATAGTCCAACGCCTCTTCCAGATCGGAGACGGATATATTGTCACCGTCATCATCCGAAATTTTCAGATGGATGATCGAAACGTCAGACGCTGTTTGTGTCGCAACATCTGCCACCCAAGATCCATGGCTGTAGCTGCTATCAACGGATGCATCGCTGTCATTGGAGCCGGAAAAATCGTAGAAATACACGACAGAAGATTGATCATAATAGTAGGAAAATCCCGTATCGATGATCACGATGACTTGGCCCGCACCGGTGTAATCTGCCGCGGTTTTTGTGACCGTGTCCGTATCTGTTTCTTCTTCGTCGACCTCGTCGAAATAATTGGTGTCATCACTCTGTGTGGTTTGAGGCGTGCTGCGTGTATTTTGCACAGCGCTGTTTTGCGTGGTGCGCGACGTTGTGATTGTCGTGTCGGTGTCGGGAAAATCTACGCCCGTCGTGCTGCGATCTGTCGAACCTGAAAAATCCAAAGCGGTGCTTTGTTGATCTTGCAAGATCGCGTTTGCTTCCTTGGTGTCCTGAATTGTTTGCACAGGCGTTGATGTCATTGTGGATGTCGCATTGGCTTTGCTTGAGGTCGACGCACCCTTGTCAAACACGCCTGTGATCCCGGCGAATGTATTTGCCAAACTGTTTTGTTGTGTTGAAAACATTCAGTTTCTGCCTTTTCTTTATGATGGCCGTATGATGGCGCAGGAAAAGCGATAAGCAGGTTTTTTTAGTCGAATTCTCGAGCTGATAAACATGGTTAACGCTGCGTAATTCGTTTGGGATAAGCCGTAAGAGTAAAAGGTGTCTAAGGTTTAAAAATCTGCATATAAACTATTGTTTATGCGGAATGTATACGCGCGCGCCAACAATAGCGCGCGTGTTTGAATCGTTGTGGGGTGGGTCACCCGTTCAAGGTTAATTGCGAACCAATTTGTAATCAGGATCATACATATCTGGCGCAATCACTTTGGCAGTTACTGGCTGGCCGATCACCTCAACCGACAGCTTCGTTCCAATCGCTTCAAATCCAGGGGTTAAGAAACCCATCGCGATGTTCTTGCTCGTTCGATGCCCCCAATCGGCCGATGTGATTGTGCCAATGCACGTGCCGTCTGGGGCGAGAATGCTGTCGCCACCATGGGCAGGCGCATGGTTGCAATCCAGTTCCATTGTCACAAAGCAACGTCGCAGACCGCGTTCTTGTTGCGCAATCAAAGCGTCTTTGCCGATGAAGTCTGGTTTGTCCATTTTGGCAAATCGATCCAGCGCGCTTTCAAACGGGTTGAATTCAGTGATTAGGTCGGCCTTCCAATGGCGATACCCTTTTTCAAGGCGCATCGATTCAACGGCCCGCGCGCCAAACAGGGTCATGCCGAACTCTTCGCCTGCTTTGCGTAATGCCAGATAGGCCGCATACAGCTGGTTGTTCGGGACGTGGATTTCATAGGCCAATTCGCCAGAGAAGCTAACAGACATCACAACCGCAGGTGCGATCCCGATAAAGGCTTCGCGTACAGAGAGCCATGGGAAAGCCTCTTTCGACCAATCCTCACGCGATACGGCGGATAAGACATGCCGTGATTTCGGACCTGCTATGACAAGGATTGTGTAATCATTGGTCAGCGATTTGATCTGGATTGGGCTGTCCTCTGGCAGATGCTTTTGCAGCCAATCCATGTCGTGATATTCTGATGCTGCGGCCGAGCCATACCAGATGCGATCGTCATCTAGATTGGCCAGTGTCGCCTCGCCTTTCACATCCCCCTTGTGATTGAGCATGTAGGTCAGCCCCACTTTGCCTGTTTTGCGGGGGATGCGGCTGCACATGATCGTGTCCAACCATTCACGTGCACCGGGGCCAGTGATTTCGAAACGGTTGAAGCCATTGACCTCGGTCAAGCCGACAGTCGATTGCACGGCGGCGACCTCTTTGGCGACAACGTCAAAGGTTTCATTGAATTTGAAACTGTGGGTTTCGGTGAAATCGGCCGTGGGTTTGATGTAATCCATCCGCTCCCACCCATTCACGACGCCAAATTCCGCGCCCTCGGATGCAAGGATCGGAGTGATTGGCGTGGTTTTGGCTGGGCGGCCTGCTGGGCGGTGTTCATGGGGGAAATGGAAGCGGAATTCGTTTTGATAATCTTCTATCGCCTTCAGCGCGGTCAATTCCACATTGGCATGGCCCGTGAAACGGCGGGGGTCGATGACCCATGTGTCATAGCAGGCTTCGCCGTGAACGATCTGTTGTGCCAATAGCCAGCCGTGACCGCCACCTTCGCCCAGACCTGCACGCAGACCGATAATACAGAACGCGTTGCGTTTTCCCGGGATAGGGCCAACCAATGGAGCACCGTCAATTGTATAGGTGATTGGTCCGTTGACGATGGAATGAATTCCTGCTTCTGCCAGCGCAGGCATGCGTTCAAATGCGCCTTCCAACACATCCATGACGCGTTCCAAATCGTCAGGGCACAATGCGTTGACAAAGTTTGGATCGATTCCGTCCATCCCCCACGTCTTGCATTCCTGTTCGTAAAATCCGACCAGCAAGCCGTTCTTTTCCTGACGGCAGTAATAATCGCTGATCGGGCAGCGCAGCAGGGGCATACGTTTGTCCGACTCTTCGATCGCCTTGATCGTGTCGGTCAGGAAATACTGATGTTCCATCGAGGCCACAGGGTGATGAACCCCCATCATCGCACCGACTTCGTTCACGCGGTACCCGCAGGCGTTGACGACGATTTCACAAGTGATGTCGCCCTTTTCTGTATGCACGGTCCAGCTGTCATCTTTGTGCTGTGTCAGGCCGGTCACTGGCGTATTGCGATACACTTCAGCACCGGCCAAACGCGCGCGTCTTGCCAAAGCCTGACAGAGCTGTGCAGGGTCAATATCGCCATCCAACGGATCCCAAAGTCCCCCCAGCAGATTTTCGGTCGAAACAAGGGGATGGCGGCGCGCGCATTCTTCGGCATCGATGACTTCGAACTCAACGCCCATGCCTTTCGCGACGCTTTGGAAATGGCGATAGCCATCCATCTGCGCCTCGGTGTTGGCCAAACGGATGCCGCCATCAGCATGGTGATAGTTGATCGGATATTCGGGGTCTTCCGCCAATTCTTTATACAGGTTGATGGAATGGGTTTTCAAACCAACCATGGTTTGGGTCGCGCCAAAATTGGTCACCTGCGCGGCTGAATGCCATGTGGTGCCCGACGTCAATTCATTGCGTTCAACCAGTACAACATCTGTCCAACCTTCTTGGGTCAGGTGGTAAAGTGTGGAACATCCGGCGATCCCGCCGCCGATCACAACAACACGGGTGTGCGATTTCATATTCGTGTCCTTTCAAATCTGTTGCGGCGACTAATTTCAATTTGAAGGGGCGGGTCAATCACAGTTCCTGTTGTTCGAAAATAACGAACAAGGTGGTTGAAAAAGGGGAATGCGGTGCTGGGTCTGAAATGATTTATTTCCTTTGTTTTGTAATGCTTTGAGGTGAATGATGGCGATATCTGTTCTGATGTCGTTCTGCCGCTTTACTGGGCATGTCCTTCTTGGCCTTGTTCATTAATTCGAAACAGGGCAGGTTGCATCGATGCAAAGGGGTGGGACGTGCCATGAATGGAAGCTTGGATTTTTCCCGTATCACGCTGCGGGGCTTGCGTATTTTCGTGGCCCTTGAAGAACACAAATCCATTTCTTTGGCGGCTAAAAACCTATCGCTCAGCAAATCCAATATTTCCCAAGCGATTTCCGACCTGGAAAAAGGGTTGGGCATGCAGCTGTTTGATCGTCGCCAGCGTCCTGTATCCCTAACGCCATCCGGTCAATTGTTCAGTCATCATGCGCATCGCATTTTGTCGACGGTGTCAGAAGCAGAAACCGCTTTGGCCGAATTTAGCGCGCAAAGCTTACCTGTTCTGAACTTTGCAACAATCGACGATCTGGATGCGTCATTGGCACCCGTTGTGGCAACCGCGTTGCAGGCACAATTGCCGCGTAGTTTTATTTCGACGTTTTCGGGACGTTCTGATCAGGTCACTGCGCGACTTATGTCCCGTGAATCCGATATAGGCGTAACGGGAACCATTCCTGCGATGGTTCAGAAATTTCAGGTCCAACATTTGTATCGTGAACAATTTGTGCTGGTCATTGCCAAAGATCGGTATCGTTCTACGCAGGATTGGCGCGAACAATTGACGGATCTGCCTTTTGTGCATTATTCCGACACAATGCCATTGGGGCAGTTGGTTGCAACCCATCTAAAGCGCATCGGCTTTGAAGGGCAGGGGAAGCATTCCTTTGAAACCAGCCGTTCGGTGATCGCAACAGTGGCGCGCCTGCAGGGATGGACGATCGCCACGCCGCTTAGCGTCCTAGATGCAAGTCGGTTCTTGGATCTGGTGGATCTGCATCCATTGCCGTTTGCAGGCCTGTCGCGAAACATATTCCTGATCAACCGGATCAATGAGCTGGGCGGCGTGCCAGAGTTCTTAGCATCAAAGCTGCGGCAATTGCTGCAAGACGAATTGCTACCAGAATTCATCCAGATCGCACCGCATTTGGCAGATAAGTTGGAAATCGAGCGGTGAGACAATCTAGTGGTGTCTGCGTCGTTCAGATTTAATCATACAATAGAACGCCTTAGCGCAACTCTTTGTAAAAATGGTGCCCGGGGGCGGAATCGAACCACCGACACGAGGATTTTCAATCCACTGCTCTACCCCTGAGCTACCCGGGCACGGGTGAGGGCGTCGCCCTCGGGTGGAGGCGGTTTATCCCCGCTTGCTGGGGGTGTCCAGAGGGTTTTGCAAATAATTTACGCCAGATCGTCAGAAACTTTGATTTCCGCACCCACCATGTGTCGGCAACACACTCTTTAGCTGTGCCTTCACTGAAATCGCGCCATAAAATTGCGATCAATTCTGTCCTTCAGGTACCACAGACCGGGAACTGATAAGGACAGTCGCCCTCTTTGCGCGAGCGCCGCTTTGTCGCCTAATGAAATCAGTTTCAAAAAATCCTTTTGGGGCGCGAATGTTTGTAGTCGTCCCTTTTTGCCCAAAACTGTTTGGATGTTGTTGAATAGAATTGGCGCTTGCCGCACGGCATAGACGCCAGCTTTCGCCCGTGGGGCGAAGGACATATGGGCGATATCCCCTGCAGCGAAGACCGAAGGATCAGAGCTTTGCAGGTGTTTGGAAACAGAGACGTAGCCATTCTCAAGCGCCAAATCACACTGACGTAGCCAATGTGGCGGAGGCGCCCCAGCACAAGTCAGGATAAATTCGGCCTCTAGCAAGCGGCCGTCGCCCAATATAACGGAATGATCGCAAACCTGTTGGATGCTGCAATGCTCGATTAGTGAAACATTATATGCTTTCAACCGCTGTCGCAGAAAGTTCGACGCTTTCGCCGGAAGGCCGGATAAGGCTTGGCTGCGATCTATTAGAAAGATTTCGGCGGGACGCCCGGCCTGTTGTAAAGCAAAAGACATTGCCAGAGCCAATTCAACACCCGCAACACCTGCACCGATCACAGCTATGCGCGCAGGTCTATCTGAATGTAGAAAACGCTCCCATTCTTCGGAAAACGCCCCTAACGGCTTCGCAGGAACGGCGAATTCATTTGCCCCGGAGATATCAGGCACTGTGGAGCTAATACCAATATTGAGAGAAGCCACATCATAAGCAATCGGGCCTTTGCCCGCGATCCGAACCTTTTTGCCCATAGGGTCTATGTGATCAACGGCTCCTATGATGAGCTCTGCACCCGCGCGATCAGCCAAAGCGGCCAAATCGATATCCAAGTCGCGTCTGGTATAATGACCTGCGATAAAACCCGGTAGCATCCCGGTGTAGGGCGCATGAGTGGATGGATTGATTATGCGAACACGAACATCTGGCAGAGGGGATCGCGCCCATAGATCCAAAAACAGCGCATGTGTATGTCCGCCACCAATCAACACAAGGTCTCGTGATTGAACGCTTTTCTGAGATTGTGATGCCAAAACCTACCCTCCGTTATGAAAGTATCGCGTTCAAGATGCGTCAGGCATCAACAAAATGACATCCCTTAGAACCGTCCTAATGACAGTTTTGAAAAATTCTATCCGATTAGCGCATTTTCGCTCTTTTCCTGCCCGAGAAAAAACCCTAAATACTCTCCCACAGCGATTCGTCGCAACGAGGTCACCAACCAGACGACCTTGCAAAGTGCCCCTATAGCTCAGCTGGTAGAGCAACTGATTTGTAATCAGTAGGTCCGCGGTTCGAGTCCGTGTGGGGGCACCATTTTAAGAAGACTATGTGTCTCTTAATTCCTTTATTTCCCATTGGTTCGTAAGTGTATTGTTTGATCATTTTCAAACGATGATTTTTGGTGGCTAAACTCGTTGGGTCATGCGGCTCATTCTTGGAAAGCGTAGTGTTTGGAAGCTTCGGTTTATTTGTAGATATGCTGTTTTTAATGGTCAAAACTATCAGAGATGACGTGATTTTGTTGGGTTTGTGTCAAGAATTTCTACACATGATGGTCGTTTGTGTACAAGTTAGCATGCGATTTATAAGTCCGAATATGGTGGCTTGCTAAAGTCATATGCACGCCATTAAAAGGTGTAAGGCTGTTGCCATAGCGGACATCGCGGGATGCCAAGGCCATAGCAATGGTTCGAAGTTCTAACCACGAATGGTGCTCGACTTGCAAAATAAAAGCCAAACCCGCGATCTTTTCACTCAAAACCTGTCTAGACACAAAGATAAATTGTCACCGACAGGCAAGTCGGTCGCCGACTTTATTGACCAAAACAGACACAGTATCCTTGGACTTTCCGCTTTGGAAATTGGTTTGGAAACAGGAACGTCCGATGCCACCGTCATTCGTAGCATACAAACACTGGGTTTTACCGGGCTGAGGGATCTGAAGGACACTTTACGACATTGGTTGGATGAAGCTGAATCCGCTGTAGAGAAGATGGCCAAAACAACGACAGATCTTGGTGACAATACGCAGTCGGCGATTGATTTTGTTGTCTCAAGCCAAATGGCGGCGCTTGAAGCGTTGGGAAGTGAAGAAAATAGGACCGAGGCCTCTAAAGCGGTTCAGCTGATCTGCGAGGCGACGGGCGTCGGTATATTTGGAATTGCAGCTTCGGGCATTGTTGCCACTTATGCAGCGCGTTTATTCACACGCTCAGGCATACCCAGCGTGGCCTTCAACCAAACAGGTGTGATGCTGCCGGAAAGCTTGCTGCAAATGCGAAGAGGGGATGTTTTGGTCATGTTATTGCATGGTCGTGCCCATCGCGAAGCCCTTACTGCATTGGCTGAAGCAAAGCGGTTGGAGGTGCCTGTGATTATGATCCTCGGGCGTTCGGATGCGCCGCTGCGTTCAGAGGCAGCAGCAAGTTTGGTGTTGCCTCGGCAAAAAGCAGATAAGGTCGCTTTGCATTCGCAAACTTTGTTCGCGTTAGAGGCATTACATCTGGCGGTTTCTGCGGCAAATCCAAACCGCAGCATAGATACGTTGGATCGATTGATGACGATGCGAAACGAAGTGCGCCCGTTTTCTAGGTGAATGGCTTAAAGAGTGTAGTAGTCAATTTTTCAGGATTAAAAAAACGTAAAAATCGGCTATTTTCTTTGAAATCGCACGGTATTTCAGGTGAAATCGAAAGAAATCCTGTGGTTTTGTGCATTGGAATAGTTTCGTACGTTTTGCATGCTGTTGACTACTACATGTCAAAGACCCAAGAGATCTTGACCCAGGCGAATCCGCGATTTCGCGCTAGGCACTCTCATGAAAAATCCATCTAATTCCGGGGTCCAAAATGTGGAAATCTCCACTTGGGTTGCGTGCGCAACTCATCTCCAGCTGTAAAATCAGCTTACCAATAATCTGCGTATGCTCTGCGGGCAATGCACAGGAAACGGCAGATTATCTGGGTGAACTTGTTTTGCATGGCCAACAAGACACTTATTTCGAGCAAACGAATACAACAGCGCTGAAAACATCAACAAATGATGGCGAGACACCTTATGTCGTGTCGACCGCAAATGATGATTTGATTTCAGATATTCGTGCGTCTCATCTTGATGATGTTTTCAACTACACCGTTGGTGTCAACCAATCGGCCTACACGGCAGACGGGTTTGTCATTCGCGGTTTTGATATTGATTTGAACAATATCAAAGTTGACGGCATGTCAGGTCTGACAACGCGATTTGGTTCACCTTCGACGGCGAATATTGAAACAGTCGAAGTGCTAAAAGGCCCAGCTTCTGTGTTGTACGGCAATATGGAAACCGGCGGCATGGTCAACCTGGTGACCAAGCAGCCAGAACGCGAATTTTCCGGCTCGTTCACGACAGAAATGGAAAGCTTTGCGTCCGGTATCTCGGAATTCGGTGAAGACAATGGCCTGACCGCAACCTTGGACCTAACGGGGCCCCTTGGGAACAGCGACGATTTGTTTTACCGTTTCATCGCAACAGGGAATTCCATCGATTCATTCCGCGATGGGATCAATAATGAAGAATACTACGTCTATTCCTCATTCCTGTGGGAAATTGATGACAGCACGCGGCTAAGTTTCGGTGTCGAAGCTGGTAAGCAAACCGGTGACGCAGATTATGGTCTGGTTGCACTAAACAACGATATCGATACCGTCGCAAGCATCGACACCGTCTATCAGGATGAAGGTGATTACGACAATGATGAGGGTTATGCCCTCAGCGCACATCTGGAAAAAGATCTCGATAATGGCGGTCAGTTTAATTTCAAATGGCGCAGCACGTGGCACGTCGATGAACGTGAGTTGTTTGAAAACCGTACGGTGAATGATGACGATGAAACGCTGACGCGTCGCTATCGTAATCAGAAAAACACGCGTGACTGGCATAGTTTTGACGCTTACCTGACACAGGATGCACAAACCGGATCTCTTGCGCATGAGCTGACTTTTGGTGTTGCCGGTGAATACCGCATGACCGACTTTGATCGCATCGCGCTTGGTGGCAATGCTGATGTGGATGTTGATGTTTACGACCCGGATACCGGTGATAGCACGGCCACGGCGACAGAAGGCAATCGCCGCATGACCGAATATTACAGCCTGGCCGCTTACGCGCAGGATAAACTGTCAGTGACCGATCGTTTGACCGTTGTTATGTCGGGCCGCCTGAACAGAACCCAAATTGATTATTGGTGTCTGCGCGGATCATGTAACGATACCAATTCGACAGTGACATTTGACACTGTGGGCTCTCTTGGTGCCGTTTATATGCTGAATGATGCCTGGACGGCATATGCCAGCGCCGCACAAAGTTTCGACCCTTACACGGCTGAACGCGTTGATGAAGATGGCGAGGCATTGGACGCTGAAAGCTCTGTGCAGTTCGAAGCCGGGTTGCGCTATCAAATTCAAGACAAACTAAACGCAAGCCTCTCACTATACCACATTCGGAAAGACAATGTGTCTGAATCGCTGGGCGGTGGTGTGTATGAAACCGTTGGTGAAGTTGAAAGCAAAGGCATCGAGTTGGACCTTCAATGGCAACCCGTTGCGCATTGGCAGTTCAAAGCAGGCTACGCATATAACCAAAGCGAAGCTACAGAAGGTGAAGACGCAGGTTTGACACCGGCGCATACACCAGAAAACACGGCCTTCTTCTTTACGCGTTACAATGTGCCACAACCTGTATGGGGGGGTGATCTGGGGTTCTCCTTGGGAATGACCTACAGCGATGAGGTGAAAACCAATATCTCGGAAAGCACATCGGTTGTTCTGCCAAGCTACATGACCACCGATATCGGCATGTATTTCGATAAAGGCGCTTGGTCCACGTCGGTAGGCATCAGCAATCTGTTTGATGAAACCTACTACTATGGTGGTTCCACTGATGCGCGCATTTATGCGGGTGATCCACGCAAAGTGTCGCTGTCAATTAGTAGATCGTTCTAACGTGCCAAGTCTCAAATGATGCTGGTGCTATAATGGCGTCAGCGTTTTTTTAATGCATTCTGGAACATCACGGCCTGACTTTAGGCTGTACCAAATTTAGGATTTCCGGGCGCTTGCGGACGCATTTTGCCTGCCCATCAGGTTTACAGATGGGCAGGCTTCTTTTTGCTATTGTGCCAAAAGGGCAGCGTTGCCGCCTGCTGCGGTGGTGTCGATGCATAAATGACGTTCATGGACGCAATATTGGGCCATTTGGTCTGTGGCGATCAAGGGGACAAGAGGGCCTTCGCGCTGGGCAAGTGCACAGCGTACTGATCGCAGGTCCGCCTCATCTGACCATAGGGCCACAGCATCAAAGCCCTGCAGGGTTGTCAAAGCCTCTCGTGGTAAGAAACCATCGAATGCCTCGCCTTCAGATGCACCAGGCGCGATTCCGATCGCGTGACAGCCATTTTCACGGGCGATGCTCATCTGTTGGCTCATGTCCTGAGGTGTCGGTCCCAAACATAAAACAGTGCCCTTTGGCAGTAGGGACCAGCGATTTGATTCTCCTGTCGGGCCGGGCAAGTCACGGGTTTCAAGCGCGGCGTGCCGATCTGGTGCTGCGGCGTTAAGGGCTTTCTGGACCTCTTGTGGGTCAATAGGCGCTGCGGTCGTCACAGATACCAACAGAAGGTTCGATTGTTTGAAGCGTGGAACATAGAGAGGTCCGCCCGCTTTTGGTCCTGTACCAGACAATCCTTCACCACCAAAGGGTTGCGATCCGACGATGGCGCCAATTTGATTGCGGTTCACGTAGAGATTTCCGGCCGTGATCCGTTTCGTGATGTGTTCAACGCGGTCGTCGATACGAGTGTGTAGTCCAAATGTTAGGCCATACCCGGTTGCATTGATTGAATCTATTACAGCGTCCAATTCATCTGATTTGAACGTGCAGACATGTAAGACGGGGCCAAAGATTTCTTTGGTCAGATCCTGAATGCTGTCGATTTCAATCACTGTGGGGCCGAAGAAGTATCCTGTTTCCGGCGCTGTGATTTGTTTGAGAACGCGGCGTTGTTTGCGGGCTGCGTCCACGTGGGTCTGAATCCCCTGACGTGCCGTGTCCGAAATGATTGGTCCGATATCTGATGACATGTTCCACGGGTCGGATAATTCCAATTCATCCATCGCGCCATACAGCATGTCGAGAAATGGTTTTGCGATATCCTTTTGAACATACAGGACACGCAAGGCAGAACAACGTTGCCCTGCGGATTGGAATGCGGACGCGACGATGTCTTTTACGGCTTGTTCGGGCAGGGCGGTTGAATCCACGATCATGGCGTTTAACCCGCCGGTTTCCGCGATGAAAGTTGCGTCTGGTTTCAGCGTTTGGGCAGCATTTTTGTTGATCAACTGGGCGACGCCTGTGGATCCTGTAAAACAGATGCCATTGATGCGCGTATCACTGGTGATCAGGGGCCCAATCTCTGATCCAATGCCGGGTACAAGCTGCAAGGCCGCGTCAGGAACCCCTGCTTGGCGCATCAAATTAACGGCAATACTGGCAGTCATTGGTGTTGGGTCCGCGGGTTTCGCGATCACACCATTTCCGGCTGCCAGAGCAGCAGCGATTTGGCCGGTGAAGATGGCTAAAGGAAAGTTCCAGGGCGAAATGCAGGTGAAGATGCCGCGTGCCTCTTGGTCGCCGTGACGAATGGCTTCGGCGGCATAATATCGCAAGAAATCCACGGCTTCGCGAATTTCAGCAACCGCATCCAGTGCGGTTTTTCCCGCTTCACGGCACAAAACGGCGAATAACTCGCCTGAATGTTCCTCATAGAGATCGGCGACCCGATTTAGAATTGCGCAGCGTTCGGTCGGTGTCGCGCTGTTCCATGGTTGCGCATGCATCAGTGCGGTTTCGATAAGCGCGGGCGTGGCCAGCGCAACTGTTCCGATTGCGTCGCTTGGATCGGCAGGGTTGAACACAGGCTGTTCCCCATCAAACACGGCCCCAGATGCCAGGATCGGTCCGGCGCGCCATTGATGGGTTTTGAATGTTTCACGCGCGGTGTGAAAGCGGTTCAAAGTGTCATGGTCGCGCAGATCCCAACCTTGGGAATTGGGACGTTCCGGTTGGTATAGGTCTAGTGGTTTCAGGACAGGTGAAGGGGCGTCTTGGACAAGTTTGTCCAAGTGCACAAACGGATCCGCAGCAATTGTGGATGGGGCGACATTTTCGTCAACGATTTGATTGACGAAAGACGAATTCGCCCCGTTTTCCAACAGGCGACGCACCAGATAGGCCAGCAAATCGCTATGGGCACCGACGGGGGCGTAGATCCGACAGCGTGTGTTTTCTTTGTCTTTGACCAGGTTGTGCAAAACCTCGCCCATGCCATGGAGGCGCTGGAATTCATAGGCTTGGCCGGGCTGTGCCATGTGCAAAATCGCGCTAACGGAATGTGCGTTATGGGTGGCAAATTGTGGATAGATCCGGTCGCTGTAATCCAGCAATTTCCGGGCGCAGCAAATATAGGACACATCCGTGGCTAATTTTTGGGTGTAAACGGGGAAATCCGGCAGGCCTTCTGTCTGTGCGACTTTGATTTCCGTGTCCCAATAAGCCCCTTTGACCAAGCGGACCATGATGGAGCGGTCCAAACGTTCGGCCAAATGGTACAGCCAATCAATGACATCAGGCGCGCGTTTTCCGTATGCTTGGACAACAACGCCAAAGCCATTCCAACCGGCAAAACGGGGATCGCTGAGCACGGCGTCGATCACGTCCAGAGACAGATCTAGACGATCTGCTTCTTCGGCGTCGATGTTTAATCCCATACCTGCGCTTTTGGCCATCAAGGCCAATTCGATGACGCGTGGAACCAGTTCCGACATGACGCGCGTTCTTTGGCTGACTTCATACCGAGGATGCAGGGCGGATAGCTTGATAGAGATGCCGGGATTGTCGCGAATATCCTCATGTGTTGCGTGGGCTGACAACTGCTGGATTGCATCTGCGTAGGCAACAAAGAAACCGCTGGCGTCCTTGGCGGTTAACGCGGCTTCCCCCAGCATGTCATAGGAATAGGTATACCCCTTATCTTCCATCGCTTTGCCGCGTTTGATCGCGTCTGAAATGGTCTGGCCCAAGACAAATTGGTGCCCCATGACTTTCATCGCTTGTTTCACAGCCGTGCGGATGACGGGTTCACCCAGCCGTTTGATTGCACCGTGCAATCGGTCTGCAATACCGTTTGATGCGCCGTCTTTTAGAACTTTGCCCGTCAGCATCAGTGCCCAAGTGGATGCATTCACGAGTGAAGAGCTGGATTTTCCCAGATGCTCGCCCCATTTGGACGGGGCAATTTTATCTTCGATCAGGTCATCTATTGTGGCGGCATCTGGTACGCGTAACAGGGCTTCTGCCAGGCACATCAATGCGACGCCTTCATCCGTGGATAGGCCATATTCAGCAAGAAAAACTTCCATAAGGCCCGGTTGCCCACTGGCGCGGATGTCGCGCACATAGCTTTCTGCGGTTGCGCAAATTGCGGTGCGTGCGGCCATGTCTAACCCGTGTTTTTGCACCAGATCTTTTAAAAGTTGCGTTTCGTCGGCGAGGTGATTGCTGCGCATTTGAGTGCGGATTTCGGGTAGGGAAGACATGATATTGAGCCTTGTTGCAGGGAGGGGTGGCGCCTGAGGGGCGATTGGTTTCAATATAGCTGGGTAGGCTGGGTCGTATTGACTTAATTGGCCAATTATGTAGTGATATTGACTAAATTTTTGACACATTATGGTCTAGGTGGTCTTCTCTTGGAAAATTTTGGTGAAATTGACCAAATGGATGAGCGCATCATTAGCGTTCTGTCGCGGGATGGTCGCATCACAATAACGGATTTGGCAAAGCAGCTGGGCATGTCCAAAACGCCCTGCACCGTACGTGTGAACAGGTTGATCCGGGATGGCTATATTCTAGGGTTTCGTGCGGTTGTGTCGCATGAGAAATTGGACAAAAGCCATGTCGCTTTTGCAGAAGTCAAATTAAGCGACACAAAGGAAAAAGCGCTCGCCGCGTTCAATGCAGCTGTTATGAAAATCCCTGAGGTGGAACAATGCCATATGGTGGCGGGTCAGTTCGACTATCTGCTGAAAGTCAGGTCAAAAGACATCATTGAATATCGACGCGTGCTGGGTGAACAAATTTCGGCCCTGCCTTTCGTGGCATCCACATCGACCTATGTGACGATGGAGGCGGTCAAAGAGGTTGGATCTTGGATGTGACATTGTCGGATATGTTCAGCCAGCCCCAGTTTTGCATGATCTGCTGTGTTGCCTGATTTCTGTCCCGGGTGTTCAATTGATCCAATACTGGGGTGATGTCCCGCTTTATGTTTTCATGGAACACATCGAAATAGGACAGGGTATTGCCGGGTGTCGGTTGGTTTGTTGACCTTTCAACATCTGCGCGTGTGACCGAGAGAATGTTGGTCCCAAAATGCGCGTCTGTATACGCAAGCGAATCCTCGAAACGTGACAGGATGCGTTCTTTATATTCGGGTGGTAGGATCAGTTTTGTGTCTGATAACCTGTTTTCAAACTCTTTGAACATTGGTGGGGCGGTGATGTCGTCGCCCAAAACATGCCTGCAATAGCGCGTGAATTTGCGTTTGTTTTTGGTGACGCCTTGTCGGGACTCGCTACTTATCTCTTGGACATTATGGTGGTATCCTAAAAATGTCAGAGCATCAGAAACGGAATCGCCATTTTTCAGCTGATGGTAATCGCGAAACACAAAATCGACATTTGCATCCTCTAATGCCGTGGCGATTTCTTTATAGTCAAAATGCAGATTCCATTTTTTGTATTTGTAATGACCGTCTTTCAGGATGGTGTTGAAGTATTTGGAAAACGGGGCTGCATGTTTGAAGAAAAGCAGCGTCATATACATTGATGTGAGATATTGAATAGGGTTGCGCAGATAGATCAGAAACGTGATGTCTTCCGTCCCAGATGCCTTAAGCATACGTACAAAACGGCGAAGCGCCCATCGGTTCGTGATGATGCTTTGAAAATCTTCGCTGGATAAAAACGTCACGGGTTTGTTTGTATCGCGTATTCTGGTGACAGTGCGCTTTAGAAGCGGCAGGCTTTTTTTAGACCCTTTGCACAAATCTGACGCCAACCCGTGTGTCGAAACATTGCCCTTTTCTCCATTGAATAGGTAGATCCCAGCGTCCAGACATTCATTGTAGTGTTTGGCCAACCCCAATTGGATCGCCGTGGTGCCTGTTTTGTGCAGGCCACAATGGACGATAATTTTACGAGATTTTTGCATCTTGAAATGGAACCAATGTTATATCTACCCCCATAGGGTGCATATGTTTTAGCAAGATGTAAAACACCAAACATCCTATTTTGCATGATATGTTGCGTTGAGATGATCAATTTGCGGGGAATTTTTTTGAGAGAAGATCGGTTTTGCTGATAGAGGGCCGACCCGCAATAGACAGGTTTCGGAACGCATGTTATGGCAGTTAAGTAAGGGTTTAGCCTAAGAATTTTTAGTGTCTATGGGTGGATATGCTATAATGGAATTAAACCGTCGTCCCGTTGCCTCTCTTTGGATTGGTGAGAAGCTACAATACCTCAATCAACTATGTTTGAAATCACATCTGATGCACGGGCATCCGGTGACATTGTACTGCACAGATATGGTGACGAATGCGCCCGAAGGTGTGGAAATTCGTCCGGCGTCTGAAATCATGGATATCGATATGAGCGTTGTCGAAGAGACGTCGGCGTCTTTTCTGTCCAATGTGTTTCGCTATAAAATGATCCAAAAGACAGGTGCGGTTTGGATCGATTGTGATGCGTTCTGCCACAAACCTTTTCCGGATGAATGGGACCACATCTATGCTGGTCACGGGATGCGTGGTGCCTTGAATTGCGGTGTCGTTGGTATCCCGCAACAGGGCGAGTTGATGGATCAGCTGTTGGATTACTATGACAACTTGCCGGACTATCCTGCGTGGTGGAACAAGAACCAACGCAAAAAGATGGATCGTTTGGACACGTCGATTCCATTGCCCGTTCGCATCTACAAGACAGAGCGCACGGCGTTTGGACCGCAGGCCTTTACCTATTTTGCCCAGCAAACAGGTGACATCGAAAAGGCAATGACCAATGATGTGCTTTATCCTGTTCCGTTTCAATTGAACGACATTTTCTACGATCCGCATGGGCGCGTAGAAGGGTGGTTTAGCGAAAACACGGTCAGCGTGCATCTTTACACCAACGGGACCAAACCGTGGTGGCGTAAACACGTGCCGTTGAAAAATTCATATGCAGACCGCATGTGTGAATTGGTTGGGATCGATCCGGCCTTGGCGTTGGAATGATCTAAAGGGTGAGGCGTGAATTTTGCCATTCAGGTGATGATCACGTCGTATATGCCTTGTGCGGGCCCTGTGTGTCCTTGCGCAAATATATCATTTTTGAAGTGTAGATTGGCAAGAAGTTAGCGTTTTGACTTGTACCCTTAAAAAGCATGTCAGCCCCCATGGAACGGTTATGGCCGTGTCCATGATGAAGGATGAGGCACCGTATCTATTAGAATGGTACGCGCATCATCTGGCGGTTGGGTTCACAGATATTCTTGTCTACACGAATGATTGCAGTGACGGCACGGATGATATGTTGATCCGGTTAGAAGAACTGGGGCTGGGCTATCATCGTCGCAATGACATCCCGGAAGGGATCAAACCGCAACCGTCGGCCTTAAACTACGCACAGAACGAACCGGTGGTTGGCGCGGCGGACTGGGTGTTGGTGTTTGATGCTGACGAATTCCTATGCGTGAAACATGGCGACGGTACGCTGGATGGCATGATTTCGGAGGCCGAGGAAAAAGGCGCGAATGGAATTGTCATCACGTGGCGTATCTTTGGCTCTGGTTTTGTGGAAGATTGGTCTAGGGACCCGGTCACTGAACAATATCTCTACGCAGCGCCACCGCTTTGGAACAAGGGCTGGGGCGTCAAAACCCTGTTCAAATTTGACCCAGACTATTGGAAACTGGGAATCCACCGCCCGAAGATGAAGAACAAACATCTGCAAACGGATTATCCCGATACGGTGCTCTGGCTTAATGGGTCAGGTGAGCCAATGGAGGAGTATTTCAAATTCCGGGGGTGGCGATCTATTCGGCGAACGGTCGGCTATAACTGGGCGCAGATGAACCATTACGCGGTGAAAGGTGTCGACGCCTATGCGATCCGTAAATTCCGCGGAAATGTGAACAATAAGAAAGACAAATACAATTCGGACTATTGGGCGCTTCAGGATCGAAATGAGGTCAAAGATAATTCAATCCTGCGTCATTCCGCGAAACGTCAGGAAATCTTTGAAGAGCTTCTGAAAGATCCTGTTCTGAATAAATTGCATTTTGCCGCCCTCAAACGGGTCGAAGGCAAATTAGCAGATTACAAGCAAACCGATGCTTATGCCGAGATGAAGCGTGGGTTGATTGAGGCTGGCAAGATCCCGATCAATCGCGTTGTTGCGAAACCGCCCAAAGCGCGGGACCCGGCAAAAATTGCCGCCTTGATGAGCGACGTTGAAAAAAGTGCGTCAGATAAACCGAAAGAAGAACGCCGCAATCCGGTTGCGGATGGATGGCAGGATGATTTCTTGCCCCCCAACGTGTCTTTGCAAGACAATCCGCATATGGAAATTGCCAGCAATCATAAGGTCATGATCCCGGCTGATGCGGGGGTGTTTGGCCCTGATGCCTTGGATTTGGTGGCGGCGGGGAAGTATGCGCGCCGTCATATGCGCAGCATCACGTATCAGGTGCAGCCGGGGGACCGTTTGTTGAATTTTGGTGGCGAGGCTGGCGTTGTCGTGATGCAAGCATTGCTGACCGTGCCTAGTATCGTGACGATGGCCCAGCACAGTCGCAGCGATATCGCCCGTGTGAGCGCAGGGCTGGCGGAACGCAATGGTTTGATGGATAGCTCACGCTTGAAAATCACGGACGGGCCGTTGGTTATTGCCAGCGACGGTCCTGATGAGGCCACAGGTTTCTTTGCCTATGTGAATGATTTTCGCCCTACAGTGCTGCGTATTTGTGACCGTGAAATCACTCCTGCTGTGCTGGAAAAACTGAACCTACCGACGCTTCGGCGGATTCTATTGCCGTGGGAATTGTTTTGCGAGGATGCACCGCAAGAAGACTATATCGCGGCTTTGATGTTGGCGGGCTATGCGTTGAACATCAAATGGCAGGATCGCGGCATGTTGGTTTTTGATAAGATACTGAAATAACGCCGTCCAAACGCAGCCGATGATCGAAAGCCTTTGTTTTGCCTTCACTATATTCCTTAGATCCAAAGCAGACCCTGCGCGGCAAGATCGAGATCTTGGACAACGCCACGTTCATTCCATTGGACAATATTGCCAGGCCCAAACGAACCTTGCTGGGGGGCGTTTTAAGGGAGGATGGCAGTTATGTGGAAAATTCCAAATGCTACGTCGATCAAAATAGATCACCCACCCGCATTCCCAGCGAAAATCTGCGAAATATCGCGCAGTTTCGGTCTGGAAAATGGTTGTATGGCGGACGGTTTGATACGCGTTTTGGTCATTTCTTGGTGGAAACGATTGCGCGGCTTTGGGCGTTGGATCATCTACCCTTTGATGTCGAAGGCGTGGTTTTTATGCAGGGAAGCGCGGCGCGCGCAGTTCGACCCAAACGCCGAGTTGCCAGTATGGCGCATCTGTTTGGTCTGATCCAAGATGTGCCAAAGCCGGAAATCATCATACGCCCCGTGACATTTGAAACCCTTGTTGTGCCGCCACAAGGCTGCGGATCTGGTGAGCTAGGGGCAGGGTGCCCCGAGTTTCGGCACTTTATGCGATCACGTTTTTCTGCAACGCCTGATCCACACGGTTCTAAGCGTTTGTACATGTCACGTAGTGCGTTGGATGCGGCACCTGGGCAGGTGCTGTTTGAGCGCGACATAGAAACGGCCCTAGCCGCACAAGGATACAGGATTTTTCATCCTCAAGATCACGACATCGCTGAACAGATCGCGCAAATTCGTGCGGCTGATCACATCGTTGGTGTCGAAGGATCCGCGTTTCATTTGGTGTCTTATGCTGCTCATGCCAATGCACAGATTGGAATGATCCGGCGTCGTCGTTTTGAAGGCGGTCCATTGGCGCATTGCCGTGGTTTCTTTCCAGATCAGACCCATGATTTAGATGCGTTGAGCTATAGTTTCACGGCTGAGGATAAGCCGCGCGAAATTGGAAATGCTGTCTTGGATTTCCAGCGTCTCGAAACGCAGCTGAAAGAGACAGGGTTTGTTGATGCCAGTTTTTCACTGCCACATCACAATCAAAACGATGAAGAAAGAGAAATCGAACGGGTCAGGCAGCGCATTCTTGCATAGATCTGTCGTGCCTCAGAAAACCTGACCGAAGCGTTCGGGTAGAAGATAAAGGGAATCCCCTTGGAAACGCCCTAACACGTATTGATTGGCGTATTTTTGACGCTGCTTTGCGAGGGCAGAGCGGACATGGGGCAATGCAATGTCCTCGCCTTTGAATTCGTAATTCGTGATGATGCGGTTGTATTGATTTAACACATCGTCCCACGGGTGTTTTTTTTCAAAATCCGGATTTTCCTGCTTTGCGATCTCAACGACTTGCTTCTTTTGTTCCGCTCGTGCCTCCAGCCGGGGAAGATCAAAGAAATTCAGATGCAGTAGGTACAGATCAGGATCCATGTGCCGGATGCCAAGATTGTTGCGGTGCCCACCCGGTCCGAATGCGGCCGGGGCGCCAATCAAACAGGGTTTGCTATAGTTGCGGCTGGGATAGAAATGCCGACGTCGCGACAATATCGTGCCGGAATCCCCATCGGTGATCTGATCGGGCTCCTTGTTTGGCATGTGAACAATTTGCAGACCCAAAGGGCAGATATTCAATGGTGCCGTACGCTTTTGGGGGTATTGCGATGACAGATAGGGCAACAGGCCTGATGCCTTATCCGGATCAACGATCAGGATTTCGTCGACATCACTGACCAAGGCCCAGTTGTAAAACTCTAACAAACCAGACGCGATTTGGCCCATCATCCGCCAACGCCTGCGGTCAAATTTTGTCATATTGGGATCGCGGGGCACATTGATGACATTCGCGTCTGGTGCAATGTCACGATGTTTGGGATCATTGCCATGGGACAGGATGAATAGGTTTTCCGCACCAATTTGCTGGCTGTAATACCGATACCAGCGCTCTAGGAAAAAGTAGTCTGAATAGACCATGGTCACGGCGCAGAGCGGTTTTTTCGTGCTGTCCATTCTGTTTCTCTTTCAATCAATCTTGTATCGGCGTCTTTATAGTATGTTCTCAAGCAGCAGCATTGATATCAAACCCGTAGTCTAGGCAGCAGGCGATCAAGTCTTGATACATCATATCAAAGTCGGGATGTTCTGGGCCCAAATCATGCTGTTGCCAGGGGTCGTCGATAAGGTTGTAGAGCTGGGTGCTGCCATCATCATAACGGATGATACGGTAATCGCCTTTTCGCATGCCCACATTATCGTAGAGAAAGGTGGGAACCCCGCGATCGGGTTGTGATTGCCCATCCATAAGGGGGGTCAAAGACTGACCGGTCAAATTCAGATCGGGTGCAGACAGCCCAGCCATGTCTAAAATGGTGGGGCCCACATCCAGCAGGGCAACAGGATCGTCAATAACACGTGCGTCCGGGCGTGTTGGATCGTAAATAATCAATGGCACTCGGGCGACGGTTTCCCAAAGGGTGGTTTTACGATACAGGTTTCGGTCCCCTAGGTGAAAACCGTGATCAGACAGGATCACCAGGATTGTATTTTCGGCATGGGTCGAGTTTTGGAGCGCGTCCCAGACCCGTCCTAAGTGATAGTCGCCGTGGCTGAGGGCCGAGAAATAATTGCGTACACTGCGTTTCCACCAGCCCAGATTGCCCTTCGCGAGAAACGGGCTTTCCTCGAAACGTTCTGGGAATAAATGATTGTCATCGAACCCGCTTGACCAGTCTGGTGGACGTTCAAAATTTCGTACATTGTACATCTCTTTGAAACGGGCAGGGGTCACGTGCGGGCCGTGGGGGCTAAAAAAACCGACCTCTCGATAAAAGGGCGCTTCTTGATCATAGGTGTTTAAAAAATCGATCGCTGACTCTGCAGCTTCATAATCATAAAAGGTGACATCATCCTTTGGGTCCGTGGTCGCCCAACCTTTGCGATGCCCCCCATAGCTTTTCAGTTCGATATCTTTGGGGATTTTCATGTCCCCATTGAAACGTTTGCGACCATCCGAATAGAGCTGACGGTGGATCGGAGGTGGCAACATGCCATTGTCACTGTGATAGACTTTGCCCCCAGATGAACAATAATACCCATTCTTTTTGAAGGTGGATGGCCATATTTCTGATGGTTCGACGCGATCAAAAAGGAACGTCTTATTGGTGAAAATACCGGTTTCATGAGGGGCTTTGCCAGACATGAAACTGGATCGGGATGGGCCGCAAATTGGGGCTTGGCAATAAGCCGATTTGAAAACAGAAGAGTGCGCACAAATCCGATCTAGATTGGGCGTCAGCAATGGTTCTTTGAATGCCGTCTTAAAGGGCCAATAGGACACGCAGTCATCGAAGCTGAACAACAATATATTTTTTGTTTTTTGCGTCATATCTGTCATCCGTTTTGCGGCGTTCCTCGGGCGCTAAGTGTACCGACTAAGTGCCCACTACGCTAAGATTGCCATCTCTTGACTGTATTGCGGTCTCGACCATTTTTGCGTGTTCTGTCTCGCTTGGGAGGTCCGGCGTGAATTCTTTTGGAACAAAACCGAAGACTTTCAGCCCTTCAAAGAGGTTGGCGAAATCCAATTCGCCGATGGATCGGAAATCAACGCGGCCTCGTCGGTTAGACGACCAATTTGTGCTCAAAGCATCTATAACCTTTATACGCATCCCACAAAAGCCGCGGAACTGTTGGTCGTAATCACCAACATTTGCGGTGGATCTGCGTTTTATGACGGTGACATCTGATCCCGGCTGCAAAACAAAAGGGACTAAGTGTAACGCGGAACCATCTAGGGCAACGATGTGGCGCGCTGATTTGTATTTAGCAAGCTGCTCAGATATCGAATGGCGCTGCGGGTGAAAAATTTCGTACCCTAAACTTGCGAGATTTCTTTCAATGACCTCTTCACCAATGACACCACCGCGTTGTGACGTAAGTTTTGAACGCGAAATATAGAGTTTTTCGGATCCTGCATTGTCGGCCACGCTGCGCAACCGAGAGCGAATAAAGTCCCGATAGGCCGGTGACCCGCCATATCGTTTGCCCCAACCAAATCCAAGTTCGGGCACGATCAGGCGTTCGACCTTCAAACTGGAACCGAATGATTGAACCGGTATGTCGATGCCAAGCAAGTTATAGAACTCGCTATAGTTTTTGATTAGGTTGTGTTGGCCGGGTTTGGCGGTGCCAAATGGGATATAAAGGATGCTGGCCGGGTTTTGCTCTAAATGGTCCAGCGCCCATAATCTGGCAGTTGATTCAAACAGGAAGTGGCCGAAGTGGCCCCGGAAATGACCTGCAAACAAATGTGTGCCTGCCAATTCTTGAACTTCCGCGCTTTGATCTAGGGGTGGACAGCTGGTTGTCAGGTTTTCTTGCAACCATGCTGTTGATAGTTTGACCCAGTCCTTGTTGCGATTGAGAACGCCAAATTGACCCGGCGGGCTATCTGCGTGTTGTGGCACAACATAGGCATCATTCAGAAACTCTATGTGCCCCTTAAACGGTGGCGTAAGTTGCGGGTGATCTATCTGTTGAACACGATCTGCGTTCTCTGCCAATTTGGTCCGTATATTTTTGCGCAGCCGGTTTAAGTAACGGGTTATGCGTGGATCGTCAGGTTTCAAACGGCGTGCTGCAGCCAGAGTGAGTTTTAGATGCCCGGCCTTGACCGAAACACCAAAAATTTCGCGCAACCATTTTAATTGGCTGCGTCGCGGGCGGATAAGGCGGTGGTATTCGGCGGGATCAAATTGATTTTCAGCAACGCGCTTAAATATGATGGGTAGCGCGCCAATTGATTTGAGCATCCGTATCGCTTGATGCCCCATAAAAGGTGCGCGCAATTGGGTCACATTGTCGCCGGTTAAGCGCGCAGCATGTGCTTTGTCCTCGGGGACAAATGGGTCGTAAATGATTGTGACATCAGATGCGGTGTCAAAAGATCCAGCGGCATCACGGAAATCTCGGGATTTCCAGTCGTAGCGACGCTGTGCACCTTTATATCTTTTGTCAAAAGGCACAATTCTTGGGGCAAGAGTACTTTGAGGGCTAAAGGTCAAAACGGCAGCACCCGGAACCAACTTTGCATAAGTCAGCGCCGCGAAACCGCCCATTGAAGCGCCAATGAACACAATTCTGCGAAATCCCTCGAACAACCCTGCCTCGCGTAATTCTGTCAAAATGCGCGGCGTGTCTTCGTTGCGGTACCAATCCTTACGATGCGCGATTAGGCCGAGGACGGAATATCCGTGCTTCTTTACGTTGCCATAAAACCAAGGGTGGGGCAGTTCATGTTCACCGACGGTTGCGAGGTTGTAAAACGAGACAATCAAGATGTCTGAGTGACGTTCAAACCATGCATCCACATGTTCGCCTTTGAGAAAAAATGCCTCTGCCGACGCGCAATCATGCGTTGATGTGATTTCCGTAGGCCGTGTGATCGGTGGGACAGAAGACATGATTTACGTAATACTTCTCAACAAAATTTTCCGGCAAGAACCGCGAAAACGCGCTCACACATACTCGGCCAGTTTACGAATTAAGACTCTGTTAGTCTTTGATCTTTGTCAAGTCTGCGCCAATTCCAAAGAATATGGGTTTACCAACGCTTGTTCGAAGAAACATACCTTATATGTCTGCAGTGAAGCATCGGGTAGGTGACTTGCCCATGAGGCGTGATCTGTATGTTCGACTGCTTATAGGCTTATGGTTTTTCAAATGCCGACTGAATGGCATCTAGGAATATTGATCCTAAAAGCGTGTTCCCATGCAAAACATCATGGTTTGGTTGCACCGTTTTAGCGTTTAAGCGCATGGCACCGCGGGTATATTTAAGAGCCGTCAGAAACCCCTTTGCTATTGTAATGCTCGGTTGCTGCAATTGCGTCGTGTTGTTCAGGGATGAAAATGCTTGTTCACAAGCTTGGTGCAGAAATTTGGGCAACACATGACCACGTCTCTGGCGGTGCAGACGGTGAAATAGGGGGTATTTTTCGGTATCTTCCAGAATAGACACTGCAGGCAGCGGTTGCGGCATAAAGAATATGGGTGTTTGGCAGTTCTGTCGTATCAATGATGCGATCTTAAACGCTTCACTTACTAAACATTCTTCTTTCAAACCCGCGACAAGCGCCGCAGGTGAAAATAAGGGGCGACTACCGAGCTGAGGCGGGTGTCCCGTGCTTTCAGTCACACATAAGTCATGTGTTTGTAGAAAACGTAGTGCCGTAAAAATCGAAATACTCATCCCTGCTATGATGATCGCGTCAAGCGTTTTCAGATCTATATGATCGGGCATTTCAAGCTTCAGCATCCGTTCACTGAGTTCAGCGCTTTGAGAGGTGAGGATGCCGTTCTCAATCTTAATATCGTGATCGCAGAGGCCTGGCTGGGCCATGACCAACGGAGCTTGAAAATGCGCACTTTCTTTACAGGCCATCATCAGCATCGCGGCATGTGAATTTCCCAATATGCAAATCTTCATGCCCGTAAGGCCTGTGTCGCGTAGGTCTCTAGAAACGCCTCTTCGCAAATTGCAACGATTTCTGGCGCCTCATCGGGTGCATCTGTTTCTTTTGCCGGGGGGTAAGTGGCGTTGTCGCGCACTAAGTCCCTATATGCGCCAAAGAAGACGGACATGACCGTATCTACACCTTGATCTGTGACGTTGCGAAGGTTTTCATGGAAAAAACGGGCACCAAAAGGTGTGCCGGTGATGATTTCAAAACTCGGGAAATAGTCCGTCATGGGGTCTTGAAACGCAATTTCGCCAGCCACCGCGCGTAAGATGGATTTCGAATGGGTCGTTGCCTGCAAAACGTGGTGACCGGATGCCGTGGCGGTCAAAGGAACAGGTGAAACTGTTAGGATAATTTTTAGCGCTGGATTGATGTCACGCATAAGATCAATGGCCATCATGAGATCTTGCAGACAGTCATCGTAGGATAGATTTAGAAACCCATGCTGATCATGGCTATACTGACCTGCGATGGTTCCCGGCGCTGTCGGGTAGACGAGCCCGGAGGCGACATCGCACCAAGTTTCGGTCAAGCCAAGGGTGAAAATAAAGACATCTGAACGTGCAAACACATCAATGACGCGGCAAAGATGATCTTTGCGCATCCTTCTGGCCAGATCGAGACTATCTAATCCCTGCGGCTCAACATTCGGGCGTAAACCGTCAACCCATCGAGAATCAGTTGTGAAAAATGATGCGTCATGCAGTTGGTTTTGCATGGCGTCTTGCAAAAGCTGAAGCAGCTGTCTGGGCGTATAGATATTTCCGTAGCGAGCAGAAAATAGCGAATATCCAAATTTTTGTGCAACTTCGATTTGCATCCGGGCGGGAGCAGGTTCCGTATCAACCAAATTCAGGTTTGAAGAACGAATGTAACGCCCAATGTTTTGCGCAAAACAGCTGCCTGCAGTGCCTACATGCATGCCAGTTTCTAGATCAAACTTTGGTCGATAGATGTCTTCCAACAGAAACTGGGGGGTTTCGCGACAGGATCGCCAAAAGGCGCGCATTTCCAATTGAGAGTAGGGCATAAAAAGACACTCATTAAACTGGGGGCATCTTAAAAAAACACAATAGCGCCCCGGAACATCGTTTATTTTGGTGCATATATCTTAAGAATTGCTTTTTGGAGCGGCCATCTGATGCGCAGGCTCAACCCGCCTTGGCATCGCGCGCATCGATACAGTTTTAATAAAATCCGCGATTGAAAAGACGGGCTTAGTTGCTGCGTAAAACACTTGTTTACAGGGTTTGTGTTTATTTTGTTTCGCATTTGTTCGGTTTTTGTTCGAAATGTTGAGCCATCCTGCCGATGTGCGAAAGACGTGCAAATGTATCGTGGATTTAGGTGTTCGCCGCACCCTATTAACCAAATTTTAACAGCGTACGCAGGGTTAAGAAGGGCAAAGCGATTATGTGGTTTTTTCGATGTGAGGCAGGAACACAGAGCGCCTCGGAGAGGTTCAAAACCTTAAGCCTTAAACGGAAAAAAGGATAATATCGTGAAGAGCTTACTGATACTTGGGGCAATCGTTCTACTGACAATTTTGGGTGATTACGCTCTGAAATATGCCTCACTTAAGATGTCACCGTTTGCATCGACCTGGTTCGCCGGCGGCGCGTTCCTTTATGGAATGACGGCGATTGGTTGGGTTGCTTTGATGCGCAGCCATGATCTTGCGCAAATTGCAGTGCTTTATAGCGCCGCGACGATCGTGGCATTGACTTTGGTCGGGATCGTTTCCTTCGGCGAAATGCTTTCCGGAAAACAGGTGGTCGGTCTTTTGGCTGCTTTATTATCCGTCGTGCTCATGGAAGCCGAAGCCTAACTTCTAAAGATACGTTAATCCACAATTAACCAAGGACGAAGACAATGCTAATTGTTAACCACAAAGTTCAGCCGAGTGAAATTCATGGTTTGGGTGTTTTTACATTGGAACCGATCAAGGCGGGGACAGTTGTTTGGAGGTTCGATCCTATGTTTGATGTGGAACTATCTGAAGAGTTCGTAGCGAAACTGTCCCATGAGGACGCTGAAACCGTCTTTCACCATGCGGAATACATAGCGGAAAAACGCGTATTCCGGTTAGGTAATGACGGCGACATATTCATGAACCACTGCGACTTTCCCAGTTTGCGAGACGATGGCGATGTTATGATCGCGGCGCGAGACATGAAAGCAGGTGAAGAATTGACTTGTAACTATTCCGACGTTCGCGTCGTCGGATATGAAGAGGAAACCGCATATCAAATGGCCGCCGAATGACCCGTAGCTCCCTCCCGCGCCAGATCGTCTTTCTCGTCTTTGCCGTCCTTGTGGCGGTTCTGGCAACACTTTGGATTTCGCTCTATTCTGTTCGGGAGGCAATGGACCTCGATGCCGCGGATGAATCCCAACGCCGTATGAGCGGTAGGATGAACGCACTTCAAGAAGAAGTGTCCCTGATAGCGAGTGACTATCACAATTGGACTGACGTTTTCATTAATGTGCGGGATCTGGACTATGACCGATTGGCGTCTAATTATGGAATTACTGCCGAACGTGGCGATGTTTTCCAATATGCAGAAATGTTTGACGGACCGTTTCCCAATTCTGTAGCGTGGATTGCTGGAAATGGGCTGGCTCCTCAAAACGGCTTTATTGATATTAGAACCAAAAACCAGCTGAGAAAGCGGGTGCAAGAACTGGATTTTGATGAACGGCAAACTCTAAATTTCTTCGAGTTCCGGGATCAAAACCTCATAACGTTTAGCAGCTCATATTTGCTGCCAGAAGACGATGACATGCTCTCGGACCTACGCCCTGAGGATCAAGCCATCGCGGTTATCGGTCGGATTCTGTCCGAGGAAAGATTAAATAAGATTGCGAATGAATTCGCGATGCAGAATTTGGAAGTCGTTCCGTCACCGTCTAACAAGCCAGACGTTGTGCGTCTCTCTGTAGCGGGCGTATTTGATGAACCGGTTGCCTGGATCGAATGGCGCCCGCCTGTGCCAGGGACCGTTCTATTCTGGAAGATGGTTCCCATCATGGCAGCTGTAAGCTTGCTTTTTGTTGGGGCTTCCTACTGGGGCGCGCGGGTTCTACGAGACAAAGCATCTAGCCTGATTGCAAAAGAGGCTGTTTCTTTTGACCAAGCGCGTACAGATGTACTGACAGGGTTGCCAAACAGATTTTCACTTCGTGAGCATCTTGAAAAAGTTACTTTAGACCGAGAAAAAAATTGCGCGGTTTTAGCGTTGGATCTGGATAGATTTAAACAAATCAATGATACTGTTGGCCATGTCGGTGGCGATCTTTTCCTTGAAACTTTCGGCCGCAGACTGGCCCGCTTGATAGATGAGAATACGTTTATTGCTCGATTGGGAGGCGATGAATTCGTATTGGTTTTTTCAGCGTTTTCGGGGCTGAATGAGATTGTTGAAGCAAAATGTTTAGAACTCGACAGCCTTTGCCAGCGTCCAATTTCTTGCAGTGGTGTTCAGTTCGATGTTTTGACCGCCAAAGGTCTGTCCTTGATGCAGGCCATTGATATGCGCGCAGAAGAACTATTGCGACGGGCTGATCGGGCTATGTACGCAGCGAAAACACGGGGTACGCAAGAGGTCGTTTCTTACGACCAAGACATGGAAAGTAAGGATCGTGAGTTCAAAGTCATTGAAACTCGTTTGAGACGCGCGCTCGCAGATAAAGACGGTTTTTATATTGATTACCAGCCCATCGTGTCGGCCGATGATAGAGAGATCGGTACACGTTTTGAGGCACTAGCCCGTTGGTATGACAAGGATCTTGGGCAGGTAAGCCCCGAACAGTTTATCTCAGTAGCCGAGAATACTGGCCTAATTTATAAATTAGGTTGGCATTTGCTGGACCTAATTTGCAGGGACATAAAGCAGTTGGGGGGATGTCATGTTGGCGTCAACGTGTCTCCGCTACAACTTATGACGCCTGGTTTTGGCAATCTATTTGCCGCGCGCGTTGCTGAAAACGGCGTAACTCCGGATATGATTGAAGTAGAGGTCACTGAACAGATTGCTGTTCGGGACGATGTTACCATCGCTCAGGAACTTAAGATTCTGCGAGAATATGGGTTCCGCTTGGCATTAGACGACTTTGGAACCGGATATTCGTCCATTGGTTATTTGACGCGCATGCAGTTCGATGTGTTAAAAATTGATAGATCCTTCGGCCAACTAAATGGAAAAAATGAGCAATTATTAAGAATAGTTCGCTCGATCGTTAGCCTGGCGCATTCAATGGATTTGAAGATTGTTGCCGAGGGTATCGAAGAAGAAGAGGACGCGCAAATTTTTAACCAACTTGGGTGCGACTTTTTACAAGGCTATCATATTGCGCGACCTTCTTCGCTTTCAGCGTTTAGTGAACCAAAGGCGGGGGCGGATGTGTTTGAGGAAACGGGGGAATTAACGGATTTCGTTCCAGCGACCTTATAAGGTCATAAGGTTTCACTTGAACTTGTCCTGTTTTTCTGCTATGGCACTCGCCCGTTTGAAATACCTTTGGTTCGAAAGTGACCGTACTCTCTGATCCTGAATTTTAAGGCTTTTTATGCCTTAGGCTCGCTTATGCGCGGCGGGCCGCTTTTAACAATTGCACCGCCCGAGCGAGGCCTATGATAAGCATCATAAGTACAGCCAGGGTTGTCAGAGTGGATTTTGCAATTGTGGCCACGCTTGTGGCATGCACAAGCAGCGTTGAAACATCGGGCCAGCTCCAAATCATAGCAACAATCCCTATATTTTCGGCATAATCAAACAGACCACCACCGATTGATAAAACCATGCCTGTAAGGACCAACCTGCGACCTGACAGATGCTGCCCCAGCCAGAAAATAGTTGCAATCAAAGTCAGCGTAAGCAGAGCTGGATATAATGTATCTAGAGCGATCTGGTGGCTAAGATAATAGCTGCGGCCCTCGACACCCAGTGCTTCAAGAAGTGTAGCAGCCTCGCTGGGTCCATAGCCAGCAGGGCGCATGTCAAACGCGGGCAACCCTGAGACTGCTTCGATATGGGCCAGCGTGATATTCGTCATCACGGCATAGATGGATGCACTGAGCAACCCGGCTCCGGCCGCAA
This sequence comes from uncultured Pelagimonas sp., assembly GCA_947499735.1. GTDB lineage: Bacteria > Pseudomonadota > Alphaproteobacteria > Rhodobacterales > Rhodobacteraceae > CANMPP01. Next base: position 595,263 of record CANMPP010000002.1, read on the forward strand.
TTGATCCGGGGTATTTTGAGAGAATTCTTACCAGCATTTTGTAAACTCCTTGAACTTGTGCAACACATGCGCGGAAAGCCAAACAGCCGCATTATCATTTGATAAGGTACACATAGATGGATTTACGGACGCTTCTAAGACAGTCACCTGATCTGACGGATGGTGATTGCGTGGATGTATTGATGTCTCATTGTAGGTCGCAGTGCGTGAAAAAAGCTGTGTACCTTACTCAGCAAGAGGAACCTGGCAATGATGAATTCATTCTTTTGGACGGGTGCTTGACGAGCAGTATTTGCGACAGGGATGGCAAAGAGGTGTGCGTTGGATTTTACGTAGGGCCCTGCATTGTCACACCAAATATCGCCCGCACGCGGGATGGAGCGTCACTCGTATCCATTGCCGCAACCACGGATGCCTCACTTGCGAGAATTGACAGCGACCTACTTTCAGATCTGATGCTTACATCTGAACCTATTCGAAATTGGGCCAACGCTATTTTGAGGGATGCGCTAAGCCGGAAAGTGGACCGAGAATGGTGCCTTGCCGCTTTGGGCGGGGCCGAACGGCTCAGCTGGTTTCGCCAGGAATTTCCGGGCTATGAAAACATCTTCACCCATGCATTGATTGCATCATTCTTGGGGATCACTCCCGTCACAATGAGCCGTTTACGCGCTAGCGAAAAATACTAATGGAATGCAGCCATTTCTGTGTGGTGTGACATCGGGCAAGCAGGGCATGTTCTTGATCCAAACGTCATTTCTGAATTCTGTGTTGCGTTGAACAGATCCCATGGGTCGTCGGCCGGAAATCCGGGAAGAAGAACCGACCTCATACAGCTTTGCGTCCGCCAACCTGCAGTGGTGACAAAATAGTATCCGCATCTGCCAAAAGATCACTCAGGCGGTACTTCATCAAAACGGCCTCAAAGGCCTGTGCGGCTTCACACAAGACCCCTGCCAATTTGCAATGGCCCACCAAGAGACAGGTCGAGCAATCGACCATGTCCATCCCTTCGCCCATTGCCCGCACGACATCCCCAACCCGAATCTCTGCAGGGTCTTTTCCGATCCGAATTCCACCTGAACGCCCTCGTGTGCTTTCTATGAAACCGGCTGCGACCAATTCGCTGACGATTTTCATCAATGAGCTGGCGGGTAAATCGTAGATGCGACGAAGCGTCTCGATATCATACATCTCGTCTTTTTTATTACTGAGGAAAATCAACACCCTAAGCGCATAATCCGTTTTTAGGTTTAGCTTCATTCAAGCCCCCTTCGCTTCAGCGATTTCGCGTTTAATATTCTTTTTGCTTGAATGTTTCAATTCATCCCGCAATCATTCATTTAGAATGAATCATTTAGGAAGCACCAAAGGCCCCCCAATGACCTCACAACTCTCTGAAGAAACCAAAGCCATTGTCACCGGGACCGTTCCTGTCCTTGAAGTCCATGGCGGCGCAATTGTCGAAACAATGTATGGGCATTTGCTGGCCGACCCGGACATGCGCAGCCTGTTCAATCAGACCCACCAAACGGGCAGTTCGCCACAGCATGCGGCGCTTGCTCAGGCGATATTGGGGTATGCAAAAAATATCAATAACTTGGGTGTTCTTGGCCCCGTCGTAGATCGCATTGTAAACAAACATGTTGGGCTGCAAATCCAACCTGATCATTACAGTCACGTTGCAGATGCTCTGTTACGGGCAATCAGTGATGTGCTGGGTGAGGCTGCAACGGACGATATTCTGGCGGCCTGGGGGGAAGCCTATTGGTTCCTTGCCAACCTATTGATCGACACCGAGGCGAAGATGTACCAGCAGATCGCAGATGCCCCTGGTGGTTGGTTTGGTTGGCGAAATTTTTGCATCGCAGAGATTCGAAACGAAAGCGACATTATCAAATCCTTTGTTTTGCGCCCGGAAGATGGCCAGCCCGTGGTGCGTCACAAACCCGGCCAATACCTGTCCTTCGCATTCGATTTGCCAGACACTGGTCCCGCTCGGCGGAATTATTCGATTTCTTGTGCACCCAATGATGACCACTATCGCATTACTGTCAAACATCAGCCCGGCGGAACCGTCAGCAGCTGGTTGCATCAGGCAGCACAAACTGGCGATATCTTGAAAATCAGCGCGCCAGCCGGTGAATTTTTCCTAGAATCTAAGGAAAACGAAGTGGTCCTTTTGTCGGCCGGGGTTGGCCTGACCCCCATGATCTCTATGCTGGAAAGCCTGAAAGGCAGTGGCCGAAACACCACTTTCATACATGCAACACAGAATGGCAAAACGCATGCGATGGGCGCACATAGTCAGGCTCTGGCATCTCGATCTGTGGTGTTTTACGAGGCTCCCGAAGGTGGCGATACCTATGATGAAAGCGGTCGTATCACCGGAGGCTGGATCGTGAAGAATACCAATCTCACGCTGTCGGACTACTATATTTGTGGCCCGTCAGACTTTATGGCTATGGCCATCAAAGCCCTGCGCGAGGCAGGCGTGAATATGGAACGCATCCACTATGAATTCTTCGGTCCAGCCGAAGATCTTGATGTGGCCTAGGAGCAGAAAGTCGGGCTTATCCAGCCCGACTTTTCACAATCTGTTCGGGATTTTCATGAACAGATCGCATTCTAGCATAGCCATCAATCGCTGCAGATCACGACGGGCTGGTCAAAGTGTGTTACACAACCTCTACCCATGTTTTCATCCCGCCAACTTGATGGCTCAGCATGTGGCAATGCAACATCCATTTACCAGGGTTGTCGAAGACACAAAGGATGTCTTGGGTCTCTGCTGCTTGCACAAGGCTCGTATCACGCAGATCCCCGAGGCTGCCGTCATCCTGCACCTCGTAAAAATGGTGACCGTGCAGATGGATGCCATGTGGAAAGCTTGTGCCATTCACAAGACGGATCCGTGCGGTTTCACCACGCTGGAAACGGGCAAAGGGCGTGGGCTGGAGATCTGATAGATCGTTGAAGGCCCAGATATTGTCACCACCATGTCTGCCGCCCATGGCACCGCCCTGCATGGTCAGGACCAGATCTTGTGTGACCTCGCCCGGTTGCGGCACATCGTTTGGCGGTAGCGTAGGGATCGGATTCGCGCGCGGTTCTATGTCGCCATCAATCTCTATTTGGCCCAACAGATAGTTGCCCCCTTGTGTTGCCATCGCAATCTCTAGCTTGGTTTCGATATCTGCGATGACATCGACACGCTGCGCAGGGGCAAGGTCGATGGTTTCAAATTCCCGTGGTGACGCAAGCGGCATGCCATCAAGGGCAACAATTTTGCCATTTAGCCCGGACAGGTTAAGCGGAAAAACCCTATCAGTGGCTGTGTTGATCATCCGCAGACGAATACGTTCCCCTTTCTTAAGGGATGTATCAGGCAAAAAGGCCCGTGCAAAATTACCCATTCGACCCGCATGGGCCACATCATGCGTTGTGGCGAAATCGTCTGTTAATTGTCCGGTCTGATCCAGCCGCCAATCTGCCAGAATTGCGGTGATGTCGTGATCGACATCCGGCGGGCTGGCCTCGGTCACGATCAAAGGCCCCATCAGGCCGCGTGCCACCTGTTCATGCGACAGATAATGTGAATGATACCAGAAACTGCCCGCATCCGGGGGGGCGAATTGGTAGCTGTGGGTGTTGTCTGGATCGACAATGTCCTGTGTCAGAACAGGCACCCCATCCATTGCATTTTGCAAACGGATACCATGCCAATGCACAGCTGTGCCTTCATCCAGATGGTTGCGCAACAGAACTTGTAGCTGCTGGCCTTGCTGCACCCGGATTTCTGGCCCAGGCAACCCAGCATTAAAGCCGAAAGCGCGTGTCGCAGAATATTCACCAGCAGGCAGAATCTGTGCTTCAACGGGTTCCGCAATCAGTTCGAAGTGATCCCGTGCATGTGAAGCGGTTGGAAGAATAGCTGCCGCACTTGCGGTCAAAAGAAAATCTCGCCGGTTCATGATAGGCCTCATTTTGGAAGCGTGAGCACACTGGTCAGCGTTGCAGTCGCTGCAAACACCGCCAGAATGACTGTTGTTTCTATTTGAATTGCCCGCGCCAAATGGCGGGCAGCATTGGTGTTTCCTGCCTGCATGGCGGGAACGAAGCGGAGCTTATTTGCCGCCGCGAGTGTAAGAACCATTGCAACAAGCGCGATCTTGGTGATCAGAGCAAGGCCGTAACCTGTGCTGGTCAAAGCAGTCAGATTACCCGTTAGCATCCAGCCCATGACGAGGCCCGCCAACACCAAGGCCGGGACGATGATCATTGCGGCGCGGCCAAATTGATGCCCCAGCTGTGCTGCGTGATGCAAGTGTTCTGACGCACGTGATAGTCGATACAAAGGCGGCAGAACGCCGATCCAAAACGCGATACCGGTTAGGTGAAGCAACAAAAGCAGATGCATGCGGGTTTCACCACGGTCAGTGACATGTCCGATTTGGGCAAAAGACCATAGCAATACCAATCCACCGGCAAGTGCGATCCATTGTCCGATGCTGAGGCCGAGGCGGGGTATCAACAGCCCAATAATCATCAATATAGCCCCGGCGATCCGATGCAAAAGCGTGTCTCCAACAGATGTGTCCCACAAAAGACCCAGCATCTCAGGATCTGTCATCCCATCAATCCCACCGGTCAGTGCGCCGCCGCGCAGCATAAAGCCTAAGATCGAAGCGATCAGCGCCAGAACCGCCAGCAGGATGGTTTGCTGTCTCATCTTTTCGGCCAGACAAGCCGTTGTGCTGGCAAAGGCGATCCGCGTGATCACCAGCCCGGTCGCCCCCAATGCGCCTATATATAGCAGGAATTTCGTCAGGATCGCGGCCTGACCCCAAATGTCTGGCATGCTCATTTGACCGTAAACATGAATTCGCCCTGCATCACATGGCCATCAATCCCGAGCCCGCGCCATTCTATCCGGTAGGCACCAGCTCCCATACTTTCCAGAGGAAGCGTGAAACTGCGATCAAAGCTTTTCTGATCACCGAGGTCGAGTTGCACCGAAGGGTGATCTGCATGGGTCACCTCAACCTGCGTCAGACGAATGTCATCCGCAAAGTTCAAACTGACCTCGGTCGGAGCCTGCGCAATGAGGGCACCATTTTCAGGCACTGTCGTATCAACGCGGGAATGGGCAAGGGCACCGCTAGAAAGCGTTGCAAGCAGAGCGAGAAGAGCAAATTTGTTCATAGTCATATTCCTTAGTTTATCCCGTTGGCGCGCTGAATTTCGCGAATGTAGTCAATCACCATGGCGACATCCCCACGTGTCAGGCCAGCAACCGGGGGCATATTGCCAAATTTCCAATGATGCGCAGGCACGCCATGTGCGACCGCGCGTTGAAAACTTTCGTCTCCATGATGGCTGGGTTCATAGGTTTTGTGAATAAGCGGCGGTCCGGCCACGGTGTTGCCTACACCCTGAGGGCCATGGCATGCAGCACAGATGTTTTCAAAAATGTTTTGACCTATAGCCGCATTGCCGCTGATCTGTGGCATATCGATTGAGACGATTGCCGTGCCACTGACCTTGCTGGATGGAACAGCTTTTTGATCAGGTGCCGATCGAAGAAAAGTAAAAATGGCGGCGACAGCTACGGCGCTTGCGCCCAGGATCAGGTGTTTATGGTTCACGTTGTTGTCCTAATATGCTGAATGAAGCGTCAAACGCCCAACTGCGCGTGGCCGATGATTTTTGGGACCGACGTCTTGGGCAAAATTCGATATGCTTATTCAGATGTTAGGCGGTCGTTCCGGTGTCCTGGCCCAATCCACAGCAGCAAGCTGCCCGATCTGGTCCCAAGAAACGGGTTGAAGAGCAATAGGATGCGCCAGCTGCGGATAATCGGTCAGCGCAACCGCCTGACAAAAGATCTGATCGCAGCAGTTATGTGTCATTTGATTGCCATCAGGGCCTTCATGGGCATGGCCAGCCAGATCAGTATCGCCATTTGGTACATGATCAAGGCATTGCGCGCCAACACAATCAGGACCTCCCGCATGCGCAGCGCTCTCGATCAGGAGGGTGATCAAGAGAATGGCAATCAGCGCGATTGCAAGTATGCGGCGAACTCGTCTCACATCAAAAACCTAGCCTAGGGTCGTATATGTTACAACTGGCACAAACGCAGGGCTGCTGCGTCGTCATAATGTGACCAACATCCATATCGCCATACCGACCATCATCAGGTTTTCTGTAAGAGATATAAAGCCAAGCGGCACTTTACTGTCCCCGCCAACACAGGCGCATTTTAGCTCACGCTTGTCGATATAAACCGCTTTAAATACGCTGACAGCACCGATGCCAGCAACGATCAGAGCAGACGGCGCCGCAAGCCATGTCAGAACGCCGGCCATCATCAAAAGCCCCGCACCAGTTTCGATGAATGGGTATACATATCCATAGCGAACCCATCGTTGCGCCAGAAGATCATAGTTGAGGAACATCGTCGCAAAGCGTTCCACATCTTGCAGTTTTTGAAGCCCTAGAAGCACCATGGAGATTGAGATGAAAAACTCAATCGTACGACCGGTGAAAACAGTTCCAAGGCTCAGCCAAGCCACAGCAATGGCCAGCAAAGCCGCGATAGAAAACAAGGCAATGACCGGCTGGTAGGTTGTGCTGTCCTTGGCCTTTGTGGGCTGTCCAAGATGGGTGCGCAGATCGTCATAGCCGCCAATGCGTATATCATCGATAAAAATCTGTGGTGTCGTCTTCACCCCATGTTCGGCCTTAAAGGTATCGACCTCTGCGCGGCTGGTGAGGTGCCTGTCATCGACAACAAAGTGCCCCCGTTCCAGCAGGTCTTTCGCTTTCAGGCCATAGGGGCACATATGATCGGTCATCACCATTCGGTAGAGCGTCGCATGTTTCTGCATATTATCTTTTGGCATCGGCTACATCCTTTGGGCGTTCGCGCGGGGTGGTCTTGTATTTATGTTGATGGCAACTTAATCTTTCCAGTAACTGGAAGGTCAAGGAAGATCGTCATGAATATTTCAGCCGCCGCAAAGGCCGCGGGATTGCCTGTGAAAACAGTGCGTTACTATGCTGACATCGATTTGGTGGATGCGCCTGCGCGGTCTGAAGCAGGATACAGAACCTATGACGAAGCATCGGTTCGAAAGCTGTCTTTTATTCGAAGGTCTCGGGAATTCGGCTTTAGCATTGAAGAATGTCGCGAACTTTTGGGTCTCTACCAAGACAGGGACCGCACCAGCGCCGAGGTAAAACGCATCGCCTCAAAGAAGTTGCAGGAGATCGAGGAAAAGCAAAGAGAGCTGCAATCCTTGCACGATGAACTGGCGCATCTCGTCCATTCCTGCCGCGGAGACCAACGACCCGATTGCCCGATTATGGATTATCTAGGATGATCGCCTATTTGACGAATGACATCCATCGAAGGCAGGTCGATGCTGATGCCGCCATGCGACGCCTCTTGCAGAGTTGGCTACGATCAAAGCTGCGTTAAATACTGCATGGTCTCCCACTTGGTTTTGCGAAATCATGCATAGAAATGAGAACCTCTTGGCATTCATCAAAAAACGTGGAAGTCGTAAATGCCAGAAAGATGGACGCAATGGTCAGGAAGCGGAACAGAGATGAAAGCCACCTATAAAGACGTCAAGTCGGACATTCTGGCAAAGATTGTGAATGGTGACTGGGCTCCTGGTGATTTGGTTCCGAATGAAATGGATCTTGCGACGACTTATGGATGCGCTCGGGCGACAGTGAACCGGGCTATGCGTGAATTGGCAGAAGATGGTATCATTGAAAGGCGCCGCAAGGCAGGTACGCGCGTCCGCATGACGCGTGCCCGTCAAGCCAAGTTTGATATTCCCATCTTGCGAAACGAAATCGAAGCGCTCAATGCCGAGTACCGATATTCTTTGGTATCCAGCGAAATCGCGCCCTCTCCAGACTGGTTGCGCGCGCGTCTCCAACTATCGGGGACAACAGATGTGTTGCATCTTGTGTGCATGCATTATGCGGATGGATATCCCTATCAATACGAAGATCGTTGGATCAATCTTGATGCCTTGCCGCAGGCACGAGATATGGATTTTTCTGAACTTGGGCCAAATGAATGGCTGCTAAGCGAGACACCATTTTCAGATGCAGAGATTAGTTTTTCTGCTGCTTTGGCGGATCAGGGGCTTACGGATTTTTTGGAATGTGGTGTCGGAGATCCGGTTTTCACTGTTGAAAGGTCTACTTGGCTTGCAGGGCAGGCCGTGACCTATGTTCGGATGTCCCACAAACCCGGGCATCGGATGACGACCCGGTATTGATGTAACAATTCCGGCAAACATTCTGGGGAGAGGGCGGGCTTGATCGCCCGCCGATTTGTTCAATCAAGAATGCCCGGTAAATTCAAACCGTGTTCACGCGCGCAGTCTTTCGCCATGTCATAACCTGCATCCGCATGGCGCATGACGCCTGTGGCAGGGTCATTCCACAGAACACGGGAAATGCGACGGTCTGCATCTTCTGACCCATCACAGCAAATCACTATGCCTGAATGCTGGGAAAAGCCCATGCCGACACCACCACCGTGATGCAGCGACACCCACGTTGCGCCAGATGCAGTGTTGAGCAACGCGTTCAGTAATGGCCAATCGGACACCGCATCGGACCCGTCCAACATGCTTTCGGTTTCGCGGTTGGGGGACGCAACTGAACCGGAATCCAGATGATCGCGGCCGATCACAATCGGAGCACTGAGTTCGCCATTGCGCACCATTTCGTTGAAAGCCAAACCCAGTTTGTGGCGAATGCCAAGGCCGACCCAGCAAATACGTGCAGGCAAGCCTTGGAATGCAATCCGTTCCCGCGCCATATCAAGCCAGTTGTGCAGGTGCTTGTCCTCTGACAGGATTTCTTTGACCTTGGCGTCTGTTTTGTAGATGTCTTCTGGATCACCAGACAGGGCCGCCCAGCGGAAGGGGCCAATACCGCGACAGAAAAGCGGGCGGATATAGGCCGGAACGAAGCCCGGGAAATCAAACGCGTTTTCCAAACCTTCTTCCAAAGCAACCTGACGGATGTTGTTGCCATAGTCGAATGTTGGCACGCCCATTTTTTGGAATTCGATCATCGCTTCCACATGCACTTTCATCGATGCACGGGCGGCGATTTCGACGGCTTTTGGATCGCTTTCGCGTTTCTCTTTCCACTGCGCCATTGTCCAGCCTTGCGGCAGGTAGCCGTTGATCGGGTCATGGGCGGATGTCTGGTCTGTCACCATGTCTGGGCGCACGCCGCGTTTTGCGAGTTCTGCAAAGACATCTGCGGCATTTCCCAAAAGGCCCACGGATTTGGCTTCGCCCGCAGCGGTCCATTTGTCGATCAGGGCCAAGGCTTCGTCGAGCGTTTCAGCCTTTTCGTCCACGTATCGGGTCCGTAGACGGAAATCGATGCTATCTTGGTTGCATTCAACGGCCAAACAACAGGCACCCGCCATGACTGCGGCCAGCGGCTGCGCGCCGCCCATACCGCCCAAGCCGCCGGTCAAAACCCATTTGCCTGTCAGGTCGCCATTGTAATGCTGGCGACCTGCTTCGACGAATGTTTCGTATGTCCCTTGCACGATGCCTTGGCTGCCGATGTAGATCCACGATCCGGCCGTCATTTGGCCGTACATCGCCAGCCCTTTTTTATCGAGCTCGTTAAAGTGATCCCAATTGGCCCAATGCGGCACGAGGTTTGAGTTTGCGATCAAAACACGCGGCGCATCTTTGTGGGTTTGGAACACGCCAACAGGTTTGCCCGATTGCACCATAAGGGTTTGGTCTTCCTCAAGGTTTTTGAGGCTCTCAACAATGAGGTCGAAATCCTTCCACGTCCGCGCCGCACGACCGATCCCGCCGTACACCACCAGCTCATGCGGGTTTTCGGCCACATCGGGGTGTAGGTTGTTCATCAACATGCGCATTGGCGCTTCGGTCAGCCAGCTTTTGGCAGTGATCTCGGTGCCCGTGGCAGGAAAAATGTCACGGGTGTTTTTGCGCGGATCGGTCATGATTTGCCTTTCAGTGTCCGGGCCAAACCGGTCAATTTTGTCAAAATGGATGTGAGGAGCGGGCGCAGCTTCGCAGCTTTTTCGTCGTCATAGGTCCATGGGCTGGTCTCGGAGGTCAGATAAGTGCTTTGGGCCAGTTCCATTTGGATGGCGTGTAGACCTTCTGAGGGCCGACCATAGTGACGCGTTGTCCAACCGCCCTTAAACCGACCATTGGTGACCGACGAATACCCCTGTGCAGCAGCGCAAATATCCTGAGTGGTCTTTTCAATGGTCGGATCACATGTCGTGCCGAGATTTGTGCCAATGTTGAAATCAGGCAGCCTACCGTCAAACAGAAACGGAATGTCCGAGCGGATCGAATGACAATCATACAGCATGGCGAACCCGTGCAGGCGTTTGACCCGGTCCAATTCGGTCTCAAGTGCTGCGTGATAGGGGACATGAAATGCGGCCCGACGAGTTTCAATCGCTGCGGCGTCTGGTGCATTTGTCCAAATGCTATGACCATCAAAATCGGTCAGTGGCACAAGCCCAGTGGTGTTTTGTCCGGGATACAGGGATATGCCGGACGGGTCACGATTTGCATCCACAACATAACGATGGAACGTGGCGCGCACGCTGGTGGTATCGGGCAATAGGCCTTCATACAGCGTGTGAATATGCCAATCCGTGTCATCCAGCCCGCGCCCACGTTCGTTGAGATCCGCCAGAACATCATCAGGAACATAGGTTCCCGTATGGGGCAGACCCAGAACGATCGGGCTGTCGCCTTGAACGATTTCGACCGGCGTCATGTCGACAGCTCCGGCATGTCGATGCCCGCTGCAGTTACAACGTCACCAGATGCGATAAGCGCAGCCGCACGTTCCAGATCAGGCGCGAGATAGCGATCATCGCCTAGGGTTTCGACGTCTTGGCGCAGCCGGGCAATGACGTTTTGCAACGTGTCGCTTGTGGTCAAGGGGGCGCGGAAATCAATCCCTTGCGCTGCGCAAAGCAGTTCAACCCCCAAAATGCGCGTCAGGTTGTCATTCATGGCCCCCAAACGACGGGCCCCATGTGCTGCCATGCTGACATGGTCTTCTTGGTTGGCAGAGGTTGGCGTGCTGTCGGTCACACATGGGTTGGCCAGATGTTTGTTTTCACTCATCAAGGCGGCGGTGGTGACTTCGGCAATCATATAGCCACTGTTCAGACCCGGATTGGGTGTCAGGAAGGGGGGTAGATTGAAGCTGAGCACCGGATCGACGATCAGTGCGACGCGCCTTTGCGCGATGGCCCCAATTTCGGCAATGGCCAATGCAATCATGTCTGCGGCGAACCCAACAGGTTCCGCATGGAAATTGCCGCCTGATACGATCACATCTGCGTCGATCAGGACCAGGGGGTTGTCGGTGGCGGCATTTGCTTCAATTTCCAGCGAACGCGCCGCCATGCGCAACACATCCATGGCCGCACCTGTCACCTGTGGTTGGCAGCGGATGCAATAGGGGTCTTGGACCCGTGCATCGTCCACCACATGACTGTCGCGAATTTCAGATCCTGCCAATAGGGCACGCATTGTTTCACCCGCTTGGATCTGCCCCAGATGGCCACGCAATGTATGGATTTCCGGCTGCAAAGGTGCCGTTGATCCCATGATTGCGTCTGTGGATAGGGCTGACGTGACAAGCGCGGAATGCGCTGCACGCCATGCGCCAAACAATCCTGCAATGGCAAATGCGGTGGAAAACTGCGTGCCATTGATCAATGCCAAGCCTTCTTTGGGGCCCAGTTCCACTGGTGTCAAACCTGCGGCGGCCAAAGCCTTGCCGCCTGACATCACGTGGCCTTCGAATTCGGCCTCACCATGTCCCATCATGGCCGCAGCCATATGGGCCAGCGGGGCCAGATCGCCGGACGCCCCGACAGACCCCTGCGCGGGAATGACCGGTGTCACCCCTTTTGCCAGCATCCCTTCAAGCAAGGTGACGACCTCTAGTCGCACACCGGATGCGCCACGCCCAAGGCTGAGCAATTTCAGTGCCATCAGCAGGCGCGCATGACGGCGCGAGATTGCAGGGCCAACGCCGCAGCAATGGGAGAGGATCAGGTTGCGCTGAAGCGTTGCGGTATCCTTGGCTTCGATCTTGACCGAGGCTAGTTTTCCAAAGCCCGTGTTGACGCCATAAACGGCATCCGTTCCCGCCACGGCCTTGGCGATCCGGGAATGGGCCAGCTCGATTGCGGGATGGCTGGCCGGATCAAGACGCACGGCGGCTTCGTTCCAATATATGTCGGCCAGATCATCCAAAGTGACGGCGCCGGGAGACAGGGTTAGGGTGGTCACAATGTGCCTCCGAAAATGCGGGAATGAAGTGGGTTGAACCCGATCCGATAGGACAGTTCAGCAGGGTGTTTGACGTCCCAGACCGCCATGTCAGCGCGCATGCCGACGGCAAGTGTTCCTGCGTCCTGTAGGCCCAAGGCACGAGCCGCGTTTTGGGTGACGCCGCGCAGGGTTTCGTCGGGCGTCATTCGAAATAGGGTGCAGCCCATATTCATGGTCAGCAGTAGCGAATTTAGCGGAGCGGTTCCGGGATTCAAATCCGTCGCAAGCGCCATAGGCACATCATGTTTGCGCAACAGGTCAATGGGCGGGGCTTGGGTTTCGCGCAATGTGTAGAATGCGCCGGGTAGGATAACGGCAATTGTGCCTGCATCCTTCATCGCCTTTACGCCGTCTTCATCCAGATATTCGATGTGATCCGCTGACATCGCGCCATAGCTGGCAGCCAATTTAGCACCGCCAAGGTTGGACAATTGTTCTGCATGCAGTTTGGTTGGCAGGCCCAGTTCTTGGGCCACATCAAACACCCGCGCGATTTGATCAGGTTGAAAGGCGATGCCTTCGCAAAACCCATCCACCGCATCAACCAACCCTTCGGCATGCGCCGCACGCAGGGTTGGAATACAAACGTCATGGATGTAATCATCATCGCGGCCGGCATATTCCGTGGGTGTCGCATGGGCACCAAGGAAGGTTGTTTTTACGCGAATAGGGCGATGTTCGGCTATCGCACGGGCGACACGCAACATACGCAGTTCGGTGTCTCGGTCCAACCCATAGCCGGATTTCACTTCAATGCAGGTGACGCCTTCGGATATCAAAACATCCACGCGACGCAATGCGTCTGTCAAAAGCTCGCCTTCAGATGCGGCGCGTGTCGCATTTACCGTCGACACGATCCCACCGCCAGCGCGTGCGACCTCTTCATAACTGGCACCGTTTAGTCGCATTTCGAATTCTGCAGCGCGGTCACCGCCATGTACAATATGCGTGTGACAATCAATCAAACCAGGGGTGACAAGGCGTCCACCAAGATCGGTCTGAGGATGCGTTTTATAGCCATCAGGAAGCTCGGAAACAGGCCCAAGCCAATCGATCAGCCCATCCACAACCACAATCGCGGCATCCTTGATCAAACCGTATGCGGCCTCTGATTCCCCTAATGTCGCAAGGTTGAGATGGGAAAAGACCATGTTATTTTTCGGCATTTTCATTCCGATATAGTTGAGAACACTCTTTTAACGTATGTAAAAATATGCTTTATGTCTAGACATAATGGAGGTTAAGATGATTTTTGCAAAACAAGCGATGCTTTCAACCGGATGGGCGTCTGGGGTGCGTCTGACCGTGGCGCAGGGCCAGATTGCGAAAATTGAAACAGACCAGCAGGCCCGCCCCGCAGATGTGGTGGTCGATACGCTTTTGCCGGCTTTGGGAAATTTGCACAGTCACAGCTTTCAACGCGCCATGGCTGGCATGACCGAATATCGCATGGCGGGTAGGGATAGTTTCTGGACATGGCGCGACCTGATGTACCGGTTCACCGCGCATTTAACCCCTAAACAGGTCGAGGCGATCGCGGCCTTCGTTTTCTTGGAAATGCAAGAGGCGGGCTTTGCCAGCGTGGGTGAATTCCACTATCTGCACCACCAGCCGGGTGGTACGCCTTATGATGATCTGGGAGAGCTATCGTCGCGCATTGCCGCCGCCGCGGATATCACTGGTATAGGCCTAACCCATTTACCGGTCCTATATACATATGGCGGGGCAGGGCAGGTGCCGCTTGAGGCGGGGCAGGCACGGTTTGGCAACTCGGTCGATCGTTTCAACGCATTGGTTGACCGTGCAGAACACGCTGTCGGGGCATTACCTGATGATTGTTGTGTGGGTATTGCACCGCATTCTCTGCGGGCCACATCGTCAGATGATTTGCAGGCTGTTTTGGCAGCGCGGCGCGCTGGGCCAATCCATATTCACATCGCAGAACAACCCAAGGAAGTGACTAACATTCGGGCGTGGCTGGGTGCGCGCCCGGTTGAGTGGTTGTTGCAAAATGCCGGAGTGGACGCAGATTGGTGCCTGATCCACGCTACGCATATGAGCGACACCGAAACGGAAGATATGGCCAAATCCGGTGCAGTTGCTGGCCTTTGCCCAATTACCGAAGCAAACCTGGGCGATGGGCCCTTCAACGGGCCATCATATTTAAACCATGGTGGCGCATTTGGCGTTGGGTCAGATTCTAATGTGTTGATCTCATTAACTGAAGAGCTGCGTACATTGGAATATTCCCAACGTCTGCGTGACATTGCCCGCAATGTGATGGTCGTTGGCGAAGGATCTGTCGGTGAAACGCTCTATTCCGGTGCTGCAAAGGGCGGGGCGCAGGCTTTGGGCCGTCAGGCGGGCGAAATTTCGGTCGGTAAACTTGCGGATCTGGTCGCCATTGATAGCACCTCATCCGCGCTATGCGCATTGCGCCAAGATCAAATTCTTGACGGTTTGGTGTTTGCCGCAAAAGATACCATCGTGACCGATGTTTGGTCCGCAGGCCGGCACGCAGTGCGATCAGGTCGCCACATCAAACGTGATGAGATTACCGCAGCTTATCAATCTGCTATGCGTAACCTAATGGCGTCTGCTTTGTAGATACATCTAACGATATTGCGCGTGATCCCATCAGTGTTGTTTCAGATTACATCAACCAAAGGGCTCGATCTTAGAATTTGCATCGGTTTTTTCTACGACCCGTAACAGCCAAATTGACCTAACATTTCCATCAAACCATCTCTGCAATGCAATGTTGTAGGAACGCTGCGCAAGCACGTCGTTTCATCGCGCCTTTTGCCGACAGGACACCAACCTCGATCGGTGGGACCTTGCTGTGTAGAGGGATGAAAACCAATGGCTTTCCATCGGGTGCATGTGTGCCAACAGGGCGGAAATTGACAATCGAATACCCAAACCCATTCGCAACAAGGCTGCGTGCCACGGCCATGTCTTTGGTACGTTCCGTGATCAAGGGCTTCACGGACGTCGTATTGAAGAAAGACAGGAAATAGTCTGAACTCAGCGGCAGATCCAGCAGGACCATCGCGTGATTTGCCAGATCCTGTATTGTCAGAGTGTTGCGATCTGATAGCGGGTGATCTGGCGCCAGCATGACCAGAGGTGGCAGTGTTTTGATCGGGTGGAATTCCAGATCTGCGGGCACGTCGATTGCATAGCTGAGGCTTAAATCGATCTCAGCACGTCGCAGCGCTGCAAAAATATCTGGCTGCGTCAATTCAGACTGGCTGAGAGTGACCGCAGGGTGTTGTGCTTCAAAGCTGCGGCGTAATTTTGGTACAACAATCTGCGCAAAGGTCACGAGACATCCCAGGCGCAAGGGTCCTTGGATCATCTCGGATGCCGTTCCGGCAAGGCGTGTCAGTTCTGATGCCTCGAATAGGATTTTATTCGCCTGTTCGGCCAAGCTGCGTCCAGCTTCGGTCAGGGATAGTCCCTGCGCACGTTGCCGCACAAACAGCACGGTACCCAGTTCTTCCTCAAGCTGGGTCAGAGCGGTCGAAATGGATGGCGAAGAGACGTTCAGCACGCGACTGGCCGCAGCAATGCTGCCTGTGTCCGCCGCGCAGGTGAAGTATTCTAGCTGCCTCAGAGTGAATCGCGTTTGCATATGCTATTGGTGACCAAGGCGCAGAATGGTGTCAATCATCCCCCGGTACACCGTATGAAGGGGCATCACGCGGGTCGATGGCGCGCTGGATATAGGCATCCAATTGTGGCTTATAAACCTCCCACGCGGTCGCGATAGCCTCGATCGGGCAATCTTCTGTCCAATCGCAGCGCAGATCGGCAACGGGCCAAGGCACGTTGTCCACAATCTTCATGCCCGCCGAATGCACCGGTCCAGCCTCGCCCCCTGCGGCCAATCCCGCCCGCATAGCCGCGATCAACCTATCGCCAATATGCCCTTTACTGGTCGTAAAACCGGCGACAATAGCGGCAGGCACACCGTCATTGGCCAGTAGATTGCCGCCCGACGCAACATCAGGTCCTTGGGCCTGCGTCCAAATGCCCAAAGAATTTGGACCTGAATGGATCGCGGTAGCGCCATCGGCATCAATTGCCAAAACCTGTCGATATTCAATGAACTTTCCTTGGGATTGTATGCGCGCAATGGCCTCTGATGCGGACATTCCGTCCTGCATTAGATCCAGCCCCAGCGGGCCAAGCGTTGGGTCTGTCACGTTCTGCGAGGCAACAGCGCCAACACCCGCACGTGCATAGGAGCAGCGTGCAGCAACTGCAGGCGATGACGATGCTATCGCAACCCCGAACATGCCGGTTTCGGCGCAACGGGCGATTAGTGAAAATGTCATGCAGGGATTACCGCCGTGCCATCGATTTCAACCAGCCATTCAGGTCGTGCAAGCGCCTGCACGACCAGTCCTGTCGACACAGGATGCACGCCTTTGATATATTCGCCCATGGTGCGATAGACGGCTTCGCGATGGCGGACGTCTGTGATGTAGACAACCACTTTGACCAGATGACTGATATCGCCGCCGGCCTCTTCGATCAATTGGGTGATATTTTGCATGACCTTGTGGGTCTGCTCGACCGGATCGTGGCTGTTGATATTGGCCGCGTCATCCAGGTTCTGTGGACATTGCCCGCGCAGCCAGACGATCCTGCCAGAGGCTTCGGTCACGACGGCCTGACACAGATCATTGTCGAGGTTTTGTTCGGGATATGTGTCTGACGTGTTGAACTTGCGGATGCGGGTATGGGCCATAGGGGTTCCTTACATTCGGTCTTGTGCGGCAAGCCATAGCTGAAAATCACGTATGGTGCCTTCGTAATCATCCTCTGCCAGCGGGCCGGACAGGGCGTGTTCGGAAGCAAGCGCAATTTGCATGCGTTCCAGTTTTTCCCGATCTTCTTGATTGACCTTTTCCCAAAGCGCAATGCGCTGGGCAACCGTGTCATCATCAAGGTCAGTGCCATAGGTGGACAAGGTCCATTTGACCCTGATTTGGCCTGCATTCATCGGAAAAATACTGATGGATACCAATAGGCTGGCGGCCTGACTGACAACTTGTGTCGGGAACAGTGCGAACAAGGTAGACCGCAATCGTTCGTCCTGCGTCAGGTTGGGTGCCCCCATGCCACGGGACGGGATAGATTTGGGATAGTTCGCTGCATAAGATGTAAAACCGTCTCCACTTTCCAGCTTTCGCGCAAGACCTGTGGGCGTATAGCTGTGCAGCGTCTGCGGGTGTACGACGGATAGGTGATAGCCTTCCATGAAATTTTCAACGAGGCATTTCCAATTGGTGTTCCAAACCTCTTCCGCGACATGGGCGATACGGAAACGTTCACTGTCGTAATTGGCAAGCAGCCCATCAAGGGCGGGATACGAAAACGGTTCCGCGTCCCCATCTAGGTTCACGTAAATAAACCCTTGCCACAACTGCATGTTATGGCGGTGTAACGCACAGTTTTTGGCATCAAAACCCGCATTCTTCATCCGGGCGGCACGCAGCAGGCCACCGTCCAAATCGTATGACCACGCGTGATAGGAACACACGAACCGTTTTGTGTTGCCACTGCCTTCGGCCAAGGGCATCCCGCGGTGACGGCACACGTTGGCCAGTACCGCAATATGATCGTCCGCTTGCCGCACCACGATCAGCGGTTCGTTCAGAAGCTGAACACTGAAGAAATCCCCGACATTGGGGATTTCATCTGCGCGGCCAAGGCAATGCCAACCGCGCCGCAAGACTGTTGCTGTTTCCCGGTCAAACTGATCTTGCGAGCAATAGAACGCCCCGGGCATCGTCATCGGGCGATCCGCTGGAAGGGCTGCAATACCTTGTAATTGCTCAGACAGAGACGCCATGATCAGGATCCTTTTGCAATATTCGGTTGGAACGAGGTGTCCATTTTGCTCATCAAATATTGTGCGAAGTCGAAATTCGGGCGTTCCAAATGCGACAGGTGCCCCGGCGCGGCCCCATCTGCGGATAATCCGCGATAGACCTTTTCGGTACAGCCTCGATCCTCGACATTGACTTCGTCCAACAGTGTCTTGAGATCCACTAGGTTTTGCTGTGCCTCTGCATCATTTTTGTAATCATCAGACATGCCACCGCCAAAGCGGATTTGCACCTGACCTGTCCCTTTCGGGTGAAGGCTAAGATACCAAAAATATCCCGGTGTCAGGGTGATCAGCAAGCTTGGATAGATGGCCAGCAAAAATGTCGTCCGGCGTTCATCCCCGTGCAAACGATCATTGCTTGGATGCGCCATAGCGATGCGCAACGTATCATCCTTTAGGATCGTATGATAGTTGAATGCCTTGCGTCCGGGGGGGCAGATCATATCGTCCAGTTTGGACAATCCCCCAATCGTGCCCGCATGACAAACCGGCAAATGATAGCTTTCCATGAAATTTTCAGCCAACACTTTCCAATTGGTGTCCCATTCATGTTCTTCAAAAAAGGTCTCTGTGTAGTTCGTCATGTCGTAGCCTGCGATAAGGTCTTCGACCTCGCGCAGTTCGTCAGCAACCGGCGGTGCTTTGGGATTGAGGGTGATGAACACCCAGCCAAGCCAGTCTTCACAGGCAATGTCAGGTAGGCTGTAGTGGTCCTTGCAGAATGCTTTGTTGCCCTTCATGGCAGGTGCACCACGCAAGCTGCCATCTAGACCATAGGTCCATGCATGATAGGGGCAGACAATGGATTTGGTATTGCCACGCCCGTGTAGCAATGTGGACATACGGTGGCGGCAAACGTTGGAATAGGCCCGTAAAACGTTATCTCTGTCGCGCAAAACAATAACGGGCTGACCGGCCAATTCGCATGTCATATAGTCACCGGACTTGGCCAAGGCGCTGGCGCGCCCGACGCAAAACCACGATGTCTTGAACACGTTTTCCAGCTCAGATTCGAGGAATGTCTCGGACGTGTACACCGTGGGCGGCATCGCGCGTGCTTCTTCAAAGGGCGTGGACACGTTATCGCGCAAAGCGTCGATTGGGTTTTGGACAGGCGTGGCTATGTTCATTGTTTTGCTTCCATGTTCAGGCCGGCTTGGGACGATATTCGCGGTAGCTGCGTTGGATTTCTATCTGATCTGCGACATAGGCTGCGTCGTGCCAGACACCCCAGATAAACGAGGATCCGCGCCGTGATTGCCAAGGAAGACCTAGAAAATACAGCCCCGGTTCCGGTGAAACGCCGCGTTGATGATAGGGCGCACCCTTGGCATCAATGGCATGAGGCAGGTCGATCCACGAAAAATCTTGTGTATATCCCGTTGCCCAAATGACGTTGGTGATATTTGCCTTGGCAAGGTCCAGTTCACGTAACGGATGGGTCAGGCAATCGGGATCATTCGGCAGCATATGTGCGTCCGGTTCTGCTGGCAGATCAAGGCCAAACCGGTCGATATAGGTATCGGCCTGTTTCAACATATCAAGGTAGTTTGCGTCACCGGCGGCGATGTTATCGGCCAAATCACTGTCAATCAGCAGCTGACCATTGTCGTAGCCTGACGCGCGACCCAATAATGTCATGCCAGCATGTGCCAACCTGCGGAAATCCACGGTCTCCCCGCCACGTGCACCGCTAACAGAGATCGTGACATGTTCCGCTCCTGGTGCTTTAGCGGCCGCATCCCAAAGGCCCAGAACACCCAACCACCAGCAAAAATCGCGCCCGCGATATGCGCGTGGCGGGCGATCATGTGGCCCTACGCAAAGATACACTTTACGTCCGGATCGTTGCAGTTCGTCTGCGATTTGGCCACCGGATGACCCGGCTCCCACGACCAGCACAGCCCCCTCGGGCAATTGATCCGGGTTGCGATACTGGGCCGAATGAATTTGCGCCACATTTTCTGTATCGGGAATGATCTTGGGAAACACCGGGTGATGAAAAGCCCCGGTCGCCGCAATGACATTTTGCGCTGCGATTTTGCCTTGTGATGTCTCGACCATAAATCCGGACCGCCCCTTGGTGCGGGTCACGGATGTGACGTCAACACCCGTGCGGATGGGCGCTTTATGCGCGTTTGCAAATCCCACAAGAGCATCGGCGATTTCGCCCTTTGGTGGAAAAGCATCAGGGCCCGATTGGGGGAACTGCATGCCTGGGAAACAATCGTGCCAGGCAGGGCCATTCGCAACCAGTGAATCCCAACGCCGCGTGCGCCAGCTTTCGGCAACGCGGTCCTTTTCCAAGACAATATGGGGGATACTATGGCGTGTAAGATGCGCGCTGGCTGCAATTCCGGCCTGACCTGCACCAACAACAAGCGTATCAATGGATTCGACCATAGTTGTATTCTCCCACTGCGACAGGGGGATGCTACAAACACTGCATTGTTTATAAAGGTCTTAATCTCTGGGTTCTTCTTAGGGATAGCCTAAGAAGGGGGCGTTATCTGATCCTTATTGGTGTTCGTGGAGCGGTCATCAAGTTACCCTGTCTTGCGGGTGTGCCATTCCACGTTGAAAATGTTGTTTGACTTTGGGGTAGATCGATTTCGGCTCCAAATCGTAGTTCCGTTTATTGGACCCAGCACTATGTTTCTAAGTCTTTGTATGAATTATGATATCAAGTGAGAGGTAGGAGTTTACGTTTGGCAGGTGCCATTAAACCGCGACAGGTCCACTCAGTGGGCTGTTCTACGCTGCCTGATTCCACCCATCGCGCTGCTGGAAGTTTTCGTAAGATTGAGGGGCGGAGTTGGTATGGTCATTTTGCGTACTATGCTAACGGGCGCAAGGTGCGGGAAGACGACATAAGCTGCAGGTGCGAACTGAGCGCTCATTCTGGGAAAGCGAGGCTGTTGTATTGCTTCAGCGAGAGGTCGGACTGGTTGAATAAATCAAATTATGGTTCAAGTTTGGCAACAAGTTCGGCTTATCTTAAGTACGGCTCACACAGATGATTCCGTACAATTGCTAACTCACCAATGTCGAAAGTGGTATGATGCCAAGCGACAGTATCGTTTGCCATGTGAGAATATCTGCGTATGCCTGCGCATTGCCGCCCATTTGTTTTGCCACGACATATCCGTTCGAAGCTGAGGGCACACAAAAGACCAAGAGAATTACAGCGGTTTCAAGCCTGTTGCAGTCCGCACCCCACGCTACGCCATAAGCAAGCAGCGGCATCAAAACGGGTCGCACGAGCACTCCAAGACAGAGGAGTGGGGATTTTACGAACAACCTTTCGAACCGGATTGCCGCACCCACCGAAATCAGTGCAAGGCCCAATGCGGCGCGCCCAATTAGGTTTAGTGTCTCCACCAGAGGAGATGGTATTGGCATGCTCAAAAGATTGACCACCAGCCCAAGAGCGCATGCCTGCACAAATGGATTTTTTAGAACAGACATAACCACATTCTTAGGCGTAGTTTTTGCTGTACCGAACCGAGCCATCGCGATGATCAAAGCAATATTGATGACGGGGATGAGTGCGGCCATACACGCGGCGACCAACGCATAGCCCTGCGCCCCAAGCACAAGCTCTGCCGCCGCCAACGCGATGAAAGCATTCCAACGTGTCGATGATTGCAACAGGGTCGTAAAGTCGGGGTCGGGCAAGCGCTGTTGCCCTATCCAAAATCGCAGAGAAAATATCAGCGCTACGCTGAGTGCAAGCACCACATAGCAGCTTAAAACCACGGATCTGATTTGTGCAAAATCCAGTTCAGATAGGGCAATGGATTTGAACAACAGCGCTGGAAACAGCAGTCGAAAACAAAGCTGTTCAATACCTTCCCAACCTTGTGGTGAGAGCCATTTCAACCGCTCAACAGCGTAGCCCACCGCCATGGTCAACATGATGGGAAATGTTGCAAGGAGAGCCATCACCGCATGCCTCTTTCACTGCGCGCATTGCGTTTAAATGGTTCCGGCTTCACGCCAACTGTCAAAGATCGCAAGCGCGGCCTCACTGAAAGAAGCGTCATTGATATGTGCATCCACAACAGCGATTTCGCAGCTTGCCTGCGCCTTTATTTCATTAAGGAACGCGCCCAACCCGACCTCGTCATGGAGTTCTGCGCCGGTGCGATCCCATTCTCCGCAGCCGCCCGACGGGAGCATCAAAACAGTTTTGCCCTTTGCTTTGGCAAGTTGAATGGCATGGGCGCGTGCGACTTCGCAGCGTTCATCTGTGTTCAAAACGACTGAGGTGATGAGGCGATTATGTGCATGTTGGGGATGCTCTTGCCAACGGTCATCAAGCGGTCGCCACCCCACGAAATCGACCAAATCATAACATCCTGGCGCCACAATCTGCGGCGTTCCCGCCATCCCTGCGCCGGTCAACCGGTCGGGACCTGCTGTGATTGAGGACCCAAAAACCTCGTTGCCGAGTTCTTGTGTGCAAAAGTCGAAAACGCAGGCAAAATCACCCTGCGCGGCAAGGGCTTCAAACGCCCGCCCTCCCATACCCGTGGCATGACAAACAGCGACCTCATAGCCGCGCGCTTCCAGCGCTGGTTTCAGATGCACCATATAACGCAGCGCGTTTTTGCCGAGGCTGGTCATCCCAATCAACGGTGCGCCGGTGCGTGGTATCACCGCTTGAGCGGCCCCCAGAACTGCGCCCGCTGCTTGGCTGAGCGAGGCTTTGCAAACGGAATTCAGCCCATAAAGCCCGCCAGCCCAAAGGATCATCTGCACATCCGGTGCAAGCCTGTCTGGCGGGATCATATGAGAAAACGAGACGGTCGAAACGATGTATTTGGGCACCCCAATAGGAAGGGCCGCAGTGACGTCAAGCGCTAGATCTGTCCCCATAGAACCGCCCAGAACCAGAACGCCGTCAAATGCACCCTCACGCCACAATTTCAATGTAAGCGCGGTTGCCCCTTTGGCCATGGCCTGCATAGCTTGGTTTTCGTCGTTCAGGGCGATGATTGCGTCAATCGTTGTACCTGCGGCGGCCACGACGTCATGTTTTGTATGATCGCAGGGGATGTTTGGATCTCCTAGGACACTGACATCCATGGTGACGATCCGGCCACCTTGGCCAAGGATCGTCTCGCCAATGAAACGCAGCTCATCATCCTTAGTATCATAGGTGCCGATGACCAGAATGGTCTTGGGAACATCTGTCATAGGGCCATCCATGCGGTTTTGAGCTCGACGTATTTTTCCAGCGCGTGCATCGACTTATCGACGCCGTTACCAGATTGCTTCATTCCGCCCATGGGTACGGTCACATCCGGTCCGCCGTAAGTGTTCACATGAACCACACCTGCACGAATAGCGCGGGTCATTTTGTGCGCGCGCGATAGGTTGGATGTCCAGACGCCTGCGGCAAGACCATAGTCAGTGGCATTGGCAAGGCGCGTGGCCTCAGCTTCGTCTTTGAACGCAGTCACAGTCAAAACTGGGCCGAAGACTTCTTTTTGAAACAGGGCGTCGCTGGCTTTGACATTGCTGACAACTGTTGGCGACATGTAAAATCCGCCGGTTTCCGCAAGGATTTTGGAACCGCCAATCAGAACCTCACCACCCTCGCTGAGGGCTGTTTCAACGAGAGATAGGTTTTGATCAAGCTGGCGCGCGGAATTCACCGCGCCAATCTGATTGCCTAGATCAAGCGGGTCCCCAACTTTCAGGGACTTGGCCTGTTTGATAACGGCAGCGACAAAATCATCGTGGATGCCGTCTTCCACGAGCAAACGCGCACCCGCGACACAGACCTGTCCTGAATTACGGAAAATCCCCATGGCGGTGACCAAGGCGGCCTGGTCTAAATTTGGTGCGTCGGCAAAAACCACATTGGGGGATTTGCCGCCAAGTTCGAGATAAACGCGCTTCATATTGGAGCGCGCGGAATATTCCATCAAACGCCGTCCAACGCCGCCGGAGCCGGTAAAGACCAGGACATCCACATCCATCGACAGACCCATAGCTTCGCCGACAACGGTCCCTTCGCCTGTGACGATGTTCAGTACGCCATCGGGCAGCCCGGCCTCATGGGCTAGTTCGACCAAACGCAGAAGCGAAAGCGACGCAGTTTCCGCTGGTTTCACAACCACGGAATTGCCGGTGGCCAGCGCTGGCCCTAGTTTCCATGCGCCAATCATCAGCGGGAAGTTCCACGGAATGATCGCGCCGACCACGCCAACCGGTTCCTTATGGACGAGACCTAAGATCCCATCAGGTGTTGGCGCAATCTCGCCATAGATCTTGTCGATGGCTTCGGCATAATAACGAATGGTCGCTGCGGCCGAACGTGGCTCGGCGTTGATCGCCATGCCAATCTCGGTACCATTGTCACGTACACCCAATACCGCCAGCTCAAGCGCATTGGCTTCAATCAGATCGGCCCATTTATGCATGATCCGTTTGCGCTGCGCAGGAGCCATGGCAGACCAGCGCCCATCTTCAAACGCAGCCCGCGAAGCAGCAATGGCCGCGTCCATATCTTCGGCTGTGCCCTTTGCCATTGTGGTTAGGATGCTGCCGTCAATGGGTGAGATCACATCCATCGTGCCTCCATCCGAAGTAGGTACTGACTGACCGTTGATGAGATGCGTACGCGGTGAAAGCGCAATATCGCGCAACGCGTCAATTTGTGTTTGTTCCATAAGGCTTACCGAATTTGTGTGTCGTGAAGGTCGTGGTCAGCGTCTTTCTGGTTCGCCTGCCAGTCACGCACCAAGGCGCGCATATGCAGCCCCAGAACCAGAAGGATGACTATGAAGATGATGAATGCGATAGGGCGGTCGATCATATCAAAGGGGGTTTTAACCCGCGCCATAGCTGCGCGCAGTTTGACCTCCATAATTCCGCCCAAAACCATGCCCAAAACAATAGGCACAATCGGTAAGTTCAAGCGTTTCAGAACCAGTCCTAAAACCCCAAAACCTGCCGCCATCATACAGTCACTCAGCGAATTGCGCAGGGAATAGACGCCCACAAAGGAAAGCATAAGGATGATCACACCCAGCAGGCGTGTAGGAACCTGAATGATCTTGGTCATGAGGTTGGTGGCCGAAATCAGGAACAGAACCACAATCACATTAAGGATAATCAGTGCGAGGTAGAGCGCATAGACAAAATCGATATTGTTCTGAAACAGCGCCGGGCCAGGAATGACATTGTGGACGTAGAAGACCGACAGCATCATGGCAGTTAAGGCTTCACCGGGAATGCCGAGCGCTAAGAGAGGGATCATCGCCGCCGCAGGAACTGCGTTATTTGCAGCCTCGGACGCCACTAGTCCTTCGGGAGAACCATTACCAAAGCTGTCTGGGTCTTTCGAAGTCTTCTGCGCGTAGGTGTAACTCATGAACTGGGCGGTGAATTCGCCAACGCCCGGCACCATACCCATTATGACGCCAAAGCCTGAGGCCACAGTCGCAATACGCTTGTGTTTCAGAAGCTCCTTAAAACCCCCAAACAAGCTGCCCGAAACGGGCTGTGGCTTTGGGCTGTCGTCTGGCTCTACCAACAAGAAGAACGCCTGCGACAGAGCAAAGAGCCCAAGCACCACGACGATCAGATTTACGCCCGAGGACAGGAATGTCATGCCAAATGTATAGCGCTGCGTATAGGTGATCGCATCCAAACCCACGGTCTGCAAGAACACACCAAACATCGCCAGCATTCCCGCCGCCATGACCTGCCCACGATAAGCCAGAACCACCAGTATGATTCCCAAAAGCGCGGCTAGGAAAATTTCACGGCTGCCAAACTGCGGCGCGACCCAGGCCAGCAATGGGGTGAGTAGGATAAGGCAAAGAATACCGAAAATCCCGCCCCAAAACGACGCAGAATACGCCAAAGATACCGCCCGATGGGCCTGGCCGCGCAGGGTCATCGGGTAGCCATCGCTCGCGGTTAGCGCATTCACCGCCGTCCCGGGCGTATTGATCAAAACAGCAGGCAATGCGCCGCCATACATGGATGAACCATAGATGCCCAACAAAACCGTCAGGCCGACGATTGGATCTAGAGAGAATGTTGCAGGCAATAAAATTGCGATTGCGACGGCGGGCCCCACCCCGGGGATGGCACCAATAATCACGCCTCCTATAGAGCCAGCAAACAGTGCGATCACCACATCCCAACGTGCCAGTAATGCAGCACCAGCTAGTATATTTTCCATGAGTTATGTCCGTTAAAAATAGGCGATCATGAACAGGCGCAGCCCGTCCGGCAAATATTCATAGATCTGCCCCGCAGGGAGTTTGACCTGCAAGAGCGTCTTAAACAGCACGACTGTTGCAAGCCCCACTAAAGCAATGGCCCCCAGCACGACTTTGCTGCGATAGCCTGCGCGCAACGCAAGCAAAGCAGCGAAGGCGAGCGTCGCTGGAAGGTAGCCAATTTTAGGCACCAACGCCGCATAGATCACAAACCAAACTGCATATTCGATTGAGGCCAGCCATTTTCCGACCTCCTGCCAACGCCCGGCAATGCGCTCTGATACAGCAGAGCCCAGAACATGAAACGCAGCAAACACTGTCATCAGCCCCAAAGAAACCATTGGCCAGAGCTGCGGCTGAGAGCCGAATTTTCCGCCCTGTTTGAATTGCACTTGCTGCGTAATTTGCGACAGTAGAAACACCGCGACAGCCAAAGCAAACCAGGCAAAGACAATGTCTCCCGGACGGCGATAACGTTTGAAGAGGGTCTTGAGAGTTGTAAACTTTTGCATGCGTGTCTCCTAACCATTTGGGGCGCAATGAACTGCGCACCCTAGGTGAACCGGTTATTGGTTCAGCATCTCACCGACACGATCAAAGGCTTCGGTGTCAGTTTCGATTTGGGCAGCTGCGTCAGTTGCATCCTGCCAGTAGACCAACGCACCTGTATCCGCCGCCAGCTTTTGCGCCCGCTCGGACGCCATCGCCTTTTCTGCGACTGCGATGATCTTTTCGCGCACATCTGCAGGCGTATCTTTATGGACGAACAGGCCGTTCCACAGCGACAGGCTAAGATCAGGGGCAATCTCTGCAACCGTCGGCGTTTCTGGGATCAGCGGAATGCGTTCGCCACCGATGGATGCCAGAACTTTCACCTTGTCTAGACATGGCAGGATCAATTGCAGTGTGGTGTTGATCACGTCCACATCACCAGAGGCCAGCGTGTTGCAATCTAGCGCATCAAATGGTGCATCTGCGGCATAGGCGAAATCCATTTGCTTCGCCAAGGCCATTGTCACGCGGGTCGGCACAAGCGGGGCACCAAAATGGCCCAGCACCACGTCGTTTTCCTTAGCGTAATCCGCCAGTCCTTGCATGTCATCGTAAGGTGCGGAGCCATTGGCAGCGATCACAAATGGGTAGGTTAGAAAGTTGCCCAGTGGCTCAAACGGCGATGGGTTCAAGTCTGGGATGCCGATCTGCGGACCGACGACTGGGATAGCGACGATAAAAGATCCAACCGTGTAACCGTCAGCAGGCGCATTGGCGACAGAAACCGCGCCGGGAAATGGACCGCCGCCGCCGCCGGGACGGTTCACCACTGCAGCGGCAACACCATAGGTGTCTTGGAAATCTTCAGCGATCATGCGGGTCAGAACGTCTTCGAGATCACCCGGAGGCCAAGGCACGACAAATTCAACAGGTTTTTCGGGGTATTCGGCCTGAACGGCGCCAGTTGCGGCTGCGACACTGAGGGTCGCAACGGAGATGATTTTGGTGAGATGTTTCATTTTGGAAGCTCCCTTTGGTTCATTATTCAAACCGATGTTGCGAAAAATAGATTGAAACTTGTTGAGCTCTCTGTCAATCGTGGAGCAGTCAGATGGCGAAAGGAGCAGGTGAAAATGACCGTAATTTCAAAAGCGCTGACGCTTTTAGATCAGTTTTCTGAAACCCAACCAGAAATCGGTTTGTCCGAATTTTGCCGCTTGTCTGGTCATGACAAAGCCACAACCTATCGGTATCTTACATCCCTAGAAAGTGTTGGATTCGTGGAGAAAAATCCGACATCAAAGGCCTACCGCATGGGTCCCATCGTCTTGCGTTTGGCCCAAGTCCGTGAACAAACCGTGCCTCGTAAAAACACCGTAATTGAACCTCTGGATCAGCTTGCGGAAAAAATAGGCGAAACGGCACATGCCACGGTCTTATCTGGCGACAGGCTTATCACGCTGGCGAATCGTGACACGCGTCGCTACTCGACGCGCGTTGTCGTCGACATTTCAGACTTTCCGCTCAATGCCACGGCTTCTGGTATCGTTTGCATCGCATTTGGTCCTGAAACACTGATGCCCTCCGCGCTAGAAACAATGCGCCGTTTCACGTCCACGACACCAACGACCGCAAAAGCGCTGCATCAGGCGGTGGATTTTGCAAAGGCCAAAGGCGTGGCGATTGCAGATCAAACTTATGAGGAGGGTGTGCGCTCGATTGCGGCACCCCTTTTTGACCAAAGCGGTCACGTCGCCGGTGCGGTCGCGATTGCCGGGCTAGTTGGTCGCATGACCCCTGATCGCGACCCAGAGGCCGCACGCGCTGTGACGATGGCCAGCTTGCAGATTAGTGAAAGCTGGGGGGGCAAGGTTCCCGACGCGCTTCAAGATTTATGGAAACGGAACTGGGGCAATCCCTCCTCGTCCCACATTTAAAACTGACAGGTGATACACATGAAAGATTCAAATTTTTTGCGTGAAAATAACGGAAAATACTTTTGGCACCCGATGACTTCGCCGCAAGACAGCCACGAGATCCCTCCAAAGATTATTGTCGGTAGTGAAGGTGTAAAAATCCGCGACATTGATGACAATGAAGTCGTCGATGCTGTCGGTGGCTTGTGGAATGTGAATTTGGGTTACTCGTGTGATCCGGTGAAAAAGGCAATCGCCGATCAGCTGGAGACGCTGCCCTATTATTCCACATTCCGCGGCACCTCCAACGACGCGGCGATTGAATTGGCCTATGAACTGGCCGAGTTCTTTGCACCAGATGGCCTCAGCCGCGCGTTTTTCACCTCGGGAGGGTCGGACAGTGTGGAAACCGCCCTTCGTTTGTCGCGCCAATATCACAAACTGCGCGGCGAGCCTGGCCGGGTCAAATTCCTCAGCCTCAAAAAGGGCTATCACGGCACACATATGGGCGGAGCCAGCGTCAACGGTAACGCCAATTTCCGCACCGCCTATGAACCGCTGTTGCCCGGCTGTTACCACATTCCTGCGCCTTACACCTACCGCAACCCGTTCAATGAAACGGATCCTGCGAAATTGGCTCAGTTTTGTGCGGCTGCGTTAGAAGACGAGATCGCTTTCCAAGGCGCAAATACGATTGCCGCAATGATTATGGAGCCGATCTTGGGCGCCGGTGGGGTCATCCCGCCACATGAAAGCTTTGCACCTATGGTGCGCGAAATCTGCGACCGCCACGGCATCTTGTTGATCACCGACGAAGTTATCACCGCCTATGGCCGCACGGGCGCGTGGTCTGGTGCACGTTTGTGGGGGATTAAACCCGATATGATGTGCACCGCCAAGGCTATCACCAACGGTTATTTCCCCTTTGGCGCCGTGATGATGGGCGAGAAAGTCGTGGAAACATTTGAAAGCAGCCCGCAAGCGCGCATTGGCCATGGCTATACCTATTCAGGTCACCCCGTTGGCGCAGCCGCTGCACTTGCCTGCTTGGCCGAAACCAAACGCCTGAATGTCATCGAAAATGCAGCGGCCCGCGGAACACAGATATTCGAGGGCTGTAAAGCGCTGATGGAGAAACATTCCATCATCGGCGACGTGCGCGGCGGTCATGGCCTGATGACAGCTATCGAACTGGTCAGCGATCGGGCAACCAAAGCGCCCATCAATCCGGCCGTCGCGGCAAAAATCGGTGATGTGGCCTACGAAAACGGAGCACTTGTGCGCATCTCCGGGCCTAATATCATCCTGTCTCCACCACTTGTCCTGACAGAAGCGGACGTCAGGATCATCGTGACAGCATTGGACAAAGGCATGAGCGCCCTTTAGGCTTTCATCACCTCGACATTTCCACATCACAGGTAACACGGCTGCAAGTGTTTGGAAGCGCATATCGAGTTCTGCAACGCTGTATTGAGAGTACCTATCAGTGTCAGCTATGGGCCGCTTGCAACAATAGTCCTTAAGCGTCGAAACTCGACAGCTTTGGTAACAAAGACCGCCTAGACCGGCTTTTCAACGAACCTGAATGTGTTGCGTTGAGAAGGTACACAAAACCAACTGGTAGTACAGTTCGCAGGTTGTCGATCTTGTGATGATTATGCATTCCAAACAACGCGAAAACCCTGGTGAGTTGTTGTGCTGTCTGGTGTATTTCCAATGCGTGCGGCGATGCGATAGCGGTAGCAATAGCTTCGGTGGCACAGAAATGACCCGCCCTTTAACACTTTGGAATTAGGTGGGATATCACGACGTTCGCGCGCGGCTTTCTTTAACGACCTCACGCGATGGGCATCAGCACTCCATTCCCAAACATTTCCAACCATGTTGTACAAACCGTATCCGTTTGGTTCAAATGATGTGACAGGTGCCGTTGTTTTCCAGCCGTCTGCCGCGGTATTTTCAGACGGAAATACCCCCTGCCAGATGTTGCAAGGGAACGTCGATGTGTCATCCGGTTCACTGTCACCCCAAGGAAAGCGTACATCCCCAAGACCACCGCGTGCAGCATGTTCCCATTCGGCCTCGGTGGGCAGTCGACCGCCGGCCCATTTGGCAAAACTCGTAGCATCATTCCATGAGACATGAACAACAGGGTGGTCAGGCAAAAACAAACCACCGGGTGTTTCGGGTCCATTGATCGCGCGCCAATTTGCGCCGTCCACGCAGCGCCACCATTCGGTGCCCGGCACGGGGCGGGCGTTTTTCTGCGCTGCTGGCACATCGCGCCAGAATACAAAGGACCATCCCCAGCGTTCTGCGTCTGTTACGTAACCCGTCTCATCAACAAAGGTTTTGAATTGGGCATTTGTGACCGTGGTAGGGCTCATCCGAAAGGGTTTGACGCGTTTCATCCGCAACGGGCTTTCGCCATCACCGGGGATCAGTTCGGTTCTGGTCCCTAGATAGGTCTTGCCGCCCGGAATGGGGACCGCAGAGGCCGATAGATCGCACTGGACGGCACAGGCCACGTCGCTGCGCGACAGGTTTGGTTTACTAGGCTGGGTGGGCGAACAACAGGACGATTGTGGGCTGGTCTGTTTGCTTGGATGCATCCTGCTGTCCGTTCTTAACTAAATATCCGGCCCATCGCGCACTGCATATGGGCCGGACCTGTGATGTATTCTGATTAGTCAGCTGTGGCCACAAGAGCCGTGCGCTGAGCGGTCAAGGTCTTTACCAGTGCCTTTTCCATATCAGAGATCCCGTCAGCAAGCAGGTTGTTTTGTTCTGTCGGGTCTTCCATCACATTGTACAGCGCTGGATCTGCACCTTCGGCGGCGATGACTTTAAAGTCACCTTCGCGGTAAGCCCAGCCGTAATTACCGCCCCCTTGGGTTTCACGCTCTGTGAAATGCTCGATGTAAAGGAAATCACGTGACCCTTCGCCGCCGGCCAAAACCGGGCCAAAGTCAATGGAGTCTGGAGAATTGAATTCACCCTCAGCCAAACCGACAATGGTCGCGGTCAGATCGGTTGTGTTGACAAAATCATCGACGCGGCGGGGTTCGATCCCCGGGCCCGTTACGATGAGCGGGACATTGGTGCCGCTGTTGTAAAGTGTCGCCTTGGCCTGATGATCGCCATAGAGCCCACGCGTCACTTGATTAGGGGTGCCGTTGTCACCGATGAACATGACAATCGTGTCTTCCGGCACCTCAGAAAGCAGTCGCCCAATTTCAGTGTCGAGCGCCTGTAGCATGGCCTGATAATACGGCAGCGGATTCTGCGAAATCGTGTCTTCATCGTCGACAAGGTCATCAAAGCTATGCAAATCACTTGGCGGCAGGTGGAATGGGGAGTGTGGAGCGTTATAAGCCAGCCACAAGAACCACGGCTGATCCTGACCATCAATCCAGTCAATCGCACGATCTGTCAAAACGGTCGTGGAATAGCCATCAACCTGCACAGAATCTCCGTTCACATCAACGGCCGTCCATTTGAAAAAATCTCGTAGACCGCCTGATGTCGCGCCGAAATAGTCCGAGATCCCCATATGGGCCGGCGCATCCGGGCTGCTTTGGCTTCCTGTCAGGTGCCATTTCCCGATGAGGTTGGACGCATAGCCCGTTGGGGCCAGCGCGTCAAAAATGGTATAGGTGTCAGTGGACAACTCATCACTGCCGTCTGGAGCAACAGGCGCGCCAATCCCGGTGCGGAATCCGTACTGGCCGCTCATCATGGTTGCGCGCGTGGGCGAACAGGTTGGGGCGGAATGGGCGTTTTCAAACACAACACCCGTTTCGCACATGGCCTCGATGTTTGGCATAGGCGCTTGCTGATTTTTCACTTGGTAACAGGCTGAAGCGTCCAATCCCATGTCATCCGCGATGATCAAAAGGACGTTTGGTTGGGCCAGAGCCGTCGTGTCCGCTAGCGCAGCCAGTGTTGCGGCAGGTAACAAGTTTCTCATGGGTTTCCCTCTAGTTTTATGGTGTCGCGAGCAGTTTTTGTGTGCGTCCCAATAACGGTTTGGTCATGATGGGACCTGAGCGTTCGGAGGCCTTAAGAGGTCGCAACATCTGACGTTCACCGGAGGCTTGCGAAAGCAGAATAGATGTCTGCTTTCGAAGAGGTCCGCGTCCATGTATGCCTGCTGAAACCTTATGGATACCGGGCATTGGCGGCTGGCAAATCACTTTGTTGACCACCGTAATCAGCGCCCCAGCAGACAATATCGTTGGACCCGGATTCAATGGCGCAACTGTGGGCGTAGCCGAGCTTTGCCGGTAATGCTGCAAAGGACCCTTCGGGGGCAGCGGTCGGGTCGGCTGGCGTTTTGACCGGGCCGGATGGCTCGTCAAACACACGACCTTGGCACAGGACCTGATTATCGATGGTTAGTGCACAGTAGTGATAAAACCCTGCGGAGATCTGCTGGAAGCGCCCTTCTAAAGCTTGCGATTGCCCACGATCAAAGCGTGGCTCACCCCAGCAATGCATCGCCTGATCCGTATCCAAGCCACAGGTATAATCACGGCCTGCGGAGATTTGGGTAAATACCACACCCTCAGGCACGTCGAGCTTACCGATCGTGTCTTCCCCCCAGCAATCCACGTTGCCTTCGGCCGTTAGGGCGCATGAATGGAACCAGCCATTCGTCACATAAACGTACTCACCTTGTGGAGGATTGAATAACTCTGCGACGGCTTTTTCGTTTTCGGTATCGCCCCAACAGAAAAGAGACCCTGCAGTGTCAATGCCGCAGGCGTGGTAGTAACCTGCATCTACATCGACAAAGGTCTGGTCGCTTGGGCAAAGTTCTTTGTAAACGCCCCAGCAACTCGGGTTGCCAGCTTCGTTCAGACCAATGCTTTGCCGTCCGCCACCGGCGACTTTGACAAACGTATCATCAGGCGTGCCAACACTGCCGCTGGACCCCCAGCAGACGGCCTGCTGATCCTCATTCAATACACATAAATGGGAAGCGCCCGAGGCAAAGTTGCGCGATGTGTCGATGTTCAGGTCTGCGCTGCTTGCAAGATTGGGCACAAAAAGGCCCAAGGCAAACAGTGCACTGAGGGCAATAGTTTTGTCAGCTATTGATTTCATATTTAATTTCCGATCGCTCATCATTTTTGTACGAATACGCGCAGGCCGTTATTCGGCGCGCAGTTCCCATGTTTGGTATGGGGCGCGATCGTCGCTACAGGATTGCAGCGTCAGTGATTTGATCTGATGGTCGGATGTACCACCCCGGCCGCGGGTCGTATCTTCACCGGCTGTGAAACACAAATCCATTGCAGAAACCGGTGACAGATGCCCGTCTTCGGTCAACGTGATGTTTTGCATGTCGCCGTTATCACAGGCCGCCAATTCAATGCTTGCCCCAGCGGCAAGATCAGAAACAGTGGCGCAAACATCCCATTCCGGCATGAAAAGCTGATTTTCTCCGACATTTGCCTCGTCAAAGACCTGATCCACACCAGGCTCGCCCTGATACCGGTAGCAGGTATGCGTCTGAAGGCCCCGTTCTACATTTGCATTTGTCTTGCTGCCGGAAATATCGAGACAATAAAAGTCGAGATCTCCATCAAGGCGGTCCGTCAACATGACCTCTGCAGTATCTGCTGTCGCAGCGCTGGCGAGTGGTATGAAAACGACGGTTAAGGCGGCTGCTAATTTCATGTTTGGTCCTTTACAAAACGGTATTTCAAGATTGGTACGTGTCGCTTTGGAATTTCCGTCGGCTGTAGGACGACGGCTGGTATTCGTGACCTCGATGACGGGTATTTGAACCGGTCATGGCCCCACTTACCTTGGGCCCGGTTCCGGTCGTTAGAGGCGACACATGGCGACGTGCGACGCGACATGCGCCGCACGTACGAAATCGGCACTGTGGTCAGCCGTCCACAACTTCGACGATTTGCATCATGCCGCGGTCTTCGTGGGCCAAGACATGGCAATGGATCACAAACATGCCTGTGAAGCTTTCAAATCGCGTTTTGAACGTTACCGATCCAGACACACCGTTTGCGGCAGTCGGCACGCCAAGCGTATCCTGCCAACGACGAAGAGGGCTGTCTGAGGGCAGTTCTTCGCCATCCAAATGGGTCACAAAGAATGGATTGACGTGGATGTGGTAGACGTGAACCATCCCGGTTTCATTGGTAACGGTCCATTCTTCGGCGGTGCCCAGCGTCATGGTTTGCTCTACGTCGCCATCAAAGCTTTCCCCGTCAATCGTGTCGCCGCGCGTGAATGCAACAGTACGGCGCGACAATTCAGTGTCGTCGAAAGGTGTCAGGCCTGCCCTTGGCAAAGCGTCATCATCAGACCATGTCATTTCGACAGGATCCCCAGAAACCTTCATATTGATGTCAAAAACACGCAACTGGCGTGTTGCATTTTCGGCTTCTTCATCGTTTTCGATTTCCTCATAGTCAGCAGGGACATGCACGATCAAATCGAGGCG
The DNA here is from genome assembly GCA_947499735.1 of uncultured Pelagimonas sp. Taxonomy (GTDB): domain Bacteria; phylum Pseudomonadota; class Alphaproteobacteria; order Rhodobacterales; family Rhodobacteraceae; genus CANMPP01. The sequence goes on from CANMPP010000002.1 coordinate 630,704, forward strand.
GTTGCCTGACGACAACATTGCCGGGTTGAGCCATGGTTTATCGGCGTTCTTTAGATCGACGGGAATGCGTTTTTCTAATGTGAAACCATCATAGGCGATCAAATAAACCTCAAGACCGGCAAGGCTAAGGCGCGGCAGTTGGAAGTTTTGTCCATTGCCCATACCGTTGATGATGCGCCAACGTTCAACCGATCCGGGCACAAGTTCCAGCGTCGGATCCGTAACCCCGCCGCCTTCTTCAAAGGCTTCGATCAAACCATCATTTGACAGGAAAAGAATTCGCTCTTTGGCCTCGGCGATATAGTCCGGCATAGAGCCGGGGACATCTTCAACGATCAGCGGTCCCGCTAACCTCTGGCTAACCTGATCGGCCGTCGCACCGTGTTTGTGCGCGTGGTACCAGAACGTGCCGGTCATATGGTCTGCGGGAATTTCAAACCGATATTGGGTGCTGCCCCAGACATAATGCGTGTCCGCTGCGCCATGGTGCGAGTGACCATCATCCGCGCACTCGACGACCTGCTCCTGTGGAACCAAGGAAACAAAGACGTTGTCTGAAAAATACTGACCACTGGAATCGAATGAAGGCGAAACATGCAGACCATGAGGGTGCAGGTTTGTTGTATTGACGCCATGTGCTTGGTTCATGTTGTCGGTGCAATCGTCATTCTTGGCGGGCAGGGAATTGACCAATTCGATATCCAAAGCCTCGCCCGGCGAAACGCGCATGACCGGGCCCGGAAAGACGCCGTTATACGCCATCCCGCGGTTCAGTAAGCTGCCCGTTTCTTGTACGTCTAGCCGGTATTTCGGGGCGAATTCCTGTGCACGGGCTGGGCTGGGTCCGATCAGTGCTGACCCGAAAGATGCCGCCGACAAAACGGAGGCACTTGTGAGAAGCGCTTGGCGGCGGTTCATTTTCATGGGCGGTATTTTTTAACAGTTTTCATACGCGTAACATGTCCTTTCAGGTGACCTATTGGTTGGTCGCGATATTGTTTCATTCCTTTACAACGATCCAAGCGCGCAAATCCGGATCAACGTTAGCGCAGCTAAGCAGCAACAGATCCCGCGACATGAAAGGTCCGGCAGAGCGGCTGGTCGCCCCAACTGAAATGCACAGCGTCTCGTCATCCGCCGGTGAAATCGCCAAAGTTTCGGGGTCATAGTTGAACTGCTGAGACGGGTTTGCCGCATCGCATAGTGTCAGACCGAATTGGGCGTCGCCATTTTGAAGGACTTCTGCGCAGTATTCAGGATATTCAACAGAGCGGATCAAACCGCTGGTTTCTACAAAGGTGAACTGCACATCTCCGCCCTGTGGTTTACAGGAATGGGCCTGTAGAACCTCAGAAAAACCGCGGCCCAATGTGTCGATACACCAGCCCAAACCGTCAGCTTCGTCCAGATTGTCCGCAAGGTGGATCACAGGTGTCGGTGTCTGCAAAACCGGTGCATCGGCACCGGCGATCCCAGCAACAAGAAACAATGGCAAGACCAATGTTGGGATGATAAATTGTTTCATTTGGACCTCTCTTTGAATGTTGACCTATGAGACGAACTGAGATCGGCCCGCCTAAATGTCACTCTCGAGTAGTTAACGGCACTTTGGCTCGTTACGCCGCCAACCCCAAAGGGAAGCGTGTCGCAAAATGTAACAGGTGGGCAGTCTTGATACATTCTGCGACAATAAACCCAACCAGAACTTGGATTCACACGCTACAACGAGAGCGTGGTCATCTTGCGAGGAGGAACGGTTTCAACGAGGATGGTGGTCCCACATCGCCATTAAGTCTTGGAATAGCCTACCAACCTCATCAACATGAAGCCATCAACGCCATGTCCCAGAAATCCTATCATATCCTGATTGTAGATGATGCGCGCGACATTCGCGAGCCGCTCGGACAATATCTGCGCAAACAAGGGGTCCGAACATCTTTGGCAGCGAATGCAGCCGAAGCCCGGCAGACGATCGAGCAGGCCGGAATTGATTTGGCGATCCTAGATATCATGATGCCTGGTGAAGACGGGCTAAGCCTGTGCCGCTGGATGGTGGCCAACACAAGTATTCCTGTGATTATGCTGACGGCAATGGCCGACGAGACAGATCGCATTGTTGGACTAGAACTGGGCGCGGACGATTATCTTGTCAAACCGTTCAATCCGCGTGAATTGCTTGCACGGATCAAGGCCGTCTTACGCAGGATGCCTGAACGCCAGTATCAATCGACACATCATAGGTTCGCAGGTTGGGTCCATGACGGGGCCAGCAAATGGCTCAACCATGATGATGGGCGTGAGGTTTCTTTGACAACAAGTGAGAACCGGTTGCTGACCGTGTTCTTGCAAAGCCCAAATACGATCCTCAGTCGGGCGACCTTGCTGGATCTAACAGCAGGGCGGGAAGAGAAGGCCTTTGATCGCACGATCGACAATCAAATCGGGCGGCTGCGCAAGAAAATCGAAGATGATCCTAAGGCGCCCAAACTGTTGATCACTGAGCGTGGTGATGGATACGTGCTGGCGGTCGAAGCTGTGGTGCCACTTTGAAACGTCTCCCGCTTGCTACTCAGCTTCTGGCTTTGTTGGGTGTCGCGTTGAGCATCGCGTTCATCGGAGCATTGGCCGTCACTGTGCTTGCCCAGCGGCTCAATGACCAAAACGCACGGGATGCGCTTGTCACCAACCGCATCGAAGAGCTGGTCCTGACACTGGACGCCCTTGCTCCTGAAAATCAGGCCGATTTTATGCGTGATGCATCAAACAGAGTGACGAAAATTGAAATCGCCTCCGATCCAGCCGTACTCATGACGTCTGCGGATGACAGATCCCGTTTGTTGGCGGGCCGCATCCAAGAAGCCCTCGGGCAAAGTGATGTGCGCGTTTCTGTCCTGTCCAGAGCAGAGCCAAATCTGCCCGAAGATCCACGCAATTTCGGGCTCAATCGTGAGATGGTTTTGGTGTCTTTAAAGCTGGTGAACGATCGTTGGCTGAATTTCTCAGCACGAGAGCCACGCAGCTGGTACACGAAAACACAACTGCAGTACTTGCTGGCCTTTTATGCATGCTCTTTGTTGATTGTTCTTGGGGCTGTCTGGGTTTTCTTGCGTAAGACCATTTCCCCTATCGAAGAATTGGCGATTGCCGCCCAAAAATCTGCAAAGGGCGATCGGTCTGCCCGTGTGTCCGAAGCAGGCCCCTTCGAATTTCAACAGGCGGCCAAAGCGTTTAACACAATGCAAGAACGCATTTCTCAATTCGATGCCGAGCGCACGCGCACGATGGCTGCGGTCGGCCATGATTTGCGTACACCTCTGACCAGCCTGCGCATAAGGGCCGAAATGATCGATGGAGACCTGCGCGAGCCGATGATTGAAACTCTCGATGAAGTTGCGGCAATGGCTGACGGGTTGGTGTCATATGCGCGCACCGGGCAATCAGAGAACCTGATGCAAGTCATTTCGTTGAAAGACCTGCTCGCGAAATTTTGCGAAGAATTGGATGTCCCTTTTCACGCAACGGCTGATCCCACCGTCACCGCTGGACCGGTAAGCTTTAGTCGGGCCGTCCGTAACTTGGTCGAAAATGCACTCGCCTATGCTGGTCAGGCCAAAGTCGTGCTTTCTGTTCAATCTGACAAAGCGATTATAGCGGTTGAAGACGACGGCCCCGGCATTGAACCTGCGCTGCTTGCAACCATATTCGACCCCTTTGTTCGTGGAGAGGCAAGCCGCAGCCGAGAAACCGGAGGAACTGGTCTGGGCCTTTCAATCGCACGCGACATCATCGTGGCCCATGGCGGTGAACTTAGCGTCATCAACAAACCGGATCGCGGCCTAACGGCGTTGATCAAGGTACCAAGTCTGAGCAGCAAACAGTGACGCAGAAATGAAAAACCAAAGTGCTGCGCGGTTTGCTTGATCTTGTGAAAGCCGACATTCGCATGGACAACGTAAGCTAAGTGCAGCTCTGGGTTGAAAATGCTGGCGCAGTATCTTGCCTATATTGTTATAAAATGCAGATTGGACTATTCAAATCAATTATTTTTGCCGCTCTTAGCTGACGGAGTTTTAATCAACGAAGTTGCGATATGAGTTATCAAGGCAACAAAGACGCCGATGCTGATGATGGCATAGAAGATCGTAAAAATCCGCGAAATCGGCACAGTAGGGCTAAGGTCCCCAAACCCGATCGTCGCGGCGGTCATGACACTGAAATAAAACGAATCTACCCAGCTCCAACCTTCGACGGAATGGTAAAACGAGGCACCGGACAAAAGGATAATACATGCCAGAAAAAGTGTCGCCTTAAAGTCCGGATTTGCCCATGAACGTGCAACGCCCTTTAACAGCCGTGCGACGGTTAATCCAAATGAGATCATGCGCTTCGATGTCCTTTTGCCATTAGATTTCTAGGATTATCTTGAGACGCTTTAAATACCCTCTGACCCAGTTTGAATAGAGCTGCTGAGTCAAATATGTTGCAAAAGACGAACCGTCGTATTCAGTGTCCAGCCTGTATTTCAGCAGCGTCTGTTGTTCAGACACACTTATGACTTCGCGCCGCCCTTTGAGGGGAAGATCAGCCCCTTCGGTAGAGACAAATTCAAAAAATACATTCGGTTCAAGCGCTGTGATTACACCCGGAGTGTCCATCCTTTTTCTTTTGAAAAAGAGCGACTTTTCCATCATTTTCATCCCAACCGCCATAGGACCATCAACGTCCATCCGAACGACTTCGGATCGCCATGTGGGATCGAGCGCGAGGTTCGAGACATACGAAAACACGTCCTCGGATGGGCGATTGATTACGATCTCCTCGGCGATATGGACCATGTTCATCAATAATACTCCTACATGACTTATTCCAAGCCATTGCCAAAAAACAGTCGCTAAGCGACGTTATAAAGCGGGCATTGGCAACGCCCGCTTTCACAAAACAGAACTCAGATGCGGTACGGTGCTTTAGCCTTCGTACCCATCATATTGGTCATCTTCGTTGATGGTGAAGACGATCTCGTGCAATGCATGTGTTTTGAATTCCTGCGTTTCACCCGCTTTGGTGATCCGAATGGTTTCATTCCCAATGTAGCGGTAAGCGGGTTCGCCATGGGGGGCGCATTCGTTCAAGGGGCGTTCGACCATAACAAGATGATCTTGGTCGATCTGGAACTCGATCTCGAAATCACCTTGAGAGGCCTTCATTTTAAGGGTCTTACCATAAGGCAGTCCCAGTTGGCTTTCGCTGGCCGGAACCATATTTTCGACCGAACCAGTCATCACCAGACCTTCGCGATTGAAAACCGGATCAATAACAGCACCGTCTTTCGAAAAGACAAGGCAGCTAAATTGCGGCGGACCGTCGCGCAGGATCATGACCGAGTAGTCCACGGAATATTCAGGCGTGTGTAGCTTGCCCCAATACCAATTCCGTTTGCCTGCGGACACAGGGACTTTGCCCCAGTTGTGATCGCGGTAACCGCTGCCTTTGACCGCGGTTTCGACACTGTCTTTGATCAGTGTTCCTTCAACACGCCCCTGCGGGACAGCGATGGTCCAGCCCATGGCAGCCATCGCCATTTCTTCAGGATTTTTGCCAACAACCCAAGCCGGAAAATCCTTGTAAAGCTTCAGGTGGACACCGTGGCCATTGCAAAGGGCCTTAAGTTCAAAATGGTCGCCTTGATCGATGCAGAAATCATCGCCGATATGGACGTCGCATTTTTCGTAGGACAGGCTGACTTGGTCCTCAGTATAGCGGACAAGCTCAGTTATTTCACGACCGTCGGGCGCGTAAATATTCAGACGAACAGTTGGCTGTCGCGGCGACACGCGGGTGTCATTGGCCGACCACATCACAACGACATGGTCACCACTGTCCAGCTCAGCATCGAAATACCACCATTCGAAATCTGTCTCCCGGTGTTCCATCGGGAACGGCAAATGCATTGCGTCGTGTTTTAAGAACTCAGTCATACTGTTCTCCATATTCAATGAACCTTGCGGGGGCTTGATCAGCCCTTTCGGCCCAAGAGTTTGTTGTATTTGGAGAGGAACAGGTCCTCGCCCTTCAGTTTCCGGGTGATAAAGTTGCCTGTTGTGAAGATACCAAGAAAGGAGTTTCCGATCTTGGGTCCCAGCGGCACAAGGAACGGTGCCTTTGGCCCCCAAGGCGCGTAAGGTTTGAGGTCTTCAACCTTTTTGCCTTCAACCACAGCCTTCAGCGCCGTCTTGAGCCAAGCCACCTGGCGGCCTGCTCCAACGACGGTCATTGCGTCACCTGTTTCAGCCGCATCCCCTGCTGCGAAGACGTTGCTAAACTGCGATGGCCGCAACCATTGATCCGTTTTAACGCGGTCAGCACGACCAACCTCTGCACCTGGCAGGGCCTGCAACAATGTCGATGTAGCTTTGCTGCCGATGGCAGGGAAAACCAGGTCAGCCTCGATTGTTGTGCCATTGGAAAGGGACAAGGGGCCTGCAAAGGGTTCTGTCAAGCTCTGCAGATTTCCAGCCCGCACACCAAATGTCAGCGATACGTCAGATGCTTTCAATTTTGCAGTCAACTCACGGCCCAGTTTGGCTGGGTGGTGTGGGAATAGATTGGCTTCGCTCGAAACCAAATGAACGGCCTTATCAGGAAAAGCATGCGCAATTTCGCCGGCAAGCTCTGTGCCAACGGCCCCAGCACCGACAATGGCGATTGTTTTTGCCGCAACGAGCTTTTCGTGTATTTGCGCATTGGCCGCACGAAGCCCATCAATGTCCCCACCATTGGGTTTGAATGGGATCGCATTGCTAGATCCAGTCGCGACAACAATGTGGTCGGCGGCAATCTTTGCACCTGATGCAAGTGTTACCTCGCTTTCAGAGATAGAATGCGCAACGGCCTGAACGACACGACCACGTTTTAAAAGGCCATCATAGGGGATAAGCGCACGCTCTAGGATCGCAGGATCAACAACGGCCCGTACCATCGCGGGCGCATGCACAAAGTGACTATTTTGTTCAATCAGAGTGACGTCAGCCAGACTATCCAAAGATTTGGCCAGTTCTGCGCCAATATAGCCGCCGCCAATGATCGCAATTCGATGTGACATGAAGTTGTCCTGTCCGTGGTTGCATTTCGATTCGAGGTATTACAATTACATAAGGATACGTGAAAAACAAAACAATAGACCATGGTCCATGGTTTTAGGGGCGTTGATGAAAATAGGCGAGCTTTCCGAAAGGTCCGGCCTGAGCCGCGACACCATTAGATTGTATGAAAAGAACGGGTTGATCTCATCTTCTGCCAGTCAAAGTGAAACCAACAACTATCGCGACTACAGCGATGATGTTTTGTTGCAATTGCGGTTTGTGAGCAGCGCACGAGAAGCGGGTATTTCTATCGCCGACCTGCGCGAACTGATGAAGGCGTTTTTCGACAGTTGTGACCCGTCTCAGGCAGAGAATGTGATTATTGCAAAAATAGAGGAGCTCAAGAATAGAATAGAACAAATCGAAAATGTGGTGAGTTTTCTTGATGCTGCACTGGTGAAAGTTCGTGAAGGGCTTAGCGATGCTTGAGGTGCATTGCCTGATGGCAATTGGAATAAAGTTTTAATTTGTGTTCTAGAAGTGCTCTAAGGGACGCAATTTAATAGAAATTGGGGACCCTCATGAGGTTGTTTTGGTGCTCACTGCGAGCAACTCATATCGGGAAGCCGCTTCCTTGACAGCACTACCTCTTCCTCTAAGTACTTCGTACATGGATTGAATGGCGGCAATGTGGGCTGCAACCAAAGCATCCAGAGCGGTAGTTTAAGCTATGCTATGGGCAGACCTTGTCGAGGGGCGGACGAAGTCAAATAGTGATGATGTGCTGCCTCCGACGTCCGCAACGAGAAAGTAGTAACCGATGCGGCACGTCGCACTAACATCCGGCCAATTCTCAAAGGGCGGCTAAATACGTAAAAAAGTCAAAGCTGTTTTGCCAAGATTTTGTGGCGCAAGACTCTTCAAGGTCTCATGCGACCATGATTTGAGTGACAAAACGGCCCATATCACCGAGGATCTTGCGGCTACACCTCAGTCTGGAAGGATGATTTCAAGATTGAGGTGTAAATTGACATGAAAATTCGCATTTTGGTGATATAGTGGATTAATATTTCAAATATGAATAATTTTACAACCTAGGAATTTTATCATGCGCCTAGTGAGCTTTGCAGTTTCTGCACTGTCGCTTTTGCCGGTCATGGCCATCGCCCAGATAGACGGATGCGACGAACTCATAAAAGTCGATCAAGAGCGCAATGCGCTAAATTGGGCCCTTGGCGAGTTAGACCAGCTTTTCATGACAGATGACGCAGTTATCGAGTTAAGTCCCATCGGCGATGTGGAGTTCTGGATCACGGTCCAACCCGGTCGCTTCGCGAATGTCACCTGCGAGGAAAAGCAGTTCGAAGATCAGGAAATGTACCCCATCGGCTTGGTGGTAAAACCCCTGGGCGTGCTCGACCTGCCCGCCTATACAGGTGCGGGGCGCGGCACGCCGGTACTTGCACTCACCGAGTATGGGCACCGCAAAATTATCTCCATCGATGACATCACGCCGATCAGCCCAAACGCGACCTATATCTTTGCCGATGGCGTTTCAGAGGCGACTTTTTGCTATGACACGGATAATTGCCCCGGCAACCAGCCTAGCGAATGCATCTCCGCAATCTGGCGCTGCAGCTACAAGGTCGGAGCGGTATCGGGTTATGCGGTTGTACCCAGTTTGAATGAAGACGTCGCCGGCATCATCGACGCGTTCGAGAAGTTGACACGCGACCCGATTCTTCAGCTCGAGCGGGGCCGTTATAGCCCGACTCGCGTTGCAGAACTAAAAGCCGAAGCGTGCCGACCCTTCCGCACCCGTGCCTACAAACCCGGCGCCGTACTGCACCAGGCCGGTGAAGTCGCCCTATCTCTCTGCGCCCTCGATGGTGAGGGCGTGCTACCACTCAAGCTTGTCGATACCGATCGCGCCGCAGCACGGTTCGCGCATGGGCTCTCAGTTTCGTTCCACCGCGAGCTCGGCTCACCCAGTTCGATGTTATCAGACAGCGTGCGCGAGAGCGTCAACAAGCAACTTGTCTTCGCCAAGAACTGTGGAGAAACGATTGAAGCTGAGAAGATCTTTAGTTTGGGTGGCGGTGTGGGGATTGATGCCAACATCTTTGGTGTTGCAAGTGTCGAGCTCGGAGCAAACCGCAAGGCCAGCACTTCCTATATCGAGGAGGTGGGACCGGACGAGTACCTGCTTTACACCACCTATTTCATCCGCCCTATCCCCAAGCCTACCGACAAAGCGGAAGACGACGATCTTTGGGTTTTTGACATCGTATTCCGTGCAGGTTGCGAAGGGGGTGAACCACGTGACCGTTCCTCGGTGGTCATCTTCTACAAGGATTTGCCGCTGGGCTATGTCCCGATCGGTGTCAAAGAAGGCATCTTCAAGAATTATGTTACCACCTGGGGAAACGCCTCCTTCACCGAAGGCACCAGTCCTGCGCAGATCTACCAGGGGCATTTCTGGGTCATCAAGGATCATGTGGCCTATTTCTATTGGCGCGACACGCTACGGGAATTCCTCTACGAGGAAATCGGTGTCGCGCGCGACCTGATTCAACGCTACCCGCCCGAGCAGCAGCCGCTGATGCGCGACTTTATGGTCTACCTATTCCTGTCTGCAGCCTTCGACCACCGTCGCCCCATTCGTTACAGTGAGGAATGATTCGATGTTCGCTATCCTGATATCTTTGGCTCTGATCGCGCCCGAACCTGTGAACCTGATCTGCGAGGCCTCCATGCGTTGCTGTACCATGCCGAACGGTGCCACCTGCTGCGGCCATTCGAGCGGCAACGGCAAAGGTATTTCCGGTTGCGCATGTCAGTGAGAAGCTGGTGAATGTTTTGGAGCGCCGATGTCTGGAAATGGCTCATTTATGCGCTCAAGGTCCTCTAGAATCGCTCTGACGAGGTTTAGGCGAACACGGTGTAGCTCGCTCGTTGCCAAAGGTTGGCTGTCGTCCCAATCTTGATCCGAAACATCGGCATCCTTCTTGGAGTCATCGACGTGAAGACGAAAAGTGTCCGTTGATCGCTCTCTTAGGAAGCTCTTGTGCTTTGCGCCGCTCAATTAGTTTCCCGTAGGATGCCAGATGACAGGCCAAGTCGCCAGCTTTTGCGGACATCTCGTTTTGAGAGATAGCTTAAGATTGTGCTTTTTCGATCCGGGTTTGGAGGCAGTGGCCATCTAAAGTAAAATATGACATGCTTGGCAGGGTGTAGGTCAGATGACAACTTCATCGTTTGTGTTCCACTTGATTGTCATGAAGTTATATCATTGATTTAGAACCAGCTGAAGGCAAGTGCCGTACCCGACACCATCTATCCAGTTGAATACATAAATCCGCGTTTTCATGATCAATGCAGAGTTAAACGGAATTATTGTATTGGTCGGCCAAATGCTTTCGCAGTGTCATAGTCGTTTGGTTCTGAGACTATTTTAGCTTGCCTTTGTATTTCATTCAACGGCTCGTTGATAACGCGTCGCTCTTCAGAGGGGTTTTTCCACGGTGTCTCGATTGATTGGAGCATCCTTGTTTTCTGCTCTCGAAAACTGTGTACATTCGCAGATGTTGCAAAAGCCGATAAAGGTGAGATCATCTTTCCAACCTATTTTTCGAACAAAGTCGGTGTCCTCACCTGGATAGATTTTTGTTTGTAAGGTTAGCGCAATTGGGCAATCGTTTAATTCAGAGCACAGCGAAAAAAATTGGCGACCCAATTTTTTAAACCCTTTGCCGAGGTCATCAATTCAGATCCGGCAAACTAACTGGCCTATTTTACCGCTGCTTGAATTTTCAATATACGCATTCTAGCCCTATGCTCTGGCATTTCATCGATCGGCCTCTCGACGAATATAAATGAGTAACCTCTGGACGCGGTGAAACGCCTAGCACCCGTAAAGGAACACGCCCGCGAGCAAGAACGGTCAATTCCGAAGGCGCGACCCAGACTTCGTGGTGGCCACAGAAGACTGCCAACCCACCATCATAATAGAAGTTTCTTCTCAGAACGCTCCTAGGGACCGTTTGGAGTTGGATAGCGAGAAGCGCACCAATGGCAGTCACATCAAGATGCCGTGGGAGTGCAACGCCGTGCACAACGATCAAGAACCACTCTGGAAACGTGCTCGCCGCGATGATCAAGCGCTCTTTCTTGAGCAAGAAACGCAGCGGGAAATCACGACCAGAAAGGTGATATCTTGCTTTCGATATCGCCGCCGCGCATGGGTCACATTGGGCGGCGAGATAAGTTTGATTTTGACGCGTTTGAGAAGATCAATCTCTCGATTTAATTAATTTCATTAACCCATATTTCCGACAGTCTTGCTGGTAGTAAGGTTTGCGCTGTTTGACTGCTAATGTGATCATCATCCTGATACATAGGAAGTCCTTCCAAGTTAGTAACTGAGCAGAGTTCATCGTTACAAAACAAATCGCTAAGTGGAAGGTAAACGACCCGCTCATAGCGATCGGCAATATCAGACAAAACCTGCTCAGCGCGTCCGGCTCTGGTCGTGTAGTCAGAAGTTGTTAACTTAGGTGGTGTGATCATCGAACCAAGCATTTCAGCGCGCGCTAAGTTAAGCGGAACATTCCAACCGACTTCTGGAACCGATCCGACAATAACAACTCGGCGTCCAGTTGCCAAAATATCTTCAACTGTTGCTGTCAATCCAGCTTGAAATATAGCCGCATTTTGTCTGGACGGTGGCTGTGCATCTGGACTTCCTGACCACTCTAACAAGACGGGTGATCCGGCCTCTTGACGATAGCGCGATCCTTCAACAGATAGAGGCCAGCGCGCAGCGAGAATAACTGTCGGTGCATCTGTTCTATTTTGCAAAAACGTCCAGACGGATTGTACCATTTCGGTGCAATCTAGGCGTTCTGGAGATCGTCGAATCTGCCGGATTGGAGGGCAAGCTATCGTCCCCGCGAAGAGGCCGCTCTGTCCTGCTTCTTGGGCCGCAATATCCAAACCGTACCGCATGGCCTCCGCATGGCTGTCCCCCCAAAGCAAAAAGTCGATAGGTTCGCTGTTAATGTTTGGTGAACCAAGAAGACACAGCCCCTCCGATGGAAGCTTACCAGAACAATTCTGCCGGTCTGGGTTATCGTCTTGCGCCACATTTGCAATCGCGGCCACTTTTGGTGCAAAGCGGTTTGGCAAACCCTCCGTTACATGAAAAAACCCACCAATTGCAGTGATGGCCAAAAGCATAGCTGCAGCAAAGGACAATATGGTTTTTTGCGAAAAGCGTTCCGCTTTTGTGGCACGAAACGGTTGTTCGATGAATTTGTACGAGAGCCAAGCGAATAGCAGGGATAGAATAACCGCACCAATGCTGAGTGGTAAGGGCAAATGCACATTGTCATGTACGATGCGCAAAAAGGCAAAAATGGGCCAGTGCCAAAGATAGAGCGAATATGAGATTAACCCGATCCACACAAAAACCGGTTGCGAAAGGCTCTTGGTAACTGCGCTTCCTTGGGGGTTCGATCCGACGTAAATTAATGCAGCGGTCCCCAAAACAGGGGGAAGCGCGGCCAATCCTGGAAAGGGTGTGCTGGAGCTGTAGACCATAGCAGGCACAAGGATTGCCGTGATGCCAGCAATGCTTAAGACCTCTCGTGACAGACGATGGCTTGGCGGTTGTATCCGCGACAATGCGAGGCATCGCTCCGATGCCAAGTTCCCAGGTGCGAAAGAAAATCAGGTAAAACACCCAATCTGGCCGCGATGGTAGCATTGCAATTGCCAAAACGAAGGATACTACAGATAAACCGATAACAACCCATACTGTCTTTTTAAGCCCCAGCCATGCGATGGACATCGCTAGCATAGGCGGGAAGAACAGATAAAACTGCTCCTCCACCGCAAGCGACCAGGTGTGCAGAAGGGGGCAAATTCGGCAGCGGTCGTAAAATAATCTAATTTAAGTGTGAAATAGACGTTGGATAAGAACAGAGCCGCCGCCAAAGCGGATTGCCCTAGATCCTTTATTTCATTCGGCAGAAGTATAAACCATCCAAGCGCGAATGTGGTTATTATGACGGCGGTTAGAGCGGGAACTATACGCCGTGCACGCCTTTCGTAAAATCTTATTAGAGAGAATTTTCTGTCTACGATTTCCGATGCGACAATTGTCGTGATGAGATATCCAGAAATAACAAGAAACACATCTACGCCGATGAACCCACCCGTAATTCCAGGGAAGCCAGCATGATAAAAAACGACGGGTAAAATAGCGACGGCTCGAAGACCATCTATATCAGACGATACTTCATAGGTTGTTCTCGTGTTGTATTTTGGGTGCTGGGTAGAGCTGCAAATTAAAGAACTCCAAATTAAAATGTAAAATTTTCGACTTTTTGTTCGTGTAAATAATTAGGGTGAGGAAAAGGTTAATATGTCGGTAAAATTTTCTGGATATAGGATGGGGAATTGTTCTAAATTCTAAAATCGCCATTCTGGACCTGCGATTGTGATCGCACGACCGGCGGTCATATGATCGGCGGGCTTTATAGCAACTGCGTGTGTTGCGGGAAGCATCGGTACAGGCTGAAGGAGATCGTTGTTCCGTCAGGTTTGGGTGGCGTTTTCTGTGTCGAGATCCTCAGCGTCGAGCAAAGTGAAGGTGGTCAAGAGCTCGAATGGGTTGAACGCGCTGCCTGGACCTGTCACGGTTTGATGCCGCTCCTTTGATAGCATTTACTGCAACAAAGGAGACTGACCATGGGACTGAAGCGGACGGACGAATTCCGGCAAGATGCGGTGCGTATTGCGTTGATCAGTGGGCTGACGCGTAAGCAGGTTGCTTATGATCTGAGTGTCGGCATGTCGACGCTGAACAAGTGGATCACAGCATGCCGAGATACAGATATGTCGCTGAAGAGAATGATCGGCTTCGGCGTGAGGTTCGCATTCTCAAGGAGGAGCGGGACAAAACCGCGACAGGTCCAATCCCGAATTGACCCAAGGCGGTGCCTTCGCGTGCAGCTAAGTAACTCAAATATTCTCGTTAATTCAGTGACCTATGCCGGACCATATTATATTAAAATCTACATTGACGATTTGCCGTAAAAAAACACTAGAATTTCAACCAGAAAAGCCCTGCAAAAAGAGAATTCCTCCCTTGATGAAATAATTCAATAGTTGATTGTAAAATCAATAATGTGTCATTGAGGGTGGAATATGAAACTCGGTTTACTCTTTGGCGCAGTCTTGGCACTCGCGTCAGCTGCGTCTCCCAAATCGACTACGCCATTCTGCTTTGTCTGGCTGGTCCGATTCAATAGAATGTGCCCATGCCCACGCCGTGTTCATCAGGCGGATCATGCCTTGGCTGATCGAGCGGCCCTTGCAAATATGGCGCTGTCTCATGGATGTTTCTGAGTTCGCGCCATTGCAAAGCCTGACGCCCAAAATCTGGGACGCCAGCATCTTGACAGGTCAGATGCCTGATCGTTTCATTCTGGTCCAGGTGCTTGAAGACCGCGCCGATATCGACATTAGTGGTCTGGAACTCAATTTTGTGCGTTCAATCGGTGTCTGGGATGTTCCGCATTATAGACATCGCGAACGGGGTCGCGCCGATGATTGTTCCGAAAGTTACAATATGTACCTTGGAACCTACGGGACGCAGGGCGAATTCGGATGGCAAAGCACGACGCCCGCAGCTGCTCCGCAATGGGTTTTACCATCACGGCAGTGTTCATCGTCAAACTGGCGGTGCGGTCGGTGTCGGTGTAGAATGGGAAATCAAGAGGGCAAGCACGGGTATGAGTGGGGGCCTGTTAGGGCTATTCACCGATGTTTTTCATACGTGCCGCAATATCGCCTGCGATATGCTCATGCAACGCGGCTTGCTCATCCCTAGGCGAGCCGAACTTCGGATTTCTACGGCGGATGCGGTTGGCGAGCCAGATGAGAACGCGCGCGGCCGGGTCTTCGGTTTTCACCGGGAACGGCGCAAGGTATTTCTCCTCGAGTACGGCAACCAATTCGGCATTCTTGCTTCGATGGTTTGCCTCGGCCGCGAGGCGTATACGCTCACGCAACCCATCGGGCAATCGCACGATGAACTTATCCTGACTTTTTGCGCGGCTTTTGCTATACTGGCAACATGCTATAAATTTTATTTGATACAATAGTGGCATGGAGCCACCCTTCAGGGGTAACTTGATTTAGGGGGCCATGAATGAACAGTCGAAAAGCTATGCAGTTTCGGATTCCACAAGACCTTAAAGAATGAGCGAAGCAGAAACCGATCGCAATGGGCCTTCCAAAACTTTGAAGTGATCCGGGCATTCTGCTCTTCAAAAAGCAGAGCGGCGGCTGGGAACCTTGGCCAGATGACGTTCGCGCCGAGTTCGAAGCGCTGGCTTCATATCGGGCTCGGCTGCTCTATGAGCTTTGCGTTGAAACAGGCCAGCGCTTCAGGAAGCGTTGGACGCGGCACTACACTGGTCGTTGCTCATGCTGACAAGCCACCGCGCGACCAATCGCTGGTCATATCGCGGCGCTTCGTAGGTCATTCGAAAGATCAGGCATCGGGGCGTTGGATTTCGACATTCACCGCTGGTGCTACAACGCGGCCTGCGAACTGGTCGAAGCGGTATGCAATGACGAACTGGTGGCCGCAATCGCCGAGCAAAGCCCAAGATGGTCGCGCATTACACCCAGAAAATCTGTCAGCGAGTGTGGGCAATCGAAGCTCAGAGTCGCCGCAAAAAAGTCATGACACTCTATCTTGGTGTCGCAAATTCTGTTCGTCTTCGCTTGAAAGAGAGGGTGACCGAAGGAATCCCTTATGCTGCATTGTTCGGCGGAATTTCCATCAGTTCGGATATTTTACCTTGTATTGAGGCTCGCTCATTTGGATCTCTCGTAGTGGCCAAATCGATGAGATTTTTTAAAATGCTCTCGTTTACACTATGGATTGTCGCGCTCGATACGGGGGCGGTCTTCGTTGGATCAAGACTGTATCCAAAATTGGCAAAGTCTTCTGAATAAACCTTTTGTATAAGGTCAATGGTTTTTTGCCCCAAAAAGTCAGAAACACCCTCAAGCTTTCCTGAGCCTGTGCTGTGTTTTAAGTGGGAAGAAATGCCGATTCCAAAATCTCCTAGAAATCGTTGAATTTCATCGAAATTTTCCAAGTTCCCGATGAAGTCGTAGTCTATTAGTCCAAGAGAAAGGTTATTTTTTTGCAAAGCAAAATGCTGATCCACTTGAAGTGGATTATCATCCAGAACGCACTCCAACACATAATCCATGCTAGGGCGAGAGCCTTTATCAAAACCGTAACGCTCGCACAGGATTTTCCAAACATGTGCATCTCGCTTTGGCCTTTCTATCTTGTCTCTGTAGGCGGAGAGGAACCGAGTATATGGATTACGTGAAATACCAAACTTTGTCAGGCTGGCTACACTCTCGACGTTTTTTTTGACTGTATACAAGTTGTTTTCAAATGGTCCAGAAACCTTGTCGTGAGGATTTGAGTTCTCTTGGAAAGTTTCTGGAGAAGAAGAGATCCATATTGACTTTTTGATAGTTGTGCATGCAACCTTCGCGTTGCTCACGAACAGAAGCGGATAGTGTTTAGGGAAGTATAAGGTCTGTGCAATTTTGAACTCGATATCGCCGTATCTGTTAAATTCTGACATTTCTCTCACGAAGCTTCCAATTAGCTTTATATACGCCCCATCAGGGCGATCAGGACTTTTCATGTCACAGGGTGGTGTGACAGGTTGCATCAAACTTCGGTTTGCATAGCAGTGCTCGCTTCGTCGTTCAACACCCAAGTGTGAGCGCGCCGCGTGAACTTATCCGCATTGTTTAGATCAACAAATAGTCCGTTGAATCTCACCGGCAGGGCATCAAGATGCCAACCCATTGCACCCATAAAATACCTCTGAAGGTGAAGACAGCCAAAGACCAAAGTCGCTGGCTAAATCCATGACGCCAAGTCCTGTTCTCTGGTACGAAAACGAACAGAATAAAACAGAATGTTTAGACATTTTCTTAGACGCTATTTCAAGTTGAAGCGAAAAGCGCGCTAAGTGATTGAAATTATATGGAGGCGAGTACCGGACCCGCTGCCATTTTTCTAAGCCACTGGAAGGCTTGAACAATCGAGTGCGAGGTTGAGTTGTGTGTCGCACTTCGTGTTACACTTATGCTGTCAGGGCCGCGTTTCTGTCAACCGCCCGGTGTCTTCTCAGGTGGCCTTCCAAGACTTCCTTAGCGTGAATTGTTTGGAACTTGGCCTGTTCTTCTGTCCATTAGTGGGGGTGGGTCTCGACCCGCGTTTCTTTATCTCTAGAGGTGGCCCGGATGCGAACCTCCGGCGCTACTTCTGCCCTACAGTGGTGCCGGGTTGCGAGGCGGGGCGTATCCCTGCCTGCGCGGGTGGTTATGGGGGAAGTTGGTGCGTGGCTGTGTGTGGATTGATCTACGAAAAAATGTTTCGGAAAATCTTGATGTGCGTCTTATTTCTTCGAGACGTCCAAAACAAAAACATCAATTAAGCCTTTAAGCTCTAACGGAATTTTAGATTCGAGGTCAGATTTTAGCTCCATCGGATTTTTGATGCCGTGTTTCTTCTTTCCTGCAATTTTTTCGTTGTCACCAAACCAAAGGACAAGATAGATACCTTGTTTTTCCGCGTCTGGATGGATTGCATACAAGTTATTCAATTGCTCAGAGGCAGCCTCGTACAACTTTGGATGCCACTGCCCTTTGACCTCCGTTACGAGCAGGCGTCTTTCGCTGCCTAAAAGCTTTCCAGCCGTAAAATCGCAACGTTTATCATGCCTTAGATGGTGTTCTGGAGTTATTGTAATGCTTTGAGGCCTCAGTATCAGGTCTAGCCGTTCAGCAATGATCTTGGTGCACGGCTCTTCATCTAGCCTCTTATCTCCAGCGTAGAAAAGCTTTGCTGTGTCGAACTCTCCACCGTCTATTGCAGCCTGAAGTTGCGATAGTTCGTGCAGCACGAGTTTTCTCAGCCCATCGACCGTTACAGCTGCGCCGTGGTCTAGCATTTCTACAATTTGCTGTGGCGTCGGTGGGGTGAAATCTGCAAGAGCCTTCTTTCTCGTCAGTTCGGTGCGTATGCTTTTGAGGTCTTTGACCATATCAGCGTAACGGCTATCAGCGATCAGGCGTTTTAACACGGGTATTGCTGCGTCAGGATGATCGCTGGAAATTGACCAAACCAGTTCAGTAAGACAACGATAAGCCTTTTCACCTTGTGGACTTTCCGAGCCATGGCTGCCGGGTAAAGGAACTTTTGGCCAAACCTCTATGAACGCATCAAGGATGGCCTCTACCTTGCAAGAGGTCAGGCTTGGCCACGCTTCATTGTCGATGCGATTGCCTCGTCCCCTCCGCTCATAGATTGCAAGCACCGTATCTTTGTCTGCTGCAAGCCAATCAAAGTAGACGTCTGGCAACTCAGGGATGAAGTAAAGTGCGCGGAAGAACCAAAAGTTTCGCCTTTGCTCAAGTTCTTCGTCTTCTGTCTGATTTGGCCAGAAGAACACAAACTCGGCACAGCGTTCGAGAATAAGTTCTTTGAGTCGCTCATGATCCGCAAACCCTGCGGCGATGTTGAATAGTGTATCCAAAGTGCGCAATGGAAGTGCTCGATAGCGAGCCAGCCATTCAATAGACAGTTTTGCGCGGAGCGGCTGGAACTCCTCTTTGTATCCAAGCCAGCTTGAATTGGTGTGACCTTTGGCTCCCTGCGCTAACTGAGGCTCGACATATCTGCGCAAGAAGCTTTCCACATTGGCCATACTCGCAAAAATTTCGATATCGATGGCAGTCTCAAAAGCAGTTGCTTCCTCATCGGGAACGCCGGGGTAACTACCAACGTCTGTTTTTACAATCTCTAGGGTGTCTTTCGAAATGTTGGATATTTTTCCGGTTGCTCGAAATTCAGCAAGGCAGGCAGCGTGTAACACGCGAGCCACATCGCGCCAGTTGCCAAGCGCGACATCTCTTAGTGATGGGACGTACTCCGAGAGAAAGCCAAAGCAATTCCGCAACGCTTTCTCGTGGTCGACATGTCCGCAAAGCTCTTGTTCTAGATCATATGGCTGGATCAGGTAAAGGCCTGCAATCCTGTCTAGCCATGACCAATGCCTTCCATTTTCTATCAACACCTTATCTCTCAGCAAGGACGCTTGGTTCGCATCAGAAACGGCCTTTTCGCGCCTCTTCCGCCTCCTCTCGAACCTGTATCTACGTTCACGATGCTCACGCATCATTTGTTGATTGTTTCGATTCTTTTTCGTCCACTCCTCCAGAAAAGCCCCTTTTTTTTCTTTGGCTTGCATTCGCATTTTTTTGCGGAGTTCATCCGGGCCGCGATGCTCAGGCTCACGGTGGTGGTTGTGGGGGGCAAGAAACTCACTCCACAGTGCAACATTATTGCGGGCGAATGCTAGGTCAGCGATGAACTCCCAATCATTGGGTTGGAAATGCAAACCAGAGTGGGATTGCCATTCAAACGCCTCAAGCCGTATTTCTTTGATCCGCTCTTTGTCAGTTTCATGATTCAACGCGATTTGCATGATACCTTGCCGAAGGTCGTCGTTATCCGTCAGCAATTGGACAGATGCTGAGCGGTCCGGCGACATAGAGCTATGGAAATTTAGGTTCTTTACCCAACCCCAGAATCGCTTTGGGTCGTGGGGTTTGTCGCTGACCTCGCAGTAATGATCCAACAATAACCCGATGATCTTGCTGGTTCCATTTCGACAGTGGCAATTATGGGCTTTCTGGCCACATATACACGTCAAATCCACCGACAGAGAGTCAAGCAAGTCTGTGGTCAGCTTGTAGTCCAGTGTTTTGATAAGGTTACGTAAAAAGTACCTAGCACCAATGACACGTTCGCTGGATCTTCTCGCTCGTGGGTACAGGTTTGCAAAGACGCGTAGATAGCCCGTCAGATAACTGATTGAGAAATGAGAAACTCCCAACTGTTGGATTAGCTTTGCAGCTACCTTCATAGACAGGAGATCGGCTTGGAAGATCAACTGAGCCAAGTTGGCATCATGGCTAAATCCTGGAGTTGCCAGCAACAACATAGCCGCCAGGACACGCGTATGTTCATTTGCTTCGGTCGAAAGACAAAGTACGCTCAACTCAGTAGACAGTTGCGACGTCGCTGGAGAGCCTTCCAGCAATTCAAGAATTAAGTCGCGAAACTGTCCGTCTGATTGCGGGGAAAGGTGAGGCCTGACTTCTTCAATGACTTCCGCGCTGAACAGGCTGGCTACACTAAAGCGCCTCCAGAAGTCACCTCTACGAAAATACGGGTCTTGGTCTTCAACGTCCTTCAAACACCGAACAAGGCGGCGCTTTGATGTTGAGGCCAGTTGGGATGGATCGCCGTTCGCAAGAACAGCGTAAGCGTCGAGGTCAATGGCAGCTTCTTGTATGGGCTTGTTTCCAAGCGAAGCCATCCAGCCAACAAGTCCTCGTAGTTCATCACGTACGGTTGAGTTTGGGGCGATGATTGGTAAGCATCGCTCAAGTGTAAGCGCGTCACTTGGATCAGCTATTCGTTTTGTAAGGTAGTCCGCTGCCGAATACTCTGCGATGATCTTGTGGACCGGACGATGACTGTCAACAGTCTCACACGGTTTGAACATCCGGGTTGCTAGGATTGTTTGCTTGCTGCCAGCGTCCGCAACAAGAGTTTCCATGAGGGGATAAAGAGAGTCTTGGGTTGCCTCACTGGTTGTCACGCCTTCTGCACCTGACATTAACAGTTTTGCAAAGACCTCTGATGCGGCTTGCACCTTCTGGATGGCAGAAAAAGAACCGGTAGTTTTTCTCACGCTAGCATTGGCTTCTTTGGCCAATCTTTCCAGCGCTTGTTGGAAAATTGATCGTTTGTCGGAAAATCTGCGACCACTCTCAATGAAGGCGTCTGCAAAAAGCTTAAGAAACTGAGGATTGGGTAGAAGCGCCTCTAAGTCAAACCTCGCGACCTCGGATTGGAAAACGTCGTAGTCTTCGCTTGGGACATAGTTTTCGAAAATTCTCTTTTGCTCATCCGTGGTGAACTCGGTCAACCGCGCGACAAGTGGCTTTTCGCGAAAATAGTCTTGAAAGGCGCTATTTGCTGAGTTGTCCCATTCGCTTGATCTACTGGAGATTAGTAACCTTGACGGGCCTACGGAAAGTGCGGCTGCGAGCAGTTTGTCAATGCCGCTTGCGTCAACCTTTGCCAATTCATCGTAAGCATCAATGACAAGTGGCTGGCCGGTAGCAATTGCGCGAGTATGGATAAACCGGTTAGCTGTAACGACTGAGGTCTTAAGTTGCCTTGCCAAGCTCTCCATAAGGCTGGTTTTGCCGCCGCCCGGCTCCGCCAAGACAACAACAAAACGCGGACCTGCAAGAAGCTGGGCTTCATTGTAGGTTTTTTTGTCGTCTAAAAGTGTGCGTGGCAGATACAAACTTGCACTCATGCTTGCAAGATATGGTGCTGGGCTGCATGCTTCCAGCTAAATTTGGTGATTGGAACGCATTTGTAGCCATTTTCTAAACCCATGTTGGGTTTTAGGTATTTCGAACTCAGGCAAATGAAGAAAACAGATAGATACGCGCACGAAAACGCTCGCCCATTTGATCCACAATGGATCGCCGGGACACCGAGGCTGGCCGAGTTTTTGGACCGGCTATGCGCGGGCTTGACTGCCGCACGAGCGAAGCCACACAAGGCTGATGCGAGGCCGCGTTTTGAAGCAGCCGTCAAGGCCCTTGTGCTTGACTTGTTCCGGGCACATGAGAGCGACCCCGCACTTGAAGTCGGCATTGGGACCGGCAGGACCGCCGTGCAGCAGGTTTGCAAGTCCCGCTACGGGGCTAGCTTCCTTTCAGCACGTACCTTCGTGGATGGAGTGAAGGCGCTAGAAGACGCTGGGTTTATCATGGTCAGCACTCCATATTGGGATGACCCCGCGAAGAAGAACAGCCGTGTAGCCCGATACAGAGCGACCCCTTCCTTATTGGGAAGAATAGAAAAAGCTGGTGTATCTTTGGTGGATTTGCGACGGCACCCGAGCGCTGAAGGCATCCGCTTGAAAGACAGCAAGAAGCGCCTTGTTGAGTACGGCGACAACGCTTTTGCCATTGCGGCGAGAGACCGACTACGAGCCATCAACGACATGCTTGAAGGCCATTGGGCTGACCTAGCACTTACTGATGAACAACTGGCGGCAGAGTTGAAGCATATTGGCAGGGCACGAGACGACGAAGCGGCTCAATCTTTCGATTTTGCCGCCCGCACGGTCTACCGGGTTTTCAACAACAATGACTGGGAGCAGGGCGGACGCTTTTACGGTGCTTGGTGGATAAGTGTTCCCAGCCATTTGAGACGGCATATTTTGATCGACGGAAAGAGGACGGTTGAAGTTGATTATTCTGGCATCCACGCCGCGATGCTATTCGCACTTGCGGGTAAGGACATTCCATCGGACCCATATTCGCGCTGTGTCACAAACAAGGGGAACGACATTGAACGCAAGCTGGTGAAGACGACCTTCAACGCGCTTTTGAATGCTGATAGCGTTAAGGGCATCAGCGAGATTAAAAAGTATGACGAAACGTTGACCGGTCGTAACTGGGAAGACTTCAAGCGTTTCATTGTTAATAGCTATCCAGAATTTGAGGATCAATTTGCGACCGGTGCCGGGTTGCGGCTTCAACGTATGGACAGTGACCTAGCGGAAACCGTGATGCTCCAGTTTGCAAATAAGGGCTACGCCTGTTTGCCGGTACATGACAGCTTCCTTGTGCATCACGAAATGCAAGACGTCTTAGAGGCATCCATGAAGGCGGCATTCGCGCACTTGTTTGGCAAACAAGGCTATGTCGGCTTTGAACTTGGTATCGGTGAAGCCTTAGCGCCGAGCGAAAACTCTATACAACAAGGTGTAGACAAGTTGTTGAACCCATCAGGATATGAAGGTCGTTTACAAGTATTCCTGGATCAAAAGCACAATCAGTAGTGCTATTCTCTATATGTGAGTAGATCATTTATCATATTGATAATAATGAAAAAAGTATATGGAGATTTGGTATAGGCTGGCGGTCGCGGGGGGAGGTTCCCGCTCCCTCATTACTGGTAACGATTTTTGGTTAGACTGATTTTTACCCTAAATGTTTATTAATCAGTTGATTTTATTTGATTTTATTCCCTATCGGATTCGCCGCTCTCATAGTTAATGGTTGGGATATTATCATGCTGGAATAGTGTGGCGGGTCGATGTGTGGATTTTCTCTATTAATCCTCCTCAAACCATGTGCCAGCCCATCGACTGGTTTCTGAGCTATCGACAAAGGTAACAGATAGCCGTTCCCAAAACCGCACGGAAAGTTTTCAATCTAGCGTTCACATCTGAGCTTGTCATATTCAGTCTTTACCCGTCTCTCGACAAAACCAGCGGAGACTTGTTGTGCAGGCAGGCTGGCTACAATCTCTTCAGCTCGTTGTCTGAATTCTGCTTGTATGGCCACTTGCACCATCATCTCGTAAACCAAGTTTGCGGGGTCGCCTGAGCGCTTCAACTCTCGATAGGTTTCAAGTCCAAGGTGTGTTGGTGGTAGATGTCCAATGCCTGCGGACCGGCCTGTATATCTGTGTAAGTTTATGTTTACATAGCCAAAACACGATTGAATGTGCCCGCCATAAGAGTGATTTTCACTGGGGCATTCTCGGACAAGTGGTCCGTCGCTTTCGTGCCGCCCAAATTGCTGTTGAGGATCACTTTCCACCCAATCACCTACCAGTTGGCTTGAGGTCGGCACTAGTTGAACCAAGTGCGGAACGCGTAATTTATTCGAAAGATACGCTTCGCGCTCAGCTACAGTAAGCGTACCATCTACCTCCTTTTGGGCCAGTGCCGCAAACTCGGTGTTCGCGGTTTCGATCTGCATTGCGATGGACGGCGCAAGGCTGTGGATCAATGCAAGCTGGGCATCAGGGTCCAAGCAAGCGGTCTGACTTGCATACCAATCGGGGAACATGTCGAAAAAGCGTTGTTCGGTGTCTTGGCGGCCAAACGCCGCAACTGACGGCTTCTGGCGCGTCGTGCAGCAGCAAGACTGCTATTTCTCATGATTTCATCGTGATGCCCGTAGGGAATACCTTGGGTCAGTGTATCATAGTATGCGGTCCGGTCGTAGTCAGCATCACCGGCACGAAGTCCGACGATGACGGCCAAGCTGGCTGGAACATGCGCTGCATAACGCACAAAGCTGTTTCCATTCGTCCAGTCCCATTCGTTAAGAAGGACGGGCACTTCATCTCTCATGACGGCTTTAATGCCGCCATCGTCAAACAACCTACTGGAGGCGACACCAGAAAGCACAAGTGCAATGGCGGCAATGGAAACTTTATAAACCGTTTTCATATCAAATCTCTTCTTTTTCAAGGCGCAGAGTAAAACACCCGACTTCTGCACACAGTTATCCTAAAATGGTATTATCCTGATTTCGGATTAACCCACTGCCTGCATTCGATCAACAGGCAGTTATTTGACAAAAACACTTCGCACACCCGAACACGTTTACCTGTGCCAACGGCTCAGGCAGGTGCGCCTTGATGCTGGTCTGACCCAAGCTGAACTGGCGGAACGACTGAACAAGCCGCAGTCTTTTGTTGCGAAAGTAGAGACGCAAGAACGCAGGCTAGACCTAATCGAGTTCGTCAAATGGAACATGGCGTGCGAAGACTTAGACGCTGCGCACCAAATCATCTCGGCGCTGGCGGATGGCATGTCCGGCAGTCCTCTAACGCCCTAAACCTCGAACTGTTCAATCGCCTCTTTCAACTGTGCCAACGTGAAGCCTTGCCGTAAGTAGACTTGCTGAGTGACGCCTGCACGAGCATGGCCGACGATGCACTGATAAATCGGCTCCGGAACGTCAGCTTGCCCAAGCCTTGTCACCATAGTGTGCCGGAAGCTATGAAAAACAACACCGGGTCTTTTAAGCCCAAGTTTAGGTAAGAAGCTTTCATTGTACCAGCGCCCCAAATTGCGTCCGTAGCCGCCATTGACGTTATAACTGTAGTCTGGAAACAGGCGCTGGCCGCGACTTCGGCTTTCAATGAAGTCGAGAAAGCCCAGTCGGATCAACTCAGAGTGCAGAGGTACTTTGCGCCTACTGGCACTGGCTTTCACTCGTTTGTTATCGTCGCCTTCGTCAGTGATGTTTAGGAACCATGTTTCACCGTCTTGCTGAATGTCAGCAATGTCGAGTTGGCAAATCTCGTTCAGGCGCGCCCCGGTGAACAAGCCCAACAATACGCCCCACCTGTGACTTTCCTTCCGAACAAGTCCGGAGGGGTTATCAGTCAACTCGGTGAAAATCAGTTTCGTTTGTTCCGAGGTATAAGGCTTTACTGTTGTTTCCGCGTGCTTCTCTTTCGCAACTTTCATGCCCTCAAAAAGCGTGTGCGGTGAGTGCCCGTGCCGTTCAGCCCAGTCAAAGAACATCTTGAACATTTGGATGTGGCTGTTGATCGTCTTGGCCGCGATCTTTTTGTGACCAGGTTCTTTGATGACCTGCATCAGCGGCATGGCCTTCAACTTGGGTTTGGTGTTTCGGCTGGATGGTAGCGCCTGCAACACCTTCTTCACCTCGCTCGCATCCTGTTTGGCGATCGTTGCAAGCAACCGATCAGGGCCGAAGTATTCTACAAGGATGTTTAGGTAAGCCCGGTTCTGACCAGTGGTCTTTGCTGCCCACTGTCGGGAATGTTCAGCAATGAAATCATCTACCGCCACGCCCAGAGGCGACGAGGCTAACAGAACGGTTGCAGGAGCGGCAGGAGCGATGGCGGGGCCTCGTCATAGGAATAATGCTCAAGGCGCTCAGCGGCTTCCAGAACGCGTCTGAGCATATCACGGCGACCTTTTCTTAGCTCAATCGTGGCGCGGGGCTGGCTGGCGTCCCAATCGGCGTCGGAAATTTCCATTTTGCGCTTGAAACGAGCCACGGGAAGCCATTGCGGATGTGCTGTTTCCATGTCCACATAGGTTTCATGATCAAGCATTTCTTCGCGCACATCTACAAGAGCGTTTTTTGATAAGCCTCTCCGGTCCAGCCAATCCATGTACTGGTCCAGTTGGGCCTTGAAGTAGGCTTGCACCTTTTCGCGTATCTCGTCTTGTCGCAGTCCAGCCAAAGTCTTGTTTTCCTGTATCAATCGTCCACAGGATGCAAGATGACGGGATAAATCGCCAGCCCGATCTGGGCAACGGGTTCGCAAAGAAAGTCTTATTGTTCTTCTTGGGTCGCCTTTTAAGGCAGGCAATGGCCAGCGGAAGTAGAAAATCCCATGTCTAGAAGGGGATAGGTAAGATGACATCATCATTGGGTGTGTGTCCCACTTTGTGTCACACTCGACTATCTGGCCGCTAACCCTATGATTTAGAATGAAATGGAGGCGAGTACCGGAATCGAACCGGTGTACACGGATTTGCAATCCAGAAAGAGCATAAGCGAAAACAACGGCTTAAGGGTGCAAAACACCCCCTGACAAAAAGTGAACAAAAAGCGAAAGTTTCAAAGCCAAATTCGCCGGTTCAAAACGAAAAAGGCCCCGCCACAGCGGCAACTGTGAACCGGGGCCAAATAGAAAAAGCCTGTCAGCTTTCGAAGTACATTAGCACAGGCCAGCGCCACACCGCAAACGCTCAGTCCGCTTTTTCGTGGCCTCTGACCGGTGAGGTGGTCCAATGAGCTGGCGCATCGCAAACGAATGCGCTGAGCGTCGCTTTGGTAGCGCCGCACGCAAACAGATCATCATGTTCCTGGCCGATAAGGCGAGCGATGATGGCTCCGGCATCTGGTGCTCCAAGGGGACGATCCAGCGCCACACAGAGCTCAGCGAGAGCACAGTGAAGCGCACCATCATCGACTTCCTGCGCGAAGGCATTCTGATCGAGACAGGGCGGCGGCACTGCAAGAACGGCTACACCGTCATTTACCGGATTGTGTTGGAACGCGTGGCCGCGCTCGAACCCACGGCCGAGCCCGATATTGAGACGGGGGTCACTGTGAACCCCGTCCAGCCTGAACCCGGTACGGGGTCCACGGTGAACGGGGTACGGGGTTCACGGTGGACCCCAAACCATCCTAAAACCATCCATAAACCACCTACGCGCAGGCGCGAGGTGGCGGAAGAGGTTGAAGATCTTGAAGCTGAGAAGATCTTGGCAGTCTATCCCGAGGACAGGATCCGAGACCGGCAGACCAGTCTGCGCCTGATCGCAGCAGCTGTGAAGGCCGGAGTGAAGCCCGATGATCTGAGACAGGCGGTCAAAGCCTATGCCAAGGAAAGCGAGGGCTTCACGCGCAGCAAGGTCTGTTTCTCAGACAACTGGTTCAAGATGCGCCGGTGGGAGAAGGGACTGGCCCAGATCCAGGCCGACCGCGAGAAGGCGCGAGAGGCCGAAGCCAAAGGCCGAGCGAGCCTCGCCGAGTGGATCCACGAGCGTCATCCTCTGTGCCGCCACATCACCAACCGGCAGATCGAAGATTTGATCGCGTCAAAACTGGCGACGCCCGAGCAGGTGCGCGCTGCGGGGCTGCAGGCGTGAGCGAAGCGGTGATCGGAGGCGATGCGGCCTAGCACGGAAGTAGAGCTTTTCCGCTGGCGAGAGGGTCAACCAACCTTGGAAGTTCTTCATTTGTGACCGAAGCGTTACTTGCATTTACGTTTATTTCGTTTATTTTGATTATTGCGAATAGGGCGTAAGAACCCGTCGTGTGAAAAGGAGAGAACCGGTGATGATGCAAGCAAAAGAAGCGTTCGCAGAACGTTTGCCCGATCAGGTCGAAATTGAAAATGCTGACAGCCTTCGCCGAATCCTTGCCTCGCAAGTGAACGGTGATGAGGCGGTTGAGCTGAGTCTGGCGCTTGGCGAAAAGCAGATCGAACCCGTGACTTTGGCCCCAGCTCTGGCTGCATCCTTGATGGAGTTGTTACGGCTGGTTTCAAGCGGCCGAGGGTTTCGGATGATCCCTGTGGATGCAGAGTTGACGACCCAGCAAGCGGCCGACTTGTTGAATGTGTCACGCCCACATCTCGTGAAGCTTTTAGAAGATGGGGAAATCGCCTTCTTCAAAACAGGACGGCATCGCCGTGTGAAAGCAGCGGATCTGTTTGAATACAAAAAGAAACGAGACACTGATCGCTCTGACGCACTGTCTGATCTCGCTGCAATGGATATGGAGAGCGATCTTTTATGAGTGATTATGCCGACCGTTTCACGGCGCTGATCGACGCAAATGTTCTGGCGTGTGCGATGCGCAGAAACATAATCTTGTCACTGGCCGAGGCAGGGCTTTTCCGGCCTCGCTGGAGCGACAGGATCATGGAAGAAACTGCCGGTGCGATCGCCAAAATCACGAAGGGCGGCGTTGACACCATCAAGCAGCGTTCGGCAATGGAACGCGCCTTTCCCGAGGCATGCGTCACTGGGTATGCTGGACTTGAAGCAGGGCTGGAGTTGCCCGACCCGGATGATCGCCATGTTCTTGCTGCGGCGATCACAACGTCCGCTCAGGTGATTGTGACGGAAAACCTTAAGGATTTCCCAGGCGAAGTGCTCACCCCTTTTGATATCGATGCAATCTCCGCCGATGAGTTTATTTCTGATGCGATCGAACTTGACCCACTCGCAGCTGTTGCAGCTCTGCGTAAAATGCGTGAGCGGTTCAAAAATCCTGATATGGATGCTGAAGCATTGCTCCAGAGGATCAAGGCTCGAAAACTATTTCAGACTGCAGAGACGCTGCATGAGTTCATGGAATTGCTATAAATCGCCGTGACTGGTCGTTCACTCATTGGAAATCGTTCGCTTCTCGCACTGGCACATGCATATGATCCGTAGATTATAAATGGAGTTTATGGCCTGTAGGTCATATTTGAAGGTGCCATCCAACTTGTAGGGCTCTCACTTTCTCCATCTTTAGCAGGGTTTTACATTCAGATTTGGTGCACGTTCCCAAACTCAGATCCTCAAAACCGTGTTTCTGATTGCTGAACATAAGCGGGCAGCCGTGCCGGACGCGGAGCAAGCCCCGCTTCAACAAGCAAATTCCCCTGCGCAAGCGCTTCCTCGCGAGGCAATTTTCTCGCTGACAGCCCCTTGGTGCCAGCTTTGGTCATGTACATCGAAACACTCAAAGTTTGGATCAAAAAATGGCTACTCAAACTGAGAAACTGAACGTCAAATCTGGCGAAAAAGACGGCAAGAACTTCTGGGACTGCTGCGGCGCGCTCTTCGTCAACACCGACGACAGCGGCAACATCACTTCGATCAACGTCAAACACAGCATGTTCCCCGGCGTCGAAATGGTCGCCTTTCCACACCGAGACGAAGATCCGGTCACAGAATGACTGCGGTGCCGGGACTGGTAGTCGGCCTCAGCTTTCCGAACTATAGGGGGAGGCTCACTCTCGAAGGCCGCCACCTATCGATATCACGGAACGAACGAGACCTGAGCGCCAATCTCAAACCCCAAACAACTCGCAAAAACAATGGTTTTTCCGGAAATCAGTCCTACTCGACCCCAAGATATGGAAGATCCAGTCCGGAGTGGGGACGCTTTGGGGAGCACAGCAAAATCTGAACAGAGCTACCAAAATTAGCCGATTCAATGGGAAGCAGGTCACTTGGCGGCGGATAAAGAAGGGGCTGAGCATACCTTAAATGTCAGCATTCGTTCTGAGAACAAATGCTGACCTGATGTCCACCTATACGGATTATCTAATTTGTCGTGGGCGCTCTCGTTTGGAGATTGCAGACGTATAATATGGCAACTTCACTCGGCGAGGGACATAAGAGCCATCATTTTGACATTTCGCGATATGTGCGGCGATTTCTTCCAATGTGGCAAACCACACATCGCCTTTTGACTGCATATATTCGATCATCTGGGCAATACGCATGCAGCGTGCTGTGCGGCCAGAAACCCAAGGGTGCCAGATTGCCACCCAAAGCCCGCCATACTGATAAGCCGCTTCGAACTCCGCCAGATATACATTCATAGCTTCATCGGGGGAGCGTATGGGCATGGTGTATTCGAGTTCGATATTATGCACATAGGCGGGCCAATCATCGAGCGCCCAGTGGGACGGCAATTCTAAAAACGAGCCGGAATCTGTTTGGATCGTATAGGGCACATCATCGGCCATCAGGCTTGAGTCATAAACAAACCCCTGCTGCGCAAGGATGTCTGCGGTATGGCGGGAAAAATTATAGACAGGCGCGCGAAAACCGCGAGGGCGCTGGCCTGTCATCCTCTGAATGATGTCTATTGCATGTTCCGTCCAATAGAGCTGATCTTCTTTGGTCAATTGGGTGTAGTTTTCATGCAAATGCCCATGATGCCCGATCTCATGCCCGTCTTTTAAGATCATTTCCACGAGTTCGGGGTAGGTTTCCATACACCAAGAGGGGTAAAAAAAGGTCTGCTTCAATCCGTAATCGCGGAACATTTTCAAAATGCGTGGGACGGCGATTTCATCGTAACGAAGCCAAGAGTTGGTACAAACCATGTCCGGCACACGGTCGCCGTACTCAAGATGCAACAAACTATCGGTATCGATGTCAAAGGTGATGGCGACAGCGCATTTTGCTCCGTTGGGCCATGGAACGGGGTTCTCGATCATATCAACCTTTTCCTTTGGTTTGTATCGCTTTGTTCATTTGAGAAGATGACCACCGTCAATGATCAACTCGGTCCCGGTGACATATTTAGCCTCATCGGACGCCAGATAGATCACGCCATATGCGATATCTTCCGGGGCGCCGATGCCGAGAGGGCAGATATCATCAAACTCTGCATCAATTGTTTCTTGGGGCGTGCTTTCACGCAGACGGGCGACATCTGCCATTTCGCGTTCTACCATCGGTGTCGCGATAACGCCGGGATGGACAGAGTTGACTCGTATTCCGCGGCTGACTGAAGCCATTTCTAATGCGGTTACCTTAGTCAGTTGAGTGACAGCGGCCTTGGAGGCGCAATAGGCCGCGTTCAGCTCTAGCGGAACACTAGATAAGGTTGACGATATGTTGATTATGGAGCCGGTGCCGGTCTTTATCATCTGCTTAAGGGCGCATTGCGTGCCGACAAATGCTGCCTCGACGTTCACGGAAAATACGCGGCGCCATTGTTCTAGTGTTATTTGCAGTAGTGGGCAGGTCAGTTGAATACCAGCGTTGTTTACAAGTACGTCCAGCCCTCCAAATTCTACCACAGTTGCTTCTATAATCTGCGTGGTTCGCGCGGAATCCGTGATGTCATGCTGCATAAAAGCGGCCTTTCCACCAGCTGCGAGAATATGGTCTCGAACGATATTGCCGCCGGCCACGTCAATATCGGTAATCATGACCCTCGCACCTTCACTTGCAGCCAGTTGCGCAATCGCGCGGCCAATACCATTCGCGCCGCCCGTTACTATGAGGGACTTTCCCTTTAGTCGGTCCATTTTGAGCTCCTGTTACCTAAATCCTAAGCCGCCACCGCGGTCGACGTTCCACGCTTGGCCTGTGACATCCTGAGCTAAATCAGACGCTAAAAACTGATAGATGCCCTGCATCGCTTCTGGCTGCATGATACCGGGCAAAGCATATGTCGTTGTTTGCTCGACGACGTAATCGTCTAGGGTCTTGCCTTCGGCTTCCGCGGTCTCGCGGACGGTCCACATTGCACCTTCTGTGTTGACCCAACCGGGGCAAACGGCATTCACCGTGATACCTTTATGGCCAAGCTCTACAGCCAAGGATTTTGCCAATCCGATGACCGCATTTTTTGACGCGACATAGCCGGCATATTCAGCAACACCCGTTTCAGCCCAGTTTGAAGAGGTAAGAATGATCCGCCCGTGATCAGGCATTTTCTTGATTACTTCGCGCACCACATACCATGTCCCTAGAACATTAATGTTCATGCAGTTTGTGAATATGTCATCCACGCGTGGATCTTCCGAAAGGATGGGTGTCTTTGGTTGTACACCTGCGACGTGAGCCAAGATGTGGATGTCAGGCAAAAGCGAAATCTGTTCAGCGACAGAAGCATGATCAGCGACGCTACATTGGATCACCCTTGGGCGCGCGCGACCATCGCGGGCTAGATCATTTGCTGCGGCGTTGATGCCGTCATTCTCGGCAAGGATGGTTAGTTGTGCACCAGCCTGCGCAAATCCCTGCGCAACAGCAAGCCCGATTCCTGAGCTGGCACCGGTAATAAGGACATGTTTGCCGCGAAACTGATCGCCAAAAGGTGTTGGCGCGGACAGCGGGTCGTCGTTTTGTTTAGTCATTGTGACAGCGGCCTTTAGCTTTGGTATTTTGTGATGCGCAAGGCAATGGCGCTGAACCCTATCGTGGCAAATAACACTAAGGTCCCCAGTGCATTGATGCTTGGATCCAGTGAAGTTCGCATCATGCCCCAAATCAATGTCGGCAATGTCATTCCGTTGCCGATGGTGAAAAAGGTGATGATGAAATCATCCAGTGATATCGCCATCGCAATTAGTGCGGCACCAATTATGGTCGGTCTAATGTTGGGCAAAACGATATCAAAAAAAGACCTCATCGGTGATGCGCCAAGGTCTCGTGCGCTATCAACACTGGCAAAGTTGAAATTAGCAAGCTGTGCATTGACGATCACAATCACAAAGGGTTGGGTGAACACGAGATGGCTCATGATAACGGTATGCACGCCCATTCGAATGCCCAAACCCGAATAAATGGAAACCAAAGCCAAAGCCAAAACCAAGGGCGGCATCATTATGGGAAGCGATAGAGCGCTTATAACAGTGTTTGCCTTGGTTGATTTTAGCTTGGTGATGCCCATGGCGGCACAGGTCCCAATGACCGTTGAAAGAACGCCAACGCTGACGGTAATCACCAGGCTGTTTTTGAGGCCAACCCAAAATTCCGGGTTTTTAAAAAGAACGCGGTACCAATCTAATGTTAACGCGCCAACAGGGAATGTTGCGTTCTGGTTGGAGCCAAAGGAAAAAAACACAACAAGAACCAGAGGCGAAAGCATGAAGCAAACGCTCAGTATGCCGAAAATAATCCAGAGAGGGTTTTTCATTTCAAGAACTTTCTGACTACTTTGGTGCCAAACTGCGCGAAAGCAAGATGCGGAACAAAGCGAGGGCAATCAGGCATATTGTGAGAGTTGAAAAGGCCAGCGCAGCACCCAAAGGGGCGTTGAGTCTATTCACGAATTGGCTTTCGATGAAATTCCCAACCATGAAAGTATCAGGGCCGCCAACAAGGCGAGGCGTAACGTAATCACCTGCCGAGATAAAAAAGGACAGGGCAAAGGCGCTCACAATGCCGGGTTGGCACTGTGGCAAAATGATATCTACAAGTGTTCTATAACCGGTTGCGCCTAAGTCGCGTGCGACCAGAATAGGGTCATCCGTGATGCTGTTTAGCGCACCAACCAAGGGAAGCAAGGCAAGAGGGAGCAGGAAATGCAACAACGTTAGAACAACTGCGACGGGGCTATACAATAGCCAAGACAGAGGTTCGTCGATCATGCCTACCCACAACATAGCAGAATTCAGGATCCCGTTCGTCCCCAAAATGGTCTTCCAAGCATAGATTTTCACCAGATAGCCGCCAAACATGGTGACCATCGCAATATAGAGGATGAAGGGGCCAAATCGCCCAGCCTTGAAACGCACCAGATAGGCAATCGCGAAGGCGAGGAATGTCGTCACGATCGCGATGGTTAAACTGATGAAAAAGGTGAACACTGCTGCATGCATGTATTCTTGGAATACAGATACATAGTTTGAAAACGAAAAATCCTGCACCAGTTTGTAAAGACGTATTCGCCAAAAACTGATTACAAAGAAATAGCTAAGCGGCACCACAAAAAGCCCTGTGAAGACAAGAGCAGCAGGCGCTAGGAGTATCTTGGTTTTTTGATCTTGCATGGTCACTCAGCCTCGAGGATTTTGCACCGATCGGCATTCCACCCGATACGGAGCTGCTGTCCCACTTCGGGCGTGCTATCGGCAGGGCTCAGAGTTTGCGTGAGTTTGATCGTGCGGCCATGGTCCAAATCTACATCGTATGACAAATGGGATCCGAAGTACGTTTTGCTCTGTACTGTCCCAAGCATTGCAAAATCATACTGCAGTTCCGGGTTGGCGAATTCAATCACATCGGGGCGTATCACAATGGTTATGTCACAATCGACGCCATCACTGGTGACGGCGCATTGCAAATCGGGTGCATGAATTTGCCCACCTGCACGGCGCCCCTTGATCATATTTGCTTCACCAACAAATCCAGCTACAAATCTGCTTGCCGGATTTTCATAGATGTCTTTTGCGCTGCCTTGTTGAACGATATTGCCATCCTTCATGACCGCAATGCGCGTGGCCAGAGACATCGCCTCGTTTTGGTCGTGGGTCACAAAAACATAAGTGCCCCCCAAAGCGGCGTGAATAGTGCGCAGCTCGTCCTGCATCTCTTTGCGCAATTGTAGATCAAGTGCCGAAAGACATTCATCCATCAAAAGGACGGTCGGTTCCA
Organism: uncultured Pelagimonas sp.; assembly: GCA_947499735.1. GTDB lineage: Bacteria > Pseudomonadota > Alphaproteobacteria > Rhodobacterales > Rhodobacteraceae > CANMPP01. Next base: position 665,412 of record CANMPP010000002.1, read on the forward strand.
TGACCAGAGCGCGAGCCAATGCAACGCGTTGCGCCTGTCCGCCGGATAAGGCTTGCGGCATCCTGTTTTCATACCCGTCCAAATGAACCAGCGACAACATCCTGTCGGTCTTCTCATCCATCTGTTTTTTGGGCGTCTGAGCTAACTTCAAACCATATGCCACATTTTGGCGTACGGTCATGTGCGGAAACAATCCATAGCCTTGGAACACAAGATTTGTACGGCGTTTTTCAGGACCGTACCGCGTCACGTCCTCCCCGCTGATTTCGATTGTCCCCGTTGTGGGCGCAAGAAATCCGCCGATCATTTTCAGCAAAGTCGTCTTGCCGCATCCCGATGGCCCCAAGAGAGCGAGAAACTCGCCCTCCTGAATATCCAGATCATGCGGGTGAAATGCGACGTTATCCCCAAAGCTCTTTGATAGACCGCGCATTCTAACAATGGCTTTGCCCGTGGTGGCAGAAGTTTTAGCTTCTCTCATCCTTTAAGAACCCGTTCCCATGCCTCTTGATAATCATCCCAGCTGGCATGCACGCCATCGCTTTCCAGCGGATACATTGGAACTGTGGTCGCACGTTCGGTGAAATAGTTTTCGATGTTATCGTAATCATAAAGCGCACGGTTTCCGTCACTGACTTGTGGCATAGCATCGATATTCACAACGGGCATCGTATTTGCCTCAGCACCGGCAAGTTGACCTTCGAGTGACAAGCCGTTGTTGATGGCAGCATGGGCGGCATCAATATTGGAAGAGCCTTTGCCGATAGAATACCCTTCAATGAACCCCATGGATTTTTCTTTGGGATAGGCGGGGCGGATATCAACGTCGTCGCCCACCCAAACGGAGACAGGTTCCCAACCTTGGCACATTACAACCTCTTCAGTTGCCAGTAGATTGATAAGCTCACCATAGCTGGAGGCGATTGTTCGCAAATGGTTTTTCTTCAACGTGATCAGCAGATCGACAACGGTATCGAGTTCTTTATAAGTCATGCGATTGGGGTTTTCGACGCCAGCAACACGGCCCCAAGCAAAGAAGTTTCCGGGGTAATCGTTGGTGATCGCGATCTTACCCTTGTATTCTTCCTTCAACATGTCCGTCCATGATGTAGGTTTTTGCGCCTTCTTGGCGTTATACATCATACAAATGGAACCATAGGTCATGGGCACGGAATACCACAGGCCCGCTTCGCTCATGTTGGCTTCACAGTATTGACGGATGATGGGGTCGACTTTTTCAAAGTTCGGAATTTTTGCAAGATCAAGTGGTTCCAGGAGATCTTGAGACGCAAGGAAATCATCATGGATGAAATAGGGCGTGCACAAATCTACCTGACTGGAATCGATGCGAAGTTTGGCGATAATTTCGTCCGAGTTGGAAATATAAGACTTGCCGAGCTTTAGAGCCATCTCTTCGGTGAACGTCCCCCCTTCGAGGAAGCTGTCATAGCCTTCCCAGCCGAGGTAGTTTAAGTTTTTTGTTGTTTGCGCACGCGCCGCACCGCCGCCAGCGAGCCCAAGACCAAGTGTCGTTGCCGCACCAGCCATAAAGCCGCGTCGTGTCGGCATGACATATGAACGTGTCCGGATCAGGCCTGCGGTACTTTTCTTTTCTTTGGTTGTCATGTCATTATCCCTATTGCTGTTTTTTCACTTCTGCTTGCTATGGTATTTTCAGGATCAGAGCGGCCAATGGCATTTTTGTACTGTGTTGTTTGGCTCTTATTCTTCTATTTCTCTGTGGAGTTCGTGGCATGAGCAATGAACGCCGCCGCCGCCTGATGCGAACATGTCATAGTCCACGGCGGTGACGTGAAAGCCGCGCTCGGTCAGTTCTGCGTTTACGTTTACGTTATGGCTCATGGACAGAATGCGTTTTTCGCCAAGGCTGACGATGTTCCCGCCAAGTTTGACACAATCGGCGTATTTGACTTTGATGGTTTCGATGCCGTGTTTGTTTTTGATGAAATCCAAAGCATGTTCGGGCAGCGCGTCTTCGCAGACCAGCGCGAGGCCTTTTTCCAACATCACCACAACCGCATCAACGTGAACGAACTGAGGCGGGATAGGGGCCACAAGAACATCCCAGCCTTCGGCTTCTAACCAACCCTGAACCTGTTCAGCGCCTTCCTTGGTAGAGCGATCACCTGACCAGCCGAGCAACGCAACGCCGGGTTTTAGAATGCAAAAGTCGCCACCTTCAAAGTGGCCCGCTGTGACCCAATTCCAGATCGGGATGCCCGCGTTGCGGTAAAATTCGCTGGCAACAGAATAGTCACGGCGGCGCAC
>CANMPP010000003.1 GCA_947499735.1 uncultured Pelagimonas sp.
GCCTCAACCTTCAACTTCTGTGCACTCTCATAAGACACATAAAGCTCAGGGATCGGCGCAAGGGAGGATGTGGTCATTTCTATACAATCCTTAAGGCTTAATTAATAATGGGCTGTAAGCAGGATTAGCCTATGATGCAAGCCTCCTGCAAATGCGCCTCGCCCTGTCTGTTGCATGCTTTTTCGCAGCCTATCTTCGCGGGGCTGATAAAGGGCGTGATGCTCAAGGCAATGTTTCAAGGGGATCCGTGATCTAAAGTCACGCTTGATACGAGGCTATTGGGACTATAAACATCCCAGCAATAAGGTGGATCACCTTGAAAATAAGGGGTATTTTGAGCGATTTTTTGCCGACTTGTGCACCGGTTGAATGGGGGGTGTACGGTTTTCCACCCACACCACAAGATGTCCGCCAAGATGTTTGGCAAAATCACAACATGCGGTCGAATTTATGCCGATCCAAAACAGTCCCGTTTCCCTCTTCTTGGCAATGCGTATAGTGGCCGTGCTGGCGATGAAATTCGCCATCATCATATTAGCAACCACTTCATTCGTGACAAACCGGGCCAGGGCAGGGGCAGCAGATGCAAGATAAAACAACCATGAAGACTGGTCTTCTTGCCGCACTGGGAATTGCCGGTTTGTGCCATCCTAGTCAGGGCTGGGGGCAAAGCTGGGATGATCAGCGGCCGTTGCTGAACTACTTTGGTATTCCCGGTATCGTTGATACGCCGACCGCTCATGCATTGCAGGATGCGGATGTCAGCATTTCTACCAATGTGATGGATGAAATGGCCCGGGTCGCGCTGAGCTTTCAAATCGGCCCCCGTTTTTCCGGCACATTTCGCTATACGGCTTTGGAAGGGTTTAACGGTCATGATATCTATCTCGACCGGGCTTTTGACATCCGTTACCTGCTGAGCGAAGAGGGCCCCCGACGTCCTGCCGTCACAATTGGGTTGCTCGATTTCGCCGGAACGGGGATCTATTCGTCGGAATATATTGTGGCGACCAAAACCTTTGGACGTTTGCGCGCCTCGGCTGGGATCGGTTGGGGGCGTCTGGCTGAAGCGGGTGGTTTTGACAATCCGTTGGGCCTGATTTCCAGTGATTTTGACGACCGGCCCACGCAACAGGTTGGGGGCGAAGTGGCCTTTGAGGGCACAGGCGTTCCTGATACTGGCCATTGGTTCCGGGGGGACGCAGCCCTGTTTGGTGGGGTGCAATATCTGGCAACGGATAAGCTGGTTCTTAGCGCGGAATATTCGCCCGATGAATATACCCTAGAAGAGGCGCAGCTGAGTTTTGAAAACGCATCCCAATTCAATGTCGCAGCCAGCTATCGGTTCGACAATGGTATCGATTTGGGGCTGGCATTCCTGCATGGCTCTACGGCGGCGTTTCAGCTGAATTATGTGATCAATGCCAAGAACCCCAGCACACTGCCTTCGGGACATGGGGATACACCGCCTGCTTTGACCGCGCGCCCGCAATATAGTGCGGCTGATCTGGGTTGGACCCTATCCGAGGCCGATTTGTCCGCCGGTGCTGATGGTGATTTGGAAGCGGCCTTGAATGCGCAAGGATTGGATCTGGTAGGCTTTGCCGCCCAAGGCCAGACAGCGCGCCTGCGGTATCGTAACACAACCCACACAAACGAAGCACGCGCCATCGGCCGTGCGGCCCGGGTTTTGGCGCGCAATGCGCCTGATGATATCGAAACCTTTGTTTTGGAACCTGTAACGGATCATGGCCTGACAGGCACCCGGGTGACTGTGGCCCGCGCGGATTTGGAAGAGCTGGAATATGCAGCTGATGGCGCATGGAAAAGCTTTGCCCGCGCGGATCTGGACAATGGGTATGCGGATTCAGTGCCTCTAGAGGTCACACCACAATTGGAATGGGCGCTGTCACCCTATATCTGGTCCTCGATCTATGACCCGCGCTATTCGGATCGCTATAATGACATCGGCATCGAGGCCAATGCCAAATATCGCTTTGGATCGGGCTGGGTGATTGGGGGATCAACCCAATATCGCCTGTTAGGGGATACCGAAACCAATGTCGCGGAATCCACCGCATCGAGCAATGTTCCCAAAGTCCGCACCGGCGCGCGCCAATATTTGGAAGCGACGAAATTTGCGCTGCAGGATCTCTATGTCAGCAAATATCTACAGCCAACCGACACCCTATATGGACGCCTGTCGGCCGGATATTTCGAACATATGTATGGCGGTCTGTCGGGCGAGGTCCTATGGGCCCCGCAAACCAGCCGCTTTGCGTTTGGCGCAGAATTGAACTGGGTGCAGCAGCGTGAATTCGAACGCCATTTCGGGTTTCAGGATTATGATGTGCTGACAGGTCATGCATCGGCCTATCTAAAGGGCAATAGCGGCATGCATTATCAGGTTGATGCGGGTCGCTATCTGGCCGGTGACTGGGGCGCGACGCTGAAGGTTGAACGCGAATTTGCCAATGGGATCCGCCTGGGGGCCTTTGCCACATTCACCGATATGGACACCGAAGACTTTGGCGAAGGCAGCTTTGACAAAGGGATCACCTTTGACGTGCCGCTGTCCGCTCTGACCGGTAAACGCGGCAAGCAGCGGATCGCTGGTACATTCCGCCCCATTCTGGGGGATGGTGGTGCGCGTGTGATTGTGCCGGGTCGCCTGTATGACGAAATTCGCCCCACACGTCAGGGCACATTGCAAAGCCAATGGGGGCAGGTGTTCCGATGATGAAACAGATAATAGCAGGCCTTCTGGCGCTTGGCCTGACCGGATGTGCGTCCACCAGTGATACGGGAACGTCGTTTGGGCAGATTACCGGGCTTTGGCACAGTGTCACCCGATCGGCCCAATTGCCCCAGCCAAAAGGGCAGGGGGATGGCACGCTAAGCTTATCCATCCCGGCCCAAAACTGGCAGATGACATTCACCCCGATCGCCCAGCGGGATGGCGTTGTGACGTGGCAGGCGGGCACAGGCCTGTCAGCCGTGTCAGTGGCCACCCGGAACGGCGTTGTGATAGCGACACGAGGATTGGGGGATGACCTGATTTCATCGGATATCTCGGGCGTGATGGCGGGCCTTGCGGGGCAGGCTGACAGCGGCCAACGCGCCTACCGGCTGCTGGATGGGGATGGCGGCCAGCGCAATCTGGTCTTTATCTGCGATTATGACCGCGCAGAGGGCGCTTGGGTCGAAACCTGCTATGGCGCAAAACAAGACATCACGAACACCTACCCAAGCAACACCGGCCCATCCCGCCAATGGCTAGGCCCGCTGCTGGGATATGCGGAATTGCATTGGGAGTGATCCGCCGCCTGCGCCCATTCCGAAAACACCTTGCTGGATAAAACCAGCAACAAGTACGGGGGCTGATGCGTTTGGAGATGGTTTAAAATCAAAATTGACGCTTCCGATGTACGGGTGCTAAATTGCGAATATTGGTTTATCTTACAGAACGATCCCCAGATTATTTAAGGCTTGACTGAATCCGCTAATTATGTAAAGTTACTTGGCGTAGTGGCGGTAGGGTGAGTCCCACGTAAAAATAGAGAATTCCCCAACGAAAGCTGTGGCGATAGGGGTTGTCCCACGTAAAAAACTGAAGTCCCCAATCGAATAAAAAAGGGCGCCGCTAAGGTTAGCCCTTTTTTTTTGACAGGGCAAAAAATGAAAATTTCCAAACTTCTCCCGGTTTTTTACGATAACAACAAGCACTTAGTCGAAACTTTGGATGGGAATGGAACCCCCGGAGAAAAGAATCGAGGATATGGTGTCGTCGTAATTAAAATCGCTCAAGATCTGCGGTTTGGGATCCCACTAAGATCACATCTCAAGCACAAGCATGGCTTCAAAACGGTCGGTCAAAAGGGGTTAGATTACTCAAAGGCTGTCTTGATTAGTGAGGCCGTGTTTATCGGCCAATCATTTAAAATCCCGTCTGACGAGTACAAGAAGATCAAAGAAAAAGAGCACCACATTAAGGCCAGATTTCAGAAATATGTCACACAATACATAAAGCTAGCCAACGAGGGAGATGATGGGGCTTTACAACAGTCATATCGATATACAACGTTGGTCAATTACCATAAAGAGCTCAATATCAATCCACCTGACACCGCCGACAAATAACAAACATATACTTCCGCTCCGCTAGCTATGAGCAAGGTTAGATCGTGCCAAACGTTGGATACCTAATAAATCAGCCGCAGCCTGCTGCTTACCAACCCACCTATTCCGACAGAGTATAAAAGGCAGGGCCCGTTTTTGAGATATGGGCGCAGGTCAGGCGGCCGGTGGCGTAGGCGCCTGTGTCTATGGCGATGCGGCCTTCAATCGCGTGGGCTTGTTCGACAATCGTATGGCCGTGCAGAACCCAGATCCCGTCTTCGCGTGGGCGCTTGGTGAATTCTTCGCAGCCCCAGATCAAGGTGCCGGATTTTTGCATCTCAATGGGCATCATCGGATGTGCGCCGGCGTGACAGGCAAAGACATTGCCGGTCTGCCAGGACAGCGGCAGATTGGTTAGCCAATCCTCTAGTTCAGGACCCATGGCATCGCGCAGCGCATCACGCATCGCGATCCAGTCTTCGCTTGTGCCTTTATGCATAATCGGCTGCACGCCAAAGCTGGCCACCGTTTCGCGCCCCCCGTGGCGCAACCAGCGGCGGCCGTGCTTTTCGGGATTGCGCAATGTATCCAGCATCATGCGTTCATGATTGCCCATCAGACAGATGACTTTTTCTGGATTGGCCTGCTGTTGTTCATACAGCCAGCGTAAAACGCCTGCGCTATCGGGGCCGCGATCCACATAGTCGCCCACAAACAATATCGGCAAATCCGCCCATCCCTGACCCGCGGTCAGTTCGGGAATGGCTTTGAGAAATTCAAAACATCCATGCACATCGCCAAGGGCCAGAAAATCGACATCTGGCTGCATGGGCGCGGTGAATGTCGGCTTTGCGCGACGGGACAATAGGTTAGATAAACGCATGCCCCGTTCTATTCTGCCTTTCCGCTAAGGCCAAGATACAAATGCAGGATCCAACTGCACGCCCGCGTCAGAGATTGCCGCGCTCGACATTATGCGCATTGCTTGCCAGATCCATTTTGCCGACCCCGCTATACAGGCTATTGTCCAGAACATGTGAATTCTGGACCTTGTCGGTCAAAACAATGTCAAAGCGCGCACCTTCCGCTGCATCCGCGCAGGTCACATGATCGATGCGCACGCCCCGGATCGTTTTTTCCGGCGCAGCGCGTATGGCCGCGTTATGATACCCGCTTAAAACACCACCTGTGATGCGGCTGCGGTCTGCGCTGACCAGAATGGACACTTTCCCCCCGGATATCGTTGCATTTTCAACCAATCCGCCGGGCGCATTCATCACGATACCCGTTTGCGCAGCCGTCAAATTGGCGGTGACATCCTGACAACGGCTCATTTGTCCCGCCATATGGATTGCCATTTTCGCGGATGCGGCTTTTTCGATGATCACAGATCCCAGACGGCTTTGATTGCCGGCCAGATGCACAACCTCTTGCCCGCTGGACGGCGCAATGATGCGCCCGCCATCGATGCCCAGGAATGTATTTGCCCCATTCAGCAGGAAGAGGCGCGCGCCCATATCAGAATTCGGATCCTCATATTCCGCCTGCCGGAATTCAATGTATTTCACCCCGCAATCCCGGCCCGCCAATTGCGCACCTTGCCCAAACACCTGTCGCTGAATGAGCGTATCAATCAATCCGCCCAGACCAGTCATCAAGATCCCTTTGGAATTGCGCGTTTCTACCTTTTTGAAATGGTTGTTGTTCCCAGACACCATCAGTGCTTTGCCAAAACTGGCCTGCTTGCCAGTGTTGCGCATCCGCTGATCGATATCGAGCGTATCAAACGTGTTGTGATGGCCGCTGACCGCGACACCGTCACCGGGATGCAGGCCGCGGATTTTAAGCAAGGTACATTCGTTTTCATCCCCGCCAATCACCACGCTTGGACCTTTGGTTTTCAGTGCGTTTTGATTGGCATAAACGCTGAGATTGCCAAATGTGCCTTGGGATTCAAATTGTGGGCCATCTGGCGTGGTCCATGTCCGCACTTTACCCGTATGGCCCTTATTGGTCCGATACGTGTCCCCGCGCTTGAACTGACCAACCACATTTTTCAAAATCAACTGCACGCCGGTGGTGTAGCTGTTGTCAGGATCGTTGGACTTCAGGCCAACCTCAGCAGTTGCACCCGAGGAAAATGTCAGCGTCTCACCGCGCAAAGGCCAGCCCACCACATCATCGACCTCTAAGATGTGATATGGCTGGTTTTCCATTTTCACATCAATATGGGTGTTGCGATGGGACAGCCACCGCATCCCACCAAGCGCGCCATGGGCGTCTTCACAGGACAGGCGCACCCAAGACGCCTGACAGCCATCCATCCGATCAGTCGTCTGATCCACCGCGCGCTTTTCATCAGATCCGCAACGATAGACGATGCCGTCAATCCGGCTAACGATGCATCGGTCGATCTGCAGACCTGCACCAACGATGTGCTGCACCTTGAAATCTGACAGCGTGCCTTCACGCATGTTTTCCATCCAGATCCCGATCGGGGCGCTGTGCTGGCTGTCGCGGATTTGATCCCGACTGCCCCAGACGGAAAAACCGCTAAAGGTGACATAGCGCGCATTGATGCGCAGCACGTATTTTGGCGCGCCATGAGAAAAGAAAACGGTGGAATTTAGACCTGCACCCTGCACATCCATATTCATCGCAAAGCCGCTGATCTTATCACTGGCGATAAAATCAATGCCCTTTTCGACCCGGTAAAACCCGGCCGGCACAAATAGGCTAAGACCCCGCTTTTTGGCTGCTGCGATGGCAAGCGCAAATTCTTTATCACAGGCCGTTTTGCCGGTGTTGTCGACCCCAAAGGATAGAACATTCAACCGGCCGCTTTGATCAGGCAACGCATAGAGCTTTAGACCGCCTGCGGTTTTCAGATCGTGGTCTTTGGCATCTGCCGCGGCCAATTGATAGGGGAACATCTCTTTGCTGGTGGATAGGACATCACCAACTGCCAACGCGGGCTCGGGTGATCGATATTTCAGGGATTTGCTATCCATGAGATGGGGGAAATCCGTAAACCACATCACGGCCCCCGAAGGGGGGGGCACAGATTGCGCAGCCGCAGATACGCTACAGGCCGCAGGCAGGCTTGCTGCGCCAACGGTCAAAGGTAAGGATTTAAGTAAAGACCGACGGTTCATTGCAGCTCTCCAGAATAGCTTTTCTTGAGAAAATCATGGTTTACAAACATTAACCATAAATTGACCCAGGCGAAAAAAACACGCAAGCGCATTGGGATACACGGCTATTTCAAAACACCCCTCCGACGCGCAAAAATCGGCCTGCGGGGCGCGCGATGAAGATGGTATTTCAGGGCAGATCTAGACGCTTGATCCCATATTTCACCACATTTGGTTCCTAGAGGGGCGAAGATTGGTTCCTAGAGGGGCGAATGAGAAATGGTTATTATGATTTGGCTCCGATATGTTTCTTATAGAATTCAAGCACCCCATAGTGCCATGATAAGCAAACCAACATCGCATAAAAAAATCAAAGAGCGTGCAGGGCGAAAATCCATGTGTAGCATCGATCAACATACTACTCTTCAATCTATATATTGGTGACATTTCACCTAAAGAACTGACCGAGCAACTTGCAAAAAATGCGGGCGGCCATCAGTAAGTGCACAACTGAAAAGCTAAGCGATTTCAACCATCATATTGCAGCATAGGGTCAGCACATGCGACGCGCCAATGAAATGAAAAACAGAGAAAATGCATGACCAATCGACAGATCACAATTCATGTTGGGGCAAGCAAATGCGGATCCAGCGCCTTGCAAACCGCATTGAGCGCCACCCCCACCATAAAAAGAAGAGATGGTAGTAAGATAAACTACGTTGCTTTTGACGCCACACGCAGTTGCCTAATAGATAAGCACACCCTATCCAAGAAAAGAGGTGTCTACGGATACACAACCTCACCTAACACCAAGGCATTAATGAAAGCGAACTTAAGAAGGCTGCGCAGACAAATTGCAAAATACCCCTCAGACATTTTATTTTCCTCTGAAGGTTGGCTGCTTCAACATAAAGATTGGGAAGAACTTCTTCGACAATTTAAGGTATCAGCACGTGTCATTGTTTATGTGAGGCCGCAAGTTCCAGTACTGAATTCGGCATGGTGGCAGTGGGGAGCATGGACCGGCCAGGATTTCGATAAATGGATGTCACAACGGATTAAGGCCACATTATGGGCCGCAAAAATCCAGAAATGGTCTAACATTAAAGAAGTATCAGAAATAATAGTACGCCCAGTACCTGCAGATATTGTTTCGGATTTTTACTCCACCATCCTGAATGCACTCCCCCCCGAGGCAGTCGAGCGTCCCAATCCCAGCCTTCCTGGTTCTATTCTTAGGCTCTTTCAGAGAAACCGCTCCCTAAGACCCAATGCACATAATTCAAAAATTGACTTTGCCCTTTCCAGCGTACTCACCAATAGTGGGTCGACAACATGGGTGCTGAATGAGCAATGGATCGATAGAATAATTACCGAAACCCGATCTGATAACGAAGCCTTGTTAAAGTTTATGGATGCAGAATCCGCTCAAAATGTTAAAAATGACCCACGATGGTGGAGAGCGGAAGCCTTTTCAGACAAGACAGCAGAGTCACCAGACCCTCAACCGATTTCTAATGAAAAATTAGAGGACCTGTGCGTTGAAATGGCGCAGGCTATTTTAGATTTGAAAGAGAAATCGTGTTTGAAGCCGCCATTCTGGCGCGGATAGAGAGTTTGGGACTGAAGTCGCGTTCGGCGCCGTCACTGATCTAGAGATTATAAATCTCAGCTATCACTTTGCTTTAAGGAAATTTTACGCGCCAACCTCCTAATCAAACCATCTGGCTTATATCCATTATGCGCCATGGCTATCGAAGCTTTCGCGACTTCGTGATAGGCTTGGATAAAGGTTTCATTTGTTTCATCTGCTTGTTTTTGGATCTTTGGCTCACGGATTGACCAATCGCCTTCTGCGTCTATAAATTCCAGGGTTCGTGAAACTACGACCTCCGGCGTGGCATCAAGTTCTTCGTAAAGAACTTGATGCCGAGGCAGGTCATTGACCAATGAAATGATCTCAAGCAAGTCATTGGATTTCTCTTGATCGCTTATGATATTATCGATCTTACCTAAATCCAAACGCGGCGTCTCGCCGTTGCCTTTAAGCAAACTGGTCCAGCGATTGGACTGGCTCGCAATCCAGAACGATACAGCTTGAGCGACCAAATCTTGTCGCCTGATATGTATTAAGTATACTTTTGGAAACATTGACAAAATGTCCCAACGCATCAACATCAGCAATTGGGCTGCAGATGCTTTTATGCCAAAAGCTTCTGATTTTTTACAATGTTTTTCAACCAAAAAAGCGATATAATCCGGCATTGTTCTCAACCCTTCACGCTGAGACACTTTGATCAAAAGAGGGTGGTTAAGCCCCTCCCCAACACCAGAAACCTTGCCTGTTTGACGCAAGTAATCTGCAAAAAGATTGGAACCCGACCGATTTGTAAATCCAAGAATTACAAGTGGTCGGTCAAAAATAGGCTCCTGCCCCTCAAACACAACCTTATCCTGCCCAAAAAAATTCGCGATTTTCTCTTCATGAGCGCTTTTCGTTGCCAAATCTTGCAAATACATATCGGTCTGCTTCCAAATGACTGAAAGGTAAGGGCTCAATGCCCCCTTAGTTCGCGTGGTATGCCTTACTCTTTCCGCAACCTCAAGCCAGGCTGGGATCGATTATATGACACGGCACAAGTTCGGCTACCTTTAGATCTTCATCATGTTGCAAGCGGCCAGATTATATCATGCCCCAAGAGCTCTATCGTCTCTATAATAAGGAGAAATTTGGCGTGCAGCATACTTAATCAAACCAAAGTGACGGCCCCGCTGCCTCTATGAGCTATCACTATGCCTAGACACAGATGTGGACACAAAAACAGCCCTCTGAAAAGAGGGCTGTCCAAAAACGATCAGATCATGGGGCGTGGTCAATCTTAGTGACCAGTGCCTTTCACAACCACACCAACCGTTGCAGTGATGATGCGAAGATCTTCTTTGAAAGATAGACTGCGATTGTAATCAGCGTCAAATTCAGCGCGCTCAGCAAAGCTGCTTTCATTGCGTGAAGACACTTGCCATGCGCCAGTGATACCAGGGCGCAGCGCATAATAATGCTTGCCCGGATACATGCGGCGCTGATTGATCATCATAGGGCGTGGTCCAACAATGCTCATCTCGCCTTTCAGAACGTTCCACAATTGTGGCAGCTCATCCAAAGACGTTTTACGAATGATACGGCCCACTTTAGTGATGCGCGGATCATTCTTCAGCTTCTGATCGCGATCCCACTCTTCTTTGGCCTCAGGATTGGTCGCCAAATAATCGCTTAGTTTTTCTTCCGCATTATGCACCATCGAGCGCAATTTCCACATGCGATAAGAGGATCCGTTCACGCCAACCCGCATTTGGGAATAGAAGGGGCGACCGCCGTCCAAGGCCACCATTACAATCATAGGTAGCAAAACAAGCAACACAATTGGAGCCGCCAAAAGGATCAGCGCGATGTCCAAACTGCGCTTGCCATACCGACGGTAAAATCCGCGGCGGCGCGAGGTCCGAACAGGTGTTGTAGATGCTTTCAGATCTGTAAAGTCAGCGCTTTCTGCGGGGACAGCTTGGTAGTTTTGATTAAATCTAAGGGTCATTTTATCTCAACCATGATGCTTTTCAGGGGCCCGCTTACCGCTGGCATAAACTTTATTTCTTTTATCTTTCATGTGCAAACACACGGGGTAACAGGTAAAATTTAACATGTTAAAATATTTTGTATATAAACCTTCCATTAACAAAACAGTAGCATGCTGCCCCCCTTTGCGACAAGCTTTCCGAAGCCCAGATCGGCATCATTCTGCCATTTTAGTTAAAATTGCTGGTGACCCGGTTTTTTTTCAAGCATTCAGGCAGTTTGATCGAGATTTACGCACGCCATATTGGGATCTACTCAATAAATACTGAGGTTCAGATCTCGGCAGAGAATAAAAATTCGCATAACCAATGTTATGTTAACTGCGTTTATCAGACTGTCTTTTTAAGATATTTGCTCAATCCACGACGTCAAAAACCCACCGATAACTCAACATCCAGATCTCTTTTAGACGCGACTTACGCTCTTTAAGGGATTTTAGACAAATACTGACCATACCTAAATAAAGGGCTGATGGGTCAGGATTGATTAAAATGAAAGAAACTTTGGTTATCGGTGGTGCCGGGTTTATCGGGTCCCGATTTCTGCACGATTTTGGCTGTGATGACGTCAGTGTTTTCGACAATTTGTCGTCTGTCGTACACAGTCCGCAATCGGTTCAAAACCTCATGGCCACCGATGTCGATTTTATCCATGGCGACATCACAGCCCTGACAGATATCCGCGCTTTATTTGCCCGCGGCGTGCCGGAAAACCTGATCTTGTTGGCCGCGGAAACCGGCACCGGTCGCTCGCTTCAAAATTGTGCGCTCAATTCTGGTGTCAATGTGATGGGCACCGCCTTGGTGCTGGACGAACTTAGTCGTCTGGGCCATTTTCCCAAACGTGTGATCCTTACCTCAAGCCGCGCAATCTACGGCGAAGGCCCCTATCGCCATAACGATACAGGCGCCCTGCACTATCCAGCACAACGCTCCGCCGCGGATCTGCGCGCAGGGCGGTTTGGGTTTGACGGGCTTACATCGCTGGCCATGAACGCCCAAGCGCATTTGCCCAACCCATCCAACATCTATGGCACGACCAAGCTTTGTCAGGAGAACCTACTGCGCAATTGGGCGCAATCCTTCCAGGTCGATGCGTATATTCTGCGCCTGCAAAACGTCTACGGGGCCGGTCAATCCCTGACCAACCCCTATACAGGTGTATTGATCCAGTTCCTGCATCATATCACGCAGAACAGGCCAGTGCAGATTTATGAAAACGGCGGTATCACGCGGGACTTTGTCCATGTAAGCGACGTAACACGCGCCATACAGCACGCCCTGACGGGTGTCGGTGCGCCGGGTATATATGACATCGGTTCAGGCCAACGCAAAACGCTGTTTGCCGTGGCTGAGGCCCTGTGTGATCTATCTGGTGGACCGTTGCCTGAGCGCTGCGACCAATATCGTTTGGGGGATGTGCGCCATGCTGTTGCGGATATCAGCGCCGCCCAAGCCAAACTTGGCTGGACGCCTGAAATATCACTACAAGAGGGCCTTGCAGAGCTGATCACCTTTTTCGCCGATCAACAGCCCCCTGCCCCGCCTACGAAGCGCACATTCCCTGTGGGAATGCCCGCTTCTTTGGCTGCATGGGTGTAAGGGCTAGTGCTCTAGTTTTGCATCCAGAAGGCTTTTCAAATATTTGCCGTAATCTGTCTTTTTAAAGGTTTCGGCATGTTCGGCCATTTTCGCATCATCGATCCAGCCGGCCGCATATGCGATCTCTTCCGGACATCCAGACTGCATGCCCTGGCGGGTTGATAATGTGCGCACAAAATTGCCCGCATCCAGCAAGGACGCATGCGTTCCCGTGTCCAGCCACGCATAACCACGCCCCATCTGCTCAACAGATAGAGTGCCGTCCTGTAGATAGCTTTCCAGCAGAGTCACGATTTCCAACTCACCACGCGGGGACAGTGTCACCTCTTTCGCGCGTTGTGGCGCATCGCCATCAAGGAAATACAGACCCGTTACCGCATAATTGGATGGGGGAACCTCTGGCTTTTCAATGATCTGCTCAACCGTTCCGTCACCGTCAAACTTAACCACACCATAGCGTTCTGGATCTGCGACACGATATCCAAAGACAGTACCCCCCTGCCCTTTCGCATCCGCGCTTTGCAAAATTTCAGGCAATCCGTGACCAAAAAAGATATTGTCCCCAAGCACCATGGCAGACGGCGCGCCATCCAAGAATTCTTCCGCCAGAATATAGGCCTGCGCCAAACCATCCGGTGTGGGCTGGGTGATATAGGTCAGCTCGATGCCCCACTGGCTACCATCACCCAAAAGACGCTTGAACTGATCTTGATCCGCAGGTGTCGTGATGATCGCAATTTCGCGAATACCCGTCAGCATCAAGACAGAGAGCGGATAATAAATCATCGGCTTATCATAAACCGGCATAAGCTGCTTTGAGACCGCCATCGTCAAAGGGTAAAGTCGCGTGCCGGATCCTCCGGCCAAAATGATGCCTTTGCGCTGTGTCATCGCAAATCTCCAAATTTAAATCGAACCACATCTGGATCATAATCTTCACCTGCATATGCCAGCAAACCGCACTGCTTGCGAGAGGCAATACACAGGAAACAAACGCAAAAGGTGAAGTGTGCCCCATGCAACACCCGAATGCGCAGCAAAAGGGCTAGCCCCCTACCCTACTGGGCTTAATTATCGCCATCTTGCCGAGCGTTTACAGCTGTAAACTCGGCATAAGATTTTTGGATCATTTCAGCCAAATTACCCTCAAGCCACATCACAAAATCTGCATTGGGCCCGGATTTTTTCGCCGACAAAGACAAACCAGTCCGCCCCGTTTTGATACTGACACCTTCAACCGGTGTGACCTCTGTCTGTGATGGTGGGGCATTGCGCGTTTTGCTGACGACCCTCAGAAGCAGATCCAGCCGTTCATCAGAGGGTAAATCGGCCCCCTGCTCCGTCAAGACATCACACGCCCCCTGCTCGTCCAGATAGCCAGCACTAAACCGTTCTGCCAAAGCGGTCCATTTCGGTCGCCCCGATTTAGGTGCAGCACCAATCAGATCACCAGCCGCTTTGGGCACGATCTGCGTCACCTTTGTCAGATGAGACAGACCGGATTTGGAGAGGCTGAGCACCTGACGAATGGTTGCATTATCATGACCCGCTTCCTGAATGGCCTGCGCAAACCGCGCCTTTTCATAGAAGGACAAATTTCGCCGCGCCGCATTTTCCAAACCCTTGGCCAAAAGCGCACTGGCATCATCCAGGTCCTGCACATTGGCACGCACCTTAATCCCCAGATCACGACACGCTTTCAAACGGCGACGGCCATAAATCACCTCATAGCGCCCCTCGCGCGCGGCACGGCGCACAAGGATTGGCACCTGCTGCCCACCGTCACGCATGCTGTCCTTTAGGGCATCAAACCCGTCACCATCATCGACGCTGTTTACAGCTGTAAACGCGTCCAACCGATCAACAGGACCCCAATCATCGATCAGCGCAGGATCTATTTCGCGGATGGCCACCAGGGACCCTTGCAGCGCGCCCAATGCCGGAGGCGCTGATTTAGAGGATGGTTTGGGTTTCGCTGCGACCTTATCCGCTGCCCCGCCAGAGCGTGCGATCGTATTGGCAATCCCCGACATGCCCCCAAGTGATTTTCGTGCCATTAGCTGCGCCCCCAAGCTTGATGGATCATTGCCTCAACTTCGCCACCGACCGCATCCATAGATCCTTTGGCGCGATCATACGTGGCGCGCGTCATTTCCGACCGCACCACCTCATAAATAGATTGTTTCAACATGGTCGCATCGCTGATGGCCGTGCTTTTCAGCGCTGTGGCCGACATAACCCGGTCCTGAAACAGCGCGCGCATAAAGGATGTTAGCTGCTGTGACGGCACATCTGTGGGTTCATCCCGGGTGATCAGGAATTTGAAATGATCATATTGCAGTGCTGCGCCCGCCTCTTCGACCACCCCCATATAGGCCCCGACAAGTTCCAAGAATTGCGCGGTTGAAGACACGTCCAACATGGATGGCGTCAAAGGGACGATCAGGGAACTGGCTGCTGCCATACCTGCAATGGTCAAAAACCCCAATTGCGGCGGGCTATCGATGAGGACCAGATCGTAATCTGCTTCAACCTGTGCGATCGCCGATTGGATGCGGGTGAAAAACGGCTGATCCGGATCGGAATGCACGGCGGATTCCGTTTCAAATTCCGACAAGATCAACCGCGATGGCGCAATGGACAGGCCCGGAAAATAGGTCTCTTGAATGACCTCGGACAGAGGGACGGGGTCCTCATAGCGGATCGCGTCATAGATCGTCAGCCCGTCAAATTCGATTTCAGGACTGATCCCACACATCGACGTCAAAGACCCTTGCGGATCCAGATCGACGACCAAAACCCGATAACCGTGCAGCGCGAAATAATGGGCTAGGTGAATGGTTGTGGTGCTTTTACTGCTACCACCTTTGAAGTTCATCAATTGCCACACTTGCAGCTTATCACCCGCGCGCCGCCCCGGCACATAACGCCCCTCTGTGCGCGACGCGCCCTCCAGAATACCGCGGGCATTCCAAATATCCCGCGCGGTATAAAAACGCCGACCCGCCCGGACATCCTGCGATTCGGGCAGGGTGCCTTCGGAGTG
The DNA here is from genome assembly GCA_947499735.1 of uncultured Pelagimonas sp. Lineage (GTDB taxonomy): Bacteria > Pseudomonadota > Alphaproteobacteria > Rhodobacterales > Rhodobacteraceae > CANMPP01. The sequence goes on from CANMPP010000003.1 coordinate 15,532, forward strand.
AACTTTGCGCATGAACTGCCCTGACACGCCCAGCAACTCGGCCGCTTCTGGCGCTGAAAAACTGCGCAGCGATTTGGTGTGATCAGGTGCAAAAGCCGCAAGCAGATGTTCGCGGATCGCAGCATTCAGGCGTTCTGAAATTTCCGTCGCAAGAGCAGATGGACTGCCCTCGGACAAAGGTGTCACTGGAATCATGTGGTTGCCTCAAATTTGAAAATGCGGCTATTTTTGCGCCACTTAAATTCACAAGGCTTTATTCCTTAAGATAAGTCAAGAATTTTCCAAATCACTTGCCCATGGTTTACAGCTGTAAACATCCCAAAAATTCCAGTCATGACGAGGGTTACGGGATAGGAGAGGGTAAAAAACAGGTCGCAGAACATCAACACAAGGGTTACGTGCGCCCAAAATATGGTTAACATAAAGCCATCAGCCTAAATCACTGGCATCCAAATCGTACAGGCACCATTTGTCGGCGATTTTTTGCGCGCCCAACTGCTAGTCCATAGCCGAACCAGCAGGTTAGGTTTAAAGCTTGCAATAAGTTGAATTGTAGAGAAAAACGAAACGCATAGGCGTTTTAATTATTTTTTAACGTTTAGTAAATTGAAGGTCAGACAGACGCCATGACTCAAACGGCCATCCCAGCAACTACAATTGACGCAGACCCAATCACGGAAAGTGACGCGGTCACCCCTTTCGAAGACGTCTTTCGCGAGGTTATTGAAATTGAGGCCCAAGCGGTTCGGGCGTTGGCGGATATGGATCCGGCAGCTGTCAACACCGCTTGTAAGCTGATCATCAACTGTACTGGTCGCGTCATTTGCACCGGGATGGGGAAATCCGGCCATGTGGCCCGCAAAATCGCGGCCACATTAGCATCAACCGGAACGCCGTCACATTTTGTGCATCCGGGCGAAGCCAGCCACGGCGATCTGGGCATGATCCTGCCCGGCGACGTCTTGCTGGCGCTGTCGAATTCCGGTGAAACCAAAGAGCTGGCGGATATGCTGACCTATGCTGCCCGCCGCGCCATTCCGTTGATTGCGATCACCAAAAAGCCAGGCAGTGCTTTGGCTGAACATTCCACCGTTCTGTTGCAGCTGCCCGACACACCAGAGGCCTGTTCGATCAAAATGGCACCGACCACTTCAACCACATGCAGCCTGGCCATCGGGGATGCGCTGGCCGTGGCCGTGATGCGCGCGCGTGGTTTTGCCAAAGAAGATTTCCTGAATTTCCACCCCGGTGGCAAACTGGGCTCACAATTGCTGACCGTTGAAAAACTGATGCATACAGGCGATGCGCTGCCTGTTTTGGCCCCAGAATCCGCCATGCCAGATGCGATTGTCGAAATGACAGCAAAAGGATTTGGCATTGGTGCTATGGTGGAAAAAGGCGTGCTGACCGCGGTTGTGACCGATGGTGACTTGCGCCGCAACATCTCTGACCTGATGTCCAAGACATTGCGCGAGGTGGCCAGCCCAAACCCGAAAACCATCAACCCCAAGGCTCTGGCCTCGGAGGCGTTGAATACTATGAATACAATGAAAGTGTCTGCACTTTGTGTTGTGGATGATGCAGGCCTGTTGATTGGCCTTATTCGTTTGCATGATTGCTTGCAGGCTGAGGTGGCCTAATGACCGAACCCGTTATCTTGATCCCAGCCCGATATGCGTCAACGCGCTATCCGGGCAAACCCCTTGTCATGCTGGAAGGGGCCGATGGCCACAAATCGCTGATCCAGCGCAGCTGGGAAGCCGCATGCAAAGTTCTGCCGAAAGAGCAGGTCTATGTTTGCACCGATGATGCCCGCATCGAAGAGGCATCCAAAGACTTTGGCGCACAGGTTATCATGACCGATGAAAGCTGCCCCAATGGCACATGGCGCTGCGCCGAAGCGGTCGCCAATGCAGGGTTGGACGCGGATATCGTGGTCAATCTGCAGGGCGATGCGCCGCTGACACCCTATTGGTATGTGGAATCCCTGATTGCAGCGATGAAAGCATCCCCAGATACAGCTGTGGCCACACCTGTTTTGCGCTGTGATGAACATGCGCTGAACGCGTTTAAAACAGACCGGGCCGCAGGCCGGGTCGGGGGCACCACAGTGGTGTTCGATAAAGACCAAAACGGTCTCTACTTCTCAAAAGAAGTGATCCCATATTGCGACAAACGCGATGAAAGCGCCCCGGTTCCGGTCTTTCACCATGTTGGGGTCTATGCCTATCGCCGCGATGCGCTACTGTCCTATCCCAACTTGGTTGAGGGCGCATTGGAACAGCTGGAAGGTCTGGAACAATTGCGGTTCCTGGAAAATGGCCTGCCCGTGAAATGCGTCGAAGTCGAAGCCCGCGGTCGCGTATTTTGGGAACTGAACAACCCAAGCGATGTCGCCCTTATTGAAACAGAACTGAAAAAGGCCCTGCCATGAAAACCGTCTCTGTTAAAAACGTCTCCTTCTCCAATGACGCCCCGGTCTCTTTGATCTGCGGCCCTTGCCAGCTGGAAAGCCTAGAGCACAGCCGCATGTTGGCAGAAAACATCGCCAAAGCGGCCGAAGCGGCGGGCATGGGATTTGTTTTTAAAGCCAGCTTTGACAAGGCCAATCGTTCTTCGATCTCTGGCCAACGCGGCGTTGGCATTGAAGATGGCCTAACCATTCTGTCCAAAATCGGCGAAGAATTCGGCTGCCCGGTCATCACCGACATTCACGAAATCAGCCAATGCCAACCCGTGTCAGAAGCGGTTGATATCATGCAGATCCCGGCCTTCCTATGCCGCCAGACAGATCTGTTGCTGGCAGCGGGTGAAACCGGTGCGGTTTTGAACGTCAAAAAGGGGCAATTCCTAGCCCCTTGGGACATGAAAAACGTCGCCGAGAAAATCGCATCAACCGGCAATGAAAATATCCTGCTCTGCGAACGCGGCGCGACCTTTGGCTATAACATGCTGGTCTCTGATATGCGCTCTCTGCCGATCATGGCGGAAACGGGATATCCGGTTGTATTTGACGCGACCCATTCGGTGCAATTGCCCGGCGGTCTGGGCAAATCCACAGGCGGGCAGAGCGAATTCGTACCAGCCCTGTCACGCGCCGCGATTGCCGTAGGTGTCGGTGGCCTGTTTGTCGAAACCCATGAAGAACCCGCAAGATCCCCATCAGACGGACCAAACATGGTCGCTCTGGCAGATCTGCCCGCTCTCCTGATGAAACTGCGACAGCTCGACGATATCGTCAAGAAAGGCTGAATGGATTGTCAGACCAAACCAAGACAGATAGGGGCAGGGCAGGGCGCATCTACCGGTTTGGGGATGCTGGTCGACTGAAACCCTATCTGGACGGAGTTGACGACCTGCCAGCCCTGACTTTGGGGAATTTGCCCGGCCTGACATCGGCGGATATGATTGTGTCCTGTCGGCCGCGCAGCACCCTGTTAGAGGCGCTGTTTCTTTTGCGTGGGCCTGAAAAACGGCCTGCGCTGATTAATATGTCAGACGGGTTCATCTTTCGCCAAAATGCTTTCAAGCGTGGCAACCTGCGCTATGGTTGGCTGAACAAACATATTTTCGCAGATCAGTTGGTGGTGCGCCAACCTTTGGCTTCTCTCGATAATGTTTGCGAGGAAATACAGTCTGTTACATCTTTGGTCGAATATGACACGACATCAACACAGACCACCATCGACACCCCGGTTTTCGTGTTTTTGGCGGGAAATGACCCCTATCTGGACCTGCCGCATGACACATGTCTGAACGCTTTTGTCAGCACTATGCAGGCCGTGCGGGATCATTTTGAGGCAGGGGCCGAAATCGTGCTGAGTTGCCCCAATGCAAAGCTGCGCACAGCCATTGAAGCAAAGGTAGATGGGGTGCAGGTGATCGGTCGTATGATAGATGCGGATCTGAACGAGGACAGCTGTATCTTTGTTGGATCCCCCAGCACCGTATTGCACGACCGGTTCCTGCAATCGCGCCCCTGCTATATCCTGCCCCCTTATCAAGACAGCGGATTTGAGAGGTTTTGCGCCCCCTCAGAAGCCATCACACAAGCCAACCCCAAAGGCGGGGCATGGTCCTTTTCCCATCTTGGCCCCAAAGACCTAACCCGTCGGGACAAACTGACGCCAAACGACCTTTGGGCGCTGGCCACACCACGTCGCGATACACCTATTAAAGCACTGCAATTTTTCAAAGAATTTCAACCCTTAGTCTGCGGCAACGAATTAAAAATCCTTCTTACAAAAGACAAAAAGGCGGGCGGATGACCCCTGAGAGCGCACAGCGACCTAATATGCTGCTGATCGGGGCCCAAAAAGCTGGGTCCAGCTCATTGCATGATTATTTGACTTTGCATCCCGACATTCACATGGTGCGGCGCAAAGAACTTCATTATTTTGACGATTGTTTTTTCACTGAAACATTCGATGCATATTGCGCGGAGTTCGCCCAGGCTGGATCTGTGAAATGGCGAAGCGAAAGCACACCGGCCTATTTGTCCTATCCGGGATGTGCGGAAAAAATTGCGCGCGTCTTGGGGGATGTGCCGATCCTTGTGATCCAGCGCGATCCGATATCACGCATGTATAGCCAATATTGGCATAGCGTGAAATATGGCCGCGAAACCCTGTCCTTTACAGATGCTTTGGATGCAGAAGACACCAGACGCGACACGCTTGGCATGACGTTTTTCCGCCATTTTGATTATCTGTCCCGCAGCGCCTATGAGACCCATTTGGACAAATATCGCAGCTTGTTTTCAAAAGTGCATGTGTGCCAATTGGAAGACCTGTCCAAAGATCCAAAACCCGTTTTGGATGGGATCTGTGATTTTCTGGATATCCCGCAGCTTAAAACTGTCGAAAAGCAATCGGCTTCAAACCCGTCGGGAATGTTCCGCAATGCCACCCTCAATCAGGCATTGAACCGTTATGAGGGCCGTTTTGGCAGCAACCGGGTCTCATTCCTCATCCGGCGTAAAAATTTCAAACCTTATCGCTACCCGCGGCTGACCGACGACGAACGGTCCCACGCGATCAAGCGCTTGTCCGAAACCTGCATGAAAACGGTGACTTCCTATGGCCTGTGTTGATTTCTTTATTGCTGGTGCGCCAAAATGCGGCACGACCTCTTTGCATTTCTACCTCTCCCAACATGCCGGCATCGCCCTGTCCGATCCTAAGGAACCCCATTTCTTTGGCACCGATATGGGTGGCTATCAGCATCACGCAATCATCGATGACTACCATGCGATGTTTGATGGAATTGGTGATCGGATTTGCGGAGAAGCGTCTGTTTTCTACCTGATGTCCGCGGATGCGTTAGAGCAGGTTAAGGCCTATAATCCATCGGCCAAAATCATTTTGATGCTGCGCGATCCCAAACAAATGCTGCCATCCCTGCATGCCCAGCTGGTCTTTACGCAGGATGAAGATGTCGAGAGTTTCGAAAAAGCTTGGGACCTGCGCGATGCACGGGACACTGGATCGGATGCGGATTCAAAACGTGCGCGTTCTATGGTGCCTTTGCGCTATGGCAGCTGTGCGAAATACGGCGCGCAACTGGAACGGCTTTATACACATTTCCCAAAAGAACAGGTGCATGTGGCCTTGTTTGAAGATTTCAAAGCGGATGCGGAAGGTTGCGTGCGCGATATGCTGAAATTCCTTGAAATCGAGGATCTGTCAGCCTCTTTCGATTACGCGCTGCAAAACCCCAATACGGTCAACCGCTCTGCCACATTGACCCGCATTCTGCGCCATCCGCCTGCATGGTTGATGCGCATTCGTAAAATGATTTCGGGTGCGTGGATCAGCAAGCTGCGCACAACGCTGTTGAACGCAAACACCGTTGCCAAAAAGCGCGACGCTCTGCCAGCCCGCATTTACGATGAAATCGACGCAACCTATCGCGAAGATGTGCAAAAACTGGCCCAAATTCTGGATCGTGATCTAAGCCATTGGTTGGGTCAGCCAAAGTCATGACCAAAATCGAAACTGGGACTGAGCAAAGGGTAGGGCGCAATACTGTTTTTGTGGTCCGCAACCTGGCTTTGGGCGGAATCCCTCGGGTTGTGATCGAACTTAGCGCCGCATGGAGCCGGCTGGTACCAGAGGACAAGGTCCATCTGGTACTGCTGGATGACAGCAAACGTCATTATGATGCACCTGAAAACGTTCAAGAACATGACATGACGCATCTGTTGAACGATCTACTGGGCAAACTGGTCCGTGCCGGGAACCGGTTTGTGCCCAACCTGTTTTCCAAACTGACCATGGGGCGCAACAGTCGTGCTTTGACCGCTTGGGCCAAAAATCTGGAACAGCAAAACGGCCTGCCCGTCGATCTGGTGATTTGCGGCTATGGTGCCATTTCAGCGCTTGAGCCATGCAAATTGCCCAATGCGATCTGTATCGCCCATAATCTTTATGCGGCCATGCTGCAGGAACGCACCGGCAAACTGGCCGCGTTGAACGCGAAGATCCTGCAACGCAGTCTGCAAGGGGTGAAAACCTTTGGGATTTCAAACCCGATCCGGGACAGTTTGCGCAAGGATGTTAGCATCACGATGCAAGAGGATGTCCTGTTCAATCCCATCGATACGGATCGCATTCGCACCCTTGCAGAACAAGGCAACGCCCTGCCTGATGCAGCAATAGAAGCCCCGTATTTCATGTATCTTGGGCGTCTGTCCCCGGAAAAGAATGTCGATGCAATCATCTCTGCCTTTGCTGCCCTGCCAAAAGAAGGGTCAGAGCGGCTGTTGATCGCCGGGGCAGGGGAGGAACGCGACAATCTGGAAAAACTGGCTGCGCAAACTGGGCGGGATGTCGTGTTTCTGGGTGCTGTATCAAACCCTTACCCCCTGATCAAAGAAGCCAAAGCCCTGGTTCTGGCATCAGATTTCGAAGGCATGCCCACAGTTTTACTAGAGGCCCGCGCCCTAGGAACGCCAATTGTCACCAGCTCTGCACAGGGCACATCCTTGCAAGCTGTTGAAGGATATGATCCGGTGATTGTCATAGACAGTATCGCGCCCCAGCCTTTTTCAGAGGCTTTACAAGCCATCAAGGAACAGGCGCATACGAAAAAACCAGATCCACTAGATCTGTTTTCGATCGAGAACTGCGTCCAGCGCTACAGAAAGGGCATTTTAGAGAATGCGGGCTAATCCGGTTTCCCTTCTCCAATCGATCATGAGCTTTACGCTCATTTTCACCGTGTTTCTGTCCTTTTCATCCGAAAATGCGTCAGGCGGGTTTTACGCAAAGTTCTACCTCTTACTGATGGTTCTTTCCGTGGGATCATTGACCTGTTCTTTCTCGAAAGTGATCCGCTATCTCCGACGCCACAAACAAGGTGTCTATCTGTTCATCATTGCCGTCATCGCTTTGATGATCTGGAATGGTCTCGCATCGGAATTCGATCTTTCCTATTCCATCGTGATCATGATTGTCTCGCTTGTGGGATGCTCTGTCTTTGTGCTGGGCCGCGTGCGCCCAAATATGGTCATTCGCATTCTGAAATTGCTGATCTATCTCAATGTCGGCGCTTTGGCCTATCAGTTCTTTCTCTACATCGTTCTGGGTGACCTGACCTATCTTCATGCGGATCTCTTTTCCTTTTCCCGCGACAAATACCAGCTGGCGGTCGGTGGCACCTTCGCCCGTTTTTCCAGTTTCCACCTCGAACCGGGCAGCTATTCCACGATGATGGCGCTTTTGCTGATCTTTTACCGCTCTCTGACCGGTCAAATGGACACGCCCTTTTATGTTGGCCTACTCAGCATCCCCATGACATTTTCAACCGTAGGTCTGATGTATGTCGCCCTGATCGGCTTGATCGTTATTTTGCAAACCAACTGGTCCTCGCCCCGCAATATGCTGCTGGCTGTTTTTGGCTTTTTTGCACTGATCGCCGGGTTGATTTTAGGGGGTGTGGTCGAAGGTCTGATCCAGAGATTTGGAGATGGGGCCTCAGAAGATTCCAGCCTGAACTATAAAGTCCTAAACGTCACATCCTATCTGAACTTTACACTGACCGAATTCATCACCGGATTGGGCATCGATCGCCTCGATCGGGATTGCGTTGGATGTAACTATATCAAAAGCAATGGCGTCTTGTTCTTTATGCTCTATTCGCTTGGGGTCTTTGGTTTTGCGATGATTGCCGCACTGCTATCGCGCGCAGCCCGCAGTTCGGTTGTGTGTTTGCTGTTTTCGCTGATCCTAATCCTGTGCCGCTACCCCGTCATGTTCCCGGTTTTCTGGCTTACCTATCTCAGCCTCTGGAACTGGAGATCTGTTCCCGATGGTCTGATGCAAAGACGGCGCCGCAAAATTCGGTTTCGCGCACCAAAACACCCTGCCCATATCGACCCACAAAGACCGCAAATATCATGAACATCCTCCGCAAAATCACATCTCATGATCTGAGCAAAATGATGGTCAAAGCATCATCCGTTTTAGCGATCAAGATTATAGGTTCCGGCATCTCCTTCGTCTTTAGTTTTTTGGTAGCTCGAAAGCTCGGGGCAGAGCAGGGGGGCTACTTCTTCCTTGCATTATCCATTGTTATGATCCTGTCTATTGCGGCTCGCTTGGGCTTTGAGGGCACATTGCTGCGTTATCTATCCCGCGCAGCTGCCACCCATCACGATGCACGCATGCGCCAGCTGGTCCGCACAATCACATCCATCGTTTGTCTAAGCAGCTTGGTGATTGCAACCGCTCTGGTTTTGGCTGCCGACCCAATTGCCCGCTTGGTTTTTGATAAGCCAGATCTCGCCGGCCCATTGTCATGGATGGGCCTATCCGTGGTCACCCTGAATATGATCCGCCTCAGCGCCACGATGCTGAAAGCCATTGATCAACAATCAATTGCGGAATTGGTCGGAAGCGTGATCCAGCCCAGCCTGGCCATCGCAGCTCTAATACCTTTCATTTTCGCGTTCGATTCATTGGCAGCAGCAGTTTCTTATATGTTGGCCAGCGCGATAACTGTCGGCACGGGTATCTTATTCTGGAAACATTGTTTCAAAGCATTTTTAGCTGCGAAGCAGCCAGGGCCTAGGGAAGACACTTCGCAATCCGAACCCGAGATTGCTTTAAACACCCTATTCAAAAGCGCACTCCCACTTTGGATCTCTAGCGTCATCAATCTGGCGCTCTTGCCTTGGCTGCCTCTCTTGATTTTAGGCATGTTTGCAAATGCGGTTGAGGTTGGCATCTTTGGCGTGGCCACGCGGATTGCCAATCTGATTGGCGTCTTCATGTCTGGCGTCATCTCTGTACCCGCCCCGCGGTTTGCCCGGATGGAAAAGAACGGCAACCGGCAAGGCATTGGGCGATTGTCCCGCAATTTCGCAACCATTGTCACCGCTGCCGTTTTGCCTGTCTTCCTGATCCTGTTTTTTGCCAGCAGTTGGGTTCTGGGGCTGTTCGGCCCGGAATTCGCAACAGGGGCGGGCGTTTTGATCATTTTGGCAATTGGTCAGTTCACCATCGTATTGGTCGGACCGGTCCGCATGGTGTTGATCATGACCGGACATGAAAAAGGGTTGCGCAACGCCTCTCTGGTGTCGCTTTGTGTGCTCAGCGTGCTTTTGATCGCTCTGGTCCCCCCCTTTGGGGCGCTTGGCGCAGCTATTGCCGCAGCTGGCAGCACAATTGTGACGTCATTTCTACCGGTTCCCATCGCCTATCGCGCCTGTGGCACCATGCCGGTTCCGGGGCTGCATTTCTTTTTCTCAGAAAAGACACCGCGATGAGGCGCCAACACAATTTACCTAGGATTTAACAGCAAGATGCCCTAGGCTAATAATCATGTAGAAATATCTATTATTGCGCATCAAACATAATGCCAAAGGTTGTAAAAGTGATGTTTCAGTCCAAAACATATCTGCCATCACAGGCAGCTCTACACTTCAGATTTAGCTACCTCATTTATCCTCATTTCAATAAAGATTCCTGCAACAGCAGGAAGGTGCCGCTTTAGAAAACGTACATAGACAATGTCAGGTTTTTCGAAGAAATTAACAAGAAATCTGGCCGCAGCAAGATAAAGCGAGTTTACGTGAAGATCTCATCGAACCCTCCGGCGCATGATATGCCATATAACAACGATCAAGATGATATCGTTGATATTAGCACGATCCTGAATATTATTTGGCGTCGAAAATATTTTATATGTTTGATTTCTTTAGTGTTTATCCTGATAGGCGGCTATTACGCCTATCGGGTTGCGGTGCCAAAATACCGTTCAACCACAGTGGTCATCCTAGACACGAAAGTCAGTGCATTCACTGATATTCAAAGCGTTGTTGGTAGCATTACTGGGGATAGTGAAGAGGTTAATACCGAGGTTGAAATCCTCAGATCCCGACGGTTAATCGGAAAAGTTGTCGATCGGCTAGATCTTATTTCTGATCCAGAATTCAACGGCGCTTTGCGTCCTGTTGGTTATGTCGATCAAACCAAAATCTGGGTAAAAGACATGTTGGGCATGGACACGTCCGGCCCACAGCATCCCGAAGACATTCGACAGAAAATCGTTCGCGACCGTGTCATACGATCTCTGTTAGAGAATGTGACCATTCGCAATGTATCATCTAGCCTTGTGTTTCAAATCACTGTTGAAACACAAAACGCACTCAAATCTGCCAATATCGCTGATACGATTGCAGATCTGTATATTCTTGACCAGCTCACGGTCAAATTTGAAGAAACCGAAAAAGCCACCGCCTGGCTGACGGAACGTGTGGCGCAGCTGCAATTGGAACTAGAGGCCGCAGAAGGTGCCGCATCTGATTTCAGCTCATCCATTGATTTGGTATCTGTTGAGGTTTTGCGCGCACAAGAAGTGCAGCTGAAAGAATTGCGGGAACGGATTTCTGAAACCGACGCGCAAGTCACATCAGACAATGACCGCATCGCAACGGCACTGTCAGCAGACACAGATCCTGCAACGCTTGCGACCTTATTTAATGATGCCCAGTTACTGACCCTACAGCCGCGTGTAGAGAATGATGCAGAGGCAAAGACACAGTTCGATGCAAGGGTGACTTTTTTAACAGCCAACCTTCAAGAGGCCACCCTGCGCCGATCCAGCCAGCTGACTGCTTTACGCGCATCCGAGGCCAAACTGACAGAGCAGCTGGGATCACAAAGTGAAGACCTGATCGAACTACAGCAATTGCGCCGCGAAGCTGAGGCGGTGCGTCTGCTCTATGAATACTTCCTTGGGCGTTTGAAAGAAATCAGCGCGCAACAAGGTACACAGCAGGCCGATAGCCGTGTTCTATCACCTGCCGTTATTCCAAACGCGCCGGCCTCACCAAATAAACCAATTCTCTTGATTATGTCCGCCTTCCTTGGGGGATTGATCGGTATTGGTTTGGTCCTGATGCATGAAAGCCGCCAAAATGTGTTCCGTTCCGCGCGTGAATTGGAACAGAAATTTGGATTGTCCGTTTTGGGTCAAATCCCAATGGCCCCATCACGCAATCGGTCACGCATTCTGCAATATATGACCACAAACACCACATCTGCATTGGCCGAAGGGTATCGCGATCTCCGCACATCGATCACAATGTCGAATTTGGATGCGCCCCCTCAGGTTCTGCTAAACACATCCTCTGTTCCGGGCGAAGGTAAAACCACAAACTCGGTTGGTATTGCTCACTATATGACCAACGGAAATCAAAAGGTCCTCTTGATGGAAGGGGATATTAGACGTCGAACATTGGATTCCTATTTCCCCGACATGTCAAAACAACACGGCGTTGTTTCGGTCATGAATGGTGACGCGGATCTAGATGATGTTCTACACTTTGATCCGCAATCGAATGTTTGGGTTCTGCCCGGTGGTGAAAGCAATAAAATGAACGCAGCGGATGTGTTTGCATCCGAAGACTTCAAAGATCTTTTGGTGGCACTGCGTGAACGCTTTGATGTCATTGTGATTGACTGCCCACCAGTTCTCGCTGTGCCAGATGCACGTATTCTATCCAAATTGGTTGATATGACATTGTTCACAATCAAATGGGATGGCACGTCTGAATATCAAGTTGAGGAATCTTTGCGAGTTTTCCACACATCTGGCCAACGGATCAGCGGGTTTATTCTAGGGCAGATCGATATGCGTCGCCTGCAATCCTATGGAAAGTATGGCCAATATTCTGCCTATACGAACTATTCAGGCGAATATTATTCGAACTAAGTATCTCAATACGGATAGAGAAAGGGCAGCGTTTTCCAACGCTGCCCATTTTGGTTGTCATAACGATTTTCTATTATATATTTCCCGTCGACACATTTCCAGTGCCTGTAGGTAAAGTGATGACACCAACACCGTCATAGATGCTGTTATTGACGATATGCGAATAATCTAGGTTACTCCCAACCAGAATATCTTGGTTCGCGGCCGCATCGGGCGATGTAAAGCTGACACCATCCACAACCACACCAATCGTTGAAGATCCCGGTTGGGCGCTCACACCGCATTGGCTATATCCAGAAATATAGCTTCCTTTGATCTTGGCAAATTTACCGGTCGCAGAAACACCAATTGCACCACCGAGAATGGTCATATTTTCCGCAATACAGGCCTGACCACTCGCCAGAATACCGGTTGTGCCATCAGACAATTGCAGCTTTCCACCCTGACATTTGGCATATAGGCCTGTCATATTCACGGCATTACTGGAGGTCCCCATGCCCTGAATATCAACCGGCCCCAAACGCGCACTTTCCCCAGATATACGTACGACATCTTGTCCGCTGGCCGATGCAACAATACGCCCGCCATCTGTACCCAAGAATGTATTCTCGCCAGAAAGGTGGAAAATGCGATTGTCCAAATCACCATTCGTATCCGTGTAAGTCGCATGCCAAGCTTCAACATATTTTGCACCAGATCCCAAACCCGCGAATTTAGCACCCTGCCCATAGAGTTGACGCTGAATAAGGGCGTCTACGACGGTCGCCTGACCGCTTAGCAGAATGCCTTTGCTATTGCGGGTTTCAACTTTGTTGAAGTGATTTCCGTATCCCGACACACTCAGCGAGTATCCATAAGACGCATGATCATCATAGCTTTCTAACGCCTGATGTAAGTCCACAACGGCAAATGTATTATCATTTCCGGTGACCTCCATGCCGATATCTTCGTGATGACCGCGCAACTTAACCAAAGAGAATTCGTTTTCACTACCAGTAATAATAATGCTGGCGCCTGTCGGTTTCAGCTTATTTTGGTTGATATAGAGACTTAGAAACCCATAGGTTCCCAAAGTTTCAAATTGCGGGCCCGTAGGCGCAGTCCACGCCATAACAGTTCCAACCAACCCTGCAGAAGACGTATAGCTATCCCCTACAGCAAACGTACCCTCAACATCTTTGACGACCAGCTGCATCCGGTTGTTATAACTGCTATCTGGATTGTTAGACGTCAGCGCAATGACACCGGTTGCCCCAGAGGTAAATGTCAGGACATCATCGCGAATAGGGCGACCTGTTTGTTCTTCGATTTCTAAAATGTGATAGGGCTGGTTTTCCATTTTCACATCGATATGCGTATTGCGATGCGAAACCCAACGCATGCCCCCAAGCGCCCCATGTGCATCTTCAACATTTAGACGCACCCAAGACGCCTGACAGCCATCCGTATCTTCGTCCGTCTGTTCAATCGCGCGTTTTTCGTCTGATCCACAACGATAGACAATCCCGTCAATTCGGCTGACGATACATTTGTCAATCTGCAGGCCTGCGCCAACAATGTGCTGCACCTTGAAATCCGACAGACGGCCTTCACGCATGTTTTCCATCCAGATCCCAATCGGAGCGCTGTGCTGGCTGTCGCGGATTTGATCCCGACTGCCCCAGACAGAAAAACCGCTAAAGCTGATATAGCGCGCGTTGATGCGCAGCACATATTCTGGCGAACCTTGGGAAAAGAAAACAGTGGAATTGATCCCTGCGCCTTCCACATCCATATTGATGGCATATCCATTAATTGTATCGCTAGCGATAAAATCAATGCCGCGTTCAACACGGTAATAACCAGCAGGGATATACAGACCCAAATCGCGGCTTTTGGCGGCTTCAATCGCGGCTGCCATTGTGTCGTCACAGGCCGTTTCACCTGTGTTGTCGACCCCAAAGGACAGAACATTCAACCGGCCACCCTGATCCGCAACAGCATATAGCTTTAGCCCGCCTGCCGTTTCGAAATCATAATCTGTCGCTGTCTCTGATGCGATTTGATAGAGCTGACGACCGTTGGAAATGGTTTCCAGAAACACATCTTCCTGAGTGAGAATTTTACTGCTGCCCTCGGAATAGGACAGGGTTGTATCGCTGATCAGCGCATCATGATTGGAAAAACTCGGCGGTGCCGTATCATAGAGACCAGGGCTTGGAACAACATTGTCCTGATCGGTCAAAACCACCCCTTCTGGTGTTTTGACGATAATTCTACACTGGCTTTCAAACAAATAACACAAATCAAATGTTCCGGTCTCATCTGCAAGAACCGGATTGCTGCGGGATGTGGTCAGATCAGCATCTGAATACAGAGGTAACGCGCGTTCGGACCCGCTGGCAAACACATGCATTTCCGCGCGGTAACCAGCAGCTGGGCTAAAGCTGGCAACCTGCGTTTCATCTTGGATGTTAATGTATCCCATCTACGATCTCTTTCATGCTCTATGGCGTCTGGTTTGACATGAACAGGCACCCCTGAGAGTGGCCAAACCAACCGAACAAGTGTGCAGAGCCAGGGCTTGATCACCCCGCCACCTCACATGGTTGGTTTTCGCAAAAAGACAGGATCAGTTTTAATAAGTCTTTTGGGTGGCGAACGCTGCCACATTAAGAAGACGCCGATCAAAAAGATGACATCAATCTGTTTTGGTCAATTTTCTTCTGACGAAGAAGACCCTATAAATCATTGAAAAATAAAATTTTTTTCATCCAGCTACGGATTTATAAAGATCGTGCAGCTGATCTGCCAGCCGGTTAACCGTAAAGCGTTCTTCATAAAGGGCACGTGCGTCCTTCCGGCGGCTGTTTAAAACCTTTTTATCCAGACTGGTCAGGCACTCAATAATACTCTCTTCTGAGAGCTCAAAAACATCACCGGTTTTGCCCGGTTCAATCAAGGAAGATAACGCACCCCGATCAGAAACCAAAACCGGCGTGCCATTGCGCAATGCTTCAGGAACGACAAGACCAAAGCCTTCCCAACGTGAAGGAACGATCAGAGCATCAACCGATCCATACCAGCTGTCGATGTCATCTTTATCGACCCATCCCAGCACAGACACGCCTTCAGGCATTTTAACCGCATCTGGGTCGTCCAAAATAGCGCTGCCAATAATATGCAGCCGTAAATCTGGCCGAATTTTACGGGCTTTTGCAAAGGCTGACACCAAGATATCCAAGCCTTTTTGGCGATCAAAACGACCGACAAATAGTAAGTTCAGCGTATCCTTGTGGTGTTCTAGCAGATGGTTATGCGCATTAGCAGCCCGATCCGGTACTGCATTTTCGATCACGATATGCTGCCCTAAATATCCGCCATCATCAGCCAATTGTTTTTCGGTATAAGATATATTCACAATCTGATCGGCCAAGCCACACAGCTTGCCTTCGATCAGTCGAACAATCCTTTGTTTTAAAGACCCTTCAGAATACCGACACCTGCTCCAACCATGGGCACAATAGATATAGGCAGGGCGGGATTTTCCGCGGTTCGAAATCGCAAGAGCGAGTAATGTAAACGTAGAATGAAAGAAAACGATGTCAGGCTTTTCTGCCCAGATTGTTCGACGTGCAGCGCGCATCATTGAAAAAATAGAACGTAAATTTCTACCATTGGATGGAAAAGATCTCACATCCAATTTTGTATCCATACCTTTGGTATGGTCTTCAGGTGCCAAAACGACATTTACATTTGTATCATCGAGCTGACAAATCATATTAAGATGGCTCGCAATCCCACCTATTGCGGTTTCGCAAACATGTAGAATTTTCATCAGTTCTCAGTCTTACCCTCGTTTAAAATCAATACGATGCGAGAATTACAAAGTCTCACAAAATCACTTAACTAATCTTTGACCATGATAGCTTACGTTAATCTATTATTAAATTCCGTAAAGCCCCTATGTGTCACTGAGAGCAGCAAAAGATCGCCTATAGGTGATTATTATACATCGCCATGACGTGAATTGCTGAGATAAAAATCCCGATACCAGCTCACAAAAGCTGCAACGCCCTCTAAAACATCTGTTTTTGGGCGGTATCCGGTCAAAGACGTCAATAAATCTGCATCCGCCCAGGTTGCAGGCACATCGCCAGCCTGCATCGGCATAAGGTTTTGTTTGGCCTCTAGCCCGGTTGCTGCTTCAATTGCCTTGATGAAATCCGTCAGCTGAACCGCATTATTGTTCCCAATATTCACCACCCGATAAGGGGCGACAGGTGATAGGCTGTCCCCTTCAGGAACCACCCCATCTGCAGGACGCTCAGGTACAGCATCAAAAAGCAGGGTGATCGCGTGCACCAGGTCTTCGACATAGGTAAAGTCCCGCTTCATATCCCCATGATTATAAACATCAATAGGCTGCCCCTGCAGGATGGCCTTGGTGAATTTAAACAGCGCCATATCTGGCCGCCCCCATGGGCCGTAAACCGTAAAAAACCGGAACATCGTGATCGGCAAATCAAACAAATGGGCATAGGAATGCGCCATATTTTCCGTGGATTTTTTGGTCGCTGCGTAAAACGACATCTGATGATCCGCGCGATCGGTTTCCTTATAGGGCATGCGTGTATTTGCCCCAAAAGCCGATGATGTTGATGCTAAAAGCATGTGTTTAGGTGGATGCGCGCGGGCGGCCTCTAGGATTTCAAATGTCCCGACAATGTTGCTTTCCAAATAGGCGCGTGGGTTTTCTATCGAATAGCGAACACCGGCTTGTGCCGCTAAATGGACCACGTAATCGGGTTTTTCTGACGCAAAAATCTGCATCATAAGGTCGGGTTCTTCGACCATACCCGTGATCTCAACAAACTCGTCAAAGCCACGCAATTGATCCAGCCGCGCTTCTTTCAAGGATACGTCGTAATAATCCGTCATCGCATCTAAACCGATGACGCGATGGCCAGAGTCCAACAAGGTTTTCGATAGGTGATACCCAATGAAACCGGCAGCGCCAGTGATAAGGATGCTACTCACACAAATACTCCTAAAAACGGATCGTTGGATTTACTTAGTTGCTGCTCGCATTGACAGCAGAGACAAGCAAAGTTGGGGAAATCTGGCTGATCACACGGTTCCAGCGGGTGATCGGCTGTTCTGCGATGAAAACAACATCATTTGGACGTAGTTCAAACCGCGTTGCGAGATGAAGATTAGATGCGTTGCGCGCATCCAATTTCCAAGCCGTCAATGCGCCAAATTCCCGAGGGTCATTAGACCCCCGCAGCACATAGATTTCCTTGGCATTCGCCTCGGCATTGGAAACACCGCCGCCATTTCCATAAAGCGCATCCGCCAAGCTGGCCGTATGGCCATAAGGCAGGGCAAAGCGGGACTGTTGGTTCACCTCTCCCGTCAGGTAGACATAATCCAGATCAACAGCACCCAGTTCAATCTGTGCGCGATAGTTTTCACGGGCTTCTGTCAAATCCCCGCGGCGGATCGCGATTTCAGAATTCAGGGCATTCAAAGCTTGTGTACGCGCGGCCTGACGGTATTCGGCAATGGTGATTTGTTCTTCGAAATAGGCCTGTGCTTTTTCAAGTTCATAGGCTGTATCGACAAACACACTATCCCCATTAATCAAAGGGATGCGCTGTAAATTTGGATCTGAATACATTTGCTGCAATGGAATTTGATACAGTGATCCATCGCGATAGATCCGTACCGATGTATATTCCAAATCCCGGCTACTGACACCGCCAGCAGCAGCCAGTGCTTCGTCCAGATAAAGCGGGGTTAGGCGGATTGGAACAACCGTTGGGCTTGAAACCGCGCCACCGATTGACACCTTGCGCGAATTAAATTCAGCGATTTCCAAAGAAAATGTCGGATCGATTTGACGACTGACCAAGGCCTGGAAAAGAACAGCTTCAGCGTCTTCTAAGGTCATGCCAGCTACGTTAATGCGGCCCACATTTGGAATGGCAATCGCGCCATCATCCTGAACCGTATAGCCTTGGCGCGCGTTTGATGCGGCCAAAAGGCCAGATAGCTGTTCAACCGTGTTGCCTGATTGCGGTGTGGCGAGCAATAAAACATCCCCAACCCCAATTTCATAAGAACTTGCACTGGGTGTTGGCGGCACGCGCAGCGCAAGGCTGGCTGGCTTATAGCTTGGATCTACGACTGGGCTGGGCAGGGCTGTTGCGCCATATGAAGCTGTTGAACTGCCTGCTGTTTGGAAAAATGCAGATGGCAAAGTTTTTGGGCTATATGTGGATTGGTTCGCCGTTAATACAGATTCAGGCGTGATCGTGACAACGCGAACCTTGTCTTCACTGGCCAGAACCGGGTTAACACGAGGGCTGTGATACACAATACCACATCCGGTAAGCGTTATGAATGCGGCGGAAAGATAAGTAATTAAAGAAATGTGTCTGTGCATTCTACGCGGGCCCGTTTTTCTGCTAAAGCTCTGTCGTATCGATAGCTTGTTAATGACTATTTTTCTATGCCGATTATCCAAGATTGGATAAAGCGCATGGGGTGAAATGAACCAGCATACTCACTGACTGTGTTTTCAGGCACACAACTTTTGCGCAATATTGATGATTACTAGGCGATGTGCGGTGAAATGAACCATTTACGGGGCTGGTCATAGAAATGAGTACTGTTAAGAATTCGTCCATCTAGGAACCGTATGCTTAGTCTAAGGTTTATTTGCGAGGTTGGTTACCCTTCTAACCTGTCTTTTTAGGGACGCAAATTTATCTACAGAACCTTTGAATTTTCGGCAGAAAAATGCCCCTGTGTTATTTAAGTTAAATTGGTTAATGTGTTACGGAATTTTCCATTTTTACGTAAAATATTGATAATGTGTAATATTATCAACGTGTTTTCATCAACTCGGTTCCTAGAGGGGCGAAGATTGGTTCCCAGAAGGGCGAATATCGGTTCCTAGATAGGCGAAGTTTGGTTCCTAGAGGGGCGAGGCCCGGTTCCTAGATGGACGAAGTTTGGTTCCTAGATGGACGAATATCGGTTCCCAAAGGGACGAAGTCTTGTTAAGCATGCTTTATGGGTAAAATGCTTCCAGATCGCCATCCCAACAAAGACTTCTTCATTCTTGACGTGTCCAATGCGGCCCCCAAGGATGATATGGCTTCTATGGAGCATCCTGTTTACTCATTGTCTGTGAAACCGGATATGCGTGAGCTGGATTATACATATGACGGCAAACGCGTGCAGATCGTGCCCTCAGGCAAAGGGCTGGCGACGATCATGGACAAGGATATCCTGCTCTACTGCATCTCAAAACTGGTGCATCAGCTGAATGCAGGCGACAATATCAGCCCTTGGGTCGAGATGAGCGCGCATGAGGCCATGGTGGCCACCAATTGGCGCACCAATCGTGAAAGCTATCAACGGTTCGAGGATGCGTTGGACCGGCTGCGTGGCACGACGATCAAAACCGATATTCCAACGGGTGATTTCAAGCAAAAGCGCGGCTTTGGTTTGATTGATGAATATGAAATCACACGGCGGGACGAAGATGGCGAAGAATCCGTTTTTGGCCGCATGACCCGCATTCGCATTCGGGTGTCTGATTGGACCTTTCGCGCCGTTCAGGGCATGGAAGTTCTGACCATCAGCCCCAAATATTTCCGCCTGCGCCGGCCGCTTGAACGCCGTATTTACGAGCTGGCGCGCAAGCATGTGGGCGATCAGGGGCGATCGTTTCGCATAGGTTTGGAAAAGCTACAGAAGAAAGTGGGCAGCAATTCGCCCGCTAAAAAATTCAAATTTTTCGTCAAGCAGATCGGTCAGGATGGAAACATCCCGGATTATGACATTGCGCTGGATGGCAATGTGGTGGTGTTTTCCCCGCGCGCCGAACGCAATCCGATCCAGGGTGAGCTGGATTTGATCCTACCGGAAAGCCCCTCTCCAGCGCTTTTAGATAAGGCACGGGCTACTTTTCCGGGTGTTGATATACATGCGATCTACCATGAGTGGCGCCATTTTGCGCAGCAGCAAAAGGAACCGCCCCGCAGTTTTGATGCCGCATTTCTCGGATTTTGCAAATCTCGGTTGAATTGAGCGCAGACAAAGGAAACGATGAGAAGGATTAGGGCGCGTGCAGTTGGAAAAATATAAATTCGGTTTCTTCAAAGAGTTGGCCGATTTTCCACCACATTGCTTGACACTATACGTTTGAGCATGCTTTTGCGCTTTATAGACAATAAAAGAATGCTTTATAGACAATAAAAGAATAGAGGCAGAGGTGAAAACATCCTGCCTGGATCAATTTCAGGTCCATAAAAGAACGGTTCGCCAAACTGTCGGACTGCATGGATGAGGGGCTCGTCACAATGAAAATCTCTGTTGCTGGTATTGGCTATGTTGGTCTGTCAAATGCAGTTTTGTTGGCACAACATCATGAAGTTGTTGCTGTTGATCTCGATACAAATCGTGTCGCGCAGTTGAACAACCGGGTCAGCCCCATTCAGGATGCTGAAATCGAAGACTATTTGGCCACCAAAGACCTGAACCTGACCGCCACAACAGATCCCGCCGCGGCCTATGCGGATGCGGATTATGTGATTGTTGCGACGCCGACAAATTATGACACCAAGACAAATTATTTCGACACAAGCTCGGTAGAGGCAGTGGTCGAACAGGTGTTGGGCATCAATGACAAAGCTACGATCATCATCAAATCCACCATTCCTGTTGGCTTTACCCAAGGGTTGAACCAACGTTTGGGTGGTGAACGTGTGGTGTTTTCGCCAGAATTCCTGCGCGAAGGCAAAGCCTTGCACGACAACCTGTACCCGTCTCGCATCATTGTTGGCGAACGTTCAGAGCGGGCAGAAACTTTTGCCAATCTGCTGATCGAAGGCGCGATCAAAAAAGAAGTTGATGTGCTTTTCACAGATTCAACCGAAGCTGAGGCCATCAAGCTGTTTGCCAATACATATCTGGCAATGCGCGTTGCGTTCTTTAACGAACTCGACAGCTATGCGATGGCCGCCGGCATTGACAGCCGCCAGATCATTGACGGGATCAGCCTAGACCCACGTATTGGCAGTCATTACAACAACCCATCCTTTGGGTATGGCGGCTATTGCCTGCCCAAAGACACCAAACAGCTTTTGGCCAACTACCATCACGTGCCACAAAACCTGATCCGTGCGATTGTGGATGCCAACCGCACGCGGAAAGATTTCCTGTCCGATCAGATCTTGATGAAAGGGCCAAAAACCGTTGGGATCTATCGTCTTGTGATGAAAGCGGGTTCTGACAATTTCCGCCAAAGCTCTATTCAGGGTATCATGAAGCGGATCAAAGCTAAAGGCGTGCAGGTTGTGGTCTATGAACCTGTGTTAGAGGATGAAACCTTTTTCAACTCTCCCGTCATCAATGATTTGCAGGCCTTTAAAGAGGCATCAGACATCATTGTGACAAACCGCTTGGCGGATGACCTGCGCGATGTCGAAGATAAGGTCTTTACCCGCGATCTGTTCGCAACGGACTAAGGTTCCCTATCTGGCCATTTTACGCCTAGAAATAATGCGGTACTTGTTCCGCTCACGCAATGCGTGCACAATGTTCCAAAGGATCTGATTAGGCGATTGGAAGCGCCTGTTTTCTTCCAAATTTTGGTGACTGTAACTAGACATGCATGGAGTTTTTCATGGCACAAGATTTCCTGGAACGCCGGCGGATATCACTCATTCGTCGTCTCAAGCGAAAATATTTCGACAAAAAGATCAGCGGACCGCTGATCTTGCAACCATCTGACAAGCCAAGAGATTTCAGCGGTTATATTTTTGTCTGCGGGTTGCATCGCAGTGGCACAACCCTTGTTGAACACTACATTCGCGCGCATTTTAAAGTGGCCGGCCTGCGGGCTGATGTCCCTGAATCTGAAGGGCAGCACCTACAAGATGTCATGCCAATCGCCCGTGATCACGGTGGGCCCGGCATGTTTGCGTTTGAACCGGTCATGCATTTGGATGAAATCAGCCCAACAGATGCGGAAAAAGCCCGCAAAAGGTTGTTGGAATGCTGGACACCCTTTGTGGATGAGACGGAAGGCGAAGAACCTGTTTTGCTGGAAAAAAGCCCGCCCAATCTGACGCGGATCAATTGGCTGCGTAAGGTGTTTCCTGGTGCTCTTTTTGTGATTGTGTCTCGTGACCCACGGGCAGTTGCTGGCGCCACCTTGAAATGGTCGGAAACTTCACTTTTTGAACTGATGTATCATTGGCATGTGGCCTATTCGACTGCATTGGATGTGTGGGGCGATGATTGCGTAGCACTGAGCTATGAGGAATTCTGCGAGAACCCTGAAAAAATCATCGCATCCCTTGCAGCGACGGGCAAACTAACGCGCCGTGAGGTGCCTTTGGAGATTGAGGATCGCTTTGCGAGACCGATCAATTCCAATGGTAAATATGTTGATCTGATGCGCCCTGCCAATTTTGGCCCTGGGGCCTGGGATAAATTGGCGACGCTTACGTAAAGCTGAGGTGCCTCATGCACTGGCCGTGCTTTGGGGCGTCTTATCAGATATAGTGCGCATGAATTTCTCCAACGAGCGGGCCACCATATCCTGTGCCCGCTTTGCGCTTGTGGATTCTACATAGCACCGCAGTTCTGGAGAGTTCCCAGAGGGGCGAAGATGCACGATGTCTCCGTTTTCCATATATAGGCGCAGGCCATCCGTGGTATCGAGGCGTCCGTTGCCTTCAAAAAATGTAGTGCGGGTCGCCTGATTTTGAATAAGTTTGGAAATGAAGGCCTGTGATGTCTCGGTTGGAATTCCGGCGATCCGATCTGCTGCGGTGTATCGCTGTGGCAATGCCGCGCTAAGATCCCTGATACGACACCTGTTTTGGGCGGCGGCGCAGAGTGGGGCCAAGAGGGGCAGGGCGCAGTCCCGCGTCATAAGTGGGGGTAGCGCCCCTGCGGGGCCCGTAGCCGTATACCCCAGTAAAAAACCACCATTGGCTTCATATCCAACCACTTGATAAGATGTATCTTTTTTAAGAACCTCTTCCATTGCTGCGATGACATACGGGGATCCGATCGGGGTTGAAATAACGCGATCAAAATCCAGATTAAACACCATTGAATTGGATGTGATTGGTGTGCAGATGGTGTCAGCCTCTAAAAACTGGGCAGTCATAACGCCCAAAACGTCACCGGGAATGATCGCACCTGTATGATCGGCCAGCATTGGGCGATCCCCGTCGCCATCTGCAGAAATCACAGTATCCAGATGATGGGTTTGGGCCCAATCGACCAGCATTTTACGGGTTTCCGGATCCAGCGCTTCGGTATCAACGGGCACAAAGGTTTCGGCGCGCCCCAAAGGGATGCCAACGCCGCCCAATGCGGTGATCAGATCCACCAAGATATCGCGCGCCACGCTGGTATGTTGATAGACACCGATCCGCAAACCGCGCAGGGCATTTGCACCAAAAGCGCTCAGATAGCGATCAATATAAGCTTGGCATCCATCTCGCGTGATACGGGGCTGGGCGCTTTTATTGCTGCTGGAACTACCAAGACACTGAAGGATCTCAGCCTCATCGGATTTTCCGATTTCACCTTGGGGCAAATAGAATTTTAGCCCATTGCGATCTGCGGGAATATGGCTGCCTGTGACCATAATCGCGGCATTGGCTGCGCTGGTGGATTGTAAGGCAAGGGCAGGGGTAGGCAACGGGCCCGCCTCAATCACCTGCACACCTTCAGATTCGATCGCAGCCATAACAGCATGTGCGATACGGGGGGATGAGGCGCGCAAATCCCACCCCACATGCACCCCATGGCCAATGGGGCAGGCGGCCAGAAAGGCGCGCGTGTAATCGGCCACCACGTTATCCGTCAGATCCGTGACCAGCCCGCGCAACCCGCTTGTGCCAAATTTCGGTGCCATACTGCTCTAATCACCCTGATCCGGCATGCGGGCATAGAGATCTTCGTAGCGCTGAATGTCATCTTCGCCCACATAGGCACCCGTTTGCACCTCAATCAAAACCATGGGCAGCTTGCCGGGATTGGCCAATCGGTGGACCGCGCCCAAAGGAATATAGATCGATTGCCCCTCTGTGACGGTGCTGACCTCATCCCCTAGCGTGACCTGCGCTGTACCTTCGACCACAACCCAGTGTTCTGAGCGGTGGAAATGGCTTTGCAGGGATAGGGCGGCCCCGGGATGTACAGTTAGGCGTTTGACCTGAAACCGATCGCCAATCACCAGACTTTCACACCACCCCCAAGGCCTGTGATCTTTGGGAAACATCGTGGCTTGATCCACGCCTTTCTCAGCCAGCGCGACAACCGCGCGGCGGACGTCCTGACTGTGGGTCATATCCGCGACCAAAACAGCATCATTCATGGCCACAGCCATAATGTTATCCAACCCGATCCCCACGACCTCTAACCGGTCATTGTCTGAGCGCAACAGCGTGTTGCGGCAGTCAATGGACGTCGCCGCACCAGATAAGGCAACACCCTGATCATCCCGATCCATATGGCGCCAGACCGCATCCCAATCCCCCAAATCAGACCAATCGGCATCATAGAGGGCAACAGATAGGTTTTTGGCCCGCTCCATCACCGCATAATCAATCGAAATCGCTTCGACCTTGGCCCAAGGGGCTGGATCCAATCGTAGGAACCCCAAATCAGTCTGCGCGCCAGTGACTGAGGCCGAAACCGGGGCGACCAATTGGGGCGCGTGGGCCTGAAAGGCGGCAATCACATCTGCGGCCTTCATAAGAAAGATGCCCGCATTCCACAAAAACGTGCCTTGTGCCAGCATATCAGCAGCACGTGCGGCATCGGGTTTTTCAACAAAACGCGATAAGGGCAGGGCCGCGCCGGTTCCATCTGGTTGGCTGGACAGCTCTAAATACCCATATCCGGTTTCAGGTCGGGTTGGCGCAACGCCGAATGTCACCAAATCCCCCCGGGCCACGGCATCCACCCCTTGGGCGACCGCATCATGGAAGGCGGCGCTATCGGGAATAACGTGATCTGACGGGGCGACCAGCATCAGGTGATCAGGATCTGTTTGGGCCAGATATAGCGCGGCGGCCAAAACCGCAGGGCCCGTGTTGCGCCCATCTGGTTCGATCAGGATCGCGCCGGGATCTATGCCGATGCCCTGCAATTGTTCCGTCACAATAAAACGAAAATCCGATGCGGTCAGAACAAGCGGGGGCGCAAATCGGATTGCATCATTTTCGCCCGATAAACGTCGAGCAGATGCTTGAAACAGGGTCTCTTCGCCCAAGAGCGGTACAAATTGTTTGGGATAGCTTTTTCGAGACAGAGGCCAAAGCCGTGTCCCAGCCCCTCCACAGAGCAACACGGGGAAAATATCACGCATGGCCAAACCCATAGATCATTCAGGGTAGGCTAGCGGATGGTTGCGCTATGCGCAACAGGGTGACGGTAAAGGGCGCGGTTCCCGGTTCGACAAACCGGGAACCGCATCATGAACGGATATGATCACAGATCCAAGAACCGCGCGATTGCTGCGATCGATGCATCATGCGCCACGGCGCGATCCCAGCCGTTTGGATCGTCACAAATCGCATCTTCCCCCTCTTCGATCAGCAACTGAGGCGCGATTTCGGTGCAGATTGGCAGGAATGAAAAATGATAGGCATTGGGGATTATGGCGTGTTCGGCATGTGGCAGCATGTTGATCAAACCGCTGCCCTCGGCCCTGACATCTGTTGCAAACCATGGAAAATCTTCACCCAGTGATACGACCTGAACCGGGCGTTGAATGGCAGCGGCGCTGTCAGGGGTTGCAGCATAGGTGAAACCGGGGTCGACAGCGACAATATTGGTAAAGCGCGGATCTGACATATCGGCAGAGAACTCAGCTGGCAGCGCGTCAAAATCAACACCGCCCCGCATCAGGAATAGACAATCCTGGGCGGCCTCGCCGAACTGATTGCAATAGTCGCGATAGGCCTCAGGGTCCAAACGCAGCCCGGCAATTCCCAGAACAGTCGATCCGCCTAGGGAAAACCCCAAAGCTGTTACCTGATCGGTATCAATCCGCTTTGAAAAATACGGATCATCCAAAACATGATCCAATGCGGCACTTAAATCCGCCGCCCGCTCAGACAGGCGTACAGTGCGACGGGGCGAACTATCGCCTGATGTTGTGCCCGGATGGTTCAAAACAAGCACCATAGCGCCCTGTTCTGCCAATCCCGCCGCCAACCAAGCCGTGCCATCCATACTGCTACCAGATCCGTGCGAAACAACGATCAGGGGCATTTTTTCATCCGGCAGGGCGGCGCCAATATAGGCATCAACGGGTTCAAAGATGGCATTTCCACCAATCGGCCCCTTATAGGTCCTGTGCGCGGCCGGTGCCCAGACCCCAGCTGCGATTGGTCCAGACCGATGCTCGACCTGAATGTCAAACCGGTCAAAGCCGATATCGGGATCCGCATAAGCAGCACAGGCAGATATCAGGGCGATGGAAGAAGCAAGGAGTGTTGTTTTCATGTTAGGTCTCCAATGTTGAAAAGATGACCCGTTTTTGCTGATCTGGAATATTCGCGCGTCCTCAAACCGGTTTCAGGTCGTGCAGAACCGGATCTTGGTCTATGCGATGGCTATGTTGACACTTCCCATCCCATTGATTGTCGCTTTGATCCTCGGCTTTCACGCGTTGCGCCATATGTTCGCACAGGATCGTTCAACCCTGTTCCTGCTGTTGCTCGCGGCTTGCGGGTTTCAATCACTGATCGTGTCATTGGTTCAGCACTATGGCGTGACGGGGCTGGCGCTGGTCCAACCGATCACGGCCAGTTTCATTCCCCCGATCGCTTGGCTGACCTTTCAATCGGCGGCGTTGCGACCAGTGGCGCTGAAACAAGACGGGGTTCACTGCCTTATTCCCGTCTTCGTCCTGTTTTGCATCGTCTTTGCACCACCGACATTGGATGTGGTTTTGACTACGATCTTTGCCGGCTACGGTATCGCGATCTTGATACGCCTGCGACAGGAGGGCACGCTGCCTTTGGCCCGTCTTGCATCCGGGCCACTGCCCATGCGCATTTGGCAAGCTGTAGGGGCGCTTCTGATAGTATCGGCCCTGTCGGATATTCTGATTGCGGTCGCGGTTGGGCTGGGCCATTTCGCGTGGCGCCCGCTGATCATCAGTATCTTTACCTCGTTTACGCTGCTGGGGATCGGGGGGCTAAGCCTATCGCGCGATGCCGAGGGCACGACAGAGGATCCCACTACCACAGAGGTGGAAACAGAGGAAAAACCACCTTCCGAAGAACACGCCGCCCTGATCAAGCGGCTGGACGACCTGATGGAGGACAGTCAGCTCTATCTGGACCCCGACCTGTCATTGTCCCGTTTGGCGCGGCGGTTGCATGTGCCGATCAAACAGCTGTCAGCCGCCATCAACTCGGTGAAAGGCGAAAACGTGTCGCGCTATGTGAACGGATTTCGCATCCGCAACGCTTGCGTGCGTCTGGACGCTGGCGCTACGGTGACCGAAGCCATGCTGGACTGCGGGTTCAACACCAAATCCAATTTCAATAGGGAATTTACCCGCGTGATGGGACAATCCCCGTCGGAATTTATGCACCAAAAAGGGATTGGTTGAGGCAGATATGAGATGCCATTTGGGCTAAAATAAATGATCGGTTCAAATCGAACCCTGCACCCACATAGAATGACAAAGTGGCAGGCCGTGTCGATCCCGTGCTCAGCATAACTTTGTAACAGTCATGGTCCCACGCGCGCTCACAGGCAGCATCGAGTATAGCCTTGCCAAACCCTTTTTCGCGGTGATCAGGATGGGTAACTACATTTTCAATTACCGCGTAGGGCCTTCCACCCCTTGATAAATTCGGAACGACGATAAGCGTGCATGTCGTCAAAGCCTCGCCGTCAATCTCGCCTAAAAGCACAGCACTGCCATCAATTTGGCAGATCTTGGAAAGATTCGCTTTCGCTAGTTCGAGCGGGCATCTTTCATTGTCAGATGACAGAAAATCGTAAAGCGCCAGCAACGCCTCCGCGTCACCAGCGGACGCATCGCATGTTCGGATGTCACAGTTCATGCATTGATTTTAGATGGGTTTCTGCGATTGCACAATCATGCACAATGGGCTCATACCTGCCATTCGCGGCATCGCGTTCCAACGATCGTGGACAAGCCAAAAGGCCTCTCTGATTGAGAGGCCTTTTGTTTTGTTGTTTTGCTTGGTGTGTCGCGCTTAGTTGGCGGCGATGAGGCCCATGGATTCTAGTTTTAGGATCACCTGATGTGCGCAGTTGTCGACATCTGTGCCTTCTGTTTCCAGGCGGAGTTCTGGGTTTTCTGGCACGTCATAGGGGTCTGAGATGCCTGTGAACTCTTTGATTTTGCCTTCGCGTGCCAGTTTATACAGGCCCTTGCGGTCGCGCTTTTCGCATTCCTCGATTGAGGTGGCGACGTGCACTTCGACAAAGGCGCCATAGGCTTCGATCCCCTGACGGACCTGACGACGCGTGGTCGCATAAGGCGCGATAGGTGCACAGATCGCGATACCACCGTTTTTGGTGATTTCAGATGCCACATAGCCGATGCGTTGGATGTTCAGATCGCGGTGCTCTTTTGAGAAACCCAGCTCGGAAGACAGGTTTTTGCGCACGATATCGCCATCCAGCAGCGTCACAGGACGGCCACCCATTTCCATCAGCTTGACCATCAAAGCATTCGCAATGGTGGATTTGCCCGAGCCAGAGAACCCGGTGAAGAACACGGTGAAACCTTGGCTGGCGCGTGGCGGTTTGGTGCGGCGCAGTTCTTTAACCACTTCTGGGAAAGAGAACCATTCCGGGATTTCCAGACCTTCCGCCAGACGGCGGCGCAGCTCGGTGCCCGAAATGTTCAGGATGGTGATGTCATCCTTGTCTTTGATCTCGTCGATGGCTTCGTATTGCGCCCGCTCGGACACCCAAACCATGTGTTTGAACGGCACCATTTCGATGCCCATTTCTTCCTCATGCGCCTTGAACAGATCCTGCGCGTCATATGGACCGTAGAAATCTTCGCCCTGGCTGTTCTTGCCGGGGCCCGCATGGTCGCGGCCCACGATGAAATGGGTCAGACCGTGGTTTTTGCGGATCAGACCGTGCCAAACCGCCTCACGTGGGCCCGCCATACGCATCGCCAATGGCAGCAAAGACATCGCCGTTGTGGAGGCAGGATATTTGTCCAGAACAGCCTCGTAGCAGCGCACGCGGGTGAAGTGGTCCACATCGCCCGGCTTGGTCATGCCCACAACAGGGTGGATCAGCAGGTTGGCTTGGGCTTCTTTCGCGGCGCGGAAGGTCAGTTCCTGATGCGCGCGGTGCAGCGGGTTGCGGGTTTGGAACGCCACAATTTTGCGCCAGCCCATTTTGCGGAAATAGGACCGCAGCTCGTTTGGCGTGTCGCGACGGGCGCGGAAATCATAATGGACCGGCTGTTGGATGCCAGTGACCGGACCGCCCAGATAAATCTTACCGGCCTGGTTGTGCAAATAATCTACCGCAGGATGAGCAATATCATCGGCGCCAAAGACTTTCTCGGCCTCAACGGATTTGTTGGGCTCCCATTTGTCTGTGACGGTCATGGTCGCCAGAATGACGCCTTCTTGGTCGCGCAGAGCAATGTCTTGACCCAACTCAACGCTGCCGGCGAAATCTTCTGTCACATCCAGCGTGATCGGCATCGGCCAAAGCGCGCCATCTGCCATGCGCATGTCGTTTACAACGCCGTTGTAATCCTCTTCGCCCAAGAACCCTTTCAGCGGGTAAAACCCACCGTTCATCAAAAGTTCAAGGTCACAAATCTGACGCGGGGATAGATCATGGCTGGTCAAATCAGCCGCCTCAACCTTCAACTTCTGTGCACTCTCATAAGACACATAAAGCTCAGGGATCGGCGCAAGGGAGGATGTGGTCATGGCAAAGGAACCTCTAAATTATTTGGATTTTTGCGTTTTATTGCGGAATAAAGGTGATTTTCGTTGGAAACAAGCGAATGTTCGGATGATTTGGGAGAGCATGGCATAAATACACCTGACATAGCTGACCTGTGTTTCACCCGACATCATTGCTAAATTGCTTTTGAACGCTATCGGGGTCGACCGTCTTTGCAAAGGAAAAGTGATTTATTTGAATGCGTTTGTTGCGGTTTTTTCGTCTTTGCCAATGTTTTGTGAATATGAGGGTGAGACTGAGCGCGAAAGGTTCCATGTGGGCCGGTATTCTGTGGTCTGCGGCGATATAGATTATGTTCTCGTTTCCAGAATTTATGCCAAAATGGTGAATTTGAAACGCGTCGTGATATGAAAATTCCCAATAATGGGAAGGTCAACATTTCTGGCAATCCATTTGATGAGATTTTGGAAGTCAATTTATAGGTCGGGCGATTGATTCTTAAAATTCGCCCCTCAATTTTCGGCAGTACAGATTTTCACTCAAATTTCGTCCATTTTCACTTTCCTGCGCTGCTGGTCGCAAATTTTGTCGCCAGATGTGAGGTGAAGTGACATTTTCAAATAAGAATGCCGGAATTTGAGTTTGTTTTTGCAACCTGAAGGGGTAGTGTGTTTTCGTAAGTTGCGTATAGAGGGGGTGGTTGCAAATTTTGCAAAAGCTATTTGGTTATTGCCCTGTGAACATGTTTCGAAGGGGTGGTCATTGCGGGGACGGGACGTCATGTTTTCATATATTTGGTACGTCGAACCTATTGAAAAGATGTAATAAAACATATGTCATGTTGTGATGGATCTTTCAGATTTGCATAAACTGCCGAAAATCTGTGCGCTTGGTGTCTGGCCAAAATATAATTAATTAATTATGAAACATTATTGCGTTTGGACTACGAGGAGGTCCAAATCATATCACAGCAACGAGGAGGTAACTGTGGTTCACACTTCTAGGAAAACCGTCGGGCTTTGTCTGGCGTCTGTTTTGGCGTCTGGTATCGTTTCCCAGGCGGCCGCGAATGAAACTTGCGACGCGACTGGTGGCCTGACGATCATTTCCGCAACGGACGATGGTCTTTATGACGACGTCTATGGCCCGCATAATGTGATCGACGGATCCACGGATCCAAAGTCACGCTGGTCAAATGAAAGTCTGGGCGCGCCGAAGAGCGTTGTTTTGGATCTCGGTGCTGAACAGACCCTGAAAGGCCTGTCCGTAGCGTGGTACAAAGGCGATGTGCGCGCCACCAAGTTCAATGTCGAGGCATCGGTTGATGGCGAGGCATATTCCACAATTATCGAGGACCGCCAATCCGGTGGTACGTCGCTGGAGCTAGAGGATTATACATTTGATCCGTTGCAAGCGCGTTACATCCGGATCAACGCCAGTGGCAATACCAGCAATGACTGGAATTCGATCACAGAGGTTGTCGCCTTGGGCTGCGGCGTTCATGTGGACGCGCCTTCGCAGCCGGTGATCACCGAGAAACTGGGCTCTGGTTTGTTTGGTCTGGATCCTGAAAAGACACCGGGCGAGAACTTTGATCTTTTGGGATGGTATGTGACCACGCCTGCGGATGATGACGGTGATGGTAAATCCGACAGTGTTTATGAAAATGAACTGGCCGCTGGTTGGACAGATCCACGCTTTTTCTACACTGATCCTGCAACAGGTGGCATGGTGTTCCGTGTGACACCTGCAGGTGCGAAAACGTCTAAAAACACCAGCTATACCCGTACAGAACTGCGTGGCATGCTGCGTCGTGGGGATTATTCCATCGAGACGCGTGTTGAAGGTGGCTATCCAAATAAAAACAACTGGGTGTTTTCATCTGCGCCATTGTCTGCGCAGGCTGCATCTGCGGGCGTTGATGGCAAGATGACCGCGACATTGGCCGTGAACCAAGTGACCCGTCAGGGTGCGGATGGTCAGGTTGGCCGTGTTGTAATCGGTCAGATCCACGCCAAAAACGATGAACCTATTCGCCTGTATTACCGCAAGCTGCCAAAAAACAAATACGGGTCCATCTACTTTGCGCATGATCCAGAGGTCGGCAAAGAAACTTGGGTTGAAGTGATCGGTACACGTGGCAACCGGGATCCTAACCCAGAAGACGGCATCGCGCTGGACGAAGTGTTTTCCTATGAAATCGAAGTCACAGGTGAAGCTGAGGGTGACAAGATCATTCCGATGCTACATTTGAAAATCATTCGTGATGATGGCACAGAAGTTGTGGCAGAACCGTTTGATATGCGTGAAAGCGGCTTTTCTGTTGAAGACGAATTCATGTTCTTCAAGGCAGGTGCCTACACTGGCAACAACACCAGCCCTGAGCCTGAGACAGATTTTGATAAGGTGATCTTCTACAAACTGGACGTGTCCCATGATGCCCCACCAGTTGATGGTCCTGCCCTATCAATCAAACCAGCGGTTGCTGCCGTTGCTGCGGAAGAACCTGTTGTGGCGGTTGCGGGGATTGTCCTTGATGACAGCTTTGCAGATGGCGATCGCGCGAACAGTGCGGATGAATTTGACGCCAACTGGTGGACAACATCGACAAGCAGCGCGATTGAAGTCGAACCTGGTAAGTTGGGTCTTGTATCCGGCGGTTCAGGGCGTGGTATTCGGTCAACCTTTGCTCCGCTTGAATTGCAAGATGGTCAGGCGATGAAAGTCACCTTTGACTTTGTGACACCGGCCACCATGGGTACGGATCGCGATTCCGCCTTCCGCATCGGTCTGTATAACAAACTCGGCCGTAGCGAACTGGAAGCGGACCTGTCTGCATCTTCCAAAGCGCCAAATCCTTTGTATGACGGATTGCCGGGCTATATGATCGACTTTGATGTTAACTTGGCAGATCCTGCCGCGGCCAACATCAATGTGCGCAAGCATAAGGTGGAAGAGCATGGTCGTCTTTTGGGCACTACCAAGGGCTATGCTGGCATTGGTGAAGGTGGTGAACCTTATCAGTTCGCGCCAGAGACAGCATATTCAGGCACCATGACCATCAAGAAAATTGGCAGCGATGTCGAAATTGGTGGTTCTCTGATGCAAGATGGGACTCTGCTAACCGAATTTGCGACCTTGGATGAGGGCAGTGATGTGAACACATTCGGTATGCTGGCCTTCCACGTGAATTCCAAAACCTTCGGCACATCCAAAAATCCGGGTGACGCTGATAATGGTCTGGATTTTACAAATGTGAAGATTGAAGTTCTCGAATTTGGCGATCTGACGCTGAACGATTAATTCAATCGCATTCGATCGGGAGCAGCAGTGTTTGCTCCCGATTTACTATTGTGAAAGCCATGTTTTTCTTTCACATCCCTGTCGAATTATGCGGTTTGAGTGATCATATGCATCAATCTGCCTGCGCAATATTTGAAAGGGATGGGCATGGATGCGTTGCTCTTTTTGGGATTTTTAGCTGCAACATTTCTGATTGTGGCGACACCCGGTCCGGCGGTTGCACTTGCGTCTTCTCAGGCTGTGCGCTTTGGACCTAAGGCGGCTGCGACAACGATTGCAGGTGATGCGCTTGGGAGTGTGGTACATATCCTGATCGCCGTGGCCAGTTTGCAGACACTGATTTCCCTTGCAGAACAAATCCTGCCATATTTCCAGATCGCAGGGGGAGTGTTCATTCTTTATCTCGCCGCCATGTCCATTCGCAGCGCCCGGCACCCAAATGTGGCGGCTGACACAGACAACGGCAATGTCAGCCCTGCAACGTTTTTTGCAGGCTTCTTTTCCTGCATCACCAACCCTAAGGCGATTGTGTTCTTCGTCGCACTGTTTCCAGGGTTCATCTCGCCAGATCATAACGTGGCCGTACAATCGATGATTTACGGCGCGATTTTCGTGACATTGGATGCGGGATTCATCTTTGCCTATGCCTTGCTGGCCATGCACGCGTTTCGCCGTACTGTTTCGGGTCGTATCAGCATTGAAATGCTGAGCGGTATGGGGCTGTTTGGTGTGGGGGCGTTGTTGATATTTAAAGGGGTAAAAGCCCTGCCATCTACGTCATAAGGTTACGGTTCGCGTATGGAAACGGACCGTGCTTGCCCGATGTGCGCGAAACGGTTCATGAACCGCCTAAACAATTTGTGCACTGCGAAATTGGCTTTTGGATAGTCAGCCGTGTTCTGAACTGGTGCCCATGGCCCCAATTGCAGACGGATCATCACATAGTGGTCATAAGAGCACATCATACACCTCGTTTTTGATATGATGGCAGTTTAAACAGACCCCTACTGACGCCACGCTGTCAGTAGCCCAGTTTATCGTGTCAGGAGTGGTGTGAAAGATCTGTGGGCTGTTCTAGATTTGAATTTACATAGTGTATGTTATGGTATTTGTTACGCAAAGCTCTTGCTTAAAAGAGATTTGAAATGCAACCTATACGTGTATTTCGACACTCCTTTTTCTAAGTAATACGAGGTTAGCTGTGCCACAAATTCATGGGCTAATGTATTATAGCTTTGCTGATCCGGAATTTGATGAAAACGTACTGGCCTTTATCATGGCGCGGGCGCGTATGAGAAATGCGCGTGCTCAAGTGACGGGGCAATTGCATTATGAAAACGGTCTCTTTCTACAGTGGTTTGAAGGCAGAGCGCAGCGGGTGGATGAAATTTTTGCCCATATCGAACGAGACCCTCACCATTCTGGGATCAAAACCCTTTATCGGGGGCCGGTGCCAAGACGTAGCTTTGATGGGTGGGACATGGCCTATTCCAATGGCAAAGATTCATCCCTGCTTTCTTTTATGCGGCATCATGACCTTAGTTTTTCTTCATGCGACATGTCGACTTTCGTGCGGTTGATGGAGTTTCTTGCCAATGTCGGTTTGTCCGAAAACCAGAAGAGCGATCATCTAAAACTGTCTCTGCATGAGGCCGGGGTTAGTCTGAATGACTATGTCATGGTCACCTAGCCGAGACCATTTTCAAAATAAATGTGCTTCACGACATTGCCCCTGACACCCCGTTGTCAGCAGGACATGCTATAGAGCAAGAGAACGACGTCTCAGTTTGGTTTTCATATGCGCAAATCCACCCGCCTTTTCGAATTGATTCAAATCTTGCGCGCGCAAAACCATCCAATTACTGCCGACGATTTGGCAGAGCAACTGGGTGTGTCAGCGCGCACCATATATCGCGACATTGCCGCATTGCAGGCCATGCGCACACCAATCGAGGGCGAGGCTGGTATTGGATATATCATGCGGGGGGGATATGATCTGCCGCCCTTGAACTTCGATCAAGAAGAAACCGAGGCTTTGCGCGTGGGGCTGGCTATGCTGGTACGAACCGGCGATAGCGCGCTGGTGGCCGCCGCGGGGCGGGTTGTGCAAAAAATCGATGCTCTGAATGTGCCAGCGGATTGGTTGAAAGTGTCTACATATGGCGCTTCATTGGATGACCCTGACAAAGGCTGCGTGTCTAAGGCT
Source organism: uncultured Pelagimonas sp. (assembly GCA_947499735.1). Lineage (GTDB taxonomy): Bacteria > Pseudomonadota > Alphaproteobacteria > Rhodobacterales > Rhodobacteraceae > CANMPP01. Next base: position 51,221 of record CANMPP010000003.1, read on the forward strand.
TTGCTGCGCCAAGCCATTCGAGACGAGATCAAATTGCACATCAACTATCGCGATGCTGATGGCTGTGAAAGTGACCGTACCATCCTGCCGATCGCGCTGGTCTATTATCAGGATTGCGTGGTGATTGCTGCATGGTGCGAATTGCGTGGGGCGTTTCGGTATTTTCGCACGGACCGCATTTGGGCGTGCAACGTAAGCGAGGACAGTTTTGCAGGCCAGGGCGCAATGTTGCGAAAGCTATGGGAAGACGTGGATAAATCCGAGATCACATTGATCACGACGCCTATCTTACCCTAGTCGGTTGCAAACAGGCCTGAACTGCATTGCGTCTGTGGGCCGCACCACCCATATTCCAGCCTATGAAGATCGTATTGGCAGAAGATGATGCAACCTCTGGCGCCTATGTGCAAAAGGCGTTGGTTGAACAGGGGCATGTGGTGGATTGGGTCACGGATGGGCGCGATGCATTGGCCCATTGTCTGTATAACGATGTTGATTTGCTGATCACAGATCGCATGATGCCGGGCATGGATGGTCTGTCTTTGGTCAAATCCTTGCGTGCAACCAAGGCCGATTTCCCAGTGATTTTCCTGACCGCGCTGTCTGATGTTGAAGACAGGGTAGAGGGGTTAAATGCAGGCGGGGATGATTACATGGTCAAACCGTTTCATGTCTCGGAATTGCTGGCACGTATCGCGGCCCTGTCGCGTCGCCCCCAGCCAAGCAACCAGATTACAACCTTACAGGTGCATGATCTTGTGCTCGATATCTTAGAACGTCGGGCAGAGCGCCAAGGGCAGGGGATCGAGCTGCACAATAAGGAATTCACGCTGCTGAAATTGCTGATGGAAAATGCCGGTCGGGTGATCGGTCGATCCTTGATCCTGGAACGCGTGTGGGATTTTACCTTTGATCCGGGCACGACCGTCGTCGAAACCCATATCAGCAAATTGCGGGCAAAGATCGACAAGCCTTTTGAGACACAGTTGCTGCATACGATGCGCGGCATGGGATATACGATCCGTGCCCCTCGCTAGTTTGATCCGCAGCGAACCGTTCCGCGTGGCGGTGATGGGGTTGGGTGTCTTTCTGACCTTCTTTGCCTTTGCGTCTTGGGCATTGATTGGATCGGTCGCAACCACGCTGCGCGAAGATCTAGAGGCGCGCATTCAAAACGAGGCCGAGCTGTTAGGCCGGATTTATCGCCGCGAAGGGCGCGAGGGGTTGATTGATGCAATCCGCGATATGAACGAGGATGGGCCTTCTCCGGAACGGTCTTATGGCCTGTTTGATGAACGCAATCTGTCCTTGACGGGGCCGATGGCAGAGCGCCCTAATATCGTGGGGTTTGAAACGCGCGAGATGAGCCAGCTAAGCCGCGGTTTGGTCGCGGGGCGGTATGTGCTGTTATCCGACCGGGTGGATCAGCTGACACTGGTTGTCGGCGGAAACGGCGATCGGATCGAAGCCGCGAAATGGCGCCTGACCTATGCATTGGGCGCGTTTGGTTTGTTTCTCACGCTTTCTACGCTGTCTTTGGGGCTTTGGGCGGCGCAACGGGCACAGCGCCGTTTGGATCAGATGGATGCTGTTTTATACGACGTGTCCAAAGGGCAGCTAGATGCGCGCTTGCCTGTTGGGTCTAAGAACGACCAATTTGATCGCGTAGCGCGTCGCATGAACAGTAATCTCGCACAGTTAGAGCGATTGGTGGCCAGCGTGAAAACCACGGCCTCGGCCATTGCACATGATCTGAAAACGCCGCTTTCGCATGTGCAGATTGCGATGCATGAGGTGGCAGATGCGGTAGATCCCCAAGATTTAGCCATGGTCAAAGTTCAAGCCGCGTTAGAAGAAACGGATCGTCTGAACCATTTGTTTGAAACTATTCTGCGTCTTTCCCGCATACAAACAACCAAAGACCGCAGCCAATTCGCGGGCGTTTCTTTGCAAGATATCGCCGCAACGGCGGTAGAGTTCTGCATGCCCGTTGCAGAAGAACAGCGGCAGGTATTGGCGCTGATGGCGTGTCAGGGAACGGATCGCGTCGAAGGAGACCGCGATCTTATTCAACAGGCCATCGTCAACTTGGTGCAAAACGCCTGTGTGCATGCAGGGCCTGAGGCCGATATCAAAGTATCGATTGAGGCTGATCGAGATAGTGTGACCCTGTCTGTGTGCGATACCGGGGCGGGTATTGAAACGGCGCTTTTGGCCAAGATCACCGAACCGTTTGCGCGCGGCACTGCGGATCGCAATACGCCGGGGCATGGGCTGGGATTGGCGATGGTTGCTGCGATTGCTGACCTGCATGATGCCGAGCTGATCCTAAGCAATACGGCAGAGGGGTTTGCTGCGGCGCTGAAGTTTAAATTCTTTTAAACTTGGCGCCAAGCTGAGGTGAGGTGACGCCCTTATTTCCTGTTTGTAACGATGAACAGGAGATGTGACGTGAAACACACGAAAACACCAAAGAGCATGACACCCCTTTTTCTAGCCGCCGGTCTGACTGCCTTGGGCAGCACAACGGCTTTCGCTGCTGGTAATGGCTATATCGATCTGGTCGAGCAGGTTAGCCCAGCTGTTGTTTATGTCAAAGTCACGGGCAAGGCAGAGCAGGTAAACGCGGATGGGTCACCGTTTAATGACCCACGTTTTGAAGAGTTCATGAAACGCTTTGGTCAGCAAATGCCAGAACAACGCCGCACACCCCGCCAGGCCGTTGGATCGGGTTTTATCATCTCTGATGATGGAATGATTGTGACCAACCACCACGTCGTGGAGGGGGCTGAAACGGTGACGATCAAAATGGCCGATGGTAAAGAACATGATGCCAAGATCATTGGTTCAGATCCACTGACGGATATCGCGCTTTTGGATATTGAAGGCGACGCCTATCCAACCGTTTCATTCGGATCGTCCGATGCGTTGCGCGTCGGGGAAGAGGTGATTGCCGTTGGCAGCCCCTTTGGTTTGGGCGGGTCTGTGACCGCAGGTATCGTGTCTGCGAAATCCCGAAACATCAATTCCGGCCCGTTTGATGATTTCATTCAGACAGATGCGGCGATCAATCGGGGTAATTCAGGTGGTCCCCTTTTTAATCTGGAAGGTGACGTGGTTGGTGTGAACACCGCGATTTATTCCCCAGACGGCGGATCTGTTGGGATCGGGTTTTCCGTTCCGTCCGATCTTGTGACAGATATCGTTGCGGATTTGCAAGATGACGGCGAGATCGAGCGCAGCTGGCTGGGCGTTCAGATCAAACCGCTGGGTCAAGAAGTGGCGCATGTCTTGGGTATGAATGCAGATGAAGGGGTCATGGTGGAAGCGGTCGTTGCCGATAGTCCCGCCGAGGCTGCAGGTTTGCAGACAGGCGATGTGATCCTGCGGTTCGCCGGTCAAGACATTGAAACCTTGCGCGACCTGACCCGCGGTGTGGCTACGATGGCTGCTGGTAGTGAAACGCAAGTGGAACTGTTCCGCGGTGGTAAAACCCTAACACTGGATGTGACGCTGGCCAAACGTGGTGAGGAAGAGGCGTAAAGGTCCCTAATGAGGGCAATTCCAGCCGCCAACTGCCCTCGCAACCCCGCTCCTGTTTTGACAGGGGCGGGTGTGTTTTATGTCCGCTGTCGTATGAAACGCCGTTTTTCTGATTCTCAAACAAGATTTTGAATATTATTGCTATATATCAGTATGATAGCGCGGATCCCGGTTGGGATTCATAGCGTTTTGAAAATCCAAGACCTTAAAATTTGGAAAATTTAGATGTCTAAGGCACCCATTTCCCGAGCCTAAGTCGATTTTTTGGGCGGGTGTTTTGGGGGAAAATCCCAAAATTTGGATCATTTTTGAGGTGGATTGTGCGACGGAACAATCCTCTGAATGAGTCATTTGTCCCTAGATACAATTCTATACTAGACCGTCGCGCAGCGTTTCGTAGATGCGACATACAAGAGGCCTACATGGAACACCAAATGCTGTTTCCATTTCGATCAGGGCACGACCCCAGTTGCTTTGGCGGACTTGTTGTTTCCAGACCCCGCGAACAGATTTGGGCGAACGCGTGTTTAGGTAGGCGTGTTGAATGGGAATTGATGAAAACCACCGTTTGGCTGGCATGACTGCTATGTTCTAGTTGACGGTTTTCATAGGTTTTTTTACAAAAAATATTGGCAAGCTTTCTGGATATACATGGATCGGTCCATGACCAAAATTCGATTGCAAAATCTTTGCGAACTTCCTTGAGGTCGCGATTTTTTCGATAAGCTGAGTATAATTTTGTACGACAATTTGGCGGTGTTGGTGAAAACGAAGCAGACTATTTTTCAGCGCGGGATCTCGTTCCTGTTGTTTTCTTAGCAAGCAAATTGACGGTCACAGTTGGGATAACGGCAGCCTTATTTTTAGAGACTTTTGTATCAATTTTCGCTGTATTAGAGTTTTCGTTTTTTCATGATTGCTCGCAAATCCCAGTTTCTGACGACGGAATGCCATCGGTTTTTTCGCGTGACTCGCTCAGACTCCGTAGTAACGTTCGGTATTGCCAAATCACGGTTTCGACAGGTATCGGAGCCGACGAAAAACGATTAGGGAGACTCGTACAATGACAGTCCAAACAAAAATCTTGGGGTTGGTCATGGCATCCTCAGTTGGCGTTGCAGGTGTTGCGACGGCGCAGGACGCAAACTTTATCACAATCGGCACAGGTGGCGTGACCGGTGTGTATTATCCAACAGGTGGCGCGATTTGTCGTCTGGTGAACAAAGGCCGTCGTGACCATGGCGTGCGTTGTTCCGTAGAATCCACAGGTGGTTCTGTTTACAACATCAACACAATCCGCGAAGGCGAATTGGAATTCGGTGTTGCACAGTCTGACTGGCAGTATCATGCATATAACGGCACATCCCGTTTCGAAGAAGCTGGCGCATTCGAAGATCTGCGCGCGGTATTCTCTGTACACCCAGAGCCCTTCACAGTTGTTGCACGCGCGGATAGTGGCATCACAACTTTCGCAGACCTGAAGGGTAAGCGCGTCAACATTGGTAACCCAGGTTCCGGTCAGCGCGGCACGATGGAAGTGCTGATGGAAGCAATGGGTTGGACAACTGACGATTTCGCTCTGGCAACAGAAATGAAAGCGGCAGAACAGTCCGCAGCACTCTGCGATAACCAGATTGATGCGATGGTTTACACCGTCGGTCACCCATCCGGTTCCATCCAAGAAGCGACAACAGCCTGTGATTCCGTTTTGGTTGAAGTGTCCGGTGACGTTGTTGAAGGTCTGATCGAAGAAAATTCTTTCTACCGTTCCGCAACCATCCCAGGTGGCATGTATCGTGGCAATGACGAAGACGTAACAACATTCGGTGTTGGCGCGACCTTCGTATCTTCTGCGACGGTTTCCGAAGATGTTGTGTACACGCTGGTGTCTTCTGTCTTTGACAACATCGAAGACTTCAAAACACTGCACCCAGCATTCGCAGTTCTGACACCAGAAGACATGTCTTCTGCAGGTCTGTCCGCGCCGATCCATGACGGTGCTGCGAAGTACTATCGTGAAAAAGGTCTGATGGAATAATCGACCTCATGGCCGGGCAAGATACTGCCCGGCCTCTTTGTTTTTAGGCCGATCCAACGAGGTCAGGCCCAACATATAAACACCAAAATTCTGATAGGGGGATCCGATATGACAGATACTGACAATCGGGCGTTGAGCGAAGAAGAGCTCCAGGAACTGGTTGCTGCCAGTGACTCGGGCGCCCGCTCACCAAAAGGATGGGTGGGGACAATGATCGCAACAGTCGCCCTGATTTGGTCGACGTTTCAGGTTATCCTTGCCTCTCCAATTTCTAATTATGTGCTCAGCGGTGCGTTGATCAACAACTCGCGCTTGATCCATTTGGCTTTTGCAATTTTTCTGGCGGCTATGGCCTATCCGCTGTTCAAATCCAGCCCTCGGGACAAAATCCCATGGTATGATTGGTTCTTAGGACTCGGCGGCGCGTTTTTGGCGCTTTATGGCTTTTTCTTCTACGATAAAATCGTAGGCAATGGCGGCCTTGCAGACGCAAGCGACGCTTATTTCGCTTTGGCTGGCCTGATCTTCCTGTTTATCGCGGCTTACCGAACCTTGGGCCCGGTGATGGTCGTTTTGGCCATGGTGTTCATGTGTTATGTGTTCTGGGGATCATCCGAAGTCGTTCCTGACCAGATCCGTTGGGCCGGTGCGTCCCTTCGCAAAGCGATGAGCCATATGTGGATCACATCCGAGGGTGTGTTCGGTATTGCGCTTGGCGTTTCCACGCGTTTCGTGTTCCTGTTCGTTCTCTTCGGCGCATTGCTGGATAAGGCGGGCGCAGGTAACTACTTCATCAAAATGGCCTTTGGCGCATTGGGGCACCTAAAAGGTGGACCTGCGAAAGCGGCTGTTGTGGGATCTGCAGCAACCGGTTTGATTTCTGGTTCTTCTATCGCAAACGTTGTGACCACAGGTACCTTCACCATTCCATTGATGAAACGTGTTGGTTTTACATCGGAAAAGGCCGGTTCGGTTGAAGTGGCGTCTTCGGTAAATGGTCAGATCATGCCACCAGTTATGGGCGCGGCTGCGTTCTTGATGGTGGAATATGTCGGCATTTCCTATGTCGAGGTCATCACCCACGCCTTCCTGCCAGCGATCATTTCCTACATCGCGCTTGTCTATATCGTGCATTTGGAAGCGTTGAAAAACAACATGCCGACCATCGGTGACAAAGCGGTCAACACATTGCACACCGCATTGGGCATGTTTGCGTTTTTCGCGGGCTTTGCATTGCTATGCTACGCGACGAAATATCCGGTGGCTTTGATCGTATCGCTCTTCCCGGCTGGATCTGGTTGGATCCTCTGTGCATTGCTGTTTGCGATCTATGTTGCACTGATCTATTTGGCCTCGCAGACCGAGGATCTGGAACCCGATGATCCCAACGCGGAAGTGGTGGAATTGCCGGAGATCGCCAAGATCTACAAATCCGGCCTCTACTATCTGCTGCCGATCGTTGTTCTGGTTTACTTCCTGATGATCGAACGCAAATCACCGGGCTTGTCTGCTTTCTGGGCCACATTCCTACTGTTTGGCATTTTGATCACACAAAAGGCGTTGAAGGCGTTCTTCCGTGGTGAAGATAATCCGATCTCTCGCCTTTATGAAGGTGGTGTTGATCTGGTCGAAGGTATGATTGATGGCGCGCGCAACATGATCGGTATCGGTCTGGCGACTGCGACAGCTGGTATCATCGTAGGCACCGTTTCCTTGACCGGTATTGGTCAGGTTATGGCGGACTTCGTTGAATATCTTTCGGGTGGTAACCTTGCGCTGATGCTGATCTTTGTGGCGATCTTGTCCCTGATCCTAGGCATGGGCCTGCCCACGACGGCGAACTATATCGTTGTGTCATCTTTGATGGTCAGCGTTGTGGTCGAGCTGGGCGCGCAATCGGGTCTGATCGTTCCTTTGATCGCGGTGCACCTGTTTGTGTTCTATTTCGGGATCATGGCCGATGTGACGCCGCCTGTGGGGCTGGCCAGTTTCGCGGCTGCGGCCGTGTCTGGCGGTGATGCGATCCGCACAGGGTTTACGGCGTTCTTCTACAGCCTGCGGACTGTGGCGCTGCCATTCGTGTTCATCTTCAACACCGATCTGTTGTTGATTGATGTGACATTGATGCAGGGTATCATCGTCTTTATCACCGCAACGATCGGTATTTTGGTGTTCACGGCTGGGACCATGGGTTTCTATATTACGCGCTCGCGTATCTATGAAACTGTTGGCCTGTTGATCGTTGCCCTGATGCTGTTCCGTCCGGGTATATTCATGAACCAAATCCAGCCACCTTACGATAGTGTCGAACCTGCGGCATTCTCTGAGGCGCTGGCATTGGCAGAACCTGGCAGCACGATCCGTACCGTGATCAGCGGTCCTGACTTTGATACATTCGAAGTCAAAGAGGTGACTGTGCCTTTGACCGTTCCTGACGCAGAAGGTGGACAGGCGCGCATGGATGCACTGGGTCTGATCATGTATGAAGAAGACGGTGTTCAGCGTTTGGATGAACCGGGCTTTGGTACGGAACTGGGCGATGCTTTGTCATCTTTCGACTTCTACGGGGATGATCCGGTGGCTTTGGCGTCGGTCAGCGTGGATGCGAACCAGATGCCAAAAGAACTGATCTTTGTTCCGGCATTGGCCTTGTTGGCATTGATCACCTTTTTGCAGATGCAGCGTGCCGGTGGTGCTGGCCGTAAAGAAGAGGAGGTCACAGCATGACCAAACGTATCCTTTGTGCGGTCGATATCAATGGACCTGACGGTGAAACTGGTATCCTTGAACAGGCAGCGAAATTGGCCGACCTGACAGGTGCCGATATCGATGTCATCACAGTTGTCCCGGATTTCGGGGCAAGCGTGGTGGGGGCCTATATGCAGGACCACGATGTGGAAACCGCACAAGACAAGGCGAAGAAAATGCTCAACGACTTTTGTTTGAAGGTCGTTGGCGAAGAGAATAACGCCAAAATCCGTCATCTCGTTGCTGTTGGCAGCGTCTATGCCGAGGTGCTTAAAGCGGCCAAGCTGGCAGGAACCGATCTGATTGTGATTGGTGCAAACCGTCCTGATCTGAAGGATTTCTTATTGGGTCCGAACGCGGCGCGGGTGGTGCGCCATTCGGAGTGTTCGGTTTATGTAATCCGCTGATCGCGTGATGTCTCTCTTCAGATCCCGGGCCTTGAAACACAGGCCCGGGATTGTTCTTTTGGCGGTTGCGCCCCGAGATTGTTCCAATTTAAACGAGTTTCTTTCGGCTGGCGAACCCGTTGAAAATCAAAAACTTCCTAAGAAAATGCTGGCTTCGCCTATTGTTTCCATTAACGAAACATTAGTCATGTATTCATTCGACCGTTGATCCCAAAGGCCATTCACCCGTCTAATATAGTCGGGATTTAGGCTATGGTGTGGGTAATGGCGACTTTTATTGCATATGGGGGGGATATTCTTGACAACCCCAGTGTGAATTCAAACAGTAGCGCGGGTCAGGACGGCGCAGGGCAGATCACGGTGTCTGGTGGCACGCAGATCTTTCCAGATGAATATATTATCGAATTTGAAGTCGACACAATTGGTGATGATGGTGAATTCACCAGTGAGACTGATTTTATCGGCATCACTGTTTATGCCTCGGAAGAGGATTACATCAATGGCAATGTGCTGTATTCCTATGAGCCCCAGAATGACGGGCAAGTGGCCAATGTTCAAAGCTCGGCTGACGGGATCGGCGATGAATATGTCCGCTTCAATGCCAACGTTCTGGTGTCTGATGATGAAGATGCGCCAACTCTGACCAACCTATTGGTTGCACCGGGCTATGACATCGCAAATGCGGATTCCACAACCTTCGATCATCATTCGGATGTCGATTATGATGGCGACGGCGAAATCGATGAATCTTCCACAGAAGACGGCAATGGGTGGTTCAATATCAACAACTCTGAAACCGTAGATTCAGATGACGAAGATAACGATGACGACCAAGATGATGATGATGAGTGCAACGACTCATCTGAATCGTCCAGCAATTCTGGCGGTCGGGGCGGGGGCCGTGGCGGCGGATCGTCAAATTCGGAAGGCCATGGGCAGAACAACACCGTGTGTTTTGCGCAAGGAACGCAAATTCAAACGGAACGCGGATCGGTTCCTGTGGAAGATCTGCGATTTGATGATCGTATTTTGACGGCCGATGCGGGCTATCAGCCGCTTCTATGGATCGGGCGAACCGATCTGGACCATGCGTCGCTTGTGAACAATGTTCGACTGCGCCCGGTCATGCTGCCGAAGGACAGTTTTGGCGGGATTGAGGATCTGGTCGTATCGCGGCAACATTTGATTTTGGGCGGCGATGACAGATTGTACCGGGCCAAAGATTTGATTTCCAAACCGGGTCTCGGTGTGCGTTTGAAAAACGGCGTGAAAGAGATCACGTATTATCATGTGCTGTTGGAACGCCATCATTTGATTCAGGCCAATGGGTTGTGGAGCGAAAGCTTTTACCCCGGAACCCATGCTCTGCGTGCGCTGACACCTGCAGCACGGGCAGAACTGGCACATATTTTGCCATGGACCAGTGTGCCCAGCTGGTATGACCCACAATCTCCGCAGGCCAATTACGGCCCAACGGTGCGTCCCGTTGCACGGGCCAAAGATCCGTTTACGCCTTGCCCTCCTGCAAATAAGGCAACGTCAGCGGCTTAAAGCAGGCTTTAGGACAAGAGCACCTTGTGCTCTTTTTGGCCTTTTATTTGGGTTTGCACCAAATAGCTCTGCCCGGCATTTGCATCACTTTCCCGTCCTTCGGCCGCTGTTGTGATCAGTAATTGGGATAGCCCTGCGCCACCAAAAGCGGGGCAGGTTGATTGTGGCGTTGGAACGTCTATGGCCTGCAAAAAGGATCCATCAAGCCCATAGCATGCCACGCGACCAGCCCCCCATTGGGCATTCCAAAACCGCCCATCCGCATCGATCACGGCCCCATCGGGGTTCAGATCTTCACTGGTCATATCAATATACAGTTCGGGCTGTCCGGTGGGCCAACCATCGGCATCTAACGCCACACGCATCACCTTTTGCGTCACCGTATCGGTGAAACAGGCGTTTTTGCCATCAGGTGTAAAGCAGATCGCGTTTGGAATTGTGAGCCCATTGAACAACTTGCGTAATGTGCCTTTGTAAAAGCGATAGATTGCACCCGCCCCTTGCGTGGCATCGATGGCCATTGTGCTGATCCAAAAGCCGCCTTGTGGATCCGCGCGCCCGTCATTCGACCGTGTTTCTGGTTGATCAGGCTCTAGCTGGACCAGCAGGCTGCGTTGACCGGTTGCAAGTTCAAAACGCCACAACCCCGTTGCACTGGCCAGAAGCAGAGTGTCCGCATCGATATGCCCAAAGGCAGAAACATAATCGTCAAACTGCCAAGACACATCGTGCCCGCCCTGACATGTGATCAACCGGCGATCTAGTATGTCGAACCAGAAGAATTCTTCGCGGTCGGGATGCCAAAATGCGCCTTCCCCCAAACGACAGCGATGGCTGGAGAACACCTGCGCACGGGTCATGCGCTGTCGTCACTCTGTGTCAGCTGCAGATAGCTTTTTTGCATGCCTGCCAGCAGCGCACTATCAGCATCAACCACACGCAGCATGGCGCCTTGCGCCTTTAAGGCAATTTCATAGGCCCGGATCAGATCACTGTCCGCGTTACCCATAATCACAACCTCTTGCCCCAACCAATATGGCCGTGCTGCGCTTAGCTCTGCGCCAATTAGCACGGCCATGAGGCGCGCGCGGGTCACGTCAGGGCTTAGGCCTTGCAATGTCGCCTCAGCGCGCAATGTAAATAACGCGGCGCTTAATTCAGCCGGGCGGGACATAATGTCGTCCAATCCAGCCTGCAACGCAGCTTCGTCAAAACCCGTGTCTTCGGCCTGATCCAGAAAATCCAGCAATTCACCGGTTAGAAAACTGCGAAAGCTGACCACTTCTTCGGCACTAATATGGGCCCAACTGGTGCGCATACCTGGCTGGCAGAGGATTCCGTCAAATTGCGGCTCTTTGACCAGAAACCCGGCGATGCGGGTTTCATCCCCTTGCATCAAATCCGCTGGTTTTTCTTGCCTGATCCCAGGCAAAAGCGCGAGATCTAGTTCAAGGTTGTCGACCGATACTGATTTGGCCTTGGGGATCGCGCAAGGTACCGCCGTTTCTGGTATTTCATGCGCACCGCAAAACAGAAATTTTTTGCCCTTGGCATCTTCTGGATAGGCATCTTTCAATTGCTGGGCCAAGCACGTCCAATCGTGAAAATCGTCCAAAGTGGGCAAAGTCGTGTGCAACAAAACGGAGCCATCCGCGCGCATGGCCCAAACACGCGTTGGTGTTCGGCTTAGATCTACTGCAATCCAATCAGGCTTGGGCGTTTCATGTGTCATCGTGCTGTCCAATTTCTATCTTGGCCTTATGGATACTCTATCTGTTTGTTTGGCAACAGTTCGATATTGAAACAACACGCCCAGCCACCTAAACCCGGACCTATGCGCGTTTTGGAAAACATCATCAGCGACCGAGGGTCAAAATACGCCGTTTCAGGCGCAGCCTGTACATCTGAAGCTGAGGCGCGGGCACTGATCAAAGAGTTGTGCCGCAAGAAGAAATTCGCCAAGGCGACACATCACACGTGGGGTCTGTTGACCGATCAGGGGCCGATTAAAAACGATGATGGGGAAAGCGGTGCTGGCATGGTGATCATTCGCATGCTGGAGCGCGAAAATCTACGCAATCACGTTGTTGTTGTGACGCGCTGGTATGGCGGAAAACATCTGGGTGGCGACCGGTTTCGCCATGTCCAAGACGCAGTTCGGATCTATATGGATGATCTGGCGGCAGGACGCTAGGGTCTAGGCTGGTTTCCTAGGACCCTGAAGTGCAGAGAGCGCTCACGCGCTTTGGGACATGAGCTCTAAAGCGATCTAAAAACCAATTGCGCCATTGATTGCGGACGCGACGAAGTCGGTTATTCGGCCCTTTAGGAGCAACCAATCGAAGAAAAGGCAGGCAAAGAAAATCATTGTCGCTTGATAACCTGGGGCCGCCCAGTCTTGTGTGAGAATTGCAAACGCCCAGTCCTGCTTGAAAACATACCCATAGGCTGACCACGCGGTGTACGACGTCAAAGCAACGGAAAAGGCCGTAAACCGCCAGTTCAAGTGGTTTTGAAAGATCACGAGCCCTAGCATCAAAGCCAACACTACTGCGTTGATTAGGCCAAATCTGCGCAGATCCAGCAACAGGCCTTTGATCGAAGATTCGTAACGTCCGACGACAAAATCGCCTAGCGTTTCTTGGCCAATGCGCAGTTCGGAAATGCGGTGCAACATCACGCTATCTGTAACGTTAGACGCCGCTTCCCAGAATTCGCAATGGTCTCCACAGGTTTTGGATTTTGAAAGGGCCAGAAGGGACGGGACAATGGCATTTCTTTCTAAATCAATGGCTTGTGCGTCCAGTCCCATTTTGTTGGAAAAGGCCATCAGCTTTTCGAGGCGATTTTCTGGAACCTTGCTTGTTTTGCTGTTCCCCAAAGCGTCTTCTGCGGCCTGTTCTACTTTCGCAATTGCAAAACTGCGCAAACGCTCTTCCGCTCGATCGGGGTTCAGAAAAGTCGCACCAACTAGCATGGCCGAGATGATTAGGCCGATCAATTGAACGCAAATCAGTGAGGTTTTACCGGCTTGATGCATCGCATTCCTATTTATAACAAGCGTTTATCACGTTTTGGTCGGATCCTATCGATGTTCTAAAATCGGGTCGAGCTGTAACATCAGGAAAAAGGAAGCCGCCCGCCAAATTGAAATACCCTGTCTATTTTGATTGCTTATACTGACAATGTCATGCTGCAGAGATGTGCAAGGAACACGCATGGAGTTGCTGTTTTTCGCTCTCGCAGCTGGACGCCTTTCATACAACATGGCAACGTCGCGTTATGACACGACATATCATTCAAAAAGCGGACGAAGGTCCTGGTGGAAAGCTTATAGCGCCTGCGGCGTTGCGCAATAGCGATCCCATTTGTCAGGCCCTCTCCAAACGCCTGCCAGCGCAGGGGCGGGTTCTTGAAATCGCCAGTGGGACAGGACAGCATATGGCAGCCTTTGCTGCGGCGTTTCCAGATCTGACGTGGACCCCTTCTGACGTCGACGCAGGTCAAAGGGACAGTATTGCGGCCTGGCGAACAGACTGTAATCTGGCAAATTTTTGCGCGCCTTTGGCGATTGATGTTGCGGCGCCTTGGCCAGTTGATCCCGGCTTTGCGCAGGCTATTTTGACAATCAATCTGTTTCACCTGATCCCAGAACCCTTCGTGCCGCTCTTCTTCGCGCAGGCGCTCAAGGCATTAACAAAGGGCGGCCGTGTTATTGTCTATGGCCCGTTCATGCGTGGATCTGAATTCGCATCAGAAGGTGATCGTGATTTCGATGCATCCTTACGGGCGCGCGACCCGGCGATTGGCTACAAACGGCTTGAGGCGATCAACGAGGTCGCAATGGCACAGGGTTTTGACCCTATTGCCAAAGACGAAATGCCAGCAAACAATCTGTTGCTGACATTTGGACGGCTATAAATGTGAAAGGGCATTGCGCCCTTTCGATGTGATTGTGCGCCGCTTGTGGCTGGCTGGCTTACCCTTTGCGGCGTGGTGTGTCGAAGCCACCCGTTTTACCACCGGGTTTGCCACCAGCTTTGCGCGGTTTGCCTTTACCACCGGGCTTAAAGCTCGGATCGGCAAAGCGGTTTTTCTTCGGTGCAGATGGCTTACCAGCGGGTTTGTCGCCGAATTTGCCTTTGCGTGCACCGCCGTCTTTACCGGACGGAGCATCGCCCCAAACCTTTTTGGACTTTGGTCGATCAGACGGGCCGTCAGAAGAACGTGGTCCATCTTTCTTGAAACCGTCTTTCTTGAAGCCATCTTTCTTATAACCATCGCCATCACGCTTTGGCCGTGCTGGTTTATGCGCTTCTGGATCACGGCGAGGGCGGTCATCAAAACGATCACCATCGCGGCCTTCGCTGCGACGTGGACCGCCTGGCTTACCGCCAAAGCTTTTACCACCTGGTCGACCACCGCCGGGTTTACCAAAGCCACCGGGTCCGCCGGGGCGTTTGGGGCGCTGTAGTTTTTCCAGATCAGGTGCTTCATCCAGTTGGCGCACCTTAATGCGATCCTCTAGCTTGGCATCAGGGCCGATATCCAGCATGAAACCGGGTAGGGCGGCCTCTGCGATTTCGACCAGAGTCTCTTTTTGTTGAATGCGGATCGCACCGATGTCGTCTTTGTCCAAACCGCCTTCGGAACATAGCAAAGGCAGCAGCCATCGGGGTTCTGCGCGGCCATCACGGCCGACATTCAGAGAAACCCAGCCCGAAGGACCAAAGGAGGGACGTTCGCGTTTGCGATCTGTTCCGGCTGCACGCAGCTCTTCGGGTGCGGTGAATTTTTCACGGTATAGCGCCAGATACGCGGCCGTGATTTTCTCGGCTCCGAATTCGCTCAGAAGTTTGGCGGCAAATTCATCCTCTGAAGGATCAGCCGACCAGATTGGGTCAGCAAACAGGCGTTCTTCATCGCGTTCCAAGACCGCTTCGGCTGTGGGTGCTTCGCCCCATTCCGGTGTGATCTTGGCCCATTTGAACAGGCGGTCTGCCTTACCTTTGATTTTCGGTGTCAGGACGAAAGCCGATACACCTTTTTTGCCGGCCCGGCCGGTACGGCCTGAGCGGTGCAACAGCGCCTCGGTGTTATTGGGCAATTCGGCATGGATCACCAATTCCAAACCCGGCAAGTCGATACCGCGGGCGGCGACGTCAGTGGCGACACAGACGCGGGCGCGACCGTCGCGCATGGCCTGCAATGCGTGTGAACGCTCTTCTTGGCTCAGCTCACCAGACAAGGAAACGACCTGAAAACCACGGTTGCCCAGACGGGCAGTCAGACGGTTTACGGCAGCACGCGTGTTCGCAAAAACGATCGCATTGCGGGCCTCATGAAAGCGCAGCAGGTTGATAATGGCTTTTTCCACATCGCCTTGCGCAACGCTCAGCGCCTTAAATTCGATATCCGCATGCTGTTCTTTGCTGCCTTCAGCCACAACACGGATCGCGTCACTTTGATATTCCTTGGCCAATTTGGCAATCATTGGGGGCACGGTTGCGGAAAATAGCAAGGTGCGGCGATCTTCGGGGGATTCACCCAGCATAAATTCCAGATCTTCGCGGAAGCCCATGTCGAGCATTTCATCCGCTTCATCCAGAATTACAGCTCGCAAGCTGGCGAGTTCCAGCGCGCCACGTTCAATGTGATCGCGTAGACGGCCGGGCGTGCCAACAACAATATGTGCGCCCCGTTCCAGTGCGCGACGCTCGGTGCGTGCATCCATGCCGCCGATACAGGACGCCACAGTTGCGCCCGCTTTTTTGTAAAGCCAGTCCAATTCGCGTTGAACTTGCATCGCCAATTCGCGGGTTGGTGCAATCACCAAGGCCAGCGGTTGTTCGGGACGACCCAAAAATTCACGTTCGCCCAACAAGGTATCGGCAATCGCCAGACCGAAGCCTACGGTTTTACCAGATCCGGTTTGCGCGGACACCAGCAAATCAGCCCCTGCAAGATCGGGTTCGGTTACAGCTTTCTGGACCTCGGTCAGGGTGTCATAACCGCGCTCGGCCAGCGCATCAGCAAGGGCTTTTTTCATATCAACATATATCGCAAACTGGAGTCAAAGAGGCCGCGCAAAGTGGGGCGCAGTATTGAGGAAGGCCTCCGCTACCATGCCCGTCCTTCAAAGTATATCCCCTAATTGTGGGACGCAGCATCCCACCTGACGCTTAAATGCTGTGCGAAAATGAAACGCACTTTACAAGATACCGCGCCGTGATTGGGTGCCCTATGCCAGCCTAGGGGCAGAAAATTCTTTGGTTATAGCCTACTATGCTGACATGTCTTGGGTGACTGTACAGGGATGTTGGGCACCAAACGAACTCATCTCGGGCGTTGATGCTAGCACATCCGCCCGAGTGTTACGTTTCAGAATATAGGTGCTCGACCGAATGCAGGGTGGCTTTTTCGGTAACCCTGCCTTCGTAGAGCTTTATCTGGATTAAATCCCAGCCTGCCGTCGATTTACGATCGGTCTGCTCCAAATACTGGCTGATTTGGAGAGTACCGTTTTGAATGTGGATTGCCGGACGGGCTGTGGGTTGTCATGGCTGCGGTCGAACAAAGCATGCAGGCAACTGGTGACATCGCCATATGTTTTACAGCCCTTGCTCCGCATTAGCTCTTGTACTTGTGGCAGAAGAGATCGTGCAATGCGCTCCAGATCACGTGCGTCGGATATCGAGGTATCACTGCTGTCTCGGGTTTCATGTAACGCATTGCCCGTGAGGGACTGTGCGTATTGCCAATCCGTGCTGAACTGACTGTGCGCACGTTCCAAGAAATCCTGATCAAAGCGTAGTTTCGTTTTCCCGATACCTGACAGCCATTTGATCATCCGAACTTCGGCCACGAAACTGTTGGGGTCTGTCTGGGCATAGGGATGAATGTATTTACGATATAGAAAGACAAGGCTGGTCGCCTCTGTAGATAGGCTTTCATTGTATTTGGTTTGTTGACCATTGGGGCAGGGCAGGCCGCTGCGCATTGCGAAATCCGCGATGATGTCTCCTTTGGCCAAATGCGCCTGATCAAAGGGGATGAAGTGACAATTTTCTGTGTGAAACCCTGTTATCAGTCTTTCAAAGCGTCGTTCATAATTTGGCCAAAGCTGATTGATCGCTGGTTCAACCATGCCGCGTTTTAGCCGTTCTTGGAATGCACTTTCCATATAACTGCAGGGGGGGCGGACATAAGTGATGACTTTGATATCATCTGAGTGCCGTCGCAACGCGCTGGCGAGATCGGTGGACATATTAGGTCCAGCGCCAGAAATGGATTCACCGGAAATCATCATCGTGTCATAAGGGCAGTCTTGGATCTGCCGATCCATTTCAGCACGCAACCTGTCGCGTTCTTCTAGGTTTTCGGCATGACTGTTGCCATTTGCGGAAATAATCGCGTTCTTTTTGAACCGCTCGGGGTCTTCAAACATCAAATAGAGAGGCGTGGACGCATTTGGCGTTCCCAAATCGAGATATCCAAATCCGGCGCGCGGGGCGGATTTAAAAAATGCCTGCTGGATCGACGTGCTGCCTGTTTTGTGCATGCCTGCATGGATGATGAATTTCACGCAATTTTCCCAATCAAACTCGGATCTTGCACTAGAATGAGGGGAAAAGTTTGAATTCTCGTTAACCAAAAAAGGGCAACGCTGGAAATGCGATGCCCTTTCAAGAATTTGTGTAAGTGCGCGTGCTACAGCTGATTAACGCGTAAACTTTTTGAACTTCACGCGTTTTGGTTCAACCGCATCCGCGCCAAGACGGCGTTTTTTGTCTTCTAGGTAATCTTCGAAATTGCCTTCAAACCATTCCACATGCGCATCCCCCTCAAAGGCCAGAATATGCGTACAGATTCGGTCAAGGAAGAAACGGTCGTGGGAGATGACCACCGCGCAGCCTGCGAAATCGACCAATGCGTCTTCCAACGCGCGCAGGGTTTCAACGTCCAGATCGTTGGTCGGTTCGTCGAGCAGAATTACGTTGCCGCCTGATTTCAGCAGGCGCGCCATGTGCACACGATTGCGCTCACCCCCGGACAGTTTGCCAACCTTCTTCTGCTGATCCCCACCTTTGAAATTAAAAGCAGAGCAATAGGCGCGGGAATTCATTTCCGCATCGCCCAGCTTGATCACTTCTGCACCGCCTGAAATTGCCTCCCAAACGGTGTCATCCGCACCCAGATCATCACGGGACTGGTCCACATAGGACAGCTGGACAGTGTCGCCATATGTGACAGATCCTTCATCGGGTTGTTCTTGGCTGGTCAGCATTTTGAACAGTGTGGATTTACCGGCACCGTTGGGTCCGATGACGCCAACAATACCACCGGGTGGCAAAGAAAAGTCCAAACCTTCGATCAACAACTTATCGCCCATGGCCTTTTTCAGACCTTCGACCTCGATCACCTTGCCACCCAAACGTTGGCCATTTGGAATAATGATCTGTGCACGTGATAGTTTTTCACGTTCAGACTGGTTCGCCATTTCTTCGTAAGATGCAATCCGGGCCTTAGATTTTGCCTGACGTGCTTTCGCGCCCTGCTGCATCCATTCCAATTCGCGTTCCAGTGTTTTCTGACGCGCCTTGTCTTCACGGGCTTCTTGGGCAAGGCGTTTGGCCTTTTGTTCCAGCCACGCGGAATAGTTGCCCTCGTATGGAATGCCGCGACCGCGATCCAGTTCCAAAATCCAACCGGTGATGTCATCTAGGAAATAGCGATCGTGTGTGACACAAAGGATCGTACCTTTGTATTCAATCAAATGGTTTTGCAACCATGCGATCGTTTCGGCATCAAGGTGGTTGGTCGGTTCATCGAGCAACAGCATGTCCGGTGCTTCCAGCAGCAATTTGCACAAAGCCACCCGACGCTTTTCACCACCTGACAGGGTGGTTACATCTGCATCGTCCGCCGGACACCGCAATGCTTCCATTGCGACATCGATCTGGCTATCCAGATCCCATAGGTTATTGGCGTCGATTTCATCCTGAAGCGCTGCCATTTCATCGGCCGTTTCGTCCGAATAGTTCATGGCAAGTTCATTAAATCGATCCAATTTTCCCTTTTTTTCTGCCACACCTAACATCACATTTTCGCGCACGTTCAGTGTTGCGTCCAATTCTGGCTCTTGTGGCAGGTAGCCGACCTTGGCGCCTTCGGCAGCCCAGGCTTCACCGGTGAAATCTTTATCAATGCCCGCCATAATACGCATGAGGGTTGATTTACCCGCACCGTTGACACCGACCACACCGATTTTCACGCCAGGCAAAAAGCTAAGTCTAATGTTTTCAAAGCATTTCTTGCCACCGGGATAGGCTTTTGAAACGCCGTCCATGTGGTAAACATATTGATAAGAAGCCATTGGATTCCTCTTTGGCAAATCTGAAGGATCGGTCTTGAACCGGCCGGACATTTTTTGGATCTGGTTCTGGACGCCTCTGATAGCGAAGTGTTCGCGTCAAGGCAATTCAAACGACGCAGGCCGTGCCGAAAAGCTTAAAAATGCCAAGAAATGTGGGGTTTGGCAGGGCTGTCGAGAAACGCGCTTTAAGTTCTTTTCAATACCTAGATGTTTGTGTTGCTCGCAAAACTGGCTGTAATGCGCACCTGTTGGAGCAATTTAATGATCAAACGTCTGTCCAAAAAAGTATCCGCCGTGAAAGCGGGAAAAAAATCCGAAGCAGGGAATGCGGTAAAAGCTGCTGATACCCAGCCAAAAAAGGTGCGCAAAGGGTTCTTTAGCAAAATGAACTTGAAGACTAAGGTACCTATTCTTATCGCTGCACCTACCTTCGCTGTGATGATGATTGGATCCTTCATTGGGTACCAGCTGGCAGGCAGCGCTTTGAAAGAACGCCGTGAAAGCCTGTATACTGTGATGGTCGAAGACAAAGCGGCCCAGATCAAAGCTTGGTTGACGAATATCGATAGAGACTTGGAAACGCTGGCTGAATCCGTTTCAGTGCATGACAGTCTTGTTGAATTTTCGGATGCGTTTGAGGGGATGTCGGACGACGAAAAAGCCAATATTGGCAAAATGCGTGAAAAGGCGAATGCAGATTGGGAAAAGGTTTACGACCATTTCCATCCGGAATTTGCAGCACGTGTAAAACTGGGCGGTTATGGCAATATATACCTGATCAATACAAAGGGTGAAATTGTATACTCGGCACAGCCGGGTGTAGAATTGGGCAAAAATGTTGCTGATACGGACTTGGCCGAAACCGAACTTGCCAAGGCTTATAACGCCAGCAAATCCGCATCCTTAGGTGCGCATTTTTATTCGAAGATTCGTCCGTATGTCTATCACGACAATAAGCCAACCAAATTTGTATCTGCCCCTGCGATCAGTCATTCAGGCAAACGTTACGGTGTTGTTGTCGTGGAAATGCCGATGCAAGCCGTTGCGAATATCGTACGTAACTTGCATGGGTTAAGCGATGAAGGTCAGGTCGTATTGATTGCCGAAGGCGGCTATGCGCTTAGCCCGTCTCGGGTTCCCGGCGCTTTTGATGTTTTGGATCCACTTCCAGAAACACCACATGTTTTGGCGGCTATTGAAGGACGTTATGAAGAATTTGAAGGTGTGCCAGGCATTTCTGGAAACGAAGTCCTTGCAGTATCGTCTGGTGTTTACTTCTATGGCCAAACTTGGGGTTTGGTTCTTGAAGAAAGCGTAGATGCGGCGTTTGCTGCAGAACGTCACTTGGCCATTGCAACGGGCATTCAGGTTGTCATCATGTGTTTGGTGGTAACACTTTTAGGCTTCGTTGTGGCACGGTTGCTGACTGGGCGCATTATGGGTCTTGTGGGTACGGTGAAATCTATTGCCAATGGCGATTATGAAACCCCCGTCGCTGAAATCACGGCTGGTGACGAACTTGGCGAGATCGCACATGCTTTGGATGATTTCAAAGGCAAATTATATGACGCTGATCAAGCCCGCGAACTACAAAAGTTGAAAGCCGAGCAGCAGATGCAGGTTATGGATAAGCTAAAAGCAAGTCTTGAACAGCTTGCGGATGGCAGCCTGCATTGCAAAATCGATGACCCCTTCGGTGAAGATTTCGAACTGTTGCGGACATATTTCAACGATACGGTGGACTCTCTTGCCACGATTGTCGGTGAGTTGGTGCGCAGTGCTGAATCCATTGACAGTGATGCAAAAGAGCTGAGCGAAGGCGCAGATAGCCTATCCCATCGCACGAAGAACCAGGCAGCCACGCTCGAGCAAACGGCAGCCGCAATGGAAGAACTGACAGCCAGCGTCAAATCCACTGCAGAAGGCGCAAATGAAATTGTAGAAGCTGTAAACTCTGCGCGCACGGGTGCTGAAAAAGGCGAAGAAGTGCGCGGGCGTGCAATGTCGGCTATGGCGACTATTGAAGATTCTTCTAAACAAATTGGCCAAATCATTCAGGTTATGGAAGATATCGCGTTCCAAACGAACCTATTGGCTCTAAACGCTGGTGTTGAAGCCGCTCGTGCCGGTGAAGTTGGCCGGGGTTTTGCGGTTGTTGCATCGGAAGTGCGCGCACTTGCGCAACGTTCGTCAGACAGTGCAGCCGAAATTAGGTCTTTGATCAAAAACTCTAATGAGAGTGTGAAGAACGGTGTTAAACTGGTGTCTGAAATGGGATCGGCCATTGAGGTCATTCTGACCGAGGTTGTCGGTATCTCTAGCCGCGTCCAGGATATTGCGTCTGGAGCCTCTGAACAGGCCACAGGTCTGGATGAAATGAATGTAGGCGTGAACTTGCTGGACGAAGTGACACAGCAAAACGCAGCCTTGTCGAGTGAGAGTTCTGAATCTGGTCGCGTATTGCGGGAAAAAGCGTCTGGGCTGCGCCATGTTGTCTCTCGCTTTAAACTGAAAGATGGGGATACCACGACAACCATTGAAATCAGCACGACTGAAGAACCGGCCCCGTTGCAACATTCTGTTCGTGATGAGGCTCCTATCATTGAACATGTCGCACCGATCGATGATCAACCAGAAATCATTGAGCATGCGGACACATCTTCACTTGGTTGGGAGAGCAATGATGCCGTCGCTGCACAACCATCAGAGATGCCGAAGCTGGCCAATGCCAAAGGCACTGGTATTTGGCAAGACTTCTAGGGGTCGTACTGGGTAATGCGGTGACGCTTGTTCTCACTACGCTCATCTTTGGAAAGCGGGATGAAGGGGCAAAGTTTGCCCCTTTTTTCTGTTTGATATTTTTGAGATATTGAGGTTGTCGCTCAAAACCGTAGCCTGTTAGATAACTATCTCTTGAAAAATGGTGCGCTTTCGGGCTTGCCTGCGCGCAAAACCATTTTGGGGCTTAATATGAGTATTGTTGCAATTCGATCGGTTTTGCCACTTGCCGCTGGACAAAAGGTCGGACTTTTGGGGGGGTCTTTCGATCCACCACATTTAGGCCATGTCCACATAGCCAAAGTTGCCAAAAGAAAATTTGGCTTAGATCGGGTTATATGGCTCGTTAGTCCGGGAAATCCGTTGAAGGCGCATGCGCCGGCACCGCTTGTCCAACGTTTGCAGGCCTGCAGCGACATTTTGGGCCAAACGCCGTACTATACCGCAAGTGATGTCGAGACGGTTTTGGAGACACGTTATACTGCAGAAACACTCAGCATGTTAAGGCAGGCGCATAGAGATGTGTCATTTACCTGGCTGATGGGGGCAGATAATCTTCGCCAGTTTCATAAATGGGAAAATTGGAAAAATATTGCGCGCACTGTTCCAATTGGGGTCGTTGCGCGGCCTGAACAGCGGGTGGCGGCGCGACATTCCATCGCGGCCAAAATTTTCCGGTTTGCACGTCTTCCTGAACGGGCGTCGCATACGTTGGGTGCACAAACAGCGCCGTCTTGGTGTTTCGTAAATTGCCCTATGGTAAACCTAAGTTCGACAGAGTTGCGCGCTGCGGCAGCGCCTCAGAACGGGAATTGAACGAAATGACATTGAGGGATCGGAAGGCTGGCATCATTCGAATGGGCGTGCAATCTTTCCATACCATCTGCGGGTCCACCGCTATCGTCGAATGTTTGCCGCGAACAGCCAGTTTTTCGAACGGGTTTCGAGAGCGTTCATCTTTTAATGTGAAAAGGACACCAGATTCTGATTTGGGTGCAGTGACATAGGGGTTCCGCGACATGGGATTTAAGGGTTCGCAAATAGCGACACGGCGCGCATTTTTGCTGGGATTGTCCGCCAGTACCGTCGCGGTGCCTGCGATGGCGGTTGCACCAAATGCGTCGCTGTTTCCGCAAATGCGACCCGTTGATTTTCCGCAACGCTCGCATCCCGCCGCCCAGGCTTTGATCAAAGCGTCAAAACTCACAGGTCAGGTCGCTTGTGTTGTCCGCCACGGCGAAAGCGGTGAGATCTTAGAGGAAGTGAATGGCGATACGACATTGCCACCTGCCAGTGTGGCCAAAGCCCTAACGGCTGCATATGCCTTGACCATTCTGGGCGAAAATTGCCAATTCAACACCAGCCTTCTGGCCACCGGCCCCATTTCTGATGGTGTTTTGAATGGGGATTTGATTCTAGCTGGCGGGGGTGATCCCACACTGGACACCGATGATTTGAACGCCTTGGCCAAACAATTGGCCGGAGTAGGTGTCACGCGTATCAAAGGACGATTTTTGGTTTGGGGGGGCACCCTATCTAAATCGCTGCAAATAGATAAAGAACAGCCTGCTCATGTTGGATATAATCCCGCGGTTTCTGGATTGAACGTGAATTTCAATCGGGTGCATTTCGAATGGAAACGCAGCGGCAACAGTTATTCGACGACTATGAAGGGTCCTAGCGCGACATTGCGCCCAGATGTCACGATGGCCCGCATGTCCGTACAGGACAGGGCGGTGCCAATTTATACATATTCAGATGCAGATGATTACGACAACTGGACTGTGGCGCGTGGCGCTTTGGGGAATGGCGGTGCGCGATGGCTGCCCGTGCGAAAACCGGAACTGTATGCGGGACAAATTTTTCAAAAATTGACCCCTGCGTATGGGGTGACTTTACCGGTGCCCGAGGTGATTGATGCGTTGCCAACATCGACGCGCATTGCCAGTATTCAAAGCGCATCTTTGCGCGAAATCGTCCAAGGAATGTTGAAATATTCGACAAACCTTACGGCTGAAGTGGTTGGCTTGGCGGCCAGCAAGGCAAAGACTGGGCGCGCGCTGACAATTGTAGAGTCGGCAGCCGAGATGTGTGCCTGGCTAAAGGGCGAATTCGGCCTTCAAGCCTGTAACCTCATTGACCATTCTGGACTTGGCGGGGATAGTCGTATTTCGGCACGCGATATGTCATTGGCGTTGCATCATCTGAAAACACGCCTGCCGCTTAAGTCAATTATGAAAGAGTTTACCTTATTGGATGCACAACGGCGCGTCATCAAAGATCACCCGCTGCATGTGCAGGCCAAGACGGGCACTCTGAATTTTGTTAGTGGTTTGGCAGGGCACGTGGAATTGCCCAATGGACAAGAACTGGATTTTGCCATTTTTGCGGGGGATGTACCACGCCGCGAAAGCCTGCCAAGATCTCAACGGGAACGCCCCGAGGGCGGTGCCGTTTGGAACCGCCGTGCCAAAACATTGCAGCAGGCTTTGATCGAACGTTGGGGAGAGGTCTATGCCGGGTAACCTCGGCTGAACTGGTTCACGTTAGGCGGGCAAATGCCGCGCCCGAGCCCCCCGTTCAATAGCCGCCGCATAGAGGCGATCAATATTCAGCTCGTAGCGGATTTCTTCCAACAGACGAAGTTCTGGTTCGTATAATTGACCATCAGCCGCGGCCACATCGCAGGCCAGGGCATAAGCGGTTTCAAACAAACGTTCTGGCAAATTGTCCCGGATCAGGCCAAATAACGCGTCCAATCCATCCTCTTGCTCCAACAGGTCAAACAACATGGATGAAATGACATTGACGCGGTCCATGTCGTAATCGGCGAAAACGGGTAACATGTTGACCGTGTTTTCAATTTTGACCAGCTCGGATGTGCGCATATGGGCATCTGAAGCAGAGACTGCGATCATAACAGCGACCAGGCAGTCCTGTGGCGACAGCGGATGTTCGGGGGGGCGTGTCATGCTGAAATGTCCTTTGCATATGGGCGATGTGTTCAATTTATTGACGCGATGGCGCTTGGGCAATAGGAAGCCTCGGATTAACCCGTAAGAAACCGGCCGGTGAGTCGGCTGAAAATCGCGGGTTTCCAAACAAAACGGAGTGATTCAAAATGTCTACATTGCGCGATGCGGCGATGAGTTCAAAAGCCTGGCCTTTTGAAGAGGCACGCCGCCTGCTCAAACGTTTTGAAAAAAAGCCCCCTGAAAAGGGCTATGTTTTGTTTGAAACCGGGTATGGCCCCTCCGGCCTGCCCCATATCGGTACCTTTGGCGAAGTTGCCCGTACCACTATGGTACGTCGCGCGTTTGAAGTGATTTCTGACATCCCGACGAAACTGATCTGTTTCTCAGATGATATGGACGGCATGCGCAAAGTGCCGGGCAATCTGCCAAATCAGGACATGCTGTCCGAGCATTTGCAAAAGCCACTGACATCTGTGCCTGATCCATTTGGCGAATATGACAGCTTTGGCCATCACAACAACGCCATGCTACGCCGATTCTTGGACACATTTGGCTTTGAATACGATTTCATCAGCTCAACCGAGTATTACAAATCTGGTCAGTTTGATGAGATCCTTCTGAAGACGGCAGAGAAATACGATGATCTGATGAAGATCATGCTGAAAACGCTGCGCGAGGAACGTGCGGCGACCTATTCCATCTATCTGCCGATTCATCCTGAAACGGGCCGCGTTCTATACGTGCCGATGAAGAATGTGGATGCGGCCAAGGGCGAGATCACTTTTGACGATGAAGATGGGCGCGAATGGACACTGCCGGTCACGGGCGGCAATGTGAAATTGCAATGGAAGCCTGATTTTGGCGCGCGCTGGGCTGGGCTGGATGTTGATTTCGAAATGTTCGGCAAAGACCACAGCACCAATGCCAAAGTCTATGGCGATATTTGTCGTTGTCTCGGCAAACCTGCGCCGCAGAACTTTTCATTTGAATTGTTTTTGGATGACAAAGGGCAGAAGATTTCCAAATCCGACGGCAACGGGATTTCTATTGATGAATGGCTGACTTATGCCAGCGCTGAAAGCCTGTCCTATTTCATGTATCAAAAGCCAAAGACGGCCAAGCGCATGTATTTTGATGTGATCCCCAAAGCTGTGGATGAATATCACCAGCAATTGCGCGCTTGGGACAAACAGGATGCGACGCAACGCGCCAACAACCCGGTTTTCCACATCCATCGCGGGCAGCCACCCGTATCAAACATGGTCGTGCCATTTTCTATGTTGTTGAACCTTGCCTCTGCTGCGGGCGCCGAAGACAAGGACGCGATGTGGGGCTTTATCAAGCGCTATGCGCCGGATGCGTCTGCTGAAACGCATCCCGATTTGGATCAGGCAGCGGGCTTTGCCGTGCGCTATTATCAGGACTTTGTGAAACCGCATAAAGTGTTCCGGGCACCGACAGATCAGGAACGTCTGGCCATGGCGGATCTGGGTGCGAAACTGGCGGCACATGATGGTGCGGTTGATGACGAAACCCTGCAAAGTCTGGTGTTTGCCGTGGGCAAAGAGCACGAATTTGAAAACCTGCGCGACTGGTTCAAGGCGCTTTACGAAGTCCTGCTTGGCCAATCCCAAGGCCCACGTTTCGGTGGCTTTATCGCGCTTTATGGCGTGAACGAAACCGTTGCTCTGATCAATGCAGGGCTGGCTGGCGAACTGAATTAAGTCGGATCAGACAGACAGCCGCAGGATCATCATCAGATCATTCTGCGGCACGCCGTCCACACGTACTAAATCATAAAACTCTGCCGCGACGTGAAACCCGTGTTTTTCATAAAACCTTCGGGCTACGTGGATTATCAGCGTTTACGTATAACGCTATCTGCGCCAATTGCAGCGCTTTGGTCTCGGTAATGATGTTTGTCATCAATAACCTGGCGTTGGTTTCCATGAGTGAACCAGCTGATGACGATTGTGCTTTTGCCGGGGGATCAGGCGGTCTACTCTGCAAAATGCGCAAATGATGCACCAAACTACGAGCTATCTTTCATGTCGAACACTACTCGAATCTGGGCCATTCTGGCGCTGACTGCAACCGCGTTGATCTGGTCTGGCAATTTTATTGTGGGGCGGTTGATCGGTGGGGTCATTCCGCCGCTTGAATTGAACATGATGCGGTGGTTGCTTTGCCTTGCGCTGCTTTTGCCCTTCACGGCGCGTGGATTGGTGCAGCAATGGGCGCTGTTGCGCTCTATCTGGGTTCAGGTTGTTTTGCTGGGTTTGACCGGCATCGCGGCGTTTCACGCGATCACCTATCACGCGCTTAGCCTCACTGAGGCGGTGAATTGCCTGTTGATCCTCGCACTGGCCCCCATTGCAACGGTGATTGGCGGGGCGATTTGGAACGGGTTCCGCCCGTCATGGGCCCAGATCGCGGGGCTGGTCGTTTCGATTATCGGGGCAATTTATCTGGTCCTGCAGGGTTCCGGCGGCACGGCATCGATCCTATCGGTGGATGCGGGAAAACTATGGATGATGGCGGGTATCCTGATTTGGGCGTGGTATACGCTGTTATTGCGCAAACGCCCGGCTGAATTGCGCCAAGACGTGTTGCTGGCGGCCAGCGTAATTGTTGCGATCATCGCAATGGCAGGTACGCTGGCCATCAAAGGCGTGGCGTCATTCGACCTGACCCTGCCGGCTATCGGTGCAATTGCTTACATCGGCATTTTCGCGTCGCTTTGCGGCTTTTTGTTTTGGTCTTATGGTGTCTCTGTCATCGGGCCAGAAATTGGGGGGCAGTTCGTTCACCTGATGCCGGTTTTTGGCAGTATTCTGGCCGTGATCGTTCTGGGTGAAACGATTGTACCGGCGCATTTGATCGGGGCCGGGTGCATCGTTGCAGGGCTAATTTTGGTCAACCAGAAACATGGCTAGAACGTATACCATATCGCCAGTTTTACGCCGCGGGATTTGTCACCCTTTAGGCCGAACGATCCGCCTGCTTCTAAATGCATGCGATCTTGAACCAATGGAAAGACAAAGCTAGGGGCCAATTTGATTTGCAAATCTTGTTCAAAGGCACGGGATGTTTGCAGTTGGACAATCCTTTTACGCCCTTTTTTCAGGTTACGCCCTAGGGTTAGATCCAATTTCCATTCATAGGGCAGGTCATCCATCTCTACCGTTCCATCCGGGTTTTGGAACAGCAATTGCCCCTCGGCACTCATCCACCCATTTGCTAGGCCTTTCCCCAACGAAAGTCGCGTGATGGTCCAAGATGTGGCATCGATCATACCTCCGCCGGTGGCAAACGTGATTTGGACGCCTTGATCGGCCTGACGGATTGGCTTTTGCGTAAAAAAGAACACCCGGTAGCGCCCGTCCAGATCATATCCCGCATCCAGCCCAAGGGTCAGTTTAGGACGCAACGCGTATTCTGCATAGACAGACACATAACGGTCTGTTCCGGCCCCATATCCAAAAATATCTGGCAAACGCTTGGTGTAATACCCGGAAAGCGACACAAACCCGCTGCCCTTTTGGGGCTGCCAAGGGCCTGCCATGGCCAATTGCGGAGACACCCAAATGCAGAAGGCCAAAGCAAACCCTAAAAGGAAGTGCCAAAAATTTGCCAAAGAAACGCTGCGCAGCCCCATATCACCCTCACCAGATTCCGTTGAGATTTGCGCAACCTTGGTAAATTTGGCGTTAATCTTCTCTTATGTACCGTGGCGAGTTTCGCATGGCCCTTGCCAGTCAAACCCGTTAGACCCAACCGCAAGGAGAGCCATCATGACCGATCTGGAAATCTTGACACAGCTTGTCGCGGCAGATGCGAAATCGCGGGGGGAAACCCTGTCGCGTTTGGGGTATTTTTGCGCTCCATTTCGACCAAAGGATGGCCCATTTTCGGATCGTGTGATCAAGGTCTATCGCAGCCCCGGATCGGATGCCGAGCTGGACCGGTTGGTGACCTGTCATGATGATTACGCGGCCGCGTTGACGAAAACCGGCGTGCCTTTGCCTGCAACCGAGATGCATATCATTACGTTGAATGGTGCGCGTATCCCCGTGATCACGCAGGATGCGCTGCCAGCGGACAGCATGATGCGCCCTATGATGCAGGCGGCTCCTTTGGACGAAACCTTGGCGATGATGGAAAGCGCGGGTCAGGTCATCGCGCGGTTTTGGAATGCTGCAGATCAGTTTGACACGCGCATCGGCTTTCACCCCTCAATCCGCAATTTTGCGATTGTGGACGGTCAGGCAGTGTTCTTTGATACGTTCCCGCCTCTGATCCATTATAGTCGCGCCGAGATGGGTAAGATGCTGCTGACCTATTCCGAAAGCAGCATGATGCGCTTTGTCGGTGCGTTTGCCCCGGCGAAAATCGCAGGGATTCAGGATGAATGGTACAGCGCGCCCGAAACGCTGGTCGGGCTGGTCGGATCCGCCTGCCGCCTTCGCCCCGAACATGTGGATGCCTATCTCGATTGGGGCCGCGATTTCACGCGCCGCGAAATGACGCGCTGGCAGGACGAGGCGCTGGCAGGCCTGAACGCCCCCCCCAAACTGCCCAAAGCCTGGACCCGCATGCGGTCATTGTTGGGTCTGCAAGGCGAGCCTAATTTGAAGTGAAATATTGAAAGTTATAGCCAAAATACTCGAAGAAAACCTTTTGTTCTTTCGTTAACAAGGGTGTTGCTTTTTTTGTGTGAAATAGAGTGACGCCCTTGTTCGCGTAGTTTGTATTCTTACTTGAACTTGTCCATTTGTTTGCCATAAGCGGGCGCAAATTCAGCGCGGGTTTTTCTGAATAATGTGGGCCCAATTGTTCAAGAGATTGAAAAAAAAGAACTTACCATAACATCTGCGAGTTGAGCACCTGGTTCTTGTTTTGCCGGGCTCTCATAGATCAGCTGCCAACTTAGCACGTTAGGATCAACGACATTGGCGTCAAGGAAAGTGGTGCCAGCAATGGCTTGCCTTTTTTTTGTTGAATATAGGCTTTGAACCGCCCAAAATGATGTCCTTTGCGACTTGCCATCACTATTTTTAACTTTGGATCGGAAATAGCTGAAGAAGCCGCGTGTCTCCCAACGAATTGGGTTACCCTTTCCAACAATAAATTAGTCACAAAATTGTAGAGTAAATCGTTTGGGTTTCCCGTAGATTTAGCAGCTGCTTTCGGGTTGTGATGGCCTTGAAATGTCTTTTTCATTGAGCATACAACAAACCCTCTCGCTGGATATTTTGCCAGTTCAGTTGCCACGAGGTCTCGAGTTCGGGGCTTTAGGTTTTTGAAATGAATTGTTTGTCCAGCGGGTCGCCGCAATGCTTTGAGAATGGAGTCCCGTCTGCTTTCCATTTCGTGCTCGTATTTGCGTTGTATCAAATACCCGCCCAAGCATAGCCATTCTGAGTTGCCATTCTCATGTTGAGGTTTAAGTCTGTCGACTTTATCGTCACCAGCCTCATCCACATACAAAACGTAATGGTAATCCATTTGTTCAATCCGGATCAAATAGATGATTTTTTACTCATTAACTTTCAGAAATCAATAAAAAAGCGCCAAATGAAGGGGCGCTTTTTTCTTTGTATCGATACTGTTGGGATTAGGGGGCATCGCCCCCAGCATGAATATCTCTTACAGGATCGAGATATTTGCCGCTTTGATGTCTTCTACAAATGCCGCTAGGCCTTTGTCTGTCAGAACGTGCTCGACCATTTTCTTGAAAACAGCAGGTGGGGCTGTGGCCACGTCTGCACCGATTTTGGCGCAATCTGACATGTGGTTCACAGTGCGGATGGATGCCGCAAGGATCTGTGTTTCAAACCCGTAATTGTCATAGATGGTGCGGATGTCTTCGATCAGGTCCAAACCGTCGCTGTTCAGATCATCCAAACGACCGATGAAGGGGGAAATGAATGTCGCGCCCGCTTTTGCGGCCAGCAGCGCTTGGTTGGCAGAGAAGCACAGGGTCACATTGACCATTTTGCCTTCATCCGTCAGGGTTTTGCAGGCTTTCAGGCCATCCCATGTCAGAGGTACTTTTACAGCGATGTTTTCTGCGATCTCGGCCAGTTTGCGGCCCTCTGCGATCATGCCTTCTGCATCCAATGCGACGACTTCGGCGGATACGGGGCCAGAGACCAGATCACAGATCTCTTTGGTCACTTCCAGAATGTCGCGGCCAGATTTTTTGATCAGGGATGGGTTGGTGGTCACGCCATCTACCATGCCCAGGTCATTCAACTCGGCAATTGCGTCAATTTCAGCGGTATCAACGAAAAATTTCATTTGGGTCAGCCCTCCCGGCTAGCTTGGCAATTCGTTGTGAGTGTCTTACCTCATGGGATAAGATGCGGAAAGCCTGAATAGCGGGGGAACATGGACGGGTATTTTGAAAGCGGTGCATTGATCGCCGTCTTGACCACCCAGCCGCTGGATCGGACGCTGGATTATCGTGCCCCTGAAGGGGGATGTGCCTTGGGGGCTTTTGTCGAAGTGCCGTTGGGGCCACGCAAAGTTGTGGGTGTTGTCTGGGGGGCAGGGCGTGGTGATTTCGACCTGTCGAAAATTCGCGCGGCGTCTCATGTTCTGGATGTGCCGCCGATGCGGGCGGAAATGCGCCAGTTTTTAGAAAAAGCGGGCGCTTATACGCTGACACCGATGCCACAAATGTTGCGTCTGGCCACGCGAGCACCGGGGCTGGGTGATGGGCCATCCATGCGCAAAGTGTACCGGTTGGGCGACAGTGCGCCAGATCGCATGACGGATGCGCGCATGCGGGTGTTGGACACGTTGCGTGAATTGGGTGGCGCGGCGTTGACGTTAAAAGAATTGGCCGAGGCTGCGGGTGTCACAACATCTGTCGTGAAAGGTCTGGTCAAACATGGGGTCGTGGTCGAGGAAAACAGCCCCCGCGACACCGCCTATCCCCGCCTTGATCCCGGCTATGCCCCCAAAGACCTGACGCCAGAACAACAGGCAGCAGCGGGCCAGATGTGTGATGGTGTGCGGTCGCAAACCTATGGCACGACCCTGCTGCGCGGCATTACGGGGTCGGGCAAGACAGAAGTTTACCTTGAGGCCGTGTCCGAAGCACTGCGCCAAGGTGGTCAGGCATTGGTCCTGATCCCTGAAATTGCGTTGACCGCGGAATTCCTGAACCGGGTTGAAGACCGCTTTGGCGCGCGCCCTACGGAATGGCATTCTGGTGTGACCATGACCGAACGCCGTCGGGCGTGGAAAATGGTGGCTGCGGGCAATGCGCAATTGGTGGTTGGCGCGCGCTCGGCTCTGTTTTTGCCCTATCAAAACCTGCGATGTATCGTCGTGGACGAAGAACATGACGGATCCTACAAACAGGATGACGGCGCGATTTATAACGCACGGGATATGTCTGTTTTGCGGGCATCATTATGTGGGGCGCAGGTGATTTTGGCCTCCGCAACGCCCAGTTTGGAAAGCTGGGCCAATGCAGAGGCGGGAAAATACACCCGCATCGATCTGACGTCGCGCTATGGCGATGCTGTGCTGCCCGATATGCGCACGATTGATATGCGTGGCGAAGGCCTGCCCGCAACGAAATGGATATCCCCGACTTTGGCGGCATCGGTGCGTGCGACTGTGGGGCGGGGCGAACAGGCGTTGCTATTTCTGAACCGTCGCGGCTATGCGCCGGTGACGTTGTGTCGGGCCTGTGGGGCGATGGTAGCTTGTGATCATTGCGATGCGCATATGGTGGAACACCGGTTTTTGAAACGCCTGATCTGCCATCAATGTGGGGAAAGCAAACCGGTGCCCGACACCTGCCCATCTTGCGAGGCCGAGGGCAAATTGGCCCCTGTCGGTCCCGGTGTTGAACGGTTGGCGGAAGAAGCGGCAGAGGCCTTTCCCGTCGCGCGTATCGCTGTTTTATCCTCAGATATGTATGGCACGGCACGCGAATTGAAATCCGAAATCGAAGGCATAGCCGAGGGCAAGGCCGATTTGATCATCGGCACGCAATTGGTGGCGAAAGGGCATAACTTTCCGTTATTGACGCTGGTGGGTGTGATCGATGCGGATCTAGGGCTGCAAGGATCAGATTTGCGCGCCGCTGAAAAAACATTTCAACTGATGCGGCAGGTGGCTGGCCGGGCAGGGCGCAAGGAAAAGCGCGGGACAGCTTTGGTGCAGACATATCAGCCGGAACACCCTGTCATCCGCGCGATTTTGTCGGGTGATGAAGACGGATTCTGGCGGGCCGAGGCCGATGAACGTCGTATCGCCGAAATGCCGCCCTTTGGACGGCTGGCGGGGATCGTTCTATCTGGTGGGGATTTGGCGCAGGTGTTTGATCTGGGCAATTATCTAGCGCGCAATGATGGGGCTTTACGTCAGATTGGCGCGCAGATATTTGGCCCTGCACCTGCGCCAATTGCCCGCGTGCGTGGCCGGCACCGCGTGCGTTTGTTGGTCAAAGCCCCGAAAGGTGTCCATCTGCAACCAGCATTGGCGGATTGGGCCAAACAGGTGACGTTAAAAGGTGATCTGCGCATGAGCATCGATATCGATCCGCAGAGTTTTTATTGACCTGCTAGGTGCGGCCCAGCCGGTCATCCTCTGCGGTTAGGCCGGGTTCACGCCTGTCTGGATCGCCATATCCGCCACCACCGGGTGTACGGACGCGGACGCTATCGCCTGCGGTTAGGGGGATGTCCTGTTCTTTGGACAGGTGGTCAGGCACGTATTTCACGCCGTCGCGCCACACTTCGACCTCGTTTTTCGCCCCATCAGCGCCGCCCAATGCGCCCTGTGGGCCGTATAGTCCGTGATCCATCACGAAACTGGCCCGTGCCGTGCCGCGGCGCAGTTCGATTTCATAATCCAATCCCAATCCGCCACGATGCTGGCCTGCGCCACCAGATCCTTCGCGCAGGGCGTAGCGTTTGTAGAGAACAGGAAAGTTCTGTTCCATGACTTCAACAGGCGGCGCTTTTGAAATGCCGATCGTGGAACAGCCATTGGACAGGCCATCATGATCCGCATTGCCGCCATAGCCCCCGCCAGACAGCTGATACATCACGTAATCACGCCCTGTATCGGGATCAAATCCGCCAAGGGCGAAATTGCCCGATGTGCCTGCGGGTGCGGCGGTGACGCGGTTTGGCAGGGCCTCGACCAATGCGGCGAATACGGCTTCGGCGATGCGTTGGCTGACCTCGGCTGCGCAGCCTGACACGGGGCGGGGATATTGCGCGTCCAAAAATGTGCCGGTTGGGCGCAGAACCTCTAGTGGTTCAAAGGCACCGGCACTGACGGGCACTTCGGGAAAAATATGGCGCATGGCCAGATACACCGACGACAACGTGGTGGCCAAAACCGAATTCATTGGTCCCATGCAGGGTGGCGAACTTTCAGAGAAGTCGAATGTCAGGTGCCCCGGCGTTTTGTCGATCTTCAGCTTGATGGTCAAAGGTTCATTCACCACGCCATCACTGTCGATCCACGCGGTCGAAGCATAGCTGCCATCAGGGATTTCATCGATCAGCTGGCTCATCTGTGCGCTGGCGCGGTCGCGCAGGGCGTCAATGGCGGCTTTCACAACATCATCGCTATATCGATCTAGCAGCGCGTTTAGGCGGTCTTCGCCTACGGATAGGGCTGCGGCCTGTGCTTTCACATCGCCAATGCGTTGATCCGCCACGCGAATGTTGGAACAGATGATAGAATAGATTTCTGTGTCCAGAACCCCTTGTTTGAACAGTTTTACAGGGGGCAGGCGCAGGCCTTCCTGTTCCACAGATGTGGCGGATGCAGAAAACCCGCCGGGCACGGCACCACCCGTATCGGGCCAGTGGCCGGTATTGGACAGCCAGCAGAAAATTTCGCCATTGCGGTAGAAGGGCCGGGCAAAGCGGACATCCATCAGATGCGTGCCACCCAAATATGGGTCATTCACGATATAGGTGTCATCGGGATTGGGGGCGGCCACTTTGCCGTCCGCAATCATTTCGATCAGCACGCGGGTGGAATATTGCATCGTGCCGACAAACACAGGCAGACCGCCCGCGCCTTGGGCAATCAGTGCGCCGTCTGTGGCAGCATAAATCCCATCGGAACGGTCATTGGCCTCGGCAATCACGGGGGAAAAGGCCGCGCGTGAAAAGGACAGATCCATTTCGTCGCAGACCTGTTGCAGGCCGGCCTGAATGACGGAGAGGGTGATAGGATCGATGCTCATGCCGCGCCTCCGATATGGATCGTCAAATTGCCATCAGGCCCGCCTGTGACGGTATCGCCGGGCGGGATCAGGATCGTTGTGTCCAACTGTTCGATGATTGCGGGTCCGTTTAACGCGATGTCTTCGGGCAGGTGGTCGCGCCAAAAGATCGGTGTGTCATGCAGATCGCCATCAAATCGGACCATACGTGTGCCGGTTGGTGTGGCATGCGCCGCGCGTCCTTCTGGAGCGATCAAGCCACCCAGATCAACGGGTGATTTGTGACCAATGATCGACGTGTTCAGGCTAACGATGCGGGCGCGAATATCGGACAATTCAACCTTGAAGCGGTTCCAATAGGTTTGATCAAACCCGGTTTGCAGATCTTCTAGCGTCGGTGTCGGGCTGGTCAAAGGGACGCGCACGACATGGCTTTGCCCGGCGAATTGCATATCTGCGCTGAAGGTTTGGGATGTCGATGTGAGGGTGATACTTTCCTGTTCCAATGCCGTTTGTCCTTGGGCGATGTGGTTGGCAAAGATGCCGTGCAACGCAGCTAGATCCACATGATCTAAGGGTTGGTTGACAGTTTGAACATAGTCGTGGCGCAGATCGCTGACGACGCAACCCAATGCATTGGTCAGACCGGGTCGGGCGGGAACCAGAACGCGGGGCACCCCCAATTCGCGGGCCAAAGCAGCGGCATGCAATGGTCCAGCGCCCCCAAAAGCAAACAGCGCGAAATCACGTGGGTCAGCGCCCAGCGACAATGATACCATTCGAATGGCACCGGCCATTTTGGCGTTGGCAATACGGATGACAGCTTCGGCCGCACCCATCGCATCCACGCCCAAAGGTGCACCCAGCTTTTCGCTAAATATTTCGGCCAATGCGTCTAGCGTCACGCCTCCCTCAACCGAGGACAGTTTGTCGGGATCCAAACGTCCCAGCAACATATTGGCGTCCGAAATGGTGGGCAATGTTCCACCGCGCCCGTAACAGATCGGGCCCGGCTGCGCGCCTGCGCTTTCAGGGCCGATTTCTAACAATCCAGCGGCATTCACAGACGCGATCGAACCGCCACCAGCCCCCACAGTGCGCACATCGACCATCGGCACGTGAATGGGCAGGGCGTAGTCGACTTCGATCTCATTTGAGACTTGCGGTGCGCCGTTTTGGATCAGGGCCACATCGGTGGATGTGCCGCCCATATCATAGGTCAGCAGGTTTAATTCATCCGCGCGGCGTCCCGTATAGGCGGCGGCCATGACGCCTGATGCCGGACCTGACATGACGGTTTTAGCCGCCTCGCGGGCCACAAATTTGGACGATACCATGCCGCCATTGCCGTTCATCACCAGAACGTCGCCCTCAAATCCTTGATCTGCTAGCTTTGTGCGCAGGGCGCTGACATAGCGATCCAGCAGAGGTTGGACCGAGGCATTTACAGATGCTGTTACGCCCCGTTCGAATTCGCGAGATTCCGACAAAAGCATATGACCAGCGGTGATATACGGCGTATGCCAGATCTTGGATGCGATCTCTAATGCGCACTTTTCATGGGCGGGATTGGCGTAGGAATGCAAGAAATGGATGACGAGCGATTCACAGCCCTGATTTTTCAGGGTTTCAATGGCGGCAACCAGATCTGTTTCGGAAAGGTCTTGGACCACGCGGCCCTGTGCATCCATTCGCTCTGGCACTTCCATGCGTAAATCGCGCGGGATGACGGGCGAGAATTGCCCCTTCATTCCATAGGGCTGTGGGCGGGTGCGGCGCCCTAATTCCAAAACGTCGCGAAATCCGGCTGTTGTGATCAGCCCGGTGCGACACATTTTGCCCTCTAACAGGGCGTTTGTCGTGGTGGTCGTACCGTGCACAATCAGATCGACAAGGCTGAGATCTACCTTGGCCGTCGCCAGTGCATTTAGAAAGCCAATGGATTGATTGTCTTGGGTGGTTGGGGTCTTGGCCAATGTAATGTGGCCTGTTTGCGGGTCCAATTGGACAAGGTCCGTGAACGTGCCGCCAACATCAATGCCGATCAATGATCTGGATGCGGTGTCGGTAATTTTATTTGATGGCACAAGCGACCTCTTGATATTGCTTGTATGCAAGTAGTTATCCCGTTGGGCCTAAGGTCAAGACTTTTCCGCCGCCTCTGCCGTGATAATTGCGCTGGCGGTGACGGGTTCATCATCCACCACATAGGCGCGGTGGTCATTTGTATTCAGGGTCACGCGAATTTCATGCTGTCCTGCGGGTAAAGCGCCGATGTGATATGTGCTGTCAAAAACCCGGGCCAGCTTCATTCCGCCAACATAAATATGACCGTGCCCCATTCCGGGTATGTGATATGAACCGGCAAAGTTATGCGAAAATTCGAATTCGTCAGAGACGATGTTCACTTCCCATCCGGTCTCGGTGTCTGAAACATTCAGCCAGACCTTTGGAGCGGGTTCGCCATTTTCGCCACCTATACAGATTTCACCTAACCCAAAAAGGCCCATTTCAGCCGCGGCGCCGACCTCAGCATTGCTGCGCAGCCGGGGTTTGACCCGAATGATTCCGGCTTTTTCGAAATGTAGCTCTAAAGGGATCAATGTGCCGGGTTCTAAAGGCGTATCGGATGTCAGCGTAATATGTGCCCCATCCACCGCCAGCGCCGCGCTGCCCGTGGGAACCGGTGGCCCCATCGTGTCGACGGGCGAATAAATTGAGGCGGACACCATATCGCTTGAGACATTGACCAAACGGTCGGGTGGCCCCTGGTTATCGATGGACAAAAGGGCGACATAACTGCCATCGGGCAATCCGCGCACTTCTGCGTCGCTGATTAACATGTTGCGGGCCAGTCCAAATTGCAAAGTAAAGACCGCAAGACCTGCGCAAAAGAGGGCCAAACCGATAAGCAGCGCAATGCGTTTCATATGGGACCTCTCCTGACCATGATGTGACATGGCGCGCAATCTGCCGCCTGACCAATGGACGGGGTATAGCAAAGCAAACTTGCTTTGTCCTCATTGAAGAAAAGTCGCATGTGTAGAAATGACAACGTTGGGCGATTTTCGGCAACATTCTGCTAAAAATTCTGGAATTTCTGTATCTATAACGGGAGGGCCGTCGTGTCTTTGATGTCTTCCATCACAAAGCTGGCGGAAACATCCGCGATTTGCACTTTTTCGATCAAGCGTTGATAAAATCGATCATACGCGGCCACGTCGGACACGCGAACGCGTAACACATAGTCCAGATCGCCGGTCATGCGCTGGGCTGCGACAATCTCGGGCATTGTTGTGACCGCACGGCGGAATGTGGTAAGCCATTGCGCGCTGTGATCATTCGTTTTGATCAAAACAAACACCTGTAGGCCCAAGCCGACCGTCTTTGGGTCGATGATTGCAACACGCTTTTGTACGATACCATCGGCCTCAAGCCGTTTCACCCTGCGCCAGCATGCATTGCGCGATAGATGCACTTTATCGGCCAAGGTATCGATGCTGAGGGATGCATCGGATTGCAAGAGATGCAATATTTTGCGGTCTAAATCGTCTATTAATGAACTCATGAATGGGATATTATCCACAAATAATGGTATTTGTTAGATGAAATTGGGAAAAATTTAGACAGCTTCCGAGCTAAAAGTGACCCCGTTGCACTAAGCTAAGAGGCCAGCATGACACGTGTTTTGCAAAAAATATTCATCGACCACCCGCAATCTGTGGACGAAACCTATTTCGAACATATGCGGTTTGCTGGTTGGTTTGCGTCACGCCTTTTGTTGGCAGGTGGTGCAGCGCTGGTGCATGCGATCATTCCTTGTCTGTTTGAAAAAACGGCCAGTGCGATGATCAAGGAAATGCATACACGTCTGGTCACGCGCGACTGATGTGTCGCCTTGCTGCTTATTTAGGACCTGAACGGGCTCTGGCCGATGTGATTGTTGCACCAAAACATTCGCTGTTGGTGCAAGCGCAGGATGCGCAAGAGGCGAAGCTTGCGGTCAATGGGGATGGGTTTGGCATTGCGTGGTATGGGACCCGGCCTGATCCAGGTCTTTATAAAGATGTGTTGCCAGCCTGGTCTGACAGGAATCTGCTGAATCTGTGTACGCATATCAGCGCGCCTTTGTTCTTGGCCCATGTACGGGCTTCAACAGAGGGCGAAACATCGCGGACGAATTGCCATCCGTTCACCTATGAAAATTGGAGCTTCATGCACAACGGACAAACCGGTTCATTTGCGAAGCTGCGCCGCCCCTTAGAGGCGGTTTTGTCCGATGATCTATATGCATTGAGAACAGGCAGCACGGATTCTGAGCTGATCTTTCTATTGATGCTGCAATTTGGTTTGCAGGACAGTCCGGACCAGGCCTGCCGCGCGGTGATCGCGCAATTTCACAAAGCAGCCGAAGAGCAAAACGTTGTTCCGTTTTTTCGCATGACATGCGTATTGTCAGATGGCCAAAATCTGTACGGGTTTCGATATGCCAGCGATGGGCGATATCCGACATTATATATGTCCCGTTCCTTTTTATCAGGTGGGTTGGTTTTGGCCTCGGAACCTTTGGACGCAAATAGCGCGAATTGGCAACCAGTTGCGCCCAATCAGTTTGTTTGTTTTGGAGCAGATCAGGCGCAATCGAGCACCACGCTGCCCTTAGCTCCAAACGATCACGCGCCGGTCGAAAGTACGCTGATAAAGCTGGTCTAGCGGCTTTTGGCGGGATGTCCCAACTTGGGAAGTCAATCCCAGGGCGTGAGGCGAGCGGTCAGTTTGGGGTGAATTATGTCACCACTTTCAGATAACCCCGTCGGTTCACCCAAGATCTTAAACTCAAGGTCGGTCTGATCGTCATCAGGATGCGCTATGGAATAGCGATGGCCCATAGAATGCGTCATCGCAATGCGTTTTCCGGGGCGTGGGTTCAGGCCTGGGTGTGTTGGGCCAAGGCCTGCTTTGATGTGATGTGCGATATCCCATTCCAGAATTTCGCCAGCGTGACGTGTTGCCACCCAGCAATGACCATCATCGGTCATGCCGCCGCGCTCTTGCGGGAAAAAATAGCCGTAGAAATATGCGGCTTCATATCCGGCAGCGCGCAGACTTGCGACGAGATAGGTATTGATGTCGACGCAAGATCCTGGTGTGAGCCCGCAGGACAGGTAGGGCACCGCATCTGTGCCGTCGTTAAATTTATGATCGGGATGGGCATAGGCAAGCCGCGCCTCGGATTCTGCAACAAGTGCTTTGATTCCATCCAACCCACCGCCTGCGTCTTGGGCAATTTTGCGACTGGCATTCGCCAGATCAGTTGCCGCCGCAGTGTAGCGCGTTTGGCGTGGCACAAAGGCCATTTGCGGGTATTGCGCCTCTTTCGGTGTCGTTGAGATATCATAAGTCAGGACTGTGCGCGGACCATTTGGCACAATGACGCATGCGGTTAATCCGAGTTCCGTTTCGGAAAGGACATGTTTCACATCCCCGCCATCAATGGTTAGCGATGAAACGCAATCATATGGCGTTGAAATCCCTGTGGGAACCAGAAATGAGGCGCAGTTTTCAGTGTCTATTTCGACGCTTAGGCGGGATATTGGCATATGTCATGTCTTTGCTGCAATGTTTCGACCGAGCTTTTATAAGCAGAAAACACCACGTTTTCATGACATCGCTGCAATTGGAAGGCTTGCGCCTTCACAATCCCTGCAGCGCATCATAGCGTCGGGCCATGATGCAAAATACGCTCTTACGAATTGCTTTGGGAAGCATAGGGTACCTCTTGGCGCTGACATGGCCATGCCTTGGCTGGGCGCATGGATCAGAGGGTGGGTTTGTCCTGCTTTTGCCAACGGATGTCTATATGATGGCCGGTGTGCAAGTTGTGGCGCTGACCTTTCTGCTGTTGGTTCTGGTGCGTGATGCATGGATCATCAGGCTGTTTGATACTGCTGTACGCTGGCAGTTGGATTTGACGGGCAGTCAGGCTGTGATCAGTTTGATATCATTCGCCCTTATGGTTTTGGCGTTATGCGTTGGTTTCGCAGGTTCCCGTGATCCGCTTTCCAATATGCTACCTCTTAGCTTTTGGACCATCGGTTGGGTGGCTCTGGTTTGCTTGGCTGGCATTTTTGGCAATCTTTGGCTGTGGCTAAACCCGTGGACGGGTTTGTACCGACTGGTTGGAGCCCCCGATCCCATCCTTCAACTGCCCGAGCGTTTGGGCGTTTGGCCCGCATGTGTCATGCTGCTGGCGTTTTCCGCGTTCCTATTGGCGTATCCTGCGACGGATGATCCTGCCATTCTGGCGACATATCTGGGCGCATATTGGGTGCTTCATATGCTGGGTCTGGTGCTGTTTGGGCCGATCTGGCTACAGCGTGCTGAAATCGCGACCGTGCTGTTTGATCTCTATGGCCGCATATCTCCGGTTTATTTGGGATCACATCAGATTGCACTGGGCGGTCCGGGAGCGCAGATTCTACAGCATGCGCCGGTGGCAGGCCTTGGTGGGTTTGCATTGTTGCTGTTAGGGCTTGGCAGCTTTGATGGGATCAACGAAACGTTCTGGTGGTTGGCCCGTATTGGAATCAACCCGCTCGAATTTCCTGGCAGGTCTGCGGTGATTGTTCCAACCTTGATAGGTTTGGCGCTGGGCTGTCTGCTGGTTGTGTTTACAGTGGGTTTTGCCATTTGGTTGGGCTGGACGCTGATGGGGCAAAAGCCAAATCTGAAACTGGTCCTCAATTGGATGGCGCTTAGCCTGTTGCCCATCGCCTTGGCCTACCATTTCGCCCACTATTTGCCCTCGTTTCTGGTCTACAGTCAGTATGCTTTAGCCGCGTTGAGCGATCCATTTGCGACGGGGGCCGATCTGTTGGGGCTGCAGCCGTTTTATGTCACAACAGGATTCTTCAATCGCATTGATACGGTGCGGGTGATTTGGCTGTCTCAGGCTGGGGCTGTTGTTTTTGGCCATATTTGGTCGCTTTTGCTGTCTCATGCGATTGCCCTAAAATTAGCAGAAACCGGCAAAGATGCGCTGAAATTGACCCTGCCTTTATCAGTAATGATGATTTCATATACATTTTTGGGACTT
Source organism: uncultured Pelagimonas sp. (assembly GCA_947499735.1). Lineage (GTDB taxonomy): Bacteria > Pseudomonadota > Alphaproteobacteria > Rhodobacterales > Rhodobacteraceae > CANMPP01. The sequence goes on from CANMPP010000003.1 coordinate 93,946, forward strand.
TGGCTGCTTGCGGCGGCGAAAGGGGCATGAGATTGAAGAATATGCCAGAAAAATCTGGACATATCATATGTGTACAAACAAGCTGACTGTAATTTTCAGAAACATATACATGTGACTAGCGCAACAGACAGGGATTTATGCCATGACACAGACCAATCGTCGTACGCTATTAAAAAGTGCCGCAGCAGGCGGCCTACTTGCAGCCAATCCATTGCTTGGCCGGTTCGCATCCGCGCAATCTGCTGCTCCGATTAAGCTGGGCTTTCAGCAGCACGTGACCGGAATCGGTGCCGCCTATGGTCGGTGGTATGGTCGCACCACAGATGCGGCTGTGAAAATGATCAATGATGCGGGTGGCATCAATGGTCGTCCGGTTGAGATCGTGGCGGAAGATGATGGAACGGATCCAAAGCGTGGCGCAGAAGTGTTGGAAAAATTTGCCAACCAGCATGGGTGCGACGCGGCCTTTGGTGCGCTGTTCTCTCACGTTGTTATCGGATCTGCCCCAGCGGCGGGCGAATTGAAGCTGCCGAACTTTGTTGTGTCAGAGGGCCATCACGTCGCATCGGGTATGCTGAATCGCTACACGTTGCAGCCCGGCATCACAGATGTGAAAAGTCAGGTTCAGGCGATGGCACCGTTTGTGGCCAATACGCTGGGCAAAAAAGTGACGATGGTCTTTCCTGACTTTGCCTTCGGCCATGATCACCGCGATTATTTCACCGCTGCGATTGAAGCGCAGGGTGGTGAAGTTCTAGAACATATCGCGATCCCGCCGACTGAAACCAGCTTTACCAAATATTTCCCGAAAATCCCACGCGACACCGAGGTCCTGTATCACGTGATGGTTGGCCCTGCAGTTCTGACATTTGTCAAAGAGCTGGGCGAATTCTTTGGCCCGTCTGCACCAGCACTGTTCGGTTTCCTTGACTCCTTGGAAGCGGTTGATTTGGCGTCACCCGGTCTGGAATTCCTAGAAGGTAGCTATTTCTGGGAAGGCAACCCGCGCTACGCGCAGGAAGACCAGTCAGAGTTTGACAAAACCTTCCGCGCAGCTGTGGGTGTCGACGCCAATGGCGCGTCAATTTCGGATCCTGCCGATGTATCAACCTATTCGCATATGTTTGGGTGCTGGGAAACGCTACATATCATCAAAGCAGGTATGGAAGCAGCAGGATATCAAGGCCCCGCGGATCGCGCCAAGCTGATCGAAGCGGTCGAAGCCATGACCTATATCCCTGAAAGCCAAGCCAACCCGCAGGGTGCGAAAGTGTTCAACGGCAAGACCCACCAGGTCTTTGGTCATCAATACATTTCGCAAGTTCAGGACGGGAAACTGGTCAAGGTGCACACGACATCCATTGACGACACGTTCTATCCAGATGAAGCGGACTATATCTCGCAAAGCTTCTGATAGCGCGAGAACAGGGCGGGCCGATTTGGCCCGCCTGATCACAGAAGACCCATAAAAGAAGACACCATGGAATTTGGACCTCACCTCTTGCTGGCCGTGATCGAAGGATCGGTTGGCGCAGCGGTTCTTGCGTTGACGGCGCTGGGACTGAGCCTTGTTTTTGGCGTGATGCGCGTGGTCAATGTCGCACATGGCGAATTTTACATGTTGGGCGCGGTCATCGCGTGGTATGTCGCCACGTTTTTGGGGGCGCATCCTGCTGTTGGGTTTGTCGGTGCATTGATCTTGGCACCCGCGCTGGTGGCAGTGATTGCCATGCTGGTGGATTGGCTTGCCCTTAAGCGCGTGGGATACGATCCAGAAGCCACCATCGTGGCAACCATTGGATTTGGATATATCTTTCAGCAGCTGACCTTGATGGGTTTTGGCCCAGAGGCACGTCCCGTCGATCCACCGTTCAACAGCCGCATCGCGTTGCCATGGTTTGAATTTGGCGAAAACGGGTTGGAATTTTATTTCCCATGGGGCCTGTCCGTCACGTCCTACAAACTGTTCGTGATTGGCGCGGCTGCGGTTTTGCTGATCGGGTTCTGGTTGATGCTGTCACGGTCCAAGATCGGCCTTGTGATGCGCGCCACGGAACTGGACCGCGAAACCGCGCAGGCCTTTGGTATTCCCGTGGACCGTGTTTATGCGATTGTCTTTGGCCTGGGGGCTGGTCTGGCAGCATTGGCGGCAGTATTGATCGTGCCGATCCAGCAGGCCCATTATCTGATGGGTCATGATCCATTATTGCTAAGCTTTATCGTCGTGATCATTGGCGGGCTGGGATCCATTCGAGGCACCATTGTTGCCGCCCTGTTGATCGGCTTGTCAGATGGAATTATCTCGGTGTTCTTTTCACCAACATTGGCCAAAATCATTGCAACGCTTTTGGTGGCCTTTGTGCTCGTATTCCGCCCACAGGGCCTTTACGGAAAGAAAGCCGCATGAAGACACATTTGCTGCATCTGGCCCTCATTGGCCTGCTTTTTGCGCTTGGCTTTATCCTGCCTGATTACCATCAGGGCAATTTCAGCCGCATTATGGTGCTGGCCATCTATGCGATGGGCTACAACGTGATGTTTGGCTATACCGGCATGCTAAGCCTAGGGCACGCGATGTTCTTTGCTGCGGGCATGTACGGGTTTGGCTTGTCCGTGCAACTGGGCGATCTCGGTGTGATCCCTGCGATGCTGCTGGCATTGCTTGGCACAGCCGCATTTGCCGCCTTAGTTGGCGCGTTAAGCCTGCGCACCATTGGTGTCGGGTTCATGATCGTGACGTTGATGTTTGCCCAAGCGGTCTATCTGACGATCCTATATGCTGGGAAATATACGCGGGGCGATGAAGGTTTTGTTCTGCAACCCGAGGCGCGCACGATTGCGGGCATGGCGTTGAACCAACCAGATATCCGTTATTTTACGGCCCTTATGTTGTTCGGCCTTGTCCTGTTGGGAACGGGTCTGTTGGTGCGATCCAATTTTGGGTCGGTGTTGGTGGCTGTGCGCGAAAACGAAGAACGCACGCGTATGTTGGGATATGATGTGATCGCACATAAAATGGGTGCGGTTGTTGTCTCTGGGGTGATCTCTGGCCTGTCGGGCGCGACTTATGCTGCGCTGTTTGGATATGTCGGGGCCAGTTTTGCAACCGTCCAATATTCTATCTTTCCGCTGCTTTGGGTGTTGCTGGGCGGTATGGGCACAACATTAGGCCCGTTTGTCGGTGCGCTGTTGATGTTCTATCTGATCGATTATTCCAGCGGTTTGACCAATGCCTATATGCTGATCGTTGGTGTTGCACTGGTTCTGCTGGTGCTGTTTGCCCGCGCGGGCATCATCGGTGAAATCCGCAAAAGATGGGTGCCATGGTTGCCATGAGGGATGCAATGAACCTACATTTGGAAACCAAAGGCCTGACACGGATCTATGGCGGTCTGCATGCGGTCAGTGATGTGGATTTCTCGCTGGAACGGGGTAAGATCCACGCGCTGATCGGACCAAATGGTGCTGGCAAAAGCACGTTTGTTGGCATGGTATCGGGCCGGATCCCAGCCAGTTCTGGCACAGTGATGTTCGAAGGGCAGGATATTTCGAACCTGCCTGCGCATAAACGCATGCGCCGCGGTATGGCCTATACATTCCAGATCACCGCCATCTATGCGAACCTGACACTGGCCCAGAATATTGCCCTAGCGCTACAGGATCGCAACCGGGACAAGGCGCTGACCGCGTTGAAACGGATTGGTCTGGAGGATCGAATTGATCAAATCGCGGGCGATCTATCCTATGGCCACCAGCGTTTGTTGGAAATTGCCATGGGCGTTGCACAAAACCCGCGCTTGCTGATTTTGGATGAACCCACACAAGGTCTGGCCGAAAGCGAAATCGTGCAATTCCAAACCTTGATCCGGTCTTTGGCTGGAGACACGACGATCCTGTTGATTGAACATAATATGGATGTGGTCATGGCGCTGGCAGAACAGATCACGGTGTTGAATATGGGCCAAGTTCTGGCGACAGGAACACCCCAAGATATCCAGTCCAACGCCGCCGTTCAGGCCGCCTATCTGGGGACCGAATGATGCTGAAGCTGGACAATATTCAGGCCGGATATGGCCCGGTAAAGGTGCTGCAAGGCGTCAGTTTTGAGGCGCGCGCGGGCGAAGTGCTATGCTTGATGGGGCGCAATGGTGCTGGCAAGACCACCACGATGAAAGCAATCATGGGTCTGCTTCCTTTGGACAGCGGTCAGATCACTCTGGGTGATGTGACCACCAGCACGCTTCCACCCCATGAAGTCCCAAAACAAGGCATCGGCTATGTGCCTCAAGGGCGGCGGTTGTTTGGTGGGCTGACAGTTGCGGAAAACATCGATGTCGGCCTGATGACGCGGGGCAAAGGCAAAAAGACGCGAGAATTCGTGTTGGATCTGTTCCCGCGCCTGCGTGAACGTTTGAACCAACGATCTGAAACCCTATCCGGTGGCGAACAGCAAATGCTGGCCACGGCGCGGGCGTTGTGTTTGGAGCCCTCTGTTTTGCTGTTGGATGAACCGACCGAGGGCTTACAGCCCTCAATGATCCAACTGATCCGCGACACGGTCGACAAAATGCGCGATGCGGGTGTCGCTGTTGTACTGGTGGAACAACGGGTCGAGGCCGTGTTGGATATGGCCGATCAGGTTGTTTTCATCGAAAACGGCTTCAGCCGCGAAACGATGACGCCTGACGCCCTGCGCCGCGACGGGGCGTTGTTGAAGAAATATGTGGGCATTTGATCTGATTTTAGGATGGCGGTGGACTGAGCGGAAAAGTGAAGTGTCATAGAGAGGCGGCGGCCATCATATCTAGGACTGCATAATCGGTTATAAGGCTGCCTCGCAGCGAATTTCAGGTTCGAACCCGAACCGATAGTGCATTTACATGGATCATTCATTTGGCCAATGCTATTATTTGGCAAGGGAACGATGACATGCGGGCAATGTATGAAACTTACGCTTGATTGGAATTGTATTATCGAAGTCGAAGAAAATCGGCCTCAGGCAAACCATGTTAATGAATTGATTAGTTTCCACCGAATGGGACGCTTCGAGGTTGCGCTTCTTGCGGCGTCGGCTTCCGAAAACAATAAGTCGAAGCGGTTTCCAGGAAACGCAAGTGCTTTTAAGGATAGGGTTGCAGCACTTGGGTGGCAAGATCTTCCTCTCGTTCCTATGCCTGGTGTCTTTGGCCTTAGCTACTGGGATTTCTGCTACTGTGTTGAAGATGGAGAGGAATTCGAACGTGATAGGGATGCAATCTGGCAAACAATCGCACCTTCGGTCCCACGAGAACCGGTGGATCACCTAGCTGAAGGTCAGAAAGTGACCGACGAAACAATCCAGTCAGAAGAATTGGCTAAATGGCGAAACATTTGGTGTGATGTCATCTCTGCATATTCACACATCCACGAAGGTCGGGATGTTTTCGTGACTAACAACACAAGAGATTTCCAAAAGAACGCTGGCAAGCTTTTTAAACTCGGGATGAAGCACATTTCTACGCCAGCTATGGCTCTAGCGACTATAGAGCAGATCGCAAAGGCCTAGAGTCGTCCGACGGCCGTTTGGTCTGCCAGGGGCCGTTTCAGGAAATTTATGCGGTGAATGTTAGATCCTCGCCGAAATGTCTCTATCACAAAGCCGTCGCTTTGGGCGGGTGTTGTGATGGGGAATCTATGTCGCGGGGGCCGGTTTTTTCGGCCTATGTTCGGGATTTGGACAATAACAAACTTAGCTTTTATGCGCGGTAAAACGGGGATTGATTGGCCAGTTTGTGCAAGTTCAATAAGGCAAATTGAACTTGCGTCTGGATCTGTTCCTGACTTGGTGGGTCGATCACACCGATGACCCGTTTGATTTGAAGGTCCCCAATCAGCAAGCTGAGAAAGCAGCGCGTCATGTCCATGGGGTCTTGTTCAAGATCCTGGGCAATTGGGGCAAGCAAGCCAGAAAAGAGCGGTTGGATCACCTCGCGACCGCCCCTAGATAAGGCCGCGCCCAATTCGCCCGACGTGTCAGAAGCCGCAGCGCGATTGAGCAAAATCGCCTTATCGGACAGCAGCATGGTCAAGAAAATTGGGGCAACATGTTCCAGCGTTTTCAAAGGATCGGTGCCTGTTGCTAAAGCATCCTTCAAAACCTGTTCTGTCGTAGCTGCGTTGTCGCGGACCATATGTTCAAACAGGCCCTTTTTGTCCCCATACCAACGATACAGTGTTTCGTTGGAGGCTTTGGCGGCCTTCGCAATATTCAACATTGACGCGCCTTCATAGCCGCGCTCGGCCAATAATTGATAGGCGGCAGCGGTGATTGTTTGATGTCGTTCCTGTTTCCGTTTGTCCTTCAAAATCGTCTCACATTTTGCTTGGAATTAACCGTACAGATTGATACGGAAATGTAAAGGGTACAGATGTGTACGAAAATGGAGGTAGGCATGTTGCCGTTTCACATGAGAATTTTGATCATGGTGTCGTTGCTGTTTAGTGCGGCCATGTTTGGTTTCTTTTATGCTTGGGTCTGTTCAACTATGTGGGGGCTGGATGCCGGGGACCCACGCGTTGCAATTACTGCGATGCAGGCCATGAATGCGTCGGTGCGCAATTTTGCATTCGCGCCCGTATTTTTTGGAACACAGTTTGTTATCGGCATAACCGCTGTCCTGTTGTGGCATCAAAACCAAACACGGGCTGCTGGATTTTTTGCGGCCAGTGCAATCATTTGTTTTGCGGGGGCCTTTTTGCTGACGCTGATGATCAACGTCCCGATGAATGAGGATCTGGCAGGGCAAACTGTGCCGAACGATTTGGATGCGGCCCGCGAAATCTGGCTGGCATATTCGCCTGATTGGCAGAAGTGGAACCTTATTCGCACCGTTATGTCCGGCCTGTCATTTCTACTGGCTGTTGCTGGCATCCTGAGCTTGGTGAACAAGGGGTGATAAGGTCGCCCCTCGACCTTGATCCCATGCAGTGCTATCGCTGCCAAAAAATAGGAGCCACCACATGCGTATTGTATCCATGATCCTCGTCGCTTTGATCGCTGCGCTGCACACATATATCGCTTGGTTTGAGATTTTCGCCTGGGAGGTCAAAGGCCCAGAGATCTTTTCAACGTTCCCGGCCGATCTGTTTCCGCAAACTGTTGAAATGGCGGCCAATCAGGGGATCTATAACGGATTTTTGGCGGCAGGCCTGTTCTGGTCGCTGACCATCGGCGAAACAAAATGGTTCCGCAATGTGGCGATGTGCTTTTTGATTTTCGTGGCTTCTGCAGGCCTATTCGGCGCAGCAACCGTTGATACAAAGACATTGTTCATTCAAACCGTGCCTGCGGTGATCGCGATGGTATGCGTGCTGTTGGGCACGCGTGGTCGCGCCTAATTTCACCATCCCTGCCTGCTGGGTGCCGGACCTGATGCCAATTTTCTGGTAGCGGATAATTTAAGCCGCTGGTCGTGACAGGCGAAAAATGATTTCGGGGCTGGTTTCTGGATCAAAGGCATTGCCCCGCCAATCGCCGGCAAGAATTGTCGCATTAAGCCCGGCCTGTTCTGCAAGGCGGCAAATATGTGTGGGCGCGGCAAAGCGTAGGGTCGATGTCGATCTTGTCTTTTGTTTCAGTTCGGGAAAATGATAGGTTTCCTGAAAACTCACGGTTTCCGCGCCAATCTCGACGATTTCATGAATGACCTGAACCGTGTTTCCATCTTTCAGCGGTACCGGTGGTCTCGCGTGTTCGAGTGTCCATTTTTCCCATGGTTTCATGATGGGATTTCGTGTTTCGAATAAGAACGATCCGCCGGGTTTTAAGCTGGTTGCCACGTCTTTAAAGAGATCTGCGATCTGTTCATCTGTCAGCAGACACTGAAATGTATGGCCTGTCATGAAGGCGAGATCAAAATGATCACGCATGTCGAGACTGCGGCTGTCACCGCATAGCCATGCAACTTTGTGCGCATCAGGTTTGGAGGCAGCTATATCAAGCATCGCTTGGGCTGGTTCTAATCCGGTCACCTGATGGCCGCTGACGCCCAATTCAATCGTGAATGTTCCGGTGCCGCATCCAATATCTAGGATATGTTGGGGGCGATCAGGGATATGGGTAATATAGAAATCGAAATCCGCACGACCGGAATTTATCTGGTCGTAAACTGCAACCAGTTCAGATGCAGAATAAAGTGCGTCTTTCATCTGGGTTATACCAGTTTGGCCAAGAGCATCTCAAACAGGCGGATTTCGTCAGGAGAAAGCGTTTCTAACGTTTCCCGCCGCGCTTCCAACGCATGGGGCAGGGCCGTGTCATACGCATCTTGCCCATCAGCGGTCAATTCGACCAAGCGTAGGCGTTGATCATTTGGATCGGCCCGTTGGCTGACATAGCCTTTTGCCTTCAAACGTTCTACGACACCCTTGATGGTTGCGCTGTCCATGGCGGTTCTGCGGCCAAGCAGGTTTTGTGATAGAGCGCCATGCTGGGCCAATTCTGCCATTGCTGCGAACTGTGTGGGGGTAAGGCCAACGATATGTTTTGCGAAGATTGCAACGTGGCGCTGATTGGCGCGCCTCAAATTGAACCCAACTTGCTCAGAAAGTGAGTAAGTTTCTATTTCTGATTGATCGATCATGTGCTCTTTATTGACAGGTTGCGTTAACTCTCGCAACTATACTGTTTGTGTACTAGCGAAATTGGACCCCGGAGTGGAGGCCCATCATGCCAAAAGACTTATATTTTAGGCCCAAGCATTTACAAGATGCATTGCGTATTCGCTCAGAGCATTCTGGAGCGATCTGCATTGCGGCGGGATGCACGGATTTGTTGCCTGCGACCGAACGCAAACGGCTGACCGGATCCGTTTTGGACGTTACAGGCATGGCCGAACTGCGCGGCATAACGTATCAGGCAGATGGGTTGCGGATTGGTGCGGCGACGTCGTGGCGTGAAATTTTTGATGCAGACCTTCCACCAGCATGCAGAGCTTTGCAGATGGCGGCGGGACAGGTTGGTGCACGCCAAATTCAGAATCAAGGAACGATCGGGGGCAATTTGTGCAACGCGTCCCCGGCGGCAGATGGTGTGCCGGCATTGCTGTGTCTGCAGGCGCAGGTTGAATTGCAATCACGACAGGGACGGCGCGTCATTGCGTTGGAGGATTTTTTGCAAGGTGTTCGTAAAACGGACCTTCAGGATGACGAGATCATGACGGCGGTCGTGATACCTTCCTCTGCATTGACCGGGATCTCTACGTTTTCCAAATTGGGCGCGCGATCCTATTTGGTGATTTCGATTGTGATGGTCGCTGCGCGCCTGCGGATTGAGAATGGCGTCATATGTGACGCGGCTCTTTCAATTGGTGCATGCAGCGCTGTGGCCACGCGATTGCCCGCTGTTGAAACTGCTCTTTTGGGGCAGCCCCCAGATCCTGCATGTGTGACGAAAGAGCTGATAGAACAGTCTATTTCGCCAATTGCAGATATCCGGGCAGACGAAGCCTATCGTGCGGATGCCGCGTTAGAAATCACGCGTCAGGTTGTGGCGGATTTGGCGAGGGATGCAGCATGAAGGATACGCCAATTATAGATCCGATGGTCACAGAAGACCGGTCCAAACGCCTTTCCGAGGTTTTGCGGGATCGCGGATTGACCAGCGTGAAATCTGGCTGTGATGCTGGCGATTGTGGGGCCTGTACGGTTCTGATCAACGGTGCTCAGCGTTGCGCTTGCCTGACACCGGCTGCACAGGCCGAGGATGCAAAGATTGAAACGGTGGAAACCTGCGCGGCGGATGCGCAAATGCAGCGCTTGCAGGCGTCATTTCTGGCATACGGTGCTGCGCAATGTGGGATTTGTACGCCGGGCATGTTGATGGCGGCGATGGAGCTTTTGCGCGAAGTACCCCATCCAAATGTCGCGCAGGTGCAGGACGCGTTGGGTGGCGTGCTGTGCCGATGTACCGGATATCGCAAGATCATTGATGCAGTTGTGGGCGCAAACCATCCTTTGCCAACACCGCCCAAGGCCAAGGCAGGTCACGCCGTGGGCGCGCCTGTGCAGCGCCTGGATGGATTGCGTAAGGTCGATGGTGGCGAGATCTTTGGTGCTGATTTTGTGCCAGAGGGAACATTGGCGGTTCGGGCTGTGCGGTCGCCCTATTTCCATGCGTCCTTTGAATTGGGTGATTTGGATGCGTGGCAAGCGGCACAAATTGGCGTGTCTTGTGTTTTGACCGCATCAGATATTGGTGGCGAAAACCGGTTTGGCGTCATCCCCCCTTTCGCAGACCAGCCTGCTTTGGCCGAAGAAACGGCCCGCTTTAAAGGCGAAGCCGTTGCCTTAATCGTCGGGGAACCTGACGTGGTTGAGGCCTTGGATGTATCCAATTTCCCGATCATCTGGACCGAGCTACCCTATGCGGTGACTGAAGGTGACGCTGGCGTGCCTGGCGCGCCGCAGCTGCACAGTGACCGGCCTGACAATACGATGGTGCGGGGGCGTGTGGCCCAAGGGGCACCTGATCAGGCGCTGGCGGGGGCTGCGCATGTGGCAACAGGGCAATTCCAGACGTCCTATGTAGAACATGCCTATATTGAACCCGAAGCGGGCGTTGCATGGATGGACGGGGATATTCTGGTCATTCAGGCCTGCACCCAAGCCCCTGTGATGGATCAAGAAGAAACCGCAAAAGTCCTGGGTCTGCCAATGGAACGCGTGCGGATCATCCCGGCGGCGGCAGGCGGTGGATTTGGATCTAAGTTGGATCTATCTGTTCAGCCCTTGATTGGCCTTGCAGCGATGAAAACGGGGCGGCCTTGTCGCATGGTTTGGTCTCGATCAGAAAGCCTACAGGCCAGCACCAAACGCCATCCAGCAACGATGGAGGCGACCATCGGTTGTGACGATACGGGTCGTGTGACGGGTATGGTGTTTCATGGGGAATTCAACACTGGCGCTTATGCCAGCTGGGGACCAACCGTGGCCAGCCGCGTGCCGATCCATGCCTCTGGTCCCTATAAGACACCGGCATATCGCGCGACCAGCCGCGCGGTGCATTCCAACGGTCCCAGTTCGGGTGCCTTCCGCGGCTTTGGTGTGCCCCAAGCGGCGATTGCGCAGGAACAGCTTTACGATGATCTGGCGGCGGCATCTGGAATAGACCGACTGGAATTTCGTAAGATCAACGCGTTGCGGGACGGAGATGTCAGCGTATGCGGTCAGGTGATGCAAGGCGTCGGCTTGATCGACTGTCTCGAGGCGCTGACGCCGCATTGGAATCAGTTGAACGCAGACATTGAGGCATTCAACGCGGATCATACACATATCAAACGCGGACTTGGTGTGGCGTCTTGCTGGTATGGGTGCGGGAACACGGCACTGCCCAACCCATCGACTATCCGTATCGGGGTGACGAAAGCCGGGCGTGTGGTCCTGCATCAGGGTGCGACAGATATTGGTCAGGGTGCGAATACTGTTATCACGCAGATTGCTGCGGATGCTTTGGGCGTGGCGATTGATATGATCGATCTGGTCGGGCCTGATACGGCTCTAACGCCTGATTGCGGCAAAACATCCGCCTCGCGCCAGACCTTCATCACGGGCAAGGCGGCGGAAAAGGCGGGGCAGGCTTTGCGCCAAAACATCCTGCGTTTGACCAATCTGGCGGTGCTGGAGCGGATAGAATTGTCGGACAATGCCATCACCGTTGTGACTGGCGAGGCGCAGCAAGTTCTGGATCTCAGTGATTTGACTGAGAATGACTATGGCTATGTGTTGATGGCTGAGGAAAGCTATGACCCGCCGACCACCGCTTTGGACGAAGACGGGCAGGGCACGCCCTATGCTGTTTATGGTTATGGCGCACAGATTGCTGAGGTTGAGGTCGATTTGCGTCTTGGGACAACCAAAGTGCGCCAGATGATTGCAGCCCATGATTTGGGGCGTGTGATCAATCCGGTATTGGCGGAAGGGCAGATCGAAGGCGGCATTGCACAGGGTTTGGGCCTAGCCTTGATGGAGGAATACATTCCGGGACGCACGGAAAACCTACACGACTACCTGATCCCCACAATTGGCGATGTGCCCCCCATCACATCACTGCTGATCGAAACACCTGATCCCGAAGGGCCGATGGGGGCCAAAGGATTGGGCGAGCATGTGCTGATCCCAACGGCGCCTGCAATTCTGAATGCTATCCATCATGCCTCAGGCGCGCGTCTGGGCAAAGTTCCCGCGCTGCCGCATCGGGTGCTTGCGGCGATTAAGGCGAAAGGCCTGGATAATGAATAAGCCGGAAAAGATTCGATGTGATGCCTGTCCGGTCATGTGTTTTATCGCCGAAGGACGTTCGGGGGCCTGTGACCGATACGCCAATCAGGACGGTAAAATAGTGCGCGTTGATCCGCTGACATTGCTGGATCGTCGCATGGCAAAGGGGGATGCCGTCAAACCGTTCCTGACCGCGGATTGGGACGGGCACACGGCCTCTGGTGATGATGTGGTCGTCACGGCGATTGGATCAGGAACGACCTATCCGGACTTCAAACCAGCGCCATTCATTGTCAGTCGCGAAATTGATGGGGCTGATTGCGTGACTGTCGTGACCGAGGCGATATTTTCCTATTGCGGGGTCAAGGTAAAGATCGACACGGATCGCCATTTAGGCCACGAGGCTGCAACCGTACGCTATCAGGGCGAAGCGGTTGGGCATGTGATGACATCGGAATACGGATCACAGATGTTATCTTTGGGCGGCGTGGATCACCTGACGGGTGGGTCAAAACCAGAGGGGCGCAAGACCTGTGATGCATTGCTGCGTCTTTGCAATAAGGAAGCGGTGGAGCTGTCTATCGATGAGGGGTCAACCGTCGTGGTGCAAGCGGGCCAAGCCCCCATTGTGGATGGTCAGCCAGAGGCGCGGATGCGTGTTGGCTGTGGATCCGCAACGATTGGGATGTTTGCTGTGCAGTGGCAGGGGTTGGTGGATGAAGTCGTCGTTGTGGACGATCACATCACAGGCGTTGTTTCGGAACATCAGGCCGGCAAGATCATTGGTTGGCCCGATACCGGCATTCGTATTCAGGGACGGCGTTCCACACCGGGGCGGTATTTCAACGTGGCCAATCCCGGCAAAGGCTGGGGTGGCACGGATATTGATGATCCCCTGACGATCTTGGGGCCGTGGTTGGAAAAGAAGGGGGCAAGGCCAGGCCTTAGCCTATTGATGGTGTCGACAACCGGTGAACACGCGGCTTACTTTGTTCTGAATGACGATTTGGAACCGGTGGAACAGCCTATGCCGGACAGGTTGCAGCCGTCGGTTGATCTGATCGCAGAAAACTGTGAACCGGCGCTGTGTACTGTGATGTTTATGGCAGGGGCTGGGGGGTCTTTGCGCTCTGGCGTGACCCGCAATCCGGTTCATCTGACGCGATCTGTCCAGACGAAAGAAACAAAAGTGACGATTGGAGGCGCCCCGGGTTTTCTGTGGCCCGGTGGTGGCATCACCGTGATGGTCGATGTGATGGATGTGCCTGATGGTGCATTTGGATATGTGCCCACGCCAGCGCTGGTTGCGCCGTTGGAATTTACCATGGAGCGTGGAAAATTCACGGCGATGGGCGGTCACGAGGATGCGGTGCGCGATCTCTCTGACGTTTTGGAAACGGGTGGCGACTATGGCAAGGATGCAACCGCGATCGGAACCAAAAATGGCTGACTCTGGTTGGGCCGAGCCGCAGATATCCTGGTTGCCTGATGGCGAGCGGTTGCATATGCAGCATGGGCCCAGCGATCTTATTGTGCAGGCCTGGGGGGCTGCGCAAGAGGCTGGTTATCGGGCCGCAGCTGCACGGTTTGAAACAGTGTTGGCGGGATTGGCGCAAGAACTGGATGTGCTGCGTTCCCCGATTTCTGACCGCATTCCCCAAGATTTGGTTGGACGGGCTATGCACACCGCTGCGGCTGCGCCTGGTTACGGGTTTATCACTCCGATGGCAGCTGTGGCTGGTGCTGTGGCCGATGCGGTTTTGGCGGCTATGCTGACTGTGGATCCTTTGGACAAGGTCTACGTTAACAATGGCGGCGATATTGCCTTTCATATCGAAGAAAACGAACGGTTTCAGATCGCCGGTGAAGCGGGGCGGTTTGAGGTTGCGTCCGAAAGCGCCATGCGTGGCGTTGCCACCTCTGGCTGGCGCGGACGTAGCTTTTCCTTTGGTATTGCAGATAGTGTTACAGTCTTTGCTAAAACTGCAGCACAGGCCGATGTGGCCGCGACGCTGATCGCCAATGCTGTGGATGTGCCGGATCATCCCGGAATAGCCCGAACCCCCGCAAATGCGTTGTTGCCCGACAGCGATCTGGGCGATCAACCCGTCACCATTCATGTGCCTCCTCTCACAGGGGATCAGGTGCAAGATGGGCTGAATGCAGGTCTAAGACGTGCAGTCGACCTGCAAAAGCGTGGTCTTATAGGATTTGCTGTTCTCACCTTGCAAGCTGTGACAGTAACAACACCAAACACCGATCAAGGATTGATATTCCATGGCTGATTTTCCAATTCGCAAAATGCAACTCATTCTGGAAGAAGTGCGTCACGAGGGCGGGTCTGCGCCTGAAACACCCCGCAAGTTGGGCGCTATTCTGGCCTGTTGCGCCAACCCATTTGCGGGCCGGTATGAACCTGATTTGCAGCCTGCGATGGAGGATCTAAAGCCGCTGGGCAAAGAGATGAGCGAACGGTTGATCGCGGCCATGGGTGGCAAGGATCTGGTCGACAGTTATGGAAAAGGCGCCATCGTTGGCGAAGGCGGCGAAATCGAGCATGGCGCGCTGTGGCATGTGCCAGGTGGTTATGCGATGCGTGGCCTGCTGGGGGAAAGCAATGCGATCGTGCCATCCTGTATGAAGGTTGGCGGGATGGGATCCAAGTTGGATATTCCTCTGGGCCACATCAATGCGGCCTATGTTCGATCCCATTTTGATGGGATCGAGGTTGGCCTACCTGATGGTCCGCGTTCAGGCGAGATCGTGTTTGCCTTGGCAATGGCCAGCGGCGGGCGTGTGCATAGCCGCATGGGCGGGCTAGAAGCCTGGGATGTCAAAGGCGAAGATGGATTGCGCTAAGCGAAATCAAATCAGCCCTTTGCTTTCAGGCACGGGGCTGATCAGCGGTTTGCCATTGGCAAAGTTGATCAGATTATCCATGGCCAGTTTGGCCATCGCCCAACGGGTTTCTACCGTGGCGCTGCCAACATGTGCCAAAAGGATCGTATTTGGCAGGTCGCGTAGGCCCTGTGGGATATTAGGTTCGTCTTCAAACACATCCAGGCCGGCCCAGCCTAATTTTCCTGTGCTGAGGGCCTCGATCAATTCAACCTGATTGAGCGAAGATCCCCGGCCAACATTGACCAGAACACCGTCAGGGCCGAGTGCTTCAAATACGTCTTTGTTCAACAGGTGCTGTGTCGCCGCGCCGCCGGGCAGAATGGAGACCAGCGCATCGCAATCGCGGGCTAGGGCAATCGGGTCGTCATAATATTCATACGCCACATCCTGTTTGGAGCGACCGTAATAGGCAATCGTGCAGTCAAAGGCCTCTAGCTTGGCGGCGGTGGCTTTCCCAATCCGACCCAAACCAAGAATGCCGACTTTGCGCCCATCTCCGGTATGGGGCAAAGGTAGGTTGCCAGTTTTGGCCCATGCGCCAGTGCGGGCATTTGCCAATTCGGCCTCAAAATTGCGATAGCACGACAGATACAGCAGGACTGCGGTGGTCGCGACTTCAGCATCCAGAACTGTGGGTGTGTGTGTCAGGATGATACCGCGCTGGGCCAATGCCCTTGCGTCAATGCCGTCGTAACCCACGCTATTGGTGCTGACGAGTTTCAGGTCCGGCATCAGTTCAAGATAATGATCGCCAAACCCGTAAAAGCCCGATGTCAGGATCATTTCAATCCCAGAGCCATTTTCAGCGAGCCAGGCTTTTGGATCGTCCAAATCTGCCTCTGCGACCAAGGTGAAATGAGGTTCCAGATAGGCGCGGCGTTCCTCGTTGGGCGGCGCAATGCAATAGATGGTTTTCATGCGGGGGTCCTTCCCATGATCTGTTATGCAAGATGGTTCTACACAACCTCGATCACATTCTTGTCGATGGCCAGAACATAGCCTTTACGCGAAATGTTTTTGACCAGCAATTCGCTGACCAATTGGTTTCCCAGCCCATCACGCAAACGTTTGATACGGGTGGCCCCGGCGGCCTCGTCACAATCGGTTTCAGATTTCCCCGAAATCATCGATTCAATCTGGATGCCGGTTAAAATGTCGTCATCCATTCGGGCCTCTGCGAGTACAGAAATGGTTTCCATCATCGCAGCCGTTAGCTTGAATCCCATCGTGTTGAGATAAACAGTGTTTTCATCACGCGAAATCAGCAAAGAACTGACCTGAATGCCCGAGCGTTCAATCTGCGCCATGCGCCGGTTCATGCCGACCAACATGACTAAGAACACCAGCGCGGCCAGCAACAGCGCTGTGGAAAAGACCAGCAGCACAAAAATCACCACCCGATAGCTAAACAGCGTATCCGCAAAAACCGTGCCGGATTGGGCAAGGATTTCAAGCAGCTTTAGTTCCGCTTGTCCCGTTAGATCATCGTTTTGAATGAAGATCTGTGTCACCCGTTCGTTGAACAAATTCGCATCAGGCAGGGTGAACATCAACAATGCGCCAGCCAGTATCAGAATGGCGATTATGGCGGCCAAACCGAACCAGACGATCCGTTCGCCAGAGCGCCGCGTGTCAGCGATGCTTTCAGTATTTGAGGTAGTTTGAACCTGCATTTGACCTTTTCCCAGCGCTTGGCGTGTCTTCAGACAAAGCGACCACATTTAGGAAGGTCCATCCCCCCCTGGCCAGTCTCGACTTTGCCTCAGACCCGGCCGCAGATTTAGAGGGACAAGACGCGCTGTTCAATTTCAATATGCCATAGTGCAAACGCAAGGGGTTGTCTTTCTTCGCCTTGTATTCGACGAAACAATCCGCCTGTGCGGGCACGGCTGAGGCCACAAAAAGCCCAATGAGCAAACAACATATTACGCAAATTTGTTTCATGTGGCCAAGCTGCCGTTTTCCGCCGAGAAAGACAATAACCAAACGGTTTTTGGCATCCGATATTCGATAACATTTGGCGGATATTGCGATGAAATCGTGTTTTGGGCTGTCTGATCACATCTCGCCGATCTGCTTTGGTCGGTACCGACATGCGATAGAAAGGATACCCCATGTCCCGTAAATTCATTGCCGCCGTTTTGGTCTCTGCCGTTGCCCTTACCGGCATGTCGGCAACCCAGTCATTTGCGCAAAGCGCGCAAAACAGAAATGCACAGGCCGCGACGCTGTTCCTAGGGACCGCTGCCGCAATTTTCCTGCTGCATCAAGCCAATCAAGGATCGTCCAGCTCAAAGGCAAAAGTTAACGTCAAAAAGAACCAACATGCCCCGCTGCACGCGCGTCGGTCTTCATCCCATAAGACTTATCCTCACCAGGGACCGAAGCACTAAACTACCAGGGCGTTCGCATCAGCGAGCGCCTTTTTTCTGTCATGCAAGCGATGTGATACCACCCCAGATCAGACGCAAGGCCACGGCGATCAGGGCATAGTTCAACCAGGTCCCATAGCGTGCATCACTTTGCCAATTCAGTACAAATTTTCCTGCCCAAGTGCCTAAAGCACCGGCTAAGATCATTGCGATCAGAAATGGGATCCACGGCCAAAAGGCAAATCCGAACATCGCAAAGATTGTCGTTTTCAACCCGTGCTGCACAGTCATTGCTACGGCCTGTGTGGCGGTGTGTGCGTGGCGGGGCAAAGACAGTGCTTTGATATAGCTGGCCACGAAAGGCCCGGTTGCACCAAAGAACATTGTCAGAAAGCTGGACACACCGCCTGCCGCCCATGACACATGGCTCAGCCAGCGGGGCGGCTTGGCCAGTACGCTCCAGATGATGAAAAGACCAACCCCGATTTGCACAAGCGCGGGGGGCAGGTTGACCGCGATGGATCCGCCAAGCGCTGCGCCGATGATGGCGCCAACCGAAAAGCCGACCAAGGGTTGCCAATATGTTTCGCGCCACATCATGATCGCCCGTGTCGCGTTTGATCCCAGCTGGATAACGCCATGCAACGGGATAAGCGCGGCAGCTGGCAAGATGGATGCCATTACAGCCAGCAGCATTGCGCCGCCACCAATGCCCAAAGCGATGGTAATGAAAGATCCGGCGAAACTGGCTAAGATTAGGGTCAGGCCTTGAAAGACGCTCATATCATGAAAGATGATCGCGCCCAAATCCTGCATCAGCCGATAATCACAACCGGATCGTCGAGCCAGTGTTCCTGTAGATTGGTAGTGTCCCCAATCCGATCAACAACTGCGAATAGGCCTGGTGCATGAAGCGGGGTTAGAACCCCATGCCAAGTTCCACGATGGAAATTGATCCCTTGCCCGGATGCGGCGATAAATGCGTGGATTGAACCGGGCGTATCACCAGCCTCGGCCACGATCACCAGCCATGGATTTTGATGCATCGGCAAAAAGGCCTGCGATCCTTCGGGGTGGCGTTCGACCATGTCCAGCTCATAGGGCAAGGCGCGGGGCTCTGCGTTAAATAGGCTGATACCAGCACGCCCTTCGGGACCGAAATCTAAGGTAGCACGGTCGTGAAAACGTCCGCATTTCCCTTGATTGATGATTTTGTCGGGATCACCTGAAATGTCCAGCACATCGCCGAAAGGTGCAAATGCCGTTGATGTCAAAGGGCGGGCGATTACGGACGTCATCGTGCACCGCTTGTTTTCAAAACATCATTCACGCCCAAGGGCGCATGCCGGTTGACGTCTTTATACAACAAATAGCGGAAAGGCTGATCACCTGTGGCGATACAGGCCTGCGGACAAAAGGCGCGCAGCCACATGAAATCACCGGGGCCGACATCGACCCAATCGGTATTCAGCAAATACCGCGCGGTGCCTTGTAGCACGTAGAGACCGTGTTCCATGACATGGGTTTCCGCAAATGGTATGCGACCACCGGGCTGGAAATTGACGATATTGACGTGGAAATCATGACGCATGTCAAACGGGTCGAAAAAGCGCTGCGTGGACCAGACCTGATCGCAATCCGGCATCGCGGCCCATGGCACATCGGTTTCATGCCGGGTGAATGCGGTCAGAGGGTTCAGGCTCTCAATACGGTCCAGACGTTTGCGGATCCAGTGAAACCCGCACGGGCCATCGGATGTGTTCCAGATCTCCCAATGTGCGCCTGATGGGATATAGGCGAAGGTCCCGGGTTTTAAAGTCTGACGCGCGCCACCGATTGACAAACGCACCTCACCAAAGGCGACAAAGATCCCAGCCTGTGCGCTGCGGTCAGGTTCTGGATCTGATGATCCGCCACCCGGTGCTAGTTCGACAGCATATTGCGCAAAAGTTTCGGCAAACCCCGTCATAGGGCGGGCCAAAATCCACATACGCATTCCGTTCCAGCCCGGCAAAAAGCTGGTCACAATATCGCGCTGAACATTCGCCGGGATCACCGCATAGGCATTGGTGAAAATTGCGGTGCCTTCTGGATTAAACTCTTGTCCCGGTAAACCGCCGGGGGGGAACGCATATGGGATGTCGGTCACAAAATTTCCTCTAGTCTCAACCGTGCGATCCGTTCCACTTGTTTGCAGGCTTCTGCAAATTCGATGTCACTGTCATGATCAAGGCGACGTTCAAAGGCGGCAAGAATGCCAGCCTTGTCGTGATCTCGTACCGCAATGATGAACGGAAAGCCGTGTTTGGCCATATAGGCGCTGTTGAGCTCTGTAAAGCGGGCATGCTCGGCCTCGGTCAGAGAATCCAAGCCTGCGCTGGCCTGTTCTGATGTGCTTTCGGACGTCAAACGTTTGGCGGCTGCCAATTTTCCGGCCAAATCTGGATGCGCGTTTAATACGGCAAGACGTTCATCATAAGACGCGGTGCGGAACACCCGCGCCATAGCATTTGCCAAACCGGCAGGGCGGTCATGGGCTGGGCCAAGTTCCAGATCAAAGGCGCGTTCTGCGACCCATAGGCTGTGTTCAAAAATCCCGCCATAGGCGGCTACAAAGCTGTCCTTGTCCATGTGACTGGGGCGTGGTTTGCTGACAGGCGGATGGGTCTTTGCCCAAAGTTCGGCGATGTCCAAACGGGTCGGGCACCACACGCCCTCATGACCTTGAATGTAATCTATGAACCGTTTCAGCCCTGCCAATTTGCCCGGACGGCCAATCAGGCGGCAATGTAGGCCAATGGACATCATGGCCGGTTTGCCAGCCTGTCCTTCTGCATAAAGCGTATCAAACGCGTCATAGAGATAATTTTCAAAATCGCGCCCCGTGACCCAACCCGGCGCAGTGGCAAAGCGCATATCATTGGCTTCCAGCGTATAGGGAATGATCAATTGATTGCGCTTCCCGACGGACATCCAATAGGGCAGATCGTCGTCATAAGTATCGGAAATATAATCCACGGCACCGGTTTCAGCCACCAAACGCACAGTGTTTTCGCTACACCGGCCCGTGTACCAACCGCGCGGAGGCGTGCCGACAACTTCTGTGTGCAATCGAATAGCTTCCGCAATCTGGGCCGCTTCTTCTTCTGGGGGCATGTCTTTATGTTCGACCCATTTCAAACCATGCGACGCGATTTCCCAACCTGCGTCCTTCATGGCCTCTACCTGTTCAGGCGATCGGGCAAGGGCCGAAGCAACCCCATAGATCGTGACGGGGATGTCTGCACCTGTAAACAAACGATGCAACCGCCAGAACCCGGCCCGCGCGCCATATTCGTAAATGGATTCCATATTCCAATGACGTTGGCCGGGCCATTGGGCGGCACCGGGAATGTCAGACAGGAAAGCCTCGGATGCTGCATCCCCATGCAAGACACAGTTTTCGCCGCCCTCTTCGTAATTCAGTACGAATTGCACCGCGATCTTCGCACCGTTTGGCCAAGCCGCATCTGGGCGATCTGCCCCATATCCGATCATGTCGCGGCAATATCTGTGCATGGCGTATCTCCGATTGCTGATTTGCAGTGCAAAAGCGCATCCTGCATGTTTTTTGGTGCAGGGAAAGAACTTGTGGGATATTCAGTTCTCGATAGGGTTTTAGACCACACTTAATTGCCCAGTAAAGGAGCATCACGCATGGCGGATGGATATCTTACCACGCATGTTTTGGACACAGCACGGGGCGTACCTGCACCTGGTTTGCGCATCCAACTGTTTCGCATCAACGGGGCCGAAATGATATCCTTGGCGGATGTGGTCACAAACGATGATGGGCGCACAGATGGTGCGCTTTTGCCGCAAGATCAGTTTGAGACAGGGCATTATCTTTTGCTGTTTCACAGCGGGGATTATTTGCGCGCAACCGGACAGGGGGAAGAGGGGGATTTGCTGTTTCTCGAACAGGTTCCGATCCGGTTCGGCATGAGCGACGAAGACGCCCATTACCACGTGCCGCTTTTGCTATCGCCTTTCGGGTATTCCACCTATCGGGGCAGCTGATGCGTAAAATCGGAGCGCTCATTTTTCCCGGCTTTGAAATGCTCGATCTTTACGGGCCGCTGGAAATGTTCGGCTTGATGCCGGATGCGTTTCAGATTGATCTGATCGCAGAAATCTCTGGGCCGGTACCGGCCTCCAATGGGCCATCTTCGCTGGCAACCGCGTCATTCTCTGACAGGTTCGACTATGATATTTTGCTCGTGCCTGGTGGTCGCGGCACCCGTAAAGAGGTTGATAACCCCGTCTTGATCGATTGGATCACGCAAGCCGGTGCACAGGCAGAGTTTACGCTGAGTGTTTGCACTGGGTCCATTCTGTTGGCGCAGGCCGGGATGTTGGATGGCAAACAAGCGACCACAAACAAAATGGGCTATGCCAATTTGACACCACGCTGGCCCAAAGTCGATTGGAAAGCAACCGCGCGTTGGGTTGAGGATGGCAATATTGTCACCTCATCGGGGGTGTCTGCCGGTATGGATATGGCGCTGGGGTTTATTGAACATCTCCACGGTTTGGACGCCGCAGAACAGGTTGCCAGATATGCGGAATATAGCTGGCATCGTGATAAATCCCATGATCCTTTTGCCTCTGAATTCGGTCTGACCTGATGGTGGCCCGCGTGATTGTCACGGGGGCGAATGGATCTGGGAAAAGTTATTTTGCAAACTGTTTGGCACAGGCACGGCCAGATCTGCCTTTACAGTCTTTTGACGCGATCAAATTGACACAGAATTGGCAACAACGCGAAAGACGTGACGTCGACATGCAATTGCAATCTGTCGTCACTGAGCATGTGTGGATTTTGGAAGGCGGGCCAAGTTTGTTGCCAATCGCATTGCCGCATGCGCAGGCGGTTGTCTGGCTGGACCCGCCCTTTGCGACGCGGGCTTGGAGACTGGCGAAACGGCCTTGGGCCCATCTGGGGCAGACACGCCCGGAATTACCGCAGGGCAACCCGGACAGATTGGGACTTCAGTATCGCTTTGCCTACCACAGCCTGCGAAAAGAACACAGGTTTCGTGCTGATATTCACCGTCTGCTAAGTGAGTTGAACAGCCAGCAGCTGATATACCGATGCCGAAACAGGGCGGATTGTAAACAGGCATATTCCGAATTGGCACAAAGGCAGGCGAGGGGAACGGTTATCATCACCCCATAGAATTGGGGTCTCGGATGACTTTGGCCTCTTTACGGGGGGCGCGCCGGATTATGATAATTGGACCGCGATCGACGATGGCAAGCCCGTTCAGATCCAGACCTATGCGACAATCGAATTTACAGATCGGGCGATTGATCTCGCGGAGGCCAGGAACCTGACAATGTGCGAAATGGAGCGCATGCCTTTAGGTATTTTGGTACAGACAACCCTAGGCGCGAGCCTAGTCACGGGTTTCCATTATGACAATAATCTGTGTGCCGGATTGTAGTGCCTCATAGATATGAGGGCGGTCCGCTGGGTAGCGGTAATAATCTCCGGCGTTCAAAACTTCGACAGCCTCTGTTGGACCAATCCGGGCCTGACCTGCACAGATTATGACATGTTCGATTGTCCCCAATGGGTGTGCCGGTGATGTGCGTTCTTCTTCGGGTTCCAAATCTGCGCGATAGATGTCGCGTCTTGTTCCGGGCAGACAATTTGCCAGCAACGTGGTTTGGAAACAGCTCTGATCTGCGCTGAGCGTCATGCCTTCGTTCGCGCGTACAAGGGTGGTATCGGGTTTGTTGACTTCGAATAGGGATGCAAAGGGGACGCCCAATGCTGCGGCAATGGCCCATAGCGTTTCGATGCTTGGATTGCCTTTGCCTGCCTCCAGCTGTGACATGGTGGATTTGGCCAAACCAGACTGGGTGGCCAAAGCGGACAAGCTTAGGCCGACACGTTTGCGTTCTCGTTTTATGGCGCTTGCGATCAAGTCGTTTGGAGTCATGGTCGTTTTTTATTTCGAACGATTGTATTTTATAATGTGAAATCTTATGTTCGCCATATCGAACATACAACACATTTAAAGAAACGATCATGACCAAACCCAACCCGTTTTTACAAACAGATGTCGCACTAGGTGCGCGTGATGTGATTCCGCTTGCCTTAGCCGCAATGAGCTATGGCGCCGCCTTTGGTCTTTTGGCGGTCCAATCTGGGTTTTCCATTTTGCAATCCATCAGTATGAGCGCCCTTGTTTTTGGCGGATCCGCCCAGTTGGTTGCATTGGATCAATTGACGGCAGGCGCGGGCGCTGTGGCGGCCATATTGGCAGGCGCGGCCCTAAATTTGCGGATTTTGTTGATTACGGCCAGCATGCGATATGCGTTTGAAGGGCAACCTTGGTGGAAAATCTTGATCGGGGCGCATTTGGCCACGGATGCATCCATCGCCTTGATGCAAAGCGCCAAGAACCGGGGCATGTTGGCGAGCTACTGGTACCTCTTTGGCGGGGGCAGTTTTTTGCTATTGGCATGGATCTTGTCCGCAGGTGTTGGATCGCTGTTATCCAAAAGTATTCCCAATCCTGAACGTTTTGGCCTCGATTTTGCGATTGTTGCGGCCTTTGTCGCGCTGTTGCCAAACCTTTGGCGTGGTCGGACGGATGTGGTGCCTTGGAGCGTGGCAGCGGGCACTGTGATTTGTTTCACGGCCATGTTTCCGGACCAATCTGGTTTCGCCTTGATCCTTGGTGCCGTTCTGGGGGCAGTTACAGCAGGGGTACTGACGAATGACGAATGAGATCTGGATCACGCTTTTGGCCTTGGGCGGCGTTAGCTTTGCTATCCGTTTAGGGGGCTTCCTTTTGGCGCAACATTTGCCGCAAGACGGGCCTTGGGCGCGTGGAATGGAGGCCTTGCCGGGATGCTTGGTGGCCAGCCTTGTCGCGATGATGATGATCAAGGGCGGACCCGTGGAATGGGGGGCTGGGGTTGTTGTCTTCTTGGTGGCGTTGAAAACGCGCAACCTGCCGGTATCGATGATTGCAGGCATGCTCTGTGTGGCGGGGTTGCGTGGCTTGGTGATGTTAAACTAGCTTTATATGCTGGTTGTTATGGAAAGCCCTCTCGACACGAGGGCCTACAATGACTATTTCCCGCTGCCATGGCTAAACCTAAAACTGATCCGAATTACAAAGTTCTCTCTGAAAATCGCCGCGCGCGATATGACTATGCTATCGAAGATGACATAGAATGCGGGATTATGTTGACGGGGCCAGAGGTGAAATCCATGCGCCTGCAAGCACCCAATATTGCGGAATCCTATGCCACAGTTGAAGATGGTGAACTGTGGTTGGTGAATTCCTATATCGCGCCGTATGACCGGGCGATGTTCAAACATGTTGAACGCCGCCGCCGCAAATTGCTGGCCTCAAAGCGCGAAATCGCGCGGATGTGGAATGATACACAGCGCAAAGGCATGACGCTGGTGCCGCTGGTTCTGTATTTTAACCATAAAGGCATCGCCAAAATTAAAATTGGCATCGCCAAAGGTAAAAAGAACCACGACAAACGTGAAAGCGACGCCAAACGTGATTGGGGCCGCCAAAAGCAACGTTTGTTGAAAGAGCGCTGACCTTTAAAACCATTCGTTTCCATTTGACGCCACGTCTTTAGGGGAGTTCTGCGCATCTATTCCCGTAGAGACTTCTGCGCCCAAAGGTTAACTTACCTTCAGTTCAATAGCGTAAATCGTAATATGGAGGGACGACGCCATGGAAGGTCTTTTGGTAAATTTGCTGGCAGGTGCCGCAGGTGGTAACGCAGCTGGCTTTAGCCTGAAAAACCTGGACCAAGGCGTCATTGTAAACTCCATTGCAGGTATCGTAGGCGGTGGTGTTGGTGGTCAAATTCTTAGCATGATCGCCGGTGGTGGCCTTGAGGGTATCGTAGGCCAGATCGCTGGTGGTGGTGTTGGTGGTGCGGGTGTCTTGGCA
Organism: uncultured Pelagimonas sp.; assembly: GCA_947499735.1. Classification (GTDB taxonomy): domain Bacteria; phylum Pseudomonadota; class Alphaproteobacteria; order Rhodobacterales; family Rhodobacteraceae; genus CANMPP01. The sequence goes on from CANMPP010000003.1 coordinate 119,450, forward strand.
ATTGTTGGCATCGTCAAGAATGCACTGGCGAAATAATTCGCGGATTTCCTAGTACCGAGTGCTTTCAGTTTCCTATTTTCCGAGTGTGGGCATTTTTCGCCCGTGTGTGGGGACCCCGGTGCAGTGATGCACCGGGGTTTTTCTATAGGTGATTTATGTTCAACTGCCTTGCATGGATGCGTCGAGGGGTCTAAGGACGGGCGACTCTTGTGACATCTTTGTAAAAGGCGTGACCTCATGGCCGATGATCCAAAAATTCTGGTCTCAACGGACTGGCTGGGCCAGCGGTTGGGTGATCCGGGTATACGGATTTTGGATGCCAGTTGGTATTTGCCGGCCATGCAACGTGACGCATATAGCGAATATTGCGCCGGACATATTCCGGGAGCGATGTTTTTCGACATTGATGCGGTCTCTGATCCTGACAGCGATTTGCCGCATATGGTTCCAAACAGCGGCCATTTCGAACAAGCGGTCGCAGCATTGGGAATTTCCAATGGGGATCAAGTGGTTGTCTATGATGGGGCAGGCCTGTTTTCTGCCGCGCGGGTTTGGTGGTTGTTGCGCCATATGGGGCATGACACGGTCGCAGTTCTAGATGGTGGTTTGCCAAAATGGACCGTGGAAGGGCGACCTGTCACCGACGATCAAAGCGATGTCGTAGCAGGACAGTTTAAAGCGAAACCTCAAGCAACCCTGTTGCGGGATGTGGCGCAAGTTCTGGATGTTATAAACAGCGGATCTGCGCAGATTGCGGATGCACGAGGTGCGGCGCGTTTCAAGGGCGAAGCGGCCGAGCCACGTGCCGGTCTGCGATCTGGTCATATGCCGGGCGCACGCAACATTCCTTTTGACGCTGTGCTGACGGAAGGCGGGCAAATGCGGCCCGTGGCGCAGTTGGCTGACATATTCAAGGCAGCAGGGATCGACCTGACACAGCCTGTTATCACCTCATGCGGGTCTGGCGTAACTGCCGCCGTTTTGACACTGGCCCTGACCCGGCTGGGGCATTCTGAGAATGCTCTTTATGACGGATCATGGGCAGAATGGGGCGGGGAGCCCGCCTTGCCGATTGCAACCGGAGAAAGCTGATGTTTGAAGCGCTGAAAGAACAGCCCAAAGACAAAATTCTGGCCCTTGTGCAGATGTATAAGGAAGATCCTCGCACAGATAAGATCGATCTGGGCGTAGGTGTCTATAAAGACGCGACGGGCGCTACGCCAATTATGCGTGCTGTAAAAGCGGCGGAAAAGCAGCTTTGGGAAGTCGAGCAATCCAAAAGCTATACGGCTTTGTCCGGCGATCCGGCCTTTGGCGATGCGATGCGTGATATGCTGTTGGCCGATAGTGTCTCTGCCGAAAATGTTGCCGCTGTTGCAACACCTGGGGGGACTGGTGCCGTGCGTCAGGCGTTCGATCTGGTGCAAATGGCCAATAAAGATGCGCGCATCTTTGTGTCCGACCCGACATGGCCGAACCACCTGTCGATCCTAAAGCACATGGCGCTGCCAACCGTGATGTATCGCTATTTCGATGCGGAAACGCGTGGCGTGAATTTTGAGGGCATGATCGAAGATCTGGGTGCGTTGAAAGCTGGTGATGTTGTGCTGTTGCATGGCTGCTGCCACAACCCAACAGGTGCGAACCTGAACATGACGCAATGGCAGGCTGTCATTGACCTGATGCTGGAAAAAGGCGCGATCCCTATGATCGATATCGCCTATCAGGGCTTTGGTGATGGTCTGGAAGAAGACGCACAGGCAACCCGCTTGGTTGCGTCCAGCATGCCTGAAACGATCATTGCAGCCAGCTGTTCCAAGAATTTTGGTATCTACCGTGAACGTACGGGCCTGTTGATGACGGTCTGCAACGATCCGTCCAAAAAGGCGCTGAACCAAGGTACGCTGAACTATCTGAACCGCCAGAACTATTCCTTCCCGCCAGATCATGGTGCGCGTTTGGTGACAATGGTTCTGACCGATCCAACGCTAAAGGCGGATTGGAAGGCAGAATTGGAAGAGGTCCGCACAGGTATGCTGGCGCTTCGCACGCAGCTGGCTGGCGAATTGCAACGCTTGTCCGGGTCTGACCGGTTTGGTTTCTTAGCAGAGCACCGCGGCATGTTTTCCCGCGTTGGTGCAACACCAGAGCAGGTGGAAAAACTGCGCGTGGATCACAGCGTTTACATGGTTGGCGACAGCCGCATGAATATTGCTGGTCTGAACGCACAGACCGTGCCAATTCTGGCTGATGCGATCATCAAAGCGGGCGTTTAATGCCTTTCGCCCCTGCTGAAAGTGTCTTTGGCAGGGGCGGGCCAAAAGGGGATGTGCGATGTCGTTGAGGTTGGCCATTCCCGATGACGCGCCAAGCCTTGCAGTTGTGTCATGTGAGGTTTGGGTTGGCACCTATCTGAAAGACGGCGTGTCCCCTTTCTTTGCCAAATACGTGTTAGAGACATTTCGGGCAGAGGCGTTTGCTGCGCCACTGCAAGATCCGAATGAACATTTCATTGTCTCACAAAATACTGTCGGAATTGATGGTTTTATTCGTCTGACCAAAGGCAAAACAGACCCTGTGTCGGCCAAGTCGAATTTGGAAATCACGACACTATATGTTCAGCCGCGCCACCATGGAAAAGGGATCGGCCTTGCTTTGCTTAATGCGGGTCTTGATTGGGCGCGTGGCGCAGGGGCTAGCTCTGTTTGGTTGACGACAAATTCGGAAAATACGCCTGCAATCGCGTTTTACAAACGTCAGGGATTTGAGGTCATAGGCCAAACCCATTTCACGATTGACGATCAGGCCTATCTGAATGATGTCTTTCTTAAGACCATATAGTGCCTATTGAATTGCCATGCTGATGGCACGCCCGAGGCCACGTAGATTATCATCGCTCAGGTTGTGACCAGCATTTGGGACAACAAGGCAGCGAACACCACGATCCTCTAACCCGTCAGCCGCAGGGTAGGGGAGCGAATTTTGCCCAATGATATAGGTCTTCTGCGCTGGGTGGCTGAACAGCATTTGCCGCCAGTCTTGCGATTCCCCTTCGACCAGCGATGTCGCCCCGCGATACACAGCGTGCGGTAGTGAAGATCGCAGGGTTGTGGCCCATCCTTCAGCGCCGTTTTCTTTGGCTTGCGCAATTGTTTCGTCATGGCCGTGTTGGACGTAATCCAGTTCAGTCATCGCAGCGATGGCTTGGCTACCAGCGCCGCCGCCTGCATCCAGATTGGCCTCTGCTAAAATAAGATGTTTGACACGACGGCCCAGCAGCATCGCGGCATCCAAGGCGACCGTGCCGCCAAAGGAATGCCCGTATAGATCTAGACGATCATATCCCATTTGACGCACAAACTGGGAAATGTAGCGACTGTGATCTGGCACGCGATATCCAAAATCCACAGGTTTGTCGCTATAACCAAACCCCAACATATCCACCAAGATCAGGCTGCGCCCGGACAAGGCTGAATATCGACTGAGCTCTTGATAATCGAAACTAGATGCTCGCCCCAACCCGTGCAAAATGACCAAAGGCCGCCCGGAGCCGCTAAATTCGATGTAACGAAGGGTCGCCCCGGTTTTTTCATCCCGGAATGTTTTCATGTCCGTCCCTCAGTCTTGGTGTGGAGGGATTGTATAGGCGGTGATCAAGCCGTTTGAAAAGGGACTATTTATGGGATCACTTTGGGCTGGATAGGTTTCGGGTGTGATGCGGATGGCATAACCCGTAGATCATAGGGTCTGTGCATCATGCCGCGTTGAAATTTAAGAACGCAGGCTGGGTCATTGTCATGCGGGCAAGGTGTCTCCAAATGCTTGCCTTCCCGTTGCACCCATGCGAATTTGACCAAAATGTCAAATTTCATCCGCAGGACCGATATGCAGACCAGTACCAGTGTTCATACACATCAGCTTCCTCAGGCCGTTGAGCCGCGCAATCCCGGATTTGCGTTGGATATGGATGTGGTTGCCGCGATGACCGCCAACCGCTCAGCGATTGAGCGGCGGTGTGCAACCTTGCCCGGTCGGAGATCGGTGAAAAAGGATCATCAGGCGGCTTGGTTGGCGCGCGCGATTGCTTGCATCGATCTGACCACATTGGCAGGGGATGACACCGCTGCGCGCGTGCGTCGCCTCTGTGCCAAAGCACGCCAGCCGGTGCGTGCCGATCTGCTAGAGGCGCTGGGTCTTGAGGGGCTGACAACGGGCGCGGTCTGTGTCTATCACGACATGATCGAAACCGCGGTTGAGGCATTGGAAGGCACTGGTATTCCTGTTGCGGCCGTGTCCACGGGTTTTCCCGCGGGTCTGTCGCCCTTTCATTTGCGTGTGGCCGAAATTGAAGAAAGCGTGCGCGCTGGCGCTGCTGAGATTGATATCGTGATTTCGCGCCGCCATGTTCTGTCGGGCAATTGGCAGGCGCTCTATGAGGAAATGAAGGCCTTTCGTGCCGCCTGTGGTGAGGCGCATGTGAAGGCGATTTTGGCAACGGGCGAATTGGGCACGCTGCAAAATGTCGCGAAAGCGTCCATGATTTGCATGATGGCAGGTGCGGATTTCATCAAGACCTCAACCGGCAAGGAAAGCGTGAATGCCACGCTGCCTGTGTCGTTGGTTATGATCCGAGCCATCCGTCAGTTCCACGACATGACCGGCTATCGCGTAGGCTACAAACCGGCGGGCGGCATTTCCAAAGCCAAGGATTCATTGGTCTATCTGTCGCTGATGAAAGAAGAATTGGGCGATCGTTGGCTACAGCCAGATCTGTTCCGCTTTGGCGCGTCATCCTTGCTGGGTGATATCGAACGGCAATTGGAACACCATGTGACCGGGGCCTATTCGGCCAGCTGGCGTCATTCGGCGGCATAGATGGCGGTGCAAACAATGACGATTTGGGCAAAGATGAAACAAGCTGCGGGACAAGAACAATGACCGTCAAAGAGATTTTTGAGACAATGGAGTATGGCCCCGCGATGGAAAGTGCCAGCGATGCACTCGGCTGGATCGCCGAAAAGGGACCGGAATTTGGCTGTTTTGTGAATGGTGTTTTCACGACCCCAGGTACAACCTTTGAAACACGCAACCCTGCCACGGGCGAGGTTTTGGCGCAGGTCACACAGGCCGGTCAGGCAGATGTTGATGCTGCAGTTTCGGCGGCACGTAAGGCGCAGGGGTCTTGGGCAGCATTGGGTGGCAAGGGGCGTGCGCGCTATCTTTATGCGATTGCGCGCCTTTTGCAGAAACATGCGCGGCTGTTTGCGGTGTTGGAAACGCTGGACAATGGCAAACCGATCCGGGAATCCCGCGATGTGGACGTGCCGTTGGCGCAGCGGCATTTTTATTATCACGCAGGTATGGCCCAGTTGATGGAGTCTGAACTGCCGGATCGCGAGGCGCTGGGCGTCTGTGGTCAGGTGATCCCGTGGAATTTCCCTCTGCTGATGCTGGCGTGGAAAGTCGCACCTGCTTTGGCGATGGGCAATACGGTCGTGTTGAAACCGGCGGAATGGACATCGCTGACAGCTTTGTTGTTTGCGGACATTTGCCGTCAAGCTGGCCTGCCGAAGGGCGTGGTGAATATCGTCACAGGTGACGGCGCTGTGGGCGAGATGGTTGTCGCGGCAGATGTGGACAAGGTGGCCTTTACAGGGTCGACATCCGTGGGTCGCAAGATCCGCGAAGCAACGGCAGGAACTGGTAAGGCGCTGACCTTGGAACTGGGCGGTAAGTCCCCCTATATCGTCTTTGAAGATGCCGATATCGACAGTGCCGTTGAAGGCCTTGTTGATGCGATTTGGTTCAATCAGGGGCAGGTTTGCTGTGCTGGGTCGCGCCTATTGGTGCAAGAGGGCATTGCCGAGACATTTTATACACGGTTGAAGGCGCGGATGGATAAGTTGCGCATCGGCAATCCATTGGACAAATGCATCGATATGGGCGCGCTGGTCGATCCTGAGCAGCTGGCCCGCGTTAAAGCCATGGTCGATAGCAATGATGCAGGGACTGTGTATCACGCGGCCTGTGATCTGCCCGATGGATGCTATTTCAAACCCACATTGATCACAGATCTCGCACCTGCGGATCCCTTGATGCAGGATGAAATCTTTGGCCCTGTTCTGGTATCGGGCACATTCCGCACGCCTGCAGAGGCCGTGCAATTGGCCAACAACACGCGCTATGGTTTGGCCGCCAGCATTTGGTCCGAAAACATCAACACCGCGCTGGATATCGCACCGAAACTGGTGGCTGGCGTGGTCTGGGTGAATGGCACCAATATGTTTGACGCAGCCGCTGGGTTCGGCGGCGTGCGTGAAAGCGGGTTTGGTTGTGAAGGCGGATGGGAAGGCCTGCAGGCCTACACAAAGCCGGTTGGTAAAGCCAAATCATTGGCCAAGATCGCGGCGTTTGACGGTGACAAAACTGCCGCGCAACCGGTGGATCGCACGGCCAAACTGTATATCGGGGGCAAACAAGCGCGTCCTGATAGCGGCTATTCCCGAGATATTTTTGACAGCAAAGGTGTGCTGATCGGGCAGGCCCCAATCGGCAGTCGCAAAGACATCCGCAACGCGGTTGAGGCCGCCCGCGGTGCGGCTGGCTGGTCGGCTGCGACGGCGCATTTGCGCGCGCAGATCCTGTATTATCTGGGCGAAAACCTGTCGGCGCGTGCGGATGAATTCGCAGCACTGATTGATCGCCTGACGGGCAAGAAGCAAGGCGCGAAAGAGGTCGAAGCTTCCATCGATCGTCTGTTCACCTATGCCGCGTGGGCGGACAAGCTGGATGGCGGTGTGAAATCTGTGCCAATGCGCGGTGTTGCCATGGGCCTGCGGGAACCTTGCGGTGTGATTGGCGCATTCTGTGACGATGCATTACCTTTGCTGGGCTTGATTTCGGCCATGGCCCCGGCGATTGCTATGGGCAACCGCGTGGTTTTGGTCGCGTCAGACCCTTTCCCATTGGCAGCGTTGGATTTCTATCAGGTCCTGGAAACATCTGATGTGCCAGGCGGTGTGGTTAATATCATCACTGGCGCACACGAAGAACTGGCGCCAACCCTAGCGTCCCACATGGATGTGGATGCGGTTTGGAGCTTTTCCGCCTCAGATATCTCTGCTGCGTTGGAAAAAGGTGCCGCCAGCAATCTAAAGCGCGTTTGGACCAATTACGGCAAAGCACGGGATTGGTTTGGTGCAGCGGGCGAAGGGCGCGCCTTCCTAGACGCCGCGACAGAGGTGAAAACCGTTTGGGTGCCCTACGGCGCTTAGATGTCTTTCGCGTAAGCCGTATCTCTGAGCACATCTTGCATGCGCTCAGATACGACACGCATTGTATGCGTCATCGCACCGCGTTCTGGATACAGCAGATAGATCGGGTTGCTGGGAACCAAGTAGTCCGGCAGCAAGGGAACCAGCTGACCCGCGTCAACATGGGGTTTGGCCAGCGGATGGGGCAATTTTGCAAATCCCATTTTGTTCATAACGGCCTGCAACAACATCTCAGGGGAATTAACTGAAATCCCCGTCGAGATGTCTTGTGTCACACGCACACCATCTTTGGTCAGAACCAGTTGCGTTTCATCCATTTCAAATGGGCAACGGACCATGCTTTTTGGGCTGAGATCTTCAATGGTTTGTGGCGGCGTTGCCCCAAATAGATCTACATGCGCGTAAAGCGCGGTGTTTACATCTGCCAGTTTGCGGCGGATGCCACCAATGGCGGATTGCTCGCCAATAAGCAGTGCCAGATCCAGAGGATCGCGGGTTAAATCGACCTGTTGCGATACAAGCGACAAAGACAAATTCAGATCCGGCCATGTGGTTTTCATGGCCACAAGCGCATCGCTAAGCCCGACATTTTGCAAACACAGGCTAATCCCGATGCGTAGTGTGCCCGTGACGTGGCTGGATTGATACCCTAAGTCATCAATCATATGGCTATATTCGCGTAATATTGCCTGTGCTCTGGCATAGACTGTCTGCCCTGGCCCGGTCGGTTTCACGCCTGCTGTGCTGCGAATTAACAAAGCTTGCCCGAAATGGTTTTCCAGTTTGCGCAATTGTTGGCTGACGGCGGATTGGCTGACATCCATATGCTGGCTTGTCTTATTCAAGCTGCCAGTATCCACAGCGGTGACAAAGGTCTCAAGCGCTGACATGCGGTCCATCGGGGCACTCCTGAACATAGGGTATCAGTTTCTCTAATAAGGGTAAGAAGTGCCAGACGCGTATGCAAGTGGCTGTCTGCAATTTACATGATTTTGGTAATTTCTAGTCATGCAAAGGACATTCCATGCAGATCAAAAGACGCAATTTTCTGACAGCGGCAGCTACCCTGCCTTTGGCTGCGACAGTGCCGTCGCTATTGTCCGCGAAAGCACCGTTCGTGACGGACCAAGTCCCGGGCGTCTATCGGTATAAAGTTGGCAATCTTGAAGTCACCGCATTGTTGGATGGCTTTTTGGATTCCGGTTTCGAAACTCTGTCTCCTTATGATTTGGCAACGCATGGCGACCAACTGGCGCTGTATGGCAAAGATAAAATACCAACGGCCTACCGCATTCCCGTAAGCGCGTTTTTGGTCAACACAGGCGAGAAACTGGTTTTGATCGACGCGGGCACTCCTGAAGGGGCCTTGCCAGACGCAGGACTGATCACGCTTAGCCTGAAGGCTGCGGGATATACGCCGGATCAGGTTGATGCGATCTATATGACCCATTTGCATGTCGATCACTTCGGTGCTTTGGCAGATGCATCTGGTGCTGCGTATTTCCCAAATGCCGAGCTGTATGTTGCACAAGAGGAATGGAATTTCTGGTATGATGACGCGATCAGAGCAGCTTCACCGGCAGACGGTCGAGTCTGGTTTGACATGGCGCGCAATGTAACCGCACCTTACAAAGATCGTCTGGTCACATTCTCTGGCGAAACCGATCTGGGGCAGGGTATTTCGACCGTGCCTCTGCCGGGCCACACATCAGGTCATACCGGGTTTACGTTGAACTCTGGCGACGAATCTCTGTTGATTTGGGGCGATGTCATTCACGCGGCAGGCATCCAATTTGCGCATCCCGAAGTCGGGGTTGCGTTCGATATCGATATGGATACGGCACGTAAAACACGGGCGCGCGTGCTAGATATGGCAGCTGCGGACAAGTTGCATGTGTCTGGCATGCATTTGGATTTCCCAAGTGTCGGTCAAGTCGTGCGTGAGGGTTCAGCCTATCGCTATCAGGCGGATCCTTGGGCCTATAAACTGTAACTCGTGTTGCATCTGAACCAACCCCAATTGGGGTTGGTTTAATTGATCCATAATTCATTAAACTGTTTTGAATTTTATAAACCGGGTCGCAAACTACTGGATATTGGGGTTTGTGCGACTTGTGTCGCGACATATTGATCCCATTCGGCGGGAAAATTCCGGATCTGTTGTGAAATATTGATTTTTCTTTGCCAAGCTGGGATTATATAGACGTATTCCGTCCCAATTGGTAAACGGCATTTGAATATAGGAGGACATGTCCTGTCATCACCGACCCACACAGCTGATTCATCAGCTACTGGAGCGAAAACGCTGAACACTGGCGGTTTGGCTCAAGATCCTGCAAGCTCTGAGGCCATTCTGGCTGCGACGCTTGCCTCCCTGTCCGATAACAAAGCTGAAGAAGTTGTGCAGATTGATTTGCGTGGCAAAACGTCTGTCTGCGATTATATGATCATCTGCTCGGGTCGTTCGTCCCGACAAGTGTCTGCTTTGTCTGAAAAATTAGCTGAAGAGCTAAAGGGCAAATTTGGCATTCTGGCCAAAATGGAAGGCAAGGAAACGGGCGACTGGGTTGCAATTGATGCGGGTGATGTGATCGTACATGTGTTCCGTCCAGAGGTTCGCGACTTTTACCAGCTGGAAAAAATGTGGCAGCCCGTTGGCGCCGGTGTAGGCGCAGGCCAGCAGTAAGATTTTCCCATGAAGATCCATCTATGTGTGGTGGGCCGCCTGCGCGGTGGCCCTGAACACGATCTGATTTCCGATTATATCAAACGATTCGACAGAACAGGTCGGGCCTTGGGCCTTGGGCCTGCGACATTGATCGAGGTCGAGGACAAAAAAGGCGGTGGCATGGCGGCGGAGGCTGCGTTGCTGCGCAAAGCGCTGCCCAAAGGTGCGCGCCTTTGTGTTCTGGATGAACGTGGACAGGTGATGACGTCGCCTGATTTTGCGCAGAAGCTAGCGGGATGGCGCGACACGGGCACACAGAATCTGGCTTTTGTCATTGGCGGCGCGGACGGGATTGATCCCAGTTTGCGATCAGAGGCGGATTTTGCCATCAGCTTTGGCAAAATGGTCTGGCCCCACATGCTGGTACGCGTCATGCTGAGCGAGCAACTGTATCGGGCCGCCAGCATTCTGGCAGGCAGCCCCTATCACCGCGTGTAAAACGCGGCGCTTATCGTCACATTCGGAAAGCTTCCAATAACGGTTTGCCGTTTTTCAAATGCCGTTCGATCAGCTGTTTCTGATGCCGCCCGATGGGCGACGTGAACGCAGTTTCCTTTATCGTTTGTGGATTTCGCAGCTCCGGAAACAAAGAAAAAATTTCCTCTCGTGCCGCTGGCGACACCCGTTTTAGGGCTTCGACGCCAGTAAACAGGCTCTCTGCAGGTGCATCTTCGGCAAAAACGATTTCATGTGTGTCGAACAGGAAATGGAAATATGTCACCTCTTCTGCGTCTTGATCAATGAAGATCCCGGGTAGCGCGGTTAGCTTAATCGCGGACACTAAGACGTTTGGCGATTGAAACATGCGCATGGCGATCTTGGATGACACAAGCATCCTATGTTGGCGCGACACAAGCATGTCTCGTGACGGCAATCCTTGCCCAAGAGATCCCGCCAGAATGCGAATCGGACGTAAAAAACATGTCTCTGCATCAGATCTCAGGTGGATTTTTCGCGATCCAATCCAGCGGATCGGTTTGAAATCTCCCCCATATGTCAAAACGCAATCACCAACCCGCAAATCTTCGACAGGGGTTTTGCCTTTGCGGGTTTCAATAAGGGTTCCGTTGGCAAAGCATACAACGCCATCAGGATTGGCCGCAGCAATTTCGGACAATTCCAATTCGCCGTTATTGCCGGTAACGTCTTCACCCTGAACAAAACTGATGGACGTTCCGCTGCCGATACCATCAAGTTTTAAAAGAAAACTTGGGCCGGTATAGAGGCCAAAGATCGAATAATTGTCGCCCGCACCCGTGTCGTTGAAAGCATCTGGTGTTGCCCCTGATCCGGTAAAAAGGGGCGATGTATAGTCCGGAACAAGGGTCCCTGTCCCATCGTCTATGGCAGGGTAAACGTTGTAGAGGTCACCATTGGTAACCGACAGATTATTGCCCTGTGTGCGCACAAGGAAAAAGCGATCACTGGCGCTACCAAGGGTTTGAACCCCAATGAGATTGATTTGTGGTGTATAGCTTGGGGCTGGATAGGTGGAAGACCAATCGCTGTAAGTTGCAATTTGATCACCAGACAATAAGAATTCTTCGCCTGCCATGCTCTTCTCCCGTAGAGGTGTTCAAAGCAAGCAATGCAAACAAAAACCGCACTAATTACTGTTTCGAACTATGTTTAAAGACCGTTAGTATTTCGGCCCTTAAAGTCGTATCGAATTTCAGTCAAATTTAACTTGTATCCTATCGGTGTGCTGCACATCATGGTTGTGCCTCACGTAGGGTCTATCTTGTTTATTTTTCAATACGTTAAGTGATTTTTTGGGGCGTGGGGGGAAATTTCGCAATGGATAACCTAAACAAGCTGCCGGGCTTATGTATAGGCAATCCATAGCAGAATCGCGCCCAGAACCACACGATAGATCACGTAAGGTGTAAAGCTGATTGATTTCAGCAGGCGCATCATCAAGATCAGGGCTGCAAACGCCGATACAAAGGACAAACCAGCCGCGATTGCACCGTCGCGCATGGCTGCGGTATCTGCCTCGCCAATCACTTCGAGAACCAGCAAAACGCCAGAGGCCAGAATGATGGGGATGGACATCAGCATCGCGATTTTTGCGCCGTCAGCACGGGTATAGCCCAAGGCGCGCGCACCTGTGATGGTGATGCCAGATCGGGATGTTCCGGGGATCAGGGCCAGGCATTGCCACAGGCCCAGAATGATGGCCTCGCGTTTGGTCCAGTCGCCCTCGGTTTTGGTTTCGGGTGACTTTGTGTCCATCCACCAAAGTACGATACCAAAGATCAGCATGGTCCAGCCAATGACTTTCATCGACCGAAACATATCATCCAGGCCGGTCACGCTGAGCACCAATCCAAACAAGATCGCTGGAATGGTTGCTATGATCAGCAGAAAGGCCAGCTTTGATCCGGGCGTGTCGATTTTGCCCTGCAACAAGCGCGGCAATCCGAAGAGGCCTGTTTTAACGTCAGTCCAAAAATACAAGATCACCGCACCCAATGTGCCGATATGCACGGCGACATCGATGAACTGTCCCTGATCTTCTGATCCGGTCAATGCGGGCAAAAGAATCAGATGGCCAGATGACGATATGGGAAGAAATTCGGTAATGCCTTGAATCAATGCAAGGATAAGCAGATGGAAAAAGTCCATTTTATGTCCTGACAGCCTGTTATTAATGAACTGTATAACGCATTGAGCGAAAAGAAGAATGGCAAATTAAGGTCCAGTTCGGACTTAAATTGCCTGCGCATATTTTCTGAAATTCCGCTTAGCAGCCTAACTTTCCTGATTAACGTCAGCATTTCTGACTTTTTATTGTTTTCTTAATTCGTTAAAAAGCCCTCATGTTCTAGCGAGAGAGGAGCTTTCCCCTCATGGCCAAGCAGCCCATGTTGAAATTTGTGTCGATTGACCGCGATATGCCGTCCAAACGCGAAGCGGTGAATCGCAAAGAAGACTATCAAGAAATCTACGCAGAGTTTGCGGCGGCCAAAGCGGAAGAGCAGGCAAGCCGGTGTTCGCAATGCGGTGTGCCGTATTGCCAATCTCATTGTCCGTTGAACAATAATATTCCAGATTGGCTGCGCCTGACGGCGGCGGGTCGGTTGGAAGAGGCCTATCAGGTCAGTCAGGCGACAAACACTTTCCCTGAAATCTGTGGCCGTATTTGTCCGCAGGATCGTTTGTGCGAAGGCAATTGTGTGATCGAGCAATCCGGCCACGGTACAGTGACCATTGGTGCGGTCGAGAAATACGTGACGGATACTGCTTGGGAAAAAGGTTGGGTTCAGCCGATTGTGCCCTCTGTTGAACGCAGTGAAAGCGTTGCCATTATTGGTGCTGGACCGGGCGGATTGGCGGCGGCGGATGTGCTGCGCCGTGCGGGTTTGCAGATCACGATTTATGATCGCTACGACCGCGCAGGTGGCTTGCTGACCTATGGTATTCCGGGATTTAAGCTGGAAAAAGATGTGGTGATGCGCCGTAACAAACAGCTGGAAGAGGCTGGTGTCACCTTTGTGATGAATTGCGATGTTGGCACAGACATAACCTTTGAAGAAATCCGCGAAAAACATGACGCTGTGATCATCGCGACGGGTGTTTATAAATCCCGTGATTTGCGTGGACCGGGTGCCGGTGCGTCTGGCATCGTTAAGGCGATCGATTATTTGACGGCCAACAACCGTGTAAATAATTTTGGGGACACCGTTGCAGAATTTGACAGCGGCGAACTGAACGCTGCGGGCAAAAAAGTTGTCGTGATCGGCGGTGGTGATACCGCGATGGATTGCGTGCGTACGGCCATCCGTCAGGGCGCGGACAGCGTCAAATGCCTGTATCGTCGGGACAAAGCGAATATGCCGGGATCACAACGCGAGACGCAAAACGCCGAAGAAGAGGGCGTGGTCTTTGAATGGCTGACCGCGCCTGTCGGGTTCAAGGGCGATGCGGTCAGCAGCGTTGTTGTGCAAAAGATGCGTCTTGGTCTGCCCGATGCGTCAGGTCGCCAAAGCCCCGAAGTGATCGAAGGGTCCGATTATGACGAACCTGCGGACCTTGTGATCAAGGCGCTGGGATTTGAACCAGAAGACCTGCCAACGCTTTGGGATACGCCCGAGTTGGAAGTCACACGTTGGGGTACTGTAAAGGCCGAATTCACCAGCGGTCGCACGGCCTTGCCCGGTGTTTATGCCGTGGGTGATATCGTGCGTGGCGCGTCCCTGGTGGTTTGGGCCATTCGTGACGGTCGCGATTGTGCTGAAGCGGTTCTGGCGGATCTGGCAACAGCCGCTGCAACCGTTGCTGCTGAGTGAGATCAGATATGAGCGAAACCAGAACCGGCCAGTGCCTTTGTGGTGCGATACGTTTCAAGGCGGTCGTGTCGCCTGACATTCAGGCGTGCCATTGCCAGCAATGTCGGCGTTGGACGGGGGGTGGTCCGCTTTATTCTGTGCGCGTCAGTGATCTGCAGCTGACTGGCGAAGAACACATCAACGCCTATCGCGCATCAGAATGGGGCGAGCGGGCCAATTGCAAACAGTGTGGGTCGGTTCTGTATTGGAAAATGCAGGGAAAGCCGCCCTCCTATGTCGCGCCGGGTCTGTTGGATGATCAAACGGGGCTCAGCGTAACCGAAGAGATCTTTACCGATTGTGGCTCCCCTTGGTCCGTTCCATTCGATGGGGCCAGCCAAAGCACCGAGGCCGAAGAACAGGCCAAGTTAGACGCCTATTTGGCGACACAAAAATAGAAATCCAAACCAGCCCGGTCTGGGATGGTATTGCAACGCAGGCCGCGACCACATCGCAGAGCCACCGCAGCGAGGAGATGAAACATGACAAAATTTGACGCGAACTGGGCCAAGGCCGAAGCGGAAAAGCGCAAATGGATGTCGGAAAACGGGATGTATTCCGAAGCAGACGAGCATAGCTCATGTGGTGTGGGTCTTGTTGTGTCGATCGATGGTAAACCGTCACGCAAGGTTGTTGAGGCCGGTATCACTGCGTTGAAAGCGATCTGGCACCGGGGGGCTGTGGATGCGGATGGCAAAACCGGTGACGGTGCGGGCATCCATGTGGAAATCCCGGTTGCGTTCTTTCATGAAGAAATCGAACGCACAGGCCATTCGCCACGCGATGGCGAAAAACTGGCGGTGGGTCAGGTGTTTCTGCCACGCACAGATTTCGGCGCGCAGGAAACCTGCCGCACAATCGTAGAAACCGAAGTTCTGCGCATGGGCTATTATTCCTATGGCTGGCGTCACGTTCCGGTTGAGGTGTCTTGCCTTGGTGATAAAGCCAACGCAACCCGCCCTGAAATCGAACAGATCCTGATTTCCAATTCTAAAGGCGTGGATGAAGAAACGTTTGAACGCGAGCTTTACGTCATCCGTCGTCGGATTGAAAAGGCTGCCGCTGCCGCTGGCATTGGGGAACTTTATGTTGCGTCCATGTCCTGTCGTTCGATCATTTATAAAGGCATGATGCTGGCTGAACAGGTTGCGGTATTTTACCCTGATCTTCAGGACGAACGCTTTGAAAGTGCTTTTGCGATTTATCACCAGCGTTATTCAACAAACACTTTCCCACAATGGTGGTTGGCCCAACCGTTCCGCATGTTGGCTCATAACGGCGAAATCAACACGCTGAAGGGCAATGTGAACTGGATGAAGAGCCATGAAATCCGCATGGCCTCCGGTACCTTTGGTGATTTGGCTGAAGATATCAAACCTATCATTACGGGCGGCGCATCGGATTCGGCGGCGTTGGATGCGGTGTTTGAAGTGCTGGTGCGCGCAGGTCGTAACGCGCCTATGGCAAAAACCATGCTTGTGCCGGAAAGTTGGTCCAAGCAGGCGGTCGAGCTGCCCGAAGCATGGCGCGACATGTATTCCTATTGCAACTCGGTCATGGAACCATGGGATGGCCCCGCAGCATTGGCGATGACCGATGGTCGCTGGGTCTGCGGTGGTCTGGATCGCAATGGTTTGCGCCCAATGCGTTATGTCGTGACGGGCGATGGCCTGCTGATTGCGGGATCCGAGGCCGGCATGGTGCCCTCCGATGAAGCGGCGATTTTGGAAAAGGGGGCGCTTGGCCCGGGTCAGATGATCGCGGTCGATATGAAAGAAGGCAAATTGTTCCACGATGGTCAGATCAAGGATGCTTTGGCGTCATCGCGACCATTTGGCGACTGGGTTGGCAAAATCAATGAAGCTGACCGAGCCCTGTCAAAAGTAACTGAAGCGCCTCTGTTCGAAGGCGGCGAATTGCGTCGCCGTCAAATTGCGGCGGGCTATACGATTGAAGAACTGGAACAGGTTCTGGCGCCAATGGCCGAAGACGGCAAAGAGGCGTTGGCCTCGATGGGCGATGATACGCCACAGGCGGTTCTATCCAAGAAATATCGCCCGCTTAGCCATTTCTTCCGTCAGAACTTTAGCCAGGTGACGAACCCGCCCATCGACAGTTTGCGCGAATTCCGCGTGATGAGTCTGAAAACACGGTTCGGCAATCTGAAGAACGTGTTGGATGAAAGCAGCGCGCAAACGCAAATCATCGTTTTGGAAAGCCCCTTTGTGGGCAACCAGCAATGGGAAGAGTTGAAAAACCACTTCAAGGTCTCGTTGGCCGAGATTGATTGTACCTTCCCGGCCGGTCAGGGCGATGGTGCTTTGCGTGAAGCATTGGATCGCGTGCGCTCCGAGGCAGAAGATGCGGTGCGTTCTGGCGCTGGGCATATTCTGTTGACGGATCAAGGATCTGGCGAGGACCGTGTGGCGATGCCAATGATCTTGGCGACCTCGGCTGTGCATGCGCATTTGACACGTCAAGGTTTGCGGACATTCTGTTCGCTAAACGTCCGTTCAGCCGAATGCATCGACCCGCATTATTTTGCGGTTCTCATTGGCTGTGGTGCGACGACTGTGAATGCTTATCTGGCCGAAGATTCCCTAGCAGATCGTATTGATCGTGGGCTGCTGGATATCAGTTTGACAGAGGCGGTTGCGCGTTATCGCGAAGCCGTGGATGCGGGATTGTTAAAGATCATGGCGAAGATGGGGATTTCTGTCATCTCGTCTTATCGCGGTGGTCTGAATTTCGAGGCGGTTGGCCTGTCACGCGCCATGGTCAGCGAATTCTTCCCCGGTATGACATCGCGCATTTCGGGTATCGGTGTTTATGGTATCCAGAAAAAGGCAGAAGAGGTCCATTTCCAAGGCTTTGGAGGTGGCGCGGATGTTTTGCCAATCGGTGGTTTCTACAAATCGCGTAAATCTGGGGAAACGCACGCTTGGGGGGCACAGACCATGCACCTGATGCAAGCTGCCTGTGATCGTGCCAGCTTTGAAATGTGGAAAAGCTATAGTGAGGCGATCCGCTCAAACCCGCCGATCCATTTGCGGGATCTGTTGGCGATCAAGCCACTTGGCGATGCAATCCCACTGGAAGAGGTGGAAAGCATCACATCGATCCGCAAACGGTTCGTCACGCCGGGTATGTCGCTGGGCGCGTTAAGCCCTGAGGCGCATAAAACACTGAACGTGGCGATGAACCGGATTGGGGCCAAATCTGACTCGGGCGAAGGTGGTGAAGATCCGGCGCATTTCGTGCCGGAACCCAATGGCGATAATCCATCTGCCAAGATCAAGCAGGTCGCATCGGGCCGCTTTGGCGTGACGGCGGAATACCTGAACCAATGTGAAGAGTTGGAAATCAAGGTCGCGCAAGGGGCCAAACCGGGCGAAGGTGGCCAGCTGCCGGGCATGAAGGTCACCGATCTGATTGCACGCTTGCGTCATTCGACCAAGGGCGTGACGCTGATCTCACCTCCGCCACATCATGATATCTATTCAATTGAGGACTTGGCCCAGCTGATTTACGATCTTAAACAGATCAACCCGCGCTGTAAGGTGACGGTGAAATTGGTGGCGTCTTCTGGTGTCGGTACAATTGCCGCAGGTGTGGCCAAGGCCGAGGCGGATGTTATCCTGATCTCAGGCCATAATGGCGGCACAGGTGCGTCCCCAGCGACCTCGATCAAATTCGCGGGCCTGCCATGGGAAATGGGTCTGACAGAAGCGCACCAAGTTCTGGCGATGAACAATCTGCGGGATCGCATCACGTTGCGGACAGATGGCGGTCTGCGCACGGGGCGTGACATCGTTATGGCCGCCATGATGGGCGCTGAAGAATATGGCATTGGTACCGCGGCCCTCATTGCGATGGGCTGCATCATGGTACGTCAGTGTCAGTCGAACACATGTCCGGTCGGCGTATGTACGCAGGACGAGGCGCTGCGCGGTAAGTTTACCGGCAATGCAGATAAGGTTGTAAACCTGATCACCTTCTACGCCCAAGAAGTGCGCGAAATCTTGGCATCTATCGGGGCGCGGTCTTTGGATGATGTGATCGGTCGTGCAGATCTGCTGTCTCAGGTCAGCCGAGGGGATGAGTATCTGGATGATCTGGATCTCAACCCGTTGCTGATCCGTGTCGATGGGTCAGACGATATCGAATATAACCGCGACCGCCCACGTAATCCTGTTCTGGATACGCTGGATGCCGAAATCGTGCGCGATGCTGCGCGGTTCTTGGAAGATGGCGAAAAGATGCAACTGTCCTATGCGGTCATGAACACGCATCGTTCGGTCGGCACTCGGACATCCAGCCATATCGTGCAGAAATTCGGGATGCGAAATGGTCTGCAGCCAGATCACCTGCACGTAAAACTTAGTGGATCCGCTGGTCAGGCACTGGGCGCCTTTGCTGCGCCGGGTCTGAAACTAGAGGTGTCTGGCGATGCCAATGACTATGTGGGCAAGGGCCTGTCAGGCGCAACGATCGTGGTACGTCCACAGCAGGTGTCTCCGCTGGTAGCATCGGAAAATACGATCATCGGCAATACCGTGCTATATGGCGCAACAGATGGCTATCTGTTTGCGGCAGGCCGGGCGGGAGAACGGTTCGCGGTGCGAAATTCGGGTGCGAAGGTCGTGATTGAGGGCTGTGGATCCAACGGGTGTGAATACATGACCGGCGGTGTTGCTGTGATCCTTGGAACCATTGGCGCAAACTTTGGTGCCGGTATGACGGGCGGTATGGCGTATCTGTATGACCCAGACGGAAGCGCCCCAAACATGTTGAACATGGAGGGGCTTGTGACCTGTCCTATCACCCAAAGCCATTGGGAGGCTGAACTTAAGGGGCTGATTCAGCGCCATGCTGATGAGGCCCGCAGCCTAAAAGCCGCGGATATCTTGCAGCACTGGGATATTGAAAAAGGCAACTTCCTGCAGATCTGTCCGAAGGAAATGTTGGATAAAATCTCCCATCCGCTGGGCGTCGAAGATGATTTGGCGGTGCCTGCGGAATAGGCTCTGCAACACTTTTAAAGGATCCATCCCGGGGTGTTATGCCCCGGGATTTTTGTTTGCGGTGAGATACCTACCAAGGTGCTCTGCACAATATATTGGAACATCAACGGCTTTTATTGATTCCTGACCCGAGGTAAGGCTGCGATCACAGTAGCCCGCATAGGAAACGCGACATGCATTTTGAAACGCTTCAAATGATCAGTTTGAATGGGGAACATGCCAAACCCAATGATGATCGTTGTGGATGCACATCAAACCTTGCTTGGGTTGTGGATGGGGCCACCAATATGGGCCCGGCTGGCCTGTTGGGCGCGCAAGGCGGGGCGGCCTGGTTGGCATCCACGACAAATTCTCTATTTGCAGCGTCTAGGAAGCGTGACCTAAAATCTGCCTGCGAGACGGTTTTTGATCAAATCGAAATGTGTTTTGAGGCTGAGAGAACGCGAGATCCGATTGCAGATTGGGAAATGCCAAAAGCTGCCTTTTCTGCGGTTCAATTGTCTGACGATAAAGTCTCGATCGCTTGGGCTGCGGATTGTCCGGCTTTGTTGGCGCGCAAAGATGGTTCTGTGCAGTGGTGTACGGGCGAACCCGATACCAGCGGCGAGGCCGCGGATGCCTTGGCGCTGGGGGCCGGAGTTGGGGCGCAACCTCTTACGGGTGCTGCATTGGATGAACGTCGGGCGCATCGCGGACGAAGCGATCATTTTGCGCTGGGCGTACGGGCCTCCGCCGCCAAAGCGGTGACACGCTATGCAGGTTTGTCTGTTTCTGACGGGGACGAAGTCATCCTGATGAGCGACGGGTTTGCAAGTCTGATAACGGATTATGACGTCTATTCGGCTGAGGGCTTTGCACAAGCGATCAGAGCGAAGGGCCTTGCAGAATTGGCGTCTGAGATCAGAGCGATCGAACAGGAAGACGCGGCCTGTATGCGCTATCCACGCTTCAAAGTAAGCGATGATGCAACAGCGCTATGGCTGAAAGTTGTAGGATAAACATAAGTTGTAATGCGCATGCTGGGGTTCCATTTGAGCCCAGCCATATTCAGCCTATGGACATGGACTGGACCTAACAAGGTGGATCGGATAGGCGGGTGGTCTAATCAAGGCATGATTGATGCAGGGGCGCGCAGGCATGGAAGAGAACATCTACAGCAATTTGACACAGCTTGGCGGTGATACCGTTATGCCGGCCTCGCCGGAAGAGGCGGTTTTGGAAAGGGTCCAAAACCCGCAATCGGATGTGTCTTATGTGGTGCGTTTTACTGCGCCGGAATTCACGTCGCTTTGCCCAATGACGGGCCAACCTGATTTCGCGCATCTGATGATCGATTATGTGCCCGGTGACTGGCTGGTGGAAAGCAAAGCGTTGAAATTGTTCTTGGGATCATTCCGCAATCACGGTGCGTTTCACGAAGATTGCACCATTTCCATCGCCCGCCGTTTGGTAGAATTTCTAGACCCCCGCTGGTTGCGCATCGGTGGCTATTGGTACCCGCGCGGCGGGATTCCCATCGACGTATTCTGGCAAAGCGGACCAGAGCCAGAAGGCGTCTGGATCCCCGAGCAAGGTGTGCCGCCATATCGTGGGCGGGGTTAGCGCGCCATCGGGGCAGACGTGTCGAGATAGCGCGCATTTTTTAAGAGGCTAAAGCAAGCTCTTTAGGTATGTCGCGCGCGTCATTTCAAGATCTTGGACTGTGATGCTGCCAACATCTGAGAGCTGATCTCTCAATGTATTAAGGATCACAGTATTTAACCGCTTTCTGGTTGGCTCGTCACGGCCGTCCATCAACAGCAGTGTCGCATGCACGAAACTTTGCGGATCAGTTCCCATACAAAAGTAATCTATTGGCTTCGCACGAATTTTTATATCAGCTGGATCGAATGCGGGATCGTTAGAAAGTTCCGCTAAAAGGCGTTCGCAAACATTCTGGATGTCGTAAACTTCGGAAATGCCGCTGGAGAATTCAAGTGAAACATGGGGCATGACGTATCCTTTCCTTGGCAAAGATGCTGTCGATGTTTTTAATCGTCTGAGTGATTTTTCTTGGCTTAGGCCTCGGTATCCATCCAGATTGTCACCGGTCCGTCATTGATCAGCGACACTTTCATATCGGCTCCAAATTCGCCGGTTTGGGTGGGGATGCCTTGGTCTGCAATGGCTTTGGCAAAGTAATCATACAGCGCGCGGCCCTCGTCGGGTGGGGCGGCGGTGGAAAATCCGGGGCGGGTGCCTGATCGCGTGTCGGCGGCCAGCGTGAATTGGGACACAACCAGCGCGCTGCCAGCAATGTCGCGTACCGACTTGTTCATCTTGCCTGCATCATCTTGAAAAATGCGCAGCTTAGCGATTTTGGCAGCCAGCTTGTCGGCCTGCGCCTCTGTGTCGCCTTTCATGGCGCAGATCAGGATTAACAGGCCGGGGCCGGTTTCTCCGATAATCTGACCATCCACTTTGACCGAGGCTTCGGCAACGCGTTGCAGCAGCGTTCTCACAATTCGTGATCCCAAGGCGGGTTTGCACCTGCGCGGGACACGGTGATCGCTGCGGCTGCGGCGCCCAATTCTGCTGCGGGTACGAAATCTTCTAGGCTGGCGTTTTTCAGCGCGTCACGCGACAAAAGATTGCTGCGGTACAGACCGGCAAGAAAACCTGCATTGAATGTGTCGCCCGCGCCAACCGTATCAACGACCGTTGCTTTTTGTGCCGGCACACGCAATGTGCCCGCAGCAGATACAATATCAACGCCTTCTGCACCGCGTGTTAGTAAGACGGCTTTTGTCCCTGCCGCAAACAAATCTTCCAGCGCCAAACCCAGCCAATCTAAATCCTCGTCGGACACTTTGACCAGATCTGCGCGGGACAGCATTTTGGTCAGGCGGGCGCGATAGGTGTCTTCATCCTTGATGAATGTTGGACGAATGTTTGGATCGATCATCACCGGCAGATCATGATCGCCTGTGCACAGTGCGGCATAAGCATCGGCGGCCGGTTCTGACACCAGGCTAATACCGCCAAAGAACAGTGCACTGACACCATCCAGATCGGGTAGATCTGCATCTGTGGTCATACGGCCTGCGGTGTTTTCGTCATAAAACGCGTATTGTGCGTGACCATCCGTCAGTGTCACGAAAGCCAAAGTGGTCGGTCGGTCGCTGCGTGGGGCGCGGGAATGATCCACTTTTGAGGCTGCTAATCCATCGATCAGCTGCGCGCCAAATAGATCGGTAGACAAGCCCCCGAAATAGCCCACAGGCGCACCAAGGCGACCCAAAGCGATAGAGGTGTTAAACACGGCACCGCCCGAAAGGGGCGCAAAAGCGGGTTCATCTTTGGTTGAGACACGCGGCAGCATGTCGATCAGGGCTTCGCCACTGCACAGGATCATATCAGACCTCATAAATTTTACTGGTTTTGCGCCACGAAATAGCCGACACCCGCTGCCACGATAAGACCAAGAATGACAGCAATCGCGATTTTCCATGCGGACCAAGGGCGTTCACCCCGCACGCGGCCCGTGCGGCCATTGACCACAAAACGATAGGTTTTACCACGGTATTTATAGGCGGCCATCCAAACCGGTAGCAAAATGTGTTTGAAGGTCACATCGGACAGAGTTGTATCAATCTGATGGATACGCTGTGCATCACCGCCAATGTCGAATTTGACGTCGCGCACAATGACCTTGTCCATTTTTTCGCGGGCATCTTGGAACCCTTCATCCAGATCGACCTGATATCCTTCGGCGCTAAAACCAGCCAAAAATTCAGGACGATAGGGTTCGAGCGCTGCAAGATCCCAGGGTTCCAAGGCCTCGGTAAACCGTTTGGGCAGGGATCGAGAGGCCAGTACCAAAACATCGTCGAAAAACCGTTGCACGCGGCCGGATTTGCGCCGCCACCTGATTTTGCGCACGCGCACTTGTTCGCTTTTACCGTCTCGCATCACCGTTTTGGTTTCGTAATACGCATCCCCCCGTTCGCCGCGATAGTGCGAATGTGTCTGCGCATCAAAGGTCCAATAGGGAACATAGATTCCCTGCATTTTGCGGCCTTTGCGGGCGTATTCTTGCAAGCCATTCGGGGCAAACCATAACCGACCCAGCCAATCATTCATGGCTTCTCGGGATGCTTTTTCGTCCAACGCAAAGGGGAGCAGGCCCTTTGGTTTGATATGGCGATGCGTTCCGGTATCGGTGACCACGGGTGTTGCGCAAAATGGGCATTCGGTGGCATGCGTGTCCTGATCAAGGGCGACTTCGGCGGCGCAATTTGGGCATTTGGATACGCGGGTTTCTTCCATTTCCTGTAATGGAAGAAGGTTGTTAATGGCCTGTTTGAAGTCCAATTCACGAATGCCGCTGTCATCTGCAACAGGTGCGGCCATGTCTTCGGTTGAACCGCAAAAATCGCAGATGAGTTTTGATGCATCAGGATCAAACCGATAGTCGGCGCCACATTGCGGGCAAGGAAAATGGTGTTCTTCGACCATGGATGTCGTTCCGTCTGTGATTTCGCATTCATCTGCGTCGGCGGTAAATTACCGTTTGGCGCAAGAAAGGGAAGTATCGATATTGCACGGCGGCAAGGGCCTGCTAGCTTAATGCTGCATAATCGAAGGTGACAGATGCGAAACATATTTCTTTTCTGTGCTCTTATTTGGGCCAGTGTGGCGCAGGCTGAACCGCGCAGCTATCGTTTCCTATGGGAAGGCGCGTCCGGATATTGGCTAGAGGGGGCGATCCATTTTGACGCAAATGATGCGTTTGAGGGTCTAATCCGCGAATGGGATGTCACCTGTTTTGAAATCCAAGGGTATCGCGGGGATCAATCACTGGGGCGTTGGGCCTTAGGGGATTTGTTGGATACGACCGCGTGGAGATTGCACTTTGACCTGACATACGAAGAATTTCTTGTGGTTGGTGGTGGGTATTCGATGCCGCAGGCTTGGAATATGCATGGGGGCGGATCAGGATGCGGAACTGACGGGTTTGGTTTCAATTTGGGCAACATCGCGCAGGATGTTTGTGTTGATGACCAAGTCGTCGTCGAAAGCCAAGCAGACCCAGCGCAACCTTTTCCGACATCACGTGATGACAGTTACCAGTTTCCGCCTGATGCCTGCTATGGTCCTGATTTGCTAAGTGCGTTGCGCCCTTAACGTGGTTTTTTACGGTTCGCCGATCGGGCCTTGGGCGTGATGATATCAGCCTCCATTTGGCGATAGTCCCCTAGTTTCAATCCATCCAGATCCCAAGCCCCCACCGACCAACGTACGAGTCGCAAACAAGGATATCCGACATGCGCGGCCATGCGGCGCACCTGTCGGTTGCGCCCTTCGGTGATGGTCAGGCTGAGCCAACAATCCGGGACGGATTTGCGAAAGCGAACGGGTGGGTCGCGATCCCATAATTCTGGCGTGTCGATGCGGTGCACTTTGGCGGGACGGGTAAGACCGTCTTTAAGCGTTACGCCTTTTCGCAATGCGTCTAATGCTGCGTCATCTGGTTCACCTTCAACCTGAATGAGATAGGTTTTCGGTTTTTTGAACTTGGGGTTAGAGATCATGGCCTGCATTTTGCCATTATCCGTCAGGATCATGAGCCCTTCGCTATCCCGGTCCAAACGACCTGCCGGATAAAACCCCGGTTCTTTGATATAGTCCGATAAGGTCGCCCTTGGGCTGCCTTCGTTTCCCTTGTCGGTGAATTGCGACATCACGCCGAAAGGTTTGTTGAATAGGATCACACGCGCCATAATCAGCTCCGCAGTTTTGAAAAAAAGTCGCGCAGAAGTGTTTCGCAATCCGCCGCAGCGATTCCGTCATACACCTCTGGCACGTGATGGCATTGAGGATGGTCGAAAATGCGCGGTCCTTGCGCGACACCCCCTGATTTGGGATCTGATGCGCCATAATAAAGACGCCGAATGCGGGCGAAGGAAATCACAGATGCACACATCGGGCAGGGTTCTAACGTGACATAAAGATCGTGATCAATTAGACGTTCTTGGCCCAAAACCGAGCACGCTTCGCGAATTGCGAGTGTTTCAGCATGTGCTGTTGGGTCATTCAATTCACGTGTTCGATTGCCTTGGGCCGCCACAACCTTGCCGTTGGGCGCGACAATAACGGCCCCAACCGGCACTTCGCCGCGCTGACTGGCGGCTTGGGCTTGCGCTAATGCGGCCTGCATATGGGTGGAAAACTTCATATTCCCTTATTGCCTGTGACCTCGAAAAAGCGCAATCCACTTGCCTTTTGCCACGCGTGCGCTATGCCCCGCACATGACAGATCCAAAAACACCTTCCAAAGAGACACCTGCCAGCGCGCCTGCAGGGGACCGTATTGCCAAAGTGATCGCCCGCGCAGGGCGTGCCAGTCGCCGTGAAGCCGAACGACTGATCGAGGCCGGTCGGGTTTCTGTGAATGGGAAAGTGATCACCAGCCCGGCTTTGAACGTGACGGGTAAGGACACTGTGACGGTTGATGGTGTGTTGTTGGAAGCCCCTGATGAAGCGCGTTTGTGGCTTTACCACAAGCCCACGGGTCTGGTGACGACGCATAAGGATGAAAAAGGTCGTGCAACGATCTTTGATGAATTGCCCGAGGAATTGCCCCGTGTCATGAGCGTGGGGCGTCTGGATTTGAATTCTGAAGGTTTGCTGCTGCTGACCAATGACGGTGGCGTCAAGCGTAAGTTGGAATTGCCGTCCACTGGATGGCTGCGAAAATACCGGGTTCGCGTCAATGGACGCCCGCAAGACACCACTTTGGAACCTTTGCGCAAGGGGATCGAGGTTGAAGGCACGCGTTTCCAACCGATGGAGGTCGTTCTGGACCGCCAACAGGGGGCGAATGCTTGGCTAACCGTTGGTCTACGCGAAGGGAAAAACCGCGAAATTCGCCGTGCGATGGCGGATATCGGATTGACGGTGAACCGGTTGATCCGTGTGTCTTATGGTCCGTTTCAATTGGGGCAGTTGAAGCAAGGCGAGGTACAAGAGGTGCGTCGCAAAGTGATGCGCGACCAGCTGGGTCTGGATGGTGCGAAACCTGAAAAGCCCGCGCCGAAGCGTCGCCGTAAACCAAAATAAAACCACAGACCGTCCAATCATGTGCGGCCTGTGGTTCGGCGATTTGCACAATTTTGCCGATCGCGATGGGAAAGGGCGATGTTTCCCCCTAGTATGAAAACGGTTTTGTTCCTAAATTCCTGAAGGACCAAACGAATTCTTAGGGTTTTTCATGTCAGGTACCGCGATTCAGAAAATAGCGTATATTCTGTTGATTATTCTGCTTGTAGGCGTCACTTCAGGTTTCCTGGGGGGCATGTGAAATGGCCCAGAAGTTTGGCGGTAAATTTAGCCCAGATGGCGACACAAGCAACGCTGCGGCCTCTCCGGCGTATCACAAGGCAAAGGTGTCTCCGATTGGCGCGCGGTCCAATTTCCTATTCATCCCACCGATCATTCTGGCAGCGACGTCTATTTTTTCAGGCGCGGCGGGCTTGGCCATTGGCCTGATTGGTGCGGGCGTTTTACTGTTAGGCGCTTGGTTGTTGCGTGATGGGTTGCTGGCACAGGCGGCTTATGACGATCGCAAAGTCGCGCGTCGGCCAGCAATTCCGCGAAAATTTTTCGCGGCTTTGGTCTGTGGTTTGGGAACGGCGGTTGCGGCATTTTCTAATGAACCGGGTTTGATCGCGCCTCTGATTTTCGGAGGAGCTGCGTCAGCCTTGCATTTCGGGGCGTTCGGGATGGACCCTATGAAAGACAAGGGGATGGAAGGCGTCGATACGTTTCAGCAGGATCGTGTGGCAAAAGCCGTTGAACAGGCCGAGGCGCATTTGAAAGGCATGAAAGATGCTGTCATGCGTGCGGGAGATCGCAGCGTCGAAACGCGGGTTGAACGGTTTACAATCGCCGCGCAGGATTTGATCCGTACGGTAGAAGAAGATCCACGTGATCTGATTCCCGCAAAGAAGTATCTGGGTGTATATCTAAACGGCGCGAAAGACGCAGCTGTGAAGTTTGCCGATGTGTATAGCCGGACGCAAGACCGGACCGCCAAAAGCGACTTTATGATGCTTTTGACCGATCTTGAGGAAAGTTTTGGCCAAAAGACACAAAAGCTTCTTCTTGATGATAATACAGATCTAACAGTGGAAATTGACGTGCTGCGGGAACGGTTGCAGCGCGAGGGTGTTCGTCTCGATTAGGGGCGCAGGGAATGTTAAAGGGGAAATCCATGTCCGAAACAGTTCGTCAAAAAGCGGTAGAAGCCGAGGCATTGGTTGCCGAAATCAGCGACGTTCAGCTGCCTGAACTACAAGATGCCAACGCAATCGTCACTTTGGCGGAAGCTGATGCGCAGGTTTCCCAGGAAATCCGCAGCCGCATGGAAGAAATCGACATGGAATCGACGCAATCCATTGTGTCTTTCGGGTCGGCGGCGCAGGCCGAGTTGCAAGAAATTTCACAGGCAATGTTGACGGATGTGCGTAACAAAGATGTCGGGCCAGCGGGTGATAGTCTGCGTACAATCGTCACGACAATCCGTGGCTTTTCCGTTTCCGAATTGGATGTGCGCCGTGAACGCAGCTGGTGGGAAAAACTGATCGGCCGCGCTGCGCCATTTGCCAAATTCACAGCCAAGTTTGAAACGGTTCAGGGACAAATTGATAAGATCACAGATGATCTTTTGGCCCATGAGCATACATTGCTGAAAGACATCAAATCGCTGGATATGTTGTATGATAAGACGCTGCAATTCTACGATGAATTGGCGCTTTACATCGCAGCAGGCGAAGAAAAGCTAAAACAACTTGATGGAACGATCATCCCTGCGAAAGAAGCAGATGTTGCTTCTGCGGCTGAGGATGATCAGGTCATGGTTGCCCAAGAACTGCGCGATCTGCGCGCCGCGCGTGACGATCTGGAACGCCGCGTTCATGACCTGAAACTAACGCGTCAGGTGACGATGCAATCTTTGCCATCCATTCGTTTGGTTCAGGAAAATGACAAATCGTTGGTCACAAAGATCAATTCAACTTTGGTCAACACCGTTCCTTTGTGGGAAACGCAGCTGGCACAGGCAGTGACAATTCAACGTTCAGCCGAGGCGGCTGCAGCGGTGCGGGATGCGAACGATCTGACGAACGAGCTTCTGACATCGAACGCGAAGAACCTGCGTGATAGCAACAAGGTGATCCGCGAAGAAATGGAACGCGGTGTTTTTGATATCGAAGCGGTTAAGCAAGCCAATGCTGATCTGATCGGTACGATCGAGGAAAGCCTGCAAATCGCCGATGAAGGCAAAGCACGTCGTGCCAAGGCCGAAGTGGAATTGCAGCAAATGGAAAAAGATTTGCGCGACACATTGGCGTCTGCAAAAGCGCGGGGCACAGGAACAGGCGACGTTGCAGCGACGTCGGTACCGGGCGCATAAACAACAATGTTGGTGGGGCGAGATATTAAACGATGGCTCTTGGTGGGGGTTTTGCTTCCACTAACGTCCTGTTCGTGGAGTGATCTTGCCCCTCGAAAAACCTCTGTTACGCCGCAGGTTCGCCCTGCGGCGTTGTCCGTTCCGGCCGAAAAGAATAACCTGCCCCCGCAACCTTCGGCCAAAAGCGCAGCCTTGTCAGAGTATTATAAACGTCGCGAAGCTGATTTGCTCGCACGGGGGTTGTTGCGTGTGGATGGCGGTGGACCTGATACGCTTTTCACCGATGAGGTTCTAATCCGCAATTTCAATGACATTGCACTGCATGAAGAATACCAACGTCACAATGGGCTGCAAAATGCCACGCCCACTCAGAAGAGCGCCATTAAAAAATGGTCCCAGCCGGTGCGTTTGGTGATTGAGACGGGGGCGTCTGTTGCAGACGAACAGGCCGAGAAAGACCGTGAAAATGTTGTGAATTTTGCGCGGCGTTTGAACCGTTTGACGGATCACGACATTTCAGTCACCAGAGGCCGCGGCAATTTTCATGTTATGTTTTTGTCTGCGGATGAAATGGATCAGGTTGCCCCAAGGGTTCTGTCGTTGGAACCAAATGCGGACCGCAATGCGTTGCGCATTTTCGATGATCTGCCCCAAGAAACCCAATGCATTGTAATTGCCTTTGCTTCCATGCCGGGCGGGTATGAATATGATACGGCCGTGGCCGTGATCCGCTCAGAACATCCAGACTTGATGCGGTTGGCATGCATCCACGAAGAGATATCGCAAGGATTGGGGTTGTCGAATGACAGCGTCTACGCGCGTCCCTCTATTTTCAACGATGATGATGAATTTGCGCTATTGACCAGTCACGATGAAATGTTGCTTCGGTTGTTGTATGATCCGGATCTAAAGCCCGGAATGCAAGAAGAGGTTGCCATGCCGATTGTGCGCGCCAAGCTCTCGGTCCTGATGGGCGGCAACGAAATCTGAGGCGAAACCCCACGCTTTCCCCTCAAAACCCAATGCTTTAGAATTATCTTTGATCTAACAGCGTCAAAGCCGCTATAGAGCGTGTAGCCATGTCGCGTTGTAATAGTTTGAGGGGAACTGATGAGCATTTGGGATTTTCTGCAAGGGCAGTTTATTGATGTCATCCATTGGACAGATGATACACGCGATACGCTTGTGTGGCGGTTTGAACGTGAAGGGCACGAAATCAAATACGGCGCCAAGCTGACGGTTCGCGAAGGTCAGGCCGCTGTATTCGTGCATGAGGGGCAATTGGCTGACGTGTTCACGCCGGGCCTTTATATGCTTGAAACCAACAACATGCCGATCATGACATCGTTGCAGCATTGGGATCATGGGTTTAAAAGCCCGTTCAAGTCCGAGATCTATTTTGTAAACCTCAATCGGTTCACGGATCTGAAATGGGGCACAAAAAACCCAATTATGCTGCGTGATCCAGAATTTGGCCCAACACGCATTCGCGCCTTTGGAACCTATTCCGTTAAGGTCGCAGATCCCGCCAAATTCCTGACCGAGATTGTCGGTACGGATGGCGAATTTACGATGGATGAGATCAGTTTCCAGATCCGCAACATCATCGTACAGGAATTCAGTCAGGCAATCGCAAAATCCGGCATCCCGGTTTTGGACATGGCAGCCAATACAGGTGAAGTTGGAGGATTACTGACCAAGGCGATCAATCCAACCATCGCGCAATACGGTTTGGAGCTGCCTGAGCTATACATCGAAAATATCTCTCTGCCACCTGAGGTCGAAAAGGCCCTGGATGCGCGCACCAGCCGTGGTTTGGCAGGAAATCTGGACGATCATATGAAATGGAAAGCGGCCGAAGCCATGGGGCAGGGCGGCGCGATGGACCAATCCATGGGCATGGGGTTTGGTGCTGGAATGGGCATGAACATGGCCAACTCCATGATGCCGCAGGCTGGTCCGTGGGGCGCAGTTCCACAACAACAGGCAGCACCTGTTGCGCCACCACCTCCACCGCCTGTTGAACATGTCTGGCATATTGCTGAGGCGGGTCAAACCAAAGGTCCCTATTCCAAAGCAGATCTGGGCCGTATGGCGATGAGTGGTGACTTAACACGCGAAACACTTGTTTGGACGCCGGGGCAATCTGGTTGGCTTGCTGCCGGCGATGTGACCGAGTTGGCACAGCTGTTCACAGTGATGCCACCGCCCCCACCGCCCGTTGGCTGATTGGATATCCATTACATTTTCAACAGGCCCTGCGGTTGCGCGGGGTCTGTTTTGTTTTGTGATATTGATGCAGTTGACCGCCGGTCTTTAGACCCATTTTGCCATGGGTGGTAGGCTCATCAAGACAGCGTTGGCGTCGTGGCCTGTGGCCAGGCCAAATTTCGTCCCTCTGTCATAGACCAGATTGTATTCCGCATAGAGGCCACGGTGAACCAGTTGGGCGTCTTTGTCCGCATCTGTGAAGGATTGTGGGCGACGTTTTTCGACCAGAGGTGCAAATGCCGGTAGGAACGCACGCCCAATGTCCTGTACCAACGCAAAGTCCTGTTCCCAATCACCGCTATTGCGATCATCCATAAAGATGCCACCAACACCCCGCGCACGACCACGATGGGGGATGTAGAAATATTCATCCGCCCAGTCCTTTAACTTTGGGTACAGGTCGGGATCATGGGGATCGAGATGGCTTTTCTGTGTGGTGTGAAAATGCTCAGTGTCGTCGTCATATTCGATGCACGGGTTTAGGTCTGATCCTCCACCGAACCACCATGTATGAGGTGTCCAGAACATACGTGTGTTCATATGCACCGCAGGCACATGGGGGTTACGCATATGGGCCACCAGCGAAATGCCAGAGGCCCAAAATCGGGGATCCTCTGCCATGCCGGGAACACCCCGTGCGGCCATGGATTTTTGGGCGGCTTCGCCCAATGTCCCATAGACGGTTGAAATATTCACGCCGACCTTTTCAAACACCCGCCCGCCGCGCATCACGCTCATAAGCCCACCGCCTGCATCTTCGCCATTTTGCGGGGCGCGTGTGGTTTCTGACACTTCAAAACGGCCAGCATCCATGTCGGTGAAGGGGCCTGTGGTGTGATTT
Organism: uncultured Pelagimonas sp.; assembly: GCA_947499735.1. Taxonomy (GTDB): domain Bacteria; phylum Pseudomonadota; class Alphaproteobacteria; order Rhodobacterales; family Rhodobacteraceae; genus CANMPP01. The sequence continues at coordinate 151,373 of CANMPP010000003.1, forward strand.
TGTTCTAAAGCTTCGAAACACGCAACAATGTCGTCACGCAGCGATTTAAACCAATCGGATGCGCGCTGTTTTTCCTGATCCATCATGAGGCTGGTTCCTTAATGTGCGGGGGCGCAGACCGGGTCAATTAATGTGCGGCCCCCATCGGCGGTCAGGATTTGACCGGTGATAAAGCTTGCGCTGTCGGATGACAGGAATTGCACCGCGTCGGCCAATTCTACTGCTTCGGCAATGCGTTTCAACGGCGTGCCGGTTTGGATTGTATCGCGGTCGTCTTCGTTTTCGCGCAAATGGTCACGCAGCGAGCTGGACATGACCGATCCAAACGATACTGCATTGACGCGGATCCGATGCGGCGCAAGGGCCACTGCAAGCGATCGTGTCATTTGTTCCAAAGCTGCGCAGGACACCGAATACCCCAAAAGGTCAGGACTGGTGCGGCAGGCGGCGATGGAGGACAGGTTGACGATCGATCCAACAGGGCCGCTTTCTTGATCTTTGGATTGCTTGATCATACGCTTGGCCACCATTTGCGACAGGCGCAATGCGGTCATCAGGTTCTGTTCAAGCATCAGTTCAACGGACCCGTCGTCCAGATCCAGCGGATCAGACACGAGCATTTGGCGTGATGAATTCACCAAAATATCAATGCCATCATAGGCGTCTATGGTTGCTGAAATCAGGTTGGCCATGGTCAGACGCTCGCGTAGATCGCCCGCGAAATAGCGCATGTTACCTTCTTCTGGTGCGTCACCGCATTCCTTTACCAACCGGGCCTCATCCATGTCGGCAAACATGACATTTGCGCCTTTGTCGGCGAAATGACGGGCAACGGCCAGGCCTACGCCATTTGCCGCACCGGTGACGATGGCAGTTTTGCCTTCTATCGAAATGCCCATGTTCGATCTCCTTTGGGGAGGTTGCTATCTGTATTAAATGCTAGCGAAGTTCAACGGCGGTTGCGAGTGCGGCATGTTGCCCGAAGAATTTTGAAACGGGTGTCGCCGCCGATTTCCTCGAAATTTCCGAAATGGCGTTCCAGTGTTTCCTCATAAGGAAGGTGGCGATTTGCGACCATCCAGAGCTGACCATTGGGTTTCAGGTTGCGCGCTGCATTTGCGATAAAGGCCTGCCCCAAAGTGGGCTCTGCCTTACGGGTGGTGTGAAATGGCGGGTTCATAATGATGCTGTCCAGCAGCTCTGGGCTTTGCCATTCCGTGGCATCGGCCCAATGGAACCGTGCGCGTTCACTTTGAACATTTTGCTGTGCGCATTCCAACGCGTCTAGATCGGCCTCAACCAAATGCACGCGTTCTGGCCCGATGTTGACCAGAGTGTGGCTAAGAAAACCCCAGCCTGCCCCAAGATCCGCAACCGCACGTCCTAAATTATCAGGCAGTGCCTTTAACAATGCGACTGAGGCGGGGTCTGGTGCATCGGCGGAAAACACACCGGGCAGCGTTTGAAATCCGCCTTCAATCTGTTTGGGGTTTCCTTGCCAATCCGAAGGAATATCAATCCCTCCGCTCATCCAAAGCAATTTACCATGTGCCTTTGAAATCTGTCCGTCGATGGTATTTGCAGCGCCAAGCGCCTTTGCCATTGGGGCGATCCCATCGGTCTTTTGCCCGTCCACAACGACCATGCCGCCTGGTGTAACGTTCACCGCTTGCCACAGATAAGATCGCGCAAGATCTTTGGCGCGGGGAAGAAACACTAGGGTTGCGGCATATGGTCCCTCGGGTTCAGTTTTGACCGAAAATCCGCGTTTGACCCATGTTTGATGATCCGGCGCAAAGCGATACAAAATGTCCACGCGCTCGCGCGGCAGGTCATCGATTCGCAGATCGGTATTGGGCGCGATAAGCAAGATGCGGCCTGATTCTGGTAGGCTAAGACCAGAATTCAGCGCGAATTCAAATCGTTCAGAGCTCATATCGTGCACCGTTTCACAAAGCGTTCAAAGGGCACGTTATTCTTTTTCCATCGTGCATTGCAGAGGGTGCTGATGCTGGCGTGCAAAATCCATCACCTGAGCCACCTTTGTCTCTGCGATTTCGTGGCTGAACACGCCCACAACCGCGACGCCCTTTTTGTGCACAGTCAGCATTATTTCAAAGGCCTGCGCATGGGTCATCGAAAAGAAATGCTCCAATATGTGAACGACGAATTCCATCGGGGTGTAGTCGTCATTCAAAAGCAACACTTTATACAGCGGAGGGCGTTTTGATTTTGGTTTCGTCGCAATCGCGAGATCACCGTCAGAGTCATCCTCTTTGGGGGGCTCGCCCGAAGACATGGTAAGGTTCTGTGCTGACGCGTATTGAAACATGAGAGCGGGTTTCTTTGTCATTTGGGCTGTCGGAGGATACGGCCTCTTTATATAGGCTCTATTGGGCATAGGAAAAGGGCATAAAGGGGAGAATTTGCATGACAGGAAAATTGAAGACGATTGGGTTCGATGCAGATGATACCCTATGGCACAATGAACGGTTCTTTCAGATGACACAGGAGCATTTTCAAGATCTGCTTGCCAGCTATAGCGATGCCAAGGATCTGGATGCAAGACTATTGGCAGCTGAGACGCGTAATCTGGGACATTATGGTTACGGGGTTAAGGGCTTTGTTCTGTCCATGATTGAAACCGCTATCGAGGTGACAGATGGGCAAGTTCCAGGGCATGTTATCCAAAAAATCATGGATGCAGGCCGGGATATGCTGGATCATCCAATGGAATTGCTGCCCCATGCGCGCGAGACTGTAGAAGCTGCCGCGAGCCGTTACCACGTTGTGTTGATCACAAAGGGGGATTTGCTGCACCAAGAGCGTAAATTAGCGCAATCTGGGTTGGGCGCATTGTTTGATCGGGTTGAAATCGTATCTGACAAGACCCCTCAAACCTATGCCGACATTTTCGCGACGTGTCCGGGTGGCGCAGATGCAGCATTGATGTTGGGCAACTCGATGAAGTCGGACGTTATCCCGCCGCTAGAGATTGGTGCATGGGGCGTTTACGTTCCTCATGATTTGCAATGGGACTTCGAACATGCAGAAAAGCCGGATCTGCCGCGGTATAGAGAGATTCCCGATTTGGGCGGTTTTGCGGCCCTTGTTGACGCGATTGATGGATAGCTCTGTTACTGTTTCTCTCTAAACCGTTCCCCCAGATTTGGCACAGAATTGAACATTTAGAGTGGCTTATGCTGCGACACCCCCATATCTGGTGTCATCAATTTTTCGAAAAATAGTATGTTTTCAATTTGATGTAGCTTTTTTTTAACCTATTTCTGTGGTAATGAATTCGTAATCATAAACGGTGCCCGACCGATGCGACAAAGAAATTTCGGCGGGGAGAGGCAGAAAAAGGCGTAGAAACGTGGCGGGACGGCGAAAAAAGCCGGGACGGGCAGTCCTGTATATAATGACATTCGTGTGGTTGGCCATCATTGTGCCAATGAGCGCTTTGGCCGCGCCTTATGCGGCGATGGTAATGGATGCGCGATCGGGCGCAGTTCTTCATTCTGAAAATTCAGAAACGCGCCTGCATCCGGCGTCGTTGACCAAGATGATGACGCTGTACATTGCGTTCGAGGCGATTGAACACGGTGAAATCAGCGCAGATACATTGGTGACGATTTCCAAAAATGCTGCAGCGGAACCTCCGTCCAAATTGGGACTAAGATCCGGGCAAAAGATTCGCTTGCGGTATTTGATGCGCGCGGCGGCAACCAAATCTGCAAATGACGCAGCAACTGCGATTGGTGAAGCAATTGCCGGATCCGAAGCGGCCTTTGCGCGGCGCATGACGCGCACAGCCAAAAATATGGGAATGAGCCGCACAACGTTCAAAAATGCGCATGGCTTGACGGAAAGCGGTCATTTGTCGACAGCCAAAGATATGTCGATCCTTGGGCGCCATGTCATTTATGATTATCCTGAATATTATAATATGTTTGGCCGCACATCGACGACCGTAGGGTCGCGCACTGTCACCAGCACGAATTCACGCTTTTTGAATTCATATCGCGGGGCTGATGGTATCAAAACAGGATATACGCGTGCTGCTGGGTTTAACCTCGTGGCATCTGCCGAACGTGGGCAGGAACGGGTTATCGCGACGGTTTTTGGTGGCCGTTCAACGGTAACACGCAATGCGCGCGTTGCAGAATTGCTGGATCTTGGGTTCAAAAAAGCGCCTAGCCGGGTCGCTTTGCGGGCACCTCGTAAACCGTCGTACTCACCGGGTGGCGGCGCGGAAACCGTTGTGATCGCACGCGCGGAAACGACAGGGGCTGGTGCGACGGGTGCCTATACAAGCGCACGGGCCAAATCCATTCGTGTTGCATCTGCTGCAGTGGGGTCTTCCCTACGCCCTTTGGCACGGCCTGCCCAGAGCGGGCAGGAGGCGCAGATCGTCAGCGCGCAAGTCGAGAACGATATCAACACCCTTCTTGCCGAGGTCAGCTCCACCACCTCTTTTCAAGCCAGTAAAGAAGCGCCTGTTGCCGAGGTTGCAACAGCAGAGCCGGCACAGGGTGAGGTTCAATTGGCCAGCTTAGGTATTGCACCCAAAATCTCTGTACCGCCTGTTCAGCGCCCAGCCCGCATCACTGAACCTGCAACGCCAGCACAAGAGGCCGAAGTTGTAACACGTGTGTCCACATCTGGGGGACATCACTGGGGCGTCAATGTTGGACGCTTCCCAAGTGAATTTGACGCGCAAAAGATGCTGGTCCGTACGGCATTGGCGGAATCCAGTACTCTTGATGGGGCGCTGCGTAAGATCACCCGGCGCAACACGGGCTTTGATGCAAATTTCTTTGGCCTCACCCGTGAAAGCGCTGATCTAGCGTGCCGGAGGCTGCAGGCCCGCCAAATCACATGTTTTATGATCTCGCCGTAAAGAGTGAGGAAAACACCAGACTAGAACGCGCCGATCCTACAGGACCGGCGCGTTTTTTATTGGCGATTACGAATTTGTGGCCAACAGCGCCTCTGCGATTTGCACTGCGTTCAAGGCCGCGCCTTTCAGCAATTGGTCCCCGACGACAAACAGGCTAAGGGAGTGGCCGCTTGGATCCCCAAGATCGGTGCGGATGCGGCCCACCAGGACCTCTTCTTCGCCAGAGGCCTCCACTGGCATTGGGAAGTGGTTTGCTTTGCGGTCATCAACAACGCGAACACCTGGGGCATTCTGCAGCAATTCGCGGGCCAGTTCAGGGGCTAACGGTGCGTCCAATTCGACGCTGATCGCCATGCCATGGGCCCGAGGTACAGGAACGCGAATGCAGGTCACGCCAACAGGCAGATTTGGTAGATCAAAAAGGCGACGCAGCTCGGCAATCACTTTGCTTTCTTCGCCATTATATCCATCGCCCTCAATATCCGCATTGTGGCTAAAGAAATTGAATGCATATGGGTGAGGCAGAACGGAATGTTCAAACGCTTCACCGGCCAAAGCGGCCGCGGTTGCGTCGTTCAATTCGTCCATTGCAGCCTGACCTGCACCAGAGGCAGATTGGTAGGTGCTCATTTGGATGCGGCGGATTTTGCGGTGCGCCGCGATTGAGGCAAGTGCAACTGACGAAATTGCGGCAACACAATTCGGGTTTGCAATAACGCCGGAATGCAAGGATAGCGCGCTTGCATTCACCTCGGGCACGACCAATGGCACATCGTCTTTCATCCGAAATGCGCTGGAATTGTCGACCACAATGCACCCTGCTGCTTTGGCAATGGGCGCATAGGCGCGCGAGAGTTCAGCACCTGCAGAGAAAATAGCGATGTCGACATCTTCAAACGCATGAACATCCAGTTTTTGGATCTCTAGGTCTCCACCACGAAATGCGACTTTGCGGCCTGCCGAGCGTTCCGATGCCAGCAGTTTTAGCTGAGACAGTGGAAAGTTGCGGTTCTCGAGGCACTCAACCAAAACGGCGCCAACAGCACCAGTTGCACCGACAATTGCAACGGACGGGTTGGCGGGCAATGCGCTGACAGCGCTCTGTTCTTGGTTCTGAATATTCATAATGTTTCTCCTGTAGGAGGAGAGAACGAGGCGTTTCCATGCAAACCCCGTCCGTCTCCGGCGGGGTTATGTGGGTTACGCTGCTAGATGATCACGCATGCCACAAATCCCCCCGCAAGAGCGGTGGTCTTTGTCGTCATCGTTTTTGTCATCAAAATAGCCATGGAGGCGATGTAGACCGGTGGCTGTAAAAAAGCAAGCTTGCTTTTTCTTGTTACATTGTCGGAAGAACCGGGCCCGATGGAAATTAGGAATTAAAGCAAATTACACGCGTTTTATGGCGTTGGTATTTTGTGGTTTGCACCCAGGTTTCATTGATCCGTTTGTGGAAGTCTCCTCTTTACTTAACGTGTTACTAACCTGTTTTTGAGGACGGGAAAGGCCCCATAAATATTTACCCATCAAAAACATGAGCGACCGCGAAAAAACGAAGAATCGTCTTATGCGCTGCTGCGTACATTCGCGGTCCATTTGTGAAACGCGATGGAGAATATTATGAAGATAATTGATTTTGATATGTATTTGGCTGATGCATGGGTATTCGGGTTCAATATGTATTACCCTTCGACTTATGTCTATTCAAGTTGGACAGAGACAGCGTCTGTAACGGATACGGACAATGGTATTGTCACGGTCAGTCTCGATAATGACGAATCCGATTTGACCGCCCTGTCGACCACATTTTTGGATCCAGAACTTGCTGGTTATGAAGCGGTTACAGTAACGGATTCTGGTTAAGAATATGAATGGGAAACGACTGAATATTTATATTCAGAAAACACAGATGGTATCGCCACATATTATTGGACAACGCATTTTGATGATGGAGATATATTTGAAATACACATCGAATCCGAAGTGACAACTTTTGCGGCAGAATATGATGCCACAGAAGATCGCATAGATACCTATTATAGTTATGATCCGGACACGGGGGAAGTATATGGTTATATGCATGGATGGAGTGACAGTTTCTATGAATATGAGCGCAATACGCAGACTGGATATTCACGATCCTATAGCTATACGCCAATTGATCACCCGGGTACTGCAAACAATGACTATCCCCGAATAACGGAACGCATAACCTACCCGGATGGAACAAGCTATGTTCGCACGGTGTCCCATGAAGATCTGCAGACTGAAGAAACAACCAGCGGTGATTGGACCTATCGCGTCTATACAGATGGCGGCGATGATTATGATTGGCAAAGCAAGGAATACTTGTTCACCGTAGATGATGACATCTATGACTATCACTACATCGGGTTCACCTACGACAATGGTGATGTCTATACCGAAACCGTGTTGGATGACGGTGGCAAAGAGATCTATGTGTTTGACGGTGGCGACAGCACGGGCCTGATTGAGGCGACATATCTGTTCGATGCGGATGGTGTGGTTGTATCAACCCTCGAGACCACAGATGAGGGTGTTGCACGCGAAAAGACGCATCATGATGACGGCACAACCGCGCAAATCATGAATGACGATGCGATGGATGTCTTTGACTGGGATACGCAAACCATTTCCTTTGATGAAACGGGCCGTCTTGCGGCGCTGTACATCAAAACGGATGACGGTGTTTCTTTGTCAGAAACGTGGAGCGCATCCGGCGATGATTTGGTTGGTCAGGCACAGCTGTTGGATCTGGCTGATGCGTTTGAATGGCAGTCCTCCACGATTAAAACAGGCACGGATGGCGCGATCGACACCGCTTGGACCCTTTTTGATGACGGAACAACCACGCATCTGACCTTTGCGGACAGCGGCGCGGCCTATGCAAAAATCAATGACGCATCGGATCTGACGGATTGGTCCCAGTTGACCTTCTATTCCAGTGCAGATGGCACACATACATCAGCGCGTGTTCTGTGGGATGATGGTCAATCAGAGGTGATGGATATCGCCGACTTGGCCGATGGAATGACGGATTACGATCCTTTCGCCACGGCGACAGACTATGCCGAAATGCATGCGGATGTGCTCTACACCGTGGTCTAAGCGGACAATGTCTAAACTCACATTGGCGGTGTCTAACAAGCACCGCCAATGAAGCCCTGCCAGTTCATAACGTGGCGAGTGGCCCCATGTGATTTGAAAATGCTAGTAAGCAAAAATTAGGAAACCCCATGTTGCAAAATGTTCCTGACGAAGTAGTTGCCGCATTTGACGCGGCAACTGAGTATTTGAATGCAGTGGATTTCGCGCCTTTGGTCGACGTGCTGCCCGACTATGTTTCATTGGATGAGTTGACGGATCTTTATACTTATTTGGAAACGACCTTCACGACTGTGCCGTTGGAGGATTTAGACTGGGAAGTTACTCGTGAGCGCAGAGATGATGACGATGATAGTAGTGATTACAGTTGGTCGGCGATTGATGTTGCCAGCGGAATATCAATTTCATACTCGGAAGTAATATTTGACGATTGGTCATTCATCGACATTTCCATAGAAGACAGTTACGATATTTTCGATTGGGAAGGTTTCAGTTACTCTGAACATCTTTCTGGTGATGACGATTACTACACGTATCTGAATCTGGATTTTGATACGGACGCCTCTGTATCTTATTTTCAACATTTATCTGATGAGGGTCCTGAGGGTTTCTTTATCGTAGGACAAGACGCGCCAGAGCTTAACCAAATGAGCGACGTGGTGGCTTTGTTCCACATTTCTGAGGATGATTTATCTTGGGCGTTTGATGTTTTTACTCTTGATGGCATATATGACTTCAACGACATATCTGCCGATGTTCTGGACTTTGTTGGCGACAGCACATCGTCTTACCTGCGCGATGATTCAGACAGCGTCTATCGATTTAAGATGAAATTCGATGATGACCTCATTCTTGGTGAGGTGAATGTCACTTACGAAGACGGGGTTGAATATACAGCAGGTGTGACTGAAGACGTCAAAACGTCAGAGACTTTCATCGACGGCGATGACATCTTTGATTGGTCTGAACAAACGCGGACATTTGATGTATCTGGTCAGGTGGAAACCGTGATTGAAATGGACACTGGCGTCACTGTGACTGCGTCAGACGATGCTGTACAAATGTCCGATCTGGCAGATGCCTTTGATTGGGCCGAGGCCCGGGGCAATTTGGATGCGGATGGCGACATCGATACGATTTGGACGCGCTTTGACAATGGTACAACGGCGCATGTGACCTTTGCCGACAGTGGTGCAACTTATGCGAAAGTCAAGGATGTCGCTGCTCTGGCTGATTGGTCCGAACTGTCAGTCTATACCAGCGCAGATGGCACCCATACATCAGCGCGTGTTCTGTGGGATGATGGTCAATCCGAAGTGATGGCTTTGGAAGATATGCCAGACGACTGGATGAGCTACGATGCTTTCGGAACTGCGGTGCAATATGCTGATCTAGAGGCGAACATTTTGTATACATTGGCATAAATCACGATGAAGGCTCGTCTGATCAATTCAGGCGGGCTTTTACACAGCGCCAGACCGTGCTGCCAATCGATCGTCCAACCTTTTTTTAAGACCCCACATGGCATCCAGAGGGGTGTCGTTATCATGCGCGATTCGTGATGTCGGCTCCAAAAGACAAAAAATGTCCCTCTCAGAAACAATTTTGGATGACCATTATGACCTCTAATATTTCCGAAAAGATCGACCCGATTTTCGACTTGGCGACGGCTATTTATTCCTCGGAAGAATTTGCCCTGATGATCGAAAATGTCACCAAATATATGCCGCTTGAAGATTTAGAAAATGCATATTCCGCTTTGGAGAGCTGGCTTTATGATGATTTTCTGCCCAATGCGAATTTTTCTATCACCTATGAGAATGACGATGAATTTGGTTTTGAATGGTACGCGATTGAAACAAATACAGGGGTGTCCATTTCGATTTCTGAAGAGTTGACAGATGGCGCTTCGTTCTACGAATTGACTGTTGAAGACAGCAATGACCTTTTCGACTGGGACTATTTCAGTTTTGGAAATCTCAGCATAGGAGAAAGCCAAACCTATGTCGGGACCAGCCTTGAAATGGACAATGGCGACGCCGCACTCTTGACCTTTCGAGGATGGGACGACCCCATTTACACGCTCAGCTTGATTGCAAATGATTTGGTAACAGAAGATTTGTCAGATCTCGTTGGCGTATCCTATATTGCCGAGAATGATTTGCCCTGGACGATTGCCGCATTCGGGGATGACGGCAGTTTTGACTGGGGTGATTTGTCCGGCGACTTGTTTGAAGCGTTGGATGTGTATTACCCTAGCACCTTGCGTACAGATGTGGATGTCATCACGGACTTTGAGCTTCGCCTTGATGGGGATGCTGATCTGCGTGAGGTCGATGTCACTTATGTTGATGGTGTTCAATATACAGCCGAGTTGTCCGACACCGGCGACGTGACCGAAACCTTTGATGATGCGGCTGATGTTTTCGATTGGTCTACACAAACCATTGCCTTTGATAATGCGGGCGGGGCCGACGTTTCTGTTGTGATGGATAATGGTGTGTCCCTCTCTGCGTCCGGAACCATGGCAGGCGGTACTGCACGGATGTTGGATCTGGCAGATGCGTTTGAGTGGTCCGAAAGCAAGGTGAGCGTTGGTGAAGATGGCGACATTGACACGATGTGGACGCGCTTTGACGATGGTACAACGGCTTATGTCACTTTTGCAGATAGTGGCGCGACACATGCGACGGTGAAAGACAATTCAGATCTGTATGATTGGGATCGCCTGACGATTTATACGAACGCGCAAGGCGGCGTATCTGCGCGTGCAGACTGGGATAATGGCACAAGCGAAGCTTTGAATGCGCTTAATCTGCCGCTGGACTTGGCCGCATATGATATGGCTGAAATCGAGACAGTTTTTGCCGAAATCGCTGACGATGTGATGACCGTTTTCGTGTAATCGAATGTGCATTGATGATGTAAAAAGCCCCGGCAGCGTGCAGCTGCCGGGGCTTTTTATTCTAAACGTGCTCAAGTGCACGCGTGTCGCATGAGCGAGATGTGCTTAGAGCATACCTTCGCGCTGTGCCTTTTTACGGGCCAGCTTGCGGGCGCGGCGAATCGCTTCAGCTTTCTCACGAGCCTTCTTTTCAGAAGGTTTCTCGAAGTGCTGGCGCAGTTTCATTTCACGGAAAACGCCTTCACGCTGCAGCTTTTTCTTCAGGGCACGAAGCGCCTGATCGACATTGTTGTCACGAACACTAACCTGCATGTGGTTTTCACCACCTTTCTAATCTGGAGTTGCAAGGAATTGCAGGAGTGCGCCGTATAGCAAGAGTTCCCTGTCATGTCGAGTCTTTGTCGCATCCGAGCGCCGCGCGATGTCTTAGGGTGTCGCCGCGCAGTTCTGCGCGCAACCGGTGCGACATTTTCTGCAACGCTACGGGCTAGGCACAGCGGGCAAGATCGGGCACATTAGGGCAACGACACACCTCGCTAAAATGGGGCATAAGGGGACTGCACATGACTGACGCAAAAGACATCTCGGATCGATTGCTTGACGCTGCTTTGCCTCATGTGGCCTTCGACGGCTGGGGGCATGAAACGTTTCAGGCTGCCATTGAGGATGCGGATGTTCCATCGGCGCAGGCCAAGGCTTTGTTCCCGCGTGGGTCTGCAGATTTGGCTATGGCATATCATCGGCGTGGCGATCACGCGATGTCATCCCAGTTAGATAACACAGATCTGCAGGCGATGCGTATTCGCGAGAGGGTCACCTTTGCAATACGTACGCGTCTAGAAGTGGCAGATCGGGAATTGGTGCGACGGGGCATGTCTCTTTTTGCTTTGCCACTTTATGCAGGTGATGGGGCGCAGTTGCTTTGGGGTACATCAGATTTGATCTGGCGCGCCTTGGGGGATACGTCACAGGATGTGAATTGGTACACCAAGCGCGCGACGCTTTCAGCGGTGTATTCTTCTGTGGTTTTGTTTTGGTTGGGGGATGACAGTCCGGGATCCACCAACACTTGGGCCTTTCTGGATCGCCGGATTGATGACGTGATGAAGATAGAAAAGTTTAAAACAACATTGCGCAAGGCACCGTTCCTAGGCCCGCTGTTAGAATTGGGCACAAAGATAAAGGCGCCAACACGCGCGTCTGACATTCCCGGTCAAAGCCACAAATAGGCGCGCGCTAATTCGCGTTGCGCCAGTCGAAAAATCCTGGCCCAGCCATGTCTAAAAGGCGTTCTGCAAGACTGGTTCCCAAAGGGATTGCCTGCGCTGCATCGCCTTTTTGTACATCGTGATGCGCTACGCGGCCGTCAGGCGACAGGATTTCGCCCTTCAGTGTCAGGCCATCCTGATCCAAATAGGCCTGGGCGGCGATGGGTGTTTCGCAGGATCCATCCAAAGCGCGCATAAAGGCACGTTCGGCGGTGACGCAAATTCCGGTTTCAACGTCGTGGATAGCACCCAGCAACGTCAGGATGCGATCATCATCTGCGCGACATTCGATGCCAATCGCGCCCTGTGCCACGGCAGGCAACATATCAGTTGGATCTACCGGAGTGGCCGGAACGTCTGACAATCCAAGACGATTTAGCCCGGCACATGCAAGAAAAGTTGCGTCTGCAACGCCATCGGCTAATTTCGCCAGACGGGTTTGTAGATTTCCACGAAATTCGACCAGATTTAGATCCGGGCGAATTTTGCTAAGCTGCGCACGGCGGCGCAGCGAGGATGTACCAACCACGGCGCCCGGCGGCAAATCCGCAATCCCAGCATATTTATGCGATATAAACGCATCTCTTCGATCTTCCCGCGGCAGAAAACAGGGCATGACCAAACCGTCGGGCTGTTCGCTGGGCATATCCTTGGTCGAATGAACCGCGATGTCGATTTGACCTGCAAGCAGCTGTTCTTCGATTTCTTTGGTGAACAGGCCCTTGTTGCCAATCTCTTTCAGCGGGCGATCCGCATCGATCATTGCTTTATTATCGCCTGTGGTCTTGATCACCACGATTTCAAATGCGTCGTTGCTCAGATCGAATGCGGCACTGAGGCGGGCGCGTGTTTCATAGGCCTGTGCAAGGGCCAGTGGCGATCCACGTGTACCAATGCGAAGAGGGGCGTCTTTGTTGGATAAGTCCTGTGTCATAGGGGTTTCCTACCGCGCTATCACGCCCGAGACAATCCGCCCGCTTGACATCTGCGCCGCTGCGCCGCACCAGATGGCCAAACGAGGATAGCCATGACAAAAACCATTTTGCGCGCTCTGCGGGGCGAGACATTGCCAACGCCTCCCATCTGGATGATGCGTCAGGCTGGACGATACTTGCCAGAATACCGTGCGACGCGGGCGGAGGCAGGGGATTTCCTAAAGCTGTGCTATAACCCAGAGCTGGCAGCAGAGGTGACATTGCAGCCCATTCGCCGTTACGGTTTTGATGCGGCGATTCTGTTTGCGGATATTTTGTTGTTGCCGCAGGCCTTGGGCGCAGATCTTTGGTTTGTGACGGGTGAGGGGCCGCGTATGTCGACGGTGACGACGGATGCGGATTTCGCCAAGCTGGGCCAGGGCGACATGATCCATGACACGCTGAACCCGGTTTATGAAACCGTGAAACGGCTATCACGCGATTTGCCGTCAGAAACGACGTTGATTGGCTTTGCTGGCGCGCCTTGGACCGTGGCAACCTATCTTATTGCAGGTCGTGGAACGCCAGACAAAGCCCCTGCGCGGGCGCTTTTGGCGGAAAACCCTGTTCTGTTTGATAAGATCATGGAGCGTTTGACCGAAGCCACGATTGATTACTTGTCCGAACAGGTCAAGGCCGGTGCGGAGGTGATCAAATTGTTCGACAGCTGGGCGGGCGCGTTGGAGGGGGATGCGTTTGACCGCTATATCACTGAACCTGCGCGCATCATCACGTCAGAACTGAAATCGCGCTTCCCGGACCTACCGGTGATTGCGTTCCCAAGGCAGGCGGGCGAGAAATATATCGGCTTCCATAACGCAACTGGCGCGGATTGCGTCGCGCTGGATAATTCCATTTCGCCTGAATGGGGGGCTGAGCATGTCCAGCCTTTAGGCTGCGTGCAGGGAAATCTTGCGTCCTCTCACATGGTGACGGGGGGCGACGCGCTGGTGCAAGAAACCAAACGCGTTGTTCAGGCCTTTTCGAAGGGTCCACATATTTTCAATCTGGGCCACGGAATTACCCCGGATGCTGACCCCGAAAATGTGCAATTGATGATAGATACGGTGCGGGCGGGCTAATTCGAACGCTTCATGCTGACAAAAACTGACATCAGCTCTGCATATTTGCAGAGCTGTCGCACAGATTTGCAGATTGAACATTTGATGCGGGCCATTAGGTTTGCGCAGAAAAATAGGAGTGCCGGTCATGCCGATGGTGGATATCCAAAATGTCCGAAAGCAATATGCAGGTGGGTTCGAGGCGCTTAAAGGTGTCAACCTACAGATTGAAGAAGGGGAAATTCTGGCCCTTCTTGGTCCAAACGGAGCCGGTAAAACAACGTTGATTTCCGCGATTTGCGGTATCACCATGCCGACATCCGGCACGATCACAGTGGGTGGTTTTGACGTTGTCAAAAACTTTCGACAGGCGCGTGATCTGATTGGATTGGTTCCGCAGGAAATCAATTTGGAACCTTTTACCAAAGTTATTGATGCGGTTCGCTTCACCCGTGGTCTGTTTGGGAAACCCAAAGATGATGCGTTGATTGAATCTATTCTGAAACGCCTGTCGCTGTGGGACAAACGTGACAATCGCACGATGGAATTGTCGGGCGGGATGAAACGCCGGGTGTTGATCGCAAAGGCGCTCAGCCATGAACCACGTGTTTTGTTTTTGGACGAACCCACAGCGGGGGTTGATGTGGAGCTGCGCCGCGATATGTGGGACGTGGTCGAAGGGCTGCGTCAGGACGGGGTCACCATAATTTTGACCACCCATTACATCGAAGAAGCCGAAGCCATGGCCGATCGTATTGGGGTGATCCGGCAGGGTGAAATTCTTTTGGTTGAAAAGAAGGACAGCTTGATTGCGCGCATGGGTGAAAAAGAACTGATTATGGAATTGGCTGACCCCTTGGCTGCATTGCCCGGTGCCTTGAGCGATTTTGATTTGGTGCTGAGCGAAGATGGCACATGCCTGACCTATCGTTATGACACCAGTGCAGAGCGAACAGGCATTGCCACTCTGATCGCAACGCTGAGCGCACAGGGTATTGCAATTGCGGATATGTCATCACGGCAAAAATCACTGGAAGATATTTTCGTCGGCCTGGTCGATGAACACGGGGAGGATGCGGCATGAACCTATATGCAATCGGGGCCATGTACCGGTCGGAAATGTCGCGATTTTTCCGCACGATCATGCAAAGTTTTATCTCGCCTGTTATCTCGACATCGCTGTATTTCGTAGTCTTTGGCACCGCAATCGGCAGTCGAATTGATCAGGTCGATGGGGTCAGCTATGGCGCGTTTATTGTTCCGGGTCTGATCATGTTGGCGGTCATGGGGCAGGCGACGTCAAACGCATCGTTTGGGGTTTTCTTTCCCAAATTTACCGGCACGATTTACGAATTGCTGTCTGCGCCTGTGAATTTCTTGGAAATCGTCATCGGATTTGTCGGGGCCGCGGCAACCAAGGCGTTGTTCATCGGGGCCGTCATCCTGATGACGTCGTTTTTCTTTGTCGACATCACCATCGCCCATCCTTTAGCGATGTTGGCCTTTTTGTTGCTGACCTGTCTTAGCTTTGCGTTGCTGGGGTTCATCATCGGCATTTGGGCGAAAAATTTCGAACAGGTGCAATTGGTTCCCATGCTTGTCATCACACCTTTGGTGTTCTTGGGCGGGTCCTTTTATTCTATTTCAATGTTGCCACCCGTTTGGCAGGTGACCAGTCGGTTTAATCCGGTTGTGTATTTGGTGTCCGGGTTCCGTTGGTCTTTCTTTGATCAGGCAGATGTCCCTGTCGGGCTATCCCTTATGGCGATTGCAGGCTTTACCGGAGGGTGCATGGTCGTGATCTGGTGGATCTTCAAAACCGGGTGGCGCATTCGCAGCTAATGCCTTTTTTTTAGCGACCCAGTTGCCCGGTCTTTTTCAAAAAGATGCGGGCTCTGGCCATTTTAAAGCTTTGGGCGTAAGGGCCGTAATATGAAACATATCACCCTAGAAGAGGCCCAGTCCCTGCCGCGTTGGCGCAGGCCTGAGACCTTGCTTTTTGTCATGGCAATCGCCATGCCTTTGGCCTTTTCCACTTGGTTGGCTCTGCTGGAAAATTTTATCATCGAACGGGCCGGATTTAATGGCTCGCATAATGGTTGGCTGCATTCGGTGCGTGAAGTGCCCGGCTTTCTGGCCTTTTCTGTGATTTTCATCCTGGCCTTTGTGCGTGAACAGTCTTTGGCGCTTATTTCATTGGGTCTTTTGGGGATCGCAACAGCGGCGACAGCGTTCTTTCCAGACGTTGGCTGGATCCTGTTTATTACGTTTTTTAGTTCGATTGGCTTCCACTTCTATGAAACCGTCAATCAGTCACTGCAATTGCAGTGGTTGTCCAAAGAAAGCGCACCGCAGAAATTGGCCTGGATGGTGTCCGTCGGGTCGGGCGCCAGCCTGTTTGCCTATGGCCTTGTATGGCTGACATGGGGGCGGCTTGGTCTAGGTTTTAATGGGTATTACATGATGGGTGGTGGGCTTTGTGCTGTGATCGCCTTGGCGTGCTGGTTCCTCTATCCCCGTTTTGAAGCACCGACACCGCAGCGGCGCGAATTGGTGCTGCGCAAGCGCTATTGGCTCTATTATGCGCTGCAATTTATGGCTGGTGCGCGTCGCCAGATCTTTGTTGTTTTTGCAGCCTTCATGATGGTCGAAAAGTTCAACCTAGGTGTCGAAGATAAAACCGGCCTTTTGATGATCACGCTGCTGACCAATATGTTTGTCGCGCCAGTCTTGGGTCAGATCGTCAAGCGTTTTGGCGAACGCAATACGTTGGTGATCGAATATATTGGTTTGATCTGCGTTTTCTTGGCCTATGGTGGTTTGTTCTGGTTTGGCTGGGGTGTGCTGATCGCATGCGCATTGTATGTCATTGATCACATCTTCTTTGCGCTGGCCTTTGCCCTGAAAACCTATTTCCAAAAGATCGCGGATCCGGCTGATATTGCACCGACTGCGGCTGTGGCATTCACCATCAACCATATCGCGGCGGTCTTTTTGCCCGCTGCGCTGGGCTATTTGTGGTTGGTTTCGCCAGATGCAGTATTCATAATGGCGGCTTGCATGGCGGGCGTCTCTCTGGCATTGGCCCTTTTGATCCCGCGTCATCCGCGGCCTGGGCGGGAAACAATCCTGTCGCGCCCTGTTTCAACCCTTGCCGAGTGAGGTCACCCATCATGGCTACCACCTATACCGCGTTCACGAAGTTGTCCGAAAAAGGCCGCGCCGAAGCTTTGGGCGAGGCGATGGAAGATCTGGATCCAGCGCCTCATGGTGTTGGCGTCTTTGAGATCGAAGATGGCTCGGGTACTTGGGAGGTAGGGGGCTATTTTACCGAAGCGCCGAATGAAATTGAGCTGGCTCTGCTGGCTGCAGGTTTCGGCGCGACGGCATTTGTCGTGTCCGAAGTGCCTGATACCGACTGGGTCGATAAAGTGCGCCGCGAATTGACGCCTGTCGAGGCGGGACGTTTCTTTGTCTATGGCAGCCATGATGCGGATAAAATCCCGGACGGTGCCGAGCCTTTGCTGATCGAGGCCGCTATGGCCTTTGGGACGGGGCATCACGGGACGACATTGGGGTGCCTAAAGGCGCTGGATCATCTGGCGCAGAATGGATTTGTTGGCAAATCCGTCTCTGATATCGGCTGTGGTACTGCCGTGCTGGCTATGGGTGCTGCGCGTATCTGGTCTGATACTGTGATTGCGTCTGACATTGATGAGGTCGCGGTTGAAGTGGCCGAGGCGAATGTGCGGGCCAATGATCTGCAGGAAAAGGTAATGTGTGTTGAGGCCGCAGGATTCGGTCATCCAGATCTTGCAGCACGCGCGCCCTACGATTTGGTGTTTGCTAATATCTTGAAACAACCCTTGATAGATTTGGCCCCTGATATGGCTAAAAATATTGCGACCGGGGGCTATGCAATCCTATCCGGCATTCTAACCAGACAGGCACAAGACGTTGTTGACGTGTATCAAGGGCAAGGCTTTGATCTTTATAAAAAAGATGTCAATGGCGACTGGGTCACATTGATTTTGACCAAGCCCTAAACGGGGAAAGTACCCAATAAAAATTGGACCAAACGCACCAAATGAGTGGTCAGGCGGGCGTGAATATGTCAAATTTTCGGTGGATTTTATCCAACTGAAAATTTGCGACATGTTTTGGCTGTTTCGAACCGTTTTCTACGGAGCAGCGTGTGAGGTCCAACATGAATGACATTCAGCGCGATTTTGATCAGCGTCAGCGTGAGCTGCAGAAAAAATACAGGCAGCTCTCGAAGGGATATGTGACCCGTATTAATCCAGACGGAATAATCGAACATCACCCCTATTCTAAATCGCGCGGTCTGAGTTGGCCGATTAGGGCGTTATGCGTGCTGATTATCGCGGTGTTCTTGGTAAAAGCTGGGCTTTTGAATTCCATTGGGCAAGACGCTTACACCGCGCAGTTGGATCTATTGAACCAAGGCGATATTGCCCAAAGATTTGCTGGCTGGGTGATGCAGATTGATCTTGTCACGGCATCTTTGGCTGACTGGTATCAGGCCATTTTTGCCTGATACCCAAACGTGACCGTCAGCGTCGTGATGGTTTCGCCTAGCGGCGTGCAGCATCCGCGATCTGGCTGCGGATCAAACCAATATCACGCAGCTGGTGGTCGGATAATTTTTCAAGGCGTTTGCGTGTCACCCGCGCCTGTTTCCAAGTCGACAAAGCGTCACGTGTCGTACCTACAAAACGTACAATTTTGTAGCTTAGAATAGATGTGGTGCGGGGTGCATTTACATTTACAAAGGCCATCTCTTTTTATCCTTCAAAGACGGGGTTGGTGGGGCATAAGTACTGATTGCCCACCTATGCCTAGGTGTGTGTCCGCAGTAGATATATTTTTCGCATAGGTTTTATGCGAAATTTGCATAGGCATGATTTACTTTTAGGCAAGATTTAAACGAATCTACCCCTTTTGATAAGTTTCCGTTTGGTTCTTGGGTTTTGTTCGCGTTTCGTGCTATTCAGGGCGAAATAATAAAAGGACGAGCATCATGCGGGTTTTGGGCATTGATCCGGGGCTTCGAAATATGGGCTGGGGCGTAATTTCGTCGGAAAACGGCAAGTTGCGTCACATTGCGAATGGAATCTGTCATTCAACAGGTTCGGATCTGCCCGAGCGACTGCTGTCGCTGCATCAGCAATTGACCGAGATTGTCCAATCTTACGAACCTGACACGGCGGCGGTTGAACAGACTTTCGTCAACAAAGACGCGGTTGCGACACTGAAACTGGGGCAGGCGCGTGCGATTGCTTTGCTGGTTCCCGTTCAGTTCGGTTTGAAGGTTGGGGAATACGCGCCAAACGCTGTCAAAAAGACGGTTGTTGGTGTCGGGCATGCGGATAAGCAGCAGATCCTGCATATGGTGAAGATGCAATTGCCCGGATGTAATCCGAAGGGTGCGGATGCTGCGGATGCATTGGCGATTGCTATGTGCCATGCTTTTCATGTTGGTTTTCAGGGATTGAAGGTGCGCGCATGATTGGACGGATCGCAGGTGTTGTTCTTTTTCGTGGCGATGACCATGTGCTGATCGATGTGCGTGGCGTTGGCTATATGGTGTATTGTTCGGATCGCACTTTAGCGGGATTGCCGGGTGTCGGCGAAGCCTGCGCCGTTTGGACGGATTTGTTGGTGCGCGAAGACCTTTTGCAGCTATTTGGTTTTTCTTCCTTGGTTGAAAAGGAATGGCATCGTTTGTTGATGAGCGTGCAGGGCATTGGTGCAAAAGCGTCGCTATCCATTCTGGGAACGCTTGGTGCTGATGGTGTCGGGCGCGCTATTGCTCTTGGCGATTGGGCGTCGATAAAAGCCGCTAAAGGCATTGGGCCCAAAACAGCGCAAAAAGTGGTGTTAGAGCTGAAGGATAAAGCGCCCAGCGTTATGGCGATGGGGGCGGCTGAACCTGCGGCTCAGGTGAATGTCGAGGAAACCGCTGAGGTGATTGAAACCACGTCTCCTGCGGTGCCGTCTTCGCCCAAACCCCCATCCAATGCCGCAGCCCAGTCCGAGGCCCTGTCGGCCTTAGGCAATCTGGGCTATGCGCCCAGCGAAGCTGCGTCAGCCGTGGCAGAGGCGGCGGGTGAGGACCCCGGATTGGATACATCCAGCTTGATCCGGGCGGCCTTGAAACTATTGGCGCCAAAGGCATAAAGCATGAACGAACCAGACCCCACATTGCGCCCAGAGGCTCAGCCCGAAGATCGAGATCGCGCATTACGCCCCCAAATGCTGGAGGATTTCGTCGGTCAGGCCGAAGCACGTGCCAATTTGCGCGTCTTTATCGAAAGTGCGCGGTCACGCGGTGAGGCGATGGATCACACGCTGTTTCATGGCCCACCCGGTTTGGGTAAAACGACACTGGCGCAAATTATGGCGCGGGAATTGGGCGTTGGGTTTCGCATGACGTCGGGCCCCGTTTTGGCCAAGGCCGGGGATCTGGCCGCGATCCTGACCAATCTAGAAGCGCGGGATGTTCTTTTTATCGACGAAATCCACCGTCTCAATCCTGCGGTAGAAGAGGTGCTCTATCCAGCGATGGAGGATTACGAGCTGGATTTGGTGATCGGCGAAGGCCCTGCTGCCCGCACCGTGCGGATTGAATTGCAACCTTTCACCTTGGTCGGTGCGACAACACGTTTGGGCCTTTTGACGACACCGCTACGTGACAGGTTCGGCATTCCAACACGGTTGAATTTTTATACGATCGATGAATTGGAAACCATTGTTGCCGCGAATGCGGTCAAGCTTGGGGTTCAGATGAAGGGCGATGGGGCCTTGGAAATCGCGCGACGGTCACGCGGCACACCGCGCATCGCCGGGCGTCTTCTGCGACGCGTTGTCGATTTCGCAATTGTCGAAGGCGGTGGTGTGGTCACACAGGCGCTTGCTGATAGCTCGCTCACGCGGTTGGGCGTCGACAGTTTGGGGCTGGATGGGGCTGACCGGCGCTATCTGAAACTGATTGCCGAAAACTATGCTGGCGGGCCCGTTGGGATTGAAACCTTGTCGGCCGCCCTATCTGAAAGTCGCGATGCGTTGGAAGAAGTGGTTGAACCCTATCTCTTGCAGCAGGGATTGATTCAACGCACGCCACGGGGCCGGATGTTGGCGCAAAAAGCTTGGGCGCATTTGGGTCTGCCCATGCCAAAATCCGTTGATCAAAAGGACCTATTTGGGAAATGAGTTCTGATCGCATCGCGGATCTTTCCAATATGGCCTGTGACGTCCTTGAAATCTATTCAGGCAAATTTGAAACACCCGATAGCCCGGATTGGATTTTGATGAAGCTGACCGAAGAGCTGGGGGAATTGACCGGCGCGTGGTTGCAAAACCAAAGCCAGGCACGCGGCTGTGCGACAGATCAGGATGTTGCGGATGAACTGGCTGATGTGCTGGGATTTCTATTGGTCTTTGCCGCAAAGACCGGCATCGATCCGAGCGAGACCTTGCGCCGTAAATGGGGCGCGTATTTGCCAGACGCGCACTAGGTCACAATTGCCAAACCGTTTACGTTTGCCTATGCACACGCCATGATGACACCTGATGACATTCAATCGCTTTTTACGCGCTCCGATGACAGCTATTTATTCGCACGCTGGGGGCGGCCCATTGCGCCGATCCTGTTCGGTGTTGAAGACAGCACAATTGGCGTGGTCAAAGGGGCGTTTGAAGCGCTTTGCGCGTTAACGGGCCATAAAATGGCGGAAACCGATCCAGAAATCGGTGCCAATGTCATGATGTTCTTTTTCCGCGATTGGCAGGAATTGCTCGCGGTTCCGGATCTACACCGAATGGTGGATGGTTTGGCGGAAACCGTTGCGCAGCTGTCTGAGGCTGGCGCAAATCAGTACCGTGTTTTCCGGTTCGATGAGGCCGGTGCGATCAAAGCATGTTTCGTCTTTCTAAAGGCGGACGAGGCCCTTAGCGCGGTGCCCGCCGAAGACCTTGCGCTTGCGCAGGCGGCTCAAGCATTTCTACTGTGGTCAGACACGGCCTTTAAAACAAGATCGCCTTTGGCCGATCTTGGAAAGGGGCATGTCGTTTTGCACCCCGAAGTGTCAGCGCTTTTAAAGGCCGCCTATGATCCGATTCTGCCAGCAATAGCGAAAGATGCGTGCCACGCCCTGCGGCTGTTTGCGCGGATGCAAAAGGCTTCCCATTAGTGGGATGTGTGCCTCAACCGATGCCGTGAAGTTCACCGTTTCCGATCAATTGATCTAAATTTGGATCGTTGACGCCCAGGAACGGCTTTTCTGATGTTGAAATGTAAGAGTTTAACGATTGGTTAATCGTCGAATTTCAATTCGGGCACCTTGCGAGGAATAGGTATGATGTACACTCAGAATGCGTTTGTTTTGACAGTGGCTTTGCTAGCTCTCGCGAATTGTGGTGGATCTTCTGGAACGAGTGCTTCTTTGGCTGATAATCCAGCCTCAGCCAAATTTGTCGCGGTCACCAACGGAGTGGCGGATATTACGTTATCACAAGAAAGCAACGGATCAGTTGCCAACTCTGTCGGGACCGCTGCCTATGTACTGGGTCTTGATACTGATCGCGGACAAGCTGTTACAGCATCTGGCTATACTGTGACTGGGGGGGGGTGGTAGCGAAGTTACCGGTGGCACCGTAACCTATGATACCGATTATGGCATGGCCGTCGCATCCGATATCTATCGTATCTTGCCGTCAAACGGCGTAGATGGGGAAATTGGTGCCCGCGCTGCATATCGCGACGAGGGCTCATTGACGCTTACAGCGAATTTTGACCGAGGGACGTTGACAGGTACTGATGGTGTCGTTGATTTTGATGGTACAATTTCAGGTCAAGATATTTCAGGAACTGTTGATGTGGATTATTATAGCAGCCGATATACGTTCTACCGAGATGAGACACTGACCGCTGAGATGCAGGGGGAAATTGGCTCAACCGGTGTTATCGGAGAGTTCAAAGGAACGGATGGCGAACAGGTTAGTGTCGCTGGCGGGTTTACTGGAACTGCCAACTAACGGAATTCAAAATTTCCTTGTTCTGAAACAAACCGACTGTGATGAAGGCGAACGTTTCTCATAGTTTCGTTTGCCACTCAATCTGCAAAAGTTAAAATACATGATTTTGTATATCTATTCAAAATAGATGCGATTTCATTGTGAATGCAAACTGAATTGTAATTTTGAGTGACGTCTCTTTAAGGGAACTGTTAATTTAACTCGCTGAATTTTCCAACGGGGGTACCGCGATACACAGAGTTTGGCTCGCGTGTATCTTAAATGGAAACCGTGGGAATTTTGAGAGTTAAGAAATGGAAAGCAAGAAACCATTTTCAATGATTTTGGCCGTTCTGGTCGTTGCCAATTGTAGTGGCGGTTCAGATAGCAGTAGCTTCGTAGAGAATACTGTAGTCGGAAATGATCAAGTAGAGAGCGACACCGAGGATCAACTTCCGGATGAGGTCGCGTCTGCAAGATTCGGGGACGTCGTCGACGATGAATTAGATGCTGATTTTAGTGTCATGGCCAACGGTGAAGGAAGCGTATCAAATTCCGTTGGATTGGTTGCTTATAGTATTGGGTATGATGGAGATACCGCGCAGGGTGTCGCGGCCTCAGGATACCGCATAGATGGTGGCGTTGGAAGCGTGGTGACGACCGGAACAGTGAATTACGACACGCAATATGGCTTGGGCGTTTTATCTGGCATCAGCCGTTCAACTACAGGCGCGATCAACTCTATCTCTGCGGACACACGCTATAGAGAGGAAGGTGAATTAGTTCTGTCTGCTGATTTTGATAATGGAAGCTTAACCGGATCGGACAGCGCAATTTCAGTGGATGGGTCTATTACCGGGGGGGACGTTTCGGGTAGCGTAACCGTTTATTATGAAGACGGTTTTGTTTCTGGTGTGCCTGAACGCAACGCGACCATGACAACCTCCTTAGAGGGGGCTATTGGTGCCGATGGTGTCATTGGACGATTTAAAGGTACCGATGGAGATAATGTCAGTGTAGCTGGTGGTTTTGTCGGTGAAGCTACAGAGTAAGTGAGTGGTGTTTAGGTGTCCGTTCTTGGCCAGTATGTCCGTTTAACACGTTTGGTGAGGCAGTTGCTTATGGCGCTGCCTTTCACAGTGTCAGCATTTGTATGTCTTGCACAGACTGCTGAGGGCGATTTGGAGGCGCAGCTAACTGGTTTGGTGAACGCCGGGGCCTATCAAGAGGCCCGTGACCGTCTTGGCACAGTTCCTCATGATGCTGTCGATAGCTTGTTGCTAGAGGGGCGCATTCTAAAATCACAAGGCAATGCCACGGCTGCGATTGCCCCTTTACGTCAGGCGCTTCAAGCGGCACCGCAGGATTTGCGGATACGCCGAGAACTTGCACACACCCTCTATATCACAGGACAGATGCGCGCTGCGAAATATCATCTCAATGTGCTTTTACAACGCGATCCCGATCCGATCTTGCGACAAAGCTATCGTGCTTTTTTAAGCCGGATAGACAGAGAACGACCCCTGACTTTTGCAGGTTATTTTGAATTCAAACCGTCAACGAATGTAAATTCTGGGAGTTCAGAAAAGTATTTCCACGAAGCGGTGTTTCTGGGGCAAGTCGGGCAAATCGACGAAGATGATCAGGCCCAGTCTGGTATCGGTGTTGGTTTGGGCGGCACTGCTATTTACCGCAAGCAATTGGAGCAAGGCCGAAGGTTGGAATTTCGATTGGGCGCGGATCACACGAGGTATTCCAAAAACCATGATTTGGACCGCACTTTAGGACGGTTGGAAGTGCGCCATATTGTTTTGGGTCAGCGAAAAGAAACCCTTGTCGCGCCATTCGTTCATCGGAGTTGGACGCATGACGACAATGATGTGCGTACCTTGGGTCTACGGTTCCAGCAATTCTTTGCGCTTACTGCGAAAAACCGATGGAGTTACTGGATATCGCAGTCTCATCAATTGCATTTACATTCAGAGGGGAACACCGGTTGGCGCAGTTCTTTAGGTGGTAGATATACTCGGCAATCGACGCCCACATTGTCTTGGGGCGTATCGATTGGTGCTGATGTTAGTCGACCTGATATCGAGTTCAACCGCTTCAAAGGTCTCACTCTTACGGGAAATGTTGCGAAGGATTGGCAAGGTGGCACAATCACATATGCAAGTTTCTTTACAGGCTATCGTGATTTTCAGGGAAAAGCACCGTTGGTGGATTTTCCGCGCTTCGATGACTTTTGGGGCGCATCTATATCTGTTCAGCCCACGCAGTTTTCAGTGTTTGGGCTGTCTCCAGTTGTCACATGCGATTATATGAAAAATCAGTCCAATTTGTCGCTGTATACATTTGATCGGAAAAGCTGCGGTGTGCGTCTGACGCGCGATTTCTGACGACGTATGGCAGCAAAAACGCCCGGAGGTCCGGGCGTTCTGTTTTGATATTACCTGAATTAATTAACGCAGCATTCCGACGATGTCGTAGGTTCTTTCCAAGATGGGCTGTGCGATCTCGCGGGCCTTTTCTGCGCCTTTGATGAGGATGGCGTCGATTTCATCAGGTTGATCCATCAAGCGGGCCATTTCGGTGGAAATTGGGGCCAGCTTGTCCACGGCCAGATCGGCCAGCATTGGTTTGAATGTTCCAAACTGCATGCCGCCGACCTCTGGCAGAACCTCTTCCAGTGTTTTGCCTTGCAGGGACGCATAGATGTTGACCAGATTGCGTGCTTCGGCGCGACCTTCCAGACCTGCGGCCTCTGAGGGCAATGCATCCGGGTCTGTTTTGGCCTTGCGGATCTTCTTCGCGATCTTGTCCGCATCATCGGTCATATTGATGCGGGATGCATCTGAGACGTCAGATTTGGACATTTTCGATGTGCCATCACGCAAAGACATGATGCGCGTGCCTGCGCCTTGAATGACGGGCTCGGTTTCTGGGAAGAAATCGACCTTATAGTCATGGTTGAATTTTGCCGCGATATCACGGGTCAGTTCAACATGTTGTTTCTGATCTTCGCCAACGGGCACTTGCGTTGCATGATACAGCAAAATATCCGCCGCCATCAGGGATGGATAGGCGTATAGGCCAAGCGATTGCTTTTCCGCGTTCTTACCTGCCTTTTCCTTGAACTGCGTCATGCGGTTCATCCAGCCGACGCGCGCGACACAGTTAAAGATCCAGCCAAGTTCGGCATGCGCGCTAACCTGACTTTGGTTGAACAGGATCGACTGTTCTGGATCCAAACCGGAGGCAATATAGCCTGCAGCGATTTCGCGGGTGGCACGGCGTAGCTCTGACGGGTCTTGCCAGACGGTGATCGCGTGCATATCGACCACGCAGTAGATGGTCTCGATACCGGACCCTTGCATATCGACAAAACGCTTAATCGCACCAAGGTAATTGCCAAGAGTCAGGCCACCGGATGGCTTGATCCCGGAAAACACCCGAGGCGTGAAAGCAGATTGAGTTTGGACCTCATCGCTCATTTTTCTTCTCCGTCTGGAAGTTTTAACGTTGCTGGCTTACTTGTGAGGGAAAGACCCGTCAAGCAAGAGGCGCTTATGTCGCAAAATCAAAGCCCGTTTAATAGCCTGCCGCCTGCGGTAGCTGCCCTAGCCATCGTGATTTTCGCAATTGAATGCGTGCTGAGTTTGGCCAGTCAGGGCATTTTTGGTGTGCAAGGGATCGGTTGGCGTGTTGGCCTGTTGAACAGCTATGCTGTCTCTGGGCAGCTGGGCGCCTGGATGTTTGAAAACGGTACCTTCCCGACAAACGTTGTCATTCGTTTTTTCACCTACCCGTTCCTACATAGCGATTTCACTCAAGGTCTGTTCGGTGCGGCCATGGTGCTGGCATTGGGCAAATTTGTCGGTGAGGCAATCGGTATGGTGCCGGTTCTTGTGACATCTGTCATGGCGTCCGTCTTTGGCGGGCTGGCCTTTGTAGTCTTTGCAGGCGGTGCCGGTTGGCTGTATGGCGCATACCCGGCCGTTTACGGCCTGATCGGTGGTTACACTTACCTCATGTGGGTCAGTGCAGCGATGCGGGGTGAACAGCAGCTTATGGCTTTTCGCCTGATTGGGTTTCTGATGGCATTCCAGCTTTTGTTTGGTTTGCTTTTTGGTGGCGATAGAACGTGGATTGCCGATCTTACCGGTTTCATTGTTGGGTTTGCTCTGACACCATTGTTGGTCCCGGGCGGGTTTCGGATGCTGGTTGAAAAGATCCGCCGTCGTTGAAACCTAGCTCTTTTTCAGGCCTGCTTTGATGTCGCGCAATGAAAAAGCGCGGGTGAGTTGCCCGGCGATTGCATAGATCATCAATCCAAAGGTAATCAAAGCCAGTAGCGCCAGATACCGCCAAAAAGGTATAAACAGTAGGGGGGCAACCGTTGTGTATGCGCCCCATAGAACCACACCCATGATCGCGCTGGCCAAACATATGCGCCAAAATCGGTCACGTGCTCGTGCGTCAAACCGGGCAACATCGCCAAATTTGCGCGCACGGATGGCTAGGCATGCCACCATGATCCATGCCGAAAGAGTTGTGGCTGCTGCCGGTGACAACCAGCCAAGCCAAGGTTGCAGGCCAAAGGCGAACACGACATTGGCAATCATAGAGATCACGGCAAATTTGAATGGGCTGCGTGTGTCTTCGCGTGCGAAATACAGGGGTTGCAGCAATTTTTGCAACACAAATGCAGGCAAGCCAAGGGCATAGATGGCCAAGGCCTGCGCCATGGCTGCGCTGTCTTCAGAGCCTGTTGCCCCACGTTCAAACAAGACCGAAACAAGGGGCAATGGAATGACCAGCAAGGCCATGGCCGCGGGCAATGTCAGCATGAAAGAAAACTCACCTGCGCGGGAAAATGCAGTACGGCTGCCTTCTAGGTCACCAGCTTCCAATCGGCGAGACAGGTCTGGCAGCAAAACGATCCCGATCGCGATGCCAACAACACCCAGCGGCAATTGATATAGCCGGTCCGCCCCAAACAACCATGAAATCGCGCCTGGGTAATCCTCTGCCACCCATTGGCCAACCATAAGATTGATTTGCAAAACACCGCCTGCAAGGGCGGAGGGCAGCGCTATCTTTATAAGATGCTTCATGTCTTGGCTAAGACGCGGGCGTTTGGGCCTAATACGCAATCCTGCCCTGTCGGCAGCAACCCAAACGAGGGCCAGTTGCACACAGCCTGCCAAAGGGATTGTCCAGACAACCCAACGGATGACGTCGGATCCAATGAGCCAAGCAATCACCATGGCCCCAACGAGCAATATGTTCAAAAAAACCGGTGCGGCGGCCGCGGCGGCGAAATGCCCGGACGCATTCAAAACGCCAGAGAACAGCGCGGCAAGGGAAATCATCAAGATATAGGGAAACATGATGCGGCCATAGGACGTGGCCAAATCAAACCGCCCGCCCTCTAAATCACCGGCAGTTGCCCAAACCAGTGCGGGCATGAAAATCATGGCGATGGCGCTGAATATGATCAGGCAAAACGCCAAACCGGACAGGGCGTCAGATGCGAAACCGTCTGGATCATTCTTGGCTTCCAAGCGTTTGGAAAACAATGGAACGAAGGCCGAATTAAACGCACCCTCGGCAAAAAGCCGTCGGAACATATTCGGCAATCGAAAGGCGACGATGAATGCATCCATCAAGGGGCCCGGACCGATAAAGGCCTGTAGCATGACGTCTCGGATCAAACCGATTACACGGCTCATCAGGGTCCAAAACCCCACGGTCATCGCACCAGCCATCAGCTTGATCGGTTTCATGAACCTGCCCTTTTTCTTGCTTTTCAACCGACATAACGAAAGATCATCTGTCGTAAAAGCCTGTCAGAGTGCAATTTTCATATATCGCAAGTTCACCTGCGGATGTCATGGGATGCGGTATAGCTGGCCATTAGCCTTCTTCGGCACGTTCGGCACCTCTTTCAATCGCATCCTGAAGCTTTTTGGCAATCAGGTCCTGCTTGACCTGAGAGTACAGTTTTAGCCCGAACGAGTCTTTGACATAAAACGTATCAACCACCTGTTCTCCGTAGGTCGCAATGACCGCGGATGCGACATAGATGTTCTGATAGGCGAGGGCGCGAGACAGATCGTGTAGCAATCCCGGGCGGTCACGCGTGTCGACTTCGATAATCGTGAAGATATCCGAGCCGTCATTGTCAAAGCTGATCGTGGTGGGCACTTTAAACGCTTTTTCACGCTTCTTCAGCTTGTCTTTCGACACCATTGCGTCGCGAGCGACGACTTCACCAGCTAGAATTTTTCGGATGGTTTCTGTCAGCCGAGGGATGCGCGTTTCGTCATAGGGGCTGCCGTCGCTGTCCTGAATCCAGAACGCAGCAGTTGCATAGCCATCCTTGGTCGTAAAGGTGCGCGCATCAACAACGTTTGCCCCAGATAGGGCCAATGCGCCAGTAAGACGCGAGAAAATGCCCGGGTGATCCTCTAGTGCGAAACACACACGTGTCGCATCGCGATCGGGATCGGGGTGGATATCAAACGCCATTTCACCGGGTTTGATGTCGCGCAATTGACGGGCGAAAATCTCATGCGCAGTGATGTGCAGGCCTTGCCAATATGGGTCGTAATGGCGTCCGGTTTCCACGCGCAGATCCTTCGTCTGCCAATCCGACAGTTTTGCGCGCAACAGTTTCTTGGCCTCTGCGCCCCGATTTTCGCGGTTGAGCGCCTCCATGCCATCCTGCAAAGCGCTGCGGGTCTGACGGAAGAGCGAACGCAACAAGGTTGCTTTCCAATTGTTCCAGACACCGGGCCCAACCCCGCGAATGTCACAAACCGTCAAAACCGTCAGCAGATCCAAACGTTCCTGTGTGCCGACCACTTTTGCAAAATCACGCACCGTGCGTGGATCAGAAATATCACGTTTCTGCGCCATATCGGACATGACCAAATGATAACGGACCAGCCATTCCACATTGGCGGCTTCATCCTTTTTCAATCCAAGTCGAGGCGCGACTTTGCGTGCAATTTGTGCACCCAAAATCTCATGTGCCACATCTCGTCCTTTGCCGATGTCATGGAGCAGCAGCGCGAGGTAGATCACTTTGCGATTAACACCGCGCTCTAGGATGTCGGACGCGACAGGCAGCTCTTCGATCAGTTCGTTCTGTTCGATCTTGGCCAAAACTTTGATGCATTGAATCGTGTGCTCATCCACGGTGTAGTGGTGATACATGTTGAATTGCATCATCGCCACGACCGGGGCGAATTCTGGCATATAGCTGGCCAAAACACCGCATTCATTCATACGCCGCAGCGCGCGTTCTGGGTTGCCATGTTTCAGCAATGCATTGAAGAAAATTTTAGACGCGTCTTTGCTTTGTCGCATCTGGTCATCAATCAGATGCAGGTTGGCTTTGACCAGCCGCATACCATCTGGATGCAAGCTCAGCCCGCTGCGCATGGATTCCTCAAAAAAGCGCAACAGATTGAGCTTATCCGCTAGGAACCCGGCCTCGTCGAAAATCGCGATCCGGTTGTTTTCGATGCCAAAGATTTCGTCGCGCAGTTTGGGTTTGCGTGAAAAGACGCGTTTTAGCAAAGGCGGTGCTTCTTTGCGGTGCTGCTGTTCTAGGGATGTCAAAAAGATACGCGTGAGATCCCCAACCGCTGTGGCATGCCGGAAATAATCCTGCATAAAACATTCAACAGCCCGACGGCCAGCCGTGTCATTATATCCCATGCGGCTCGCAACTTCGACCTGCATGTCAAAGGATAACTGTTCCGACGCGCGGCGTGCGACAAGGTGCAAATGGCAACGCACGGTCCAAAGAAATTCTTCAGCATTCAGGAATGTGTCTAACTCTTCGGGCCGGAACAGGCCGAGTTTGACAAGGTCGCTCGTGTCATTCGTGTGATGGATATATTTGGCGATCCAGAACAAAGACTGCAAATCGCGCAAACCGCCCTTGGCCTCTTTGACATTGGGTTCAACCAAATAGCGCTGCCCGCCTTGTTTGCGATGTCGCTCGCTGCGTTCTGCAAGTTTGGCCTCGATAAAGGCCTTTTCGGTCCCCGTGAACAGATCTTTCCAAAGGCGGGTGTCCAGTTCCTCGGCCAGCTTTTTTTCGCCCGAGATATAGCGATTTTCCAACATCGCAGTGCGGATCGTGAAATCTTCGCCGCCCAAGCGCAGGCAGTCTTTCACCGTGCGGGATGCATGACCGACTTTCATCTTCAAATCCCAAAGGATATAGAGCATGGATTCAATCATGCCTTCCGCCCAAGGGGTGATTTTGTAAGGGGTCAAAAACAGCAGGTCGACATCTGAGAACGGCGCCATTTCGCCCCGCCCGTAACCGCCAACCGCAAAGATCGCCAGCTTTTCTGAACGTGCCGGGGTGGCCAATGGGTGAAGAACGTCGCTTGCGACCTCATGGACCAGCCGAATGATACAATCGGTCAGCCAGCTATAACTTTGGCAGGTTTCGCGGCCCTTGAATGGCTGTTGTGCAAACGCATCCGCGATACAGTCGCGCCCATCTTTTTGCGCCTGCAAAAGTATCGAAACGACGGTTTTGCGTGTTTCCGTTTCTGATTGCGACCTCGGGCAGCGTTCAAAGATCTCTGCACGGATCGTGTCATAATCAAAAATATCTGCCGCCGGCGCTATGAGCGCCGGGGCATTTTGCGTCTGTTCTTCGTTAGAAGCCGACGCCGCCAAAGCTGTTCGGGGCTTGTTCAAGTATCACGACCTGCTGGTTTAGCACGCCTGCAACAGACAGGGCGCGCTGGTTCGTTCCATCACTGCGCAAGCGGAATACACCGCCTGCGCCCTGAAAACCAGAATTTTGAGTCAATGACTGTACGGAAAACGCATTTGCTTGGCCTGTGGCCGCGAGGGCACCAATGGCTGCAACGCCATCATAGGCCAAGCTGGACAAAGGATGCGGGGCGGATCCATAGGCTGAATTAAAGCGCGCGCTAAAGGACTGAACCTTGTTTTGGTCAGGCAGGGCAAACCATGCGCCGTTTGCACCGGGCAGGGCCAACAGGTCTGGGCGCACATCTAGACGGCCAAGGCCGACCACGTTTTGCGATGGTACATTTAGGCCTGCCTCAGGCATGATTTGCAGCAGCAATGGCATTGCAGCGTTTTGGGCCGGTGTGGTCACAAAGACAGAGTTCGCGCCACTGTCACGTGCCGCCCTTGCTGCGGCGCGTGCGGTTGCATCAACGCCTTCTGGGGTCAGGGCATAGCCGTGAACTGATGTGACATTGATACCTTTGGCAAGCGCTGCTTGTGTAATTGCTGTACGGCCGACCTCACCAGGGATGTCTTGTGCATGAACAACAACAACGGATTTTTGCCCTTGTTTGCGCGCGAAGCCCATCAAACGGTCCGCCGTGTTTTCGAATGTATTTCCAAGAACGAATACATTCCCGCCGGCGACAGCTGTGGAATTTGAGAAGCTGAGAACATTCACGCCTTCATCCAGCACCGCCAGACCAACGGCATTGGCGGCTTCTTGATAAAGCGGCCCAAGAATGATCTGGGCACCCTCGTCGACGGCCTTTTGCGCTTGGGCAGCTGCGGTGGCGGCTTGGCCTGCGGTATCATAGACGCGCAAATCAATGGTGACGCCTTGCAGGTCGGCAATTGCCAACCGTGCCGCACGTTCTAGATCAGCGGCGACTGAAGCTGCGGAATCAGATTTTGGCAAAAGCAAAGCGACAGGGATTGCATCTCCTGACTGGGCGGTTGGCGCAGCGCTGCTATCATATGAGGTGCCGAAACTCGGCACGTCACATGCAGCCAAAAACGCCGTGACGGCGATAGCTGCTGCTGGTTTGAAATAACTTGCGAAACGCCGCATTGAACTACCCATAATAAACCCCTTTTCCCTCGCTCAAGGCCATCTGTCGGCCAAGACGCATTTCCTTACGTGTTGTACCGTGTTACCACCTGAGACTGCCGCAATAATAGAGCACCATGTTAGGGGGTCCAGTGACGATTGCACAAAAGTCTAACTTGACGTCGGGGCTGCATCTTATTGCTACGCCTATTGGGAATGCGCGCGATATTTCGCTGAGGGCACTGGATTTACTGGCCAGTGCGGATGTCTTGGCCGCAGAGGATACGCGCAGCCTACGGCGATTGATGGATATTCATGGCATATCTTTAGATGATCGCCCGCTTTTGGCCTATCACGAACATAATGGCGCAAAGATGCGCCCGCGTTTGATGCAGGAAATCGCAGGCGGTAAATCGGTTTTATACGCATCCGAGGCTGGAACGCCGCTGATTTCAGATCCCGGTTTCGACCTTGTGCGTGCTGCACGCGAAGAAGGGCATTATGTGACCTCAGCGCCGGGACCGACGGCTGCTGTCACGGCGCTAAGTATCTCCGGGTTGCCCAGCGATCGGTTTTTGTTTGCCGGCTTCTTGCCAAACGCGAAATCCGCCCGCAAACGTGCCTTGGATAGCGTCGCCGCTGTCGAAGCAACGGTGGTGTTTTACGAATCGCCCAAACGGTTGGGTGCAATGTTGGCTGATGCGGCCGAGGTGTTGGGATCGACGCGTCAGGCGGCAGTGTGTCGCGAATTGACCAAACGCTTTGAAGAAGTGCGCAGAGGCACATTGACCGAATTGGCCGAATTCTATCAAGAAACGCAGGCCAAAGGCGAAATCGTTGTGTTGGTGGAAAAGGGCGTAGCCCAAGAAATGACGCAAGAGGATGTTGAAACGCTTCTGCGCGATCACCTTGAAACCCAATCTGTACGCGACGCATCCGAAGCCGTTGCCAAAACCAGCGGCTGGCCCAAGCGTAAGGTTTATCAATTAGCCCTGTCTTTGGATGCATGACCTCCAAAATTAGGATCTAATTCACCAAAATTCGTCACGTTTACTGCCACAAAGCGGCAGAAGGGCGGTGATATCGATGTTAGGGCAGACGTCTCGTATAAGGCAACGCAATCAGGTGAATTACCTGACCGGGATGTCGGCAGAAGATGCAATTGCAGCGGACTACGTGAAACGCGGCTATCGATTGGCGCATAAACGTTGGCGTGGCAAACGGGGTGAATTGGATCTGATTTTC
The DNA here is from genome assembly GCA_947499735.1 of uncultured Pelagimonas sp. Taxonomy (GTDB): domain Bacteria; phylum Pseudomonadota; class Alphaproteobacteria; order Rhodobacterales; family Rhodobacteraceae; genus CANMPP01. Next base: position 185,732 of record CANMPP010000003.1, read on the forward strand.
GAACAAGATGCCGGTTTTATCATTGTTGAAGTCAAACAGGGCAAAAGCTTTCAGGCGGCGATGGCACGTATGACACCTCAGAAAATGGGGCATATCCATGCGGCAACAGAAGAATTTCTAGCGACCTGCGCCGCTGGTGCGTTCACCGAATTGCGGTTTGATGTGGCTTTGGTTGACCAGACCGGGCGTTTTGAAATTTTGGAAAACGCACAATAGTCATCAACAATCGGGCATTGCTTTCAATTGAATGAGAAACTTTCGTCGGGCCCATTGAACCGGGGCGGGGCATAGGTCATCTATGCTTTGCAGCGAAGTAAATTGAGGGGGCGGGCATGAAAGTCGCTTTTCAGATGGATCCAATTGAATCGGTCAATATTGATGCCGATAGCTCCTTTCGTTTGGCCGAAGAGGCGCAGGCACGCGGACATGAATTGTTTTATTTCACGCCCGATAAACTGGCCTATGAAGAGGGAAAGATCACTGCACGCGGGCATAGCTTGACGGTGCAACGCGTTCAGGGCGATCACGCGACACTGGGCCCAGAGCAGGTCATCGATCTGGCTGAAATGGATGTTTTGTGGCTCCGCCAAGACCCACCATTTGATATGTTTTATATCACCACAACCCATTTGCTGGATCGCCTGGCCCCTGATTGCATGGTGGTCAATGATCCGTTTTGGGTGCGCAATTACCCTGAAAAACTGCTTGTTTTGGATTTTCCTGATCTGACGCCGCCCACAACGATTGCCCGGGACATTGATGTCCTTAAATCGTTTAAGGAAAAGCATGGCGATATCATTTTGAAACCGCTTTACGGGAACGGGGGCGCAGGTGTGTTCCGTCTGGGCCCGGATGATCGCAATATGAATTCTTTGCATGAGCTGTTTACTGGATTTTCGCGCGAACCCCTGATTGTCCAAAAGTTCCTGCCGGATGTGTCAAATGGCGACAAACGGGTGATTTTGGTCGATGGTGAACCTATTGGTGCGATCAACCGTGTGCCCGCCAAAGGGGAAACGCGTTCCAATATGCATGTGGGCGGCCGCCCAGAAAAGGTTGGCCTGACCGAGCGTGATCGCGAAATTTGCGCCGCGATTGGACCGCTTTTGCGTGAAAAGGGACAGATCTTTGTTGGGATCGACGTGATCGGCGATTACCTGACCGAAATCAACGTGACATCCCCTACCGGTATTCAAGAACTGGAACGCTTTGACGGCATCAACGTTGCCGCCGCGATTTGGGAAGCGATCGAAGCCAAGCGGGCGTAACCTGTTATGAGCTGGCAGCTGACTGCGCTGAACGCTCAGCTGCGCTATATTGCGAAACCGCGTATTGGGAAAACCGCATCCCCCGCTCATGCCGAACGGGCGATGCGCGTTTTTTCGAAAGCTGCCTATGTGCCGCCGTATCTAAAGGTTCTGGAACGTGAAGGTGGTTTGACGTTTTTGTCTGTCGGGCCTAGCACAGCGCGTCAGGTTGTGTTGTATTTTCACGGTGGTGGTTTCATTGCAGGCAGTCCTGACACCCATAAAGGTATGCTTGGTCAATTGGCCGTGATGTCGGGACGCGAAATTTGTGCACCGACATATCCCTTGTTGCCGACCGGCGTTTTTCCGGTCGGGCCCAATGCGGCCATGGCAGCGTGGAAACGATTGCGATCATTGGGGTATCGCGCAAAAGATATCGTATTGGGCGGTGATTCAGCGGGTGGAAATCTGTGTTTTGGCCTTTTATCGCATCTCTGTGACATCGGAGAAGCACCTGCCGGCGCGTTCGGTTTTTCACCGTGGACAGATCTGACATTGTCCGGTGATAGTCTGCGAGAAAACGCCGAAAGGGACGTTCTTTTACCACCTGCGCGTATTGGTGAACTGACAGAAATGTATCTGCAAGGATCTGATCCCAATGATCCACGTGCGTCGCCTGTTTTGGGGCGCTATCCAAATTGCCCACCTGTTTGGATCTCTTATTCGGACACCGAAATTTTAAGAGATGACAGCACGCGTTTGATCCAGCGCCTTAAGGAATTTGGCGCGGATGTCGAGACAGAGGTTCAGCCCAACGCGCCCCATGTGTGGCAAATGTTCCAAGGCTGGTTGCCAGAAGGCACGAGCAGTTTGCAAAAGACGGCGCGATTTATTCAAACCTGTTTTGAGGCAGGCAACCGATAGCTCAGGGCCTCGGCCACATGATGTTTGTGGATGTCTGAACTGCCTTCAAGATCGGCAATGGTCCGGGCCACGCGTAGAATGCGGTGATAAGATCGGGCAGACAGGCGAAAGCGTTCTGCCGCACGGGTCAGCATGTCGCGCCCTTCTCGGCTGGCGTTCGCGACCTCTTCCAACGCATGTCCAGACAGATCAGCGTTTGTGCGAACCTGCGCGTCGGAACCAAACCGTGCTGTTTGTAGATCTCGCGCAGTGGCGACACGTTGGGCAACGGTTGCACTGCTGTCACCTGTGCTTGGCAGATCGAGGTCAGAAATGGACACCGGGGGGACATCAATCCGCAAATCGATGCGGTCTGTCAAAGGGCCCGAGATCCGGTCCAAATAATCGTCACCGCAGGCAGGTGCACGCGCGCAGGCCTGTGATGCATCCCCCAACATCCCACATTTGCAAGGGTTAGCAGCGGCAACCAGCATGAACCGGCAGGGATATTTCACATGGGCGTTGGCGCGTGATACCATAACCTCGCCTGTTTCAATCGGCTGACGCAGGGTCTCCAACACGGGGCGCTGAAATTCAGGCAATTCGTCAAGGAACAGAACTCCGTTATGGGCCAGACTGATTTCGCCAGGCCCCGCCTTTTTGCCTCCGCCCACAATCGCCGCCATTGAAGCGGTATGATGGGGATCACGAAACGGGCGATGTCGTGAAATGCCCCCTTCGGTCAATAGGCCAGCGATGGAATGGATCATGGACGTTTCCAACGCTTCCAACGGGCTAAGGGGTGGTAGGATCCCGGGAATGCGTTCGGCCAGCATAGATTTGCCAGATCCCGGTGGGCCGACCATCATCAGGTGGTGACGTCCTGCTGCTGCTATTTCCAATGCGCGCTTTGCCCGTTCTTGTCCTTTGACATCACGCAGGTCCTTGGTCGATCCATCACTGGGAATTTCGCCGGGTCGAGATGGTGAAAGCACGTTTTGCCCTGTAAAGTGTTGCACAATTTCCAGCAACGTACCCGCGCTGATCACATGGCAGGCTTCAACCCATGCGGCCTCTGCCCCGGATCCTGTAGGGCAAATCAATCCTCGATCCTCAGAGGCCGCTGCCATTGCGGCGGGCAATGCGCCAGTCACGCGTGTTAGTTTTCCATCCAAAGACACTTCGCCCATCGCCACCATATCGGCGACTTTGTCGCTGGGGATGATGTCCAACGCCGCAAGCAGGGCCAAGGCGATCGGTAAATCGAAATGGGACCCTTCTTTTGGCATGTTTGCGGGGGATAAATTGACGGTAATCCGTTTGGAGGGAAGGGAAATAGCAAGGGCGGCCAACGCATTGCGTACCCGTTCTTTGGCTTCGCTGACCGCTTTGTCGGGCAGGCCGACGATAGAGAATGCTGGTAGGCCGGGACTGAGGGCGCATTGGACTTCCACCATGCGGGCATCGACCCCGTCAAAGGCTACCGTATAGGCATGTGCCACCATGGGCCTCTCCTGCAAGCTGTTTCACTTGCGTTAACCATGATGCTGGGTGGGTTGAAGAACGGTTAATCAAGCGTCGTTTGTGCGCCAGTGATGTTGCGCTGCTAGGGTTTGCCAAATATTGTTTGAACTTATGAAACTGACACTTCTTCACGGTGCCCCAGCGGTGGGAAAATTTACGGTCGGACAGGCATTGTCTGCACTGACGGGTGTGCCGTTTGTCGACAACCATTCAACTATTGATTTGGCGAAAAAGGTGTTTGATTTTGGTGCGCCGGGGTTTTGGGAAACAAACCACCCCAGAGGAAATTGCCGCGCGAATTGCACGGCATTTCCATATGCCAATAGTTTAGCTTGCCGAAAGCAATGTCGCCAGTTGGGGCCATGCCATTGGGTCTGCGACGGATTTATCCCGGCAAAAGGCGTTGCAGAACCCGAATACACGGTCCTGAACTTCCATCAGATGCGTGATCTCTTTGCCTGAATAGAGGCAGGCGTCGTTTTCCGCTGTCCCCGCATCAATTGCTTTGGCTGGTAGTGGGGGTATGCCCCGCCAAACGCCGGGCGTGTAATCAAGCTTGTAGCGTTCAAATTCTTTGCCAAAGGCCATGCCCATCGCGCGCCATTGGCGGAATGCGGGATCGGAAAGATGCGCATCAACATAGGCTTGGCCGTCCGCTCCAAAGGGCAGGCCGTAACTTGCAGCGCGCGCTGCGACAGGTGCGAAAAACACATCTGCTGCGCTATATTCACCGCATAACCAGGGACCTCTCGACTGGACCAATGCATAGGACCAGACGTCTTCCAATCGCGCGATATCCGCCAAAACGGGGTCCGAAAATGGGACATCTTTATAGGCAGCGAACAAGTTGAAATTGCACTCATTCCGCAACGCCATAAACCCGGAATGCATTTCTGCCGCCAAACTGCGTGCCGTTGCGCGCAAGCTTGGGTCAGATGGCCAAATACCGGCCTTTGGATGTAGGCTGGCCAATTCTTCGGCGATGGCCAAACTGTCCCAGATCAACGCGCCATCTTTTGTGATCAATGCGGGCGCAGTGCGCGCTGGTCGGTGGGCGGCAAGGTGGTCTGCGATGGGGGTTTCTTCGTACCCCATCCAGGTCGTTGTTTTGGTCAAACCAAATTTTTCAAACAAGAGCCATCCGCGTAGTGACCAACTAGAATGCGCCGGATCTGCAATGAAAAGCCTGTGTGCCATATTTTGTCCTTCCCTCTTTGCAACAAGCCTAGCCAAAGCCGCGCTTTTGCGCCAATCAGGATCTGTTCGCACAGCCATCACGATCCGATATCATCGTAGTTCAGCCACAGGCGCACATATCGGATTTTGTTGAAGGACCTCGCGATGATCAAACGCCTCTATATAACAATAACAGCCATTCTGATGGCGCAGACAGCATTGGCACAGATGCCTGATGATCTGAAACGGGCTGATGTTATCTTTCTGGGCGAAGTCCATGACAATCCAGTCCACCATGCGCGTCAGGCAGAGCTTGTCGCGGATAGTGCGCCACAGGCCATCGTTTTCGAAATGCTGAGTGAAGCACAGGCGGCTTTGATCACACCTGACATGATGATGAAGCCTGATGTTTTGGCGGAGACTGTGAATTGGGCCGATAGCGGCTGGCCGGACTTTGCGATGTATGCGCCCATCTTTGCCGCAGCGCCGGATGCGGTTGTTTTCGGTGCTCATGTGCCCCGGGACCAAACGCGCATGGCAGCGTTTGAAGGGGTTGAGGCCGTATTTCCTGATGCGGAGCGGTTTGGTTTGTTGGATCCTGTGTCACAGGACGAACAATCACAACGCGAAGCATTGCAACTGGCCGCACATTGCGATGCTTTGCCCGAAGAAATGTTGCCAGTGATGGTCAATATTCAACGATTGCGTGACGCAGCTTTGGCGCGCGCGGTGGATCAAGCGGTTGCTCAGGACATGACCCCTGTTGTTGTCATCACCGGCAATGGCCATGCCCGCACGGATTGGGGTGCGCCGCGGGTTTTACGTGATGTGTTGCCCGATCTAACGATCAAAGCGTTGGGGCAGGGTGAAGATGGATCATCAGTTCAGGGCACATTTGATTTGGTTGAAATGACTACAGGCGTCGATCGGGCGGACCCATGTGCTGCGTTCTTGAAAAACCGCGAACAGAACTAGGTGCTTTTCACCCGGCGCGAGATCACTATGTTGGGCGCAATGAGTGTTTCGCAACATAGGACGGCGATATTATGGTGCTGAGTTTGCAGGACAAACGCGTTCTTTTGATCATAGGCGGCGGCATTGCGGCCTATAAGTCACTGGATCTGATCCGTCGTTTGAAAGAACGCGGCGCTGCTGTTGTGCCTGTCTTGACCAAAGCGGGGCAGGAATTTGTAACACCGCTTAGCGTTTCTGCCCTGTCAGGGGACAAGGTTTATACTGACCTATTCGACCTGACAGATGAGGCCGAGATGGGGCATATCAACCTGTCGCGCAGTGCGGATCTGGTTTTGGTTGCGCCGGCGACTGCGGATTTGATGGCAAAAATGGCCAATGGGCTGGCCAATGATTTGGCGTCAACTTTGCTACTGGCGACCGATACACCTGTACTGATCGCTCCTGCCATGAATGTGCGCATGTGGGATCACCCAGCGACGCAGCGCAATATTCCAACTTTGCAAGCAGATGGCGTGACGTTTGTTGGCCCAAATGAAGGCGATATGGCCTGCGGTGAATATGGCCCCGGTCGTATGTCAGAACCGTTAGAGATTGTTGCGGCTGTTGAAGCCGCGCTGACAAATGGCCCGCTGAAAGGCAAACGCATTCTCGTAACATCGGGGCCCACACATGAACCCATTGATCCGGTTCGTTATATCGCCAATCGTTCCTCTGGTGCGCAAGGGACAGCGATTGCCGCAGGATTGCGCGATCTTGGCGCCGAGGTGGTTTTTGTAACAGGCCCTGCTGATGTCGCCCCTCCGGCGGGTGTTCACGTTGTGCCCGTTGAAACCGCGCAACAAATGCGGGATGCGGTGATGGCTGCTTTGCCATGTGATGCAAGTGTCTTTGCTGCGGCTGTGGCGGATTGGCGTGTGGACAATGCATCATCTTCGAAAATGAAAAAGACCAAAACCGGACTGCCCGTTTTGGAATTTGCAGAAAACCCAGACATCTTGGCGGAAGTGTCGCAGTTGGAAACAGGCCGCCCGCCACTGGTGGTGGGCTTTGCCGCGGAAACGGATGATGTCATTGCGCATGCGACGGCAAAACGATTGCGCAAAGGATGTGATTGGATCCTCGCCAATGATGTATCGCCCGAAACCGGCATTATGGGCGGTAGCGAGAACGCGGTTGTCCTGATTTCCGAGGCGGGGGCCGAACCTTGGGACCGTATGAGCAAAACAGATGTGGCGCGCGCATTGGCAGCGCGCATCGCCAAGGACTTACAGAAAGACGAAACATGACAGTTGCAATTGAAATGACATGGGTCGAGGGCGCCGATACTGCGCTGGGCCTGCCGCGATACGAAACGGTTGGGGCGGCCGGTGCCGATCTGCGCGCCAATTTTCCAGATCGGGGCAGTCTAACATTGCAACCAATGCAACGCGCTATTGTGCCAACCGGTCTGCGGATGGCGATCCCATTGGGATACGAGGTGCAGATCCGTGCGCGGTCATCCATGGCCTACAAACATGGGATTGGCCTGCCAAATGCGCCGGGGACGATTGATAGCGACTATCGCGGTCCCGTTGGCGCGATTATGATCAATTTTGGCACTGAACCTTATACAATCCAACATGGGGACCGCATCGCTCAGATGGTGGTTGCGCCTGTTGTGCAGGCCCAATTTGGACTGGTGGACGAATTGAGCGAAACCGTTCGCGGTGAAGGCGGCTTTGGGTCAACCGGCAAAAACTAATGGTATTGTTTCTGGGGCTTTGTGGTTTGATTTGGGGGGTGGGTCATGCCTTTGGCGCCCCGAAATATCTGCGAAGTTTGACCATGGCGGGGTTATATGGTTTTGTTCTGCTTTCGTTGTCTGTTCTGCCAACGGATAGCATGCTGTCGCGCATTTGGGGCGAAAGCATCGGCATCTGGCTGGTCGTTGGGGGCGGTGCCGTTTTGGTCACCGGATATATATCCGGTCTGAAATGGCTGAAGGCCCGTGCCATGCCAAAACACATGCCATCAGAACAAGATCCTGCGCTATTTTCTGACGCCGAGCTTGAGCGCTATGCCCGTCATATCTTCCTGCGTGAAATTGGTGGGCCGGGTCAAAAGGCACTGAAGGAAGCGCGCGTTTTGGTCATTGGTGCGGGGGGATTGGGGGCTCCGGTGCTGCAATATCTGGCGGGTGCAGGCATTGGAACGATTGGCGTCATTGACGATGACGTGGTCGATAATTCAAATCTTCAACGCCAAGTGATCCACCGGGATCAAGATATTGGTGCGCCAAAAGTGTTTTCGGCCAAAGCCGCGATGTTGGCGCAAAACCCATATATCACGGTGCGGCCCTATCATCGCCGCCTGAACGAAGACATGGCCACTGATTTGTTTGCGGATTATGATGTGATCATTGATGGCAGCGACAATTTTGAAACGCGCTATTTGTCCAATCGTGTGGCTGCGTCGCTGGGCAAACCTTTGATCTCTGGTGCGCTTAGCCAATGGGAAGGGCAGGTTAGCCTATTCGACCCAGCACAGGGAACGCCCTGTTATGAATGCGTCTTTCGTGAAGCGCCAGCCGCACATCTTGCCCCCAGCTGTGCCGAGGCCGGTGTTGCTGGGCCTTTGCCAGGCATTATCGGATCGATCATGGCGATGGAGGCCGTGAAACATGTCACTGGTGCTGGGCAAACCTTGCGCGGTGAAATGTTGATCTATGACGGTTTATGGGGCGAAACGCGTAAATTGGGTCTGAAACGGCGCGACTGCTGTCCGGTCTGTAACGCCACATCTGCCGCGTAAAATTTGCGGATCTTTGCAAAGATGAAATATCTGACTGCGTAGGTCATTGTACACGACGACCAGCAACCCTAGGTTGGTTAACAAAGGAGAACCCGATATGAGCAACCCTCTGTTGAGCGACTGGACCACGCCCTATGGTCTGCCCCCTTATTCTGCAATCAGTGACGCGGATTACGCGGCGGCTTTTGATGCTGCAATGGCCGAAGATCTGGCGCAGGTTCAGACGGTTGCAAACAATCCCGATCCGGCGACGTTTGAGAACACAATTGAAGGTCTTATGCGCACGGGTGCTTTGCTGGACCAAGTGGCGGGCGCGTTTTATTCCGTGGCAGGCGCTGATAGCAATGATGCGCGCGAAGCCATTATGCGAGAGTTTTCACCAAAATTCGCAGCCCATTCCAGTGCGATCTATTCCAATAAAAAGCTGTTTGATCGGATCCGCACGGTGTGGGAGGCGCGCGATAGTCTATCCCTTAACGATGAACAAAACCGCGTTCTCATGCTGATGCATCGCAATTTTGTGCGCGCCGGTGCTGCACTGGAGGGCGAAGGCGAAGCGCGGATGAAGGCGATCAAATCCCGTTTGGCCGAGTTGGGCACCAGCTTTACCCAGAACCTTTTGGCCGATGAACGTGACTGGTTTATGGAGCTGGCCGAGGATGATTTAGAAGGTCTGCCTGATTTTGTCATCGATGCAGTCACACAAGCAGGCAAAGATCGCGAAATGGGGCCGGTTGTAACCCTGTCTCGGTCAGTTATTACGCCATTCTTACAATTTTCGCCACGCCGTGACCTACGGCAAAAGGCACAGGCGGCTTGGGCCGCGCGGGGGGCCAATGGCGGCGCAACGGACAATCGCGAGATCGCTGCAGAAACGCTGGCATTGCGTGAAGAGCGTGCGCAGTTGTTGGGCTACAAGGATTTTGCAGCCTATAAGCTGGAAACAGAAATGGCGGGCAATCCCGACAATGTACGCGATCTGTTGATGAAGGTCTGGGGTCCGGCCAAAGCGCAGGCGTTGAAAGATGCCGAAATCCTTGAAGCTATGATGCGCGAAGATGGCATCAACGGCCCGTTAGAAACCTGGGATTGGCGGTATTATTCGGAAAAACGCCGCAAGGTCGAACATGATTTGGATGAGGCAGAGGTCAAACCTTATTTCCAGTTGGATAAGATGATTGAAGCGTCATTTGACTGTGCGTCCAAACTATTTGGCTTGTCGTTCCAACCTTTGGATGTTGACCTTTATCACCCTGATTGTCGCGCCTGGGAGGTCCTGCGGGATGGCAAGGTGATCGCGGTCTTTATCGGTGATTATTTCGCCCGGTCCTCCAAACGCTCTGGTGCCTGGTGTTCGGCCATCCGTGCGCAGCGCAAATTCCCGGATGTTAAAATCCCGCTGGTGATTAATGTTTGTAACTTTGCGAAAAGTGATCCGGCATTGTTGTCCTATGATGATGCACGCACGCTGTTTCACGAATTTGGCCACGCGCTGCACCAAATGCTATCTGATGTGACATATGAAATGATTTCAGGCACGTCTGTGGCGCGCGATTTCGTGGAATTGCCCAGTCAGCTTTATGAACATTGGTTGGACGTGCCGGAAGTTTTGGGTGAATTTGCAACCCATGCGCAGACGGGTGAAGCCATGCCAAAGGCCCTTCTGGATAAAGTTCTGGGCGCGGCGACCTATGATATGGGGTTCCAGACCGTGGAATATGTGGCCTCGGCGCTGGTTGATTTGGAATTCCACAATGGCGCAGTGCCCAGCGATGTGATGGCCAAACAAACCGAGGTTCTGGATGGTTTGGGCATGCCGCATGCGATTGGTATGCGCCACGCAACGCCCCAATTTGCACATGTTTTTTCCGGTGACGGATATTCCAGTGGCTATTACAGCTACATGTGGTCTGAGGTTATGGATGCTGATGCGTTTGAAGCCTTTGAAGAGGCGGGCAGCGCGTTTGATCCGGCAACAGCTGAAAAACTGGAAAACTTCATCCTGTCGGCTGGCGGATCGCAGGACGCTGAAAGCCTGTATAAACAGTTCCGCGGACGTATGCCGGGGGTCCAGGCCTTGTTGAAAGGTCGTGGATTGGCGGCCTAAAAGCGACTTAGAAGGGTTGGCGCGTTAACGTGAACCCTTCGTTTTCCAACAATTGCAACACACCCTCGGCCCCTCCCAGATGCGCGGCACCGACGGCAAGCGCGACAGGGCCATTCGTGTTCGTCAAGGCATCCAGAATAACGGGAATCCAAGTGTGGTTGCGTTGCGTTAGAACGATTTCAGTGCTGCGATCGAACAGATGATGCAGCTCATCGGTGGGTAGGGTGCTTGTGCGTTCAACGATGACTTTCCCCAACATCCAGCCCTGCATTGAATCCTCTTCAAAATAGGTGGCTATTACGGTTGCGGTTTGATCGTCGATATCGCCACGTTGCAGCGCAGTCATTTCCAACATCTGGATCTGTTCTGCATATTGCAGACTTGAGAAAATTTTGAACACCGTCTCTGGTGGTTCCAAACTTGCGGAGGGTATGTTTTCTTGCGTTGCGACGGCCTCTAACCGTTTGTCCAAACCACTGCTGGCCTGTGTTGACACCAAAAGACAATCGGGCAACCCCATCATCAGCGCCACATACCACGGGGCCAGTCGCGCAGTTGATTGCGGTGGAACGCCCATGGTTTCTAAACGATCAATGATAATGGGCCAAATGTCAGGCGCGACATGATCGGATAGCGCGCCAGCAGGGTTCAAAATCAAGGCTGGGTTTGCGGCAATGGTGGCTTCAAAGGATTGCGCTTGTTCGGTTGTGGCTTCTAATAAAAGCAGGTCAGATTGTGCGATCACATCATCCAACCTTTCAACAATCGCATCCATGCGGGGATCGGCAATATGCAACGTCCCGATGATATTCAAAATCTCGCCACCCCGTTGCGCCTGCCAATGATTGCCTTGGGTGTAAGGCATGCCATCAGTGTAGCGGTCTAGCGTGGTCTGTTCTATCGGTCTCAAACTGTCGCGTAGATCTGTTCCAGAACACTGGGCGGATACCAGGTTGGGCAAGGTCAGAATGAACAGGGCGGAGAGGCTGGACATCATACGGCGCATACAGCAGTTTCCTTTGAAAATGGGTTGTTCCATTGGATGGCATATCATTGAGTAAAGAAGGTTAACGGAATATGGATCGCGAAGCTGATATGTCGCCTTTCCTCAAGGCCTTTTTAGAAGGGCAGGGGTATACGGTTAAAGGCGAAGTCGGCGCTGTTGATCTGATGGCCTGTCGTGGTGATGAGCCGCCTTTGATTGTGGAATTGAAATTGGGGTTCTCGCTAACCTTGTATCATCAGGCAATTGCGCGGCTTGCTGTTACGGATAGCGTTTATATTTCTGTGCCTAAACCAGCTGGGGCCCGGGCGCGCAAAATTCTGGCTGAAAACACCGCAATGTGCCGTCGTTTGGGTTTAGGCCTTATGACCGTGTTGAAGGATGGTCGGATTGACGTGCAATGCGATCCGGGGCCGTATGAACCACGTAAAAATAAGAAGAAACAGACACGGTTGTTGCGAGAATTTGAAAGGTTGCGTGGTGATCCCAATGATGCAGGCGCGACCCGCCATGGAATAGTGACAGCCTATCGACAAGATGCATTGGTCTGTGCTGCGCATTTGGCCAAGACGGGGGCGTCACGCGGAAGGGATGTTGCAAAAGCGACAGGGGTCGAACGGGCGACGACGCTAATGAGGGACAATCATTACGGGTGGTTCGAAAAGGTGGAAAAAGGGGTGTATGCATTGTCTGAAGCAGGCGCACAGGGCCTGAAACACTGGGCGTTCAGCTGGGAAGACAATAAGGCGGTTTCGGAAAAGTAACCCTGTAACCAGCTTATTTCTTGGCAAGTTGGACGACTTTATCGCCCTTGAATGGGTGTATTTTTACTAAATTTTAACATTACGACTTGCCGCGATCCAACTTGTCTTGCATCGTTTCTGAACCAACGCCTTAGGATTCTAGTTTGACCAACCTAGGGGCGAATTTTTCGTAAAACGTTGGTATATAAAAAATCAGGGAGAAATCGTATGAGTGCGAAACTTGTAGTCGGTCTGGATGGTGAACCATCTGGCGGGCGCGCTTTGGCTTATGCTCAACGCATGGCTAAACTCATCGGGACATGTGAAATTGTTGTCGTTTTTGTTGTAGAGTGGTCCCCCTACTCTTTTCAAACAGCTGAAGAAAACGCAGAACGTCATAAGCGCCGCGAAGCAGAGATATCTATTGCAATGGAGCGGGTCGTAGATCCCGCATTGGCAGAACTGAAAGAAGCCGGTTTGTCAGCCAAAGGCGTCGTGCGCCATGGGGATGTTGCGGAGACAATCAACCGTGTTTCTATCGAAGAAAATGCAGACCAAATCATCGTAGCGCGATCCTCAGAGGGTGGATTTGTGAAACGCATGTTCGGGTCATCGACAGGGTCTTTGGTTATGTCGGCCAGCGTGCCTGTGACTGTTGTTGGGTAAGGGGAAAACAATGACAACATTTAAAAAATTAGCTGCTGCTGCCCCATTGGCGATGATGCCAATGGCCGCGCGTGCGCAAGAGGGCGGTCTGGACGCTGCGATTGCAGATGCATTCGCCACATATACCGGACCTTTTGTAGGCTTCGTTTTCGCACCAATCCCAGGGACCGCATTCCCATGGATCGTGTTGTGGTTGGTTGTGGCTGCGACTGTGTTCACAATCATCTTTGGCTTTGTTCAATTCCGTTTCTTTGGTCACGCGATTTCGCTGGTCAAAGGCGATTATTCTGATCCGAATGACGCGGGTGAGGTCAGTCACTTTCAGGCGCTGGCAACCGCTTTGTCTGGAACCGTTGGTTTGGGTAACATTGCGGGTGTTGCTGTTGCGGTTGGCATCGGCGGCCCGGGTGCGACATTCTGGATGATCCTTGCCGGCCTGTTGGGCATGGCATCAAAATTCACCGAATGTACGCTAGGTGTTAAATTCCGCAACGAATATCCAGATGGATCCGTTTCCGGTGGCCCAATGTATTACATTTCCAAAGGGTTCGCGGAAAAAGGCCTGCCGGGTGGCAAAATCCTAGCGGTTCTGTTCGCGATCTTCTGTATCTGTGGGTCGCTTGGTGGCGGCAACATGTTCCAAGCCAACCAAGCACACGCTGCGATTTCTGGCATCACCGGTGATTATCCAGGCTGGATCACAGGTGTGATCTTTGCGGGTATCGTTTTTGCTGTGATCGTGGGCGGTTTGAAATCTATCGCCTCTGTCACTGAAAAAGTCGTTCCATTCATGGGGGTCATGTATGTGGCTGCTGCTGCGATCGTTCTGATCGTGAACTATGATATGATCGGCTGGGCCTTTGGTCAGATCTTTACCGGTGCCTTTACAGGTCTTGGTGTTGCTGGTGGTCTTGCGGGTGCCTTGATCCAAGGTTTCAAACGCGCGGCGTTCTCAAACGAAGCGGGTGTTGGTTCTGCGGCGATTGCGCACTCTGCGGTGAAAACCAATGAACCTATCACCGAAGGCTTTGTGTCCTTGCTTGAGCCTCTGATCGATACAGTTGTGATCTGTACAATGACAGCACTGGTCATCATCGTGTCCGGTCAATTGCTGATCGACGATGCAACAGGTCTGTACCAAGTCACAGACGGCGCGATTGCGACCGTGGGTGGCGTATCCGGTGTTGGTCTGACATCAGCGGCATTTGCCACAGGCATCAGCTGGTTCCCATACGTTCTGACGATTGCTGTGATCCTGTTTGCTTTCTCAACCATGATTTCTTGGTCCTATTACGGCCTGAAAGCGTGGACATATCTGTTTGGCGAAAGCGCAGCGTCTGAGCTGACGTTTAAAGTGATCTTCTGCATCTTTGTTGTCATCGGCGCGGCAGCCAGCCTTGGCCCGGTTATCGACTTCTCCGATGCGGCGATCTTTGCCATGGCGGTTGTGAACATTCTGGCGCTCTATTTCTTGATCAGCTTCGTCAAAGACGAGCTGGGCAGCTATTCCGAGCGTTTGCGCAACGGCACGATCAAAAAGTTCCACTAAGCTTTTCGCGATATAGAAACACAGAAAGGGCGGCCATTTGGGTCGCCCTTTTTTGCGTCGTGCTGCGACGCATCCGCGCAAATTTTGCGACACGACTTGCCATCACCGCGTGCGCGTTGCATAGCCTACAGGTCCAGCATCAAAGAGTTCAGGGATATGACAGACGACAGCGCCCGCGGCTTTATCCGCCATGTTGTGTTTTTTTCCGCCAAGGATCAGGCGGATGTGCCTAAGATCATGGACGGTCTGTCGATCTTGAAGGACATTCCGCATACGCAAACCTTTGAGATCGTGCAAAACCGTAAGGCAGATCTTTTTGGGAATGAGGCCGATGTGATCGTCTATGTGGAATTCGCAAATGAAGCAGAGTTCCACGCATATAAAGCACATCCTCTATATGAAGAATCTATTCGCCGCGTACGCCCGTTACGTGACATGCGGGTCGCTGCTGATTTTTAATAGCGTTCGTCAATCTGGCTGGGCAAAGATCTCGTCAACGATGCTGTTGGCTAGTGCATGATCGAGCGGGCGGTCGTTCAACAGTGCATACCAAAATGCACCATGCA
The DNA here is from genome assembly GCA_947499735.1 of uncultured Pelagimonas sp. Lineage (GTDB taxonomy): Bacteria > Pseudomonadota > Alphaproteobacteria > Rhodobacterales > Rhodobacteraceae > CANMPP01. The sequence continues at coordinate 200,981 of CANMPP010000003.1, forward strand.
CAAATGACGACAGCATGTATAAATCCCGTGCCTGTGAGATTTCGTGGCGATGTTGCGCGCGCTGTAAGATCGCAACCACCATCTGATCGCGTGGTTCGACAAACCGCGTTCGAAATGCATGTCCGAAATTGGCGTCTTCTTGCGCGGCTGCGATCAGTGATTTGATCACTTGGCCTTCTTGATCGAGATGCGCAAAAATTTGGCATAGAAAATCAAGCAGCTGATCGCGACAGGTTATGTTGGGGTCATCCGCGGGCAGGGCGGCTATGCGGCCTGCTTCTTCAAATACCGCGTCTAGCACCAGATCCGCCTTTGTATTCCAACGATTATATAATGTCTGTTTCGAAACACCGGCCGCTTTGGCAATCGCTGCAATTGATACCTGTTGAAACGGGTTGTCCCGCAGCAAATCCAATACGGCCGATTTGATCAAATCATCGATTTGGGGGTCTTTCGGGCGCCCGGCCGTTTTTACATGCTCTGTTTCGCTGTGCATTGCTGTTTCCTCCCAGCCTTTACCATCTCACGATTTAATTACTGGACCAAGGTCTAAAATGATAATAGACCGCAGTCTAATAATGTGGCGGCTGACGCTCTTTAACCTCGGTTTTGACATATGACACCTGACATCCAATCTGAAAAACAAACAACCTGGCTGATCGCAATCTTTGGCTTGCTCACGATTTTTCCACCATTGGCCACGGACATGTACCTGTCCGCCATCGGGGATCTTGCGGTTTCCATGCAGGCAAGCAAATCCGCTGCTGAATTGTCTCTGTCTTTGTTTTTTCTGGGATTGTGTCTGGGGCAATTGGTTGTGGGCCCGTTGATCGATGTATTTGGTCGAAAAGGACCGCTCTTGATCGGTATTGCGATCTATATTGCGACCTCTTTTGCCCTCGCGATGACCAGCAACATCTATATCTTCGACGGTCTACGTGTTCTTCAGGCTATTGGGGCATGTGCAGGTATGGTCGTTGGGCGCGCGATTGTAAGTGATCTGTATGAGGGCCAGCAGGCTGCGAAAGTCATGACGGTTTTGGTGATGATGCTGACGATTGGTCCGATCGTGTCGCCGACATTGGGCAGCCTGTTGCACCTTGCCTTTGGCTGGCGTTCGATTTTTGCACTGTTGGTTTTAATCGGATTGGTGTCCTTTGCACTGGCTCTGCGCTATGTGCCGGAAACCTTACCGCCGTCTCGTCGTCGTCCTGGATCCGTTAGTGGAACCGCATCCGCGTTTGGCAATCTGCTAAGCAATCGTAGATTTGTCACATTTGCGGTTATTGGTGGTTTGGTGCAGGCGGGAATGTTTGCATTTATCACCGGGTCTTCCGGGGTGTTTCAGACTGTTTTTGGTCTGACATCATTGCAATTCGGATTGGTCTTTGCGCTGATCGCTGCTGCTTTGATCGTGTTTGGGCAGGTCAACAAAATGCTGCTGAATACCAGAACGCCAGAGAGTATTTTGAAAAGCAGCCTTTGGCTTTATGTGGCGGCTGGTGTGGTCCTGGTTGTTGTGTCTCGCCTTGATGTGCTTTGGGCGCTGATTGGCGCAATGTGGGTGGCGATTGGTCTGGTTGGAATGGTGTCTGCCAATGCCATGGCGCTTGCTATGGGTGCGGGAAAAGCGTCAGCCGGTATCGCTTCAGCGGCCTTGGGGGCGGTGCAATTTGTTATCGCGTTTGCTGTTTCAACATCTGTCGCATTAAGTGACGCAGGATCTGCGACACCTATGGCATTGGGTATTGTGATCCCTGGGCTTTGTGCAGCCGTGTTGTTCGTGCTGTCCAACCCGTATTTGGGGATCAAGGCACATCAAGTCGAACAGTGAAACGGGTCAAATTTTCGGAAATCTCTGCTGCTTGGCGCTTGCGATTTCGGGCGTCAGGGCTACATGGACACATACAGCCAATCTGCTGATGGATAAAATTTGCCAAATCCGTGTTGACTCATACCAATGTCGCGCCTAACTATCCCGCGTTAGCACTCGACTTAGGTGAGTGATAACGGGTCAATTGGGCCCATGACAGGGACAATTTTTGAGCCAAGGAGACTCAAACAATGGCATTTACACCGCTGCATGATCGCGTGCTCGTCGAGCGCCTCGAGGGTGAAGAAAAGACCGCGGGCGGTCTGATCATTCCAGATAGCGCAAAAGAAAAACCAGCAGAAGGCAAAGTTGTTGCCGTTGGTGAAGGCGCACGCAAAGATTCAGGCGAGCTGATCGCGCCATCCGTTAAAGAAGGCGACACAGTACTGTTCGGCAAATGGTCCGGCACAGAAGTTACTGTTGAAGGCAAAGAGCTGCTGATCATGAAAGAAAGCGACATCCTGGGCATCATTTCCTGATCTTTCAGGACATCCCGGACGGCGGGGAGGCCCGCCATCGCTTTTTCTAACCGATATTCCAAGGAGTAAGTCACAATGGCTGCTAAGGACGTAAAATTCGACGTGGACGCACGGTCCCGTATGCTTAAAGGCGTTAATGTACTGGCTGACGCTGTTAAAGTAACATTGGGCCCAAAAGGTCGTAACGTTGTTCTGGACAAATCTTTCGGTGCGCCACGCATCACGAAAGACGGTGTGTCCGTTGCAAAAGAAATCGAACTGGAAGACAAGTTCGAAAACATGGGCGCGCAAATGGTGAAGGAAGTTGCTTCCCGCACCAATGACGAAGCAGGCGACGGTACAACAACCGCGACTGTTCTGGCGCAAGCCATCGTTAAAGAAGGTCTAAAGCAGGTTGCTGCTGGCCTGAACCCAATGGATCTGAAGCGCGGCATCGATCTGGCGACATCTAAAGTTGTTGAAGGTATCAAATCTTCCGCACGTGAAGTTGCAGACAGCGCAGAAGTTGCACAGGTTGGCACGATCTCTGCAAACGGCGAAGCCGAAATCGGTCAGCAAATCGCAGATGCGATGCAAAAAGTTGGCAACGAAGGCGTTATCACTGTTGAAGAAAACAAGGGTCTGGAAACAGAGACAACCGTTGTTGAAGGCATGCAGTTCGACCGCGGCTACCTGTCCCCTTACTTCGTGACAAACCCAGACAAGATGACTGCAGAGCTTGATGACTGCATGATCCTGCTGCACGAAAAGAAACTGTCTTCTTTGCAAGCAATGGTTCCTTTGTTGGAATCTGTGATCCAGTCTCAGAAACCTCTTCTGATCATCGCAGAAGATGTTGAAGGCGAAGCGCTGGCAACTCTGGTTGTGAACAAACTGCGCGGCGGTCTGAAAATCGCAGCTGTTAAAGCACCTGGTTTCGGCGATCGTCGTAAAGCCATGCTGCAGGACATCGCGATCCTGACAGGCGGCCAAGTGATCTCTGAAGATCTGGGCATGAAGCTGGAAAACGTGACAATGGACATGCTTGGCACAGCCAAGAAAGTTCAGATCACAAAAGACGAAACAACTGTTGTTGACGGTGCAGGCGAAAAAGCTGAAATCGAAGCACGTGTTGGTCAGATCCGCACTCAGATCGAAGAAACAACATCCGACTATGATCGTGAAAAACTGCAAGAGCGCGTTGCCAAACTGGCAGGCGGTGTTGCTGTTATCCGCGTTGGCGGCATGACAGAAGTTGAAGTGAAAGAGCGTAAAGACCGTGTTGACGATGCTCTGAACGCGACACGCGCAGCGGTTCAAGAAGGCGTCATCGTTGGTGGTGGTGTTGCTCTGGTTCAAGCTGGTAAAGCTCTGGACGGTCTGACAGGTGAAAACGCTGATCAGAACGCAGGCATTGCGATCGTTAAGAAAGCAATCGAAGCGCCTCTGCGTCAGATCGCTGAAAACGCTGGTGTTGATGGTGCGGTTGTTGCGGGCAAAGTCCGTGAATCCGAAGACAACGTCTTTGGTTACAACGCACAAACTGGCGAATATGGCGACATGTTCGGCTTCGGTGTTATTGACCCTGCAAAAGTAACACGTACCGCTCTTGAAGATGCGGCATCTGTTGCTGGCCTGTTGATCACAACAGAAGCGATGGTTGCGGACCTGCCACAAAAAGACGCGCCAGCAGCTGGTGGCGGCATGCCCGACATGGGCGGCATGGGCGGCATGATGTAATCACTGCCCCGCAGTTCAAATTTAAAGGCCACCCATTTGGGTGGCCTTTTTTGTTTCCGCATTGCCTAATCTGTTTTGCTCTATTTGCTGTGCCTTTGGGCGTGGCCTGCGGGTTTGCTTATTATCTGGACAGTTGAAAGCTGCAAATGATGCAAACATGCACAAAGAAAAAACTATGCGACTTTGGTGGCGGGAAGATGCTTGCGAAGGTTAACATTCTGGCGGAAACGACTATCTTAGTAGGGGAGCCACAGGTCTCTGGACAGAGGTGGAAATTCCAGCCCTCAATTTGATTTTAACGACCAATGTCAGGAACGTATTATGAAACTTCGACCCATTGAAGCGAAGGATATGACCTATGTCTCGGTTTTGTTGGATACGGCATTTGGGGGACCCGAAGAATTTCAGCGCATGAAAAACATCCGCGAGGCGGACGCGATGGCGATGGAGCTGATTGCGGAGCGCGATGATGGAACGCTGATCGGCTATATTTCATTTGTGCGCCATGCCACGCCGGACGGCTGGTGGGCCTTGGCATTAGAAGCGGTGAACCGGGCCGAGCGCGGCAATGGCGTGGGGTCCAAGCTGGTTGCCTATGGTGTTGATGCAGCACGCCAAGCTGGCGCAAAAGCGATTACAGTTGTCGGCGAGCAACGTTTCTATGAACGCTTTGGGTTCTCAGATCTGGCGGCCCAAAATATAGAGACCCCTTTTGAAAAATCGGCAACTCTTGTCTATCCAATCGCGGATGGCACGGGCGGTGCGGCGGTCACATTGACCTATCCCGCAACAATGATGTCGGTATAGTGGTGGCACTGGCACGCCGCGAAAGCCGAGCGTCATGAGCCGCAAGGATTGCCGAAAGGCACTTGCCGTTCATCTACCCGACGAATTACGTCTCAGATTGATTGAAATAACGCCTTCGTGGCGTCCTTTGCCTGCGCTCATGCGGCAGGCCTTGGTTAAGGGCTTGGACGTCCCATGTGAGGATCCGGTGCTGGTCGCACAAGGTCAGGTACGCCCTGTGTCGCTGCAATTGTCGCGCCGAGAATTACGCAAGTTACACTCGTTTTCTGCAGCACATGACATCGACGCAGAAACAGCTGCGCTGACATTGATCCGTTTGGGTGTGTAAAAGACTTGCGACTCGGGCGCGTGTAGTCTTTCAGGGGTGCATGACATTCCCAAACGATGAATATGAAACACCCTTTTGGCAGGCTGGCAAACTTGTGGCAGGCGTAGATGAGGTCGGGCGTGGCCCCTTGGCTGGTCCGGTGATTGCCGCCGCCGTTATGCTGGATCCGGAACAAATTCCGGACGGTTTGAACGACTCCAAAAAGCTGAGCGAGAAGAAACGCGAGGCGCTTAACATGGCGCTAGCAGAGTGCGCGCATGTGTCTATTGCGGAGGCAACAGTCGCCGAAATTGATGAGATCAATATTCTACATGCCAGCCTATTGGCGATGGAACGCGCCGTGGCTGGCCTACCGAAAACGCCAGATCACGTGCTAATTGACGGGAATAAGATCCCAAAAAATCTCACTATTCCGGCAACCGCTGTGGTCAAAGGGGACAGCAAATCACTGTCGATTGCCGCTGCGTCAATCGTCGCTAAGATCAAGCGGGATCACTTAATGCAGGATTTGAATCGGATTTACCCCGGCTATGGCTGGGATACGAATGCCGGTTATCCAACGAAACGTCACATTTCTGCACTAAGCGAATTGGGTGTAACCCCTGTGCATAGACGTTCGTTCAAGCCGGTACACAACATCTTGTATCAAGAGAAATTTATAAGAGATTGATTTAAAAAGGAATTGACGCCGAATCACCTTTGACTCACACTTGGGGCAACCAAAGAGCGCAAAAATGCGCCGTGGGCAGAGGCAGTAAAATGAACAAGAAAACCAGTGAGCTGGAAGCGTCTACGCTTCCGCTAAACGAAATATTGGCCGGTGATTGTGTGGAGCGAATGAACGCTCTTCCCGAAAACTCGGTCGACCTGATCTTCGCGGATCCTCCCTATAATTTGCAGCTGAAAGGCGATTTGCACAGACCGGATAATTCCCGGGTTGATGCGGTTGACGATGCTTGGGATCAATTTTCCAGCTTTGCAGCATATGACAAATTTACACGTGAATGGCTGGCGGCGGCGCGTCGTATTCTAAAGCCAAACGGGGCGATTTGGGTTATTGGGTCCTATCACAATATCTTCCGCGTCGGGGCCAGTTTGCAGGATGCAGGCTATTGGATCCTGAATGATGTGGTCTGGCGTAAATCAAACCCGATGCCAAACTTCCGTGGCAAACGGTTGACCAACGCGCATGAAACGATGATTTGGGCGTCCAAATCGGAAGGCGCGAAATACACGTTCAATTACGAGGCTTTGAAAGCTTTAAATGAAGGTGTGCAAATGCGTTCTGATTGGGTTCTACCCATCTGTAACGGCCATGAACGTCTAAAAGACTCAAATGGTGACAAGGCGCATCCAACACAAAAGCCAGAGGCGTTGCTGTACCGCGTTCTCGTCGGGGCCACGAACCCCGGTGATGTGGTTCTGGATCCATTCTTTGGTACAGGCACAACAGGCGCTGTGGCCAAGAAACTGGGCCGTAACTTTATCGGGATCGAGCGGGAAGAGGCCTATCGCGAAGTTGCGCAAGCGCGCATCGATGCGATCCGTCCTCTGGACAAATCTTCACTCGAGGTCAGCACATCCAAGCGTGCCGAACCGCGTGTCCCATTCGGTCAGCTTGTCGAGCGTGGCATGCTATCTGCTGGCGAGACCCTAACGTCACCTTCCGGTAAAATGGCCCGGGTGCGTGCTGATGGCACATTGATCGCCGATGGCGTCAAAGGATCTATTCATCAGGTGGGTGCAGCGTTTGAAAACGCGCCGAGCTGCAATGGCTGGACCTATTGGACCTTCCGTCGCGATGGTCAACAAGTGCCTATTGATCTGCTGCGTCAGCAGATCCGCGCGGAAATGCGCCAGTAATCTAACAAAATCCATCTTTCTAGATACCGCCTGTGCCCCGATCCGCAAAACGGGGCGCAGACCTGCCCCGCCTGCATGTCAGGTGGGGCCTTTTTATTGCGCGAAATAGCGTTTTGATGTACGATGTTGTGTGGATCAAATGTTGGAGCATGATGGCGCATATGGTTGATTTACAAACACTTCTCATTTTCATTCCGGTCGCCTTGGCGCTTAACATCACGCCTGGTGCGGATATGTTGTTTTGCTTGGGGCAAGGCGCAAAATCTGGTCCAAAGGCAGGCATGGCTGCGTCTTTGGGTGTTTCGGCTGGCGGGATGGTGCATGCGCTGGCTGGCGGGCTTGGTTTGGCTGCGTTGATTGCAGCCTCACCCATAGCGTTTGAAGTGATCCGCTGGTCCGGCGTGGGCTACTTATTGTTTCTTGCCTATAAGTCTGTGACGTCCCAACCAGACGTCGCGATCCCTGAACAAGCTGGCCATGTATCAATCGGTCGTGCATTCACAGACGGAATGATGGTCAATCTTCTAAACCCGAAAGTGGCCATTTTTATGCTGGCACTCGTGCCACAATTCGTGGATCCCGGCTCTGGTTCCATCTTGGGGCAATTCCTAACATTCGGTTTGGTGCTTAGCATTGGTGGAACGGTGATCAATGGATTGGTTGGCGCGCTGTCCGGTCAGATTGGCCAATTCATGGCCAAAAGCCACAGGGCTGCACAGATTTTGCAATATGTAACAGCGTCTGTTTTTGTCGGTTTGGCGACCAAATTGGCCTTTGAGCGACGCTAAGCTCTGGCCTATTTGGCCTGATTTGGATAGCTCATTGTTAGACCTGTTCCGGAGACCCAAATCATGTGCGCCAAATCCCTAACTGCCGATGAAATAGCCCAATTGCCGTATCGTAAGAATGTCGGCGTGATGCTGGTCAATGGCGACGGTTTGGTTTGGGTTGGGCAACGTCTGGACAGTGAAACACCTGCTTGGCAAATGCCGCAGGGTGGCATTGATAAAGGCGAAAATCCTCAAACCGCGGCTTTGCGCGAATTAGAGGAAGAAACGGGCGTGTCTGCAGATTTGGTGACGGTTGAGGCCGAAACAAAAGGCTGGGTCGCTTATGACTTGCCTCACGATTTGGTGCCAAAAATCTGGAAAGGGCGGTATCGCGGGCAGGAACAAAAATGGTTTCTTTTGCGGTTTAATGGGTCTGACGATGCGATCAATATCGATGTCGACCATCCCGAGTTTTCGCAATGGCGCTGGTTGCCTGCAGATCAATTGGTAGATGCAATCGTGCCGTTTAAGCGCGAAGTCTACAGACAAGTGGTCGAAGAGTTCGCCGAGAATTTGGGCCTTTAGCGGCGCAGCCTATTCAGGATAGCAAGGGATGCGTAGCCATCCGGTGCCAATCCTTCATGGATTTGATAGGCCCGCACAGCATTGATCGTCAGTGGGCCTATTTTGCCGTCAATTTTTTCCGTGTCAAATCCCGCTGCGGTCAAACGGCGTTGCAAATCAAGCCGTTCTTCTAGTGTCAAAGCGCGGTCCTGAAGGGGCCAACTATGTGCGATGCCTGGCCCACCAAGGATACGGTCGCCCAGATGGCCGACACCAATGACATAGGCGTCAGCGGTATTGTAGCGTTCAAGAACTGCAAAATTTGGAAAGATCATGAACGCGGCCCCCTTGTGCCCCGCAGGCAGAAGGATAGATGCCGGTGCGTGGTCAGGCACGGCTTGCCCGTTTAACCCAAACACGCCCAATGCGGCCCATTCTGAGGGCAGCATCATATTGTCACGGCGTGCGCTGGTGTAATCAAAATTGTCGGGTAGCGTGACCTCAACGCCCCAAGGTTGGCCTTTGGTCCAACCGTGATGGCGCAAGTAATTTGCGGTTGAGGCTAGGGCATCGGTTGGGTCGTCAGACCAGATGTCTTTGCGTCCGTCGCCCGTGTAATCCACTGCCAAATTCGTGAATGAACTTGGCATGAATTGCGTATGTCCCATGGCCCCGGCCCAAGATCCCTTCATTTGTGTCGGTGTCGTGTGCCCGTCTTGTAAGATCTTGAGGGCGAGCAGTAATTCGCTCTCAAAAAATGCTGCACGGCGACTGTCTGCTGCTAATGTTGTCAAAGAGGAAATAACCGAACTGCTGCCCCGAAATGTGCCATAGGCACTTTCCAATCCCCAGATTGCTAGGATGATTTGCTTATCGACGCCATAGTCTGCTTCGATCTGCTCTAATACCGATCTATGGCGGTCCAACGCTTTTTGACCGTTGGCAATACGGGTTTCCGATACGGCCGTAGACAGGTAATCCCAAATCGTCTTGGTAAATTCAGCTTGGTTTCTGTCACGCCGAATGACGTCGTCATCATAGCGGGCATTGGCCATGGCATTGTCGAACAGATCGGCGTTAATGCCCTGTGCCAGCGCACGGTCGCGAAAGGTTTGGATCCAGGATTGGAAATCGCCGGTCTCTGTCGACTGTGTCGTTATCCTGATTTGTGGGCGCTGGGATTGACTGGGCGCAGATTGTGCAGAAACGATCTGAGCGGTTGCTGCAAGCAGCAAAGAAAAATGAAAACATTTACGCGTGATTGCCATTCGAACTGCTCGCCTTTGGCTATTATTGTGATCAGCATAGCAAAGCCTATCCGTACTGCGAAGCGGCGTCTTGCATCATGTGCGGCTTTCCGCTTCGTGACGCAGCTTTTGCATATAGTCGCGCAAAAGCGGGACCCGTTCGGGACGAAAACTCTGCCCTGTTAGGGTAAGATCCGACATTCTATCTAGGCGAAAAGCGCGAAAATCGCATCGCAATAAACACCAGGCCATCAAACAATTGGATTGATCAAAGAATGTAATGGATAGGGGTTTAACTTGTCGTTGGGTCTTTGCGTCTTTCGCATCACGATAAGTGAAGTGCACGATTTCTTCCTGCCAGCAGGCTTGTCTTAACTGTGCCGCATCAATCCCGGGCGGGGGCGGTTTGGAAAAGCGATGGGCCTGTAAAACCGCATGGCGTAGCCGATGGGCTTTGCTTTCTGGCAGACGTGCGCGCAATTTGGTCAATGCGGAATTGGCTGCTTCCACCAGTGCGGGATCGCCAATACTGGCCACTTCGCGCAGGCCTAGAACCAAAGCTTCAATTTCATCCTCGGCAAAATCCAGCGGTGGCAGATGTGCATCTTCAATAAGGGTGTAGCCAAACCCAGCCTCTCCATCAATCACCGCGCCTAGTCCGCGCAGCGTGTCGATGTCCCGATAAAGCGTACGGGGGGACACGTTGGTTTCTTGTGCCAAAACGTCTGCGGTTGCCGGGGCAGGTAAACGGCGCAGCGCCATCATCAATTGAAACAGTCTTTCTGTACGAGCCATAATTTTTATATGCTCGCACATGCTGACAAAAATTGACAGCATGTGACGATAGCCTGCTGTCAGATTTTGACACAGGAGACCTACAATGATCACCCTAATCAGTTTTCGGCCAGCTTTTGGTGAAGCCAGCATGAGTTCGTTTTGCACCAAGGCTATGGCTTTGTTGAATTTGTCAGGGCTGGAATGGCAGGTAGAATGGGCGGATATGCCCAAGGAAAGCCCGACTGGAAAATTGCCAGCGTTGCGCGTGAACGATCAGATCATTCCAGATAGCAATTTGATCTTGTCTTGGTTGGAAGGGCAGGGTGCTGATCTATTTCAAGGGCTTAGCATAAGTGAGCGGGCGCAGGCACATGCGTTCATGCGTATGCTGGAAGAGCACCTACGTTACGGTGTCATATATGATCGATGGGCGGACGCAGAGGGCTGGGCATCCGTAAAGAATGTGATTTTTCGCCCGGTGCCCGCGTTCGTTCGGGGGATGGTGGCGTCCAAGATACGTAAGCAGATTGTAGGCGGTCTGCATTGGCAGGGTTTGGTAAGATATAGTGCAGATCAGCGAAATGAATTGCTGATCGCGGACCTAAAGGCGCTAGAGGATCAATTGGGCGAAAGTGAGTGGCTGTTTGGTGCGCAGCCGACAGCCGCGGATTGTTCGGCCTTGGGCATCTTGAGCAACATCAACAGCTGCCCAGTGCCCAATGTCATGCGCGCCTATGTCAAAGGCAGTGATGTATTACAGGCCTATTTGGTGCGCTGTCAGTCACAGTTGCTGTCGCCTAAGATTTTGACCGCCGTTGCCGCGTGACCTTTAGCTTGGTCTTAGCCGTCTTTTTCTTGGCAGCGGCTGCTTTGCGTTTCGCAGGCGCTGCCTTTTTGCCAGAAGGTTTGCCCGAGCTTTTACCACCATAGCTGCGGCGTCCACGACCGCGTGGGCCACCACGCCCGGCACCGACCTCGACCTTTGCGCCGTCCAGTTCTAGCAATTCACCTGCGATACCGCCGGTGATCGGCGCAGCTTCGGTCAACTTCACCTTTGCGCGCAAACCGACCGAGATTTCCATGCCGGTATTTGATCCCATCAACGTGTTGGTTTCGCGGTCATAGTGGAAATATTCGCGCCCGATCGTTGCAATAGGCACCATCGCATCTGCGCCACTGTCATCCAGACGAATGAAAATGCCGAATTTGGCAATGCCACTGACTTTGCCTTCAAATTCGGAGCCAATCCGTTCGGACAAAAAGGCGGCAAGATATCTGTCTGTCGTATCCCGTTCCGCCATCATCGAACGGCGTTCGGTTTCCGAGATGTGTTGGGCAGTGCTTTCCAGGCGCTCTATCTGTTCATCCGTCAGACCATCATCCCCCCAGCGATGGGCTGATATCAGTGCGCGATGTACGATCAGGTCCGAATAGCGGCGGATTGGCGAGGTGAAGTGAGCGTAATTCAACAGGGCCAAACCGAAGTGGCCAAAGTTCTGTGGGCTGTAATAGGCCTGTGTCATGGAACGTAGGGTTGCCATATTGATCAGCTCAGCTTCATCTGATCCTTCCGCTTGGCGAAGCAGTTTGTTCAGATGCGCAGTTTTCAGCACCTGACCTTTGGCCAGCGTCATGCCCGATGCTTTGGCCGTTTCGCGCAACGCATCTAATTTATCCTCTGCGGGTTCTTCGTGAACACGGAACAAAAGCGGCATGCCGCGCGCGATAAGCGTTTCAGCTGCAGCCACATTGGCCAGAACCATGAATTCTTCGATCATGCGATGGGCATCTAGGCGATCCGTATAGGACACGGACGTGACTTCGCCTTCGTCTGACAGGATGATTTTGCGTTCTGGCAGATCCAGTTCAAGCGGTTGTCGGCGTTCACGTGCGGATTTCAATGCGCCATAGGCTTGGTACAGTGGTCGAATGACCGTCGACACCAATGGCCCTGTTTTATCATTGGGCGCGCCGTCCATCGCGGCCTGTACCTCTTGATAATTCAAGGCTGCGGGTGAACGCATAAGGCCGCGTTCAAAACGGTGCGAGATTTTATTGCCCTCAGTATCCAGTACCATACGCACGGCCAAACAGGCGCGCGGCACGCCTTCATGCAGCGAACACAGATCGCCTGATAGGCGGTCCGGCAGCATCGGCACAACGCGGTCTGGAAAGTAGGATGAATTTCCACGCTTCCACGCTTCGCGATCTAATTCCGAATGGGGGCGGACGTAATGTGCGACATCGGCAATCGCGACCCAAACGATATGACCGCCGGGGTTTTGGGGATCTTTATCTGCTTCGGCATACACAGCATCGTCATGATCGCGCGCATCATGCGGGTCGATTGTGACAAGTGGCAGATCCCGCATATCGGTGCGACCCTTGAGGCCAGCGGGTTTCATTCCATCTGCTTCTTCCAAAACTTGTGGCGGAAACGTATCTGGAATGCCGTGTTGGTGGATTGCGATCAGTGATACGGCTTTTGGCTGTGACGGATCCCCCAGGCGGTCGGTAATACGCGCAATAGGTAATCCTAAACGGCCGCGTGGACCGGCCTGCTCGGCCTCGACCAATTCACCGTCTTTTGCGCCAGCTGTTGAATCTGGTGCGACGGACCATTCTTTGTCCGATCCCTTGTCGATGGGCACAATACGCCCACCTTCATCACCCTTGCGGAAAATTCCGACCAAGGTTCGGGGCGCATGACCAATTTTACGGATCAAGCGTGCAACATAATTATGGCTATCTTCCTGAACCATTTGCAGCTTGGCCAAAACGCGATCACCTGCGGCCAATGCCACATCTGTTTGGCGAAGTTGCATAAGAACAACAGGTTCGACCCCTTCCCCATGCCATTCTAATGGTTGGGCAAAGAGGTCTCCATTTGCATCAGGCGCTAAGATTTTAAGCACACTGACAGGGGGCAAACGATCTGGGTCTCGGTATGATCTTTTGCGCTTTGCTAAATGGCCTTCTTCTTCCAGTTCTTTCAACAAACGCTTTAGATCAATCCTATCTGACCCTTTGATTCCAAAGGCTTTTGCGATATCTCGCTTGGCCGTCAGAGTGGGGTTGGATGTGATCCAATCTAGGATTTCGGACTTGGAAGGAAGCTGTGTCATGGCTTTTGACTATCATGACAGGCGGGCTTCCACACCCCTTAGTTAAGAGCGATTTGCAAATAGTCGGGCGACACTCTTAACCTTTATACACTTTAAAATTGCATAAACGCTTGTATTCTAATTTTCTTATGGTTTACTCTGAATTAACAAAGGCCGCCTAACTATTGAAAGCGCAAGCTGGAACCGGTGTAGAATGGAAGCTCCCAAGATCGAAAACTGCGAAGATTCAGAAACAGTGTCGTCCCCGGCAAATATTGATGATGTGAAAATCGCTGTGATGAATGATATGCGAAAGATGAATAAGCTTATTTGTGTGATTGATCACGATGTAAGCTGTTTTCAAGTGATTTCTCAAACACTTGGACGACAAAACTTTGATGTCATTTTTCTACAGAGCGTCGAAGAATTCCTGTCCATGAAACCAGTCCCCGAGCCGGATGTGTTATTAATAGGTGTAGACGTTTTCGATCCAGACGCAGTAGACAACGTTAGTCAGGTTGTTCACGGATGCGACTATCGCAAGAAGCCTTTTATCTTTTCGATGTCCTATTTCATGCCGGGTTCATTTGATCACATGCTGCAACAGGCTGGATGCAATTTGTGCCTTAGGAAATCCAACGGTTTGGAAGATGTGATTTCTGCGGTTCAGTCGGTTGAATTTGCGGATAACGTAGAAGTCTTAGCCTAAGCTGGCCGCCGTCATTTCCAGAGATTTCTGTAAACAACGATGCCTTATCTTAGGCGTTCGAGCTGTTTTAGATCAGCCAATGTGTCAACATCCCCTAGCTCCTTTACAAGGCCAATAGACTGCGTGCCCTTGCTTTGCAGGCTTGCAATGCTGTCTTCTAGGGCAAATTGGCTGGACCAGCGTACGTTTCCAAATGTGCTTGGTGGCAAATTTTTCGGTTTTGCAAATCCCGTTAGCCAGTAGCCTCCATCTGGCGCAGGACCAAATACCGCCTTTTTGTGTCCCAGCTCGGTAAAAGCCTCCCAGACTAATTCACGTGTGATCCCTGGAATGTCTGCGCCTATGACGCAGGCGGGGCCAATCGGGACGGATCGCAAGGCGCGCACCATTCGTGCACCCAAATCACCTTGCCCTTGTGGCAGGCGTGGTAGGCCAGCAGGCCAAACACGGCTGCGCAGGCCTTCTGCATCAGGGCTGACAGCTAGGTAGATTTGCCATCGGGGATCGTCCAAGCGGCGGAAAAGCTGTTTTGTTTGATGGCGAAACCACCACGCAGCGCTGACCATCCCAATATCTCGTCCAAGGCGCGTTTTGACACGACCGGGACGGGGTTCTTTGACCATGATGATGAGACTGCGCTGTAGCATTTTACCTGTCAGAAAAAGAGTTCCATTTCACGATGATCTATTCCGGCGTCATCGTAGACCGGTCCATAGGCTGCGAACCCCAGTTTTTCATAAAAACCAATAGCATAGCATTGTGCGCCCAACTCGGCACGTTTCATACCTGGTCTGGCTTTCGCGATTTGGATTGTATGGTCAACCAATCGTGCACCCAAACCGGTACCGCGCGCGGATTCAAGTAAGCAGATCCGGCCGATTTTGGCCGTATCAGCCTTCCATACGATGCGTGCCGTACCCACGGCCTTATCTTCGTGATAGGCCAGAAAGTGAGATGCATCTTGGTCCAGATCATCGATTTCTTCATCCATCGAGATCCCTTGCTCGTGGACAAAAACCTCGATGCGAATATCCAAGCAGGTTTTTAGGTCCTGTTCACTGAGGGCTTGTTTGATCACGCGAAATAGCCTTGAAGAATACGGGTGTAGATGGATTTCAACTTGTGAATTTGATCGACACGCACCCGCTCATCAACCGCATGCATGCGGTGCCCAACAAGGCCAAATTCGACAACGGGGCAGTGGGCCTGCACAAAGCGTGCATCAGATGTTCCCCCTGATGTCGACAACACAGGGGTTCTGTTTGTTTCCGTTTGGACCGCAGCACCGATAAGCTCTGATAGGGCACCGGGGGGGGTGAAAAAGCTTTCACCAGATATTTTGACCTGCATTTCAGTTTGGGTGCCAAAAACTTCGTCTATAGTCGCAGCTTCTTTTTGCATCCATTCAGTCAGGGATGCGCCGGAATGGGCATCATTAAAGCGAATGTTGACGGATGCTTTGCACTGCGCAGGGATGACATTCGTCGCCGGATTGCCAGTGTCGATCGTCACAATCGCCAATGTGGATGGATCAAAATGCGCCGTGCCTGTGTCCAGTTCGTGACTGGCAAGCTGGTCCATCAGTCGCGCCAATGCAGGCAGCGGGTTCAATGCACGGTGCGGATAGGCGGAATGTCCTTGTTTGCCACGCACAGTGAAATGTGCGGTTAACGATCCGCGCCGACCGATTTTCATCATATCGCCCATTTCGTCGGGGCAGGTCGGTTCGCCAACCAGACAATCGGTCATCGCCTCGCCTTGGTCTGCCATCCAATCCAAAAGGGCCGTTGTTCCATCTAGGGCGGGACCTTCTTCATCCCCGGTTATGGCAAGGATCACTGCGCCATCAGGTGGTGTATCGCGCACGAAATCAATAGCTGCTGCGGCAAAGGCGGCCACGCCAGATTTCATATCTGTCGCGCCACGCCCATAGAGCCAGCCATCTTTAATCTCGGCGCCAAAAGGATCGACGGTCCAGGCCGCGAGATCACCAACAGGAACAACATCCGTGTGCCCGTTAAAGCCAAAGCTGCGTTTGTGTCCCTTTTCGCCCCAACGGGCATACAGGTTGCAGACCTTGCCGCGGTCAACGCGCCAGCATGAAAACCCGGCTTCGCTTAGGATATCTTCCAAAAGGCGCAATGCGCCGCCTTCTTCCGGCGTGACAGAAGGGCACCGCACCAAATCAGCGGTCAGCTTGACAGGATCAATTGTGGGCATTGGTAAAGTCCTTATCGCTGCATATTCAGGCAGAGGATTATTGAATGATCTCGGATGCGTCAAAATCACCGAAAAATGGGGTGACTTGAGCGACAACTACGGCATTCTCGTCTTTGGCACGCTGCATCAAATCCTGTTCCTCTTGTGGGACATCATGTCCTGACGCGAGGCGTTCTTCCAAGGTTCCGTATCCAGTGACATCCAACGGTGCCATATCCGCCTGCTTTAGCAAGGCAACGGTTTCGCGCACTGCTTCGGCTTCATCTATGCCGCTGGCATAGCATAGAATGCCTGCACCGCTGGCTTTCTTCGGCAAGCCGTCTTGGTCCTTGCGTCCAACTTGGACAAGCAAAGTGTAGACGAAGGTCTGTTTTTTGTTTTCGCGTTTTGTCATCGCACTTTGCGTGCCAGATATCGCAGAGATGAGCAAGCCACTCTTGCGTGTCTGTTCATTTTTGAACAATAAGGTTATGGGGACCAAAAGTGGAATGCGTCTTGGTATGCAAAGAAGACTTCAATCAATGAATCGCCATGAACAAAATCAGCGGATCGCGACGGTTGGGCTGCGCCCTTGGTCGATGTTACTTGCAACATGCACGCTGATTTACGTCGTGCTGCACTTTGTTTTGGGGACAGCGGCTTTTGCGCAGGATGCGCTAAAGGGCAATTTGCGTATTGCGACTATTGAACGCCCTCCGTTTTCGATGATTGAAAACGACGAAGCCGCCGGATTTAGTGTCGAATTGATGCGACATATTGCGGCGGCCAATAATTATACCGTGGATTTCACATATTTTGGCAGCTTCCCCGATATGTTGGCAGCTGTTGAAAGCAATGAATATGATGCTGCCATTGCCAATATTTCGATCACGCGAGATCGTGAAGCTGCGATGGATTTCTCGCAACCCATTTTCGACAGTGGATTGCAGATCATGGTTCATGAAACCCCGGGCAGCGTGTCGCTGCTACGCACTCTGCTGAATTGGGAATTGGCCCTTGTCATGGTCCTATCATTCTCCGGGCTGTTTGCCTGTGGCATTCTGATGTGGGTTTTTGAACGCCGCAAACAGCCCTATTTTGATCGCGAATTGGGCGAGGCGCTGTTTCCGTCCTTTTGGTGGGCCTTAAACCTTGTGGTGAATGGTGGCTTTGAAGAACGCCAACCGCGATCATTGCCAGGGCGCATTTTTGCCGTTCTCTTGGTTGTCTCTAGCCTGTTCATTGTGTCCATATTTGTGGCCCATATCACGGCGGCTATGACCATCGAGGCGATCAATTCCTCTGTGAATTCAATACAGGATCTAGATGGTCGGCGGGTGGCCACAACAGAAGAATCAACGACCAGTCGTTTCTTGGACAGCCGCGGTATCGGGCATGCCACATATGATACGTTTGGCGGTTTGATTGAGGCCTTTGAGGAGGGCGATTTGGACGCTGTGGTGTTTGATGGCCCTCTACTGGCATATTATTTGCGCAGTCACCCTAGAACGCATGGGTATCTTGTGGATGTGGTGTTCCAACCAGAAACATACGGTATCGCGCTGCCAAGCGGCAGCATGCTGCGCGAAGAGCTGAATGTGGAAATTTTGGAAATGGGTGAAACTGGCGCATATGATGCGTTGAAAGCAAAGTGGTTTGGCCAGTCTCGCTAACCGGAACCGGCTAAACCATTTCGTCAATCGGGGTAAGTAGATCCCCAATTTTCCTAGAGCCGTGACAAAAGCTCGGCTTTTTTGGCGCTGAATTCTGCATCTGTCAAAATGCCTTGATCACGCAAATTGCCCAGTTGTGTAAGTGCGTCAAAGATCTGGCTTTGATCTGCATCTGCATCTGCACTTGCGCTGGTTTGCTGCGGTCCTTCTGGCGCTGCAACGGGTGCAGCAGGTTGCGTGGCTGGAGCTGGGGTTTGATTTTCCAATTCAGGCCCTGCGATGATTTGCAGATCAAGTGTTGATACATTTCCAAACTGGGACGTGAAGATAACCGATGTACCGCTGCCTTGTTGTTGGCTGACGCCGCCAATCATATGTTGGCCCGTGTCAAACACCCGAACGTTTCCGTCAATCAGTGTCGCCAATCGGGCGGATTGCGGGAACACCGCATAACCCATATTGTTTTGCATGCCTGTTGAAGATGGCTGCCCCAAATCCGCTGGCCACCACTGACCACCGCCCAAAGACATGCCGCCCGCGCCCCTAACGGGTTGGGGTGCATAAAAGGATCCATTGAAATAGGATTGAGACAGGCTTTGGCACAGGTTTGATACCAACGCCTGCAGCCCGCTGTTGAACATGTCGCCTACCATAACCATGCCGCCGGCCTGCCATTGGCCCATGCCGCCGATTTCGGGGTGGCTGAATTGTGCTTGATTGCCGCCACCTGCGCTGATCGCATCCATCATGCTGCGCACGGCATCTTGGCTAAGGCCAAATTGCTGAGCAGTATTGATCATCACGGACTGGCCGTGGTCGGAAAGCTGTTGCATGACGAATCCTCATCGCATTTTTGGGGGGCGGTATGAGGGCGCGTAACATGGGGCGCGTGGTATAGCCACAGCCCTGACTGCAGGGCTGTGTTGCGTTTTGTAAACTTGGGCGATTAGTCGCGCAGCAATTCGTTGATACCCGTTTTGGAACGTGTCTTTTCATCAACGCGTTTTACGATCACAGCACAATACAGGTTAACGCCGTTTTTGGATGGCAGAGAACCAGAAACAACGACCGAGTAAGGCGGTACTTCGCCATACATAACTTCGCCAGTTTCGCGATCCACGATTTTGGTGGACTGGCCTATATAGACGCCCATGCCCAGTACAGAACCTTCGCGGATGATGCAGCCTTCAACGACTTCAGAACGTGCGCCGATGAAACAGTTGTCTTCAATGATGGTTGGGCCCGCTTGCATAGGTTCCAGAACACCACCGATGCCAACGCCACCTGACAGGTGCACGTTTTTACCGATCTGCGCGCAAGAGCCGACGGTTGCCCATGTGTCAACCATCGTGCCTTCGTCAACATAGGCGCCTAGGTTGGTGAAGGATGGCATCAACACAACGCCCGGTGCGATATAGGCGGATTTGCGAACGATCGCATTTGGTACAGCGCGGAAACCGGCTGCTTTCCATTGATTGTCGCCCCAGCCTTTGAATTTGCTGTCAACCTTGTCCCACCAGCCAGAACCCTGCGGGCCACCGGATTGCTCTTCCATATCTTTGATGCGGAAACCCAACAGAACGGCCTTTTTGGCCCATTGGTTCACAAACCAAGATCCGTCTTCTTTCTTTTCCGCAACGCGCAAAGTTCCGGAATCCAGCGCATTCAGCGTGTCTTCAATGGCTTCGCGTGTTTCGCCCGTCGTTGCCGGCGTGATTGTGTCGCGCGCCTCCCAGGCGGCTTCGATGGCGGCTTCCAGCTGTGCGTTGGACATGGGTCTCTCCGTGATCTAATGCTTTGCGCATGCCTATAGCGGGCGCACGGCGTCCCGGCAATCATTCTGACCTAGCATTTTAGGAGCGCCACCATGGCAAAAGCCATTCATTCCATGATCCGTGTCTTGGACGAGGCCAAATCACTGGCCTTTTATGAAACCGCCTTTGGCTTAAAAATTGCGGATCGTTTGGATTTTTCCAACTTCACGCTGATCTATCTGTCAAACGCCGAAAGCGGCTTTGAATTGGAACTGACTGTAAATAAGGGGCAAACTGAACCCTATGATCTGGGCAACGGGTACGGACATTTTGCCGTTTCCGTTGAAGACCTAGAGGCCGAACATGCACGCCTGACCGAGGCCGGTCTGGAACCACGCAAAATCGTGGAATTCGCGCCAGACGGGGAATTGGTAGGAAGGTTCTTTTTCATCGCTGATCCCGATGGGTACGAAATCGAAGTTTTGGAACGGTCAGGCCGCTTCGTCTGACTGAAAACTGATTTTTGATGGGAAATTTACCCCTCTGCTTTAACAAGATAAGGCGCTGGCGCTTCGCCAGCCCTTTGTCTAGTCTGGTTTGGCAGTAACAAGGAAATCGACATGAACGATCATCGCAAAAGCGCCTTTCGCGCGGCAAATACAGATATCGATGCTGTGAGCCATGTGCCAGACACGCCACAAACGCGTTCACCCGCGTATCGGTTGGCCTTTGTTGATGAAGAATTTCTATGCCGTGACGAAATGCGTCCAGTCCGCTTGCAATTAGAGCTGCAAAAAACAGAAATGTTGCTGGATGAAGCAGGCATTGAAAGCACAATTGTGATGTTTGGTGGCGCACGTATTCCATCGCCTGCCGAAAAACATACGGCGCGCACGCAAACCTTGGCGGATCTATCGCATTTTTATGACGAAGCACGCGATTTTGCGCGCGTGATGACACGTAAGGCGAAAGAAACCGACTATAAAGACTTTGTCGTTGTAACAGGCGGTGGCCCCGGCGTGATGGAAGCGGGCAATCGTGGTGCGGTTGACGAAGGTGGCGTGTCTATCGGATTGAACATCGTTCTTCCGCATGAACAGGCGCCAAATGAATATGTGACGCCAGAACTGGCGTTTAACTTTCACTACTTCGCCATCCGCAAGATGCATTTCTTGATGCGCGCCCGTGCGATCACTGTATTCCCAGGCGGGTTTGGCACGCTGGATGAATTGTTTGAGGCACTGACCCTTATTCAAACCGGTCGTATGAAACGCGTCCCATTCCTGTTGTTTGGACGTGAATTCTGGCAAAAGATCATCAATTGGGATGCGCTGTCTGAGGCAGGCACGATTTCAGCGGAGGATCTGGATCTTTTCAAATTCGTTGACACCGCGGAAGAGGCGGCTGCGATTATTGAAAACTGGGAACCAGAACCCGCGCGTGATGATATTCCGGGGCGTTAAGCCCATTAAATCTCGTTTTAGCGGTCAAGGGGCGTGGTGTTTCCGCGCCCTTTTTGCATTTGAAAATATGCTTTTTACCAATGTGGGCTGAGAAAAACGTCTTCGATCCCTTTTCCCCGGAAAGGTGTTCCTGTATGGACGCGCTGATCTGAAGCGGGGGTTCGGGCCGTTATGGTCCCCGGATTGCCAGCCAAAAGCGAAATTATATGAGGAGGTCCGAAATGGGCTATAAGATCGTCGTTGTTGGGGCAACTGGGAATGTTGGCCGTGAGATGCTGAACATTTTGGAAGAGCGCGAATTCCCGGTAGATGAAATCGCAGTATTGGCGTCACGCCGGTCTTTGGGAACCGAAGTTAGCTTTGGCGACAAGACGTTGAAGACACAAGATCTGGAAGCATTTGACTTCGCGGGTTGGGACATGGCCCTGTTTGCGGTCGGCTCTAGCGCAACCAAAGAACACGCACCACGCGCTGCGGCGGCTGGCTGTGTCGTGATCGATAACTCGTCTTTGTATCGCTATGATCCAGACGTTCCTCTGATCGTTCCAGAGGTCAACGCCGATGCGATTCATGGCTATTCCAAGAAAAACATCATCGCGAACCCAAACTGTTCGACCGCGCAGATGGTTGTTGCTTTGAAACCATTGCATGACCGTGCCAAGATCAAACGCGTTGTTGTGTCTACATATCAATCCGTATCTGGATCAGGTAAGGGCGGGATGGACGAGCTTTGGGATCAGACCAAGTCGATCTATAACCCGGTGACCGAAGTTGCACCAAAAACCTTTACCAAGGAAATTGCGTTCAACGTCATTCCACATATCGATGTTTTCCTGGATGATGGATCCACCAAAGAAGAATGGAAAATGGTCGCTGAGACCAAAAAGATCATTGATCCATCAATCAAAGTGACGGCGACATGCGTTCGTGTTCCAGTCTTCGTTGGCCATTCTGAGTCGATCAATATTGAAACGGAAGATTTCCTCGACGAAGATGAAGCGCGCGACATCTTGCGTGAAAGCCCCGGCATCATCGTGGTCGATAAGCGCGAAGATGGTGGCTATGTCACACCAAAAGAATGTGTAGGCGATTTCGCGACATTCATCAGCCGTATCCGCCAAGACAGCACCATCGATAATGGCCTGAACATGTGGTGTGTGTCTGACAACCTGCGTAAAGGCGCGGCCCTAAACGCGGTCCAGATCGCCGAGCTTCTGGGTGCGAAAGTTCTGAAAAAGGGCTGAGACCCTCAGTTTTAACGCAAATCTTTGTGATTTATAGGGGCGCATCGCGCCCCTTTTTGCGTTTCTGCCGCACGCGCTGCGGCTAGTCGCCATGGTTTCGCCCGATTTCAACGTGACAGATACAACTGTTCAGCAGGCGTGTGACTACGGGTATACCATAATTCCCCTATCTTCGTTTTGCTGAAATAATGATCCTATTGTTATGGAAATGTTGTGAAGGGGTGAATTTTATGAACGCGGTTTATTCTCAGCCAAAGGCGCATGCGGCAGTCGGTCCATCTGGGGTGGGCACAATTCCCAATTGTCCGGAAACTGAAACTCTTGTTTTGTTGCAGGGTTTTATTGCGCCAATTCTACGTGGTGCATCCAGCTGGACGGCACTGACCGAACAATTGGCGAAAAAGGGATACGCGTTGGTGTTACGTGATGGGCAAGGTATTTTGCTGTCCAAAGATGCCGACAAAGACGTATGCACATGTGCTCATTTGGGTATGGCATTGTCTGATCTGACCAAACGTTTGGGCCCGCCTCCGCAGTCTGTTTAAGATCACTTGGAACGTGACCTTAGGGCATTTTAATAGCAACTGTCTGAAATTCTAATGAAATTAGCTCCAAAAGCTTCTTGGGCTATAACCTTTTGGGAATTTTTACACTGCAAGTTTGCACTACCCTTGGGTGGGTGTAACTAGTGGGGTAACCAGTGAGCTTTGTAACCTATTTAATGCCTTCAGAACGACCGCGTATGAACACGGACGTTTTGTATGCCCTCTGCGATACTTTGGGGCCAAGTCAGGCGGAGGATGTCGTTGCGCGCGCGTTGGAGGATCTGGCGTCGCGATTGTGCCTTGTGCAGGATCTTGCCGTAACCGGATCCCGTAACGATCTACGAAAAGAATTACGCGCATTGCGTGCTGTGGCAATTCAGGTCGGTCTAACGGGCCTATCCGAAGTGGCAGAAGATGTTTTGACCTGCATTGATCAAAATGATTTGGTCGCAGAGGCATCCACGCTTGCGAGATTGGCGCGTATTGGCGAAAGCGCCCTCAGCGCGCTTTGGGATCTACAGGACCTTAGCCTGTAACCCTCTGGCAAAACATAATGTTTGTTTTATTCTGATTGCAGCACCCGATTTTGAATTCTGGTGCTCGTCAGCATGCCACCGCCAAGAAAATCTTGTCATAACCCCTTGCAGAGATTGGTTTTGCGGGTCACATTTCGCAAAAGCGATCACGGTTTGACCGAAATTCGCGCCCCAAGCATCGGTTATGCGCAAGGAGCTTTCCCAAAATGACATTTGTTTTTGCCCCAGAGGATGCGGATGCGTTGCCGCTTCATATCATCGGATCAGGTGATGTTGAGGATTGGTTAGAAGGGCAAAGTGAAACTGTTTGCGCTTGGGTCAAGGCCAATGATTTCACCGGCCAATTGGGAGCAACCCTTTTGATCCCGTCAGCGGCCGGTGACGCTGAGATGATCTTAATCGGATATGGCACCGCGGAACAACGGGTGCGTCACAGATTTCCTTTAGCATCGGCGGTCAAAAAACTTGGCGAACGAACCTGTAAGATCGCATCAGGTTTGCCAGATGATGTTGCTTCGACCGAAGCATTGGGGTGGTTGTTATCGGGATATAGTTTCACGAAATATCATGGGAAACCTTCTGATATCGCGCAATTGTCTGCACCGGCGAATGTGCCTTTAAAGAAGGTTGAAACTATGGCGCAGGGTGAGGCGCTGACGCGTGATCTGATTAACACCCCAGCCTCCGACATGGGACCAGATGCTTTAGAGGCGGCTGCGCGCGTGCTGGCAGACGCGTTTAATGCTGTGATCGAGGTCACTACCGGTGATGCGTTGTTGGAGCGAAATTTCCCAATGATCCACACGGTCGGCCGTGCCGCAGATCATGAGCCGCGATTGATCGATATGCGATGGGGAAAGACAGGCCCGACATTGACGCTGGTCGGTAAGGGGGTCTGTTTTGACACAGGTGGCCTGAATATCAAACCCGGTGGTTCGATGGGATTGATGAAAAAGGATATGGGTGGCGCGGCCAATGTATTGGGTTTGGCCCATATGATTATGGCGTTGGATCTGCCCGTGCAATTGCGCGTACTTATTCCTGCCGTGGAGAATGCGATTGCTGGCAATGCGTTCCGCCCGCAAGATATTCTAACATCGCGCAAAGGGCTGACGGTTGAAATCAACAATACCGATGCTGAGGGGCGTTTGGTTTTGGCAGATGCCCTCGCCTTGGCGGATGAAGAAACCCCAGACCTCTTGATATCCATGGCAACTTTGACAGGAGCTGCGCGTGTTGCTGTTGGGCCAGATCTGGCCCCCTTTTATACGGATGATGACGCAGTGGCTGCCGCGATGTCAAAATCTGCCACGCAATGGGCCGATCCAGTTTGGCGCATGCCGTTTTGGCAACCTTATGAGACCATGATTGAACCGGGCATTGCCGATCTCGATAACGCCCCAAAGGGTGGCATGGCGGGGTCCATAACGGCGGCCTTGTTCTTGCGTCGATTTGTGGAAAACGCCAAAAGTTTCGCGCATTTCGACATCTACGGCTGGCAACCCGCCAGTGCACCGGCCCGTCCAAAGGGCGGA
Organism: uncultured Pelagimonas sp.; assembly: GCA_947499735.1. GTDB lineage: Bacteria > Pseudomonadota > Alphaproteobacteria > Rhodobacterales > Rhodobacteraceae > CANMPP01. The sequence goes on from CANMPP010000003.1 coordinate 226,170, forward strand.
TTAGGACAGGGGCCGCGCGCCATTCTGGGTGCATTGCCCGAGATCTTGAACCTTTAAGGGGGATATCATGCCGGACCGCCGAACGCATTTCGCAAATGAACATGTCGCGCATAGCAGCCTGAAAGGGCAGGTGGATGCCGAACGTTTTAGCGATGGCGTCCGCTGTCGTGTTGCGGTTCCCGTTGCTCATATCTATCGCGCTCCAGAACTGGGGCGATTGGAACGTCAAAGTGTGCTGGGGCGATCAATAACTGTCTTGGAAGAACGTGATGGTTTTGCGTTTATGCGTGATGACCAAACGGGGTTCGTGGGATACATGGTCGCCGCAGATTTAGAACCATGGGCCGCGCCGACGCATCGTGTGATTGTGTCTCGGTCGCTTCTGTTCGATGCGCCCGATATCAAACATCCAGCACCATTGCATGTCTCGATGGGTAGTCTCGTTTCGGTTCAAAGCACCGAGGGAAAATTCGCTCAATTGGCATGTGGACGTTGGGCAATCGCATCCCATATTGCCCCCATCGCAGCTGATCCTGATCCGGTGGCAGTTGCTGAACGTTTATTGGGAACGCCATATTTATGGGGTGGCAATTCAGGTTTCGGCATAGATTGCTCTGGCCTGGTCGAGGCAGGTTTGAACGCTTGTGGCGTGGCTTGCCCAGGGGATAGCGACCTACAAGAGGCCATGCTGGGCGAAACGATCGTTGATGGGTCGATCCTCCGCGGTGATCTGTTCTTTTGGAAAGGACATGTTGCGATGGCCGTTGATTCAAAGACTTTGATCCATGCGAATGCCTATCACATGGCTGTTTCCTATGAGGGCATTGAGGATGCGATTCAGCGGATTTCTGACCAAGGAGACGGTCTCGTGACCCGTCAGGCCCGTGTTCTGTGATCATATGACTTTTGAATCCGTTTCAACCACTTAGAAAGGGTTGCGCGTCATACCTGACAAGGTGGTCAATGTTTGTGACACGATTTAAGGCACAGGCAATTGGCCCTCCGGCAGAATGTCAGGGAGCAAAAATTGCACGACACAACTTTCTTTAAACCCGCTTCTATGCAGGAATTTGCAAGCGGGGATGGGGTCGCAACCTTTATGCGTCTTCCGTTGGTAACGATGACCGATCCAGCTTTTTCTCAGGTTGATGTTGGGTTCGTGGCCATACCTTGGGATGGCGGGACGCCGAATCGCGAAGGGGCTCGGCATGGACCATGGCAAATGCGCAATGCTTCGGTGCGACTGCGTGAGGAAAACATGGTCACCCGAATGCGCCCCTTTGATTTGATCAACTGTGCGGATCTAGGTGATGTGATCATTGATCCAGAAAGTGTCGGTGCGTCCCTTGGTTGGATTACGTCCTATTTCAGCGCCCTTGTGCGAAATGGGATTCGTCCGGTCAGTGTCGGTGGCGACCATCTGGTCACCTTGCCGATTTTGCGGGCGCTGGGGCGCGATAAACCTTTGGGGCTTATTCAATTTGATGCGCATACAGATTTGAAACGCGCAGGGCCGGGTATGCCGCGTTACAATCACGCAACCACGTTCCGCCACGCCATTGAAGAAGGTTTGATCGACCCGCGTCGCATGGTGCAAATCGGCATTCGCGGCACGTCACATGATGGTGAAGACCGCGATTTTGCCCGGGCGGTCGGTGTGCGCACAATTACAATGGATGAATTCGCGGCGCGTGGGCGACAGGATGTCATGGCTGAAGCACGTGATATCGTCGGATTTGACCCGACCTACGTGACCTTTGATGTGGATTTCATTGATCCCTGTTTTGCGCCTGGCACTGGGACGCCTGAGGTCGGTGGTCCGAACAGTTTTGATGCTATGCAGGTCTGCCGTGCGCTAACGGGATTGAATATTGTTGGGGCGGACATTGTTGAATTGTCGCCACCTTTCGATACCAGCGGTGGCACTGCGTGGTTGGCCGCGTCGGTTTTATTTGAAATCTTGTGTTCTGTTGTGCCGGGAATTGCATTGCAGAATACAGATCAGCCCGAGATCGCGGCATCACGCAACGATGCGGACGAATCTAAGGTCCTGAATCTGGTGAATTGGGTGTGAAGATCCAAGTGTTATGAAGGCGTTAGTCAATCGCCTTCATAAGTTTGCGTTCCAAAAGTTTCAGCACGTTTTTTAGGTCCGATCCACGCTTTAAAACCTGACCATTCTGCGCAATCAGGGCGTATTCGCCTTGTTTGTTGCGCAGTTTTGGGCGTTTTTCGATGCGATACAGCGGGTATTCTGCCGTTGCGCGAAAAACCGAAAAGATGGCCACATCTTTTAACGCCGAGATGGCGTAATCCCGCCATTCTCCGGCTGCGACCATGCGCCCATAAAGGGACATGATGATGTTTAATTCAGTTCTTTGAAAATGCACGTCTGGTGCGGGTTGGCCCGGGCGTGAAAAAGGTATTACGGTGCTCATGACTAAAACCTACGCTTTGTCGCGACAAAATCAAGATGGGTCGCGAACCTGAAGGGATGATGGCACGGGCAGGGCTAAGGTTTTGCAAATCTAAGGGGCGGCATATGTCTGATAGTCGTAAACATTCGAAAATAGCGGAACTGCATCAGCATTTACATGCGCACTTGCCGCCAGATCCGGCTTTGCGTGTGAAGGCTCTTGAAGATTTGGCCGTCGAAAAAGGATTGGTGGCCCGGGAAACTCTGGACACTTGGGTTGAAATGTATGCGGAAAAGGTCGGGCCAAAGCGCGGAGCCGAGGTGATCGCGCGCGCGTGGACCGATCCAGAGTATTTTACGCGCCTGCGCGAGGACGCGGGCCAAGCGATTAAGGATTTTGGCTATGAAGGGCATGCGACTGAGCATTTGATCGCGGTGGAAAATACGGATGAGGTTCATAACCTTGTCGTTTGCACATTGTGTTCTTGCTATCCGTTTGCATTGCTTGGCATGTCGCCTGCTTGGTACCGTTCAACGGCTTATCGTGCGCGGGCAGTTCGTGAACCTAGGGCGGTCTTGTCCGAGTTTGGTGTCACTATTCCAGCAGATGTAAAGATCCGCGTTTGGGATTCTACGGCCGAGCTGCGCTATCTGGTGATCCCCCAACGTCCAAAAGGGACGGAAAGCTGGAGTGCCGAGCAATTGGCGTCCCTGATCACTCGAGATTCGATGATTGGGACACAGCGAGAACTGGTTTTGGAAGGGGGCGAGTGATGGATAGCGCGCATGACATAGGTGGCAAGCAGGGGTTTGGTGCGATCGTTGTGGACGCCCCCGAGTTCCATTTCGATTGGGAAGCACGGGCTTGGGCACTGACGAAGACAGCGGCGTTGTTCAGTAGCCCCAGCATTGATGCATGGCGGCACGGCATCGAAACCATGGAGCCGACAACCTATCTGACCCAGCCGTATTTCGTGAAATGGACGCTGAATAATGCCGGCTATGCCATTTTGGATGGCTCATTTACTTTGGATGAATTTTTGCAAGGCAGCGCAGACACGCGCGGAGCTCCTGCGCAACCTTTGGATATGCAGGCCTCGCTTGCTAGGTTGCGGGGCAATAACATTGATTTTCGTCGCAAGCTTAGTGAACCCAGCCGTTTCAGTATCGGCGACCGGGTGATGACCAATCGACACGGCCATTCTGGGCATACCCGCCTTCCTGCCTATGCGCGCGCAGCGGAAGGCGCGATCGTGCAATCCCATGGTGCCTACGCATTTGCTGATGCGTGTGCTGATGGCGTCGAGGCAGCGGAATATCTGTATTCCGTGGAATTTGACGGCCAAACCCTTTGGGGGCCGGAAGCCGAGCCGGGAACATCTGTCATCATCGACCTTTGGGAGAGCTATCTTGACGCCGTTTGATGACCCTGATTTAGGCCTGTGTGGCAATGCGGCAGAACCCCCAAATGGGCGGTTTGGTCAACAATGGCACGCTCAGGTATTGGCCATGGCAAATGGGCTTATTGAGGCAGGTAAAATTTCCGCCGATGATTGGGCGCAAAGCTTAGGGGCCGCGTTACAGAGCGGCGTTGAGGCAGGGAACCCTGATACAGAGGAAAGTTATTACCTTGCTGCGCTGGTTGCTTTAGAAACTGTGACGATCCGCAACAGCACGATTACGTCCCAACAGGTGGATGCCCGAAAAACGGCATGGGAACAGGCCTATCTTAGCACCCCGCATGGGGAACCTGTGCAGCTCAAGGTGATGAAAGACTAGCGTCGTATTCCACACGTGATGTGACGGTTTTGGTCTGAAAAGTTTCCGATCCGCTCCCGAAAAGCCCTGAATTTTTGCAATCAGCCACAAAATTAGGCGGATTAACTGTTGCGAGTCGCAAGGCCAGCAGGTAGACCCATATGTGGGACACCCCTCCCCAACGAGGGGCTTTTATCTGGAAGGGTAACACCTGATGGCACTACAAAAACCGGCAACGCGGCCGGCCAATCCGCGTTTTTCCTCTGGCCCATGCGCCAAATATCCCAGCTTTTCTTTGGATAAACTCGCCTCTGCGCCGCTTGGTCGGTCGCATCGTGCAGGCGTTGGCAAAGACAAGCTAAAAGCCGCAATCGAAGGCACCCGTGAAATTCTGGGTATTCCTGCGGATTATAAAATCGGCATCGTTCCTGCATCTGACACTGGTGCGGTCGAAATGGCGCTGTGGTCGCTGTTGGGCGCCCGCAAGGTCGAAATGCTGGCATGGGAAAGCTTTGGCGCGGGTTGGGTGACGGATGTTGTTAAACAACTGAAAATCGAGGCTGACTCTAAAATCGCGGATTATGGTGATATCGTCGATTTCGCGACCGTTGATTTCAACAATGACGTTGTCTTTACTTGGAACGGCACCACATCCGGTGTTCGTATGCCAAATGGCGATGTCATTCCTGCGGATCGTGAAGGTCTGACAATTTGTGACGCGACCTCTGCTGCATTTGCACAAGACCTGCCTTGGGACAAACTGGATGTCACCACGTTCTCTTGGCAGAAAGTGTTGGGCGGAGAAGCTGCACATGGTGTGATCGTTCTTAGCCCCCGCGCAGTTGAGCGTTTGGAAACATATACACCTGCATGGCCTCTGCCAAAAATTTTCCGCATGACCAAAGGCGGCAAGCTGATTGAGGGCATCTTTACGGGTGCAACGATCAACACACCGTCCATGCTATGTGTCGAAGATTACCTATATGCGCTGGAATGGGCACGTTCTGTGGGTGGCCTGAAAGGTTTGATCGCACGCGCTGATGCAAATGCAAAAGCCGTTTGGGATTTCGTTGATGCGAAACCATGGATCGCCAATCTTGCGAATGATCCAGTAACGCGTTCAAACACATCCGTTTGTTTGAAGTTCACCGATGCACGCATCACAGATGGCGCAGCTTTTGCCAAAAAAGTGGCTAAGCTTTTGGAAACAGAAGGTGTTGCGCTGGATATTGGTGGATATCGCGATGCGCCAGCCGGTTTGCGGATCTGGTGTGGTGGCACTGTTGAAGCCGAAGACCTTGCAGCGATGCTGCCTTGGCTGGAATTCGCCTTTGAAACGGCTATCGCAGAAAAATGACTCTGAGTTGAGACAATTTAAGGTTACGAAAGGTAGGTAATATGTAATAGAGTTTGGGTTAGGTTGAAATGTTTATGTTGCGCGCAGTTGCCAACGGATTCAAAAAAGCTTTCGTTTTCGCGGGTAGAAGTACCCGATTGGACTTTTGGGTTTGGTTTGGCTTCGTTGTCTTGCTGGTTTCAGGTATAAGCCTGGTGCTGTATGTTTCACCCGTACCTGTTGAAAATCAAAATCTACAATATATCGTAGGTGGAATTTTAGCGGTGCCCACTCTGTCATATATGAGCCGTCGTTTGCACGATTTACCCCAAGTACGTCAAACGGCCTGGCTTGCATTGTTACTTATCCCTGGTGTCGGCCTTTTGGTCTTGTTGGCATGGTGTGCTGGCAAAGGCCATTACGGACCAAATCGATACGGTCGTGACCCAATGGATGAAGCATAGGTTTCATTCGCCAAGGAATTTGAAGGCCCAAGGTACATGTTCATGCTGTGCCGGATATGGGGGGAAATCCTAGGCTGGATGACGGATCATCCTAAATTGTCTTTGTAGATCTGCAGCTTAGCGCATCGTTTCATTGATGCGCTGCCTTGATTAAATTTTGGCGCAGCCTCTGCGCCGGACAGACAAACAGAATACAAATTCACACAAAGTAGGAGGCCCAAATGGCTCCCAAAGTTCTCGTATCCGACAAACTGTCAGAAACCGCAGTTCAGATTTTCCGTGATCGTGGCATCGATGTTGATTTCATGCCCGAGCTTGGCAAAGACAAAGAAAAACTGGCTGAGGTTATCGGTCAATATGATGGTCTGGCGATCCGCTCTGCGACCAAGGTCACACCGACGCTGTTGGAACATGCAACCAATCTGAAAGTTGTCGGTCGTGCTGGTATTGGTACTGATAACGTTGATAAGGAAGCATCTTCCAAAAAAGGCGTGATTGTGATGAACACGCCATTTGGCAACATGATCACCACGGCTGAGCATGCGATTGCCATGATGTTTGCGGTTGCACGCCAAATCCCAGAAGCAAGCGAATCCACCCATGCCGGTAAATGGGAAAAGTCCAAGTTTATGGGCGTTGAGCTGACCGGCAAAACACTGGGCGTTATTGGCGCGGGCAATATCGGTGGCATCGTTTGCGACCGTGCGCGCGGCCTGAAGATGAAAGTGGTTGCGTTCGATCCGTTCCTTTCTGAGGAAAAGGCGGAAAAGATGCAGGTCGAAAAGGTTGAGCTGGACGAATTGCTGAGCCGCGCAGATTTCATCACGCTGCACGTGCCTTTGACGGATGGCACGCGCAACATTTTGTCCGCCGACAATCTGGCGAAAACGAAAAAAGGCGTGCGTATTATCAACTGTGCCCGTGGTGGTCTGGTTGACGAAGCTGCCTTGGCTGAATTGTTGAAATCTGGCCATGTGGCTGGTGCGGCGTTTGACGTGTTTGCCCAAGAGCCTGCAAAAGAAAACGCTCTGTTTAACCTGCCAAACGTTGTGTGCACGCCGCATCTTGGCGCATCTACATCCGAGGCGCAGGAAAACGTGGCCCTGCAGGTTGCGGATCAAATGTCGAACTATCTGTTGACCGGTGCGGTTGAAAACGCTCTGAACATGCCATCCGTGACCGCCGAAGAGGCCAAGGTCATGGGTCCATGGATCAAACTGTCGGATTATCTGGGGGCTTTTGCTGGCCAGATGTCTGCGGAACCGATCAAAGCGATCAATATCCTCTATGACGGTGTTGCAGCAGACATGAACCTTGAGGCGCTGAATTGCTCAGTCATCGCAGGTATCATGAAAACAGCCAACCCTGATGTGAACATGGTCTCTGCACCCGTGATCGCAAAAGAGCGCGGCATTCAGATCTCAACAACCAATCAGGATAAATCGGGCGCGTTTGACGGCTACGTTAAAGTGACGGTTGTTACCGAGACAATGGAACGCTCTGTTGCTGGCACTGTATTCAGCGATGGCAAGCCGCGCTTTATCCAGATCAAAGGGATCAACATCGATGCCGAAGTGACCGAGCACATGCTGTATTCCACGAATGACGATGTGCCTGGTATCATTGGTAACTTGGGTACGATTTTGGGGGCAAGCAGCGTGAACATTGCGAACTTTACGCTGGGCCGTTCCGAAGTGGGCGGCGGTGCGATCGCTCTGTTGGCCGTTGACGGCGCCGTGCCGCAAAAAGTGCAAGATGATCTGATGGCAACGGGTCTGTTCCGTCAGGTGAAACCGCTTGCTTTCGATATCGCGTAAACCTTTACGCAATTGATGATGCTTATAGCTCTCGCCCTAAGGGCGGGAGCTTTTTTCGCCTTGCACCCTGTGCAGGATCAGGATTGAGTGGGACCACGTGAGACAGGAGACAGCTATGCTCGACAGAATGATGAGTGATGATACCGATAAGGATGAACCACAATCCGCAGGTCCAACTGCAGATAAGCTGTTTTTCCAAAGCCGCAGTGTGATTGTTGCTGGCGCGATTGATGACAAACTTGCACAACGTGTCACCGCGCAATTGCTGGCATTGGCCGAAGAAAGCGATGATCCGATCAACATGTTCATCTCATCACCCGGCGGTCACGTCGAAAGCGGTGATATGGTGCATGATATGATTGGCTTCATCAAACCAACCGTACGCACAATTGGCACGGGCTGGGTCGCATCGGCTGGCGCGCTGATTTATGTTGGTGCGAAAAAAGAAAACCGGTTCTGTCTGCCAAACACACGTTTCCTTCTGCATCAACCGTCAGGCGGTATTCGTGGTCAGGTAACGGATATGATGATTCAGGCGGAGCAGCTGAAAATCATGAAGGCCCGCTTCAATCAGTTGTTTGGTACAGCGACAGGTCAGACACCAGAGAAGATTGCAGAAGATACGATGCGTGATTTCTGGCTAACAGCGCAAGAAGCGATTGATTACGGCCTTGCAGGCCAGATCATCACCAGCGCGTCGGAACTGTAAAAACCGCCGCATACCCAGATTTAGAAAGCCGCGTTTTCAAAACGCGGCTTTTTGCTTTTAATATGTGATTGCAGTGCCTGTTGCTGTGCGAATGCCCCAGCTGGTCAGGCCAACGGTCACGTCACCGATATCGGCGTAGATGATCGCATTTGCACCATGCTTGGCGGCTTCTTTCTTAAGCTCTAATTCGGCCTGTTCAACGCTTGGGTTTGGATGGAAGGCTGTCAATTTGTTGACGGTAACTTTGATCGGTTTCACGATCGTATACTCCGTACTGGGCGGCGTATCCAAAATGACCACATCTTCAGCCCGAATTGTCTGTATGGCTTGGTCGGTTGCCGAAGATATACCTGTCGTATAATTTCCGGAGCCTGAAAACTCACACCCGGCAACGGCGCCACATAGTAGTGAGCTAAAAAGAATTTTTTTGAACATTGAATTTCCTCTCAGGGGTATGGTTTGAAGTCGTGTGTTTTGAATGTCTTCCTCAGCAACTTTGGGTTGCTATGAAATTTGTATGTGCGATGTATTGCCAAATTGTTTCCTGCGTTGTGTTCGTTCAGATCGCCGTATAATCTTGGATACAAGTGGGCATTTAGATGCCGAAACATAGCGACGGGCCGATTTCCATGATCGAACATCCAATTGTTGCCATAGGCGATGTTCACGGCCAACTTGGGTTTTTGGAACAAGCATTGGAATGGATTGCCCAAGATGCAGATGCACAAGATGCGGCAATTGTGTTTCTGGGCGATTACGTGGATCGCGGACTCGACAGCAAAGGGGTGATTGACGCGATCATGGATCTGCAGTTGATACGCGATGTCACCTGTCTGCGTGGCAATCACGAAGACGAAATGCTGCGTTTTCTCAATAGCGATCACGACCAAATGCCCAAAACCGATTGTGGTAAAATGTGGTTGTCCGATGGCGGTGGCGGTCGTCAGACATTGTTGTCCTATGGTGTGCATGGAAACACGGATCATGACTTTCGCGATCTACAGGTCCGAGCACGGGATGCTATTCCCGACACGCATCTCGATTTTCTTAGTCGTTTGCGGCACAGCTATGAAACGGATAGCTATTTCTTTGCCCATGCGGGCATACGGCCTGGAATTCCATTTTCGGAACAAGACCCAGACGATCTGATTTGGATCCGGGACCCGTTTCTGTCGGCGACTGTCGATCACGGAAAAACAGTTATTCATGGCCACACTCCGATCAGTTTTCCGGCGTTTTATGGCAATCGTGTGAATTGTGATGGCGGAGCGGCTTTTGGACGTGCGGTTCACCCCATTCTTTTGCAAAATGGGACCAGTTTCGCATTGGGACCAAATGGGCGCGTGGCGCTATCAAAACAGAGTTGAGGACACCAATTACCATGTCAGACTATCCAGTTATCGCCATTCCAGACGTTCACGGACAATTGGATTTGCTCAACCAAGCATTTGATTGGATCGCCAAGGACGAGGCTGCGGATGCGCAGTTGGTGTTTCTCGGTGACTATGTTGATCGCGGGCCTGCCTGTAAGCAGGTGATCGATCTATTGCTTGACCTAAAGGCAAAACGCGATGACGTGACATGTCTGATGGGCAACCATGACAGTCTGATGATCACGTTTGCCGATGATCCTTTCCATATTCACCCATTGATCGAACGCCCTTTGCGTTGGCTGGATAAATCCTTGGGCGGTCGACCGACGCTTGCCAGTTATGGTGTTGATGTTTCAGAGGAACGCCCCTTTGAAGACATTGCCGCTGATGCAAGAGAGGCCGTGCCAGAGGCGCATTGGAATTTCTTGAAAGGGTTGGAGCGGATGTATGAGACAGAAAACCATGTTTTTGTTCATGCTGGTATTCGCCCGGGCGTGCCTTTTGACCAACAAGATCCTGAAGAACTGTATTGGATCCGTCCGGGTTTTTTGGATGATGAAACAATCCACCCAAAGATGGTTGTTCATGGCCATACGATCGTGAAATTCCCAACACGCTATGTCAATCGCATCAATTGTGATGCGGGGGCTGCGAAGGGTAAGACGCTGTATCCGGTTGTGTTGGACGGGGATGATGCATTTGCTCTGGGCCCAGATGGGCGGATCAAACTTTGAACCCATAACAAAAAACGCCGCTCTGAAAAGAGCGGCGTTTCTATTTTCAGGTAAGGGGATCTTAGAAGCCCAGACCTTCGTATTTCTTTTTGAACTTGGATACGCGACCACCTTGGTCCATCAGGCGGGATGAACCACCGTTCCACGCTGGGTGCGCAGTTGGGTCGATTTCCAGTGACATTTGATCGCCTTCTTTGCCCCATGTTGTGCGGGTTTGGAAAACGGTACCGTCGGTCATTTTGATGTCGACGATGTGATATTCTGGGTGAATGCCTTTTTTCATCTCGACAATCCTTACGCGTCTGCGCCGGTTTTACGCGGCTTGTAGTTGGTAACTTCTGCGATACGCGCGGATTTACCACGACGGGAGCGCAGGTAGTACAGTTTCGCGCGGCGTACGCGGCCACGACGAACAACTTCGATTTTTTCGATGTTTGTGGAATATAGCGGGAATACACGCTCTACACCTTCACCGAAGGAAATTTTACGAACTGTGAAAGAACCCGCAATGCCTTTGCCGTTTTTACGGCTGATGCATACGCCTTCATAGTTCTGAACACGAGAGCGGGAGCCCTCGGTCACTTTGTAGCCAACGCGAATAGTGTCGCCAGCTTTAAAATCGGGGATGTCTTTCCCCAGCGCAGCGATTTGCTCCGCTTCGAGTGTTGCGATCAGATCCATATGACCTTCTCCTTTATACAGCGCGGTTTGCCCACGGATGATGTCTGGCCAGAGCTTCCCGAGTGGGAAGAAAAACCAGCTTTTCTTTGTTTTGACTGAGATGCGGATCAAAAAAATCACCGCTCCCAAATTTCAAAAAAGGCCCCGAGTCGCCTCGATGCCTTTTCGATGCGCCTTCATAGGCGCGAAACCTCAATGGCGCAAGGGTTTTGTATCGGCGTTGGTTAGGTCAAAAACCGTGTACCAACAGGGCCGGACATATGTGCGATTTGACCGTTGGCGATGGTTGCCACGATCCGTCGGGTTGCTGGATCCATCACAACAAAATCGGCACGCAGGCCGTCACGAATGGATCCACGATCCGCTAAACCCAGCAATTTGGCGGGACCAGATGACACCAAAGCCCATGCTTGTTCTTCGTCCAATAGGCCCTTTTCCACACAACGCCATGCGGCACGGGCAGGAGAAGGGTAGTGGTAATCAGATGCCAGCGCATCACAACACCCTTCGGCGATCAGATCGCGCGCAGATGCGTTTCCGGCATGGGATGCCCCGCGTACAACATTCGGTGCACCTAGAATAATTCCATCGCCCGCCGTTCGCGCGGCATTTGCCGCCGCGAGTGTTTCAGGGAATTCCGAAATCTTGGCTCCGCGCGCGCGCCATGTTTCACGTTCCTGGGGCGTATTGTCATCATGGCTGCCCATACGAATGCCCTTTGCAGCCAATCGTGCGCACAGGGCGTCCATTGCGGCAGGCACATCCGCACTGCGATTGTGCAGGTCGGTCATCATACGAAAATGCTCTTCTGGATTGCGCTGGCTTTTTAGGGCCTGCCCGGTCAAGCGGGGTGGTTTGCGACCCTCGGACAGCCGCGCATGAGGCAGGTGATCGTTGAAGACGACGTAATCAATCGACCAATGATCTAACATCTGTTCCATTGCAAGAATGTCATCCAAGCAATGGGTTTCGAACCTCAATTGTTGACGCAAATCAATTGTGATGCTGTCTTTGACCGCTGCGATTGAGGCAAACACTTTGCCAGCAAAATCATGGCCGCGCATGCCACCTTCCCAGGACCAAAACTGGGCCAGAACGGCCGTGGTGATCCCTGCTGCCGCAATTTCGTCAGCAACTGCCACAACCCCGGCTTCTCTTTCCCGTAATGCACCGCGCCTTGGGGCGAGATGGCGTTCGAACCCGTCGCCATGCAGATCTACAATTCCGGGCAATACATCATATCCAGACAGATCAATGACCCGCCCAACAGGGGCATCACAGATGACGCCACCTGAAAATGAAACGCTGCCACTATCCCAACCACCGGGCCGCATAATGCGGGCACCTTGCAAGGTCAGTTCAATTGTCATCACCTGTCTCCGGCCTGTCCACGAACAAGGCCGCCATCTCGCCCAAGGACGAACGCCAGTCAAGGGTCTGATCGAATTGGCCGGTTTCCAGAAAAGACCGTATTTGCGCAATCACGAGCGGCGCTTGCATCATAAATGTATGGGTGACGGGCAATTGAATGTGATCGCTCATGCCTTCTAGCCGTGTGGAAGGAACCGTGACCTTTCCATCATCTGCGCCGGGCAAGAGGGATGAAAAGAACGGGTTGAGCGATTGATTGCCCGCAATAATGCCGAGGGAAAAATCAGCCATCGGCAGCGTTGATGAAATGCCATTTGTCCCCAACTGCAAACCTGCGGGCCCGTTGATCCAGCCGAAAGGCGCCAGGCCTTCGAACTTATCAACCAGTTCACTCCCGTGATTTGGCGGCCCCAGCATGACCACATGGCCCAGATTTTTCGGTCGATGGCTGATAAACCAGTGACGTAATAGAATGCCACCCATGGAATGGGTGACAAAATGGACCTGCCCATCTGAACAATCGGGAATAGCCGGCGTGATAAAGGCCTGCGCCAGTGTTTCAACGCTATCTGTGGTGGACGGGTAGTCGAACGAGACAACATCATAGCCGTCTTGTGTCAAAATAAGTTCAATCGCTGCCATTGACGTATCACTGCGCGCTAAACCATGGATCAACACGACACAATCGGCCGCTTTTAGGGGCAGTGCCAGAAACCAAAACCATAAAACAAAACATAGTCGCATGGTTGTGATCTATGCTTTGCAGGCATGTGAAACAATGGCGGTATTCATGACCTATTGAGGGCAGAATCCCGACATCACGCTTGTGTTTTTTTGGCGTTATAGAGCGGCCAAAGGATGGATAAGGCGATCCCGCCCAGAACGAATAGAGAGGCAAAAACAAAACGCAAAGTGAGGGCTTCGCCCAGGAAGGCCATTCCACCTGCCATTGCGATTATGGGTACGGTCAATTGCGACACGGCCGCAACGGATGCACCAAGGCGGGGCAGAATTGCATACCATAAGGCATAGCCCAGACCCGAGGTGATCGCGCCGCTGAGAATACCAAGTATTGCGCCGGTCTGTGATATGGCATTGCGATTGCCATCGGGCATAACGGCCAGCAAAACGATAAAGAGCACAGAGCAGATCACAAAATTGGCGGCACTTGCACCAAAAGGTTCAGGCACGTCTCGTCCGATCAAAGAATAAAGGCCCCATCCGATCCCGCCTAAAACCATCAAGGCTGCGTGCGGTAAGCTGAGATGGAAATCGCCAGACGGCCAGAGCAGCCACACAAGTCCAGAAAATGCTAAGGCTGCGCCGACCCAACGTACGAATGGCACGGGTTCCCTTAAAACCAAGGCACCGACAAACATGGTCAGCTGGACAACGCCAAAAAGGATCAATGCCCCCAACCCAGCATCCAACGATTGATGGGCCAATGAAAAGCCGAGGATATAAAGACCCAATCCCAATGTACCCCCAATACGCAAAGGGTCGCGAAATGGGATGCTCTTTTTCAGGATGAGGCACAGGATGCATAGAGCAACGGCACCACTGCTCAACCGGATGACGGCCAACGTCATAGGATCCAGTCCCCCGACTGCCAAAGCGGCGCGGTTCAGAACGGAATTGGCCGCGAATGCGAACAGGGTGAGGATGGTCAGAAAAAACAAGCGCATAGGCCCCGTTACACGGGTTTTTCTCAACATACACCTGTCGGAAACGCACATTTACGCGACCAATGTTTCGGCCTTTTTCAAATCAACCGATACCAGCTGGCTGACGCCTTGTTCTTGCATCGTGACACCAAACAGACGGTCCATCCGTGACATGGTGACCGCGTGGTGGGTGATGATCAGGAACCGCGTATCTGTGCGGCGACACATTTCGTCCAACATGTCGCAGAAACGCGTGACATTGGCATCATCCAAAGGCGCATCGACCTCGTCCAGAACACAGATCGGGGCTGGATTGGCCAGGAAGACCGCAAAGATCAGCGCCAACGCCGTCAGCGTCTGTTCTCCACCAGAAAGCAGCGATAGGGTCGATAGCTTTTTACCCGGCGGTTGGCACATGATTTCCAAACCGGCCTCTAATGGATCGTCGCTTTCGACCATGACCAAGTTGGCTTCGCCACCGTTGAAAAGGTGTGTGAACAGGATCTTGAAATTCTCGTTCACCTGTTCAAATGCAGTGAGCAGACGTTCACGCCCCTCGCGGTTCAGGCTGGAAATGCCAGAACGCAGGGTTTTGACCGCTTCTTCCAAATCGGTCTTTTCGGCCACCAGCGCGTCATGTTCTTCCTGAACTTCGCGCGCATCCTCTTCCGCACGTAGATTGACAGCACCCAAAGCATCACGTTGCCGTTTCAAACGGGATAGATCCGTTTCCAATTGCACAATCGAAGGAATATCCTCTGGCAGCACGGCCAACTGTTCCAGTAGGTTTTCTGGGGTTGTTTCCAATTCTTCGGCAATTCTGGACTTTGCGACCTCGACACTGTCTTGGGCGGCTTCAGAAATTGCTTCAGCGCGGGCGCGGGCCTCGCGGGCTTCGCCTGCCAACCGTTCTGCTTCACGTTCTTCGCTGATCGTTTCGCGCAATGCGGTTTCTGCAATTGCCAATGCATCAGCGGCCGTCGCACGGCGGTCTTCTGCCTGTTCAATCGCGGCTGCCATATCAGATCGTTTTTCGGCCAATTCTTCGGGCAGGGCCATTGCCTCGGCCAATTCGTCCTGCGCGCCATCGCGCCGTTCGGCCAATTCTTCCATCTGCTTTCCGGTACCTTCCAAACGGTGTTTCCACCCGGACAGGTCTTTGGTCACTTGCTGCATCCGCCCTTTGCGCGATTGGCCTTCGCGCCGCAGCCCGTCATGGGCCGATCGTTTGGCCATCATGGTCATACGTGATGCTTCCACGGTCAGCTTGATATCTTCTACCTCAGCCCGTGCCGCATCTAGATCGCCAAGGTCATCCAAGGCCGCTTCGGCCTCAGCCCGTTGCTTGCGCGCCAATGTGCCTTCTTCTTCATAGCGGCGTACGGACAGGGTAACGCTTTCCAGTTTGCTGGCAGCCAGATTGCGATCTGCTTCGGCCCGATTGAGCAACCGCGCGGCATCGCTCATGTTGCGATCTGCATCGCGACGGGCTTCGCGTGCGCGTTTCTCGGCCTCTGTGATGTCTTGCAGGCGGCGCGTTAGGACGTCATGCGCGTTACGCGAGCTGTCAACAACTGCGGTGGCCGTCGCCATTTCCTGTTTCAAAGCCTCTAGACGATTCATTTGCTGCAAACGCAGCGCAGCAGCAGATGGGGCATCTTCGGCCCAAGCGCGGAACCCGTCCCAACGCCACATATCGCCATCTAGACTGACCAAACGCTGGCCCGGTTGTAACTGCTGATGCAGGCGCGGGGCATCTTCTGCCTTGATCAGGCCGATCTGTTGCAGACGACGGGACAGAACATCTGGAACAGAGACATGATCGCTGAGCGGTGTCACGCCTTGCGGCAAAGGTTGATGCTGATCATATCCGGGCAGAGCGAACCAGCCCGAGGGACCATCAGTTGCTTCAACCTCTGGTGCGCGCAGATCATCGGCCAAAGCAGCGCCGATGGCTTTTTCAAACCCTTGTTCGACCTGCAGATGATCCATGATCTGACCATCTTCGGACGTGTCGCGTTCCAACAGTTTGGCCAGCGCGGTCACTTCTGCGCGCAACGCGTTAAAGGCACCCTCGGCCTCAGAGCGTTCAGCACGCGCATCTGCTTCACGCGACTGGGTTTCTGCGCGTTCCGCTTCGGCCTCGATCAATTGATCCTCGGCCTGTTCGGCGGCCTCTTGCGCCATTTCTTGGCGCTCGGATGCCTCTTCCATTGCGTCGCCTGCCTCTTCCAGCGCGGTCTGCGCAGTGTCGACAGTGTCTTTGGCTTTGGTCAGCTCAGTTGTCACGCGTTCTTCATTGCGAAGACAATCGGTCAAAAAACGTTCTGCTGATTGATGACGCGCAGCCAGACGCGCGACATCTTCTGTGCGTTCACTTAGATCTGCTTCGCGTTCCTGAAGGATCTCGGCGGCTTCGCGTGCGGCCTCTGCGGCCTCTTCTAGCTGGTCGTCATGGCCTTCAGCGGCCTTGGCCAATTCCCGCGCTTCCCATTCCAGCTGTTCAATCGTTTCGCCTGCGTCGCGCGATAGGTTCGCTTCGCGCTCCATATCTTGGCCCAACTGATCGATGCGGCGCTTCAGGGTCACAATGGTCTCAGCGGCCCGTGTTTCTTCTTCGTCCAATGCGTCGCGCTGAACAGTCAAACGTTGCAAGATGGCGGCTGCGATGGCTTCTTCTTCGCGAAGAGGGGGCAGGGCCTGTTCACCGGTTTCGCGCTTTTCCCGCGCGGCACGCACGGTGATTTCGCTTTGCCCTGCTTCTGCGAGCTTGGTGCGCAACGCCTCTTGGGCCGCTGCCAATGCCTGATCCGCTTCGCGCCAGCGGTTATAAAGCAACATGCCTTCGAATTGACGTAGTTCTTCACCAATGGCGCGGTAGCGCGCGGCCTGTTTGGCCTGCCGGGCCAATTGCCCCAACTGCGTTGCCAACTGTTCGACCACGTCATCAACGCGCAGTAGATTGGCCTCTGTGCTCTTTAGTTTCAGCTCGGCCTCGTGACGTCGCTGGTAAAGACCACCGATGCCAGCGGCATCTTCCAAAACCTTGCGCCGGTTTTTGGGTTTAGCATTGATCAGCTCAGAAATCTGTCCCTGACGCACAAGGGCGGGCGAATGCGCACCGGTTGAGGCATCCGCGAACAGCATTTGCACATCACGCGCCCGGGTGTCGCCGCCATTTACCTTATAGGCCGATCCGACATCGCGCGTGATCCGGCGAACGATTTCCAACTGATCGCTGTCATTGAACCCGGCCGGGGCCAGACGTTCACCATTGTCGATCAGCAATTGGACTTCTGCATAATTGCGGGCGGGTCGGGATGAGGCACCGGCAAAGATCACGTCTTCCATGCCGCCGCCGCGCATCGCCTTGGCGCGGGTTTCGCCCATCACCCAACGCAGTGCTTCCAAAAGGTTTGATTTGCCGCAGCCATTTGGTCCAACAACACCGGTCAACCCGTCTGCGATCAACAGATCGGTCGGGTCTACAAAGCTTTTAAAGCCTGTCAGTTTGAGCCGTGAAAAGCGCAAATGGCATATCCTGATTCCGTTATTCACATGATAGTGAAATCACATCGACCAGAGTCAACGGGTATTATCCAGATATGGAAGATCCGACCGGGTTATCCCCAATATATTGCGGTTTTTCCTTTAAAAGTTAACGGTCACGCCTGGCAATTGCAGCGCTTTCATAAGCTCACGGACTTCTTGGCGGGCTGCGATATTGGAAATGCTCAACTGTCGACCACCAACATCACGCAAATCTAACAGTGTCAAACCGCGGGGGAAGAGTTCGCGAAAGACAACGCGTTCGGAAAAACCCGGTGCGACACGAAAGCCAATGCGCTTTGCCAGATTTTCGACAGCCGTCTGCATCTTGGCCTTGTTGATCATGGCCTGACTGCCCAAACGGTTGCGCAGAACGATCCAATCCATTGGATCCTGTCCCTGCTTGGCGCGCAGCTGGCGTGCGGACCACACCATTTCTGAATAGACTGAAGGGCCAAGGACCTTTGATCCTTCATCAGCAACACGCGCCAACATGTCAAAATCAACAAAGCTGTCATTTAGCGGTGTGATCAACGTATCCGCCTGCGCATGTGCAAGCTGGGAAAGACGTGTATGCGAACCGGGGCAATCGATCAGGACAAAATCATAGCTGTCTTTCACACTGTCCAATGCAGCCATCAAACGACGGTCATTGATGTGTTCGCCGGGGGCTAGGCTGGCCTGATCAATCTCAGGCAGGGGAACAAAAACGGGCATGGCCAATGTGAGATTGTTCTTGTCGGCAAAGACCCGACGGTTCTCAATAAAACGGCCCAAACTTTGCTGACGTAGATCGAGATCCAGCAGTGCAACCTTAAATCCCATCCGGGCAACGGCTGTGGAGACATGCATGGAGACGGTAGATTTTCCCGCCCCGCCTTTTTCATTTCCGACCACGATCACATGTGCCGTTTTCGTCATTCTTACCCTCTCTGCGTGTTGCCGGATCTGCGCCCGGTTTCACTTCCGCGAATTATTTGACTTTGTTCTATATGCGGAAAACAAAAAGACCCAGCCCATCAATTTCTGGGCCGGGTCTTTTATCAATGATGTGGCGAGATTAGTGCAGTTTTGTGCCAACTTCAGCGATTGCGTCATCAATCAGTTTGTTCGCATCTTTTGCTGTCAACTGAGCAGCAACGACTTCTTGCGCCGCTGCGACTGCAACTGTGGCAGCCTGATCACGAACCTGCTTAACTGCGGATGCTTCTGCAGATGCGATCTGATCTTCCGCGGCAGCCAAACGGCGTGCAATTGCGTCTTTCAGATCATCCTTAGCAGCGTTTGCTGCGTTGGTTGCATCTTCTTTCGCGTTTTCCACAATGCGGGCCGCCTGTGCCGTGACTTCTTCTGACTTTTTCTCAAAGCTGGCCAAAAGAGACTGAGCTTCCTCACGCAAGGTGCGGGCTTCATCCAATTCGGATTTGATGTCGTCTGCACGCTTGTCCAAAAGACCGGAAATCATAGCCGGAACTTTGAAATAGATCAGGATGCCGACAAATACCAAAAAGGCGATCAAGACGACAAAGTCTGTATTGCCTAGTGAGAAGAACGGGCCGCTTGCTGCAAATGCAGGCGAGGCAAGAACCGCTGCCAGGCCAGTGAGAGAGAACGTATTGCGCATATCGTTTACCCTTTTACCTGGTTTGAAACGGCGGCTGCGATGGCTGCGTCGTCAACAGTGCCGCCAAGAGCGGTCACAATTGCGGATGCAGTATCTTTGGCCACAACTTCGACGTTTTCCAAGGCACTTGCACGAATTTCGCTGATCGCTTTTTCAGACTCTGCGGTCTTAGCAGCGATATCTTCATCGGCTTTTGCAGTGGCTGCAGCCAATTCGGTCGCGATTTCGTCACGTGTTTTTTGTGCGATTGCCTGAGCTTCTGTGCGGGCATCCGCCAGAGCTTTTTCATATGCGGCTTCCGCATCTGCTGCGCGACGTTTTAGTTCGTCGGCGGCAGAAATATCATTCGTGATCGTTCCCTGGCGCTCGGCCAGCACAGAGGCAATCCGAGGCAGCGCAATGCGAGACAGAATGAAAAAGATCGCCACAAGAGTTAGTATCAACCAGAAAACCTGATTGCCAAACCAGTCAGCACACAGCTGAGGCATGCCGTCAGCAGAACCGCTGACGTCAACGCAAGCAAGAAGGCTTTCGTTGTGTGTATCTGCCATAGTTTCCTCCGTCGGAACGTTGTCATTACATCGGGCGAGGGGCGTTAGCCGCCCCGCCCGCGCGTAAGGATTTTATGTTCCGCGGCTTATTGCATCAGAGCAACGAGGAATGCGAAGATTCCCAGCGCTTCTGCGAACGCGATGCCGATGAAGAAGTTTGTAACCTGAGACGCTGCTGCGGATGGGTTACGCAATGCGCCGGACAGGAAGTTCGCCGCAACGTTGCCCACGCCTAGAGCTGCTAGACCACAACCGATTGCCGCCAGACCTGCGCCGATGCTGCTGATATCGCCTTCCATGATGTATCTCCTTACGATTGGAAGTTGGAATTCTTGATGAAGAGGTTCAGACCGTGACCCGTTTTAGTGTGATGGGTGCATTGCGTCTTTCAGATAGACGCAGGTCAGAATTGTGAAAACATACGCTTGGACGACAGCCACGAGGACTTCTAGGCCGTACAGCGCTGTGATGCCGAGGATTGCAACCGGGCTGATCAGCGTGATGGATGCAAATGCGGCGAAAACTTTGATAACCGCGTGGCCCGCTAGAATGTTGCCGCCCAAACGGATGGAGTGGCTGACCGGACGGATGAAGTAAGAAATGACTTCAACGGCCGCCAGAACAGGGCGCAACGGTAGCGGTGCGGAGCTGACCCAGAACAGGCCAAGGAATTTGGTGCCGTGCTTGACGAAACCAACCACTGTGATCGTGATGAACACGGCCAGGGCCAGTGTTACGGTCACAGCAAAATGCGATGTAGACGTGTAGGACAGGGGCAGAAGGCCCAGCAAGTTCGCCGTTACGATGAACAGGAACAATGTCATAATGTATGGCAGGAAAGGCAGTGCTTCTTTACCTGCAACATCTGAGATCATTTTGTGCAGGAAACCATAAAGCAGTTCGCCAATGGATTGCGCACGACCTGGGATCACAGCGCGTTTGGAAGATCCCAAAACCATGACGCAGAAAATTACGGCAACGGCAAGAAGCATCCAGAAGGCTGCGTTGGTGAAGGTAAACAGGCCAACAGGACCATCATGGAACATAGGTTTCACGATGAATTGGTCAAACGGGTGGAAAACAAGGCCTTCGCCATGTTCCGCCGCTGCGTGACCTGCATCCTTGCCGTGTTGTGCTTCACCCGCCATTGCGATCCCCTTCTTCGTCCGTCCCGGTATCCCGGTTTGTCTCATCTGCCCCGTCATTTAGGGCTTGTTCCGCCTGAAGCTCTGCTGCGGTGGTCATCATGACCCGGAAACCAGCAACAAGGCCCAGCATTGTAAACACGATCATCAACCACGGATCTGTGCCTAACAGCTCATCTAACCCGTAGCCAATCGCAAAGCCGATACCAAGACCGACCATCAATTCAATCACCATTCGCCATGCAATAGATGCCTGAGAATAGTGTTCTTCGACATGGGGCTCTTCTGCCGCTTGTTCCGCCTTGAATGCAGCCAGCTTCTTATCCAATTCGGCAAGTCGCTGTTTGTTGTCAGGCTCTGACACGTGCAGATGTGCTCCATGTAATCTCTTAACGATGTGCTAGTCATTGCAGAGGTCAGAGTCAATAAGTTGTCTGTTGAATTTATTTGGATTTAAGGCATTGAAATTGAATGATAAAAAATATTGAAGGCGTTTGGGATTTTGTGGTTCCGGGGGCTCAGGCGGCAAATTGGGCACAATCTGCATATTCAACGATTTCGTTAAATATTGCCCGGGCGTGTCGCAACCGCCACTTGCGGGCATGCTAATTGGGTGCGTATGAAAGCACATGACCTTTTCGCTCGACACTGTGTTTTCCGCACTATCAGACCCAACGCGCCGCGCGATCCTATCGATGCTGTTGGAAGATGATATGGCCGTAACGGATGTCGCTGAACCGTTTGATATGTCATTGGCTGCTATTTCCAAACATTTGGCCATTCTCGCCACAGCCGGTCTAATCACGCAAGAAAAGCGCGGGCGGGTTAAATGGTGCAAGTTAGAGCCGGATGCGATGCGGGATGCCAGTATTTGGATGCAAGGCTTTGGTCAATTCGAACCTGTCAATCTGGATGCGTTTGAAAAGTTTCTGGAAACAGAACTGTCACATGAAGGCGGCGAACCTCCCGCTGGAGACTAGCCAAGCGCTATTCGGCATCCTCAGTCTTAATTTCTTGCTGGATGACGTTTTTGACATGATCCAGAAACGCCTGCACTTTTGCGGTGCGGTGCAGATCTACATGCGTAACCAGCCATAAGGGCGAGGCCCATTCCTTTTGCATTGGTAAGATGCGCTGAATTTTTTGGTATTTTTTGCAGTCTCGCAGATTCAAAAAGCCAATGCCCGCGCCAGACAGGACCGCTTGTTCCAAAAGCTGCAGATTTGTGGATCTGAAGACAATTTGTTCTGTGGCCACATGCGCACGTAGCCAGCGGTTAAAGGGGGCTTTGTAATCTGCATTATCATGGGCAACAAACCGATGTCGGCTGAGGTCGCTTATGTCTCTGGGCGTACCATGTTGATCAATATAGCTGTCGCTGGCGAACAGGGCCATTTGCTGGGAATAGATGCGTTGAGCGATATTGTCGGGTTCGTTTGGCATTGGCCCTGCACGCAAGGCCACATGTGCTTCGCCATATTCCAACCGAAATGGACGTTCGTCTGTGTGGTAGCGGACGCAGATATTGGGGTGGATGGATTGAAAGCTGACCACTGCTTCTAATAACAATGTCGCGTTTTCAACCAAAGATGTGACGATCAAGTCGCCTGATATGTCTGATGCATGCCCGCGAATGCGGCCCGACAATTGCTGGAACTGCTCCGCCGTTGCCTGTGCGACGCGCAACAGGTCGCTGCCTGCCTCAGTCGCTGAATAGCCGCGCGGGTGGCGTTGGAACAGTTTGACATTCAGGCGCGCCTCTAGGGAATCTATATGGCGTATGACCGTTGCATGGTGGATGCCCAACGCATCCGCCGCACCGCTGACTGTTCCTAACTTTGCGACCTGATAGGCTGTTTTTACTTCGTCCCAATTTTTCACAACTATATCGCGTTCATTGTTCAATCAAAAAATCTAACTTGCCGACAGCATCAGGCTGGCTGGTAACTTTGCGACTGGGTTCCTGCGGCGTCAATATCTTGTATGGTACCATAGGTATGCAGGTTTTTCGATGTGTATTTTGACGGTTTGGTCTTTAGGCCCCGTTTCTGTGCTGGACTTGACTCTGGGCGTGCTTCGAATTATCCGACATCCAACTTCCGGGAGATCTGAGTCTTCCGGTCCTATGGCTTTTGCCGGGATCGACCTCCGTCAGCGCGTTGCGCCCACGGGGGCTTTTGCGCATTGGCCGATTTCTTTGGGTTCGCTTAGGTGGACCGCCCCGTCACCGGCCCCATATATAGGGTCATATCTTGATCACTGGCAAAGGAGGCCGCCCAGATGTTTGAAAACCTATCCGAACGCCTTGGATCGGTCTTTGACCGCCTGACCAAACAAGGCGCGCTTTCTGAGGATGACGTCAAAACCGCGTTGCGTGAAGTGCGTGTTGCTTTGCTAGAAGCGGACGTGTCTTTGCCAGTTGCGCGCCAGTTCATCAAGCGGGTGGAAAAGAAAGCGACCGGCGCGGCGGTGACCAAATCGGTGACGCCGGGCCAGCAGGTTGTAAAGATCGTTCATGATGAGTTGATCAATGTCCTGTCCGGCGACACAGATCCCGGTGTTTTAAAGATCGACAATCCGCCTGCGCCGATCTTGATGGTGGGTTTGCAAGGGGCTGGTAAAACCACGCTTTCTGGTAAGCTGGCAAAACGGCTGAGCGAACGTGAAGGCAAAAAGGTTTTGATGGCCTCGCTTGACGTGCAGCGTCCGGCGGCGATGGAGCAGTTGGCCATTCTGGGTCAGCAGGTTGGTGTGGACACATTGCCGATCGTTAAGGGTGAAGACCCGGTTGCAATTGCGAAACGTGCAAAGACGCAGGCCTCTCTTGGTGGCTACGATGTTTACATCCTCGATACTGCGGGCCGGTTGCATATTGATCAGGAATTGATCCAGCAGGCTGCCGATGTACGCGATGCGGTCAACCCACGCGAAACACTGTTGGTTGTTGACGGTTTGACCGGTCAGGACGCGGTGAATGTCGCCACGGAATTTGACGACAAGATCGGCGTCTCTGGCGTTTGTCTGACCCGTATGGATGGTGACGGTCGCGGTGGTGCGGCCCTGTCGATGCGTGCGATCACAGGCAAACCTATTCGTTTTGTCGGGACCGGCGAAAAGATGGATGCGCTGGAAACATTCGAACCGGATCGTGTCGCAGGTCGTATCCTTGGCATGGGCGACATTGTTGCCTTGGTCGAAAAAGCGCAAGAAGTGCTAGAGGTCGAACAGGCCGAACGCATGATGAAGCGTTTTGCCAAAGGTCAGTTCAATATGAACGACCTGAAAACCCAGCTCGAACAGATGATCAAGATGGGCGGCATGCAAGGCATGATGCAAATGATGCCAGGTGCAGGCAAAATGGCCAAGCAGATGGGCGATGCCGGCATGGACGATAAGATTCTGAAGCAGCAGATCGCGCTGATCCAGTCTATGACCAAAAAAGAACGCGCCAATCCTCAGATCCTGCAAGCGTCGCGCAAAAAGCGTATCGCGGCCGGTGCTGGTATGGATGTGTCCGATCTGAATAAACTGCTGAAAATGCAGCGTCAGATGTCCGATATGATGAAGAAAATGGGCAAGATGGGCAAAGGCGGCATGCTGAAACAGGCCATGAAGGGCATGATGGGCAAAGGTGGCGACATGCCAGCTGGTATGGATCCGTCCCAGATGGATCCAAAAGCCATGGAACAAGCGGCCAAGCAGCTGGGTAAAATGGGCGGCATGGGCGGATTGCCTGGCCTTGGCGGTGGTGGCTTGCCACCCGGTATTTCCGGTTTTGGGAAAAAGAAATAAATGATCACCTGTTCCCTGACATATCAGATTGACCCCCAAAAGGTGGCCGAGTTCGAAACCTATGCAAAGGTTTGGATCACGCTGGTCAATCGTATGGGTGGAACCCATCACGGCTATTGGTTGCCTCATGAAGGCCCCAATGATGTCGCCTATGCGCATTTTTCCTTTCCGAGTTTGGCCGCGTATGAATCCTATCGTGAGAAAGCTATGACCGACCCTGATTGTCAGGCGGCCTTTGCCTATTCGCGCGATACCGGTTGCATCATTCGCTATGATCGCAGTTTCACGCGCCCTGTGCTGGATGGGGCTGGTATCGAGGTGTTATCACAATGACACGCGCACCTTTGATCACAACAGACCGTTTGACGCTGCGCCATCACGAGATGGTGGATATGGATCCGTTCTGGGCATTTTATCAGTCAGGTCGCGCCGAGTATGTTTCGGCGCCGGAAAACAGAACGGATATGTATTACGGGTTCCTGTCAGAAGTCGCGACATGGGACCTTTTGGGTTTTGGGGCTTGGGCGATTGATCTTGATGGCCAGATCATTGGTCAGGTTTCAATCATTCATCCGCCACATTTCCCTGAACGCGAGATCGGTTGGATCATGTTCGACGGGCATGAAGGCAAAGGGTATGCCCATGAGGCGGCGCGCGCTGCGCTGGATTGGGCGTGGGATCAGGGCATGGAAACGCTGGTATCCTATATCGATCAGAGTAACACGCGTTCGCAAACTCTGGCAAAGCGTCTTGGTGCGGTGTTGGATCCAAACGCGGCAAAATACGATGAGGTAGACGTTGTCTATCGCCATGTTCCCGGAGATGCGCAATGACCCTGACAAATGCGCCTCGTCTTGAGACTGAAAACCTGATCCTGCGCGGGCCCGAAAAGCGCGATGTGGATGCTGTGATCGCGTTTTTGCAAGACCCAGAATATGGCGGTGGCTTTGGTCATGAACCGTCACGCGGCAATGCGTGGCGTTGGTTCACGTTGAATATCGGTCATTGGCACTGGCATGGATATGGCTATTTCATCATCGAGCAGAAAGAGACCGGACAGGCCTGCGGGCTGAGCGGGATCTGGAACCCGGAAACCTGGCCTGAACCCGAAATCGGTTGGGCCGTATTCAGAGGGTTTGAAGGCAAAGGCATCGCGTTTGAGGCCGCAACCCGTGTGCGTCAGTATGCCTATCAGGATCTGGGCTTTACCACGCTGACGTCAAATATTGTTCCAGATAATGTGCGCTCCGTCGCTTTGGCTGAACGTTTAGGGGCCGTTTACGAACGCACCTACGAGAATGACTATATGGGCGAAGACATGCTGTACCGCCATCCGGGGCCGGAGGTGGTGCTATGATCACACCGATCCGTTTGGAAACAGAGCGCCTGATCCTGCGCACCCCGCTGGAAAACGATTTTGAAGCGGCCGTCACTGGGTTCATGACCTCTGATCGCACGACATTCGTTGGTGGCCCAATCACCGATCCATGGCACCAGTGGCAAACCTTTATGGCGACCGCGGGTCACTGGGCCTTTAAAGGTTACGGCTTTTTCACGGTTTGCCTAAAGGACGAAACGCCTATTGGGCGCGTTGGCGTGATCAACCACGTCATGTGGCCAGAACCCGAATTGGGTTGGCATGTTTTCGATGGGTATGAGGGAAAAGGCTATGTGACCGAAGCCGCCTTTGCGGCCCGCGATTGGGCGTGGCGTGAACGTGGTTTGGGTCCTCTGATTTCCCAAATTCACCCGGACAATCATGGCTCGATCCGCGTTGCTGAACGCATGGGCGCCGTGCTGGAAACCGAAAGAGAAATGTTTGGCGAGCCTTGCTTAGTCTACCGCCACCCCAAACAGGAGCTTGTCGCATGACCCAAACCGACGCAGACCGCGCATCTGCGGTGCTGAAAGAGCATCGTGAAAGCATTGATCGTCTTGATGCGATCCTCGTCTATACGCTGGGCGAGCGGTTCAAACACACTCAGGCTGTGGGCGCGTTGAAGGCGTCTCATGACCTTCCGCCATCCGACCCTGCGCGTGAAGAAAAACAAATCGCGCGGTTGGAAGATCTTGCGAAACGGGCCGATCTTGACCCGGAATTCGCCAAGAAATTTCTGAATTTCATCATTCAGGAAGTGATTCAACATCACAAGAAACACCAATCCGAGGGCGACTAACCCTCATCGACTTTTGGGACGTTCGCGTCCCATCCCGCCATTATAAAGGAGAATAACAATGGCTATCAAAATCCGTCTGGCCCGTGGCGGCTCAAAAAAGCGTCCTTTCTACCGCATCGTTGCAGCGGACAGCCGCATGCCACGCGACGGCCGTTTCATCGAGAAACTGGGCACGTATAACCCATTGCTGCCAAAAGACAGCGAAGAGCGCGTGAAAATGGATATCGACCGCGTGAAATACTGGTTGGGTGAAGGCGCACAGGTCACCGATCGTGTATCCCGTTTCCTAGAAGCGGCGGACGTGATTGCGAAGAAAGATCGCAACAACCCGAAGAAAGCGGTTCCAGGCAAAAAAGCACAGGAACGCGCAGAAGAAAAAGCAGCGAAAGCAGCTGAAGCAGCAGCGGCAACAGAAGAAGCTGCGGCAGAATAAGCCAGAACTTGCACGTTTTCTAAGCGTGTCGGGGGTCGGATTTCAGGTTTCGAAGTCCGGCCCTTTTGAGTCTTGCGGAGCAAGTATTCATCTTAACAGTGCGTTAGGAAATGCGAGTCACGCTTTTCGTGTCTCGTCGGTCACATAGTCGGGTGATTCCCGATTTTCCCCCTAGAAGATCAGGTCGCGATTTGTTGTATCGCGGTTAACACACTTTTAAGTTAATACTTAAACTGACACTCAGATAAGAAACGGCATGATATGACCTTTCGCAACAAAATCATGGGCTTTGCTTCTTTCGCGCTGGCGGGGATAGCTCTGCAATCTGTCTCTGCCGTGGCAGAGACGCAGCTGACATTTGCCGTAACAGGCGGATTTCAGGCGCAGCCAGAGTATTTTGGTGCAGAGGATTATGTCACCGGCCCGCTTTTGGGGCTGTCACCGAAATATTTGCAGCTGGACAGTGGCAAAAGCTTTGGAAACCCAGATCCTTGGGCAGACAAGCTTGGCTTTAATGTATCGCCGTCCTTGCGGGTCATTTCTGAACGGGATGCTGAAACATATTCAGAATTTTCCGGTCTAGAAGATATCGATACTGCGATCGAACTTGGCGCGCAGGTCAGCTATGCGACCCAGAATGTGAAAGTCTTTGGCGCGATGCGCAAAGGTTTTGGCGGCCATGAAGGATATGTGGGCGAATTGGGTTTGGATCTGATTGCCAAACCAACTGACAAATGGCGTATCGCTGCAGGCCCACGTGTGAATTTTGGCGATGATACCTTTGCTGATACATATTTTGGCGTTGCACCCGGTTCTGTCAATTACGGTGCCTACGATGCTGATGGTGGCGTATTGTCCACCGGTGTCTCATTGGAAGCGCGTTATCAGTTCAACGACAATTGGGGCGTAACCGGTCAGGTCGAATGGAGCCGTTTCCAAAACGATGCTGCGGACAGCCCGATTGTTGAAGCCGGTTCAGACAGTGACACGCGTGTGTCGGTTGGACTGACACGGGTTTTGCGCCTTAACTTCTAAATCATCGTACGATCGAATGTTATGCCAGAGATTGCATTCTCTGGCACGCTTGGGCTATCCAAACGCGTAGGCGTCGCGGATGCGGCGCGTAAGGCGATCAACAAAAGGATGACCAGTGTGAGCGATTTGATCTGCATTGGCGCAATAGCCGGGGCATTTGGCGTGCGCGGTGAAGTTCGTGTGAAAAGCTTCACATCTGATCCTGCATCCATTGAAGATTACGCACCTTTGGCGACGGAAGATGGCAGCGTTAGCTTTGACATCGAGTTGCAGCGCGAGGTCAAAAACGGGTTTGCCGCGCGTTTAAGTGGCGTTGAAACGAAAGAGCAGGCCGATGCTTTGAAAGGTATTCGCCTCTTTGTGCCGCGTGATCGCCTGCCCAATTTGCCGGATGATGAATTCTATCACAGTGACCTGATCGGGCTGAACGTGTTTGACACAGGCGGCGCAGATTTGGGGCGTGTGAAAGCCGTTTTGAATCACGGTGCTGGGGATTTGTTGGAAATCACGTTGCCCAATAGCAGCAAGACCGTGTTTTTGCCCTTTACGATGGCCGTTATACCAACCGTTGATTTAAGCTCAGGACGTATCATAGCGGATCCGCCTGAAGGCGTGCTTGAATGATCAAAATCCTCATTCATGCAGGGTTTCACAAAACAGGAACGTCAACGGTTCAATATGCTTTGAAAGACAATAAACCTGTCTTGTCTCAGCATATGCAGATCTATTTAGGACAGGATTTTCCACAGCTTATCGAAGCCTGTCATGCGTTTTCTGTTCACCCCAATTCAGACGGATTGGAATTGATCACTGACACTGCACATGCATTTTTCGCGTCCTTGGATCCGGATGACACGCGACCAATCATCATGTCTTGCGAAGGGTTGTCGGGTATCATCCCGGGGCGGCGCAGCGACATTAACAGCTATAGCGCTGTGCCATTTATTACATGTGCTCTCGCCAATGCGGCCAGTGCGCATTTGGATCGTGCTGAAACGGGTCGGGCCGAGGATGTCGCGTTTTATTTTTCCACGCGTGACAAACAGGCGTGGGTGCATTCCTGTTGGTGGCAAAATGTGCGGCATGGGCGAATGCGGATGGATCTTGACGCGTTTCACGATTGGATTAGGGGCGCAAAAGACATGGGGGCTGTTTTGCAAGAAACAGCGACTGCGGTTGCGCCTTGCGGGGTTATTTCAGAGACGTTAGAGGTCGGCTCCAGCATGCCTCAGGGTCCTCTGACGCCGATTTTAAATCTATTCAACGTTCCTGAAATGACACGCGCCAGTTTGCAATTGCCAGAAAGAGTAAACGAACGCCCGGGGCCAACGTTGGAAAAGCTTCTGCTGGAATTGAACCGGTCTGAGTTGGACAACAAGGCTTTGCAAAATGCTAAAAACGAAATGCGCAGGTCGTGGCGAAAACGGGACGCCGCGATGATGGCAAAGGATGACACAAATGACTGAGACTTCACAAAAGCCGAAATCCTTTGGGCGCAAATCTATTCGCGTTACAGCCACACCGCAGGATTTGATGGCTGAAACACCACAATTGGCGCGGGCGTGGCAGGCGCAGATTATCACTTTGTTCCCACAGGCCTTTCCGGGCGTGTTGGGCGAAAGCCTGACCGGCAAAGCCTTAAAGGAAGAGCGTTGGCAGCTGGATACAATCGATCTGCGCCATTTTGGGATCGGCAAACATCGCAATGTCGATGACACACCAGCTGGCGGCGGTGCTGGGATGGTTATTCGACCTGACGTTATGGGGGCCGCGATTGATCATGCCCAACGCCGGGCACGTTTGCCTTTGGTCTATCTATCGCCACGGGGGCGGCGCTTTGATCAGGCTATGGCGCAAAAATGGGCCAAATATCCCGGAATTACGATGATTTGCGGTCGTTTCGAAGGATTGGACCAGCGTGTGATTGATCATTACGGCATTGCGGAAGTGTCGTTGGGGGACTTTATCCTAACTGGTGGGGAAATCGCCGCGCAATCTATGCTGGATGCCACTGTTCGCCTGCTGCCAGGCGTTTTGGGAAATTCTGAAAGCACTGAAGATGAAAGCTTTTCCAACGGTTTGTTGGAGCATCCGCAATATACACGCCCTGCAGAATGGCAGGGACATACAATCCCGGATGTGCTGATGTCAGGCCACCATGGCGAGATCGCCAAATGGCGTCAGGCACAAAGTGAAGAGATCACCGAACAACGCAGGCCAGATCTATGGCAGGCCCATCAGGATAAATCGTCCTGATAGGCAATGCCTTTTAGCTCTCGCGGATGATGCGGTTGATGTGCCCCATCTTCCGTCCTGGCCGTGTTTCGGCCTTTCCATATAGATGGATTTGCGTATCAGGCTGTTCGATCAGATCAGGCAAACGGTCCATATCGTCACCGATCAGGTTTTCCATCACCACATCTGCATAGCGCTGACCATCGCCCAAAGGCAGGCCCGTCACGGCGCGAATATGTTGTTCGAACTGATCAACGGTGCATCCTGCTTGGGTCCAGTGGCCTGAATTGTGCACGCGCGGTGCGATTTCATTCACGACCAAACCTTGGGCGGTGACAAACAATTCAACACCCATAACGCCAACATAGTCCAGCGCATTCAGGATCTGACCGGCCAGCAAAACCGCATCTGTGCGTTGGGCTACGTTTAGCTTTGCTGGCACAGTCGTGGTGCTAAGAATGCCGTCGACATGCACGTTTTCTCCGGGATCAAAGGCTGCAACGCGACCATCTAGGCTGCGCGCTGCAATGATCGACACCTCATGGCTGAAATTCACGAACCCTTCCAGCAGGGCAGGTGCGCCATTCATATCGGCCAATGCTTGGGGCGCGTCGTCCGGTGACATGATGCGGGCTTGTCCTTTGCCATCATATCCAAAACGGCGGGTTTTTAAGATCGCAGGCGTACCAGTCTTGGCCATCGCGGCGTCCAGACTGGCAGCATCCGTCACATCTGCATAAGGCGCGGTTTTCAGGCCCAACCCTGTCAGGAAATCCTTTTCTGTCAAACGATCCTGAGAGACACGCAGTGCCTCGCGGCCCGGACGAATGGGTTTAAGGCTTTCAAGAACATCCAAAGCATCTGTGGGGATGTTTTCGAATTCATAGGTGATGACATCTACATTGGCCGCAAAGGCACGCAACGCGCCCAAATCATCATATCCCGCAGTCACCACATGATCTGCGACGTGGCTGGCTGGGGGCAGGGCGCTGGGTTCAAAAATGTGGGTTTTATATCCCAAACGGGCGGCTGCCATGGACAGCATGCGGCCCAATTGACCCCCGCCCAAAATGCCAATTACCGAACCGGGTGCCAGAGCTTCTGTCATATCAGTCTTCCTTTACCGGCTCTTCCGGGATGGATGCCGCCAATGCGCTGCGCCAAGCGTCCAGCCGGCCGGCCAGATCTGCGTCTTGCAGGGCCAAAATTCCTGCGGCCATCAGACCTGCATTTTTCGCACCTGCCGCGCCAATCGCCATGGTTGCAACGGGAAAACCGCGCGGCATCTGCAAAATGGAATACAGACTGTCCACACCGCTGAGCGCTTTTGTCTGAACGGGAACGCCAACAACCGGTACGCGTGTTTTGGATGCCATCATACCGGGCAAATGCGCAGCGCCTCCAGCACCTGCAATGATGACCTGCAAACCGCGATCAACAGCGGTTTTGCCATAGTCCCACAGGCGGTCGGGCGTGCGGTGGGCCGAGACAATTTTGGTCTCATAAGGGACGTCCAGCTCGTCCAAAAGATCGGCTGCTTCTTTCATGGTGGGCCAATCTGATTGGCTACCCATAATGATTCCGACTTTGATGCTGCTCATGGCTGTCCCCATATCTGCCCTGAATGTGGAAGCGCGCACATTAGCGCGCGATGCTTAGAACGCAAGGGTGCAGCCCATGCAAAACAGCGTCTTCCGAGTGATTACAGTGCGAATATGTGACTAGGCGATGATATCTGGGGTTAGGCGGTCTTCTATCAGGGATATAAAATCCTTGAGGCGTAGCTTTTTCTTTTTCAGACGCTGGATCGTCAACGCGTCGCCACCTGTTTCCTGCAAAGCGCCAATGGCCTGATCCAAATCACGATGTTCTTCACGAAACACCTTCAGCTCGTGGCGCAGCACGTCGTCTGTTTTCATTGTGATATCGATGGGCGCATTCATAATTGATCGCTCTGCCTGTCTTAATATATCCGTCCGATTTTCGCCTGTTAACGTATCGGTCATCCAAAGTGCCTAGGGTTTCATAATATCGGAAATTTGTTCACAACGCAAAGGGCTTGGCAAAGGGCTTGCATAGAAGTTTCACTATTCCCATATTGTTAGGGCAGCGTCGCCAAAATGGGGCGCTTTGAATCAATGTCGCTTTTCAAAGGACATAAGCATGACAAAACTGACCTTGGGGTCCTATCCCCATATGCTGGGATTTGAGCAACTGGAGCGTTTGTTGGAACGCACGGCAAAGACCTCTGAAGGCTATCCACCTTTCAATATCGAACAGACCTCTGACTTTTCCTATCGCATCACGCTTGCCGTGGCTGGATTTTCTGAAGACGACCTGTCCATCACAATGGAAGACCGCCAATTGGTGATCCGTGGCCGCCAAAGTGATGACGGGGCAGAACGCGTATTTCTTCATCGCGGTATTGCGTCACGCCAGTTCCAACGCAGCTTTGTCTTGGCGGATGGGGTCGAAGTAGGGGAAGCTAAAATTGAAAACGGGCTTTTGCATGTGGATCTCACAGTGCAGCGTCCCGAAACCGTTGTGCAGACTATCAAGATCAAAAAGGGGTAACGCAAATGAACACCGAATATGACTTTGACGGACAGGATAACGGCCAAACGGTCTACATTCGCGCGGTGGAAACCCAAGATTTACCGCTTGATTTGCAAGAAAAACTAGATGGTTTGAAGACGATCTATGCGGTTCACAATGAAGAAGGCCAGCGATTGGCCTTGGTGCGTGAACGCGATTTGGCTTTCATGTTGGCGCGTCAAAATGATTATGCGCCTGTGACGGTTCACTAATCCAAAATTCGTTCTGCGAGAGGCATAGAAAACACTGAAATGCCTCTCGTTTCATGCTAGAATTCGCGCATGATTTTGATCATTTGATCCGGACCTATGGTGCTGTTGGATCAGATCCCAGCGAATTGGCCAGGCATGTATCAGACACTTCGATTATTCTTTATCCTGTTTTTGGCCGGTGCGGCGGCTTTGGGCGTCGGGGTGTTCCTGACGCGTCCAAAGACGGTTGATACGGCGCAGTTTGATACACTGGTCGGGGATCCATCAGGCGGTGAAACAGTGTTTTGGGCCGGTGGTTGCGCATCTTGCCATGCTGGCGTTGAAACGGATGAGCAGGATCGTTTGGTTCTGGCCGGTGGCCGGGCGTTCCCGTCGGATTTTGGAACGTTTTTTGCCCCAAATATCTCATCTGATCCAGAGTTCGGGATTGGGGCATGGAATGTGGATGATCTGGTCAATGCTTTGATGCATGGCACATCCCCAAAGGGGCAGCATTACTATCCCGCCTTTCCCTACACATCTTATGCCAATATGGCCGCGCAGGATGTGGTGGATCTGAAAGCCTATTTAGATCAATTGCCCCCGGATCCAACACCGTCGCGACATCATGAGATTGGGTTTCCTTTCAACCTCAGACAGTCTTTGGGTAGTTGGAAACTGCTTTTTGCGTCTGGAAACTGGGTTGTCGATGGTGAGCTATCCCAAGAAGAAATGCGAGGCCGTTACCTGGTTGAAACGCTGGGGCATTGTGGCGAATGCCATACGCCTCGTAATGCACTGGGTGGGTTGGATCGCGCGCGCTGGATGCAGGGCGGTGTCCTACATGGCGGCGAACGCGCGCCAAGCCTGATTGCCACAATGGACACATGGGCAGCCTTTGATATTGCCGAATACCTGTCCAGCGGATTTACCCCGGACTTTGACAGCGTGGGGGGAGAAATGGTCGAGGTTGTCGAAAATTTTGCCCATCTGAGCGATGAAGATCGTTTGGCCGTTGGTGCATATTTGGAACGTTTGGCCTCTGT
Source organism: uncultured Pelagimonas sp. (assembly GCA_947499735.1). Lineage (GTDB taxonomy): Bacteria > Pseudomonadota > Alphaproteobacteria > Rhodobacterales > Rhodobacteraceae > CANMPP01. The sequence continues at coordinate 260,866 of CANMPP010000003.1, forward strand.
TGTATCAGCGCAATGAAAAAGGCGCCGCAATCGCAGCGCCTTTTCTAAATGATCAATTGTTTCGGTCCCTATGTGCTGGGTTCCATTTTTTCTTCAACCTTGTCGCGCGCTTTCAGCGATGACCACAAGGCCGCCCCGATCAGCGCGACACCGATAAAGCCTGTGATGACCTCTGGAATATGCGCAAGCGGTTGGATGAACATGATCGCAGCCAGAACAAGAATGGCGTAAAACGCGCCATGTTCGAGGAATTGGAATTCAGCCAGCACGCCATTGCGCACCAACATGATTGTCATCGACCGGACATACATTGCGCCAATGCCAAGGCCAATCGCGATGATGAACAGGTTGTGGGATAAGGCAAATGCACCAACCACACCATCAAAGCTAAAGCTGGCGTCCAAGACTTCCAAATACAGGAATGCGCCCAGACCAGCTTTGCCTGCTTCTTTGCCCATTTGTGGGCTGTCTAGGAAATCACCGATGATATCGACAACCAGAAATGTCGCGAGACCATAAACTGCGGACACGATAAAACGGCCGCCCTGATCGCCGGGGTAAAATTGTGCAACGATTAGGATAACGCCGATACAAACAGCTGTCGCAATACCCGTCAGGTGTGAGCAGGCTCCGAAACGGCGCTCCAGCGCGCCAATCCAATGGACGTCTTTTCCTTCATCAAAGAAAAACGTCAAGGCGACCATCAGTAGAAATGCACCGCCAAAGGCTGCAATGTCTGGATGGGCATCATGCATGATCTTTGCATAGGTTTCCGGGGATGTGGCGGCCAGTTTTATCGCTTCGATCGGGCCTGTTTTTGCGGCGATTGCGACGATGATCAGGGGAAACAGGATGCGCATACCAAAGACGGCGATCAGAATGCCCCAGGTGAGAAACCGTTGTTGCCAGACAGGATCCATATCTTTGAGAACATTGGCATTTACGACCGCATTGTCAAAGGACAGTGAAATTTCTAACGCGGCCAGGACAAGGCAGATGAAAAAGAAAGAAAGCGTTCCAGATGTCGTGCCGGTATAAACCCAGCCAATCCACGCCCCGAGTGCCAAACCAAGGAAGGTGACGATAAACGATCCGCGGAAATGAGACAGATAACTTGCTGCTGAACTGTTCATGATGTGTTTTGTTCCCCCCGAAATGGCCGCTACATTGGCCTGAAACTATGATACTTTGGCCTGCGAAGGACCTCTCCTCCTCCGCAGGCTTTTATATTTTACAGCTCGACCAATGCGCCACGCGCGCAAATAACCTTGGCCGACAAAGCACTGCCGGTGGCGACAGCGGTTTGTAAATCTTGACCAGTCATATAGGCCGACATGAAGCCTGCGTTGAATGAATCACCGGCGGCTGTTGTGTCGACCGGCGTGTCAATCACCTCAGGTACAAACGTGCCTGTGAACCCGGGCGCATCAATCAGAACTTCACCGGGGCCGTCTTTGACGATGACAGTTTCAACACCGGATGCGCGATAGCGATCAACTGTGCCCGCTTTATCCGCATCTTGGAAATAGTCATGCTCGTCCTCGAAGGACGGCAAGGCTAGATCCGCGACAGTGGCACCTTTTGTAATCCAGCGACACATATCCCCGATACTGTCCCAAAGGCGTGGGCGCAGGTTCGGGTCAAAGGCAACCGTGACGCCGCGTGTCCGGGCCTGTGCCAGTGCCGATAGTAGGTTGGCGCGTCCCACTTCGTCCAAAATGGCCAATGTGATGCCGGAAAAGAAGGCAACATCGCCTTCAACCAGACCAGCTACTGCAGTCAAATCTTCTGCCAGACGTTTGGCTGCGGATGCTGAGCGCCAATAGGAAAAGCTGCGTTCGCCATTCTTTAGCGAAATCATGTAAAGGCCAACGGAGGTGCCGGGGATTTCCGTCAATTCCGGTTCGACACCTGCGTCAGACACAAAGCTGCGCATCTTGGCCGAAATCGCATCATCGCCAATAGCGGACATGTAAGAAACCCGTAGATCTTTTCCCGCGATGCGGGCCAAATACCAGGCTGTGTTAAAAGTATCGCCGGCAAAGCCCATTGCGAACTGTCCTTCACCGGAAGGCGCAAGTTCAACCATGCATTCACCGATGGCCATGAAACGCGAAGTCACTGGCTGTTCTCCTCAAAATAATCCGGGTATTGTGTGCGGATGTCGTTGATATAAGTTTTGATGTGACACAGATGCTGTTCAAGCACTGCGCATGCTGTTGTTTTGTCGTTGTTTTTGATCGCGTCAAGGATCTGAACATGTTCATCAATCGTGCGTTGTTTGCCATCTACCAAAGACAGATAGCGTACACGGTCCATTTGCCCTTTTTGATCGCGGATCAATGTCCAAACATGTTCATGCCCGCCGATTTCAGCGATTTTTAGATGGAAAGCGTCATCCAGTTGTTGGAACTGAATGCTTTCCTTGGTCGCGGTCGTGGTTTTTTGCAACTCAATCAGGTTTTCCAGCTCAGCCAAACCGGTCGCCGTCATATGCGTCATGGCCGCCTGAAGACAGGCCAATTCCAAAGCATTGCGGATAAAGATCGCCTCAAACACAGCCTCAGTGGATATTTTGGAAATCAAAGTCGCACGCTGTGGGCGGATTTTCAGAAAGCCCAATTTGGAGAGGCGAAAAAACGCATCCCGAACCGGTTGGCGTGAGACGCCCAATTGCTTTGCAATTTCGGCTTCAGACACTTTGCTGCCTGGGGATAGATCAAGGGACACGACGGCCTGATACAGCGCGTCAAACACTTGATCGGTGGCTGAACTCTGTTGAGCAGCGCGCAGTGTTGGCAGCCGAATGTCCTGCATGGATCCTGTCCCGTTTCGATCTCACGGCTTCTCTATATCAACTTCCTCCTTTGACACAACTAGTCAACTAGCATATTAGATGAGTGTGCCGATGAATTTTGAGAGGGGAGCTCAAAATATGGCGGAATTATCGACAGATCGATTGTTTCCTTTGGATCCAATGGCGAAATCCATAGCGCGTGCCTTGTACGAATCTGTGCGCGATCTGCCAATTATTAGCCCGCATGGCCACACGGATCCCCGTTGGTTTGCGTTGAACGACCCGTTTTCAAACCCTGCCGAGCTGTTTGTGATTCCCGATCACTATGTGTTCCGCATGTTGGTCAGCCAAGGCATCAATCTGTCCGATTTGGGTGTCGCCCGCGTTGATGGTGGCGCGGTTGAACAGGATCCGAAAAAGATTTGGAAGATATTTGCCGAGCACTTTTATCTCTTTCGCGGCACACCATCGGCTTTGTGGTTGGAGCATAGTTTTCAAAACGTGTTTGCTATGGATCAGCCCTTTGGTCCTGATACGGCGGATATGTTTTACGAGCAGATCGATAGCCAATTGGCCCAGCCTGAATTTGCCCCACGTGCCTTGTTTGATCGATTCAACATTGAACTTCTCGCCACAACCGAAAGCGCGCTGGATGATCTGGCCTATCATCAAATGATACAAGACAGCGATTGGAACGGGCGCGTGATCACGACATATCGCCCAGACGCGGTGATTGACCCGGAATTCGAAGGGTTTGTCGAAAATATTGAAACCTTATCCGCGGTGACCGGTGAAGATACGTCGACGTTTCAAGGATATTTGCAAGCGCATCGTGTTCGCAGAGCATTTTTCAAAACCATGGGTGCGACGGCAACCGATCATGGGCACCCGACTGCGCGAACGGAAAATCTGTGTCTGTCCGAGATCGATGCGCTGTACCAAAAGGCCAGACTGGGGCGTTGTTCTTCGCAAGATGCAGATGCGTTTCGCGCTCATATGTTGACGGAAATGGCACGTATGAGTGTTGAGGACGGATTGGTGATGCAAATCCATGCGGGATCCCGGCGCAACCATTCCGCCACTGTGTTTGAAACCTATGGGCGTGACAAAGGGTTCGATATCCCTGGACCAACGGACTATGTGCGTAATCTTAAACCGTTGCTTGATGCGGTTGGTTTTGAACCGGATCTGACCATCATCCTGTTTACATTGGACGAAACCGCCTATGCCCGTGAATTGGCTCCGCTTGCAGGTGCCTATCCGTGTTTGAAACTCGGGCCGCCATGGTGGTTTCACGACAGTTATGAAGGCATCAAACGGTTTCGCGAACAGGTCACAGAAACGGCCGGGTTCTACAACACTGTTGGTTTCAACGATGACACCCGTGCCTTTTGTTCCATTCCGGCGCGCCATGATGTCGCGCGGCGTTGTGATTGTGCATATCTTGGCGAACTGGTTGCGACGGGGCGTTTGCGCGAAACTGATGCCCATGAGCTGGCACATGATCTCACCTATGGATTGGCCAAACAGGCCTACCGACTTTGAATTTTCACTGAAAGGACCACAGCCATGACCAAGGTAAATTGCGAACTGCGCTACGCCACAGATCCCAAAAGCGCAAAGGGGTTTGATACACAAACGATCCGTGATCATTTCCATATCTCGACATTGTTCGTCGCGGATGAAATCAACATGACCTATTCTATGTATGATCGTCTGGTCATTGGTGGCGCGATGTCAGCAGGTGGCGACGTTGTTTTGGAAAAAGTTGCAGAAACTGGCACGGACAGTTTTTTAGAGCGTCGTGAAATTGGCATCCTGAACATCAGTGAAACGGGAACTGTTTCCGTGGATGGCGAAACCTATACGCTGGAAAAGGGCGAATTCCTCTATGTGGGCATGGGGGCGGGCCCCCTGACCTTTAGCGGAAATGGGAAGTTTTATTTCACATCCGCGCCAGCACATCGCACATGCCCGACTCGTCATTTGAAAATCGAAGATGGCAAGCGTATTGCGATGGGATCGCCTGAAGGGGCCAATGAACGTGAAATCATTCAGTTCATTGTGCCGGACCTTGTCGAAACCTGCCAGCTCTGCATGGGTTACACGCAGTTCAAGCCGGGCAGTGTGTGGAATACGATGCCTTGCCATACACATGACCGCCGTATGGAGGCCTATATGTATTTCGAACTGGACGATGACGCGAAAGTCTTCCATTTCATGGGCGAGGGGCAAGAAACCCGCCACATCGTTGTTGGGAATGAAGAAGCTGTGATTTCACCACCTTGGTCGATCCATGCGGGTGCAGGAACGGGTGCTTATACATTCTGTTGGGCGATGGCGGGGGACAATCAGACCTTTACTGATATGGACTTTATTGAAATGGCGGATTTGCGATGAGTGATCCTTTTCGAATTGACGGCAAACGCGCGCTTGTGACCGGGGCCAATACTGGCATCGGTCAGGCCATCGCGCTGGGCTTGGCCGAGCGGGGTGCACATGTGATTGCCGCTGGGCGGCGGTCATGTGCCGAAACGGTCGATGCCATCGCTGAGATCGGTGGCGGCGCAGAAGAACTGGTGCTGGATCTGGCAGATCCGGCCCAGGCCGCGCAGGTTGTGGGTCAGATCGAAGAACTGGATATCCTCGTCAACAATGCGGGCATCATTCGTCGTGAAGACAGCGTATCCCATACGGAAGCGGATTGGGATGACGTGATGGATGTGAACCTAAAGGCTGTGTTCTTGCTATGCCAAGCATTTGCGAAAAATGCGATGGCACGTGGCGATGGCGGGCGGATCGTCAATATTGCCTCATTGCTCAGCTTCCAGGGCGGCATTCGGGTTCCCGGCTATACCGCGTCCAAACATGGCGTGGCTGGTCTGACCAAGATCTTTGCAAATGAATGGGCGGCACAGGGCATCACGGTCAATGCGATTGCGCCGGGTTATATTGCGACGAATAACACCGCCGACTTGCAGGCGGATGAAACCCGCAATCGTCAAATCCTTGAACGTATCCCTGCTGGGCGTTGGGGCGACCCCTTTGACATCGCAGGTACGGCGGCCTTCTTGGCTTCCCCAGCGGCAGGTTATATCACAGGCGCAGTGATCAACGTAGATGGAGGCTGGCTTGCCCGCTGATAGATTATCCGCACCGGTAGGGGCACGCCCTGAAACCGGTATCGTGCATTTCGGTCCTGGCGCGTTCTTTCGCGCTTTTAATGCGACCTTCACCCATGAAGCAATCAAAGCGTCCGGCGGCGATTGGAGCATTTGCGCAGTTTCGCTGCGCTCGGCCCGGTTTCGCGACCAGTTAGAGCCCCAAGGCGGTGCCTTTACATCTGTCGAATTGGCGCCAGAAGGGGCCAAGTATCAGGTCATCACATCAATCCGTGATGTTCTGGTTGCGCCTGAAGATCCAGAAGCGGTGCTAACTTGTATGGTAGTTCCAGAAGCCAAGATTGTTTCGCTAACAATTACGGAAAAAGGATACTGCCACGAACCCTCAACCGGTGCGTTGCGTCTGGATGATCCCGACATCCAATCAGATCTGGCTGGCAACCCGCCAAAGACCGCCATTGGATTCATCGTCGAGGCATTGGCACGTCGTAAAGATGCAGGCGCGCTGCCCTTTACCGTCATGTCTTGCGACAATTTGCCGGAAAATGGGCGCTTGGCCAAAGGTGTCGTTCTGGCCTTTGCGCGGGCCAGAGATGCGGATCTGGCTGATTGGATCGAAGCCGAGGGCGCATTTCCCTGCACTATGGTGGATCGGATTACGCCAGCAACGACAGAGGCGGATACAGAGGCTTTGCAAACATCCCAAGGGTATTATGACCCGGCCAATGTTCAGCACGAACCGTTTCGCCAATGGGTGATCGAAGATAACTTCGTTGGCGATGAACGCCCTGCTTGGGATCACGTTGGTGCGCAGATCGTGTCGGATGTGGTTGCCTTTGAACATATGAAACTGCGTTGCCTGAATGGGACTCATTCGGCATTGGCCTATTTGGGCTATCTGGGCGGATATGAAACCATTTCTGAAACAGTCGCTGATCCGGCCTATGCCCGTCTATGTGAAAAACTATGGGCGACTGAAATCGCCCCTACGGTTCCGCAGCCCGAAGGCGAAGATCTGCCAGCTTACTGTGCCGCTCTGTTGAACCGCTATCAGAACCCATCGATCAAGCACCGCACATGGCAAATCGCTATGGATGGTTCGCAAAAATTGCCACAACGCATTTTGGGTGCCATTGCAGAAAACCTTGATGCCGGACGCCCGGTTGAAGGTCTGTCTTTGGTGGTTGCAGCATGGATGCGATATGTTGGCGGGGTTGATGAAACGGGCAAAGAAATCGATGTGCGTGATCCGCTGGAAGAACGTTTGAAAGCGGCTTTTGATAGCGGTGAAACGCCAGAGGCCAAGGTTGATGCCTTGCTGGCCATTGCCGATGTATTTGCGCCAGATTTGGCCGCGAATGCGCGTTTCTCAGAGACCGTAAAAGCCGCCTTTTCTGGTTTGATTGCGCAGGGCGCACAGGCCACGGTGGGCGCATATACCGCGTGACCTTATCCCGCTGCCCTGACCGGGCGGCGGGTCTTTGCCGACCTGATGGGATAACATCGTCCCATTTGTGCAGGTGCCAAGTCTTGAGTTGTTCTAAACCGGTTTGCAGCGCACACTAGGCCAAAATCGCAGATAACGATTATGGATAGAGGTGTAGTGATGATGTTCAGGCGCGATGTATTGGCATGTCTTGGCGCGGCCGCTTTGGCTGGGTGTTCCGGGGCGCAGGGCTCCGCCCCACGCGCAGCGGTTGCAGGACTGCCTGCGGATTTAAGACCGGTGCGCAACGCGGGATTTGACGCATGGCTGGTTGGGTTTCGCGCACGTGCACGCGCAAAAGGCGTTTCAGAGGCGACCTTGAACTCTGGTCTGTCCGGGGCGGGTTTCTTGCCGGGCGTCGTAACCCGAGACCGCAATCAGACAGAATTCAAACGCTCGCTCGAAGACTATTTGGCGATTGTCGCGCGGGAAGAAAAAGTTGCATTTGGCCGCCAACGATATGGGCAATATCGCAGCACGTTGAATGCGATCGAAGCCCGCTATGGCGTGCCGTCCTACATAATGGCGGGCATTTGGGGCGTTGAAAGCTATTTTGGCACGCGACGTGGCGAAATCCCTGTTATTTCAGCAACGGCCACATTGGCCTATGACGGACGTCGCGGCGCATTTTTTGAGGCGCAATTGGTGTCTGCGCTGAAGATCCTGCAAAACGGCGACACGACTTTGCCCAATCTGAAAGGCAGCTGGGCGGGTGCCATGGGGCATACGCAATTCATACCCACAACCTTTGATTTGTTTGCGGTTGATTTCAACGGGGATGGTCGGCGCGATATGTGGTCTGAAGATCCAACAGATTCACTGGCATCTGTCGCAAATCACTTTGCCAAATCCGGCTGGCGACGCGGCGAGCCATGGGGTTATGAAGTCGCTTTGCCTTCGAATTTCAACACGTCAACTGCGGGAAGAGGCAAATATCGCAGCCTGTCCAGCTGGTCGGGCTTGGGTGTTCGAAAACCCGGCGGAGGGGCTTTGACAGGACCTAGCACTGCAGCGCTGTTAGCACCTGCAGGCGCGGGCGGGCCCGGTTTCTTGGTGTTTCGGAATTTTGGTGTGTTCTTGCGATACAACCAATCGGAAAACTACGCGATTGGCGTGGGCTATATGTCTGATCGATTGCGTGGTGCTGGCCCTTTGAAAGGGACCTTTGGGCCGGATCGATATGGGTTGACGCAGGCCGATCGAAAAGAGCTACAAACGCGCCTAAACCAAGCCGGATTTGACGTTGGAACACCGGATGGTGTGTTTGGGGCAAAAACCGAAGCTGCTATTTCTGCCTATCAGGCGGCCAATGGTTTGGCTGTGACAGGTGTCGCGTCTCAGGCATTGCTTTCGGCGCTTCGTCGGTAAAAGTTGTATCCCGAACGCCGCCCCAATTGAGGCGGCGTTCGGGTATTCGGTGTTAACTGGCGATCTGTTCTCGCAGGACCGACGAGGTCAGCGAAACCATCAGGTAAATTCCGGCAAAAACCAAAAGAGAAAGAAGCGTATTTTCAAATTTACGCGGATGAGACGGGTCCTCGGACGCCACAGGGCGTACACCTTCTTCCAGATAACGCGCCTGACTTTCGGCATCGCGCTGGGCTGTGCCGAGACGCGATAATGCCTCTTGCAGCATCAGATCACGCGTGGCGAGATCAGCCTTGGCCATTTCGATGCGCAGCGATTTTTCGATCAGAGAATTTTCACCGGTCGATGCCTCTAGCATATCGGCATTAAGCGAGGTCAATAAACGCTCTAAACGAACCACATCCGCTTGTGTCGCTGTAACCCGGGCCTGATTTGGGCGGGCGTTTTCTAACAGGGCCTCGAGTTGAAGTTGTTTTTCCTGCAATTCGAATTCGCGTTGCGAGATTTGAGCGCGCAGCGTAGCCAGCTTTTCGGTTGGATCAGCGATATTTGCTTCTTGCTGCAATCGTAGCAAATCCTGCTGGGCCTCGCGGCGGGCCGTATCCGCTTTGGTCAGTCCTGCCTCGGCATCTGCCACGGTAGAGGTGCGTTTGCGCAAAGATAGATTGTCGACTTGCTCTTCGGCATACCGGATGAGGGCCAGGTTGAATTGCTGCGCGACAAGAGGATCTGGTGCAATGACTTCCAGTTTTACGACACCATCGGTTGGATCATAAGAAATGATGACATGACGTTTGTAGGTTTTGTAAGCTTCCTCAATGGATGCATCTTCTGACAATCGTTGTATTGGATCTATCCAATCCTGAGTGAATTGTGCCCGGAACCCTTCGTCTTCATCCAAGCGTAGCATCGCCTCTTTTGATTGAAGGAATTCCTGAACGACAATTGAATCCTGCTGCGTGGCAAGTGGCGTACTGGCACCGAAAAGGGAAGGAGTGGCCGTGCCACCATCACCTTTTTGAATAACAAGGCTGGATTTCGTCGAATACATTGGCGTGGCAATGCTGTAAAAATAGAAACCGCAAATCAAAGCTGGTAATAGGATGAAAATGGCCATCCGCAGCATGAGCAGCAGGCCCTTTTTCCGACGCCGCTTTGCCAATTCCCGTTGAATTTGGGATACTTCAAAAGCGCGACGCTCGGCTGGGCTGACGGTTTCGGTCGACGGCAATTTAGGCGCGTTGCCTTCACCTCTGATCGGGGATGGAATGCCGGTTGTCTCACCCTCGGTTGGAACAACCAGTTCCAACATGCTGGACCTTTGAAACGGATCAATCCCTTTGGCGCGCAATAAACGGACGGCTTCGAAATCTGAGGTCGCAGGCAGTTTGTGTTTTACGGCCAACCGCCGGGCCATACGCAATTGACGTCCTGTCAGCCCTTCGCGGCGGATGGCGTCGGTTTCTTCTTCGATCGCCGTCTTAGCAGATGGGCGGTCGTTGCTGGGCATATCGTCCAGCGCTTTGCCACGTTTGGCTTTCTTGGGTGACATGCCCTTGGTCTTTATCTTACCCAGCGCTGCCGCAGTGGAGTCACCGGGTTCTTGCATAATTTGTTTTTCAGACGCCGCGGAACTGGCATCTTGCGTTGCATCCACAGTTTGTTCAAATTCCGGTTGTCCGGGTTCGTCTGCCAAGGGGCGGCGCAGGCGGTATTTTCTAGCTTTGGGTTTCGTAGTCATAAAGCCGTTTTGCCTCCTCTAGTGTTTCAAACATATGCAGTTTCCCATCCATCAACACAGCTGCTTTGCGTGCAAATTTTTCAAGGACCTTGGGTTGGTGGGACACGATGATGATTGTTGTTGTTCTTAGGCGTTCGGCCAAGATCGAACCTGCCTTCTTGTTGAACTCGACGTCGTTAGAACTGGGCATGCCTTCATCGATTAGGTAGATGTCGAAATCCAATGCGATCATCAGCGAAAAAGAAAACCGCGATCTCATGCCAGAGGAATATACGCCAACGGGCTGTTCAAAGTATTCGCCTAAACCGCATAACCACCGACAATAGGCTTCGATATAGTCAGGGTCCAATCCGTAAAGGCGTGCGATATATCGCGAATTTTCCTGTGCGGATAGCCGCGATGTGATGCCGCCCATAAAACCCAAAGGAAACGAAATTCGGCATCCACGCCGTATGTCGCCTTCATCAGGTTTTTCCAGTCCGGCCATCATTTTGATCAAGGTCGTCTTACCGGTGCCATTCGGCGCAAGGATGCCTAGGGATTCCCCCAGATCGACGCGAAAGGAAACGCGATCCAAAATCACTTTGCGACGTTCGCCCGTCCAAAAGGATTTGCTGACCATATCGAATTCAAGCATGGAAATTTACCGGCACTGTACTTCTCATAATATCGTATGGCCATGCTTGAAACATAAGGGGAAAACCGAATTTATTTTGACTGCACCATGGTGAATAAAAGAATAAAGACTCTAGAGGATTTTGTGAATAGGCAGATCATTCACCTCAAATTGTATAGACCGCGACTGGTTTTTACCAGCCGCGGCCTTAAAAGGCTGAACGAACAGCATTTTTTATGGTGTATGAGCCCTTTAGAGGGACACTTTTTGGACGCGGGTTATTTTGCCGGCGATGATCGCAATCCCTGCTGCGAAGAAGCTGAAGAGAGCCCCCATTTTAGCCGCGTCTTGAACAGGGCCCGCATCGAACGCAACAGAGGCAACGAAAAGCGAAACGGTAAAGCCAATCGCTGCGATGCAGCCGATGACGACAAGATCAATGATCCGCATGCCCTCTGGCAGTCCAAGTTTGAACACGCGTGCAGCAAGCCAGCCAAATAGCAAAATACCGATCGGTTTGCCGATAATCAGGCCTGCCAGAACCAACCATGTCGCTTCGCCAATCGCACTGAAGGCAACACCTGCGTTTAGGAGGCCAAAGAACAACAGAACAACTTCAACCGGCGCTTTCAAGGCGTGCTCGATTTTGTTTAGCATGTCTGTCAGGTGCTCTTCGGCACTAGCAAAGAGACCAAAAGCGCGGTCTGCATGCGGGATTGTCGGCACGATTGGTAACAGGCCAAGCGCCGGGTGCAGGCCAGAACGCATAAACCCATACCAGCTGATGCAGCCAGCGATAGCATAGGGCCAAAAAGCCAGTTTTTGACGAATGAATGTGGAATTCGGGCGATCTTGTTTGCCTCGATCCATGCGGCGTGGCAGCTCGTTAAAGAAGAAGTAGACGCCAACCGCTGCGGCCAGTGACACAAGTAACCATTCTGGGGCCAGTTCGCTTGTTGGATATGCGACCGCGAGAATGATCAAACCAGCTGCGTCATCGGCAATGGCCAGCAGCAACAGGAACCGGATTGCTGGGTGGCCAGCACCAAATACGATACGACCGACAAGGTAAGAAAACGCGATGTCAGTCGCGGTTGGGATCGCCCAGCCGTTTGCAACGTCTTTGTAGACATCTGTCCCCATAACCAAGGCCAAACCCAAATAAACCGAAATGGGTCCAACCATACCGCCAACAGTCGCCAGCAACGGTGTTGCCGCTTTTTTGCCGCGCAGCGAGCCGTCTTTGAGAACGATAGCTTCCCAAACCTCTTTGCCCGCAATGGCGAAAAACAGTGCCATCAGCAGATCATTGACCAAGTAGTGCAATGTAAGCGTGCGATAGGCTTCGTGGCCGTCATGGGCTGCATGCAAATGGCCAATAGGGGCGTGATCCCAAATTTTGAATTCGACAAAATGGTGATAGCTGTCGAAACTCGTATTTGCCCAAATCAATGCGGTGACCGCACCGATTATGAGCAGTAGTGAGTTGTCTACGAGAAAGCGCGTGACACGGTACATGGATGCCCCTTGTTATATCTGTTGCTAACTAGGTCGTAATGCAGCTTCCTTACCAAAAAGTCATAGATCAACTGCGTAGACCTGGTGGACGATCCCATTTGCACGACGCGCGCCATGCAAACGAAATTTCTGTATGTTAGCTTGGTTAATGCTAGGGGTGAAGAGCTGGTTGCCGTGAAATGAGGTTTCCGTCAGAAAACTATGATCGAGGCGACCAAACCCCATACAAAACCCGCTATGATTGCACCTGAAAGGGCAATTCCTAAGTAGGCCGCAAATACCCGGGGCTTGACCAGTGGCCAGACTGCCATGGCTGCTGGAATGCAGCTGACGCCGCCAGCTATTACAAAACTCATCGCCGCACCGGGTGCCATGCCTTGATCAAGGAGGCCCGAGATAAGTTCGACAGCGGCGTATCCGTTTAGGTAGGCTGGCATACCAACCAGAGCACCTAAGACAATCGGTCCAGGACCAGATCCACCCAGCACATTGGCGATCAGATTTGCAGGCAAATATTCGATCATCAGGGCTTCAATGACATAGGCCAAAGCCAGCCATTTCGCGAGGAAGGCAAAATTTGTCAGTGCTGTGCTTTTGAACATGTCAACGCGCTCAGGGTCTTTCCAAAAGGCCCAAACTGGTTTTGCGGAAAAAGGGGTTTTGACGCCACAGCATCCTCCGACCTGAGGTTTTTCGCGCAATGGGTTCGCAAAAACCGCAGATGTCGCAAACAGTTTCACACCATAGCCGCCAAACATACCCAGACCAACTGCGGCAACGGCCTTAGCTATGGCGAACTCATATCCCAACGCGCCGGATGTGATGGCAAACATGGCTGGATCCATCAAAGGTGACGCCAACCAAAAAGCCATGACTGCGCTTAAAGGCGCACCAACCGCCAAAAGGGCCGCAATGAATGGGATAACTTCACAAGAGCAAAACGGAGATAAACCACCCAGAAGGGCCGCCATGGCAATCATGCGTGTTTCTTGCCCTTGGAACGCTTTTGCCAGCAGGTTTTCTGCGCCGGTTGCCTTTAGATACGCAATCGCCAAAACGGCAAATAGAATAAATGGCAATGTGTTGAAAAAGGCGCGGACGGCAAAATTCACGGTCGACGGAAATTGTGGCCAATCCAGCACTGCGACGGCGGCGAGGATGAGCGCGATAGCGATCCAAACTTTGTCGAGTTTTTGGATTGGGAACCTGGATTTTGGGGTGGAGAGTTCAGCCATCTTTTTGACACTCATGGTTTGTATCGACGCAACAATTGCGTAGAAGAAAATGGGAAAGCTTTTGGACTTCTTCATAAGCCACAGCGACACAGATCAAATTGCGACCCTGTCGCGTCTGTGTAACCAGACCAGCATGAGACAAGATCTTTAAATGATGCGTCAGCGTTGAACCGGTCACACCTGAACGTTCACCAAGCGCGCCCATACTCAATCCATCATCACCAGCACGAACCAGCGTTTGTAAGACGCCTAATCGTTGCTCTGATCCTAATGCGGCAAATTTCGAGGCAGCCACCTCTGGTGGCATTGGGTTATCTGTGTGCGAATCTATTTTCATATTTCTAGATATATCGAATAGATGTGTGTTCGCCAAGAAATATTTCGAAAAATGTTGAAATGTTCATGTAAACAATTACTTGCGTGCGATGGCCGTTTCCTCAAAATTATGTCATGACCAATTTGGACCAAATTCGATCAGACCTGACGGCTTGCCGTTTGTGCCAAGACCGATTTTCAGCGACACAAACCGCCCATAGCCCGAGACCTGTCATTTGGTTCAAATCTGGTGCGCGCATTTTGATTGCGGGGCAGGCGCCAGGATTGAGGGTTCATAAATCGGGAATACCTTTTGATGATCCGTCTGGTGATCGCCTGCGGGATTGGCTGGGGCTGGATCACGCAACATTTTATGACCAAAGCAAACTGGCCATTGTTCCAATGGCATTCTGCTTTCCTGGCTATGATGAAAAGAAAGCGGATTTGCCGCCTCCGGCACGCTGTCGCCAAACGTGGCATGATCAGGTGTTTGATGCCCTAGGGGATGTGCGTCTTCGCATCATTATAGGCGGCTATGCACATCGCTATCATTTGGGTGCCAAAACAGGAGTGACCGACACTGTGCGCGGGTGGAGAGACCACCTTCCGCACGCTTTACCCTTGCCACATCCGTCTTGGCGCAATACCGGATGGTTAAAGCGCAATCCGTGGTTCCAAGAGGAATTGCTACCGGTTTTGCAAAGTAAAGTACAAGAGGCCCTTAAATGAGCGAAACGACCCCACTGGATCAGGCATATATCGCAATGGATGCAGCACCGGAAACGGATGCCGCGCGGATGCGTTTCTTTGAAACACTGGCGAGTTCCGAATTGTTCATGATGTTGAAATCAGAACCTGAAGGCGAACAGATCGATCCTGAGGTGTTTGAGACGGAAGAGGGCAGTTTTGTTTTGGTGTTCGACCGTGAGGACCGTTTGGCAGAGTTTGCCAAAATGATCGTGCCCTATATTGCCTTGCCCGGCCGTGTGATCGCGCGTGAATTGGCAGGTCAGGGTGTTGGCTTGGGGGTGAACCTAGGGGTGGCGGCATCCTCTTATCTGTTGCCGGGCGAAGCGATGGATTGGCTGGCCGAGCTGCTAGATCATGAACCAGAACAAACCGAGGCCCGCATCACCGAGCTGCGCGCACCAGTTGGTTTGCCGGAAACATTGCTAACCTCGTTGGACACGAAATTGGCGACTGCGGCGGGTTTGGCCCGTGTCGCGTTTTTGGCCAATATTGTTTATGATAACGGAACCCAAACCCATATTTTGGCCATCGTCGATGCCGCCCCAGAGGCGGAAAGCGCATTGGCCGCGGCGGTCAACGAGGCGCTTGTGTTTTCCGGGATTGAGGCGGGATCGCTGGACGTGGTCTTTATCAACGCATCAAATCCATTGATCCCGAATTTGGCCCAATCCGGTTTGCGTTTTGATCTGCCAGAGCCACTAGATCCAGCGGCCCATATGCCCGGGGCACCAGGGATGGACCCGGCAAAGCCCCCAAAGCTTAAATAAGACCCAGATCCTGTTTCACCGTTGGAAGAGGATCGCCCGTAGATGGCGTTGCCTCCCACACGCCCCGTGCGATTGCGCGGGACAAGCAAACAGAGGCGGCGTGCCCTAATGCCGCCAATTGTGCCGGCGGATTTTCGAGCTGCGCTTCACCGGTGGAGGCTGCAAAAATCAGATCCCCGTCCATCGGTGTGTGTGCTGGTGCAATTGCACGTCCCATACCGTCATGCGCTGCCACGGCAAGGCGGTGGCACTGTGCCTTATCTAAGGCTGCATTGGTTGCGATTATGGCGATTGTGGTGTTGCCCAAAGCGGCCATGGCTGCCAGTTTTCGGCTGTCTGGCAAAGGTTGATATCCTTCAGTCGCATCCGATCCTAAGCCACCAAACTCGGCCCCCATTTCAAAAGGAGCGGCCCAGAAATGTTTTCCAGATGGTGTCATCACACTGCCCAGCGGGTTGACCGAAACCAAGGCCCCCACCATCAGACCGTCTTCTAGAACAACACTGGCTGACCCCAATCCGCCTTTATGCATGGCAGTTTGTGCACCGGTTCCGGCCCCAACGCTGCCAATATCGAAATCGTCCCCAACATTTGCCAATGCTGCACGCCCCAATGCAGGGTAGGGGTTGTCATCCCAGTCTTTGTCGCCACCATTTAGAAGGTCAAAGATAATGGCGGCGGGCACAATCGGCACGCGGGCTGACAGTACGGGAACGCCTTTGCCAGCCTTGTGCAGATCATCCATCACCGTTTGCGCCGCAGCCAATCCAAAGGCAGATCCCCCTGACAGGACAAAAGCATCGACGCCGGGTGCGGATTTGTCTGGTGCCAGCAGATCCGTTTCCCGCGTACCCGGTGCCCCGCCATGAACGGCCACAGATGCCACCATGCGATCAGCCCCGGTCAAAACGGTTGTGCCGGATTTGATTTTTTCATCCTGCGCATTGCCAACTTTGAGACCGGGAATATCGGTGATCAGGTTTTTGGGACCGGGTGTAAGCTTCATCAGAGTATGCTTTCCTAGGCTGGTGTGAAATCTGGCAGAACGGGCGTCGCATCCAGCAGGTTTCGCGTATAGGCATTTTGAGGATTGGAATAGATCTGTTCGGTTGGTCCATCTTCGACAATCTGTCCGCCATTCATCACCAACACGCGGTCTGTGATGGAGCGCACGACGTGCAAGTCATGAGAGATGAACAACCATGCCAGATTTCTTTGACGACTGATATCCGCCATAAGATCCAAAATCTGGGCGCGCACGCGCACATCCAGAGCAGACACAGCTTCGTCAAACAGCACAAGATCGGGTTGCGTGATAAGCGCGCGCGCGATTGCAATTCGCTGTCTTTGACCGCCGGAAAAGGCATGAACATGTTTGTGCTGGTCTTCGGGCTTTAATCCCACCGCTTCTAAAACATCTGCAATGGCGTCTTCGCGCGCTTTACCCGTTGGGGCATCTTGCCAAAGGTGGAAGGGTTCGGTGATCAGGCGGGATACTTTATGGCGTGGATTGAACGACCCATAAGGGTCCTGAAACACGACCTGCATTTTGCGAAACACCTGCGGGTTTTGCCGCTTTTGCGTGATATCAATCCCATCGAATAAGACCGACCCGCCCTGCAGCGGTTCAAGCCCCAAAATCGCGCGTGTTAAGGTGGATTTGCCGCAACCAGATTCCCCCACCAGCCCGACACGTTCGCCACGTGCGATGTCAAAGCTAATGCCCTTAACCGCACGAAAGGCTTTTGCAGGGGCAAACGGATAGGGTTTGGGCAACGGGTAATCTCGGATCGCATCTTTGACGGACAGGATAGGTGCCCCACAATCCTGTGCGGGTAGATCCGCAGCATGTTTCGATGCTTTGAACAATTCGCGGGTGTAGGGATGTTTTTGTTGCGACAGCACGTCCTGGACAGGCCCTGTTTCAACAATCACACCTTTGTTCATCACCGCTAATTTGTCGGCCATTCCGGACACGACGGCCAGATCATGGGTGATCATCAGCAGCGCCATGTCTTCCTCTTTGACCAGCGATTTCAGCAAATCCAGAATTTGGGCCTGTGTGGTCACATCCAATGCGGTCGTCGGTTCATCGGCGATCAGCAGGGCAGGGCGCAAAGCCATAGCCATCGCAATGACCACGCGTTGACGCTGGCCTCCTGACATTTCATGTGGAAAGCGAGACATTGGATAGCGTTCTGGCGGTAGGTTGACGCGGGTCAGGATCTCTTTGGCGCGGGTTTCGGCAGCCTGACGTGACATGTCACCATGGATTAAGATGGTTTCCATAACTTGTTGACCGATGGATTGCACAGGATTCAGTGCGGTCATCGGTTCCTGAAACACCATGCCGATCCGGCGTCCACGCAGTTTGCAATACGCATCTTCTGTCAAATCCGGCAGGTTTAGCCCATCAAACAACAGCTTGCCGTCGATCTGTGTCCCTTTTGGTGTCAGGCCCATAGTGGCAAAGGCGGTCATGGACTTGCCTGATCCGCTTTCCCCTGTCAGCGCCAGAATTTCACCGCGATCCAGTGAAAAATCTACGTCGTGTAGAATTGGTGTCCCGTTGATCGACAAAGATAGGTTTTCGGCCCTCAGCAAAGTCATGTGCGTGTGCTCCGCAATTTTGGATCCAACCGGTCGCGCAATCCGTCACCCAACAGATTCAGGCCCAGAACGGTCAAAACAATGGCGCATCCCGGAATGATGGCAACATGTGGGGCTAAGGTGATCATTGTCTGGCTTTCGGCCAGCATACGCCCCCAGCTGGGGATCGGGGGTTGCGCACCCAGACCAACATAGGACAGGCCAGCTTCAGCCAGAATACCAAGCGAGAATTGTATCGTGCCCTGAACGATCAACAGATTGGCGATGTTGGGCAGGATATGTTCGCCGCTGATACGTGCCTTTGATTTGCCAGCCACGCGCGCGGCCATAATGAATTCACGTTTCCAAAGGGGCAGGGCGGCGGCGCGGGACAGGCGGGCAAAGACAGGAATGTTGAAAATGCCGATTGCGATGATTGCATTGATCGCACCGGGGCCAGATATCGCTGTAATCAAAATAGCAATGACCAGCGAAGGAAAGGCAAAGATCAGGTCGTTTGTCCGGCTGATGACTTCGTCCAACCAAGATCCGCTATTGGCTGCCGCGATCAAACCCAAAGGAACGCCCAACCCCATGCCGATCACCACCGCAACGATGGCCACGGCAAGCGATGTGCGTGCCCCCACCATCAACATGGATAGGATATCGCGTCCGAAATGATCGGTCCCCAGCCAATTTGTCAGGTTTGGTGTTTGTAAACGTGCGGGAATATTGACGATATCAACGGGTTCTGGTGTCCAAAGAAAGGACATGCCAGCAACGGCGAAGAACACCAGGGTCAGAACCGCACCGCAGATCAGAGTGAGCTGTTTCATGTGCGTCTCCGAAGGCGGGGATCGACCCAAGCATAGGCCAGATCCACCAAAAAGTTGATGATGATGACCGCAAAGACAAGCAGCATCACCACGGATTCCACCACAATCAGGTCTCGCTGCGTGATGGCCTGAAAGATCAATCGCCCAAGGCCCGGCAGATAAAAGACCTGTTCAATGATAATTCCACCGGCAATCAGGAAGGAAAATTGCAATCCAATGATGGTCAAAACGGGAATAAGCGCATTGCGCAATCCATGCCGCCACAGGGCTTGGCCTGCGGTCAACCCTTTGGCGCGGGCGGTGCGAATGAAATCTTCGCCCAATATATCGATCAATGCTGATCGCATGACGCGTGTTAGGATCGCGGCTTGGGGCAAGGCCAGTGCAATTGCTGGCAAGGTCAGGGCCTTCATGGCCGCGACGGGATTTTCCCATCCTGGAAACCCCCCGGCGGGAAACCAGGCCAGTTTGATCGCAAAGACGAAAACCAGCAACATCGCGAACCAAAAGTTTGGGATCGCCACACCGATCTGTGTGGCACCGGTCACTATTGTATCGCGCAGCTGACCGCGCCGCGCTGCGGCCAAAACACCGGCAGGAAAGGCAATCAAGCAGGACAGTGCCAAGGCATAAAGCGCGAGGGGTAGTGAAATCCACAAACGATCCAGAACCATCTGCTGCACGGGGCTACGATAGGTATAGGACGTGCCGAAATCGCCCTGCACCATGCCTGCGACCCAAGCGAGATATCGCTGAAACGCAGGCACATCGAGGCCAAGTTCTGATTTAAGCGCTGCAACAGTATCTGGGCGTGCATTCACACCCAGCATAAAGGACGCAGGATCGCCGGGTGCGATTTCGACAACAGCGAAAATGATAAGTGACGCGACCGCCAGACTGACAAACAGAGAGAGCAGTCGCTTTGAGACATAAGTGATCATGCCGGTCACGTTACGTAGGCGGCCTTGCTTGTCCAGAGAGCCGGTGAAATTTTGCGCTTTTTTTTCGTGACAGCATCAAGAAACAGGCGCGCGTGATTGTCCGGGGCAAACAATTCGGTCCATGCTGGCAAAAGGTGATGAAACGCGAGGCACTATGGCAGATCATGGATATGAAAAAGGCCGGTTGAACCTGCCGTTTGTTGGCATTTCAACCTTTGGCAAAGCGCCTTATGTCGCGGATTGGGACGCGATTGATGCTGATGTGGCTGTACTAGGTGCGCCGTTTGATTTCGGTACGCAGTTCCGTCCCGGTGCGCGTTTTGGCCCGCGCGGGGTTCGCGAGGCATCAACCTTGTTCAGCTTTGGCCATGCGGGCGCGTATGATCACGAGGATGATGCGACCTATCTGGCGGATGTCCGTATGGTCGATATTGGCGATGCGGATATCATCCATACCAAAACAGATGAAAGCCATGCGGGCATTGCGCTGGGCGTGGAAAAAATCCTCGCCTCAGGTGCACTGCCCGTTGTGATCGGTGGGGATCATTCGATCAACATTCCTTGTATCGAGGCCTTCAAAGAAGATTGCGCCAAAAACGGACCCATTCATGTGGTTCAGTTCGACGCACATCTGGATTTTGTCGATGAACGCAAAGGGGTCACAGCGGGTCACGGAAATCCAATGCGCCGCGCGATTGAAAAACCCTATGTCAGCGGCATGACCCAGTTGGGCATCCGCAATGTGTCGTCTACTGCGAAAGAAGGCTATGAGGATGCACGTGCGCGTGGTTCTGATATCCTATCCGTCCGTCAAATTCGCAAACTTGGGGTAGAGGCGGTGTTAGATCGCATTCCAAAAGGCGCGCGCTATTACATCACCATCGATATCGACGGTTTCTGCCCGTCAATCGCGCCGGGCACCGGCACGCCCAGCCATGGTGGGTTTCTCTATTACGAGGTGTTGGAACTGCTGCAAGGTCTGACCAAACAGGGACAGGTCGTGGGTATAGATCTGGTCGAAGTTGCCCCAGCCTATGATTCAACAGAAAGCACACAGATCCTGGCCGCACAGATATTGCTGAACCTGATTGGGTTTGTGTGTCATGAGCGCAGGCAAAAATAAACGCGCCAAGCATGATAGCATGGCGCGTTTATTTGCTCGTCCCGAAAGGGCCGAGCCTTCATTTATTTCCAGCTAACACCGGTCAGATCAACCGCTTGGGTTGGCTGGTCTGGCCAGAGGCCTTGCAGGTTCGCATCGGCGATTGTTGCGACACCCAGTTGGAATAGGTAGCCGTTCACGTAATCCTTGGCGATGGTTTCCTGCGCTGTTGCCAGCAATTCAGACCGTTTCGCGGGATCTGTGGTCGCCGTTAGCTCGGCCATCAGGTCTTGGAATTCTGGATTGTCATATTGGAAATAGTAATCCGGGCGGGCGTAGATGCCGATGTCAAACGGTTCGGTATGGCTGACGATGGTCAGGCCGTAATCTTTGCCGCGGAACACTTCCTCTAGCCATTGTGCCCATTCTAGATTGGTGATCTCAGTTTCAATCCCAACCGCGCGCAACTGGGCCGCGATGATTTCGCCACCGCGACGGGCATAGCTGGGGGGCGGCAGTTTCAGTGTGGTTGTGAACCCATCTGCAAAACCAGCCTCAGCCAAGAGTTTCTTGGACAGTTCAGGGTCGTAAGCAGAGCTGGCCGTGAAATCCATATAGTCGGGGTTGTGTGGTGCGAAATGTGTGCCGATGGGTGTGCCCTGACCAAACATCGCGCCATCGATGATTGCCTGACGATCAATCGCATGTGCGACCGCTTCGCGAACCTTCACATTGTCGAAAGGTGGCATTTTATTGTTGGTGGACAGGATGGTTTCACCTTCGGTCGACCCATTGATAACCTGAAACCGAGGATCGGCTTCAAAGATAGCGATGTTTTCTGGCGCGGGGAAACCGACAAACGCATCCACATCCTGCGCCATGGTCGCAGAGAAGGCTGCGGTTGGGTCGGAGATGAATTTGAATGTGGCGGCAGTCAGAGCAGGTTTTTCACCCCAATAGGCGTCAAATTGAACCAGTTCGATCCGGTCACCCTGAACCCATGTATCAAACGCGAATGGGCCAGTGCCCACGGGTGTTTGCGTGTTGGTGTCCGCGCTTTCAGGCGCGACAATCACAGCATCACCCCATGCTAGGTTGAATGGCAGGTTGCCGTTCAATTCGGACAGGGTGATTTCAACGGTCACTGGATCTACAACCGTAACCTCAGCGATCTGAGCGAACAGCGCTTTTTGCGCGTTCGTGCTGTCTTCTGCGCGGGCACGGTCAAGGCTGAATTTCACATCCTCGGCGTCCATTGCGCTGCCATCGTGAAAGGTTACCCCTTCGTTCAGGTGGAATGTGTAGGTTAGGCCGTCCTCGGAGACATCCCAGCTTTTGGCAAGGGCGGGAACGACGGCACCGGTTTTTGTGAATTTGGTCAGGCCTTCGAAGACATTCGTGTATAGAACACTGTCAATGGCACCTGCCGCCGCAGACGTCGGATCCAGATGCGGTGGTTCGAGCTGGATTGCGACGGTGACGTCGGTTTGTTGTGCAAACGCAGCGCTTGCGAAAAGGCAGCTCGCGAGGAAGCTGTTGCGGATCAAGGTCATAGATAGGTTCCCTGTCTTATATAGTCGCAAAAAGGACGGCAGAAGGTGCCGTTTCGTGCTGGGGACCGAGTGTTAAGGTCCTCGCCGCGTGTTTACAAGGTGAATTGGCCTTGTAGCTGGTGTACAAACAGTTTCGCGACGCACGGTCACTGTCAGTGGATGCCGTGAAAAGATGCAAACAAAATCTGCTCGACAACCCGAAAAATATTCCGGGCTGCTTTTCAAATAGCAGACTTTTAGGATTGCGCAAAATTCTTGTAAGCTGCCTTAAAAGAATGACGAATTCTTCAGACCACCCGCGCGACAGGCGCACGCGGGTGGGTCTTTGATTGTTTTTGTCCTGACCCGTTATTCGGCGGCCATGCGGGTCCAACTGGGAAAGGGATCTGGAAAACTGGGTAGGTCGTCAGGATGTGCTGCCATGTCTTCGGGGACTAAGGCCGCGTCGAGGCGGGCGCTGATCGTGTCCCAGTCCATGTTGCTGCCAATGAAGACCAATTCTTGGCGCCGATCCCCCCAAGGTTCTTGCCAATGCGCCTCCATATAAGCGCGGGCGCTGTCATGATCTGGACGGCGTTCTTCTGGAATTGACGCCCACCATGTCCCAAGAGGTTGGATCGAAGACAACGTGCCAGCCAGCGAAAATTCAGCCACCCATTGCGGGCGGGTTGCAATCCAGAAATGTCCTTTGGCGCGGATCACGCCTGGCAATTCCCCGTCAAGAACGTCCAAGATCTTTTCGGGTATAAAGGGACGGCGTGCCCGGTAGACATGGCTGGTGACGCCATATTCTTCGGTCTCAGGAACGTGGTCGTTAAAACCATACAGCTCTTTCGCCCACATAGGGTGTTCATGCGCTTTTTCGAAATCAAAAAGGCCCGTGTTCAAAATTTCCATAGCTGGGATATTCGAATGGTTCGTTTCGATAATTTTTGCGTCGGCATTCAGGCTGCGGATAATTTTGCGGGCCGCGTCTGTTCGTTCAGCGCCTGCATCTGCGACTTTGTTGAGGATCACAACATCAGCAAATTCGATTTGGTCGGTCAAAAGGTGAACCAGTGTGCGTTCATCTTCTTCACCCATGGTTTCGCCCCGGTCACTGAGAAAATCTTGGCTGGAATAATCTTGCAACAAATTCACGGCATCGACGACCGTTACCATTGTGTCCAACCGTGCGACGTCTTCAAGGCTATCGCCAGCCTCGTCGCGAAATTCAAAGGTTGTCGCAACGGGTAGGGGTTCGGAAATGCCGGTGGATTCAATCAGCAAATAGTCAAACCGCCCTTCAGATGCCAAATTCCGCACTTCGGCCAATAGGTCATCGCGAAGCGTACAGCAGATGCAACCATTGGACATTTCAACCAACGTCTCATTCGTGCGCGAAAGTTCAGTGTCAGCGCGCACAAGATCCGCATCGATATTCACCTCAGACATGTCGTTGACGATGACAGCGACTTTGCGCCCATCCCGATTGTTCAAGACGCGGTTCAGCAAAGTTGTTTTACCTGCACCGAGAAAACCGGAAAGAACCGTCACGGGAAGTCGTGAGTCGAGCATGAGAAAGACCTTTCATTTTGCTGATATGTGCTGGGGCGCAAAAGAGGCGCGCAACCAGCGCTTGGCTTGGTGCTCTGATAAGGATATGTTATAATATAACATGTTGCGCATCAAGTGCTATTTCAACAGGCGCTGCGGGCCCTGTGGCATGCAGAGATATGCGCATGGCATCTTGCCAACCCGTCGCAGCGGGCAGGGTGCGTTTCAATAGGATGCGGAAAGGTGCTTTTCAGTATTTTTTTCATCTGCTACAAGCACTTTTGTGGTTACGGCTCCGTAGCTCAACTGGATAGAGCAGCCGACTTCTAATCGGCAGGTTGAGGGTTCGAGTCCTTCCGGGGTCGCCACGTTTTTTATTTCTGTTCTTACAGCATATCAGTGCCCATTTTGGGCATAAGCGTGCCAAGTGGCTGTCAAGCAGGAATTTTTGCTGCTGTTTTGCAACATTGGCGTGGCGTTTTTGTCGGTTTTCATCCGACGACACCCAAACCGCGCTTTTGCTCTGCCACGGGCGGTGCGGTCGTTAGTTTTTCGGAAAGAACGGCGCGATCTGAGATCGCAGAAAAAGCCCGCCGTAACCTTGGCCCGTCGGGGCGAATTTCTCGACCCCGGCATCTTTGAGCCTACGGATGATCGTGTTGCGATGTAGGCCTGTTTCCCTCGCAATCATTGTCAGGGTCACAAACCTGGATTGAAAGGCGGCGATATCTTCGTCAGTCATCACATAGGTCGGTTTGCGCGTCTTTGGGTGCATCTGCACAACCGCCGGCGTGTGACCATCCCGGATCAAACTTAGGAACAGCCCTTTGTCCCGCAGACCGATGCGCCGCCCATAAGCTGCTGCAGAGATTACGTCTGTGGTATCTGCCTGTTTTGGCGTAGCCATAAATGGCGCCAATTTCGACTTAGCAACGACGAATGCGCCAATCCCCTGCGCATTTGGGATCTGACCTAATCGCACAGCCCCATTCCAAATCAGATCCAACACCTTGGCCAGCCCGCCATCTATTTTCTGACCGGCTGTATCAAGACGCATCCAGGTTGCGTCCGGATCGATCAACATAGCCCGCGACCGCAGTCGATCCAACAGATCCAATGCATCCGCCGCGCACCAACGCGATTTGACCTTTGCGTTTTGGACCGTTGGCACAAGGATCCGAGCCTTTACGAGCCCTTCGAACTGCGCCCTGCTGGCACCCAATAGGTCCCGCATGCGTTGAGGGCCAACCCAAGTCGGGACCTCTGCAATCAAACTCGCACTATGCTGGGCGTTAAATAATTTCCGGGACAACGGCCTGTCGTCGCCTTCGTCCAGAATGCCGGTGCCCGTGAGGATCAGGTTCATTAAATCCGGGCCAATGCCTGCCTCTTTTGCCGCGCTGTTGACGCTATGCAGCCTACGCTCTGTCAGGGGTCTGCCCAGAACCCGCTCTCCCGCAGCGACCGGCCATTGATCCAGAATGCAGGCGCGCAGATTGTCGCGGAACATGTCAAATTCAGGCAGGTCGGCATAGTCGCGGTTCAGGACCGGATAGAGCGATCCAAACGCCTTTTGCGGCCCATCACCGGCCCCGGATCGTTTTGCCAACCCATCCAGCGCCTCCCGAATGGCCCCATGCCCACGGCTGGCAATGTCGAACCCGGTCTCACTTGCTTTGCTGGCTGTATCCTTGTCCTGCCCTAACGCCATGCCCAGATGGCGGCAAAAAACTGTCGCAGCAAACACCCTCTGCCCTTTGAGACAAGTGTTATCCGATCCGCTTTTCAATCGCTGGTCGAGCCAGAAATCATACTTCGTTGGTCTCGTATTCGGCCGGTCGAATCCGCCTGATTTCAAAGGCTCCAGCAGATGATAAAACTGCGTCTGAATATCCCATCGCCGCGCCAAAATGGGCTCTTCCCATAAGGGAACGAGGGGATGGTTGTGCTCGCAACAGATCTGGGCATCCCGAAACTGCCAGTCGCCTCGATAGGTCATCACCTGCAGCGGGTTTGCGGGGTTTTCTGCAACGTCGGCCAGCAAACATTTGGGACAGCCCCGCATGATCGGGTTGCGCAAGGAACGCGAAACGTAAACTTCATCGCGAAACTGCGTTCGCACCTCGCCGGCCGATGTTCCCGTCCAGGACAAGAGCTCCGCAACACCCCGGTCAGACAGAGCCGCAATCTCAGCCAATCGCGAAAGCAGAGCATCGTCACATTGGCAAAGCCGCTTGAGCGAAAACCCCATATCCGTCGCAAATTCAGGAAAAGACAGCCCATTCACCGCCGCCAGACGCGATACAAAAGATGGCAGCGTTTCGCGCAGGCGGGGCCGCGTTATGAGACTAAGTTGAGACAGACGCAAATCCTGAAAAGCTCAATACAATGACACGCCATCAAAGCGCGGTTCCGTTTGCACGGGTTTCAAACCCAATGAGGCGGAAATGGCAAGCCAGCCACCGTATTCACCGACCTCATTGGCTGATGGATACGAAGAAATGGGCGCGAGATTTACTTGAAGGGCGGAAAGGAGACGTTCGCTGCAGGTACATCAAAGCTTGGACACGTTTGCGGCAAGCGGACGTTCAAATTTGAGGGGCTGGCTTGGGGGGGAAGGTAATTCAATCGCGCATGTAGCGCAGTCTTGTTTGCAAATTGCGGTGTCGGATTATGCTTTGAATTATAAGGATGGGCGGGTTGGGGCGCCCAACGGTT
>CANMPP010000004.1 GCA_947499735.1 uncultured Pelagimonas sp.
AAACTCCCAAAGAGTTTCATAGAATTTGATACGTAAAAACATCCAAAACTGAGACAAACAAAACAGGACAAAGAAACGACAAACAACGGCCCATTGCAGCCGTTGGTCACACTGTTTAGCCGCTGCGTCGCAGCATCACAAAGCAGACTTTGCCCTTTAACGCGGTCTATTTTTTTGAAACGTCAAGAACGAACACATCTACCAGAGTGGCCAATTCGTTTGGCAGTTTCTTCTCAATGCTTTTCTTAAGCTCTTCGGCGGTGGCTATCGTCTTATTCTTCAGACCTGCAATCTGTTCGTCGGGGCCAAACCAAAGAACGAGGTAAACGCCCTGCTGCGCAGCATCTGGATGAATCGAATAGCGCTCATGGAGCTGCGCGGCGGCGGCAGTATAAAGATCTTTATGCCATTGACCTTTTACTTCGACCACTAGCAGCTTTCGAACATTGTCGATCATCTTTGTGAAAGTTATGTCGCATCTCGTGGCCGCTTGCATCTGTTTTTCAGGTTCAACAACAATACCTTGCCCCTTAAGCAGTAGCCGAAACCTGTCCGCAATGCGAAGCGCAGCAGGTACTTCTCCCAGACGCTCGCCTTTCTCAAAATTCTTATAGAAGACGTCTTTTGACGTGGTTTCGCTTCCATTCAAGTCAGCTTGGTATGCGGTAAGCTCATCAATAATTAGCGCGCGTAGGCCTTCGACAGTTAAAATCTCGCTCTTGTCCAACATTGCGACAACTTTGGACGGGGAAGGTGGTTCAAAGTCGCGAAGCGCCTTTTGTCGTTCCAACCCTGAGAGCATACTCTTCATCTCATTGTGCAAGTCCAAGTATCGAGAATTCGCAAGCAGCCTTTGAAGTGTCGGTATGGCATTGTCAGGGTCATCCGAGTTGATCGACCAAATCACTTCGGTCAAAAAGCGGTAAGCGGTTTCAGAATTCGGGCTTCCTGTGCCCCAAGAGCTAGGTAACGGCACTTTTGGCCAATGTACGAAGAATGCATCCAACAACGCTTCGACCTTGTCCGACGTAAGGCGCGGCCAAACCGGGTTATCACTTCGGTTCATTCGGCCAGATCGTTCGTTGAATAGTAACACGTTGTCTTTATCGGCCTTAAGCCAATCCCAAAAAGGGTTGTTTGTTCCATCTAAGAAATAGAATGCCCGCGTGAACCAAAACGTGCGCCGTTCATTCCGCGCCTCTAAGGATAGTGTCGGGTGCCAAAACAGCAAGGTTTCCATACATCTGAACGCAATCAAAGTACTGAGTTTTTCTCGATCCGCGTGCCGCGCTGCGATTTCAAAGAGGGTGTCCAAGGCTGAAATGTTCATCAATTCAAATTTGGCAAGCCATTCGAATGCAAGTGATGGCGCGAGCGGCTCAAAAATAGGATCGTGATTAAGCCAATGCACCTGCGGGTGGCTACAATCAAGTTCACGTAGTTGGGGTTCGAGATACTGGCGACAGAACTCTTCCACGTCGTCGGAAGTTGCAAACGCCAAGCGGTCTACCTCCGCCTTCAACGCGTTTTGCTCGTCTTCTTTGACAGCATCATAGTGCATGTCCATATTAGTCTTCAAAGCCCAAAGAAGTTTGGTTGAAACTGCGTTCAGATTTCCTTCATTCCTCAGAATTTCCAAGCACGACGCGTAAAGTATCGTCTCCGATTGTTGATACTGGGATGCGCATTGAAGTTCGGCAAGCTTGGGTAAATCAGGCACGTTGGGCGTGATAAAATCCAAACAATTGCGAAGAGCATTGCGAACGATAGGCTCACTACCGAACTCAGGAACAATTTTGTCAGGTTTCATAAGAACAAGATCGGCGAATCGAACTAGGCACGTCCAATGCCGCCCCCCTTCAACGAGTTCGCGGTTCTCGTGCACATACTTGATGTTGGCGGCCCGCATCTCATTTTCTTCTTTATCGCGTCTCTTCATGCGCCGCGAGTGACGGAAGCTCGGCACCCGGTTTTCGCGTTCAAGTCGATTGGCTTCCCTGTTTGACTTTGCCCATTCTCGCATGAAATTGGGTTTGGTTGATGCCTGCAGTCGCATGTGCCTGCGTAGCACATCAGGACCCCTATCCGGTTTGTCCAGATACAGCTTGTGCTGTGCAAGAAAACACGCCCAAAGTTCCGGATTGTCGGTGTCAAATGCTAGATCGACTACAAACCTAATATCTTCTTGTTGGAAGCTGACACCCGAATGAGAGTGGCTGTCAAACCATTGGTATTTGGTTGCGTAAATTTCATCCTTGTCCGTCAAAGCCCCAAAAACGTACGAGATAATGCCATGTCTGAGTTGAGTGTTTGAGCGAAGCTCCGCAACGGCCTTGCTTCGGTCTGGTCCTATGCTCCCTCGGAAGTTCAGTTTTCCAACCCACCGCCAAACACGCTTCGGGTCGAAAGGCGCAGGTGCCAACTCAAAGTAACGGTCCAACATCGCGCTGATAATCTTGCTTTTGCCGGTTCGACAGTCGCATGCGTATGATTTCTTGCCACATGAGCAGATTAGGGCACTGGACAGGTCATCTAACAACCACTCGAGTGTAGGAAGATCCAAGCAACCGATTAGGTGATTCACAAAATGCCGTGCACCTATTGTGCGCTCGCTTCTCTGTTTGCGCTCAGGGTACAAATGAGCACATACGCGGAAGAAGCCAGAAAGGTATTCCATGTCGAAAGACTGAGGTCCCAGCTTTTCGATAGTCTTAGCCACAGTCTTTAGGGAGGCTTGGCTTGCCTCGAAAATGAGAATGGCCAAATCTGCATAGTGGTCGTATCCGTCGCCATGATCCATCAAACAGCTATTGGCCAATAAACGTGTGTTCTCGCTTTCTTGCGGAGACCGGACCAATCCCTGAAGTTCTTCCGTCAGCAGGGCGATTGCAGGTGATCCTGCCAACATCTCAAGAAACAAATCCCTTAAGTGGCCTACCGAGTTTTGGGTAAGCAAGGGCTTGATCTCATCGACAACTCCCTGAGTGAAGAAACCCGCGACGCTGAACCTGCGCCAAAAATCCCCTCTACGGAAATATGGGTCTCGATTAGCGGCGTCTTTTAGCCGTTTAACAAGTAGGCGCTTAGATGCCACATCCAACTGAGATGGATCACCGTTTGCAAGCACTGCGTACGGATCCAAGTGTATCGCAGCCTCTTGTATCTGAGTAGTGCCGAGAGACGCCATCCAACCCAACATCCCGCGCAACTCGTCACGGACCGCTGAGTTGGGTGCAACGATTGGTAAACACTTCGATATGGTCAAAGGGTCGGTTGGGTCGGCAATCCTCTTAGTTAAATAGTTTGCCGCACAGTATTCAGAAACAGTTTTATGAACAGGCCGATGCTGATTTGCGTTGTCACCCGGCTTAAATAGCCGCGTTGCGAGGATGATCTCTGCTGAGCTACCAGCTTCAAACAATGATGAAAGCCCAGGATACATCCTGTTTTCAACAGTATCGATCGCTTCAATTGTTCCGACGCCCTCAGCCCCTGATAACAACAGTTTCGCAAACACCTCCGAGGCAAGTTGCACAATTTTTTTGCTGGGCAGTGCTCCCTTGTCTTTCTTGACCTTCGGATTCGCTTCTTTCGTAAGCCGCTCAACGGCTTTCTCGAAGATTGATCTTTTATCTGCGAAATGTCTCTCGCTCTCGACATAAGCGTCAGCAAACAGCTTTAAGAACTGAGGGTTTGGAAGTAGCGCCTCCAATTCAAACCGGCTGATTTCAGTTTGGAAATCCGCAAAGTTTTCGCCTGGCGTGTGATGCTCAAAGATTGATTGTTGCTCCGCCTCGTCAAACTCGCGAAGTCTTACTACCAATGGCGCAGTTCCAAGGAACTCTTCGAACGCGTTTGTCGCAGCATTGTCCCATTCGCTTGAGCGACTTGAGATTATGACGTGGGTTGGGTGCGCTTTATGAGCAATGCCAAGAATCTTGTAGATTCCCGTCTCGTCGATTTTCGCCAACTCATCAAACGCATCAATTACGAGTGGGCTTTTCTCGGCTTTTACTCCCACTTGCCCGAAAACATTTGCAGTTACGACCGAACAGCCCAACTGATTAGCAAGGCTCGATAAGAGTTCCGTTTTACCCCCACCGGGTTCTGCCAATACGACGACGTACCGCGAAGCCGCAAGAAGCGTGGTCTCGTTGTAGGTTTCTTCATCGCTTGTGAGTGTACGGCGTAAATAGAACTTTGAACTCATCTATTCTTAATAGCAGCACCAAAATGGGAGCGTAAGTCAGCTAACAACCAAAACCAGAGTTGCGGCGAACAAACACACTTAGACATTTGCGCATCTATGCACTGGAATAAATGGCTGCTACTGTCTCAAATCAAAGAAACCTCTCTAACGCAGCGAACGTCTCCTTTCCGCCGTTTACGCCGTATTCTTAGCAAGGCATATTTTTCCGTAAGACGCGTGAACGCCTGTTTTGGGTCAGAAATGCTTGACGTTTGGATCAGAATTGAATGAAGGGTGTGTCGATTTTTCTTGGAAAATCGATCATGTTTGGGGCAAAGTTCTCTGACGATCCACAATCATTGTAGAACATCACACGAACCTGACCCAACCGTCACAGTTGGACCAGAAACAATTCTGGCGTCAAGTTTGTGAAGGCACCTCCAAACTCAGAAGAACCGAATATAACTCGGAGAAGAGGTCTCTGATTGCTTACTAGGATAGCCTGGCAACTGAATAGGCTTATTCAAGCGAGCAGTAGCTTTATGGCCCAGACCGGACATTGGAGACGTTTCCGCATGCCGCGCTGCAAAAATCCCATTACCGGACATCCGACACTACCGCTTGATGCTGCAGTCGCAGCCCGCATAGCCGCCGTTCGCGGCTCCAGCTCGAATTCGACGGCGGCAAACCTGGGGTCAGGGTTCGGCAGTCACAGTTTGCAAAGCAGTCACTTGGTTTTTTTGAAGCACTAGCAGAACGCTTTTGCCTCATCCAGTTACGATACCCGTACAGTTGGAACATATTCATTTTCACTGGTGACAAATTCATACAATTGCGTTGGCGGCAAACCATTCCAACGATGTCCGAGAGCAACCGCCAACGCCGCCGGCCCAACAAAGAAGCAGTTAATCTGTTTCGCGTTAAAAATGCTGCAAGCAGAAGAAACCGCTTTCTTTATGGACTGAACCGAAGCTTGAGCGTCTTCGGCTGATGTTATTGCTTCGGGCAGATGAATACGCAGGATCTGCTTCGCATCACCTGAAGTCAGTTGTTTTTCCACTTGCTGGGTTGGATCCCTCAAGCATCCGATCGCTACCAAAAGTTTCTCTTCAAAAAGTTGCGCCGGCGGTTCAATCGTCCATTCTGGATACGATTTTCCTGGAATGGGATGGGAGTCAGTATTCCAAAACCCGTCGCGCGTTGGAATCTCAATCTCAAAACCCGAAGCCGACCTGAAGGCCGAGCCAATCGCGAATCCAGTGGACAATCGGTAGCGACCAGAAAGGACAATCCTGGTGTGACCGTTCACACGACACCACTCCGCAGCTCTATTAAGCGGCTTAAGTAGCTTTGCCTTCCAAACATCCGGTGGAGGATATGCAAGATCACCTCCGCTGAAGGGGCGGCCATCAATGTCAATGCAATCTACTTCTCCCGGTTGCTCCACAGAAAGGATCCGGACTGGGCATCCTTGGGAATTTAGCAACTCCGGAAGGATAGCGCTAAAGAGATCGATTAGTACCGCTCTATCAACCATTTCACCGACAGAGTTTGCGAAAACCTCGTTGAGCTTCTGGAACAGGCCTTGCACTGATCGCATACCAAAATCGGACTCTGGGTAGGCTTTGCGCAGCTCCTCTGAGAACGCCGACGCAGCAGCGCTTTGGTCATGCAAACTACGCAGAAAGATGTTAGCGTTCTTTGCAACGAACCGACCAAGATCACCCGAGAATTCGGCTTCAAGTTTCGTCTGAAACGCTTGATCGTTGGCGTCAGTAATATCCGTAAATGGTTGGTAAAACCGCCTCGCCCGTTCTATTCGCCCGGCGTCTCGCTCAAGCCAACGTAAAGCAGCCGGCAAGGCTGGCGTCACGAGCGTTTGTATCAAAGCAGTGTTGGGATAGTGTGTGTCGTAGGTCTTAAAGTTCTCGAACACTTCAACGATCTCACCGCGTGTAAGATGTCCTGACTTTGCCTGAAACCGCTCAAGTACATGGCCATGCACAGCATGAGGCGAGAAGAAGCGTGCTTCAAAATCCTCCAGTGCTTCGACTGTCAAACCTTCGAATGCAGCGTTTTTTAGCCAGGCTGGAATACGGCAAATCGCATCCCACCTTTGATAGTCAAAACCATCAATTGCGATTACGCCACCCATCCCTGTCTTGTCGATCAAGCTAGGTGCGTCACTCATTTCTAACCTCTATAAAAATAGGAAACTCTTGGCCCTCAGGATCAAAAAGCCACCCCCCAAGCTCCAATGATTGCCCAGCCAATTTGCAGATCAACAGAAGTGCGAATTGACCCTCAAAATTCTGGCTTGCAACCAGCTCACGCATTGTTTTTACATCAGTGTTACTTGGACGGACGGCAAAAGACGGATGACTATGCCATTCGCCAATGTAGTTGAATCTTGTGTATTGATGCCGTGTCCGATCAAAGAACGCCAGCGCGTCAGATGCTGCTTGCACTAGGTCGACTAGGAAGCGAGAGATTGTCCCTGGGCGTTTCTGAAAGGTAAAGTCAGATCCTAGGAAATCTGAGGGTGCTATTTGCTCGCCGTAGATCTGGCCACCAATTTCCTTTGCCCCTGCCTTCTCCAGAGCAGTTCTTATGGAGTCGACCTGTTCATGGGGTATCGTTAGTTTCACCAGTTATCCCTTCAAGCAGTTCCTTTTGAAATTCAGTTAGTTCCAAATAAGGTTTGAGCCCATCTGCGGCCTTGGTTGGACCTCCGACATTCAACTGCCAATTGTGGCCGTACCCATCAAAAACCCATTCCTTCCTTAGGCCAACCAACAACCAAGCATTTGGACCTAAACTAACTTCCGGATCGAGGATATCAATTGCCACACGCGCGGCATGCCCAGATGCAATAGTGACTGCGGCATCATCGGCCACTACAGGCGCACCTTCTTCACTTATCGCCTCATAAGGACGATGCCCTGTTGATGGTGGAACCTTATCCTGATCGTTGCAAAACGCCACGTATGCGCCATAGCCGTCGCTGTAGTTCGCATCGATCTCAGGAACGGCGCGAGCTATCAAACAACCAAACCCACCTTCAAATACCTTCGCTGTCATGAACGGCGTCTTATTAAAGTCTGCAAGAGCACCCAAAAACCGCGACGTCGCTTCATCTCCACTCGCATCTATCAGCAGGTCACAGTCGGAAAAATAATCAATGATCGTCGCTTGGTAGGATGCCGAAAGCTGCCAATTTAGATTGCTATCAACAACAAGAACATCTGCACCATTGTAAATCTGAAGAAGTCGGCGCTTCATGGCATGGACCTTTCGAAACCCGACATCGCGCCAATCTAGCACATGACGTTCAAGATTCTCGGGTAGGAAAACATCGCCGTCAGCCAAGACAAAATTACGAATGCCTGACCGAAGTAGGGTTTCGGCCAACTTTGAACCAACCGAACCAACCCCGACAATTCCAACTGTCTTTGCAGACAGCACATCGCCATGGCCTGATCGCTCGCCAAATGCGCTGTTCAGGACAATCCATTTACGCGGATAAACTCCATGATCTTTGGGGCTATGGAATGCGGCCAGCTCGTCAGTGCCACATACAAACACGACACCTTCTTCAGTATCGATGCCTTCAAGGGATACGCCAATTGCATCCGCAAACTCTTCTCTCGTGCCATCAACTTCTTTCGGAGCAGCATTCTTCGTGACCAAGACTTTTACAGTTACCCGCAAAGTTCCAAGGTCGAATGATGCGGGATGTTCAGTTCGCGCTTTATCGGCGCTATCGGTCACCATTATCGGCCAGACATCATCCTCAGCAGACCAACGAATTGCCGAAACATCATCGTGAACGCCAGCCTGAAATCGCGCATAGCAGGATTTGCTTATCAAGATTGGGTGCCGCTTCCAGTCGTACCTTTGAATGTCACTGACAAAGTGAGCCGACGGAACCGTCTGCTTTTCCCCTTTGCCCAACGGGTTCTCCTGATCCAAGAGATTGTAAGCACTTTGCAAAACATCTGCACCAGTGGCATTGGGATCCCAATTATCCGGGCGAAGCTCCAAACAGAGCGTTCCACCCGCACCATATTGATGGTTGCTCCACTTTGCATCTGGATCTTGCGGAACAACCCAAGCAGGGACCCAAGGAAACCGATCAGGATATAGCAGTCGGACAGGATAGATGTGGTCATGCGCGACCAGATCACCTTCCATGCTTAGTCGACCACCGTCAATCTTCCAGGTCGAGAGTGTGAACCAACTCACCTCAGCTACCAGGGCTTCAACAGCCGCCTTTTCATGCTCAAGCCTAGTTGGATCTGTAATCCACCAGAACTTCATGCAAAGCCGCGAGGTGTTGTTGCTTTCACGGCACGATCAGGAAATGAATAAGACTTTGTCTCAAATGGTGCTGCCACGAACGAACTCGTGCTCGTACTTGCAGCCGACTTTTGCGTCGACTTAAATCTGGGTCCAAAGAGCTTGCGCCACTGTCGCGTGGCCTCTTCAAGATCTTCCTCTTCTATCGCCTTTCGAGCAACGGCCGCATGCGTTCTCACACGTGAAATGAAGCTCTTCCAGTTAGTTATCGATACCTTGGAAAGAATGTCATTGCCTGGCATGCCAGGATCCTCTAACCAAGGCTTTTGATTAATGTCTGCCAGATCACCATACGAGACAACGATACTTTCGAGCATTTGCGCGAAACACTCACCATAGTGCGTCTCGTTTTTGGGAGCGTGTTTAGCGACCAAAACTTCAAGTACAAAACCCTTAGGGCGAAGTCCCGATCGATTTTCACGCCGCCACCACTTGAAGAGCTTTACCAATGGTTTGAAGCGGCCATTGAAGTTAGAGTTCTGTTCGCCGCTCCAGCTAGTGTGTGCTGGCGGGTTGGTCGGTGTCCAACCGTCAATTTCTCGATCGGTAATTTTGTACGCGTCCCAAGTCTTAAACACCGGAACAAGATCAATCTCCGCTTTGTTTGTGGCAACACGAATGGAACGCCGGTTGATGCGTTCAACTTGATAGTCTTGGTTGCGCGCAGCCTTTGCCAGCAGATTGAGCACAGATGTCGGATCATCTGACTCTGTAAAGTTCGTTTCCAAGATAATGTCCACGTCAGCACGCTCATATTCGGCACCTACTCTTTTTGGTCGGATAGCAGTATCTCGCGCATAACTTCCCGCTAAGAAGCTTCCTTCCCAGTTATCGGCCCAATTTGGATCAGTCTTCAGACTAGATCGAATTTTGACATGCGCATCGCTGGAGTCGGACTTCGTGGTCTTGCTTGGTTCGATATCAGTCAGCAGCTCTATAAATCTTGTGTTTGGAATCATAATCGCACCACAAATTGATTGAATAGCAATATATGGTGGTTGCATTTGAAATTAAAGGTCAACAATTCATATTTGATCGATAGATTTAAGTGCCCTTGGACTGAAAGCGTTGCCATTGAAGTAACTTCGACTGGGTCTCATATAATGACGCGGGCAGGCACTAACTGATCTGGACTTTGAATTTTGAACGCTGATTTTAAGGAAATACATGTGATCAACCTTACCGACAGAGAAAAGGCAGCTATCTCGAACATCGACGAGCATGAGTTAGAATCCCTCATCGATCAAGCATTGCAAAACGAACACGCAGCCGGGCTTCATCAACTGTTTCCTTTGGATTGCGGATCCTATTTGGCAACCGAGTTCCATAAATTTGAGCGATCTCTCAGAGAACTCGCTGAGTCTAAGTCAGCCAAAAAGCGTGATCAAAAAAGATCAGAAGCAGTGCGTGCCGGAAGAAATCTTTCATTTGCCCTTTCACAGATGAAGGCTCGTGTGGAGACAGAGGTTAAGGATGGGCAATTGTTCTATGTCGATGACCAAATTTATTGGCCCCATCATTTCAGCAAAGAGCTTCGAGTCTGCGTATCCTACAAATGGCGTCGGACGGTTGAAGACCCATGGACTCACGGCCGTATTGAATTCCACCATCAGCACAACCCGCGCCCTGACTACACCTCACAACGCCCCAAAAGGAAGCCCAGTGTGGCGAAACAACAACAAGAGCTTCAGGACACGCTATCCAGGGAGTGGGAGCATCTAAAAGACTTGGCGCTTTTTTCTGTTAGGGACTTTTTCAGGGCAGGTGGGAATGGAAGTGAAATCCCTGCTTCATTCCAAGCTGTTGTGGGCCCAGGCACTTCAACACTAAACAATTTCAGTGCCAAGTTTTGGGGCGAAGCAACTTAAAAATTCCAATTGCTAAAAAACACACTACTGAATGTCTGCAACCTCATGACGTTAAAAAAACTTTGCAATTGCAGCGAATGGCTGCCTCCCGCCCTTGGTGTTGAAACCTGAGGATACTCAAGATATCGGTAGGCCTTGTTAAGCCTCCGGGAAATGTTGGGGGGAAGATATCATGCCCTCTTTGAGCCTTACGCTGGACCCCAACGCGCGGGAGGTTTTGCCCTCTTTTGTGTCCCGGCTGGCAGCGGCGAATGGCCTGGATGCTGCTTCGTTTTCGAAAGACATGGGCTTTTCATTCAAACGTATTTTGAACTTCGAAGAGACCGCACTTCAGGCCTTGGCGGAGGTCGCAGGCCTTGGCAGCGAACAGGTGGACGCACTTGTGTCTTGGACTGGGCGGCCCGCAGGCGACATTCGCATTCAGTATCGTGGCGAGTTTATTCCCTCGCGTGCCTTACGAAGCCCCGTGGTCCGGGGCTGCCCGTTATGCCTGCTCGCTGATATCGAAGCCCAGCCCTCAGCGCCCCTGAAAGCCATGACGTATCGCGGAGATTGGCAGCTTGCATATACCAAGATTTGCACCGCGCATGGCCATCCACTTGCCCCCCTTTGGGAAGAGGATACACCCTCAAAGCGGTGGGATTTTCAGGCGCGGTTCTCTGATCTGCTGGGCGCGCCCATTCTGGCGCACTCCAAACCATCCAGCCCCCATGTTTCAGCATATGACCGCTGGCTGCATCAGCGCTTGCGGACGGGGACAGACGAAACTTGGTTGCAAGCGCATACCATTTTTGCAGCCTCCCGTCTTTGCCTGCACATCGGGCAACAAATCATACGCCACGACATTGCGGGGCCTTTCAGGACAGAGGGAGAAGAGCGCCCCGAGGCCATCGGCTTTAATGCGCTTAGAGACGAACCATCCCGTCTGACTGCCGTTCTAAACGCCTTGGCCGCAGCAGCATCGGGTCCAGGGGATGGGCCGAAGAAGGCCTTTGGCGCGCTTCATCCAATGCTGAACTGCGATTACGCCGATGCGGAAGAGTTTACGGAATTCCGCAACGTGATGCGATCAAGCATTCTGGACAATTGGCCCCATGCGCCGGGGGACGTTGTCCTAGGCCAGGTTGTCAAAGAACGAACGCTTCATTCCGTTGCCAGCGCCGCGAAAGAAATCGGCGCTTGGGAGGAACTGCTGGACCGGGTGTTGGCCGAGAACGGGGCATTCTGCGACGGTGACCAACGTCCCCCAACGCGCAAGACATTTGATGCCATCCGTTTTCAAGATCTGCTTGAGGACATCCCGCGATGGGCCGGGCCCAAAGCCATTTGCAAAACGCTCGGCGCGACCAAGGACCAATTCCAAAGGCTGGTGGAACAGGGCTTACTGACGCCAACTGTGCGTGATCCCAAAGTCCAGGCGCGGTGGAGAACCAGCCAAGCCCAAGATCTTCTGGATACCCTGATCAACGCGTCCGTAGCTATTCCACAAAACGCAGTAGGTTGGATCCCTTTGCACAATGCCGGCGGACAAGTTCAGGGTGGTCTGAAGAGGTTGATCGACGAAATTGTAGCGGGAACACTGCCACTTGGATATCTACCTGACCGGCGGGGCTATCGCTCGCTCAGGGTGCCAAAGTCGAAGGTGATTGAGTTCAACGCTGACAGCCCCAAAACGGTTGCGTTCGAATGCCTCACCGCAGTCGCCTACGCCCGCAGCATCGGCCTGCGCCAGAAAGGGGCCTTTATCGCCTTTGTTCAGGACGGACATAGCCCCGCGACGCTGGTCGAGCACCCCAACACCAACAAGCTCACCTATATTATGACGGATGAGGAGATTGACGCGTTTGAGGCCAGCTTCACAACGATCACGATGCTTTCAAAGGAAACCGGACTACACCGAAACACAGTTCGCCACGCCTTGAAGATAGCCGGCATTCATCCGTTCACACAGAGCGGCCGGGACTATGGCGGTATATATTTGCGTGAGGACGCCGTTCTGGCAGCTTCCGAAAACCATATGAATACAAATAGTTAG
The DNA here is from genome assembly GCA_947499735.1 of uncultured Pelagimonas sp. Taxonomy (GTDB): domain Bacteria; phylum Pseudomonadota; class Alphaproteobacteria; order Rhodobacterales; family Rhodobacteraceae; genus CANMPP01. Next base: position 12,452 of record CANMPP010000004.1, read on the forward strand.
ATAGATTTTCTTGCTACTGGCTGCGGCGAAACACGCCCAATCCGAATAAATACCTTGACAGCCAATTGGCACGCTTATGCCCAAAATGGGCACTGTTATGCTATCAGAACATTGTGTTTCGGGAAATGGCGACCCCGGCAGGATTCGAACCTGCAACCTGCCCCTTAGGAGGGGGCTGCTCTATCCAGTTGAGCCACGGAGCCGCTTGGGGTGAGAAATATCCTGTAGGAACAAACTTGTCATTACGCAAGCATCCCTTTTCTAACTTCGGTCTTGCCTTGTGCGGGCAAAGGGCGCAAAACCACTGGCAATAGAGGAAAAAATTGTGGCCAACGATCCGCGTCGACCTTTAACGCTTCGGGATGTCTCCGAAGCCTCCGGTGTTTCAGAAATGACAGTAAGTCGCGTTTTGCGAAAGCGCGGTGATGTGTCTTCTGCGACCCGTGAAAAAGTGCTGCGCGCTGCCAAAGAACTCGGATACGTTCCCAACAAGATTGCCGGCGGACTGGCATCCAATCGGGTTAATCTGGTTGCTGTGATCATTCCATCCATGTCCAATATGGTCTTTCCTGAGGTCATGACCGGCATCAATCGTGTGTTGGAAGACACTGAGCTGCAACCGGTCATTGGCATCACGGATTATGATCCCGTTAAAGAAGAACGGGTGCTCTATGAAATGCTGTCTTGGCGTCCGTCGGGCATTATCATCGCTGGTATCGAACATAACGAGGCTGCGAAAGCCATGTTGCGTGCCTCTGGCATCCCTGTTGTCGAAATCATGGACACCGATGGAGATGCGGTAGATTGCGCCGTGGGGATTTCCCATGCGCGCGCAGGTCGCATGATGGCGACGGCTATCGCAGATCAAGGATATCAAAAAATTGGCTTTTTGGGCACCAAAATGCCCCTTGATCACCGTGCAAAGAAGCGTCGCGACGGGTTTGAAAAAGAACTACACAAGCGTGGTTTGGACATCGCGGCAGAGGAATATTACAGCGGGGGATCGGCCCTGGCCAAAGGGCGCGAAATGACGGCAAGCATTCTGCAGAAGCGGCCGGATCTGGATTTTCTGTATTTCTCGAATGATATGATTGCTGCTGGTGGTTTGCTCTACCTGATGGAAAAAGGCATCGATATCCCCGAACAAATCGGTTTGGCCGGGTTCAACGGGGTTGAATTGCTCGACGGGTTGCCCCGCAAATTGGCAACGATGGATGCCTGCCGGATGGATATTGGCATCAAGGCTGCCGAGATTATCGCAACCAGAGCCAGCGATCCCGAAGCCGCCTTTGAAGCGCTGGTCGAATTGGAACCAAAGATCGATCACGGCGATACCCTGCGCCGATAATCTTGGTATGACCTATGACCGACGCAACATATCACGCCAAATACACCCAGATTTGGGACGCAACGCGGGACAAAATTGCCCGCAATGACATCCATGTAGATCCGGCACCTGAAGAGGGAAAAAACAGATGGGGCGTCAGTACGATCATTCGGCCCATTCTACCTGATAGCGTGTGGCAAGAATTGACGCAGATCCAAACGATAGCAGGTTCAGATCATTGCTATTATACCGCCAAAAACGTGCATATCACGCTGCGCACGAACGAGGCCTATGTTCAGAATCCAGACGCAAAGCAGCCCAACTATGATGCCTATGCGCAGGCCTTTCGGGACGTCTGGCAACAGCATTTTCAAAACGCAGATCACTCTATACGGTTGCGTGGCATGATCGGTGTGCCGACATACCTGTTGCTATGCGGATATCCGAACTTTGATCTCGCAGATCTGCGCAAGCGCTATCATGCGCGCTTACAGGACCTCGATGCGCTGCCACCTGGCCCGGAACAACATAACGGTGAAACGCGGGATACATGTCATGCCAGTTTGGCCATGTGGGCGGGACCTTTGCAGTCACCTGAGAAAGTTGCACAAACGATTGATGCGTTGAGAGAGCAAGATTTAGGGCACGTGACGGAATATGATGTCGATGTGGTCGCTTATACGCGTACGCCACATCGCGTTGATATACATAGGCTGCATCACCTTCTAAAGGTGGCGTAAGCAGATCCAGCCCTAACCGCCCAAATGATAGGTCAAGGCACGCGCTATCAAGATCTCGATTTTGTCCAACGGCAGCGGTTGGGACGGGTCGATCAACACACCCCTTGTTCCGTCAAAGGAAAAGTCCTCGGGGAACTGCGCCTGAAATTCTGAAATGATCCGCGTTTGGCAGTGGACGAACATGCCCACCCCGCCGGATTTCGGCAGGCCAAGCCGCAGGGTCGTGCCCGATTTTGTGTCCGGCGTCAGATAGGATGGCTGCCCCCATTTCAAGGTCTCTTCAATTCGGCCAACACCATCAATGCGCGCTGCGGCATCGAACACCAACGTTCGCATTTGCAACAAACACCCCCGCTCGACCTCAGGAAACGCATCAAAGACATGCGCGACGTCAGGATTTTGGAACGGAGGGCTATGTTGCATCAGATTGGCCTAGACATGCTATCCCACCTGTCTGCCACGAGACCAGACACCACGCAATAATGGCACGCTTTCATTGACACGGAAACGTAAGAGATCTGCACGTTTTCCGATTTCGACCGTACCACGATCCGTTAGGCCAACTGCCTGTGCTGGCGCGCGTGTCACAGTCGCGATGCCACGCGCCATGTCTTCCCAGATCTCACCTAGTTTCACAGCGGATTGCAGCAAGGCGGCAGGAACGTAATCAGACGACACGATATCCAACAGTCCCAATCGTGCCAATTCTTCTGCCGCGACATTGCCAGAATGCGACCCACCCCGGATGAGGTTCGGCGCGCCCATCATCACGGCAATTCCATGATCATGACAGGCCTGCGCTGCTTCAACCGTTGTTGGGAACTCGGCCAGTTTGATGCCATAGCCAGCGGAAACCTCTACATGTTCACGCAACGTGTCGTCATGGCTGGCAAGCACGGCACCAAATCGTTTTGCGGCTTCTACAGTTGCCTTTTCATGGGCCGCACCAAAACGATCGCGCAGGTCATATAGACCTTGGATATGGCGTTGGAATTCTTCATCGTTCAAACCACGTTTGCCCGTGATGTATTCCTTCAGCTTCGTGATATCGCGGAACTGGCGTTGGCCCGGCGTGTGATCCATCAAGCTAACAATGCCCACCCGATCCTCAGGACCGAATTCTTCGATCTCTTCGATCAAGGTTTCGGAACACACCTCGGCGCGCAAATGCAGAAAATGGCTGATCTTCAGCATGTCTTTTTCGCGCAAATCCAGCAATTCGCTTGCCAAAGGGCGGGCGTATTTCTTGTAATCCGCCCCATCCGGGTTCGGGATAGACCCAATACGCATCGCATCAAACACGGTTGTAATGCCTGTGGATGCTAATTCCGCATCATGGGCCACAATGGCCGCAGCATGGGGCCAGCTTACCTTTGGCCTTGGTTCAATATGGCGTTCCAAATTATCGGTATGAAGTTCAATCAACCCCGGCGTGATGTAATCGCCCTGACAATCCACGGCCCCTGAAGGAACGGACGTCCCTTCGCCCATATCGGCAATAACGCCATTTTCGACATGCAGCCAACCGCGAAACACGGCATCATTCTGAACAATTTCCGCGTTGCCTAAGGTAAACGCGCTTGTCATATGGCTGTCACTTTCTTGCGGCATTGCAGCATTAAGAATCGAGGATGTCATGAATTTTTCCCGCTACGCTGTTTATTTCACTTTGCCCGATGGCCCTTTGGACCAGTTCGGAGCGGCCTGGCTTGGCTGGAATGCCAAAACAGGCGAAAGATTGGATCACCCTTTGGTCGACGATCTTCCGATGCCCGTGCGTGACATCACTGCGACCCCAAGGAAATATGGATTTCACGGCACGATCAAGCCCCCGTTTCGTTTGGCCGACGGGCAAAGCTTTGACGCTTTGCAACACTCGATAGAGGCTTTGTGTAGCTCGGCAGCCCCTGTCGCACTGGATGGTTTTGTGATTGCCCGTTTGGGTGGTTTTCTGGCCCTTGTCCCGGAAGGGGACGCAACATCCCTGGCCAATCTGGCGGCACGTGCGGTTCAGGAATTGGACGCATTTCGCGCCCCCTTGAACGAAACCGAATTGGCCAAGCGCCGCAACCGCCCTTTGACGCCCGCACAAGAGGCGTATCTGGACACTTGGGGCTACCCATATGTCTTGGAAGAGTTCCGGTTTCACATGACGCTTTCGGGATCTTTGGGTGCAGAAAAGGCCGAAGCCGTTCGGGCCGCATTGGTCAAACCACTGCGCCCGCTGCTGCCACGTCCGATGGTGATTGATGCCTTGACCCTGTGTGGTGAGGACAGCAACGGAATGTTCCATGAATTGCACCGCTACACCTTAACCGGATAAAGCACGGATTGGATGGCCTGCACCGTCTGATCCAGAGTGCCTGAATTATCGATTTCCGTCACAGGAACACCTTCAGGTATTTCAAACCCTGAGCGCGACAAACGGCGTTCAATTTCCGCGGCAGTTTCACGACCGCGTCCTGCAAGACGACGCGCCAAGACCTCTTTTGGTGCTGTGATTGACAGGCATACAAAGCGTTCAAATCGCGTCTGTGCTTTGGGCAAAACAGCCCGCGACAAATTCACCAGCAGATCACAACCTTGCGCCAATTGCGCATCAATAGAGGACGGGATTCCATAATATAGCCCGTGTGCCCGCCAATGCAGGGCAAACGCGCCAGCATCACGGCGCGCGGCAAATTCGGCCTCGCTGACGGGTTCGTAATCTTCACCACCCGCTTCTGGCGCCCGTGTGATCACCCTGCGTAACAAGGCGACATCAGGTGCAGCGGCCGCAAAAGCCTCCATAACGCTATCCTTGCCAACGCCGGACGGGCCAACAACCGCGATGAAGCGCCCTTGTCCCATTATGCAGGCTCCGGTGTGAAGGCGGATACGTTGATTTCCCGGTCACAGACGCGATCCCGTGCCGCTTCGTCATGGAAAATTCCGACAATTGCTGCACCGCGGTCTTTTGCCTCTTCGATCAGGCTAAGAACCGTTTCCCGGTTTGTTGCATCCAAAGACGCTGTAGGTTCGTCCAGCAAAAGTGCAGGATATTCATAGGCAAAGCCCCGTGCGATATTAACCCGCTGCTGTTCCCCGCCTGAAAACGTCGTCGGTGACAGCGACCAAAGCCGTTCTGGAATGCGCAATTTGGCCAAAAGCATGCGCGCTTTTTCATGCGCATCACCTTGGGGCACGCCCAGCGCCAATAGAGGTTCTGCAACGACATCCAATGTAGCGACACGTGGCACAACACGTAGGAACTGGCTGACATAGCCCAGTGTTTCCCGGCGCAGCGTTATGATTTCACGCGGATTGGCGGTTGCCACGTCTAAATCCCCAATGCGGATCTGACCAGAGGCAGCAAGGTAGTTGCCGTAGATCATGCGCATCAGGGTCGATTTACCCGCACCAGATTCACCGGTCAGCGCGACGCATTCGCCAGTCGCAACCTGAAGATTGGCGCCCGCCATCACCTGAATGATGGCAGACCCCTGATTGTGCAGAGTGAAGGTTTTCGAGACATCCCGAATATCGATCATCGCAGTCATAGCCAGCCCTTCCAGCAAGACATCTGTTCCAAAATCATTCTAGTTCAAACCTGCAACACTGATGAAACAAGGAGTTGCGTATAGGCGTGTTGTGGATCATCCAGCACCTGATCTGTCAGGCCATTTTCCACCACATGCCCGTCTTTCATAACCATCAATCGATCGGCCAAAAGGCGCACCACGGCAAGGTCATGTGTCACAATGATGGCACTAAGGCCCATTTCACGCACGAGCGAGCGTAGCAGATCCAACAGGCGCGCCTGCACGGACACATCCAAGCCACCCGTCGGTTCATCCATGAACACAAGGCGTGGACCGGTCACCAGATTGCGTGCGATTTGCAGACGTTGCATCATCCCGCCAGAAAAGGCGCTTGGGCGGTCATCGATACGGGTTTCCGCAATCTCGACACGGCCCAACCAATCAATCGCGCTGTCGCGAATATCTCCATAATGGCGCGCACCTACAGCCATCAGGCGTTCACCGACATTGCCGCCAGCACTGACATTCATACGCAATCCATCGCGGGCATGCTGATGCACAAACGCCCAATCGGTGCGCGACAGCATCCGTCGCTGGGGTTCAGACATGGTGACCGTATCGACCATCCCCTGATCGCGCGTATCAAACATCACCTGCCCCTGATCCGGGGTCAAATGACCAGCCATGCAATTCAGAAGCGTCGATTTGCCCGATCCAGATTCGCCAACAATGCCCATGACCTCACCTGGCCAAAGATCAAAGCTGACATCTTTGCAACCAATGCGGCCACCGTAGAATTTCGAAACATCTCGAACGGAAAAGAGAGGTGTATCAGTCATTACTTGCCTCTTGAGCAAAAGGAACATGTTCCGCCGCAGGACGTATCCGCGACATCAGGTATCCGTCGATATATTGACCATCGCGGATAACATGGGCGCGCTGAACGCCCTCGATTTCAAAACCGCAGTTTTTGTATAGCGCGATGGCTGGGGCATTGTCGCAATTCACATCTAATTGCACCCGCACAAGGCCCATCCAATTATCAGCCACATCCAGCAAGGCGTTCATCATCTGACGACCATAACCTTTGCCGACATGCGCCTCGTGCACAGCGATACCGATAGACCCAACATGCGTTCGGCGTTCTTTGCCGCGCGCAAGGGTCGCCCAGCCTATCGCGGTGCCCTCAACGACAGCGACCACGCAGGTGATATTCGGATCCGTTGGAGGAATACGCGCCTCAACCCAAGAGCGTGTTTGAAACGGCACACGCCCCGTGCCATGCCTGTTGGTGGGTTGGTTCACCACCTCTAGCAAAGCATCTATGTCCTCGATGCGAGCTTCGCGAATGATCGCCCCGGTCATGCATTAACCTCGTGTAATTGCGCAGCAGATTGCGCCCCAGTATGACCTGCCTCTCGGCGCGAACGGCAATAATCCGTGTCCGAACAAACAAACATCGCAGTGCCCGCATCATCCATGATCACTTCGTCCAGATAGGTGTGGGTTGCACCGCATAGATCACAGGGGGCATCAGCCTTGGATGGATCGAACGGGTGGTCATCAAAATCGAGACTGACAACCTGCGTATAAGGTGGCAGCGCATAGATCCGCTGCTCTCGCCCAGCGCCAAATAGCTGAATACCTGCCATTTCCATTTTCGGATTGTCGAATTTTGGAATCGGGGACGGGTCCATCACATAACGCCCTTCAACCTTGACCGGATAGGCGTAGGCCGTCGCGATATTACCGTGGCGCGCAATATCTTCATAGAGCTTCACATGCATCAAACCGTATTCTTCCAGCGCGTGCATCTTACGCGTTTCGGTTTCGCGTGGTTCAAGAAAACGCAGCGGTTCCGGAATTGGCACCTGATAGACAAGAATTTGATCTTCTCTCAGATCTTCTTCCGGGATGCGGTGACGTGTCTGAATGACAGTGGCTTTTGACGTCTCTTCTGTGACATCAATATCAGCCGTTTTCTGAAAGAATTTGCGAATGGACACCGCGTTTGTCGTATCGTCAGCACCCTGATCGATCACCTTCATCGTATCATCGGGTGTCAATGTCGCCGCAGACACCTGCACCCCACCTGTCCCCCAACCATAGGGCATTGGCATTTCACGCGAAGCGAACGGCACCTGATATCCGGGAATGGCCAGACCTTTCAGGATCGCACGACGGATCATGCGTTTGGTTTGCTCATCAAGATAGGCGAAATTATAGTCCTGGCTCATTCCGCAGCCTCCTGCGTTTGCTCTGTTTGCGCTTGCGCAACTTCGCGACGAATTTTGCGGATCAGTTCCAATTCGGATTGGAAATCCACGTAATGCGGCAATTTGATATGTTCCAAAAACCCGGAGGCCTGAATGTTGTCACTATGCATAAGGACGAATTCTTCGTCCTGCGCAGGCGCACCGACATTGTCTTCGCCCAGTTCTTCCCACCGCAACGCCCGATCGACCAAGGCCATGGAAATCGCCTTGCGTTCACACATGCCCAACGTCAGCCCATAGCCACGGGTGAATTGGGGTGGCTCAGTCTTAGATCCGGTGAACTGGTTCACAGTTTCACATTCTGTGACCTCAATTTCACCAATTTCGATAGAAAACCCCAGCTCTGGGATTTCCATTTCGACGGGCACTTGGCCAATGCGTAATTCGCCCACAAACGGGTGGTTGCGGCCATAGCCACGCTGGGTCGAATAGGCCATGGACAGCACGAACCCTTCATCCCCACGTGCAAGCGATTGCAAACGCAGCGGACGGGTGCCCGGCAATTTGATCGGTTCGCGCGTTAAATCGGGTGGCGTTTCATCATTCGGGGCCTCGCCCTGAATCAAACCTTCTTTGTTCAAAAACTCGGTGACATGCGGGGTTGGCTCCCGGCGCGGTTCAGCTTTTGGCGCAGGAACAGGCGCTTCGCCTTCTGCTGCCAGCGCAAAATCCAACAAACGATGTGTATAATCGAATGTCGGGCCCAAAACCTGTCCGCCCGGAACATCTTTGTAAGTCGCAGACACGCGGCGATCACAAGTCATGTCGGCCGTATCAATGGGGTTGGACACCCCAAATCGCGGTAGTGTGGTACGATAGGCCCGGATCAGGAAAATCGCTTCGATCAAATCGCCGCGCGCCTGTTTGATCGCCAGCGCAGCGAGATCAGGATCATATAGAGACCCTTCCGCCATCACGCGTGTGACAGCCAATTTTAGTTGTTCACGAATTTGCGCAATACTCAGTTCTGCAACATCCAGATCGCCCCGGCGCTCTTCGGCCAGCCAGGTGTGGGCGTTATCAATGGCGCGTTCGCCACCTTTTACGGCTACATACATGTTTAGCCCTCCACTTTCGTGCTGCGCGGCAAAGCGGCCAGTTGGTCGCCAGCGCAAAAATAGAAATCCAATCCAAGCGGGAACAACGCATTGTTGTCTTGGAAAAACGCAATGTCGGGCAGGTTCAGGGAAGCCCTGTCTTTGATACCCGGACCGCTCAGGCCCGCGCCGGTTTGAGACAGCTCATCCATTTCCACGATGACTGTTGCGGATCGATCTGGATAGTCAGGCGTGCCTATAGGCAGATCTGACAATGGCACAGCAGTCCAACGCCCCAAGACAAACTGCGCATCACATGCCGAAACAATTGGTGCACCGATATGGAAGTTGACCCAATCCCGCATCGCATCTGTATCGTGATTTCCAACCAGACAAAGCGGTGTTTCACGATCACATAGCGTCAAAAGCAGGGTCGCAGCGGCCGCTGAACATGGCGCTGGCGCCGCGCCGCCATGGATGTGTTGAATATCTCCCGGCCGCGCCATCGCCATCATAGCTGCGCGAAACGCAAAGGATGCCTGACGCGGAGGATCATCAAATCCCCCTTGAAGAGCTTGCATTTCAAATGCCATCAGTCTTCTCCCCGTACCATTGTGAAGAAATCAACCTTGGTCGCGGCGGCCTTTGCGGCGCGCGCTTCAGCTTTGTGATCAAGGTGGGATTGAATGGGTTCAAGGACCGCGGCCTCGACATCCGCCTGCGCCTCGGTTTGCATCAGCGCATCGATCAAGGCAGCTGTTTGCGCATGTGTTTTATCGCGCCCCTGCACATACCCATGCCCAACAACACCATCTGCCAATTTAAGTGCGCATCGCGTCACGCTCATTTCACCCAGATTGAAGGGCGCGCCGGTCCCGCCTGCACGAGCACGCACCATGGCCGTTCCTATCTCAGGAACGCGCAACCATGTGAATTCCGGCGCGAGGCCCAGCGCGTCCCAATGGGTCGCTACAACGTGCGCAGGGGCTTTGGCCAATAGACCAAGATAGGCTTGGCGTGCCTCATTATCAGGTTTTTGCTTTAGGCTCATCTGGACACCTTGCAGATTTGTCGAAATGTCTATACAACTAGACAAGTTGATAGCGACAAACCCTGACCCCAGCAAGAGCCGAAACAATTAAACTTTTGTGACATGACCCAATCTGACGCCAAAACTCCGATCTGGAAAAACATTCAGACAATGCTGACCACAGACATTGCGCAAGGCGCTTATCACCCCGGTGACAAGCTGCCGACCGAGGCGGAATTGTCGCGCCGATTTGGCGTAAATCGACACACCGTGCGGCGCGCGCTGGCTGAAATGGCAGAAACGGGGATTGTGCATTCGCGGCGCGGGTCAGGTGTATTTGTTGCCCAAAGGCCGACAGATTACCCTATAGGCAAACGCGTCAGGTTTCATCAAAACCTACGCGCCGCCGGTCGTCTTGCAACACGTGAAATCACGTCATCCCAGACCCGCCCCTGCAACGCATCTGAAGCAGAGGCCCTACACCTAAATCTGGGCGACAATATTCACGAACAAATGGGTATTTCTTCTGCAGACGGCCAACCCATCGCACTGTTTCGGGGCGTCGTTCCTGCCGAAAAATTCCCAAATTGGCACGACATTATGGAAACTGAGACTTCGGTAACCGCAGCATTCAGCCACTATGGCATCTCAGATTACACCCGCGCCTCGACACGCATTGATTCCAAACTGGCCACGCCTGTACAGGCCATACAGCTGCAAATTAAGCCCGGCGCACCGATTCTACGCACCATCAGTATCAGTGTAGATGCGCAAAAAGAGCCAATCGAATACGGTCACACCTGGTTCGCCGGGGATCGCGTGTCACTTACCTTGAGCGATGAACCATAAATTTTGCTCAAGTTCGTCGAAAAGATTGCAACCGTCACGTGAATTACACAAATGATGTGTATTCCCCCCCTACACTTGGAATGAAATACCCGCAAAAATAACAATGTAGCGCGGGTTTTCAAAATGCGGATCGTCAAACAGGCTCGTAAAACCATGCGCTTGAAACCCTCTGATTTGCGTCTGACTGGCGCAACAATCCTACGAGACGGCAAATTGCAGGAGCGCTCTATCGCGATAGAGGCAGGGCGCATCTCAAAAGGCCCCCTGCCCGAGGTTGATCTGGGGGGCTATTACGTTCTGCCCGGCATCATTGATTTGCATGGCGACGCCTTTGAACGCCACCTTGCCCCGCGTCCCAGCGCGCCTTTTCCAATTCGCACAGCCTTGCAAGGCACCGACCGGGATGCGGCCGCCAACGGCATTACAACCGCTTGGATGGCGCATAGCTGGAGTTGGGAAGGCGGCATGCGGTCGCCGGAACATGCTGAGCGGTTTCTGCACGAATTAGAGTCGTTTCGCACAGAGGCATTGACCGATCTACGGGTGCAAATCCGCTGCGAAACACACACAATCGACACAAAAGCACAATTACTGGCAGCAATACGCCGCTATGGTGTGGATTATGTGGTGTTCAACAACCATTTGGATGAAGCATTTGAAATCGCCCTCCGGGACGAGGTCCGCCTGGCGCAATGGGCGCGCCAAGCAGGACGGACATCCCGAGAACATATGGACTTGGTTCGCAACGCAAGCACACAAGGGCCTAATATCCCTCGCTATCTATGCGAATTAGCCGATGCTTTTGACACGCTCGGCATCGCTTATGGCAGCCATGACGATGGCGATGGCGAAACGCGTGAAACCTATTCTATGATTGGTGCCAAAATTTGCGAGTTTCCAACTGCGCGCCCTGCCGCCGCATTAGCCCATGCCGTTGGCGACCCGATTTTAATGGGCGCCCCCAATGTGGTACGCGGCGGATCCCAATCCGGCAATATTGCCGCCATTGATCTTATTCGTGAAGGACTATGCGACGCGCTGGTATCGGATTATTATTATCCTGCCTTGCTACAAGCGGCATTCCATCTGGTCGATCACAAGGTGATGGATCTACCAAAAGCATGGGCGATGATTTCAACCAAACCAGCAGAGATCTTGCGACTGTCTGATCGGGGAAAAATCGATTACGGAAAACGCGCGGATTTGGTTGTGATCAACAAAGAAACGCGCGCAGTGGAAGCCACAATCAGCGGCGGTCGCCTGACATATCTTGCAGGTCAGGCCGCGCATAGGTTCTTACAAAGCCAATATCCAGCCCAGTTGGCTGCCGAATGAAAGCAAGCAAATTAATTTCGACTTATTTTCTTCATAAAGTTACCACATCAAGACACTAGACAAAATACAGGTCTTATTGGGCCGGTTTTATTTTAGAACGCAAAGGGGGACTTCGGTTCCCCTTTTATTTTTTATGGGACCCCTTATTTTTAAGGCTTGGAGAATTTAGTCCAAGATCGATTGCCTAGTGGGAAAATTTCAATTTAAATCCCGTTAACCGTATATTTTAATACTTAAATACAATCATAGGGATAAATAGCTTTTTTGTGAAATAAGAAAATTGTTATTTTCTTGCATCTAGTGCTTAAAACCGGTTGATAGATGCGGATAAACGTCACTCATGTTGAAGAAGTCGGTCGAATTTATGAAAAAGATTTTATTACCAGTTTGCTTTGCTTTTTTCCTTGCATCTTGTGACACTGCGGAAGAGCGCGCTGAAGGTCATTACCAAGACGCTGTAGAACTGATTGCAGATGGCGACAGCTTGCGTGGCCTTGTAGAATTGCGCAACGTTTTCAAACTCAATGGCCGCCACCGCGAAGCCCGTCGCCTTTATGCTGAAACCGTTTTGGAAATGGGCGAGATCCAAGATGCCTACGGCAATTACCTACGCTTGGTTGAGCAATATCCTGGCGATGAGGATGCAAATCGTCAATTGGCGCTGCTGTCCGCGAAAACAGGCAACATTGCATCAGCACGTGCCTTTCTAGACATCGCGTTGAAATCGACGCCCGATGATCTTGAACTGCAATCCATCGATGTTTTCGAGAAATACCTCGCGACAGCATCCACCGCACAAACCAAGCAACGGGAAGAAACCGTCGCACGCGCGAATGAACTGCTAGAACAAGATCCAAGCCTGGCATTTGCCCGTCAAATTCAGATTGACCAAGATCTGCGTTCTCGCGATTGGCCTTCGCTGTTGGTTCATGTGGATGAGGGATTGAAACAAGATCCTACGAACCTGAATATGTTCCGCGCAAAACTGACAGCGCTTGAAGCTCTTGCAATGGAACCTGAAATTGAAGCAACGCTGGTTCAAATGACCCAGCGTTTCCCGACCAATATTGGTATCGGTCGCGCACTTCTAAACTGGTTCACATCGCGAAATGAACTGGACAAGGCGGAGGCGTGGCTGCGCACCAAAATCGATCCTGATGGCCAAACACCGACAGCTCGTCTGGATCTGATCAATTTCTTGCAACACACACGCGGTGAAGACGTCGCTTTGCAAGAATTGACTGATATGGAAAGTCAAATTCCACAACCCCTCGATTTCAAAGAAAACTACGGTCTCTTCACGTCTATCCGTACAGGCCTGATGTTTAATCTAGGACAGGGCGAAGCTGCGATTGTGCGCCTTGAAGACCTAATTGAAAGCGCAGATCAGGATGAAGAAGAGCTCGATCGCATGAAGGTCGCTTTAGCCCAAATGTATGAGCAAACAGACAATCCTGTTGGGGCACGCGCCCTTGTTGACGAGGTCCTTCAAAGGGATAGATCACAAGTCGGCGCACTAAAAATCCAAGCCCGTTGGCACATTCAGGACGACAAGCCAGAAGACGCGATCGCGAACCTGCGCGAAGCGCTTGATCAAGCCCCTGAAGATTCTTCAATCCTGACGCTTTTGGCCGACGCCTATGAACGTCAAGGCAATCGCGAATTGATGTTGGATGTTATGTCGCGCGCAGTCGAAACATCCGGCCGAGGCCCAAATGAAAGCATCATACTGGCCAGTGCGCTAGAGCAAAATGGTGAATTCCGAACCGCAGAGACTGTTCTGGTAGAATCCCTTCGGATCAATTCATTCAATCTATCCCTGATTGAAGCATTGGCCCTGCTTCATATGGAAATTTCTGATTGGGGTCGAGTGGATCAAAGCATCAATCGCCTTCGCGCGATCCATAGCATCGCCTCGAATACGATTGCGGATAAGCTTGAAACCCAAAAATTGTTGCGTCAACGTAAGACGGATGACTTACTCTCCTTCGTAGAAGACCAAATTTCGAATGACAGCAACGGTGAGGCTGGTGTTGTCCGCGCTCTTGTTCTGACGGGACGCACAGAAGAAGCATTTGAACGCGCGAGAAAGTTCTACGAGGAAAAGCCTGAATCGCCGTTATCGCGATTCATCTATGCAGCAACGCTGACCTATGTCGAACGAGACGCAGAAGCATTGCCCATCTTTGAAGGGCTTATCGAAGAAACACCAAGTATGCTGTTTGCTTGGAGCTCGATCTATCAGATTCACTTCCGTGCCGAAGATATGGCCGCTGCTTCAGAGACATTGAACCGCGCCGCAGCAGCTATGCCCGGGAATATGAATGTCCAATGGCTGCAAGCCGGGCATGCAGAACGTGTCGGTGAAATCGAAGAAGCGATTTCGATCTATGAAAGCATCTACGCTGAAAATAGCAGCATACCCGTGATCGCCAACAACCTCGCAAGCTTAATCGCGTCCACGCGAAGCGATGAAGAAAGCTTGGAGCGCGCATATCTTGTAGCACGACGCCTTCGCGGCAGTGAGGTTCCAGAATTCGCCGATACTTACGGCTGGATCGCGTTTCGACGCGGCGATATGGACGAAGCTTTGAGCCATTTGGAACGCGCAGCGGAGGCCCTGCCAAATGAAGCATCCGTTCATTACCATTTGGGTGCGACATATGCTGCGAATGGCCAAGGAGACCTAGCCGTCGAATCTCTTGAACGAGCAGAGCTCTTGGTGTCCCAAGGCGGACACAGCTATCCGGGCCTAGATCAGGATATTATCGGGGCATTGACACCCTACCGGTCATCCGGAACCGTAGAAAACGACGGTTAAGGGCAAAATCGCACAGAAACCGCGGCATTCCTGTCGCGGTTTCGCAAAAAAAATCACTTTCAGACCCTCAATCATTTTTTTGAGACCGGCAAACACTTAACGTACGGTCAGGAAAATACGGGCCGTTCCGTCACCTTTTAGTGACGTTCCGCTCAGCAACCATAAGATAACATGTCATATTCGGGTCAGTGTTATTTGACCCTTATTCGCGACAAGACAAAGGACAAGTTATGAAAACTCTGTTTTCCCGAGCAGTGCAGACATTCAGCCTAGTGGCTGCCACCCTTATTCTCTCGTTTGGTCTCTCTGCAGGCAAAGCAGATGCACAATACCGGGTTCAAACCGGCGACCAACTTTCCGTTGAGGTTTTGGAAGATCCGTCCCTCAACCGTAATGTGTTGGTCTTGCCTGACGGAACAATTTCCTTCCCCTTCGCAGGTACCATTCAGGCAGCAGGCCGTAGCGTACGTTCGATCGAAAGCTTGCTTAGCCGCAGTTTGGCCGAAAATTTTGCAACAGAGCCAAACGTCTTTGTAAACGTAGTGGGCTTGGTTCAATCAGCAGATGAACTGGCTGCACAGCCTTACGGTATCTTTTTGATGGGCGAAGTGAATAACCCTGGCCGCCTGAACATCAATGATGATGAAGACATCACGCTGCTACAAGCCATTGCGCAGGCCGGTGGTTTCACTCGTTTTGCTGCAACCAAACGCATTGAGCTACGCCGGCCAAGCGCGAATGGCGAACAGATCTTTACATTCAACTACAAAAAGGGAACCGGCATTTCCGGTGCCACTTTGCTAAAATCAGGCGACGTCGTAAATGTGCCTGAAAGACGTCTGTTCGAATAATCCGCCATACAGCATAGCGGTAAAATACATCAAAATGATGTCCCCATATTGTTTGGGGACATCTAGCAACAAGCAATCATAATAAATACAAAATCGATTGCTGTAGAGGACACGAGCATGCCTTACCTACATTGGATCGATCGCAGCCCGACACGCCGGTTCGCAAACCAAATGTACAAACACGCTAATTCCGCAGCTGGGAAACCAGCGGTCAAAAAAGCTGCAGCAGTTGCTGCTATTATTGCGCCGATAACATTGCCAATGTTTGTTCTCGCACAAGAAAGCGGTGGCGGGTCTGAAATTACCTTTGGTGTTTCCAGCACGCTGACGACGACCGACAATAAGTTTTTCGCCGACGATAGTGATGATACCGAGCGGACAACTGAATCTAACACAACGCTAAGTTTTGGCCTGAAACAACAGACCAGAACCAGCGCGCTTTCTCTCTCAGCCGCGACTGATGCTCAATTGGCCAATGGTGAAGTCGAAACATCCGGTGTTGAATTCGGCAACCACAACCTTGCTCTGTCCTACAATCATGATACCGCCACAGGTGGTCTATCGCTGGATTCACGATATTCAGAATCAGATTTGGTGGCCTTGGAAACGCTCATCGATGACGAAAGCGGAACCTTCGTGACTGAAGAAGATCCTGGTCATCGAAACAGGTTTTATAACGCCCTGTCGTTTTCGCATGGCGAAGGCACACCACTGGAACTGACATTTTCTATTTCGCAAACCGCAATCTGGTATGAGGATACGATTTCCACTTCATACAATGATAGCGACGCTTATGCGGGATCTGCGAATGCTGTAATGACACTGTCGCCGGTTTCAACATTGACAGCTATGCTTAGCTACTCCGCGCTAGACACACATAATGATGCGAATACCACGCGTGAGACGTATGATTCAGCACTGACTTTACGCTATCGTCTATCCCCTATCTGGTCGAGCTCAGCTAGCATCGGGTATACAGAAATCGATCAAAGCGGCACTGGCAGCATCAGCGATCAGTCAGGGGTCCGCTTTGGTGCCTCCATTTCACGACAACTCTCTCTGGGCAACGTGTCGCTTGGTTATAATCGCCGTGTGGCAACCCTAGGAATGCGAGACGAGGTCACCCTTGGTGGCGAACTTAGCGGCAAAGATTCTGCGCTATCCTACAACATCGGCTGGAGCGCGTTAGAAGATGAAGACAGTGACTTTTTTGGCAACATAAACTTCACCCAAGATTTGCCGCGCGGCCAAGTCACCCTAAATGCATCGCAAAATTTTGCGACGGATAGTGATGGGTTTAACAGCCAATCTTCTCAGGTTTCCGCGTCATGGGCACATCAGATCAATTCAATCTCCAGATTCAATCTATCGGCCACGTATAGTGCAGTGGATTATGACAATCCAAGTGACACCGACACCCAACTGCGTTCGGTTTCAGCCTCCTACAATCGTAGTCTGACAGAAGATTGGTCCCTTGTTGGTGGTGTGCGGTATCGGCGCGAAACGGATGCGGATGATGGCGATGCCACGTCCAATACAGTTTTCGTTACGGTCGGCCGCGATTTCACATTTAAACGCTGATGACGTCAAAATTTGGACTGCTGCAACGATACCGCCCTCCCAATAGCTCATCACGAGCTGTTCTATGGCTGATTGCAGTGACCCTGATCCTACCTGAAATTCGCCTTTCTACTGCAGATTGGGGCATATGGGGACGATCTATTTTACGTACGAAAATCTATTACGATTGGGCCTATTGGCCCGGCCTACTCTACAGTGGAACACCCAATTATTGGGGCCAAGCTGTGATCATGCATCTTAGCTATGGAATCTTACACGCCAATTTCCAACATATGGCTTTTAACGTCCTGACGCTGTTCTCAATTGCACCGCCAATCCTAAGCGATTTAAGAACCATACGCTTTTTATCCCTCTACTTTTTGTCACAGATTGGCGGTGCCTTGACCTACGCCATTGCCAGTTCTGATCGGTCACCCATGGTTGGTGCATCTGGCGCGCTCTTTGGTTTGGCTGGCGCGCTTCTGGCGAGCATCTGGATGCAAGACAGGCGGTTGCGACCACTTTTGTTACCAGCACTGATTTTGATCGCATTAAACATCGTCATGTTTATTGCCTTAGACGGTCGATTGGCCTGGCTCACGCATCTGGGGGGCTTCTTTTTTGGCGCAATTGGCTACTTTTTTTTGCTGCCAAACGACCCAAGCCAAGGCGATGAGAAAAAAAAGATCTAGAATCAACAACTTTCCCTCGAATCCCACTCGGAAATTCTCTTTACTAAGCTATATGTTAGCCTATCCAAATTGACTGCCTGACCAAAATGAGCACTTACATGCACGCATCTATTATTATCCCGCATTTCAATGATGTTGCACGTTTGGAAAAATGTCTCGCTGCCCTAGTTCCTCAGATACAGGAACAGGCGATAGAAATCGTGGTCGGTGACAATGCATCTACGCAAGATATTGGCGAAATCCAAAACACCTTTCCAACTGTGGTTTTCGTCGTAGAACAAAACCCAGGTGCCGCGGCTGCCCGCAATCGAGCTATTCAGACGGCACAAGGAAAGTGGCTATTTTTTACGGATGCCGATTGTATCCCTGCAGAGGATTGGGTGAAAACCGCCTTGTCTGTCGCGAAAGAAGGCATATGCGTTGGCGGGCGTGTTACAGTTTTTGACGAAACCCCGCCCCCCCGCAGCGGAGCGGAAGCATTTGAGCATGTGTTCGCCTTTAACCAAGAGAGCTATATTAAGGACACTCATTATTCCGTCACAGCTAATATGATCGTCAGCCGAACCATGTTCGACACAGTTGGACCATTTGACGGATCGAAATCGGAAGATCTCGAATGGGGCCAGCGCGCCTATGGAATGGGGTACGAAATTACCTATGCACCCGAACTCTGCGTTGCGCATCCAACGCGCCAAAACTGGCAGACCTTAGCAAAAAAATGGGCACGCACGACGCGTGAAATGTTCGCGGCCCACGGCCAAAGCCCCAAGCAGCGTTTAAAATGGGGATTACGAAGTTTTGCCATTGCAGCTTCCATTGTTCCTCATAGCGCCAAGGTTTTTCGCAACAAAGATCTGCCTTTGTCCGATAAGTTTTCTGCTCTTGGAATGCTGATCCGGTTACGCCTTTTCCGAACGGTCCTGACGCTAAAACAAGCGGTTTTTGGGCAGCCTGAACTGAATAAAACGATTCTAAAATAGCAATCATGACAAGAAAAATTTCAAATACTGCTTGCATAAAAGCAGTTTATTTGAACTAAAATGTGGCAATCCAAATTGGTTAATAAAGTGTTTAATATCATGCACCTATAGTTAATTTTCTGATTTGAATTTTACTACATGGCCTAAATTCAATCCGGTTTCCGCCACGATTTGGTCCCAGCACAGACACGGGAATCAAAAATACTGGACATCCCTTAAACACAGTCCGCGACTGTTAGGATGACAAGGCGAACCACTCTCCCGCCGAAACCCTAAAAGCGCGTACTAAAAAAGTGGTGTGTATAATGTCCGATAAAATAATTTCCGTAACAAACAGCGCGGAACTAACAGCGGCGATCAACAGCCTGAATACGACCGGCGGCACAATTGTCGTCGAGGCAAGTGATGTTGCCTACGATTTACAACTGTACAATCGTGGTCCAGAGAACAGCGAAATAACGATCGTCTCTGCCGACGCCGATAATCCAGCGGTATTCGAAAAAATTCAGTTGGTATCTTCACAAAACATTACGTTTGATAACATCGCAATGGAAGCAAGCGAGACGACGAGCCAAACTGATATTACAGTGCTTGCAAGCGATAATATCGTGGTCAAAAATAGCTCTTTCGTGAGCAATGCTGACGGTCACCAGGCTGGCGACGGAACAACAACCTCCGGAGACAAGCTCGCATATGTCAGAGACAGTGACGGTTTCGAGTTTATCAATAATACGGTTTCAAATTATTCTTATGGCATTTCGATCGCGAATGCGACTGGTACTGTCATTTCAGGAAGTAGTTTTACCAAAATGACCGGGGATGGTCTCCGTCTGTCAGGTGTCCAAGATACATTAATTGAAAACAACAGCTTCTATGATTTCTACGGCTCGAACAGCACCTGGAATCACGATGACATGATCCAAATCTGGTCAGCTAGCTATAACACGCAAACGACCAGCGATTTGACCATTACCGGAAATTATTTCAACAGCGGATCCGGTGAGACAACACAAACCATCTTTATCAAGAACGAGATGTATGACGAGACCGGCGAAGCCTACGAAAACATCACGATCGAGAATAACCTGATTTACAACGGACACCCGCACGGTGTCACAATTTATGATACAGAAAATGTCTCTGTAACCAACAACACGCTCCTGTATAATCCCGGGTCTGGCTACAGTTCTGACGACGCATACTCGGCGCCTCCGCAAATCAATTTATTCAACGTCTCCGGTGGTACGGTGACCAATAACATCGGCAACGTGTATCAATCTGAATCTGAAGATCTGGAAATCGACGAAAACATTCAACCGGTTTATCTCGATGAAAACTCAGAAAATTATATCGGCAACAACATTGTGAACTGGGCACCTGACGGTGTCGCAGATCTGCGTGATCTGGCCTTGCGCGAAGACAGTGATTGGGCAGGTTACGGCGCATCTTATGATCCGGTTGAGGCCTATGGAAGTGAAACACCAACAGCTGTCATTCAACAAACACAATTGGACTGGGCAGCTGGCATTGTTCTATATGAGGCAAGCCAATCCTTCGACATATCCGGTTATCTAGACCTGCCAGATTCAGCCTACACATGGACGTTTTCAGACGGTGTTGTCATGACCGGCCAAACCGTAACACGGGACTTCGAAGGACCTGGAAGTTACGATGTAACCTTGACGATTTCGACATCTGACGGTGACATCGAACTTACACGCGCAACAAAGTTGAGCGACCCTACCTTGCTGAAAATCGATTTCGATTCTGGCTGGATCGATGAGAGTTCTTACAATTCCGAAGTGACGGTCGAAGGTAAGGAGTACATTGTTGATGGCCTCTTCGGAAGCAGCGGGTTCTACATGGATGGATCAAACGAATTCCATATTGAACGCGAAAATGATCAACTACAGCATCTTAATAATTTCACCATGTCTATGTTCGTCAACAAAGAGGTTGACGGCCAGGACGGCGCGCTTTTGCATATGCACAAAGCGACTCTTGTCACTGTTTCAGACACCGGGGCCATCACTGCAACTGTGGAAACAGATGAAGGATACTTTAGCTTAACCACAGCAGATGGCGTTTTAGGTGAGGGCGAATGGCACGGCATCTCGATCGCCTATGATGGCCTCAATGGCGAAGGCCTAAAAGTATACGTGGATGGCGTGCTTGTCGGCGAAAACGCCTCTGCGTCAGGCCAGCTTTCTAGTGACGGTAGTTATGACCTAATTCTAGGTCACAATTGGGACGAAAGCATGCAGGGGACTGTTGATGACTTTACGGTCCAAGCATCAACACTCTCTGCTGAAGAGGTTGAAGTCCAGTATCAAGATTATCTAGATGCCCACGAAGAAGAAGATCCAGATGACAGCGTCAATGACTTCAGTGACTTCTGGGATAAGTTCAAAGACTATTTCAGCGACGATTTCGACTTCTCGTTCTAAGTCTTATTCTCGTCTTTACTATAAGAACTAGGCAATTCCCATCTACGGATGGGGATTCTCAATACGCATTGCGGTATTTCGCAAAAAACCATGGTGTTGAACACCTTACGTCCTTATGAAATGTCTTTAACGACACACTGATTTTCAGGGCAAAGGGTAGAGGCATTCGAATGAGCACGTCTGCGGCATCGACACAAATGGACAGCACTGCTGAAAATGCCGAGCTGACGGTCATTGTGATCAGTTACAACACCAAAGATCTGACTTTGGCGTGCTTGAAAACGCTTTACGACAACACACACAAAACCCGGTTTCACACAGTTGTCTTAGACAATGCGTCAACTGACGGATCTGTTGAGGCAATTGCAGAAAATTTCCCTCAGGTGGAACTGATTGCATCGAAAGACAATCACGGATTTGCTAAGGGCAATAACATCGTCGCAGCCGAAGCGACGACGAAATGGTTATTGCTGCTCAATCCAGATACCGAAGTGCATGCAAATGCCGTGGACAACCTGTTAGAATTCGCCAAAGCAAATCCACAAGCGGGTATTACAGGCGGGCGCACCGTGTTTCCAGATGGTTCACTGAACGCCCTATCCTGCCTAAATCGCATAACGCCCTGGTCAGCCTTTTGTTCCACCACCGGCTTGACCGCAGTGTTCCGAAACACCCCTATATTCAACACCGAAAATATGGGCGGTTGGCAGCGCGATACCGTGCGCCAAGTGGATATCGTCGTGGGGTGTTTTCTAATGATCCCGCGGGCCCTCTGGGATGAATTGGGCGGATTTGACCTAAAGTTCTTCATGTATGGTGAAGAAGCAGATTTATGTTTGCGCGCTGGCAAACTTGGCTATCGTCCGATGGTCACGCCAGATGCCCAGATCATGCATATTGTTGGCGCCTCGTCTGCAAAAGTTGCACGAAAGGTTGCAATGGTTGCAAAAGGCCGCACCACCTTGATCCGAGATCACTGGTCCCCTGCACTTGTGCCGTTAGGGGTGGCTTTGATGTGGTTATGGGGTGGATTACGCGTTGCTGCTGCATCCATTCTGGCACTCTCAGGGCGGCCTAAATTCAAAGAAGATCGCGAAAAATGGCGTGATATCTGGTCGCGCCGCAAGGAATGGTTGGCCGGTTACTAGATTTGAATCGGAGCAAAGGCCTTAGCTTCGACCATTCTCTATTTCGACATTTAAACCAAGATTGCAGTGTTGTGATTTCGCTTTCGGTCGAAATCATGTAATTACACTGAAAACTTGTTTCATTTTTGCCATTGGCAAAACACGATTAAATTGCCTGCCCGGAGTTATTCCATGTCGTATCTGGTTAATCGCAACCCTGTCGCCAATTGGCCCATCACACCGGGTTTTGTATGGTTTGTCGTTCTTAACCTCGTTGCACTACCTGTTTTTTGGATGGGGTTCGTATCGCTGGTCGATGCTTGGAGCACACCTGAATATTCTCATGGTCCGCTCATCCCCGTCATATCATTATATTTGTTCCTGCGCGAATTACGCATGGTTCAGGACGATCCTAAAAGCGCATCCATAACCGGCTTGGCGAAAGACCTTTGGCCAGGCGTGTTCATTGGTTTATTTGCACTGATTATCGCCATTCTAGGAAACTTGTCCCGCATCCCGGATATTGTGACATATGCATATATCATCTGGGTCGCCGGTGTGGTTTTGGTGATTTTCGGCTGGAAACGCGGCATCAAACATATGCTGCCAGTATTCCATCTGGTATTCATGCTGCCCCTACCTCAAGTTCTATACTGGCAAATGACAACCTTCCTACAAGGCGTCAGTTCGGAACTAGGCGTTGCATTTGTCCGTTTGATGGATGTTCCCGTGTTCTTAGAGGGCAATGTTATTGATCTGGGTGTCTACAAGCTACAGGTTGCAGAAGCCTGCTCTGGCCTGCGTTACCTGTTCCCGATCCTCAGCTTTTCTTACCTGTTTTCGATCCTATATCGGGGTCCAGTTTGGCATAAAGCCCTTCTGCTGATCGCGGCAGCACCGCTAACCGTATTTATGAATTCCGTTCGCATCGGCATCATTGGCGTCTTGGTGAACAGCTATGGCATCGAACATGCCGAAGGGTTCCTGCACTTCTTCGAAGGATGGGTCATCTTTATCAGCTGTATTGGCATTCTCTTTGCGATGGCATGGGGCCTTCAGCGTATGGTGGCCAATCCGCTTCCGCTATCAGAAGCGATTGATTTGGATACCGATGGTCTATGGCGTATTCTTGGGCAAGTGCGTCAGATCAATGCCTCGGCTGCCTTTACAACATTCGTTGGCCTGACAGCAGCGGTCGGTCTAAGCCTTTCGCTAGCAGGTGGCGCGAACACGACCCAAATCCAGCGCGAGACATTTTCTTTGTTCCCAGCGCGTCTTGACGGTTGGTCCAGCGTTACGACCAAGCTCGAACCGGATATTGAACAGGTTCTCGCGGCTGATGACTACCTAAATACCAATTTTCTGGCGCGCGATACGCTACCTGTAAACATGTTCGTAGCCTTTTATCACAACCAAACTGACGGTCAGGGCATCCATTCGCCCGAAGTCTGCCTGCCCGCAGGTGGCTGGGAAATCTTTGATTTGCGCCAACACCAAGTCGATTTTCCAGACACGCAATATGGTAGTTTCTCAGTCAACCGCGCTGTGATCCAAAAGGGGTTGCAAAAGCAACTTGTCTATTACTGGTTTGAGCAACGCGGAAAACGCATGACCAATGACTTCCGCGCCAAATTGTCAGTTCTCTAT
The DNA here is from genome assembly GCA_947499735.1 of uncultured Pelagimonas sp. Lineage (GTDB taxonomy): Bacteria > Pseudomonadota > Alphaproteobacteria > Rhodobacterales > Rhodobacteraceae > CANMPP01. The sequence continues at coordinate 36,692 of CANMPP010000004.1, forward strand.
GATAGTTTGACGCTGGGCCGCACAGATGGCGCATTGGTCCGGTACGTCACCCCGATAGGGCCGAAAGAAACTGAGGCAGACGCAGAAGCACGATTGATGGAAATCGTCACAAAAAGCCTTAAGCGACTGCCTGAATTTGTCCCAAACTAGCGCGATCACGCGTTAGAGCAACGCATAATCAAACCTAGCCAACAATGCCTCATGGGGTTTTAGCAAGGCAGAGATCTGTGCAATGTCGACATCTTTCAGTTGCGAAATTTGTCGTTCATTCATGTTCGAAATGCCTTGGGCCTCGTAGTCTTTCACCTTCACTTTGACCTCGCCTTTGGGGTCAAGGTCGGGAACATCTGTCAACGCCAGATCGGTCAAAAGCTGGGATGGCGTTTGGCAAAAGCCCTCATACGTCAAAATTGGCGCATCATAGACATCAGCGATCTCAGCTAGGTATTGGCTGCGCACGACCCACATTTCGGTCAAATGACTGACGATATCCTCGCGCAGCAAATCACGATAATGCGTATTGGAATATCGACTTAACTGAGACGAGATATTTGCATATGGGTCACGATTGTTCACGAGGATTTTCGGGTTATTGAAAAGGGCCACAACTTTGGCGTGCCGCACCATATTTGGCGGGCTCTTCTCAACAAAATACTGAACTTTCGGCTCTTGCGCACGCGCCTCATCGACAGCCTTCTGAAGACATCCAGCAACGGATTGATAACAAACTGGCTTTTGCGGCCACCAACGATCTTGTTCGATCAGCCCTGGCACAATCCATTGCATTTCATTGTTAACTGGGTTGAAGGATGCCACGTGATCAGAACTGGTCAGGAACTTTGAGATCGCCGTCGACCCTGAATTGGGAGGCGTGAATATCAAAATGGTCGGCGCATCAACAGAATCGGTAGACTTATGGGGCCATCTGAGTGGGGATTTCTCAATACGCGTTAACTGATAACCCAATTTTGACAGAATGGACCTGCTGGCTGATTTCAACAAAAAACGCCCTCCGCAAAAATTTCAAATGACACGTTCATCAGCATCCGATCTTCCAACTTAGCTATGTTTATTGCGCTTCAAAGGCACCCAGCGTCACACGCCCGGTTTTAGCGCGCTCACGCCCCAAAATATCCCGCCCCGGTGCAAATTCGGCAAGGCCAGCGCCAATCAAAGGGCTGCCCTCTTTTGGTTCGAAATTCAACTTCGACGGGTCTTCATAAAACTTATAAATGTACTTTGTAACGACGTTTCGTTTCAAAGCATCACCGCTGCCGCTATAGGACATTGCAGCATTGTTCGCGATCAAGACATGCCTATATGCTTCGGGGTTTTTTCGTTTGGATCCCAGTTTGATCCAGGGAAATCGCTGGGGTGGCCCAGAAAGATAGGCAACAGTATTGTTCACTATTTTACTATCGAAGCCATCGTATAAAGATATTCCGTGATAGTGGTTCACCAATACAAGATTGTTCTGGATGGTCACGTTTTCAAAGCGACCATCAAACAGGCCAATACCCTGCAACTTGCCGCGCAACGGATGCTTTTCTGGCCCAGTCCAACCAATAATGACATTGCTGTCTAGAACCAGATTTTTCAGAATACCGCTTCCACCGTTTTTCACTTTGGGAGCCCAAGATTGGAAACCGTCATCATGGTTTTTATCTACATCAAACGAATTTTCGACGAAATTACCGTAGTAGATCGTGTCATCACCTAGCCCGCGCAAAGCGTCGCCACTAAACCCAGATACCCGGTTATTTAAGACACGCGCACCTTCGTTATAGGACTGAATCGCAAATGCTGTCCCCGTAACAGTGTTGTTTCGGAAAGTCACATTTCGACCTTTCAATTTAACACCGTTTACGTGCTTGTCGGTCAACCATTCTTCTTTGGTCCAGTTAAAGTACTCTTGCTTAGCATCTTGACTGCCTCTGATGTCCAAACCTTCGACCACAACATTATCCGCATTGGTCGTGACCAAAACGTAGTGTTTTTCAACCGGTGCTTCTGGCCAAACCCCAAGATTAGACACATGGGTTCCAGGAGATCGAACCACGAGAACCGGTGTATATGCACCCGCCGGGGTTTGCGCTGTGATCGTTAGTGGTGGTGAATAATTGCCTCGAATACGTATTGCGTCGTGTTGGCCATCCATGAAAACAATCGGAATATCACGCTTTCCGCGTGCTTTTATCGCGTCATCCAAACTGCCATAAGGCGCGCTTTCGCTGCCATCTGCATTCGACGAAATTTCAGCCGTACGCGGTGCGACAAAGATTTGGGCGACAATATCTGTCGCAGATGCGATCAACGCAAAGCACAAAAATGCAATGCGAAGCCCTATCCGGTCTAAAGGTGAAAAGAGTTTCATTTTACCTCCTGAGGACCCGATCGAGGTCACCCGTTACTTCACGACGCTTCGAGACAAGAGATAAAAGAAGCTTGCAAGATACTTCAAGTTTGTCGGCTTCCGACACGCAGCTTCCCGCGCAAAAGGAAGAGCCAATTTGTAATCCTGAAACGCGCGCAAAGCCCCTGCAATCCTATGATTATGATGCGCCAAGACATCTGGATAACGAGACAACAATTCTTTGTGCTTTGTCAAAATATGTTGCTGCGCATCGACGCGCTTGCGGCTAGATCGTGTGATGGAATTTTCAGACATGCGCTGAATGACCAAATCATCCGCAATGAAATCCACATAGCCTTCCTGCGCAACGCGCAACATCAATTCCCAATCAACCAAGGCCTTTAGATCTTCGTCAAAGCCGCCCAGTTTTTCCAAAACGTCTTTTCGGATCACCAGCATTTGCGTCGATAGATAACTGCCTTTGACTAGGCTGGGCAAAATGTCTCCTGACAAAGGGGAGATAGACAGATCTGGATAGCGTTTATCAACGGGCGTATCAGGATGGCTGTCCGCTTTGACCTCCATCCCGCAAAACGATGCCACATGATCCGGCTTTTGCAACAAACTGGACATCTGCGCCGTCAATTTTTCTGGCTTCCAGACATCATCACTGTCTTGAAACGCAATCCATTCCGCATCCGCTGCTGCTAGTCGAATGCCCAAATTACGCGCCGAAGAAACACCTGAACCTTCTGTATTCGAAACGATGCGCAAACGTGGATCTGCGATAGATTTCAATACGTCCAATGTCTTATCCGTGGATGTATCATCCACAGCAATCACCTCTAGGCTGTCCCAATCTTGATCTAGAACCGATTGGATCGCTTCTTTTACAGTGTCTTCGCGATTGTAGCAGGGAACCACCACACTGACTTTGGTTTTGTTTAAAGAAGACATGTCGTTGTAGCCCTGTTGAATTCTATATCAGTCGTGTTCTTGCATGGCCCATAAGGCAACGCCTGCAAAACAAACCACCTATTCACGCGGATTAAAGCTTCGGTGTGTTTGCCTTTGCTTGTCAATTAAATAGCAGTAGATCTACGTTTGCCTCATCTTGCTACGTGAATTGCGTGCAAGAGTTATGCGTTCACCACCTCTTTAGTCCGGCAGCCCGCGATGCCCCAGCAGTTTCTGGAGCAAAACAGAGGCAAGCGCTTGAAAATTCCTAGGGTTTCGGCGAAACCAACGCACAAGGCGCCCCCATTCTTTACGTCGCAGCATTGTCCATCCGTAGCGCCGGTTCTGGCTAAGAGCGTTCGAAACACGACGGGCCAGCAAGTCCGCAATCGAATCCGTCAATGACCCCTGCTTTTGCAATTCGTCACGCAAGCGTTCTGCTTCAGTTGCAATTGCACGATAATCTACATCGGTGACGGAGCCCGGAGATATTTTTTGCGAAACAGCACCAATTCGCGTTGAAAACACATAATGCGCTTCGTGCAGCAAACCAAAACGCGCACCAGCCTGCACCATGGATATGTAAAGCGCACAATCTTCGCCGTGACGCAGATGGCTTGGATATTTCAAAAGCCCTTTTTCCAGCAGACTACGGTGGAAAATGGGTTTCAACATGCCAAAGTCCAGACCAGTAGCTTCGTCTGCTTGCAAGAAGTCCTCGATTTGCAGTTCTTGTAGCGCACCGGATGCGGGGTATTGCAGGTCGTCGGGCGCGTAACACTTGGCCGCCAAATCATACAGCAACAGCAGGTCAGAAATGATGTCCAAACCTTCTTCTTCCGCATAGGACACCAAACGCGTCAATCGACCCGGTTCGTATGCATCATCTGCATCCAGTACAGCAAACCAATCCCCGGTTGCATGTTCCAGCCCCAAATTACGGGCATGGGCCGGGCCTGCATTCTGTGGAGAATTTACCGCAATGATCCGATCATCTTCTGACGCGAGTTTGGCCATGACGTCAGCCGTTTGATCCGTAGACGCATCATCTACGATCACAATTTCCAAACGCCCAGGCCAATCCGATTCCTGCAAAGACTGCACAGCACGTGGTAAGAAATTTTCCGCATTGTATGTGGGAATAATAACCGAGACGCATGTGCTTTGTGATGCAAATGTCTTTTTTTGTGTCAAAATTCGTCCCGCCCTCAATAATGGTCTGTTATTTCTTGATAATCAAAGTACACGTAAACTACGGCCAGAGTGTATTTTGATTACGAAATGCTGACAAGATTCCACACGTTCTCTGTTAAATTTAGCACACCTTATGAAGCACCCCAACCTGCAAGACCCTGTTTCCAAAAAGCGAAAAATAGCCATTTTTTCGTCTGTTCTTGGCATTCCGTCGGAAATTTGGATGACAAGGCAAGCGCAAAGCTTCGACATTTTTGACCCACATTTTTTGGGTTGGCAAAAACATGAGCAAGCAGAACTGGGCGGTATAGCGAACGCATTAGTTGGCGGACGCCCGGTTTCATCAAAAACGTTGCGGGCTCGGGCCTATCGAAAACTGGGCATGGCGGGGGCCTATGGCCTTTCCCACGCTCAGAAAGCCGCCGTTTCAAAAGCATTGAACACGATCAACCCTGACATCGTTTTAGCCCATTTCGGCTGGACCGCCATCGCAGTAGCCCAAGCTTTGCCAAAAAACCTGCCGCTTGTTCTACATGTACACGGGCGTGACGCCTCAGCCCTTTTGACCGAACCGTCATACCGCGCAGCACTGCAGCGCGTTCTGCCCAAATTGTCTGGGGCCATCGTTGTTGGTCAACACCAATTGGATCGCTTGGCCCCTTTAGGTTTGCCCAGCAATACGGATGTAATCCCTTGCGGCGCCCCCCTGGCGCTTTTTGCGCAGCGCCCGATACCAAAGCAATCAAGCGCAAGTTCGGACAAACCGGTGCGCTTTATTTCTGTCGGACGCTTATCCGAAGAAAAGGGTATGCGCGAGACCCTTTCAGCCTTCGAACAAGTGCTCAAATCTGTGCCTGATTCAGAACTCGTATTGGTGGGTTTCGGGCCATTGGCCGCCCAACTGGAACAAGACATTCACGAGAAAGGCCTTGGTACCAAGGTTCGATTGACCGGCCGTTTGACGCCAGAACAAATCGCAGATGAATTATCGATGTCCCATGTTTATCTGCAGCATTCCCGAACCTATCAAGGCTGGTGCGAAGGGTTTGGTGTCACTTTGACCGAAGCTGGCGCAGCAGGACTACCCCTTTTGGCGTCAGCTTCCGGTGGTTTGATGGATCAAATAGAATTTGGCGAAAACGGGTTTCTGTTTCCTGAAAGCGATGTCGCTGCGCAAGCAGACCTGATGATCAAGCTCGCACAGGACCCTGAGCTGCGCCTGTCGCTAGGAACAAATGCCCGCCGTTTGGCAGGACGCTTTGACAGTTCTTTGATGGCAAATAAGTTGGAACAGTTTTTGCTTCAAACACTCGAAGGCAACGCCAAATAACTTTATTTACGTGGTTTTTCCTTTGAAAAATCACGCGCCCACAAGTCGCCATCCTTAGGCTTGTCCCGTGTCTCACCCACATTCGGTAGAATATGGCGTCGCGGGTCAGGAATATCGGTTGGCCTTGATCGTTGCTCAAAAGCTCTTGTTCTTTCTGGAAGCGCTACTGATTTTTCTGCAATTCCACGCCGGGATTTTGTTGGAGAAAACCGCGTATACATGGATGGTCCCGATCGACCCGCAGCATGTTCAGCCTGAGCCCCCTGCGACAATCCCTCTTCGCCTTCATCAGTCTCAGTGTCAGTGTCATTTTCCAAGGCCGACGCATATAACCAGCCCCCGGCACCGAGATAAAATACAACGAAAACGGACACGTTACCCCAAAGATGGACAGTGATCATCACACAGCACATAGCAATCAACGTGACCAAGTGTCCGATCCTCAACTTATGAAGATCTGGGTCGGAGATTTTAGCATGCGCACCAAGCCAGAGGTGCACCACGAAAGCACTGAAAATACTTACAAACCCTAATATCCCGTAGCGCATTCCAGTCAAAAGCCAGAAGTTATCGACAGACGCCCCGACCCAATGCGGGCGCGCCCAGTCACCCAGACCAATGCCAAAAATCGGATTATTTTGGATCGTCAATAACCCCCAGTCAAACTGAGCCAAACGCGTGTAGGCGCTTAACGGGTTGAAGGCCGCATAGCTGATCAAAACACGAATCGGTGTCCGATCAGAAATCAAATCAACCACCACATAGCCGATGACAGCCATAAGCACACACAGTTTCCAACTGTCTTTGGTAATCTTTCCCCAAAGCAAAAGGCAACTCTGCAACAGAACCGCAAGCATCGGACCTGAAGACAAGGAAATTATTGTCGACCAAATAGACAGGATAATCGCCCCTGTTCGAACACCTGCGGGCGCCCGCAAAGACATTATGGTATTGGCAAATGTCAGCGAACAGAACATGCCCCATAGAATGGGGTGGTCAAAAACGCCCTGCACGCGCTCGAGGCCAATGCGCCCTCTGGCACTTGGATCCCGTGTCGGTGTTTCAAACGCGACCCGCAGCAAATCTGGAATAACCGTTTTTGCAGTCAAACTTTCCAACATGGCCAATGGCGAATTGATGGCAAGAACGATCAAAACGAATTTAAACACAAAGCGGTAATCGTCAGAGTTTCGAATAAAGGCGCGCCCAACAAAATACCCACCCGTCAATTCCACCATCGTAATACCTGCAAATGGCAATTTGGACGTTCCGTGAACAGCTATGAGCGACAGCATAATCCACAATCCGTGGAACATAACGATCCAATCGACCATGGTTGTACGGCCATATTTTCCGCTGAGGCAATTGAATGCCAATGGCACTGTTGAGATCAACAGAAAAATACGTGTAGGAGACATTCGCAGGCCCGCGACATCGCGCGCGATTGGTAAGAAAATACAAATTAGAAAAATAATCAGATACAGGCGCGACTTATTTTCTTGCGCCGCCTGAGCGCCGTTTTTCGGATATGTCGCTAATGAGCCCGTTTGTTCAACAACAGCCATGTCTTTTTATCATTCCCCAGGCGAAGAAACCTTTTGTTGTGCCACTGCAGGTTCAGTGCTGATGCCCTACCTGTGACTCATATCCTTCATAACATGTCTTAGCGCCTAACTCTGTTGAAGAACATTGGTGTTTTAGACATACGTTAAAATTGACTAACAACGCCTGATTGACCTTACAAGATTGCGCAAGGAGCGGGCGAAAACATCCCAGACCTCTCTACGAGTTATCAGCCCTGTTTCAAATGCTTGAATAAATGGCACAGCATGATAACCGCATAGTAGAGAAAAAATTCAGCGGATGTCATTCTGTAAAGTGAAGCATTTGAACACTCTTTTCTGCAGACGCATGCCAGTGTGTCGAAACTGGCGCGGTAATTTGTGCAGCGTCACTCTTTGCAGCACATACATAACGCACATCCACAACTCTCGGAACAATATGGCGATGACACCGTCACAAAGAGGACGCACATGAAAGTTGAGAAGACCCCGATCGAAGACGTTCTGGTTATCACGCCACCTCGGTTTGGCGACCATCGCGGCTTCTTTTCTGAAAGTTGGAACAGATCAAAGCTAGAAGCTGCAGGCGTATCACTACCGGAATTCGTCCAAGACAATCATTCCATGTCCAGCGAAGTCGGAACGGTTCGTGGATTGCACTTTCAATCCCCACCCCATGCACAAGGTAAACTGGTGCGCTGTGGTCGTGGTAAGATTTTTGATGTTGCTGTTGATGTTCGCAAAGGATCTCCGACCTATGGAAAATGGTTTGGAGAAACGCTTTCTTTTGAAAACGGCGTTCAATTGTGGATACCCGGCGGCTTTCTGCACGGCTTCATGACCTTGGAGCCAGACAGCGAAATCATCTACAAATGCACCGATCACTATGCACCGGAATGCGACGGTTCCGTCAAATGGGACAGTTGCGGTATTGACTGGCCCATTGAAGGTCTGACGCCCGTGATCTCGGAAAAAGACGAGAAAGCACAGACTTTGAGCGCATTCGAAACGCCCTTTACCTACTAAGCAAGAACAATAAGCCCAAGAGGATAAATCGACATGAAAATTTTGGTGACAGGCGGCGCAGGGTTCATCGGATCCGCGGTTGTACGTCAGGCGATCAAGCAAGAAATTGAAGTCGTCAATCTGGACGCCCTGACCTATGCAGCCTGCCTAGACAACTTGGTGCCCGTCGCAGACAGCCCACTCTATCATTTTGAACAGGCCGACATTCGCGATGCGGCTGCGTTGGAACGGATTTTTGCAGACCATAAACCTGACGCGATCATGCATTTAGCAGCTGAAAGCCATGTTGACCGCTCGATTGACGGACCCGCAGATTTCATCGAGACGAATATCATTGGCACCTTCAATATGTTGGAAGCCGCACGTAAATATTGGCTCGACAACGGCAAGCCAGAAAGCTTCCGCTTTCATCACATCTCCACCGACGAAGTCTTTGGATCCCTGCCAAACGATCCCGATGTGATGTTCACGGAAGAAACCGCTTATGATCCGCGTTCACCCTATTCCGCATCCAAAGCCTCAAGCGACCATTTGGTGCGGGCTTGGGCCGAAACATATGGTTTGCCGGTTGTTTTGACAAATTGCTCCAACAATTACGGGCCGTATCATTTCCCTGAAAAGCTGATCCCAGTTGTCATTCTGAACGCTTTGGCGGGTAAGGACCTGCCAATATACGGTGATGGATCAAACATCCGCGACTGGCTATATGTAGAAGACCACGCCGACGCGCTATTGCTGGTCGTTCAAAAGGGTGAATTGAACCGAAGCTATAATATCGGTGGCGAAAACGAACGCACCAATCTGGAATTGGTTCAGACCCTGTGTCGCATTCTTGATGAAAAACAACCGCGTGCGGATGGAAAATCCTATTCAGATCAAATCACCTTTGTGACGGACCGCCCCGGACATGACGCGCGCTATGCGATTGACCCACAACGGATTCGCAACGAACTGGGTTGGCGCCCTAGCGTTACCGTCGAAGAAGGGTTGGCCAAGACAGTTCAGTGGTATCTGGACAACGAAGAGTGGTGGCGCGCCTTGCAAAACCGGGCTGGCGTTGGCGAACGATTGGGTACCAAAGCATGAAGTTTGTTGTTTTTGGTAAAACAGGCCAAGTCGCGCAAGAGTTGGCCCTGTTGGAAGGGACGGTTTGCTTTGGGCGTGACAGTGCAGACCTCAGTGATCCTGAAGCATGCGCTGCATTGATTAAGACCGAATCTCCGGATGCGGTCATTAATGCGGCAGCTTATACCGCCGTCGACAAGGCGGAAGATGAAGAAGCTTTGGCCACGACCATCAATGGTACGACCGTGGGCGTGATGGCTGCGACATGTGCTGAAATGGGCATTCCATTTGTTCATATCTCAACCGATTATGTTTTTGACGGCACGGGTGAAGAACCTTGGAGTTCCAATGCCCCTTTGGATCCGCCTAATGCTTATGGTCGCAGCAAACGGGTTGGGGAAGACGCAACTCGCGAAGCTGGTGGGGCTTATGCTATTATGCGAACATCATGGGTGGTGTCAGCGCATGGTAATAATTTCATCAAAACCATGCTGCGCCTTGCAGAAAGTCGCGACAAACTAACCGTTGTTGCGGATCAAATCGGTGCTCCGACTCCTGCCTGCGACATTGCCGCCGCGAGTGTAAAAATCGCGACCGATCTGATCGCAGATCCCGCGAAGGCCGGAACATATCATTTTCAGGGCGCGCCTTATGCCAGCTGGGCTGATTTCGCGCGCGAGATTTTTTCGCAATCTGGTGTGGCTTGCACAGTCGAAGATATCCCCACAACAGCTTTTCCAACGCCTGCGACACGTCCGCTGAATTCAAGAATGGATTGTAGCGGTCTAACGAAAACATTCGGCATTGTTTGCCCTGATTGGAAAACAGGACTGGGCGAGATTCTGAAAGACCTAGACGCTAAATCTTAACGCTATCTCTAAAAGTCAAAAGGCCCGGCTGCAAATCGCAACCGGGCCTTTTGCATTCGGCATGCCGCCGAAAGATCAGTAATAATAACTATATCCATTGCCATACAGATTGTCGGCATAGTTACATTTATTCAGGACAATGCCCGCGACATTTGTCAATTCGGCCACCTGACGCTCAACAACATCAATCTGCTTAATCGGCGTTTTCTCCGCTTCCATAACGATCAATGCGGCGTCAACACTGCGCAAGAAACCATGTGCATCATCCGCCATCAACAGCGGCGGCATATCGAATAACATCAGGTCACAGCCATATTTGACTTCGATCTCATCAAGAAACACACCAGTTTCTTGGCTCTGCAACAACTCGGATGAATGGCGGGTTGAGCCGCTGTTCAATGCGAAAATTAGGTTCATACCGTACCGCAATGCGTGTTGTTCAAACGGCACTTCACGGCGTAGGACTTCACCCATCGTGTTTTCGACAGCATGTCCCAGAATGCGCGCAATACTAGGACGTCGCAAATCAAAGTCGCACAGCATCGCACGAACATCTTTTTGGCGCGAAAACGAAAATGCCAAATTCGTCATCGTCGTCGATTTTCCCGCAGCCGCAGCGGCCGACACAACAGCAACGCGGCTCCAATCATTCTGACGACAAATACGCAGCAATTTTGTGCGTAGCAAATCGTAAGAAGACGCTTCATTGCCACCGCGCGCAGCGACAAGACGCTTTTTCTTCCAAAGATCCAGGCGACGCTCTAGCTCGGGCAATTCAAGCCAAGCTTCTTCCAAACCCACAGGCGTCGATGCAACCTTTCCAGGATTGCCGCCTGCCCGCAAATTTCGCGCTTTTTCCAATGCGTTTTGCAAACGTTCCATTGGTATCTCTCCTTGGTGTGTCTCTGACGCGACGCGCAGCAGGGTTTATCGAATGCCTAGTTTATCCATGATACGATCCGCAATCAGATCCAGAGGCAAGTAATATGTGTGCAAAGCGTAAATGGCGATTGGTATTGCAACCATAATCACAAGGATCAGGGCCACCAGCGACAAGCGACGCATCAGTTTTTGACGCCCAGTATGCAAATACGGAATGGTCGCGATAGGTGTGATTCCCAACCGTTTCACAACATCCTGCGGACGCCTTGCCGTACTGTTTATCATTTCCAAAGTGATGATCAGCGCAATACCTGCAAACAGCCCCAAGGCTGTACCGCCACCCGCAATCAACACACGATTTGGTTTGGTCGGTTCAGTTGGCGGCGTCGGCTGTTCAACAACCGAAATACGTTGCCCTTTGGATAGGGTTTCAATCCGTTCACCAGTGGCAGCTGTGGCCAAGCGCGCGACAGCGTCATTGTATTGCGCTTGAATATTTTCATAGTCACGTTCCAACCCCGTCAAAGCAACAGCATTTGCTGGGGTCAAATCAATTCCCTCAGTCAACGCATTCAGACGCGCGTCGACCTGATCTCGTTGATCTCGCAACGTTTGAAGTTGTGAATCGATTTCAGTCAGTTGGAATTCAAATAGAGCGCCTGTTGGATCTTCTTCTTCGTCAACATCTGCCGCACCGACATCTTGTTCTGCGGTGATCTGCTCTTTGACTTGTTCAATTTGGTTGCGAAGCAAAACAACTTTTGGATTACTATCCGAGAAAACAGTTAGTGCGTTATTAAGCTGCCCTTCTAACTGCGCCAACCGCTGTTCGAGCGGTGTCTTAGCGGCGGTTGGCGCCGAATTTACACGGCCTGTTTCTTCATAAACGACAACCAAACGCTCTCTTTGCTCTTCCAAATTCGTCAGGTTACGATCGATTTCAAGCAAAGTTGTTTGCGTACGCAACTGCTCGCCGCGACGATACTGCAGGCTTTCCGGTAATGAGTTTACGTTTTCATTTTTAAATTCAAGAATTTTGGCACTTTGGTTGGCCAGTTCTTCACTCAACCGCCCGACTTCTTGTTCGAAAAAGTCTTGTGTTTGACCCGCTCGATTTGCGCGAAATTGCGCATCTTCGCTCAAGATGAGATCCAAATACTCATTCAAAACCGCTGCTGCTTTTCGCGCCTCATACGCCTCGAATCGCATTGTCATCAACGTCGCCTGATTGCGACCCGTTGACGACCTAATGGATGTGCGAGACCGCATCGCATCCACGATTTGATCCGGCGACATATCGCCGGAGTCTGGCAGCGCTTGGGTCTTTCGTGCAACGTCCAGTAAATTTGCTCGGGTTAACAGCCGTGTCTCAAAAATCTGCAACTGCTCCTGAGCCGAGATTCTAACCGTTGATGATGCAAGTTCACCTGGAATTTGCGCACTCTCAACGATTAGCCGTGTCGAGCTGACATAGGCCGCAGGCAGCGTAATCGCTACAGTAATCGCTAGGCCCGCGATGCCACCCGCCACAATCAAGAACCAAGGAAAACGTCGCGCAAAAACGGAGATGTAATAACGTAAGGAAAACATTATGTGTTTCCTCCTTCTTCTTGGCTGCCTGTGAAAAATATACCGTCGGCCAGAACGGCTTGTACCGTTTTTTGATCAACGACTTTTTGCTCGTCGCTCCAAGCATATAACATGGCAAGATCACAAAGTTTATTCACCAAACGAGGGACCCCACCTGTTTTTTCAGCAATCGCTGGGAATGCATCACTGGCAAACTCGTCCCCAGTTCCACCCACCAACTTTAATCTGTGACGCACATATTCTTCTGTCGTTTCAGCATCCATTGGACCAAGGTGGAAAGATGCCCCCACCCGTTGCCCCAATTGCCGCATTTCTGGCTGACCGACCATGTCACGCAGCTCTGGTTGCCCCACCAAAATCAACTGAAGCAATTCATCTTTGTTCGAATTGACATTCGTGAGCATTCGAATTTCTTCAAGACCTTCGAGAGACAGATTTTGCGCCTCGTCGATGACCAGGACAACGCGACGTCCTTCTGCATATTCGGCAACAACAAAGTTCACGAACGCCTGAAACATTTGAACATAGTCTGTCGTATCATTGGGAAGGGCTATGTCGAACGCGTTTAGAACCCACTGCATCAACTCGCCGCGGCCACCTTGAGCATTCGAAATCAACCCAACCGTCACGCCCTCTTCCAGCCGCCCAATCAGCGCCTGCAAAAGAGTTGTCTTTCCGGCACCAATTTCACCCGTAATCAAGGTGATCGGAGCGCGAGAAACAATGCCATATTCTAAGATCGTGAATGCACGTTTATGCTGACGCGACCAGTACAAAAGACTCGGGTCAGGCTGGAGAGTAAACGGTCTTTCAGTCAGACCAAAGTGGTCAGAATAAATAGCTTCGGTGCTCATCTGACACCTTCGTGTTCTTGTGTTTTATGATTCAAGTCTAGGCCTGTGATCGAATTTCTTGTTGATAGAGTAGACATCACTATCCTCGGCACTCGTATACGCATTCCAATGAATAAAAAACAGAGGGTCCCATGAAGAATGCTAAAAAACCACGCAGATCCCCTGCAATCGCGACATCATGCGGCAATTTGGAGGAACAAACGGTCAAAACACTAGGAAAAAAGTGCTGGTTGGTAAATTACGCCGATCCAAGCAGCCTATTTTAATACTTCTTTACCCAAAATGCGGATCCTAGATATGATTCGAATCGCGTCTTTTGATTGCGGATTGTTCAAATTTTCGTTCGAAAATGCATCCTAAAAATCGGAGATATTGCCATTATATTACGCACATCACCCCTCCATTTTCGCCTCTTTATTAATCAATATCAAACTGAGTATAAGCTCTTACTTTTCCCCCAAGCGTCAAATGCCCCCCAACACCTCCAACCGAACTTGAACCAAAGTAATATTTCCAAACAATTCCAGTAACATCCCTGCAAATTTGAGTAATTTAAACCCAAGCAAACATACGACACCTCTGATGTTTTTTAAAAAAGCCCTACATTTTCCCTTCGGGTTAAATTACGCACATAATTAACATCTTGCTGTTTATGCCTTTGGTTTAGCCTCATGAACGTTAGAAGACAGCTGGTTAAACTTGAAAACGCGGAATATTTAATGACGAAGACGAAAAAGATTATCGCGATCGCATCTGAAGGCGGCCATTGGTTGCAGTTGATGCAAATACGCGAAGCTTTTGAAGATCACGAAACGCTTTTCGTCACGACAATGCACGGACTACCTGAAGAGTCCGACATCGAAGAATTTCGAATTGTGCCTGACTGCAATCGGGATTCAAAGGTAAGCTTGATCAAATGTTTCATCGCTCTTTTACCAATCCTTTTGAAGCATAGACCAGACGTCGTAGTGTCAACCGGTGCGCTACCAGGTGTCATTGCTATGGCAATCGCGCGGGTCATGCGATCGCATACGATATGGATCGACAGCGTTGCGAATGCCGAAGAAATGTCAATGTCAGGCCGGTTGGCCAAGTATGTCGCTGTTTCCTGGATGAGCCAATGGGAACATGTCGCGAAATCCTCTGGGGCAGTATATGCAGGGGAAGTTTTATGATTTTCGCGACCGTGGGCACGCAACTGCCTTTTCCGCGCATGATGCAAGCGCTTTCAGATATAGCGCCACGTCTGGACGAACCCATCATTGCGCAAACCGGCAAGGACACGCAATCATGGCCTGATCTTGATAGTCGGGCCTCGTTAACACCTACGGAATACAAGGCGCTTTTCCAAAAAGCGCGTGTCATCGTGGCGCATGCCGGGATCGGGACCATTCTGTCGGCCAAACGGTGGAAAAAGCCACTGATCATCCTCCCTCGCAAGCATTCGCTGAACGAACATAGAAACGATCACCAACTCGCGACCGCACGCCAAATGGAACGCCTCAGCGGGATTCATGTTGCTTGGGAAATCGGTGATTTAGAGGACTTCATTCTCGAAACAGACCTGGAAGCGGCTGATGACAGCCAGAGTGAAGGCACACAGCGCCTCATTCAACACATCCGCAACCAATTGTAGGTGCACTTCGCGACACTGGTCGCGACACATCTGGCTAATCAATCTCAGCTCCAATAGCAGTGCAGCAGTCTGATCCGCGCTAAGCGCGCCAGCACACCCCAGAATCTTGAGCATGTCACAGCTTTTAAGCTGAGCCAGACCTATAAGATCACTCAAAGCGTATAGGAAATATTCAAACCATTTCTATCGTTTATAGATAAAATGGTGAGCCGTGATGGGTTCGAACCATCGACCTACTGATTAAAAGTCAGTTGCTCTACCAACTGAGCTAACGGCCCACGCTATGGAGCGCTTCTCTAAGGGCAGTGGCGGACAGCGTCAACAGCAAAAATAAACAAAATCTGCAAGGCAGCTATGCAACTGGCTATTTTTGTAGAAAAGGCCGTTCGGCATCTCTATATGAACATCCTTATGAATAAGAGCTTTGATACCGGTTTGCCCTTTATGAAAATGCATGGGCTGGGAAACGATTTTGTCGTGTTGGATAGGCGCGCTCATTCGGCTGCGCTGAGCAAAAACCAAATCATTGCCATCGCAGATCGCCATCAGGGTGTGGGATTCGATCAATTGGCCGTTATTGAAAGCGGCCCGACAGATGCGCATTTGGTGTTTTTCAATGCCGACGGATCAACAAGCGGCGCGTGTGGGAACGCCACACGCTGTATTGCACGCTATCTGATGGATGAAACCGGCAAAGATTCGCTAGAGCTAACAACCGAGCGCGGTATTCTTTTGGCACAAGAGGCCGGGGACGGCCTGGTTTCGGTCAATATGGGCCTACCGCAGCTGGAATGGAATGAAGTGCCCTTAGCTGAAGAAGTTGATACTCTGGCCCTTCCGATTGATGGTGCACCAACTGCGACCGGCATGGGCAACCCGCATTGCACATTCTTCGTCGATAACGCTGACGCGATTGATTTGGAAACCGAGGGGCCCAAATTTGAACATCACCCTCTCTATCCAGAACGCACCAATGTGCAATTCGCGACGCTGCTTGGACCCGACCATATTCGCATGCGCGTCTGGGAACGCGGTGTGGGCGTTACGATGGCGTCCGGGTCGTCGTCCTGCGCGACGGCTGTAGCCGCGGCACGCCGGGGCCTAACCGGCCGTAAGGTTCAGATTGATCTGGATGGCGGTACGCTGTGGATCAACTGGTGCGATGACGGCGTATGGATGGCCGGCGGGACAGCCCATGTGTTCAATGGCACGTTTAGCGCCGCATGGTTAGAGGCGCATAGATGAGCACCCCGCCCAAATTCACAACGCTCGGCTGTCGCTTAAATGCGTATGAAACCGAAGCGATGAAAGCGCTGGCCGATCAGGCCGGTGTCGACAATGCCGTTGTGGTGAACACCTGCGCCGTGACACAAGAAGCCGTGCGCAAAGCTCGTCAGGAAATTCGGCGTCTTCGGCGCGAAAACCCCGACGCGCGTCTTATCGTGACTGGATGCGCAGCCCAGATTGATCCGGACAGTTTTGCCGCGATGGGCGAAGTCGACGCTGTCATCGGCAATTCGGAAAAAATGGCGCCCGAAACATGGTCCGGCATGGCGGCAGATTTCATTGGCGAAACCGAAAAGGTGCAAGTCAACGACATCATGTCAGTCACCGACACCGCAGGCCATTTGATCGATGGCTTCGGGACACGGTCGCGTGCTTATGTTCAGGTGCAAAACGGCTGTGACCACCGCTGCACGTTCTGCATTATTCCCTATGGCCGCGGCAATTCACGCTCTGTGCCAGCCGGCGTCGTGATCGACCAGATCACACGCCTAGTTGGGCAAGGCTATAACGAAGTGGTCCTGACAGGTGTCGATCTGACGTCATGGGGCGCAGATTTGCCCGGAACGCCGCGCTTGGGCGATCTGGTGATGCGCATCTTGCGCCTGATCCCCGACCTGCCCCGCCTGCGCATTTCTTCGATTGATTCCATCGAAGCAGATGAGAATCTGATGCTGGCCATTGCAACCGAACCACGCCTGATGCCACATCTCCACCTATCATTGCAGCATGGGGACGATCTGATCCTCAAACGGATGAAACGCCGCCATCTACGCGATGACGCGATCGCATTTTGCGAAGAGGCGCGCAAATTGCGCCCCGACATGACCTTTGGCGCGGATATCATCGCAGGGTTTCCGACCGAATCGGATGAGCATTTTGAAAACTCGCTGAAGCTGGTCGAAGAATGTGATCTGACATGGCTGCATGTCTTCCCTTATTCGGCACGTCCCGGAACACCTGCGGCCAAAATCCCCAGTCGCGTCAACGGCACGGTCATCAAAGAACGCGCTGCCGCCTTGCGCGCGCGCGGCGTAGAACAAGTCCAAAAACATCTGGCGGCGCAGACCGGCGTTCTGCACGATGTTTTGATGGAAGCACCTGATATGGGCAGGACGGAACAATTTGCCCAAGTGCGATTTCAATCGCCGCAGCAAGAAGGCGCTATCGTCAAAGCGCAGATTACGGGCATTGAAGGCACGCAACTGGTCGCCCAATGACACCTATTCTTTATAGCTTTCGCCGCTGCCCTTACGCGATGCGCGCCCGCCTTGGTATAGCTTCAGCCGGCATTAAGGTTGAGCTGCGCGAGGTCGTGTTGCGCGACAAACCTCAGGCGTTTCTAGACACATCCCCCTCGGGCACTGTGCCCTGCCTACAGGCGGGCAAAGATGTCATAGACGAAAGTCTGGATGTCATGATCTGGGCGCTCGGAAAATCAGATCCCGAGGGATTGTTGGACATGCCAGAATCCGGGTTCGCGCTTATTTCGGAAAATGACGGTCCATTCAAACAAGCCCTAGACCGCACCAAATACGGCACACGCTACCCTGCATGTGATCCAGAAGAGCAAAGAAGAACTGCAATGGGATTCTTGAATGCTTTGGACACACAATTAGCCAAAAGCGCTTGGCTATTTGGCGACCGGCCCACTCTGGCGGACCTGGCGATCCTTCCATTCGTACGCCAATTCGCCTTTATCGACAAACCACGCTTTGATGCGGAGGCAGGACCAGATTTGCAAAGATGGTTAGAGGCCTTTTTGGTCTCGGACAGGTTTACCGCCGTCATGACCCGCTATGCGCAGTGGCATGAAACCGATACACCCACCTTTTTCGGAGCGGTGTGATCAGGCATCGCCATAGGCCTCTCGCCAATGTTTGCGACAAAGGCTGACATAGGTTTCGTTGCCCCCAATTTGCACTTGGGCGCCGTCTTTCAACGTATTGCCATCCTCGTCTTGACGCACGACCATGGTTGCCTTGCTCCCGCAATGACAGATTGTACGTACCTCGCGTAGAGTATCCGCAAGCGCCAGTAGCGCGGCCGATCCTGGAAACAATTCGCCTTGAAAATCGACTCGCAATCCGTAGGCCATGATGGGAACGTTCAAATCATCCGCCGCACGTGCCAATTGCCAAGCTTGACGTTTGGTCAAGAACTGCGCCTCGTCGACAAACACGCAAGCAATGGGTCCCTCTTGCATGCGAGTTTTGATAAATTCAAATAAGTCATCATCGGCATCAAAAGCTGTCGCTTCACGCGACAACCCGATTCGAGATCCGATCTGGCCTTTTCCAACGCGATCATCCAGCGCAGCAATAAGCAGAAAGGTTTCCATACCTCTCTCGTTATAATTGTGCGCAGCTTGTAGCAAAAGTGTCGATTTGCCTGCGTTCATAGTCGAATAGTGAAAATAGAGCTTTGCCATATCGCGCCTATTGCATCATGTCTTAGAGATAGGCAAGTCAGCAAAATCATCAGACCGCCAGCTGCCCGACACGCACCGAATTACATCACCAGCGTTGCGCAAAGCGCGCAACTTGTTTGCAGTTATGGCAAAAAGAGTGAATTTAGAATGACATATCCAGAGCGAGTCACTAGAACGAAAAAAGCGTTGTGGGACTCGCCAAGACTGCCACCGGTCAAGGGGGAATAAAAATGAAAAATTCGACTTTGGGACGGTATCTCAAAAAACATACCGAATTGCTCGTGAAAGATGTGGGTATTGAGGCCGCTTGTGAACTGACAGGCAAGTCCAAGGCCACGTTGGGCCGCTACTATTCCGATTATCCGGAACATGAAGACCGTTTTATCCCGGTCGATGCAGTTGCGCATCTGGAAGAAGCGGCGTCCTATCCACATGTGACGGCGGCCTTGGCAGAGCTTAAAGGCATCACACTGAATTTCGAAAAATCACGTCGTAATTCCGAAGAGAACACGACGGGAGAGGTGAATGCTGATGTCATCGCCCTTAGCCAACGCTTTGCGATGTTGATGTCAGAATATCATCAGTCCATTGAGGACGGTGTTATCTCCGCAAATGAAGCCAAGCGCCTTTTGAAAGAAACCCAGGCTCTGCAACAGGTTCTGATCGGGATGAAGATCCATCTTGAGGTTGGCCAAGACTAACACGCCGCATCATGCGCCATCAAAAAGCTGCCCCTTCGGCAGCTTTTTTGTTTGTAGGGTTCTTTAAGAAACCGCACCCCAAAGATCATAATCGCTGGCTTCGTCCACAGTGATCGTCACAATTTGACCTTGCGTCAAAGCCTCTGTGTTTTCATCAATGAACAGATTGCCATCAATTTCTGGCGCGTCGCCTTTGGTGCGACAGGTCGCAATGCCATCATCATCGATGTCATCAATAATGACGTCTATCTTTTGCCCGACCTTAGCTGCCAGCTTTGCCTCTGAAATCGCCTGAGATTTCTCCATGAACCGCGCCCAGCGCTCGGCTTTCACTTCATCAGGGACATGATTTGGCAAATCATTGGATCTTGCGCCTTCGACATTCTCGTACTGAAAACAGCCAACCCGATCTAATTGCGCCTCATCCAACCAATCCAAAAGATGTTGGAATTCTTCTTCTGTTTCACCCGGATAACCGACAATAAATGTCGATCGTAACGTGATATCGGGGCACGCATCCCGCCAGGCGCGAATTTCTTCCAACGTCCGTGATGTGGCTGCCGGGCGCGCCATGCGTTTTAGAACATCGGGATGGGCGTGCTGAAAAGGAATATCCAAATAGGGCAGGATCAGCCCTTCGGCCATCAAGGGCACCAATTCGCGGACATGTGGATAGGGATAGACATAGTGCATACGCACCCATGCACCTAATGACCCAAGATCCCGCGCCAGCGAGAGGATTGGGAACTTTTCGTCCCGATCCTTCCAATCCGTACCATATGCGGATGTATCTTGCGAAATCACCAGCAATTCATTCACACCAGCATCTACAAGCTTTTCCGCCTCGCGCAGTACTGCGCGTGCGGGCCGCGACGCGAGCTTTCCGCGCATGTCAGGAATGATGCAGAACTTGCAGGTGTGGTTGCAGCCTTCCGAGATTTTCAGATAGCTGAAATGCCTTGGTGTTAGTTTAACGCCCGCTGCTGGCAAAAGATCCACAAAGGGATCCGGATCAGGTGGCACCGCATTATGCACGGCATCTAGAACCTGCTCATATTGGTGTGGACCGGTCACGGCCAAAACCTTGGGATGCACACCGGAAATATATTCCGGCTCTGCCCCCAAACATCCTGTCACGATCACCTTACCATTTTCTGCAATCGCTTCGCCAATAGCGTCCAGGCTTTCCGCCTTTGCGCTGTCCAGAAAGCCGCATGTATTCACAATCACCGCGTCAGAACCGCTGTAATCGGCGGACACCCCGTATCCTTCAGCCCGCAACCGGGTCAAAATACGTTCACTATCCACTAGGGCTTTGGGGCAACCTAGGGAAACCATGCCAATCGTTGGCTGACCTGGTCTTGGCGTTTCGCTAACACGTGCGCGAGCGAGATCTGGGCGGAGTTCAGGAGGGTTTTGCGACATGCGATGCATGTATCCTAACCCACAAAAAATGCAACAATCTTGAGTCGCCAGAAACGTCAGAACCCCTGTGTGACCCAACCGATTCGCGCCTTTCAACAGCGAATAAACCATAGGTTGCAATTATTTAACCCGCTTTGGAAACAATACATTCCAAAAACGGCATAATCGTTTTTGCATGGCGTGAATTAGGGAAAAATTAACCCACCTCTCTTTCGCCGCTCTACCCCTTCTCGTGTTTTACCTATAATTAACCGCTGGATACCCTGTCGGAGAACCCTGATGAAACTTGGCAGCCTTATGCGGCCATTTTTTAAATGCAACCAAGCCAGTGCGACCGTTGAGTTCGTACTGTGGGTTCCCCTTTTGCTTTTTTTCATGTTGGCCGCTGTGGATCTAACCCTCGTGATGCATCGCTACCAAATGTTGTACAACGAGGCCTATAACACGTCCCGTTCTGTCGCCGTTGGCGCAGTGACCAGTTCCGAGGCTGCAAGCGACGCGTATATTCGCGTTTCGGGGGCCGATAGCTACAATGACGCAGACAGCGAACTATCAGTTGAAGTTAATATTTCAGGTGGTTTCGTAACCTCAACAATCACGCAGGCCTTTAGTGGGATGTCATCCCTCTTGGCATCTTCGTTACCTGGCTCCCTCACCGGCAGCGCAACGTTGTGGGTTGAAGCGACTGCAGAAGAAGAGGATGAAAATTCGTGATGTTGCAGCGTTTTATTCGTGAACAAGACGGATGGTCGACGCTTTTTAGCGTTTACATGATGTTGATCTTTATCGTGATAAGCGGCATCGCCGTGGACATTTCCAACGCATACCGCGTTGACAAAAAGCTGCAAATCGCCGCCGATGCCGCATCATTGGCCGCTGCTGCCACGGTAGACGATTTGGGGTTTGACGGTGCGATTGATGTTGCGCTTGAAACAGCAGCCTACAATCTGAGCAACGTCGATTATTCAGCATCAATGGCTGAATCGGACATTATTTTTGGTGTCTATTCTGATGAAACGCAAGAATTCACTGCTGTCGCCACACAAGACGCCACGCTTGACGATGTCAACGCCGTCGCTGCGCGGGCGTATCGCAACGAAGACCGCAGCAATCCGGTTTCGATTGAATTCCTTCACCTCGTTGGCGCGTCAGACTGGAACGTAAATGCATTATCAATCGCAATTCTTCCAACACAGGAAGAAGGCGATGACAGCAGTGGTACTGGATGCGAAAGCACAATCATCACGCAAGGCTTTATGAACACCGGCGGCAGCAATGAATGGTTTGGTGGTGTCTGCCTGCATGGAGAAACAGGCGTTCTAACGGGTGGTGATGACTGGTTCAGCGAAAATGCGCGCCTTAGTTCCCCTGACGCCGACGATATCGCGATCAACTATCTGACGTCGGGCAGCTACGGACAGTACGATACGGAGCTGTTAAAGGTAGAACGCAGCGTCGGCATCCCCCTCTATGACAGTTTGGACACCAGCTATGCGACGCTGAGCGCCGAGATGAGCACCTATGGGACCGGTGATGTGTATCAAGGTGGCGAACTGCCCGATACGTTTTTCGGCAAACCCGTGGTTGTTTTGGATTACACATATGTTGTGCTGAAAGAACCTGGCACGCTGCAACCTTGGGAAAACTGGGGCGGTATCGTCGAGTTGGACCCAGATACCGTTTATTTCGCACCGGGCAGTGTTGTTATGGAAGGCAATGTGGATGCCAGCGGTGTCGCGATTTTTGCAAATAATGACATAACGGTGGGCGGCGGCGCCGATCTGGCGTTTGAAGACAGCTATTTCTTCGCTGGCGGCTCGTTCTATACGTCAGGTGATGTGCAATGGGGCGACCCGGACACATACAAATCCTACGACACATACAACACACATCTCTTCGCACGGGACAATATGTTCCTTGGCGGCGCAGCCGGCGTTTATGGCGTGATGGGCGCATGCGAAGGGTTCCACCCGGGTGGCGCTATGGAAAGTTCGGCTGGAGTTTATTTTGAAACGAAAAACAGCGTTTCATTGGGCGGTGATTATACCATCAGCGCGTCCGACAAAGTCTTCGATTCAGTCTATGATGCAAATGAACTGACAATCGACATTGTAACTGCGACCACAAGCAGAACGTCAGCGCGTTTGATGCAGTAACCCCTAACGCCAAAGCCTTCATTTACGAACTGCCACCTTGCTAAACAGGTTCTGCAAAACCCCTTGTTGTGCAGAAGGCGTAACCATTTTATTGTTTTTGGACTGTACCTAGTTCCGTAAGATATCGGTTAAATTGTTATTTATAGTCCGCAGAATGGCCTCAATTCGCTCATTAAAACGCACCTGCCTACTTGCTTCACTCTACGCACTTGTTTTGACATGGAGTGCGGCGATGAGTTGGGCGGAGAATGGGCAAGTCGACTTTGTAACCTTGGATGGTCAAACACGAGGTAGCGAAGACTATCTGATAAGCACGTGGCGCCAATCCATCTATATGGAATGGGCCGCGGCACAGGTTGAACATCTGGGCGATACCGAATTCAACCTATCGCTTGGCGAGACAGACGATGGATTTCTGGAAGGTGCAGAGGTTCAGTCAGCCGCAGTTTCGGACATGGGCACCTGGAGCTGGTACGCTCAAGCCCCTGATTTGGACAGCGGTGCAGTTTTTGCGATGTTCCTCTACCGCGCTGACCACAACAATGACCCTTGGCTAGAATTTGATTTCGAGTTCATTCAAGGCGATACAACCAGCGTCCAACTGGCAGTCCACATGGAAGACGAAAACGGCACCACCTATACGGTCAAAGAAATCATTGAACTGGATTTTGACGCAAGTGCTGGCGCACATTTGTATGAATTGGACGTCACCGAGACGGAAACGAATTTCCTGATAGACAATCAGATCGTATGGACCGCAAACGCCGACATTATGCCAAACAACCTTTGGGTTTCAGGTGACATGAAGGCGTTTTCATCCCTCTGGGCCGCCGTGACACGACCTGAATGGGCAGGCGCATGGGAATACGGTGGCACACCTATGATCGCGGAATTCGAGGGCGTTGGTACACCCGAATATTCTCTATTCGCAAATACATATGAAGCCTCATATCAATCCGGTCGCGAATATATAAACGGTCTCAGCCCGCACGAATTGCTCGGATCAGACTATAACGACAAGATCATTGGCGATAAACGCTCCGATGAATTACACGGCGGGGCAGGAGATGATTTTATCGCAGGCGCCGCGGGCCGCGATTTTCTACACGGCGGAGCAGGAGACGACTTTTTAGCTGGCGGAGATTCTCACGACATCCTATCCGGTGACGATGGCGATGACCTTCTCTATGGTGGCGCGCATTTTGATACATTAACGGGCGGATCGGGGGCTGATACATTTGTCTTTGCCTATCTCGGATACAGCCGCGACATAGTGACCGATTTTTCGCTGGCCGATGGTGATGTTCTGGACATGACAGGTTTAGACCTAAGCTCAATCTCCGACTTAACAATGTCCATGATAGGCGATGGCATATACCAAATTACGACGACCAGCGGAGACCTAATCGTCGAGCTGCATAGCGATAGAAACGCGGAATTATCTCTTGCATCATTATTGGATCAAGACGCACTTTTTTATTGATTTGCTCAGCACCGAAGATATCTAATGTCGCAACTTAGGTGATTTTTAACATAAGATTTACGTTATCCTCAGATAAATCCTCATATCTGTGCCCCGCCTTTTAGAGATTTTTTGATTATGTCCCAGACTGCCGAACCCATTATTTCTGTCGTCATGGCCAACAAAAATGGCACGATGTATTTAGAACAAGCTGTTCATTCTGTTCTGTGTCAAAGCGTCCAAAATTTGGAGCTAGTCTTTGTAGACGATGCATCAACCGATGACAGCCTAAGCAAAATTCGTGCGATGGCGACCGTTGATGATCGTATTCGAATTATCGAAAAATCAGCATCAACCGGGGCAGCAGCGGCGCGTAATGTTGCAATTGAAGCAATCACATCGCCCTGGATTGCAATTTGCGACAGTGACGATGTGATGCATCCAGATCGTCTGGCCAACCTTCTCGCGTTTGCAGAAAACAAACAGGCGGATATGGTGGCCGATGACTGCATCCATTTTGCGGTAACCCCTATGGAGGCCCCCCGCACAGTCATGGGGATTGATCGGGATCTGGTTGCCCATAAATTGAATGCGGTCAACATCGTAGAGACCACTGCGATTGGCTACCTTAAACCGCTGATAAAGCGGAGCCTTCTTTCCAATTCCCCTTATCGCGAAGATCTGACGATTGGTGAAGATTTCCAACTCTATCTGGAACTGGTTCTTGGTGGCGCGGAATTTTGGCTATCTCCAACGGCGCAATACCTGTATCGCAGAATGCCCGGATCTTTATCATTTCGCAGCCAACCAGAGCAAATTTATGCTCAATTGGTCACCCTGCGAGAAACAGCATTGAATACGACAGGCCAACCCGCTGCGTTTCATAGGGCGATGCGTCATTGCATTAAAAAGCTCGAAGCCGCCTATGCGCAAGAAAGCTTTGCGCGTGCATTAAAGCACGGAAACGTCTTCAATGCCGCCTTTCATGCCCTGAAACAACCAAAGCCAATCTGGGGGTGGATCAAAAAAAACCTAAAAAACAAGGTCACAGGTACGTCCGGGCGGGAAATCGACATACAATATGACTTTGAACTTTTGTCCAACTTGGCTGAAACCGATGAAAATACACGCCGCCGCTATTTTGCAAAGCTGTGCTATCAGGCTTCTTTCAAGAACATCGAACTCGTCGCTGAAACCAAAGAAGACTTATCTGCTGCCTGGATGTTGCCAGCCGTCAATAAGGTCACCCTTGGAAAGGATGGCCTTGATGATTTTCCCCATCCACAGCTTTATGCAGCAACCAATCGTCGCGTAGTAAATTCATAAAGCGCTTCCATGCAACGCCCCGTCGCTGTTTCGATCTGAGCATCCCCACTGAGTTGAGGTTCGAAATTATCGGCGAGTACTTGCAATTGTCGTGCCGCCATATGGATCATACCCGTGTTGATCGGACGTGCGTGCCACCCATCAAATGCAAGTTTGGTACGCATACCCGTGCCTTCACGGCCAATATATCGCGTATAGGCTTCGCAAAGCGACGAGGGCGACACATCAGCCCAACGTAGATCAATATCCAACGACTGCGCCCAATCTTTCCATTTGGGCCGGTGACGCGCGGAAAATGGTTTGACCCCGATCCAGGGCGTGCGCAAAGCATCAGACACAATTGCCCCATGCATCGCTTCTGTAATCACCAAATTGGCACCGCGAATTTTGGCCATCAATGTGACAGGATCTTCCCTGGGATCCAGAAACGTGATGCCTGCGGCCGCACAAACTTGGTCCCACTTACCGCGTCCGACACTTTGGAAATGCGGCATGAATGCGATGTCGATATTGGAAACAGGGTCTGGAAGTTGGGTTTCCCGCACCAAAACAGCCGAATCCGTAATAGCCAAATTAGGATCGGCATTGACCATTTTCGCAGTCACGGGCCCACGCAGCCAAACAACATTCCAGTCCGGGCCGGACACGTCAGGAGGGTTCGTATAGCTGCCGTAGCCTGATCCCATGACATGTTTCAAAGTGGATTTGGGCAAATCATCCCATAGGATCGACCCTATACCAAGAAAAATCTCGTTCGGATCCGCGTCTAAAAATCCTTTTGGCAAAAGTTGCGGCCACATCCATGTGTTCAACTCATCACCAAAATTAGACGGTGTTTCATTGTAATAGGTCAGTTTCATGTCACCTGCCTCTTTCGAACATTACGCATTGAATTCCAGGCTGGAACAATGTGATCCCACCCCAGAAGAAACAAAATTATGATATAGGTGATCATGCCGGTGCCGATCAGCACGCTAGATTGCAGCAATGGGTGAATGCCCTCTAGACACGCACGCAGAACAGTCTGGCCTGCAATCATACCACTGGCGGCCAGCGCCGGACCAATGAAACTATGTAGGTATTGACGCATGTCCATGCCTAGGATCGTCAACACGCGCCTGACGGACATCGGCCATAACAATAAGGTCCGCAGGAAAAGACCTAGAACCACAGCATCCAGCCCCAATGGCGCCAAAGCTGCTATGATTGCAAATCCACCCAATTGCACAAAAATACGATAGTATAACCACCAACCGGCCTGCCCAACAGCTTGGATAAGAGCGGCCTGCAGGCTACCAATTGAGGCGATCAAACTGAGGCCGGCAAGCGCCTGAACCGCCAGAATCGCATCATCCCATTGCGCACCAAAGAGGATCGGAATGATGTCCGGTGCCATGAAAATCAAACCTGAGAACACAGGAAAACTGACCGCCGCAGCCCCAAAGCATCCCTTTAGATAGACATCACGCAGACGGTCTGTGTTGTCTTGCAGACCTGCAAATGTGACCCCAAAAACCTGAGAAATGGATGCGGTGGCCAATTGTTGAATCATTTCATTTAAGCGGAACGCAAAGAAATAAAGACCCAGAACTGGGGCACCCATAAAGCTACCAATCAGGAATTGCTCCAATTTGGCGACATCCAAAAAGCGGCGCCCCATTGTAAACAACCCAAAGCTTTTCAAATCTTGGAAAGCTTTGAAAGAAATCGAAAATCCAGGACGCCACCCGCACAAGATGCAAGAAAATACAGCTTGAATTCCTGCCCCGACGAGTTGCGATAACACCAGCGCCCAGAAGGCAAATCCATTAACAGCCAGAGTTAAACAAATGACCGCAGCCAGACCATTCGCAATCGTGGTTCGAATTGCCACTTTTTTGAATGCCATATCGCGTATGATCAACGCGTTGGGCACGCATCCTAAGGCGTCGAATAAAATGCGCAGGCTCAAAATGGGCAGAATATATGCAAGGGTTTCAACCTGAAAGAGCCCTGACAACAATTCGGCCCCAAAGAACAGACACATCCAAATGCATATGCCGAGAACAACAATCAGCCAGAATACGGTGTCTAAATGCGATTTTGAAAGGTTCTTGCGCTGGATGATCGCGTCGCCGAATGCCATTGGCACAATTGTCAAACCAATGGCTATGATCGAGGCCGCAAAGGCGACGGCGCCAAAGTCACTTGGGCTTAAAATTCTTGACGTGATTGCAAAAACGACCGCAGTCAGCCCTGTGGACACCACAGCATTTAGGGAAGACCACAGCAGCCCCAGTAACGCCAAGCGCCCAGTTCGGTGTTCTGCATGTTGATAACTGCTCAATACAGTCTCCGCTGACAGCTGACGTGGCGCAAAAAACCCCCTGAAAGGCAAGACGTTTCGCGATTAAAACATTCGTGTTGAGCATCCAACCAATGCCCAGCGCCAAAAGAATAGCCAGCATTATAGTTTCGAAACTGTTAATTAAATTAATCAAAAATACGACAAAACCCTGCACTAACAGGGCTTTTATTTCCAATCATGAATTTTGAATTTTTTTGACTTTGTTTAGATATAATTTACCCGCAGACCGATATTTATTGACGCGATGTATGTAAATTTGGTGTCGGTTCAGTCATGAAATACTACTCTCATGACACGTCAGCACCCCGAGTTGCAAAGAACCGGTCATGAAAGCTTCAAGAATTCTTGTCGTTATTCCGACGCTAAATGAACGCCCCCATATCGAAGCGTGTATTCGCAGTCTTTTCGATACATCAATGGACACGCATTCATTCGACGTTGTCGTATCGGATGGCGGCAGCGAAGATGGTACCACCTCCATCGTTGAACAGCTGAAACAAGATATTCCCAATATCACCTTGCTTCACAATCACCGAAGAATTCAATCCGCCGGTATCAATCTGGCCGTTCACCATTGCGCCACACCCGATCATAAAATTCTAATCCGTTGCGATGCCCATGCAATATACCCACGAAACTTCATTTCCGACTTGGTTCGCACGCTTGAACAAACCCAGGCCCAATCCGTTGTGATTCCAATGGATTCCAAGGGTAAGAATGCCTTTAGTAAAGCCGCCGCATGGATTGCAGATACGCGCATTGGATCTGGTGGCGCCAAACATCGTGGCGGCAAACTATCTGGCTATATCGACCATGGTCACCATGCGGCCTTTGACATGAACTGGTTTAGAAAAGCCGGGGGATATGACACCGAGTTTTCCCATAACGAAGACGCTGAACTGGATTATCGCCTGACACAAATGGGTGCCAAGATTTGGATGGAAGCTACCATTAGAGTTGATTACTTTATGCGAAGTAATTTCAATTCGTTGGCCCGACAATATTGGAACTATGGGCGTGGTCGTTGTAGGACTGTTTGCAAGCACAACGTTCAGTTAAAACGCCGTCAGACGCTACCAATTGCGAATTTTGTTGCCGTGGCATCTTGCCTGTTCCTCTCAAACTTCAACCCTGCTTTTCTGGTTTTTCCACTGGCGTATTTAGCGACCTTGGCATTGTGTAGTGTGGTATCTGCATATGCATTGCGCAGCTTTAGTGGGCTTTGGGCCGGCCCTGCATTGTTTGCCATGCACAACTACTGGGCCGCTGGATATGCTTATGCGTGGATTGCGCATCGCAAGAGGCGAAAGAAAATTGCGCGTCCGTTCCCGCGCATTCCAACATTGTAAGTCGAATAGATAACGGGCCGCGAAAGAGGCACACTTTGCCGCGTCGATCCGCCATTGCACATTCCAAACCGCACGGTTTAGGATGGCAACATGAACAATATCACCTTGAAACAACTCAAATATTTTGAAGCGCTGGCCAAATTCAAGAATTTTGGCCGGGCGGCTGAACAGTGTTCGATCACGCAACCAGCCCTCTCTTTGCAAATAAAAGAATTGGAAATTGAACTGGGCCGCGCCCTCGTAGAACGTGGACCCCGCCGGACCCATTTGACCGAATTTGGCCAGCGGTTTTCCGAACGCGCTGCGGAAATTTTACGTGCTGTAGATGATCTTGCCGCTCTTGCCAAAGATGGAGACACCGGGCTGTCAGGGACGCTGCGCCTTGGCGTGATCCCGACAATCGCGCCCTATCTATTACCTGACCTTATGCAGGGGATTGCAGGGCAATTTCCCGACCTTTCGCTTAGCATTCGGGAATCTCTGACCCAAAGGCTTGTGCAAGAATTGGCAGAAGGTGTTTTGGACGTTGCTTTGGTCGCGTTGCCACTAAACGAATCCGGGCTTCATGAGGAACATCTTTTCTCAGAACCGCTTTTATTGGTGCGGGCATCGGGTTTGGAAACATCCCCGGTCACAGAACCGCATCTTTTGGACAGTGAAAACTTACTTCTTTTGGAAGAAGGTCATTGTTTTCGCGAACATTCGCGGTCGGTTTGCAATTTACCAGCGCATAACGCGACGAATGCTTTGGCCGGTAGCTCATTGACGACGCTGGTTCAGATGGTTGCAGCCGGGCTTGGTGTGACCCTTATTCCCGAAATGGCCCGTCAGGTTGAAACATTTGACAAGGCTGTCACCGTGTCTCGCTTTACCGAACCCCAACCGGAACGAAAAATTGGCCTTGTTTGGCGTAAAACAAGCCCTTTGGCTGAGCATTATCGGGAATTAGGTCGTTTGGTGAAGGAAAAAACGCTCAACAAACCACATTCAGATCACGGTATTTGACCTTTCATCACATCGCCGAGAAGCTATCTTTTCGTATCCCTTTTCTATGGGCATCTTAGGGTCACAGCCCACGCAACAGGCGTGGTTCAACCCCCAGATGGGACACTGGTGAAAAGGATACTTTTATGAAACTCTTTACGTCTACGGCAGCCGCTTTGGTTCTATCTGCGGTGGCTGCATTTGCTGGTCCACAATATATCGACAGCACCGGATATGCTGTTTCAGGATATGATGTGGTCGCATATTTCGATCTACCGCAAAGCGAAATCGGCCAAGCGCAACCAGCCGCAGTCGCGGGCAACAAAAGCATTACGGCCGACTATAATGGATCAACCTTCGCATTTTCCAGCGAAGCAAACCGCGCGACTTTTTTGGAAGATCCAGAAAAATACGTCCCACAATATGATGGCCATTGTGCGTTCGGCGCTGCGCAAGGGGGCAAAGTTCCAGGCAACCCACATCTGTGGCGGATCGTTGACGGCAAGCTATATCTGAACATCAAAGACACTGTCGTTTATCAGTGGGAAATGGATATCCCGGGCTATTTGCAAAAATCAGAAGCGAACTGGGTGTCTCTTGAGCCCAAAGATGCCTCCACAAGCCCGATCCCAGGTTTCACATCAACTGCGCCGGACAGCTAAGGCTCAGACAGATACCAACAAGAAAGGACGGCTCGTACCCTGAGTCGTCCTTTTTGTTTGATAGATCTAAGTTTTCTCAGATTACTGAAGACGCGCAGAGCACCGTTCCCGCCCATTATTTATCCGGTCAACGGACTAGATAGCCCTGCTTAGACCCTCAGAAAAGCATCCCGAAATCAACGCACCTGCGGGCTTGCCACGACTTTAGAGGGCGTGATCCGTCCCGAAAGAACCCGATCAGTACCGAAATGGGGTTTGGTTGTGGCCAAATCAGACATACCCTTTACCCGGGCCGCAAGGATTTCGCGCAATTGCAACGCATGTTGTCGCTCGGGCGGTGGGGATACGCTATCTGGGACGATCATTCCGAAGGTCAGTCGCGAAACCGCACTGAAACGTGACAATGGCACGGCAAGGATCAAACTTGTAGCGACAGGCATCAACCATACCGACAGAACCCCAACAGCACATCCTGCGATCATAGCACCACCCAATACTGTTTCGATCCAATGAAAGCGTATCGTGGCACCCCAGCTGCGGGTTTCCGCATCCCGCGATTGCGGCGCCCAACCAGCTCGCCCATATAGGGCCATCAAGACGGCACGGGTCTGCTGGATCATCAGAACTGGCGCATAAATGATGGACAAGGTGATTTCACCCGCCGTCACCAACGCGATCCGCATGCGTCCGCCATAAATGCGGCGCAACTCAGCTTTCCCCATCATCCCCAAAGCACCTAGGATTTTGGGTAACAACAACATGCCATAGATAAGGGCCAGGAACATGCCGCCGTCCAGCTCGCTCATCATGGGCCAGACGGGATATAGCGGATTGGCCGCATTGAAATATGCGTGTTCTTCCATCGGTACCAATTCAAGCGCGGACCAGATCAGGATCAAAATCAACCATGCAGGTGCCAGCAGAAACCCAACAGCGCCTTGCAGCAAATGAAAACGCGACACCCAAGATAGCCCCCGCGCACCTAACAAACGCAAATGCTGCAAATTCCCACGGCACCAACGCCGATCGCGGATCGCATGGTCAATCAAACTGGGCGGTGTTTCTTCATAGCTGCCGTTGATGGCTTCATCAAAATACACTTTCCATCCCGCCCGGCGCAGCAGGGCTGCTTCGACAAAGTCATGGCTGAGGATCAAACTTTGCGCGCGCCCTAAACGGGGAAGATGCGCTGATTGTGCGAACGCTTTGCAGCGGATAATCGCATTATGCCCCCAGTAATTCCCGTCATTTTGCGCCCATGCGGCCAAGCCTTTGGACAAATAGGTGCCATAGGCAAAACTTGCATATTCTTGCATACGTGCAAAAATTGTTTGTGCCCCAATTAAGCGCGGGAAACTCTGGATCAATCCAGCATCCTCATCCGATTCCAACCGATCCGCCAATCCGCAAATCGCGTCAGCGCTCATCAAACTGTCCGCATCGAGAACCAGAAACCCCTCATAGGTCCCACCCCACCGGCCGAGCCAATCCGCGATATTCCCAATCTTACGATCTGTGTTCTTCTCGCGTCGTCGATAGAACATAGGAATGTCCAGCGGTGCACGGGCTTTCATATGCATGAACACTGCTTGCTCTTGCTGCGCGATGACCGGATCTTGCGTGTCTGAAAGCAAAAAGAACGAAAATCTGTGATTTGTGTCGGCCTTCGCCAGACTTTCCGCCATCGCCAACGCATTGGCAAAGACCGGAACCGGGTCTTCGTTATATGTGAGCATCGTCAATGCGATGTCGCACCCTTGGCCCTTTGGCGCAGGGGCGACGGGCGCAGAACACAAACTACGCAACACACCGATAAGAACCGATGTCACCGAAAGGGACACCCAAACAAATGTCATAGCCACCAAAGCGATCAGGGTCGCTTCCAAGGCCATTACACCCCCGGATGACAGCCAGTTTGTAAACCCGATGACCAGAACCAATGACACCGTCAAAGGCGGAGCGAATGCCAAAAACCGCCACGCCATCTGCATCAGACTGGTGGGATGTTTGTGACGGACTGCACCCAATCGGTCAAATCGCTGTGGCATGATGTGCAATGGCGAAACAGGCGGCATCCATGACGGGCCATGCTCGTGTTCAGATTCGCTATCCTCAAACTGCCTCAGGTCGTCCATCGATACAGCCAAACCTCGCTAATCGGGTCGTTTCCTGCTTGCAGGTACACGCGGAACTCGGCCAATCCGGCCTCTTTGGGATCAAAGGTAAAAGCCAATCGCACGCCACCTGTTTCAGGATGGCGTTGCAGCACGCCCTGACCGACTTCACCCGCACTAGAGCGAATGACCGCTTCAATGTCGTTCAAATCAGCAGGAACGTTTTCGCCGTCTTCATATTGGATGACAAATTCATGCGGCCCCTGCCACCTTGTCCCGAATGAAGTGTTCAAGACGCGAACCCCAGAACCATAACCTGTGTCCGGTTCATCCCCCCATGTCATCTTATAGCTAAGATGATGCGCTTCGCCGGGCAATAAAGGCGCTTTGGGGCGCCAATACGCAACAATGTTATCGTAGATCTCGCGATCAGTTGGTATTTCCACCAGCGTTACCGCACCAGCACCCCAATCTTCATTGGGTTCAATCCAAAGTCCGGGACGTTTGTGGTAATGTGCCTCTAGGTCAGAATAATCGTCATAATCCCGAGGACGTTGCATCAAACCGAACCCTTTAGGCCCATTGTCCTGAAACGCGCTAACCTGCAATTCGCGTGGATTGGCCAAAGGCCGCCAAATCGTTTCGCCTAACCCATTCAAGATAAGCAACCCATC
This sequence comes from uncultured Pelagimonas sp., assembly GCA_947499735.1. Lineage (GTDB taxonomy): Bacteria > Pseudomonadota > Alphaproteobacteria > Rhodobacterales > Rhodobacteraceae > CANMPP01. Next base: position 70,925 of record CANMPP010000004.1, read on the forward strand.
AGAGTCATGCACCGCGCCTCTAAAGTCAGAAAACCGGTCTCTGTTGGTTTCGTCAAACTGGAACATTGACGTCAATGCACCAAGACCCACATGCTTCATTTCCACACGCGGGAACAACGTGGCTGAGACGTCCATTATCAATGGTTGGCCCGGTGTGATGTCAAACCGGAAAACCCCGGTTACGGATGGACTATCCAACAAGGCGTGCAAAACATATTTGGTTTCACCTTCTTTGGGTTTCTCCAACCACATATCGGTGAAGTCAGGAAATTCTTCACCGCTGGGCTCTGCCGTATCGATCGCCAAACCACGCGCGGACAGGCCATAGTTTTGACCCGTCGCAATAGCACGGAAATAGCTGGCCCCGTGAAAAACGGCGAATTCGGTGTACAGACCCGGATCTTCAATTTCACCTCGAAGACGAAGACCAGAATAACCAAGCGTATCATCAATCGGCAAATCTTTTGGGAACAGGTCATTCTGGCGGAAGGCGTCAAAGTTAAACAGGATCGATTCCGCCTGACCATCCTCGACAACATACAGGTTCACGGGCCGATCATAATAAAGACCCGTTGGAAAGACATCGACGCGTAGAGGCACGTCGTGCTGACCAGTCCAAAGCGCATTACGTGAATCAAAATTGATGTGCCGGAATTCATCGAATTCCAAATCAATCCATTCCTGCGGAATTGTGGGGTTCGGGACGTAATCGCCCTCGGACAGCATTTTAGCATGCTCCAACAACCATTCTGGCGAGAATGGTACGCCCTCTCCCGTTTGAAGGGGCATTGGTTGTGGCTCTGACGCTTTTACAAAACCAGGTGCCGCACAAAGTGCGATTACAGACGAAATAAACTCACGCCGAAGCATTATTTTGATCCCCCACGCCAAGGTTGTGATTTGATCCATCCCAAGAAATAGGCGCTGATGATCAGGATCGAAAAGCCCAGCGCATTCACGGTCAACATGGACCAAAAGCTGCGACCAACCAGATCAAACAACACGCCATACAACCGGGCTGTAAACATTGAGATGATGAAGATGCCCAGTGATTGCTGACCCACTTTTTGGATCACATCGAGCAATGTTTTCCAAAGGCGCGCAGCCCATGTTCCGCTGTCCCCAGGCATCAGGTTCTTGCCACCCGGCCCACATGCGAACCACGCCAGATACGCCACGGCCAGAAAATGCACATAGCGCAAAATTCCGAAATCCGTCTTCTGAATCAGAAAGTTCCAGTCCTTGCGCCACGCCTGCAGGTCGGGCACCTGATTATAGATCCGGAAATAGGCAAACGGCACGATCAGTACAACAATGGTGCCAGCCAACCAAGCCAATCGACGATCCCGAGGGGGGCTAGGCAACCAGCCTATGGAAAATGCAAAGCCGGTGAAAAAGATCAACTGCCATCCAAACGGATTAAAGAACCACCCGCGCTGCGACCATGGTTCCGCGCGCAAATTCAATCCGCTCACATTCGCCGCCAGCCAAAGCGCGATACAGAACAAAAATGCCCCCAGTTGGGAATATTTAGCCAGCCCGACAACAACAGGCATAAGGGCCAAAATCACCAGATACATAGGCAAGATGTCGAAGTAATTCGGGACATAGGACAGCGACAACAGCCCCGGCAGCTGTGATTGTGGATTGTTAAAGAACGGATGCAGGTTCAAAGACCCGATGTAGTCTTTTGTCCCGACCTCAAACGTCACCAACAGGGCCATGGCCGTGGCAATGGCGATGAACAGGCCAATATGTGCCCAATAGACCTGCCAAATTCGAAAGGCGACACGCACAGTTCCCAACCACCAGCCTTTTTTGGCATAGACACCACCAAAGGCCAAAGCCGAGGCCATGCCGGAACAAAACACAAAGATCTCGGTTGCATCAGAAAACCCGAAACGTGCGGGAATCCACAGCGTCAGCCAGTTTCCCGGCACATGTGCGATCAGGATGATAAACATCGCAATACCCCGGAAAACATCCAACCGGGGATCACGTACGCGCACGCCCTTTTGGGTACGTGCAGATATCGTGGTAGCGCCCTCGCCTTGCGGCGTAGAGACCCTATCAGGATCAACAATGGCAGTCATTCGACGTCCTCTTACTGTGCCGCTTATTGCGCCGCGAAACTGGCACGAATGCGGCGCGCATCGCCAATACTGTGATGACGCGCATCGGTAAAGGCATCAGCTTTATTCGCACGCAAACGCGTGCGCTCAGCCAACAGCACTTCCGCCGCATCCAGACGACCCGCACGAATGGCCGCATCAATGGTGACGCGTTCAAAGACATCTCTTTGCGCATGGCTTCCGCCCATCGTCTGGAATATGGGTCTTGCGGTATTTAGAAATTGATATGCAACATCGTAGCGCCCTTCCCCAAATGCGGCGAGCCCCTCTGCCGCATTGAGCCCCGGATCGGCAAAGACCTGCGCGACCTCGTCTTGGTTTTGGCCTGACGCCGCCACTCGGGCTGTCAAACGGGCCACTGCATCGGGTCTGTTATCCCCGACCAACGCCAGCATGTAATGAAGGTCTGCAAAGACCAGACAGCCATCCTCGCTGCGTGTTTCTGCAAGGTTGGCCAATTCTTCCCAACGGCCGCCCACATCAACGCCTTCCAATTCCAGACGCATCAGCAGTGAACTTGCGTTCGAGAAGTCACGATAATCATCTGTCTTTTCTTCGCGGATCTTGGTGTCATACAGACGCAGCACGGTTTCAATCTCACCGCGATCCAAATGCAGCAACGCCTTGTGCCACCACACGTGGAAGCGGAAATTGTTGCAATGGCTCCAAGCGCTTTGGTTGTCTTCGATCAGGGAAATACCCAAATCAGGGCGGTGCGTCATGTCATAGACATGGGCCACCGCGTGCAATCCCCATGCGTCATCTGACGCCAATTCCAACCCGGTCTTACCAGCTTGTTCCGCCAAAGCGTATTCACCAGTTTCCTCTAGCGTGAAAGCATGACAGCCATATGCATAGCCTGACAATGGATGATCTGCCCCATGTGCACCAATCACAGCTTCAATGGATTGTCGCATGCCGTAATTGTCACCCAGAATAAAACGGATCGCATGACTGATCTTCATCGTCAGCGTGTCGGCTGGGTTGTCGCGCAGTACGGTCTCCATCGCGTCAATCGCGCCGGATGGCTGACCACCCAACCAAGCGCCCAAGGCAACCACATAAGCCCGCTCACGCGATGTAGCGGTGCCTTCCTTCAACGCAATCTTAGCAGCAATATGCGCATCACCCGCAACGCCAACCAATTCACGCCGGCCCATCATAAGGCTGAATAACCCTTTCGCCGCATGCGCCATGGCAAATTCTGGTTCGGTACTGATAACCTGCCCCAAATGCTCTGCTGCAGTTGTGCCGTGCGCCAAAAAGGCCCGAACCATGGCGTTCCAAGAATCGAGCGCCTCTTTTGTGACCAAGGAAATGTCAGCCTGACATATGTCGCGTTGCATCGACGCACCTTTCAAACGTTAAGTTGCTGCTAACGCTATCCTGCAGCGCAGCGACAGCCACTTCACGAGACCGTGGGCACGCGAAAACGTGAAGATTCAGGCCCGTTTTTGGTATTTTCGGCGGAAAATGTGCTGGTTTTGGAAATGTTTGGCCCCAAAACCGTAACATTTTTCTGCATGACGCAAAGGCAGCATCGCGTCAAAAGGTGCCGTCGTAGCTGCCTTTGGGAATTTCGACCGCAATCACGGAAAAAACATCTTCTTTCAACGATGTTTCAACCGCCTGACGTAATTCCGATTCATTTCGTGCCGTAAAGCCGCGACCGCCAAAGGCCCGCCCGATTGCAGCAAAATCGTGATGGCCAAAATCGACACCCGCATTGGGCAATTGTCTTTGACGTTGTTTCATTTCGATCAAGGCAAGGCTTGCATCCACAAAAACAACAAAAATGGTGCGCAACCCTAATTCCGCTGCGGTTGCCAGTTCACCGGCGGCCATAAGGAACCCAGCATCGCCAGAAAAGGACACACAGCGTTGATCTGGATCGGCAATTTCCATGCCCATCGCCAAGGGTATGGCACATCCCATTGTACATAGGCCTGATGACTGAACCAAAGACCGTGGCTCTTCGCAGGTCCATATTTGTGACAATAGGATACGATGTGCGCCACTATCCGCGCTGGCCAAAACACTTTGCGGCAACGCATCGCGTAAAATGGCCATCGCTTTGGACGGGCCCCATTCCTGTTGCGGCACAAAGGCAGACGCAAGTGCGCCTTTAACGCGGCCCACCTCTCCACCGACCCATGTTTGTTGCGGTGCCAAACCTTCGCCCAACGCGCGCAAGCAGGCGATTGGGTCACCCAGAAGCGCATGCGTTGCATGATGCATATAATGATGGTTTGGCTCTGCTGTGATATCGATCACAGTCTGCGTGCTTAGATCCCAAGGGTTCTGCCAGCCGACCCGCATCTCAATAGGGTCATACCCCACCGCCAAAATACAATCCGCTTGCGAAAACAGAGGCAGCAAAATTCCATCCGCTTTGGGCGATAGGCCAGCGCCCCCTAAAGACAAAGAATGTGTTTCGGGGATGATGCCCTTGGCCTTATACGTCGTCACGACCGGAGCCCCCAACCGTTCGGCCATTTCCAAAATCGCAGCACCAGCATCGGCATTCACCGCATCCAGACCGGCCAAAATCAGCGGGCGTTGTGCCGCCGCCAATCTGTCCTGCATAGCGGCCAAGTCCGCAGCATTGGGCTGCATCGGTGTTGATACTGCGCGCATAACACCGGTTTCTACAGCGCTCTGATTGGCGACCGAAATGGGTACATCAATGTGGACCGGGCCCGGACGGCCCTCGGTCGCGATACCAACAGCCTTATCCGCAATAACACCTGCGGCACCGGCATTTAGAGTAAAGCTTTCCTTCGTGATCGGGCGGAACACTTGCGGTTGGTCCAAAACCTGATGCGTATAGGTTTGGGCCAAATCCGCATCGACACAGCCTGTCAGTACGATCAGCGGCACACGATCTTGGCGCGCATTTTCCACCGAATTGATCCCGTTCAACGCACCCGGCCCCAAAGTTGCCACCAAAATACCCGGTGCACCGGTACGATGCCACGCGCCTTCCGCCATAAAGCCTGCGGCGTTTTCGTGTTTCACCAAAATGAAACGAATACCCGCTTTTTCCAATGCATCCACAAGGGTTAAAACCTCGCCCCCCGGCATGCCAAAGGCAAATCTGCACCCTGCTGCGTACAAACGGCGGGCAAGAACATCGGCGGCGCGAAGCGGTTCGGTCATGATACAGTCCAACAATCTAAATTTCGAAAGACGTTAAGCCGCGCTCTGCCAAGGGTCCAGAGGTCACGCTGCTGTGCTGATAAGATCGTGATCAAGACCGTCACAGGAAACAAAAATGGCGCGCCCAAAAGGCGCGCCATGTTTCAATTCATAAATATGCCTTGCCCTTAGGCCAGATCAACACGGTCCGCGTTCATGACTTTGACCCAAACAGCCACGAAATCATTCACGAACTTATCGCCTGCATCGGCAGATGCATAAACTTCCGCCAGCGCCCGCAGCTGCGAGTTTGACCCGAATACCAGATCCGCACGTGTCGCAGTTGGACCCGCTTCACCGGTCGCCCGATCTTCCGCCTTATAGGTTGTACGGCTTGCAGGGCTCCATTTCCAACGCATGTCCAGCAGCTTGGTGAAGAAGTCTGTCGTCAATGCACCGGGTGCTTCTGCGAACATACCGTGCTGGGACCCAGCGACGTTGATGCCAATGCTGCGCAGACCGCCGAACAGAACCGTCAATTCTGGCGCGCCAAGTCCCAACAGATGTGCGCGGTCAATCAACATCGCTTCTGCAGGTGCGGCCTGACCATCCTTTTGGAAGTTACGGAACCCGTCAAAGGCAGGTTCCATCGCATCAAAGCTTTCCACATCGGTTTGCTCTTGGGTCGCATCACCACGGCCTGGCGTGAATGGTACGGTAACGTCATATCCAGCGGATTTCGCCGCAGCTTCAACACCAACAGAACCTGCTAGAACGATCACATCGGCCAAAGAGATCTGTTTTCCGCTGACCGCAGATGCGTTGAACGCATCCTGAACGCCTTTCAAGACATCCAACACTTTCGCCAATGCTTCTGGTTCATTGACCGCCCAGTCTTTTTGTGGCGCCAATGCGATGCGCGCACCATTCGCCCCGCCACGCAGATCGGAACAACGGAATGTAGATGCAGAGGCCCAAGCGGTTTTCACCAACTCTGCCGCTGACAAATCCGTTGCAGCGATCGCAGATTTCAACGCTGTGATGTCTGATGCTTCAACACGGCTGCATGTGTCGGCCGGAATCGGATCTTGCCAAACCAGTTCTTCGTTTGGAACCTCTTTGCCCAGATACAGTGGTTTTGGCCCCATATCGCGGTGGGTCAGCTTGAACCACGCCCGTGCAAATGCATCTGCAAATTTGCTAGGATCTTCGTAAAAGCTACGCGCAATCGGTTCATAGATCGGATCTTCGCGCAGCGCCAAGTCAGATGTCAGCATCATCGGCATATGTGATTTGGACGGGTCATGCGCGTCCGGCACTGTACCTGCGCCACCGCCATCTTTTGGCATCCACTGATGCGCCCCAGCAGGGCTTTTGGTCAACTGCCATTCAAAACCAAACAAGTTCTCAAAGAAATTGTTGGACCATTTTGTCGGCGTTGTTGTCCATGTCACTTCCAAACCAGATGTGATTGCATCACCACCTTTGCCGGAACCGTGCGTGCTGGTCCAACCAAAACCTTGTTCTTCCATGCCAGCCGCTTCTGGATCCGCCCCAACATGCGCGGCATCGCCTGCGCCATGGGTTTTACCAAATGTGTGACCGCCCGCGATCAGAGCAACTGTTTCTTCGTCATTCATGCCCATACGGCCGAATGTGTCACGAATATCCAGTGCAGACGCTTTTGGATCTGGCACGCCATTTGGCCCTTCTGGGTTCACATAGATCAGGCCCATCTGAACGGCGGCAAGCGGGTTTTCCAGCTCACGATCACCAGAATAGCGTTTGTCGTCCAACCACGTGTCTTCAGCACCCCAATAAATGTCTTCTTCGGGTTCCCAAACATCTTGACGGCCACCAGCGAAACCAAAGGTTTTGAAACCCATGCTTTCCAAAGCAACGTTACCAGCAAGGATCATCAAATCCGCCCAGCTGAGCGCCTTGCCGTATTTCTGTTTGATCGGCCAAATCAGGCGGCGGGCTTTATCCAAGTTGCCGTTATCCGGCCAGGAATTCAGAGGCGCGAAACGCTGTGTACCAGAACGCGCGCCACCACGACCATCCGCCGTACGATATGTACCCGCGCTGTGCCACGCCATGCGGATCATAAAGGGACCATAGTGACCGAAATCTGCAGGCCACCAATCTTGGCTATCTGTCATAAGCGCCGTCAGGTCAGCCTTAACAGCATCCAGATCCAGCGCTTCAAACGCGACCTTATAATCAAAATCGGGATCCATCGGATCGCCTTTGGCTGTATTCTGATGCAGAATGCGCAGGTCCAATTGGTCAGGCCACCAATCACGATTGTTTCTATGGCCAGCACCGTGAATTACAGGGCAAACACCCTTTTCCATATCATTCCCATCCATGGCTTATCTCCGCTGTGTATACGTTATTCCAATGCCCCGATTCCTCGGGCAGATATCACCTATGCGCCAGACTTTTCGACGCCAGCGCGGCAGTATCTTTGATGGGTATGGCTATAACGCAAATGGGACATTAATAAAAATCAGATGATCCATGCATTTCTATAATAATTTCTTATACCTTATTTGCGTAGCCATGTACACCAGTCAACACATTGAAAATGTGGTGTTTCTAGAAAAGAAGGCTCGTCAAGAAATCGCAATAGATGCTCGCCGCCAGGCATCACTTCACTGTGAATGCGTATGTTGGTTAGTCTTCGGCTGGGGATCTAAATAGAATCCATCCCAAAGTGACGACCAACAGCAACGCCATACCGTACCAGGTCAATGCATAAGATAGGTGGGAATTGCTAAAGGCCACATGGGTCAGGCCCGCACGGGGCCATTCAGCCGAGCCACTATTTTGATCTAAAAAATAGGACGCGAATTGGTTTAACCCAGCCTCAGACGACAGGGCATCAACATCACGGGAATACCACCGCCCCGTCACAGGGTCGTTCTTTTCCAACAACGTCCCTTCGGGTTCTGTTAGGCGCAATAGACCTATGACGTTTTGCAAACCTTCGGGTTGATCATAGGGACCATTCCGCAATGCGGTGGGAACGAACCCTCGATTGATCCAAACCGTTCCATCTGGGCCAGATAGCGGGGTCATCACCCAGAACCCAGCATCCAATTCTGTCAGTGCTTTTACCAAATAGGTTTTAGAATGGTCAAACACACCCGATGTCTGCACTGGTTGGTAGACATGCGTATCAAAAGAAACCGGTTCGGTTGGCGGCGCGATTGGTTCAGAATCCAACCGCGTTTCAACCGCTGTAATCAACGCTGTTTTCCACTGCAATCGACGTACTTGCCAATTGCCCAACAGAATCAACACGACAATGACCCCAAGGCATAGGCCAAAAACAAACGCCCGCAACCAAAGCGGGCGTTTGTGTGTACTTATGTCGGACCTCTCGGTCACTGACCGTCCAAGACCCGTTCGATTTGATCATGCGCTGGCATCATGTTCTCTTGCAAATGTGTCATGACCCAAATGGATCCGACCATAATGATAACAAGCAGGATGATTGTGAAAACAATCGACATCGCTTGCCACCCATTTTCCACCTTCAGCGTCACGTGCAGGAAGTAGTGCAGATGCACCAACATTTGGCCTGCACCCAGAAGGAAGATAATCGCAATCGTCGCGCCTTCGCTCGACAACATATCCCCCATCACAAGAGCAAATGGGATGACTGTTAGGACGACCGACAGGATAAAGCCGATCATGTAGGACTTCATGGAGCCATGTGCTGTATCGGCGCTCATGTCAGGGTCACTCCTGTAAGGTAGACAAGGGAAAACACTCCGATCCAGATCAGATCAAGGAAGTGCCAAAACAGCGACAGGCACATGATGCGGCGCTTGTTTGCCGCGGTCAGACCGTGCATTTGAACCTGCACCAGCAAAACCACCAGCCAGAGACAACCCGCCGTGACGTGCAATCCATGTGTGCCAACCAATGTGAAAAAGCTGGACAAGAATGCAGATGCCATCGGTGTCGCGCCCAGATGCCAAAGATGTTCGAATTCAACAATTTCCAGATAGAGGAACGCCAGACCAAACAGGCCCGTGATGATCAGCCATAGCATCATCCCGTTTTTGTTATTTGCTTCCATCTTCAATACGGCAAAACCGTATGTGATCGATGAAAACAGCAACATAAAGGTCGAGACCAAGATCATATCGATCTCAAACAGATCCGACGGGTTTGGACCAGCCGCAAAGTTTTGTCCCAACACGGCATAGACCGCAAAGAGAATGCCAAAGATCAGGCAGTCACTCATCAGATAGATCCAGAACCCCAGCATAGTGCCAGTATCATGTCCATGATCGTCGTCGTGGTGATCCCCGTGATCAGCATGGGGATCTGTTGTGACGTAGAATTTATTCGGTTCCATGGTGTTTGTGCTCATTATTCAGCAGGCCCCATCAAGGATTGCGTATATTTTTTCTCGATCTCAGCCACTTCGTCCGCAGGGACATAGTAGTCTTGATCATAGTTGAACGTATGTCCGATGCCCCAGGCGATGGCCGCAAACAAGCTGAGCGCAGCCAGCCACCAGATGTGGAACACCAATGCAAAGCCCATCACAGTCAAGAAACCTGAGATAATAATGCCCGAAGACGTGTATTTCGGCATATGGATCGGGATGTAGCCATCAGTCGGCCGCGTATACCCTTCACGTTTCATCTGTGCGAACGCGTCAACCTCGTAGATCTTCGGCGTGAACGCAAAGTTGTAGTAAGGGGGCGGCGAAGATGTCGCCCATTCCAACGTACGGCCACCCCATGGGTCGCCCGTGGTGTCACGCAGCTGTTCACGATCACGAATGGATACATAAATGCTCCAGAAGAAAGCCGCGATACCTGCTGCAATCACAATCGCACCTACTGTCGCTGTCAGGAACAGGCCGGAATAGATTGGATCGATTTCCTGTCCAATACGACGGGTAAAGCCCATGAGACCAAGAATGTAGAGCGGCATGAAGGCTAAGAAGAAGCCGATCAACCAGCACCAGAAGCTGACAACATTCCAGAAATGGTTCAGCTTAAAGCCAAAGGCCTTTGGCCACCAAAATGAGATACCAGCAAAGATACCAAAGACAACACCGCCGATGATCACATTGTGGAAGTGTGCAATCAAGAACAGTGAGTTGTGAAGCACGTAATCAGCAGGTGGGATTGCCAGCAGAACACCGGTCAGACCACCAATTGGGAAGACGATCATAATGCCCATCACCCAAAGCATAGGCACTTCGAACCGGATGCGGCCTTTGTACATGGTGAACAACCAGTTGAACAATTTCGCGCCCGTTGGGATCGAAATGATCATGGTTGTGATGCCGAAGAAGGAATTCACATCCGCGCCCGCACCCATCGTAAAGAAGTGGTGCAACCAAACGATATAGGACAGGATCATAATCACGCAGGTCGCGTAGACCATGGATGTATAGCCAAACAAACGCTTCGAGCAGAAGGTTGGAACGATCTCGGACAGGATGCCAAAGATTGGCAGCACGAGGATATACACCTCTGGGTGGCCCCAGATCCAAATCAGATTGACATACATCATTGGATTACCCCCCAACTCGGAGGTGAAGAAATGCGTGCCAAGGTAGCGGTCCGCCGTCAGCAAAGCCAAGGTGGCAGACAGCACAGGGAAAGATGCAACAATCAGAACGTTGGTACATAGCGTGGTCCAGCAAAAGATCGGCATCTTCATCCAATCCATACCCGGCGCACGCATCTTTACCAGCGTCACAATCAGGTTGATGCCGGAAAGCGTCGTCCCGATACCTGCAATGTTAAGCGACCACAGGTAGTAATCCACACCAACCCCCGGTGAATATTCCAACCCGGAATAAGGAGGATACGCCAACCAGCCAGCGGTGGAAAATTCGCCTACGAAAAGCGACATCATGACAAGAACCGCACCAGACACCGTCAGCCAGAAGCTGAAATTGTTCAGGAAAGGGAATGCAACGTCTCGGGCACCAATTTGCAACGGCATGATATAGTTCATGAAACCGGTGACAAATGGCATCGCGACGAAGAAGATCATGATCACACCATGGGCGGAAAAGATCTGGTCATAGTGGTGCGCGTTCAGATACCCTTCACCTACAGTCGAAATCATCGCCTGTTGGCCACGCATCAGCAAAGCATCGGCAAAGCCGCGCACAAACATGACGAGGGCAAGGATCATATACATGATCCCGATTTTTTTATGGTCGATAGATGTGAACCATTCGTTCCACAAATACCCCCACAGCTTGAATTTTGTGATCAAGGCAAAAACCGCCAGACCACCGATACTGGCACCGATTAAGGTGACCAAAACAATAGGCTCGTGCAGGAACAGCAGGTCATCTAGGCCCAATTTACCTAAAATCGGGCTAACCTCGGTGCTTGCGCCATGTGCTGCATGGGATGTGCTTGCCATCTGTTCAGCTCCTTAATTTTGCGCGCGTGGATCTGTAGGTAGATCCGTCATTGCTGCGATAATGTCTTTTTCCAGATCTTGCTTGCCGGGACGGATCAGCGCCATGATAGCACCAGGATTTTCCGCCGAGCACAGGCCACGGAACTGTTCGCGATTGAACAGACCATCGATACCGCCGCCGCCAAGCGCGTCTGCCATCATCATGTCATTCAGGCACAGGTCGTCTTCATCAACGCATTTGTTGACCAGACGGTTCCATGAATTCTCATCATAGCTACCGAAGTACTGAACTGGGTGGTCGACCGTTGGGTGATTTAGCTTGGACAACCCGTCCAGATCCAAATCCTCGCCTTCGCTTTGCACCTTTTGCACCCATTCATCAAAGCCCGCTTCGTCCGCGGTCGCGATGAATTCAAAGTTCATATGCGAAAAGCCTTCACCGGAATAATTCGCCGACAGACCTTTGAACACGCCTTCTTCATTGATGACGGCGTTCAGTTCGGTCTGCATCCCCGGCATCGCATAAATCATGCCTGCCAAAGCTGGGACATAGAAGGAATTCATCACAGTTGTAGACGTGATGTAAAATTCGATTGGCCGATCCACCGGCGCGGCAAGTTCGTTGACCGTCGCAACGCCTTGCTCAGGATAGAAGAACACCCATTTCCAGTCCATTGCAGCAACCTGGATCGTCAATGGCTTAACCGAAGGGTCCAAAGGCGTTTCTGCATCGATCCGCTTGATGTCGTGATATGGTTCAAGACGGTGTGTTGCCACCCAGGTCAAACCTGCAAGGAATATGATGATCGCCATCGGAACCGACCACACCACGACTTCTAGTGAAATCGAATGGTGCCATTCTGGTTCATAAGGAGCGTCTTCATTTGACGCGCGGTACTTGATGGCGAAAAAAATGGTAAGCGCGATCACGGGAATGATCACGATCAACATCAAGACCGTTGCATATACAATCAACTGTGCTTGCTGGTCCGCTATATCCCCCGACGGGTTCATAACAACCAGATTACAGCCTGAAAGCGCTAAGGCGCCAAATGCCAAAAGGCAGAGTGTTCGAACCCTGTGCATTGCCAATCCTAATTGGTGGTTTTTCTCTAGCTTGCGAAAACGACCGAAGCCGCTCCGCTGGCCTACGTTAGCGAAAATATACCTACGACCGGTAAGCACAATGCGACAAAAGTGCCCCATTGGATCAAATCCAAAATTTAACGTATCCTTGGTATAGTTATGTACGTAACCATTAGGGAGAGGACTTAATGAATACACATATAGACTCGGCCGATCACGGCCATTCAGTCGAATTGGAGGATCTCGTTGTCACCGTCATTATGGCCCGTGTGACAGATTATTTCGGCTTTTTCGTATACGGCATTGCATCTGCGCTGGTATTTCCGCAGCTGATCTTTCCATTTCTTTCCTTGGAAACTGGACTGCTGGCATCCTTTGCCATGTTTTCGATCGCGTTTCTCATGCGCCCCTTTGGCGGCATGGTCCACCGATACCTACATGCGCGAATCGGTGCCCCCGCGACTGTGACCATCGCATTGATCCTTTTGGGAACGGCCACCGTCGCGATTGGATTGTTACCAAGCTATGAAGCCGCCGGGATTTTAGCCCCACTTCTGCTTGCTGCATTCCGAATCATTCAGGGCGTCGGCCTTGGCGCATCTTGGGATGGTTTGACCATGCAGTTGAAACATGCCGCCCCCGCCGACCGGCAGGGCACATATGGCATGATCCCTCAGCTGGGTGCCCCTATTGGGTTTATCGTGGCTGCGGCTGTGTTTTACGTTCTCACTGGTTTCCTAACACCAGAGGAATTCATCCAATGGGGCTGGAGGTTTGCCTTCTTCGCGGTTCTCGCCGTGAATTTGGTCGCTCTGTTCGCACGCTTGCGATTGATGAAAACGGATCTGGTTTTGCCAGCAAAAGTGATGCGCAGTGCACCGCTGAAGGATCTTTTGAAAACGCAGAAAAAGCCAATTCTGTTGTCCACCTTTGTGCCTTTGGCCAGCTATGCGATGTTTCACCTCGTGACGATTTTCCCGCTGGGTTACATCGAAATTGAAACGGGGCATCTGCCGCAATCCATTTTGCTGATCCAAATCATCGGTGCCACCTTTGCCGTTTGTGGCGTGATCTTGTCGGGCATTGTTGCAGATCAAAGTGATCGACGTAGCGTTGTGAAATGGTCGCTGCCCTTTCTCGCTGTGACGGGTATTTTCATCTTTGCCCTCAATGGCGCACCTTGGTTGTTTATCCTACCGGCCTTTACCGCACTGGGATTTGCCCATGGCCAAGCGGGCGCGGTGGTGCCCAATCGGTTCAAACCAGAATACCGGTATGACGGCACAGCGATTGCCACAAACCTGTCATGGATCGTGGGGGCTGCGTTTGCGCCATTGGTCGCAATGGGATTGACGCAATTTCTAGGACTGTGGAGCGCAGCAATCTATTTGTTGTCTGGCGTGGTGGCCAGCTGGATTGCGATCGGGATGCTGGACGAATAGTCCCCAAGCCACAATAATTCACAGAAAACGAAAGGGCAGCATAGTGACTGCCCTTTTTTATGCCGATTGCCAGCATATCACATATTGTGAAGAGGCCCGGCACATGCAGTTCTTGACAAAACTTAGACAGCCAACCGACCCTGATAGAATAGCCACATCAGGAGACAGAAATGCGCCCGATACGCACCATATGTGCGGTGGTTTGCCTTGGCTTTGCTGCCAAATATCCCGCAGCGGCGCTTGAGCTGACCCTGACCGACACCTACACTTTGAACGCCCCGGCCAGCCTAGATTATGATCCAACTTTTTGCGGTTTATGGATCGCCAATGAAGGGCCTGAAGCAATCCTTGTCACGTTAGACGGTTTGGAATTGCGTCGTGTTCGATCTGACCTAACCCGGATCAAAGCGATTTCGCTTGATGGCAGTAATCTGATTGTCGGCGATGGGATGGGATATCTGCAACGTCTCTCTAAAGAGGGTAACGCACTTGCACCACCTTTTGCGATTGAAGGCGGATGGGCGGATACCGAGGGCGTTGTTGTTGCCGCCGATGGTACATTGATCACCGTCGCCGACGACCCAGAATATATGTCCTGGCTTAGCCCGGATGGTAAAATTCTGCGCCGTGACAACACCCGTGCCATGACCCCGCCTTTGACCGAGGCCCAAGGCATAGCCCTAGACCCCAGAACCGGACATTTGTTGATTGTTGATGACTATGAAGGGTCCAATAGCCTGTACGAATATGATGCAGAGGGCAATTTTTTAGCCTCGCTATCCCTGTATGAATACGGGTTAGATCCAGAAGGCATCGCAATCCGCCCCGGGTCAGGGCAGGTTTTCATCGCATTTCAAAGCAGCGGTACCGTTGTTGCCTTTGATTATGTGCCAACGCGCCCTGATCAATCCAATCCTTTACCACCCGGTGGCGATTGCATGATGTTCTAGCCTTGCTAGGCGACGCCGGGCAAAACGCATAGCATTTCATACAAGAAATTCGCCCCGATCAAAGCCGTGTTGCCTGATGGGTCATAGGGGGGTGATACCTCGACCAAGTCACATCCGACAATGTTCAAGCCGGCACATCCGCGAATGATTTCCAACCCTTGGATCGTCGTCAAGCCGCCGACTTCAACAGTGCCCGTACCTGGCGCAAAGGCTGGATCGAGACTATCAATATCATAGGTCACATAAACCGGCGCATCACCGATCTGATCACGAATGCGATCCATCACAGGTGCCATGGATTTATACCAACATTCCTCGGCCTGCATCACAGTCCAACCTTTATCGCGCGCCCAATCGAAATCCTCTGGCGCATATCCTGTTCCGCGCAAGCCAATCTGGAACACTTTGTCATTGATCAGACAGTCCTCTTCCCACGCACGGCGAAATGGGCATCCATGCGCAACGGTTTCGCCAAACATATGTTCATTGATGTCAGCATGCGCATCCACATGGATCAAGGCCACCGGGCCGTGCTTTTCCTTCATCGCCCGCAAGATAGGCCATGTCAGCGTGTGATCCCCGCCCAAGGTCAGCGGCACCGCGTCATGACCAAGGATACCACGATAATGATCTGCAATAATCTCAACCGATTTCTTCAGATCAAATGTGTTGATCGGCACATCCCCGATATCGGCCACCTGCAGTTTTTCAAAAGGAGCTGCCCCCGTGGCCATATTAAAGGGGCGCAACATACGGCTTTCATCCCGAATTTGACGCGGCCCCATACGGGTGCCCGGCCGGTTTGACGTACCAATATCCATAGGAATTCCGACAAAACACGCATCCAGCCCTTCGGCAGTGTCTTGCGACGGCAAACGCATCATCGTGGCTGGCCCGCCAAATCGTGGCATGTCATTCCCGCCAAGCGGTTGGTTGAACTGGGACATCTGTGCCTCTCTTTCGGATCTTTTCGTGACCACGGTTTAACTCAAACCCGCGACGTCAAACCTGGCTGGCCCCTGCCAATTGCCCAAGTTCATTTAACAAAGCCGTACCCGTTTTGATTCCGTCGATAAAGCGCGCAATTTCTATGTTTTCGTTTGGCGCGTGATTGGCCCCATCTGCGTTGGCATAAGGCACAACAAAGGACGGTTTGCCTAAGATCTTAGTAAAAACATAATCCGGTAGTGATCCCCCCATAACTGGGTAAATCAGCGGCTCAACACCGCGTGCAGCCAGAATTGCGGCTTTAACAGGCGCGGCAAAGGGATCATCTAAAGGGGTCTTGGAAGGGAACATCCCGTGATGACACACCACTTCGACCTCGGGTGCATGTTGTGCCACATGCGCTTGGACCCGTTCAAACACAATTTCAGGCGTCAGCGGATCGACAAGCCGGATATCGCATTTCGCAAAAGCTGCATTGGGCAAAACCGTTTTCGTACCCGCCCCGCCATATCCGCCATGGATCCCGTTGATCGTCAGAGTTGGGTGGAACATCAAACGATCCCAATAGGGTCGTCCTATTGGGCCATCCAGTGCATCTAATTGCAACGTATCCTTCACGACAGTTTCGTCATCGGGCAAACGGGATACTGCGTCCAAATCAAGATTGCTGGGCGAAGGGATCACATCCGATATGCCTTCAATCGTGATGTTTCCTGTCGCATCTTTCATCGTGGCCAGCAAATGAACCAACGTCCAAATCGGATTGGGAACAACACCACCGTAATTGCCCGAATGCACATCACGTGATGCGCCTTTAGCAACCAGGTCAAAGCCCGCCACGCCACGTACCCCAAAGGTAATCACAGGCGCGCCGCTGGGATGCAGGGGGCCATCAGAGGTGACAACCAAATCCGCCTGCAATTTGTCTTTATATTCAGCCACAAAATCAGCGATTTGCGGTGATCCGATTTCTTCTTCGCCCTCCAGCAAAAAGATCACATTGCAGGGCAGTGTTCCGGTCAGTTCTAGATGCGTTTCAATCGCCAAGAGCTGCGCAAAATGCTGCCCCTTATTATCCGCCATGCCACGCCCATAAATGCGCCCGTCCCGAAGGGTTGGTTCAAATGGCGGACTGACCCATTCTTCCAACGGATCAGCCGGTTGCACATCATAATGCCCATAAAGCAAAACAGTGGGCTTATCAGGATCGACGATCCGCTGCCCCAAAACAAACGGGTGCCCTTCTGTTTCAATGAGTTCAGTTTCAAAACCCAAACCCTGCAGATGCGACAACATCATGTTGGCCACGTCACGAATACCCACATCATGGGCCGAAATGGCCGGGTGTTTGGCATAGTCCATCAGGCGGGCAATGAAATCTTCTGCATTGGCATCAATATGATCAAACAGAGCTTGGGTCATGACATGGCTTTTCTTTTGTGAGAGTTACTTACGATTAGGCCAAGTTGATGACCAGAACCAAGCTCACATTAAGCACTCAACAAAGCGCTTGTACAAAATGACAAAAACTTCGGCAAAAGCTGGGTATGACTTTCACACACGTATCGCATAATGCTGAAAAATGAACATGCAACAGGATTATTGCCTGATCACAGCAAACAATCGCCGTGCATCCTTTCAAGAACACTGAAATGCTATACTGGCCCCATCTGGGCTCAATTGCAAAGGTTTAGTTATCTCACGCAACTACGAAAATGATGATGTCAGCACTCTGTCATTCGCAACGAATATTTACTGAAACCTAGTTCGCGTCATAAAAAATATAGCATTCACCCAAACGAAACATCTGAATGCATTTTCCTTGTTTTTCATATGCTTACATGAATTTTTCGTCGGAACGATATTACAATCAAAAACTCGTTCTTTGGTAGCAGACATTTTGCTGAAACAGGATGGTCTCGAGCCATGTGCTAATGTGGTACTTTTCAAAATAATACTGTTGCACAGCACTACGTTTAGACTGCGGGATCATGAGATCCAGTTTCTCTACAGAAAAAACATGCACAGGAAAATGCGAAAAAAAGTCATGTTTCTTGATGTTTTTGTTAGACGTCATCAAAGGACAACCTGCAAAAACAGCATCAATTGCTCTACTCGTCATCCCACCCTGGTCTTTTTGTTCTATATCAATGACGCAGTTGGACTTGGTCATGTTACTAACATAGTCAGAATAATCTAATCCTTTGCGAGATAGAATCCCCCTATACCCATGTAGAAATGCATAGGCACTAAAAGCCAAATAATGATAAACTGAAGGTGCAAACAGGTAAAAGTAAAAGGTTTGCCCCTCTTTTGACAGTTTGCGTGCGATTTTGGCCAAAATCCTTATGCGTCTCATACGAGCGGTACCAATAAAGCAAAAATTTTGGTCCGCTTCTTTCTCGGATCTAGGAGCCAAGTTGATATCTTCAATACAATGAAACGGTGGCACATGTGAGAGATTACTAAACGCTTCACAATCTGTAGCATCAGAACTGTAGGCAGCGTCGCTACTATCGATCATTTGCTGGTCAAGGTATCTGTTCGCCGACGAGTCCCACAAATAAAGCACTACCCGAATCCCGGGTATAGCCGATTTAATTTGCTCGATCTCCGGCCCGTAAACGGCTTCTGGGCTGATCAACAGAATTGTTGTCGCACCGAATTCTTTCGCATCATTTATAATGCGGTTACAATTCCGCAGTCTAAAATTACGCGTGTGCTGCACGAGACCAATTCTGATATAAAACTTCATCCAGAAAGTGTTGCTAGGTCGAACGTCTGTCCATTTGGCATCATAACCGATGCGCTCAAGCGCGTCAGGGATTAAAGATTCATATTTATGAAAGCTGGGCATAACAACCAGAACACGGCTGCGTGAGTCTTTCATGCGAATTCCCTTTCGGATGTTTTAACGGATTCCGAAAGGGAAACGTCACAAAAACTTGCATTTCCACACAAGTGATTGTCTGCTTCAATCGTGACAAATTCGATGATTTGGGTATCTGGTGCATGGCTATTAAGCCTCGTTAACCTATGCGACCGTTTCATTGCCTGTCCTGATATTTCGAATTCTAAATTATTCCAGCTGCGTCGAACCTTTAACGGATTGCTATGCTCGATACAACTGTGAGAAATGATCAATATACAACGAAATTTAAAGCAGTCGACCGAAATTCCGCTGAACAAAGCTTTGTGCGCTTTTTTGCATCACGACCTCAGAGGCAATGCTATTTTGATGCACCTTATGTAGGAAGTTTCTCGAATCCAGCATGCCCCGAAAAGCAACTCAAAGCCTCCTTAGGAACGCGGTTTTTCCATGTTTTCAGCATGATGATCCAGAGCAGTTTCGATATCATCATGCCAAGTCACCTGGCCATTGTCGATCACCATACCGGATTCGCAGAGCGTACGGACAGTACCTAGATTGTGGCTCACATAAAATGCGCCTGCTGTTTTCAACCTATCTTTAAACAACTCAGTTGACTTTTTGCGAAACGCCGCGTCGCCAACGCTAGTCACCTCATCAATCAAATATGTATCAAATGGCACAGCCATGGATGCACCAAAGGCTAGTCGAGATTTCATTCCGGAAGAATAGGTCCGGAATGGCATATGAAAGTGATCCCCTAGATCAGCAAAGTCTTCAACAAAATCAGACATCTCATCCGTATCCATGCCATAGATTCGAGCAATGAATTTGACGTTCTGATTACCCGTCAAATCCCCATGGAATGACCCTGCAAACCCTACCGGCCAAGAGATCAGCCCGTCGGTCAAAATGCGCCCTTCTGTCAAGTCCATTGTTCCAGCAAGCATTCTTAAAAGAGTCGATTTTCCCGCACCGTTTCGCCCAAGCAAACCAACGGTCAGGCCCGTGGGAATTGTGAGATTTATCCCCTGGAAAAGGGTTCGCTTCTTGCCCCAGACCCAGAACGCTTTGCTGACATTTTCCAAAACAATCATAAATGATCACTTCCGGTCTTTAAGCGCGAATGCAATCAATACCAATATGGACCATAACAAAAAGGAAAATAGCGTCACAAGAGACCAGCTGAAGTAGCGTTGAGGGAATTGTGATTGCTCTGCCAATGTTGGCTCAATATGATTAGCAAGATAACGGCTCTGCCGTCGCGCTTCTTGTAACGCACTATCGTATGCAATTCGTGCAGCAGCGTAGGCCTCTTGAGCAAATTCCAATTCTACGGCCAGTTCTTCGTACATCCCAACAAGTTGGGCCTCTGAGGTTCCTCCCTCTTGAGAATTACTTGCTCCGATAGCACTCTTTTCTTCAGCAATTTGCTGGCGAATCACGTCAACTCTCAGCTGCGCTTGCCGGATTCTCGTATCGCTATTTTGTGCATTTTGCTGCAACGTCAGGAGCATGATCTGCGCTTCTGCAAGCTGGCTTTCTAACGCTGCGATCAACCCAGATTTCGATTGCGTCTCAAGAATCGGGTCAATGATTAACGTTCTACTACGGAAATCTAACAGCCCGAGACGAGCTGTTTTGAGGTTCTCTTGCGTAAGTTCGAGTTCCTCACGTGCGTAGCGGATTGCGTCTTCCCTCGCGATGTCTGAAAGCTTATTTATACGCTCAGAACTTTTTTGTGCGATCAAAAATGCGATTTTCTGCGCATCAACAGGGTCAAAAGCCAGCACTCGAACATCAATCAAGCCAGATGTACTATCATAGGAAACTCGTACTTTCTTAAGCCAATGCTCCAGCAGGTCTTCTATCGTGCCTGGCGAGTGGTACGAGAACCAGAAATCTACATCTGCATTTCCCTTGGCCCAAATTGATCTAAGATCAATTTCTGCATCCATTTCTGCAACAAGCTGCTGACTCTGCAAGTATGCATACAAGATGTCCGTGTCAGATGAGCTGGATCCGGAGAGTTGTGTGATGCCAATAATCGCATCAACAGCGGAAGACATTTCCTCCGTGCGTACAGAAAACCCAACAGTGCTCGCATATTGATCTTCTGCTTTATACCACAGGTAGTAGGCAACAAGGCACGACGGAACAGCGACAGCACAAATAAATGACAGAATCACCACAACATGACGCAGCTTAAGCTTAGTTTTACTTATCGTTTGGCTTATGTTGGCAGCAGGTATCCCGACAGCTTTTTCTGGCTTCCTTTCATCCCCTGAAGGGATCGGATTTTTTTCCGCTGTAGATGCCAAACGCGGGCCTTTTTGCACCAGCTGTTTTACACTCGCGATGCCCTCGTCTTCAGTCATCGCTGACTTATTAGGGCTGCCTGTGTCTGCTGATTTCTGTATCATTGTGTGGTTGGCTTTTTGTTGTGTTCAAGCTTTCAGGGCCGTAATACACTGAACACCTGAATAAATAAATGCGGATCTAACATGAGTGTAGGACAAAACAGCGAAATTCGCCTTAGGCCCATTCGATCCGTGACAATGTTGCCGACGGTTAGAGCAATTTTTGCACTTATGTTACGTGAAATGACCGCGAGTTATGGGCGAACTCCTGGTGGCTATCTTTGGGCTGTTGCATCGCCCGCAGCCGGT
The DNA here is from genome assembly GCA_947499735.1 of uncultured Pelagimonas sp. GTDB lineage: Bacteria > Pseudomonadota > Alphaproteobacteria > Rhodobacterales > Rhodobacteraceae > CANMPP01. The sequence goes on from CANMPP010000004.1 coordinate 92,579, forward strand.
ATCGGGCTGCTAGTGGCGGTTTTTTCTCTGGCATTTCGCAGCCCGCCTATCGGGAACAACTTTGCTTTATTCTACGCTACAGGCATGTTGCCCTTTTTGGTCTTTTCTACGGTAGGCGGCTTGCTGGCGGCATCCATCAACTACTCGAAATCGCTCTTAGCCTATCCTGGTGTTACATTTATTGATGCCATAGCGAGCCGTTTCATCCTTAACCTAGCTACCCAAATTTTATCTTCTACTATCATCTTTTCGTGCATTTTTCTGATATATGACACGCAAGCGATCATCGATTTTCAGCGTATCACTTCCGCATTCGCTCTGGTCGCGGCATTGACTTTGGGGATTGGGACACTCAATTGCTTCATGGCATCAATGTATCCCATTTATCAAACCGTTTGGGGGATCTTAACACGTCCCTTGATGATACTTTCGGGGGTTATTTTCCCGTTTGATGCAGTTCCTCAACCTTACCAGGATTATCTTTGGTACAATCCCTTGATACATGTTATCGGCCAAATGCGATCGGGCTTTTATCCTGGATATGATGCGCCCTATGTCAGCTTGGAATACGTGTATGGAATATCACTAGTAACCGGCCTGTTTGGTTTAATTTTTCTTCGGCGCTACTATAAGTTTATCTTATTCAACTAATTAAATTCACACTGCTCAGACCAGTTCAAAGCTTGTGTAAGATCTCCGAAGGGCTCACACCCACGAAAGTGCTGAAAGAACAAATTTCAACGGCAACCTGGTTGAACAACAGCTCGAGCAGGCTTATCCATCTCCAACACAAAATATTGTGTTTCAGTTCTACATTGAAAAGCAAGAGCTTTTATCCCGGAGGTATCGCGGTGTTTCGGCGGTTTATGAATCTTTTAGAGCTGTATTCGAATGTGCATGCTGACATTGTCTTGTCAGGATTTGACATCGTAGATCGCGACGGACAAACAGCAGGTATTGTTGATTCAGTAACTTTTCGTGATGGGCGTGTACAAGTTACCGGTTGGTCAACGGCGGCAGAACTCACACTAACCATCGCAGGAGCCGAAACCACAACAATCCCTAATTTTCACCGAGATGATGTAACATCCAAGGGTGCCCCCAATACATTGGGTTTTAAGCTCTCATTGCCGATGTCTCTCGACCTATTGACGCAATGCAAGAATGCAGAACTCAAACTGGAAACCACCCCCCACAGCACGCCAATCGCCCCCATAAAGCTACCAAAGTTTTCATCATGGAAACATAAGGTCAAAAATTCACTTAGATTCTCTCAAGTCTTGATTTGTTCTACCCCGGATTTGCTGGCTTGGGTTGTCACAAAACAAATCATGTACCGTACATCAATTAAAGAACGGCTAGGGCTCAAATTGAATAGGGCCAGTTGCAAACTAGAACCCCGTTTTTTACCCTCAGATTCTTCGCAAGACATCCCTTCTGAGAGGCTCGCAAAAATTGACATCATTCTACCCGTATACAATGCATTTGATGTACTTCGGGAATGCCTAGATCGAGTTGCGCAGCACACGGATGTACCATGGCGTTTAATCGTTGTGGAAGACTGTTCACCAGACCAGCGAGTTCGCCCTTACTTACAAGACTGGGTCGCTCGCCACCCTCAAGCCGAGTTACTGGAAAACGACAAAAACATAGGCTTCATTGGATCAGTCAATCGAGGAATTTCACATATTTTGAAGAATGAATCCGATGCTTCAATAGTTTTACTGAACTCGGATGCACTGGTGCCAAAAAACTGGGCAAGTCGATTGACTACCCCTTTGACTGACCCATCAGTGGCAAGCGTCACACCGATGTCGAATGACGCAGAAATTTTTTCGATCCCGAATATTTGCGTTCGCACTGTCCTCCATGAAGGCCAAGTTGACACGATTGACGCCGTTGCAAACAGAATCTCTGCTGACGCTCCAATTGTTGAAACACCAACAGGTGTAGGGTTTTGCATGGCGATGGGGCGTGGGTGGGTCGAAAAACTTCCTTGTCTGGACACGGTTTTTGGTCGCGGATACGGCGAAGAAGTCGATTGGTGCCAGAAAGCCGCAAGTCTAGGTGGACGACATATAGCTTTGCCCAGTTTGTTTGTAGAACACCGCGGCGGTGAAAGCTTTGGATCTGCACAAAAAATGGCGCTTGTCTTAAAAAATAACGCTATCGTTTCAAAACGATACCCAAATTATGACCGAAGCGTTCAAGAGTTCATTGGCACGGATCCTTTGGCCTCAGTACGCATGGTGTTAGCACTGGCTTGGGCAGGAGGCCTTCTCAAATCAGATGAGGAAATACCGGTCTATCTAGCCCATGACATGGGAGGAGGCGCCGAGCATTGGCTGGAACATCAGATCTCTGCAGATTTGGAACGCGATCTACCTTCGGTTATACTAAGAGTTGGATCCGTATCCTATCGCTGGAATATCGAGTTGGTCACGCAGGCAGGTAAAATCACTTGTTATTCCGATAGTGAAGAAGACCTAACGCAACTCCTTAACCTTCTACCGCGCCGGAAAGTCATTTATTCTTGCACCGTGGGCGACCCAGACCCAATCGAAACCCCGAATTTTCTATCCAAGTTAGTCAGGCCTCAGGATAGTGCGGAATTGCTGTTTCATGATTATTATCCGATTTCTCCATCTTATACGTTGCTGGATAGTGATGGAATTTACCGGGGCCCTGTCGTACCGCCGAAATCCGATCCAGCCCACACAACCCGCCGTCGAAATGGAGCCACAATATCTTTAGAAGAATGGCAGGACGCCTGGTTAAGCTTTGCTAAACTAGCAACTCTCGTTGTATTTTCTGCCGATAGCGCAGAACGAGTAGCAGCAGTTTGGCCAGCGCTGAAAGAGCAGATATCGATACGCCCCCATTCTTTACGATTTAAAATGGCAGCCCCAGCAATACTCGATAGTGATGCTACACCAGTTTTGGCCACGTTAGGTGATATTGCATTTCAAAAAGGGGCCAAGATCGTACAAGACTTGGCCACGAAAAGTCAAAAAGGCGACCTTGGGTTTAGACTCGTTGTGATTGGGCGAATTGATCCAGCATATTCTCTCCCGAAAACGACCAAAGTTCACGGGCGATATCGTGTTGAAGACATCCCACATCTTATTCAGGCCTACGGCATCACGCACTGGTTGATCCCATCAATATGGCCTGAAACCTTTTGCTATACCGTTCATGAGGCTTTAACCACCGGGTTACCGGTTCTATCCTTTGATATTGGCGCTCAAGGCGACGCAGTCAAGCATGCGGAAAATGGCATTTTATTGCCTTTGGATGATCCGCATAATTTACCTACTGCTGTCATTCAAGCAATGGCAAATAACATAAATAAGCCATAGAAACCCTGGGGCACGACCAAGTTGATATATCTGGCGAGTGTGCTGTTCGTAGCTCAACCGCTTTCGAGTATTCAACCGAAGGTAATACCTCAGCACACGTGGCTCTTTGCTTTACAGGGCTAAACTTCGACCTCGACTTCACCAATCGGTTTGGAACAGCAGGCTAGGATATAGTCCTCAGCAATATCTTCTTCCGAGATGCCGCCGTTATGGACCATGTGGACCTGACCTTTGGTCTTTTTGATCTTACAGGTGCCGCAGACACCGAATGTGCACCCCGACGGGATCGCGATGCCAGCTGTACGGGCAACCGCCAGAACCGTATCAGTTTCCGTACAATCCGCCGCGATGTCAGACGCCGTAAAGCGGATTAGGGCGCTTGCCTCTTCATCAGGCACAACATCTTCTGTTTCAGGCGTTTCTTCTTCGGCCTCTTCGGGTGCGCCAAAGCTTTCCTGATGATAGCGATCCATATCATAGCCAAGGGCAATCAGAATTTCGCGAACAGCATTCATGAACGGCTCTGGGCCGCAGCAATAGACTTCGCGCTCCATGTAATCATTGGCGATCATGCCCAGCATAATCTGGTTCAAACGACCCCGGATGCCGGTCCAGACGCGGAACGGGTCGTCTTCCTCAACAATGTAATGCAGTTTGATGGTCGGCATGCGCGAGGCCATCAACTCCAAACGCTGACGCGCAATGATTTCGCCGGGTCGCTTTGCGCTGTGGATCGACACAACATCCACATCCGTGCCGCGATCATACAGATAGGTCATCATAGACAAGGATGGCGTCACGCCCGAGCCTGCCGAAATGAACAGGTATTTCTTGCGATCCTTCACGGGCAGCGTGAAATGGCCAGCAGGGCCCATCGCCTTGATCCACATACCCGGTTTCAGATGGTCCAACATCCAACGCGTGCCGATACTGTCCTCTTGCGCCTTGACGGTCAGCGAGATCGACAATGGCCGCGAAGGAGATGACGAAATCGTATAAGTCCGCCAGATCGGGCCGCCCGGAACAGGGACGGCCACGGTGATAAATTGCCCCGGACGATAGCGAAACAATCGCCCGCTTGGCGAAACAAAGCTAAAGGTCGCTGTATTTGGAGCCTCTGGGACGACCGAGCAGCATTCCAGTTCTTCCGCATCCGTCCAGATTTCGCTGTCAGAGGACGCGGTAAGTTCGTTAAATTCTGGCATTCTTACTCCGCCGCTACAGCTTTTGGTCCGGGTTTCGCACCGGTCATGGCATTGATCATCAAACGGGAATACCAATCGGCGAACTGAATCAGACCCGCCTCATGCATTTCCGAATAGGGGCCGGGTTCATAGGCCGGAGACAGAATTCCGCGCTGGTTGTTTTCCACAACTTCACGATCTTCTTCATTCGTATGAACCCAAACATGGGTCAGACGATCCACATCGTAATCCACACCTTCAACGGCATCTTTGTGGACCAACCATTTCGTGGTGACCTCGGTTTCCATTGGGCCAATTGGATTTACACGGAACACCAAAGAATGGTCGGATAGGAAGTGGTTCCACGTGGTTGGGAAACTGTATTTCACCAAGGTACCGGCATCTTTGAACGGGATCGAGCTATTGGGTTTGCTAACCCCGACCTTGCCATCCATCGTATAGCTTTCCGCACCGTCCAGCAGCGGAATGCGCGCAAAACGCCAATCGCCTTTATCAGATAGATAGAAATCGCTTGGCGCACCGGCGGCATTGCAACGCTGGATGAATTTATCCAACAATGCGCGTGACACCTGGTCGTCTTGTGCTTCCATCACATCTGGATCTACCAAACGTGGATCTTCAGGGTAGGTACGGCACAACGCAGGGTGATTGCCCGCGCAATGGTAACATTCGCGATTGTTGTCCCAGACCAGTTTCCAATTGCCCTTTTCGACAATCGTGCTTTCGAACGCGACCTTTGAATTTTCCAAATCATGCGGCGCAAGATAGCGGGCAGATGCGGCTGCGAATTCTGTGATGTCCGGGGCCTCATCCGCGAGGCAGATATAAATCAGACCCGCGATATTGCGGCAATGAACCGGTTTCAGACCATGTTTGGATGGATCAAAATTTGGGCCCATATCGCGGGCCCATAGCAAACGCCCATCCAATTCATAGGTCCACTGGTGATATGGACAGACCAGTTTCGGGTGCGTGCCTTTTTTCGACTTGCACAAAACCGACCCGCGATGACGGCAGGAATTGTGAAACGCGCGCACTTCGCCATCCGTACCGCGTACGATAACGACAGAATATGTGCCCACTTCATGCACAACATAGTTGCCAGCTTTTGGAATTTCGCAGGCAGGAATGGAAAAGAGCCATTCCTTGTACCAGACCAAATCCAAATCAGCCTGATATAGCCCTGGATCACAGTAAAATTCCTGTGCCAATGCATATCCTGGCTGACGTCGCATGAGCAGGGATAATACATCCGCTTGGCGCAACATCTCATGTCTCCTTGTCACGTATCAGGCAACCCGCCTGATCTTTTCTGGCTAGAGGGATTCGGTAGTTTCGGCCCGTGATGCGGATCCGTACCCTTTACTTCAGCACGACTCTCCCTTGGTCGACTGCGCCTTTTCCGACCCAAAAAAAAGCGTTCGCGACTTTGGTAAAAAATGTGATTTTGGCCTTATTTTCATGGTGATTAAAAATTGATCGCTTGAGGGTGCGGACCAACAAAAACACGCAATTTGACCGAGTATGGCCCTATGCTGTGTTCGAAAGTGGAAACATATGTTTATCTATAGCCAGTCCATCGGGTGGCGGACAAACGCCCGACTATAAAGAATCCACACAGGGAGACCTCAATGTCCAACGAACTTAAATTCCTCAGCAATCGCGTCGCACGCGGTCTTATGGACCGCCGCTCATTTATGGGCCGTGCCGCAGCTATGGGCGTCGGAGCGACCGCAGCATCTTCATTAATCAGCACCGCAGCACTGGCAGCAGGCCCTATTAAAGGCGGCACGATCAAGGTCGGCGTTCAAGGTGGTGCAACAACCGATAGCCTTGACCCAGCAACAGCCGCAAACGACACAGCCATTCAAGTTCTCCGTATGTGGGGTGAACCCTTGGTAGAACTCGGGCAATCAGGTGGTTTAGAGCCGAAAGTCGCTGAAAGCTTCTCCAGCTCGCCAGATGCCAAGATTTGGACATTTAAAATCCGTTCAGGCATTTCCTTCTCTGATGGCAAACCGGTTACAGCAGAAGACGTTCTTGCCACAATGAAGCGCCACGCTGGCGAAGAATCCAAATCCGGTGCTTTGGGCATTATGCGCGGCATTGAAAGCATGAAGGCTGAAGGCGACAACTTTATCGTTGAGCTAAAGACGCCAAATGCTGACCTACCATACCTGATGACAGACTATCACCTGATCGTGCAGCCTGATGGTGGCGTCAATGATCCGGCAGGCGCAATCGGTACAGGTCCTTACATTCTGAAGGATTACGAAATGGGTGTCCGTTTCGTATTTGAAAAGAACCCAAACTATTGGGATTCCGAACTGGGCCATGCAAGCACAGTTGAAGTACTAGTTCTGAACGATGACACAGCACGTACATCTGCGTTGCAATCCGGTCAGGTTGATATGATCAACCGCGTTCCACCACGTGTGGCGGGCCTCATGGATCGTCTGCCGAATGTTGACGTACGCACCACATCCGGCCCAGGCCACTATGTGTTCATCATGCATTGCGACACAGCACCATTTGACAACAAAGACCTGCGTCTGGCGCTGAAATATGCAATCAACCGCGAAGAGCTGGTTGAAAAGATCCTGTTCGGCTACGGTTCTGTCGGTAACGACACACCTATCAACGGATCCTATCCTTATTTCTCAGACGATCTGCCCGTGCATTCCTATGACCCGGACAAAGCGGCTTATCACCTGAAGCAATCTGGTTTTGACGGTTCTGTTCTGCTGCGCACATCGGACAATTCATTCCCAAGCGCACCAGATGCATCCGCATTGTTCCAGCAATCCGCAAAAGCAGCGGGCATCCAGCTGGACATCAAGCGCGAGCCAAATGATGGCTATTGGTCAGAGGTTTGGAACCAGCAACCATTCTGCACATCCTACTGGGGTGGTCGTCCAACGCAGGACCAAATGTTCTCAACCGCGTATCTGTCCACAGCGGACTGGAACGACACACGCTTTAAGAGCGAAAGCTTTGACGATCTGCTGCTAAGCGCACGTGCCGAACTGGACGATGTTAAGCGCAAAGAGATGTATCGTGAAATGTCTCTGATCCTCATGGAAGATGGCGGTCTGATTTGCCCAATGTTCAACGACTTCATTGACGCGACATCCAACCGCGTCGCGGGTTGGGAAACATCAGCAGGTTATGACCTGATGAACTCATACGCGCCTATGAAAATGTGGGTGGCGGGCTAAGCATATATGTCACCTCTCATCACACTTGTGGCTCAGCGCATAGCGCTGGGCCTGCTTCTCTTGCTTGCTGTATCAGTTCTGATTTTTGCTGGCACAGAACTGTTGCCCGGCGATGTTGCAGCATCAATCCTAGGGCAATCCGCCACACCCGAAGCGCTGGCCAATATGCGCCGCGATATGGGTTTGGATGAACCAGCTGTCTCGCGCTATTTTTCTTGGCTCTTTAGCGCCATTCAAGGTGATCTGGGCACCGCTTTGACCAGCGGCCAAGAGATCTCATCCCAAATTGCATCGCGTTTGGGCAACACACTGTTTCTAGCGTTCTGGGCCGCAGTCATCGCCGTCCCTCTCGCTGTTTTTCTGGGCCTCTTGGCCGTCCGCTATGAAGGACGCTGGCCAGATAAAGCCATTTCCGCCGTAACCTTGGCATCTATTTCTTTGCCCGAATTCTTCATCGGGTATCTTTTGATCTATTTCGTCGCCGTCAAACTGGGATGGTTCCCTTCTGTCGCGACAATTTATCCAAGCATGTCGTTGGGCGAAAAACTACACGCGATTGGCCTGCCCGTTGCCGTTTTGGTCATGGTTGTCCTCGCGCATATGATGCGCATGACACGTGCGGCAATCCTGAACGTCATGCAATCGGCCTATATCGAAACGGCTGAATTGAAGGGCCTCAACCAGTTCAAAATCATCTGGCGCCACGCGTTTCCAAACGCGATTGCTCCTGTCGTGAATGTGGTCATGCTGAACCTTGCCTACCTGATTGTTGGCGTGGTCGTGGTCGAAGTTATCTTTGTCTATCCCGGTATGGGGCAGTACCTTGTGGATCACGTGTCCAAACGTGACGTGCCAGTGGTGCAAGCCTGCGGCCTGATCTTTGCAGCCGTCTATATCGGTCTAAACCTGATCGCGGATGTGGTCTCAATCGCAACCAATCCACGTTTGAGGCATCCAAAATGAGAATACCAACTGGTGCCCTTATTGGGCTTATCTTCACCTCTAGTTTCTTTTTGATGGCTATTTTCGCCCCTCTTATCGCGCCTTACGGCATGGCCGAAGTGGTTGGCGGCGTTTGGGAACCGATGTCGTCAAAGCATTGGTTAGGAACAGATAATATCGGTCGTGATCTCCTAAGCCGGATGATTTTTGGGGGTCAGGTGACCATCTTTATCGCCACGGCTGCGACGATCCTATCATTCGTGACCGGATCGGTATTAGGATTTACAGCTGCTGTTATCGGCGGCTGGGTCGACCAAGCACTGAGCCGGTTTGTTGATCTGGTTATGGCCATTCCAACGCTAATCCTGGCGCTGGTGATCCTATCCGTTATGCCGATCAGCATTCTGATGCTGATCATGGTCATGGGCTTTCTGGACGCAACCCGCGTCTTCCGCCTGTCACGCGCCGTCGCGGTGGATATCAACGTCATGGATTATGTCGAAGCCGCCAAATTGCGCGGTGAAGGGCGGATCTGGATCATTTTTCGCGAAATCTTGCCCAACGCCCTATCGCCACTGATCGCGGAATTGGGCCTGCGCTTTATCTTTATGGTTCTATTCCTATCCACGCTGTCTTTCCTTGGCCTTGGCATTCAACCGCCATCCGCTGACTGGGGTGGCATGGTGAAGGAAAATAAAGAAGGCATCGTTTTTGGGATTGGCGCAGCGCTGATTCCAGCGGCGGCCATCGCAATCCTTGCGATTTCGGTCAACCTTGTTGCTGACTGGGTTCTAAGCCGGACAACATCTTTGAAAGGGGGGCGTGGTTGATACAATGACTGACTCATTTCTCGACATTCGCGGTCTCAAAATCGGTGCGACGGTCTATCCACCGGGCGAAAAACCAAAAGACATCGAAATCGTTCACGGCGTTGATATCAAACTTGAAAAGGGCAAGGTGCTTGGCCTGATCGGGGAATCCGGCGCCGGTAAATCAACGATTGGCCTTGCCTCTATGGGCTATGGGCGCGGCGGTGTGCGCATCACAGGGGGTGAAGTGTTCCTGAACGGGCGCGATATCCTAAAGATTGGCGCGAAAGGCTTGCGCGGCCTACGCGGTAAAGAGGTCACTTATGTGTCCCAATCCGCCGCTGCCAGTTTCAATCCGGCCAAACGCCTGATGGAACAAATCGTGGAAAGCGCGCTGGAACACGGTGTGCACAGCCGCGCAGACGCTGAGGCGCGCGCCGTCAAGCATTTCCGCGATCTGGGCCTGCCGGATCCAGAAAATTTCGGCAAACGTTATCCGCACCAGGTATCAGGCGGTCAGTTGCAGCGCGCCATGACAGCCATGGCGCTGTGCCCTGAGCCAGATTTGATCGTGTTCGACGAACCCACCACAGCGCTGGATGTGACCACCCAGATCGACGTTTTGGCGGCCATCAAAGAAGCGATCCGCAAAACCGGAGTTGCAGCGATCTATGTCACGCATGATTTGGCCGTTGTGGCACAGGTCAGCGATGACATCATGGTTCTGCGCCATGGCAAAATGGTGGAACGCGACACGGCGGAAACGATCATCACCAATCCAAGCCAGGACTACACCCGCGCATTGGTATCCGTGAAATCGTCTGAACACCCGGAAAAAGCCCCTGTTGGCGAGCCGGTTTTACAGTGCAAAAACATCACCGCATCTTATGGTGGCGATGTGAAGGTTCTCAAAAACGTCTCGATGGATCTGTATCCTGGTCAAACATTGGCGGTGGTCGGGGAATCTGGTTCCGGTAAATCGACAACAGCGCGCGTGATCACAGGGTTGCTGCCTCCGATCGAAGGCGAGATCTTGTTTGACGGGCGGGTCCTGCCCCCTGCATTGGCCCAGCGCAGCCGCGATGACCTGCGGGAATTGCAAATGATCTATCAAATGGCTGACGTCGCGATGAATCCGCGCCAAACCATTGGCACGATCATCGGCCGTCCGCTGGAATTCTATTTTGGCATAAAGGGCGCGGAAAAGCGCAAAAAGACCATCAAATTGCTGGATAAGATCGAACTGGGCGAAAGCTTTATCGATCGCTACCCTGCGGAATTGTCCGGTGGTCAAAAGCAACGTGTCTGTATCGCGCGATCTTTGGCCGCCAAGCCCAAGCTGATCATCTGTGACGAGGTGACATCGGCGCTGGATCCTCTTGTGGCTGAGGGCATTTTGAAACTACTGCTCGACCTACAAGCTGAGGAAAACGTGGCCTATCTGTTTATCACCCACGATCTGGCGACGGTGAAATCCATCGCTGATAGCATCGCGGTGATGTATCAGGGCAAGCTACAGCGTTACGGCACAAAAACCGAAGTGCTGACACCGCCCTTTGACGATTATACCGACCTTCTGCTGTCTTCTGTGCCAGAGATGAAGATCGGTTGGTTGGAACATGTTCTGGCCACACGCAAAATGGAAAGCGCGGGCAACTGATGTCCGCGCCAGACTATGGGAACCTGATCGATGCCGAGGTCTGGGCCTTCATCGACAAATCCAACGCGGCCTATCCTGAGGATGCAGTAGATGCGTCAATTGATGAACAGCGGGCGTTTTATGACGCCTGTTGTGCACAATTCCATGCCGGTTACCCCGCAGGTGTCACCGCCACGGATCGGGAAATCGCAGGCGTGCCAGTGCGTGATTATACACCCGCAAATGCCAAGGATCACACGACCCTGATCTATATCCATGGCGGCGGATTTGTTGTCGGTGGATTAGATAGCCACGATGACATCTGCGCCGAAATCGCGGATCGGTGTAAACTGCCCCTGCGCGCAATTGATTACCGGCTGTGTCCCGAAAACCCCTATCCGGCGGATTTGGCCGATTGTCTGGCCGTGTTTGATGCGACCGACGGGCCGGTTGTCCTGATCGGAGACAGCGCGGGCGGCAATCTATGTGCAGGCCTTAGTCATGTGCGTCGCGCAGATCGGATCTTGGGTCAGGTTCTGATCTATCCCGGCCTTGGTGGTGACCTGACCCAAGGCTCCTATCAAACACATGCATTTGCCCCGCTGCTAACGTTGGCGGATGTGGAATTTTACAAAGGTATCCGGGGTCCCGTCGTCGGCGATATTGGGGCCTATTCACCGCTGAAAGCCAGCGACTTCACAGATCTTCCCCAAACGGTGGCCATAGCAGCAGAATGCGACCCCCTAGCCGATGACGCGCATGCCTATGCGGCTGCGATCACAGCAGCAGGCGGTCAGGCCCAATCCTGGACCGATGCAGGCCTCGTCCATTCCTGGCTACGCGCACGCCACATGTCAGAAAAAGCAGGCGTTGCATTTGATCGGGTCTGTAGCGCGATCGCAGGGATGGCCTACAAGGCTGAAGTATGAATTGCCAACAGTTGCTGATTACTGCCCTTGAGTTTGGTCTGGGAAACTAAGCGCCTGCAGCGCCAAGACAGATGGCGGAGGTTCCATGCAGTCTATGAGACTCATCATGGCAACGGGCGGACGTTGATTGCAGAATTAAGATGGGCAGTAATTTACCAAGCAAAATGGAGAGACCCAATGTCCTCACAAGATAAAATGAAAGGCCAGTGCTCTAATTGCGGCTGGGTCACCAGGCGAAAATTCAAAAACATGGAAAGAAAACCTTGCCCAAAATGCGGTGGTCATGTTGTGTTCCACGAAGATGACATAGAGACTGCGCGGACTATTGCGATACTATCGATTGTTGGCATGGCCGTGATCGGAATCCTTTTCGTATCTCTGGGGATAGCAGAATGGTGAAGGCTTCCGAAACGACAACATCACTTCATCTGTAACGGAGGCTGCTTCGTACGCAGTTGCGGTCAGCGACGCTTCGAAAAGGAGCAAACATTTGTGGCAGCTCTGCTCCGGTTGCCTTTTCGCCGCCGCTACATAACAAGCGATGACAGCCCATCTACATACCAAAACTACCCTTTGCGGCTGCGCAGCCACATCACAAACGGGATGACCGTGACATACATGATCACCCCATAAACCGCCGAAGGCAAGCCAATGGTGGGAATACCCCCTGTTGCCCCAACAATCAGCGGGGCGAGTGTGATGCCAAGGCTACCGTTTTGAATACCGACCTCAATCGAGATTGTTTTCTGTTCCCGCCAGGTCAGGCCCAGCGCGGCGGCGATCAACAGGCCTCCGATCATGGTGGTCAGGTTCAAACTGATCAAAGCCGGGCCAAGGGCGGTGACATTCGTCCGTAATGTGTGCCAATTGGATAGGATCGCGGCAAGGATGATCAGCACGAAAAGCGCGCTGGACAGTGTTATCAATCTGGGCTCAATGCGCTCGGAAAAAGACGGCGCAATGGCACGCAGGCTCATACCAAGGATCACGGGAAGTGCCGTCAGGACGAACATCGCTATAGCCAGTTTGGTCACGGATATATCTGGTGCGGCTTCGCCCATGAAATGTTCTACGGACCAACCGATCAGCACTGGGACCGTTAAGATCGAGATCAGAGACATCAATGCCGTCAAAGATACCGAGAGCGCCACATCGCCATTGGCAAGGCGCGAAACCACATTGGACGTCACGCCCCCGGGACAAAACGCGATCAACATGACACCAGCGGCCATCGCTCCAGAAAGACCAAATACCAAGGTGACAGCAAAGGCCACCACCGGAATAAAAACCAGCTGACACAGCGCCCCAACGGCGAACACCCATCCACGTTCAGCGACACGGTAAAAATCTGCCGGCCTCAATCCGATGCCCAGACTGAACATGATAACCGCCAAAGACAACGGCAACACAATGTTGATTAGAATATCCACAGCTCCCCTCCCAAGGCCGCTAGAGGTTCAAGCGACCACAGGCTGGGACATATTTCAACAGTTGCTTTTGTGACGGTGCGTTTATGACACGCCCCACCGCGCGGCACCCGCCCTGAAGGCAGATTTCAGTAGATATCGGTTAGCCTGTCGTGCTGCAATTCCAGCGCTCTTCCATCACAACATCGTTCAGATCATCGACCTGCGCCCATTTGCGCACAGCCAGTTCCGGTTCTTGGTACATTTCATCGATGTAACCAACGCATAGATATGCGACGATTGAGACATGATCTGGCACGTCAAAGATACGCTTCAGGTCGCGTTCGTGAAAAATGCTGACCCATCCCACACCGATACCTTCCGCCCGCGCGGCAAGCCACAGGTTCTGCACAGCACAGACCGTTGAATAAAGGTCCATGTCTTTGTTATGCGTACGCCCCAACACAACCTCGCCCCCGCGGGTCCTGTCGCAGGTGACGCATATGTTAAGCGGAGCCTTTTCGATACCTTCCAGCTTAAGCGCGCTATAGCGATCACGGCGATCATCAGAAAACATATCGCGGGCCTCGTCATTGGCGCGCATAAAGGCCTGTTTCACCTTCTGACGTTGTTCTTTGCTTTTGATGAGGATGAAATTCCACGGCTGCGATAGGCCGACAGAGGGTGCGGCATGGGCCGCGTCCAACACACGTATGAGAGCATCATGATCGATGGGATCGGGTTTGAATTCATTACGCACATCCCGGCGCGCATAGATGACGTCATAAAGCGACTGTCTTTCAGTCTCTGTGAAAATACGGGCAGGCGACGGGGCACAGATGGACGGTTCGGGCAAAAAAGCCTCCTTCAGGATTAACACAGCTGCAATGCCGTCCATACATTGCAAGCGATGTTATCAGGCCGGTCTTCTGGCTTGAGGTCATTCGCGGTTTGGCACCTTCCCAGACTGTTCCAGTGGTATTTGCCAATGCGTCTCTCTTACAGCGGCGGGCCCGCGCCGGTTCTTCCCCGACTTCCCGATTATCCCTTCACTGAAGGGCACCTGATATGTCGATATCTGCCAAACCGAGACCGATTTAGCAAGCTGGTTGATTGTTTTGAAACGAGTGGAATAGCTTAGTTCCGCAGCCGTTCTGCTGCCACATCTGGCACGACCAATGGTTGGTCTACGGCCTCTAAAACCGCCGGGTCGTAGGGTTTGCGGGCAAACACTTCTTTCACCATAGGTGCAAAGAATGAAAGCGGTAGCGTATCATAGTCGGGATCAAAGCTGGATTGATCCCAACGTTCGCAAAATTCAGCGCAGTCATCGAAATATCTGTGTCCACGGTGGCGTTCGCGTTTGTCTTGATCAAACCCCTCCAAATGATGGCCGTAGTACAGCATTTGAAAATCACCGTGGGTTTCGACACACCAGCGACATTGTTCGCGAACAAAAGGCTTTAGGATCGTGGCGGCATATTCGTCATGATTATAAGGGGCAAAAATATCACCGATATCGTGCAAAAGCGCTGCAACGACCCAATCGATATCCGCCCCATCCCGCCAAGCGCGCGTGGCGGCCTGAACGGAATGACCCAGACGGGTAATTTTGTATCCAGACAAGCCCTCGTCCAGATGCTCTAACGCATGTAACAACCGGTCAGCCGTGCCTTTGGTGTATTCAATTTCATGGGCGGTCAGGAACTCGTAATCTTCCTTCGTTCCGTCCTTCATCTGGGAAAAGCTGACGCGATCCATTTTGCTTGCCTTTGCATCAATCGAATTGCCCCGAGCCTAGCATGGCCCACCGTGTCACACCAAATTGCGCGGTAGTGTTTTTTCGAAATCTCGCTCAAAGACCAGATCATCGCCCTCATATGCCTCAATCCGAGCTGTGAGCGTGAAGGTTTCTGAGTCCGATACCATCGTGGAATAGGTTTCCACCCGCACCCCCCAATCGCCCCGGCGCAGGGTGTTCGTCCAATGGGTGCGACCCTTGGCAGATGTGGGATCATCGGGGTGAATGCTCCACCATTCCCGCGCGATACCGCCTGCGGCCAATCCGTGATCTAGATCTTCGGCCTCGCCAAAGTCATCCATGATTTCCAAATGGGTTTCGCCCGTTTGCTGGTCCAAAATGGTTTTGCGTTCATTGCGCCCCTCGCGCAGGGTCTTGATTTGCCACGGCTCTGCAGCTTCGGGGGCCTGAAATGGCGTCATATCCCCGGTTTCAGCCAACAGGGGCAAGTCAACGGACCCGGCCGTCAAGGTCAGCTTGGTCTTGGTTGGGCTGGGCCAGATCAGCGGCCAATAGGCGTTGGAAATAGACAGGCGTAACTTGTGCCCCTTTGGCAGGCGATACGCAATCTGATCCAGTTTCAACGTCACCACCACAGGTTCGCCAATCGGCATGGGTTCGGGGAATTCGGCACTGTCACGGTGGGTCAGATTCAGCACACCATAGGTGATACGCGCGACTGTTCCGTCAGGGCGCACATCATTCAGACGTACGGCAATCTGCGCGCAAGGTTCATCAGATGCCAAGGTCAATGTGACCGCAGGCGCACCCGATATTTCCAGATCATCCTCTAGGGCCGCACTGTCAAAAACAGTCGACATTGCATCGTCGCGACGCTGATCCGACGGCAGCTCTGGCCCCAACCATATTGCGCAATATTCACCGGCTGCCATGCCCGTATCTGCGGGGCTGTCGATGATTGCCGTAAAACCGTCCGCCTCGCCCAAGCCATTGGGCCCAAGAGCCAGCATTTTATGCTCAGCGCGTGTCGCATCATGGGTCGCCCAGCGCCCTTCGCGGTGTTCATATTGCGCCTTGGGACGTTCGCTATCTTGGACATAGACACGCAGATCCGGGTCGTTCTCAACACCCGTTTCGATCCCTTTCAACCATTTATCCCACCAGCGCAGCGCTTCTTGCAGGAAACCAATGCGGGGTTCTGGGACGGCAAAATGCGGGTATTTGTGCACCCAAGGGCCTATGATCCCTTTGACCGGGCTGGACAGGTTTTCGACCAGTGCAGGAACCGTGTTTTTGTAACTATCCCCCCAGCCGCCGATTGTAAGGACAGCTGCGGTGATCGCTGAATAATCTTCGCAAACCGAACCGTGTTTCCAATACGCATCGCGGTGTTGATGGTCTAGCCAAGTTTCCGCCAAATGTGGCTCAGCCTCTAAGCGTTGCATCCACATATCCCGCCATGCATCACCGACTAGGGCCGGATCTGGGGGCATTGCGGAATAGCTTAGCATCGTTCCGGCCCAGCCGAGGTTTTCATTCAACAGATTGCCACCCTTGTAGTGGATGTCATCCGCAAATCGGTCCGTGGTGGAACACAACGTAATGATGGCCTTCAGCGGCGCAGGATCCATCGCTGCCATCTGCAACCCGTTGAACCCGCCCCAGCTGATCCCCATCATACCAACGGTGCCCAGACACCATGGTTGGTTAGCAAGCCATTTTATGACTTCAACCGCATCGTCCAACTCTTGCGGGCTGTATTCATCTGTCATCACGCCTTGGCTGTCGCCATTGCCGCGGATATCGACGCGAATACACGCATAGCCATGGGACGCAAAATACGGATGGGTCAACGCATCACGGGCGCAGGTTCCGTCGCGTTTGCGATAAGGCAGATATTCCAGAATGGCGGGCACCGGATTGTCTGCCGCATCCTCTGGCATCCAAACCCGCGCCGACAGGCGCGTGCCATCGGACAACGTGATCCCCATATCCGGGGTTTCAACAACGGATTTTGGGCCCATTGGCATAGCGTGTCTCCTTGATGCTTAACGCTCGCGGAGCGTCGGTCAAAACCGCAAGCCTGTAAAGCGTCTGGCTACGGAAATATATGAGGTCGCGATGACCTGCACCTGCCAGTGGCAATTGGCCAGCCCACAGTACTTTTGCTTGTTAATCGCTAGATCGTTTGTGCTTCCGCAAAAGAAACGAGGCGCTTGGACTTTTCGTCCCAAAGGTGAAGGCGCACATTGGCCAAGCTTTGGCGGATCGTCATCCGATTGCTATTCGCCAGCTCGCCATGGTCACGCAAGACTTCTGGCAATCGGTAGAAGGGGATACGACTGTAAAGGTGGTGCACATGATGAATGCCGATATTCGCGCTGAGCCACTGCAAGGCGGCAGGCAGAACATAATGCGAGCTGCCGTGTAGCGCAGCTTCATGGAGTTGCCAGTCCTCTTCCAAATCCCAATGCGTGGTTTCAAATTGATGTTGCACATAGAACAGCCAAACACCCGCTGTCGCAGCTAGCACTGTTGTCGGTAGAAAAATCAGCAAAATTGGTGCCCATCCGCCAAAGAAAACAACCAGGCTGAGCCACAAGAGAAGGACCGCATTGGTACCCATCGCACTGATCCAAAATTTCATAATATGCGTAAAGCCTAGAGGCAGGCGGTTTTGGATAAGAAACAAGTAACCCGGCCCGATACCGAACAAAACCACGGGGTTTCGGTAAATTCTATAACGCAATTGGTTCACCCAAGTGAGTGCGCGGTATTCCATAACAGTCAATGTATGGACATCGCCCATTCCACGTCGATCCAGATTCCCAGATGCACCATGATGCATCGCATGCGACCGTTGCCAAACATCATACGGCGTCAGTGTCAGCACGCCCAACCCTCGCCCCAGCCAGTCGCTGATTGTGCGATTTTGTAAAAACGATCCGTGTCCACAGTCGTGTTGGATCACAAAAAGGCGCAGCAGGAATGCCGCATTCATCACAGAAAGCGCCAAAGTCAAAAAATAGCTGACAGGGATAGCCAGCCAAGCAAGCACCCAGAGACCAATAAACGGCCCTAATGTCACGGCCAGTTCAAAAAAACTGCGCGCAGGATCCGGTTCACGGTATTTTGCGAGAATTGGGACCCATTCCCGGGCTAGGCGTGGCTTGTCGTGCTGGCGTGCAGCTTCAGATTGATCGAGCATAACCTACTTTTCATTAGGAATGGCCCCCTGTTATTCGATCTGAACGTTTTGGCAAGGTGAAATGGAAAAGTGCGCAGGAAATAAAACTGTTCGGCTGCTATATGCGCTTTTACATTCAACCTTGGCTGATGCAGGTCAACTGCCATACTTCGTCAGAAAAGCCTCGACCGGCAACGCGCGAAAATCGTCCAAAGCAGTCCGCAACGCATCATGGGTCCAATCCCACCACGCCAAAGCCTCTAACCGGTCTACGATGTCGGGCGAAAAGCGGGGGCGCATGAGTTTGGCAGGAACTCCTGATACGATCATATAGGCGGGCACATCCTTGGTGACGATGGCACCCGATGCGATCACAGCTCCATTGCCGATCGTCACGTCTGGTTTGATCTGCGCATTATGACCGATCCATGTGTCATGACCAATCACCGTCCGACGCGCCCGGCGTTTCGCAAACCAATCCGCATCATCTGTCGCATCGTCCCAATAAGCCGCAGACCGATACATGAAATGGTGCAGGCTCGCGCGATCCAGCGGGTGATCCGTTGCCCCAATACGCACAAAGCTGGCAATATTGGCGAATTTTCCCACGGTTGTATTGGCGATATCACAATGGCGGTCGCAATAAGAATAATCCCCCATCTCGCTATAAGCGACCCGGCTGCCCTGCCCGATTTCGGTGAATGCACCCATCTCAGATTCGGTGATGCTGCATCCATCGTGGATCACTGGGGCGTCAGGTGAAAGTTTGGGCATGTCGAGCATCCAGTTCGTCTAAATTTGGGCGGCTACATGGCCATAGTCGTAGGTCGTAACTTCAAACCGGTTCTGATCTGGATCAACGAAATAGATCGACCAAGACAGGTCGTGGTCCACCACGTCTTTCGCCGACAGGACCTTCCCGGTAGGGTCTTTCAATTCCCAGCCATCAAGGGCGTGACAGAAGTTCAGGAAATCGTCCCCGCTTACTTTGAAGGCAATGGTCGCATCCCGCGTCATTGCTGCACAGCCGCGTTGGAATAAGGACAGCGCCGGGGCACCATCGGCGGCTTTCAATATCAAAGGACCCATAGGGTCCTCTGCCCACGCTGCCAATTCGTCATGCGGCACAAGTCCCAGAACCTTGCGGTACCACTCAGCCGCTTTGTATCGGTCGGTGACTTCTACATGTACATGATCAATTCGGATGGCTTGCATCAGGGCTACCCCGGCGTTGGTTTCACGCCTCAGGCTAGATTGCTCGGCCGGGTGAAGAAAAGCGCAATACGCATTGCGCTTCCATTCTGTGTACTAAAAGACCTCTACAGGTCACCTTAATGACCGCCTTCATCGCCTTTGATCAGCGCGGCACGCAGTTTGCCAGATAGCCAGTCCATAAAGATCACCAGCAAGACGACAAGCGTGATGTAATACGTCACCTCTTCCCAGTCTTTCTGCGTGATGATCGCCTGTGTCAGCATCAAACCAATACCACCGCCTGTGATCGCACCAATAACGGTTGCCGACCGCGTGTTGGATTCTATGTAGTACAGGATTTGCGACAACAGGACCGGTGTGACCTGCGGCAAAACACCAAAGCGATAGCGCTGTAGGGGTTTGGCCCCGGTAGAACGGATACCTTCGATCTGTTTGTCATCCACGTTTTCCAAGGCTTCAGAGAACATTTTACCAAAAGACCCGGTATCCGTGATCAAAATGGCCAGCGCACCCGTCAGAGGACCAAGGCCAAAGGCACGGGTTAGGATGATCGTCCAGATCAACGCATCCACACCGCGGAAGAAATCAAAGACGCGGCGCATACCGAACCGAATGGCCATGATGGGTGAGAAATTTTTCGCTGCTAGGAATGCCAACGGCAGCGCCAATATCGCAGCACCGGCGGTTCCAAGGAACGCCATCAGCAGGGTTTCCATGATGGCCCAGAACACTTCTTTGTGCAGCCACATGGGGTTGTTCCAGAAATCATCCATGATGTCAGAGAATTCACCGCTAAACATACGACCGATGACTTCGCCAACGCCCATACCGTGATAGGGGCTATCCAGCGTGAAGAAGAACAATTCCCAGCCTAAGAAATACCGGAACACTTCTGTGCGGTTGCGCGTAACGCTCAACCGGCCTTCTTCGGTTGTGATCGCCACACGGTTTTTGGATGCGTTGATCCATTCCGGCAGCTCGTCAACCGGTACTGGATATTCAGCCACAACACCGCTAGAGCGGGACACCTGAAAGGACATCAAACCAAATTCAGGAATGTTCATTGTGATCACGTCCGGGCCGTAAGTGACCACCTGATCACCACCCAGTTGGATTACTGTGGTGTCCCCGTCCGTCGTCACCCAATCGGGCGACTTGCCTTCTGGGTAGCGTCCTTTTTTCTCGCCTTCGATCGCATAAGATACGTCGCCAGAGCGGTTGTCGCGGGTGATATGCGTTTTGTAGGTGATCATGTCGGACACCAAAGTCCGCGCATTTTGACCATCGGCTTTCGCCCAAATTTCGGGAATGCCAAAGGCGAAGAAGATATAGACGAAATACGCAGATATCAGCCCTAGGATACCGAATGTGACCATTCGTTTGCGGGCAAAGACCGTTTCTGTCTGCGCGCGTAGATCGCCTGTTGCGTCAAGCATAGCCATATCAGTTACCCCTGTTCACGTGCGCCATGGACAAGTTTGTCACGGAAATGGCTGGAAATTTGATCAAAGAACATGATGGTGAAGAAGAGCATGATGAACATTGCACCTGCTGCATCAAACCGTCCCTGCCCCCACTGGATGGCGACCTTTAGCTCGTAACCAAGGCCACCCGCGCCGACAAAGCCCAAGATGGCAGAGGCCCGAATGTTGATTTCAAAGCGCAGCAGCGCATAGGACAACCAGTTTGGAGCAACTTGTGGAACCACGCCCAACAGCATCTTTTGCGACCATGTGGCCCCGACAGATTCCAAACCTTCCAAAGGTTTCAAAGATGCGTTCTCATTCACCTCGGAAAACAGTTTTCCCAAAGCCCCTGTTGTATGAAACGCAATTGCAATCATCGCAGGGACCGGGCCACCGCCCAAAACAAAGATCAGGACCAATGCAATCACGATCTCAGGCACGGCGCGCATGATATCCATCATCCGCCGGAACAGCCCGATCAGACGTGGAAACCGTGCCAGTCCCCGCGTGGACAGCAACGAAAAGACAATCGCAAACAACGCGCCAAACAATGTGGACACAGCCGCGATATTGACCGTTTCGATCAAGGCCGGAAAATATTTGGCAAAAAGACCGGGGATATTGGCGCGATTGGTCCACGCCTCGCCCACCACTTCTGCCGGATAGTCAAAAAAGTTGTCCAAACCGCCAATGAAAGAACCGCCATTGCGGCCTTCGGCCATGTTAAACCCGGACACCAAAAGCAGGACCAGAACCAGCATCATGATGCCGGAATACAACCGTTTCCGGCTGGTCATTGCAATGTAATCCGATTGAATTTGGCCCAGTGATCCCGGACCGGAAGCTGTCGCGTCTGCCATATCTTACCTGTTCTATGAGCCCAATCGGGCCACCGCGCTTGTCATATCTGCCCCAAATGGTCAGGGCGGATCAGAGAAACACGGATGAAGAAAAAGCAGGGTCGCGCGGTGCGACCCTGCCAATCATCCAATTAGTTGGATTTGTTCTTTGCTTCGCGTGCGCCGATTACGGACAGATACGCGTCATGTGTGATTGGCTGGAAGCCCAGGGATTCACCTGCAGAGATCGCATATGTGCAGTCGCGGTCTGCCTCATACATGCCACCAACCAGTGCAACCATTTTCGCTTTTACGTCCGCTGGCAGAGATTTGCGCAGAACAACTGGACCTTCTGGGATCGTGTTGGATTTCCAGATTTGCACCAGATCGTTCATGTCGATCAAACCTGCATCAACCGCTTTACGCAGCGCACCGGAATTGTAACCGTCTTCCCAGTCACCTTGACCGTCGGCCCATGTTACGCCCGCATCAATGTCACCATTGTTCACAGCAACGATTGTTTGCTCGTGGCCGCCTGTGAATTTAACTTCGCCGAAGAAGTCACCGGATTCCATTGTCACGTCGAACTGCTCTGGGATCTCGATGGATGGGATCAGGTAACCGGATGTTGAGTTAGGATCGCCAAAGCCAAATGCTTTGCCTTCCAAGTCTTCGATTTTTGTAACACCGCTGTCTTTACGTGCGAAACCGATGGAATGGTAACCGTAGGATCCATCAAGGTTGATTTTCACCAGAACAGGTTCAACCGCTTCTGGATCTTGCAGATATGTCGCAGCGTAAGAAGACGCACCCAACCATGCCATGTCCAGCGTGCCGCCAACCAGACCTTGGATAACACCTGCATAATCCGCAGGCGCGAACAATTTGGTTTCAACACCCAGTGTTTCTTCTGCATACGCGCGCAGGCATTCGTTTGAATTCAAACGGTCTTGTGCGTTTTCGCCGCCCAAAAGGCCGATGCGGAATTCTGTGATAGCTTCCTGAGACAGAACAGGTGTCGCCAGTGCCGTCGTTGCCACGAGGGCAGCTAGGATCTTTTTCATCTTTACTCTCCGTTATTAAGGCCCCGCCCAATTGCGACGGGGATGATGAAAATAGGTGGGATTAAACCGACGCTTCAGCCTGCGCGATCAGCTCTTCAGCTGCGCGGCTTCTTTCCAATGTGTCGATTTCGGTGGATGTCGCGGCTTCTGAGAAATCATCCCCTGCGCCGTAAATTTCGCGTGCAATATCTGTGGTCAATTGCTCTGGTGACCCATCAAACACGATGCGCCCCATACGCATGCCAATCACACGGTCGCAATAGCGGCGCGCGGTGTCCAGCGTGTGTAGGTTGGCAATAACGGTGCGACCATCTTCTTCGTAAATGCGGCGCAGGGCCTCCATTACGATTTGCGCATTCATCGGATCAAGCGAGGCAATCGGTTCATCCGCTAGAATAATGCGAGGATCCTGCATCAAAGCGCGCGCAATCGCGACACGTTGCTGCTGACCACCGGACAACGCCTCGGCGCGCTTGGCTGCATGTGCTGCAATGCCCAGACGCTCTAGGATCTCAATCGCCTTGTGAATGTCCTCTTTCGGGTAGAGATTGAACATGGTCGCAATTGTGGACCGTTTGTTCAACGTACCATGCAGAACATTGGACACGACATCCATGCGAGGCACCAGATTGAACTGCTGGAAGATCATCGCGCATTCGGATTGCCATTGACGTTTGGCCGCACCTTCCAGTTTGGACACTTCCCGGTCGCCAAACCAAATCTCGCCCTCAGAGATGTCATTGAGACGGTTCAACATGCGCAGCAGGGTGGATTTACCAGCCCCGGACGCACCAATGATCCCGATCATCATAGGTTTTTCGACATGAATGTTCGCAGCATCCACAGCGATATTTGCGCCGAAGCGCTTTGTCAGTTTTTCGATACGTAGCACTGAATGTCCCCAGTTCTTTCCAACCGGGACGTAACGGTGCTGCGTGACCCATCTGTGACGGTTACACAAAACTTATGTGAAGCTCAGGATTCAGTTTTGTAACACACCCCAACAGATATTCAGAGCGCTACAATTTCAAG
Organism: uncultured Pelagimonas sp.; assembly: GCA_947499735.1. Classification (GTDB taxonomy): domain Bacteria; phylum Pseudomonadota; class Alphaproteobacteria; order Rhodobacterales; family Rhodobacteraceae; genus CANMPP01. The sequence goes on from CANMPP010000004.1 coordinate 116,651, forward strand.
CGCCCGTGCAAATCCAAACGGCAGATTTCTTTGCCTCACATGTCAAAGGGTAGCCTATCCGCGACCCCAGTCGGACCATTTGCTAGCAAAAACTGACCGAACCGAACTGGAGACATCCAATGCGCATAAAACAATCCCTCTCATCCATAGCTCTTGGGCTGACGACCACATTCGCCTTTGTCACCGCCGCATATTCGGCCCCCACAGAAACCATCGTGACCATTGGTGCCCCAGGCCAAACCTTTGTGGGAACACTGGCCCTAACGGACGGTGCCCCTGCCCCTGTTGTGCTGTTGTTGCACGGATTTTCTGGCGCACGGGATGAATTGGGCATTCCCAATACAGAAGAAGGCGTGTTCAGCCACACAGCCAAGAAACTGGCGGATGCAGGCTTTTCCAGCTTACGCATAGATTTTCGCGGCTCAGGTGACAGCCTGGCTGATATCAATTTTGAAGACACAACTTTCAGCGGCCAACTCAACGATGCACAGACTGCGCTGGCCTATCTGGCTGACCTAGACACTGTGGACAGCAATGCGATCTATGTCATCGGCTGGAGCCAAGGTGGGCTGGTCGCATCAGGGGTGGCTGACAGCGATGTACCTGTTAAGGGCGTTGCACTGTGGCAGGCCGTCGCCTTCCCCGAGATGACATACAAAACGTTGATTGGCGACGACGTAATCGACAAAGCGATGGCTGCAAAGGCGGATGAGGTGATCACCGTTGGCCTGCCATGGGGCTTTGACGTGTCCCTAAAAGGGGCGTTCTTTGATGAGTTTGCAACATATGATCCGCTGGAAAAAATCAGCGCCTATCAAGGCCCGCTTTTTGTCACAACTGGGGACAAAGATACGATCGTCACGCCAGCCGCAGGACAGGCCTTTTTGGATAGTCATAAAGGGCCGGAAATGCTTTGGGTCGAAGATATGGACCATGCGTTTGACATTTTTATCGCGCCCAACAAATTGGACGCGATGATTGATGCCACAATCGACTTTTTCAAATCGCACTAAGTGCAACCTGTGTTACTTCGCCGCGCGGTTGGCACTTTGACCACGTCTGGGGCGACGTTTGCTCTGCATGCCCGGCGCGCCACCAGGTGCGCCGCCGCCAGACCCAGAGCGACGTCCGCCGCCTCCAGGGCGTCGACCACGAGAATTATTGGATTTCTTCGGACCTGATCCAACCCATTCTGCGCCTTCCGGGCGTTCAAACGTGCGTTTGATCAGTTTTTCGATATCGCGCAATTCACCCAAACTGTCGGGTGCACAGAATGAAATCGCCACACCCGAACGACCCGCACGCGCTGTACGTCCAATCCGGTGAACATATGCCTCTGCCACATTGGGCAGATCATAATTGATAACATAGGCCACGTCAGGGATGTCGATGCCGCGCGCCGCTACATCCGTAGCAACAAGAACCTTGATGTCCCCGTCACGGAAGCCCTTGATTGCGCGATCCCGCTGACCTTGGCTTTTGTTGCCATGTACGGAATCCGCTGCATAACCATCAGCAACCAAACCCTTTTTCAGGCGCTCAGCACCGTGTTTGGTACGCATGAATACAATGGCCAAAGCATCAGGATCCGCGGACAGAATATCGCGCAGCCGTTCCTGTTTTTCAGGAACCTGCATAAATTCCACGCTTTGCTCGATTTTGTCAGCGGTTCGGCCAGGAGGCGTTACTTCGACCTTCTTAGGATTATCCAAATAGGTCGCAGCCAACTGCCCCACCTGTTTGGGCATCGTGGCGGAAAACAACATCGTTTGGCGCGGGCGGCCCAGCTTTGGTTCGATCTGACGCAATGCATGGACAAAACCGATATCCAGCATCTGGTCGGCCTCGTCCAAAACGAGGAACCCAACAGTGGACAGGTTCACCGCCTTGCGGTCCATCAAATCGATCAAGCGACCAGGCGTCGCGATCAGGATATCGGTGCCTTTGGACAGGCGCTGGATCTGGCGATTGATGGACTGGCCGCCAACCACAGTTGCGATGCGCAAAGGTGTACCATCAGTCAATTGCTGAATGTTATCAGCAATCTGATTGACCAGTTCTCGCGTCGGGGCAAGAACAAGCGCTTTTACTGACTTCGGTTGCGGACGACCCAATGCACCGAGAAGGTGATTGATCAACGGCAAACCAAAGGCCAGGGTTTTGCCGGTTCCGGTTTGCGCCAGACCAAGGATGTCATGGCCTTCAACGGCAAAAGGAATAGATTTCGCCTGAATGGGCGTGGGTGTGTCAAAACCTGCTTTATCAAGCAGCGCTGTGAGCTCTGGCGCGAGGCCGAGCGAATTAAAATCTGACAAAGACGATCCTTTCATAGATCCGTCGTGGCTTTGTGAAAGCGCTATTAAAAGTCGCTATTTGGTCCAGCCAACGGACCAAAGAAAAGACCGCCCCCCAAAAGGAGCGGTCCTTCGTAATAGGATCGAACAGAACTTAGTTCTGTGCGTAGTATTCGATGACGAGGTTTGGTTCCATCACAACGGGGTATGGCACATCGCCAAGACCTGGTGTGCGAACAAACGTCACTGTCATTTTGGAGTGATCTGCTTCGACATAGTCAGGCACATCACGCTCTGGCAGCGCAACCGCTTCCAACAGAGCTGCCATTTGCTTGGACTTTTCGCGAACTTCGATCACGTCGCCTTCTTTTACACGGTAAGAAGGAATGTTCACGCGCTTGCCGTTCACCAGAACGTGGCCGTGGTTCACGAATTGACGCGCTGCGAAAACAGTCGCGACGAATTTCGCGCGGTACACAACTGCGTCCAGACGGCGTTCCAGCAAACCGATCAGGTTTTCACCTGTATCGCCTTTGATACGCTCGGCTTCAGCATAGATGCGGCGGAATTGCTTTTCCGTCATGTCGCCATAGTAGCCTTTCAGCTTCTGCTTGGCACGCAACTGCAGACCGAAGTCGGACAGTTTGCCTTTGCGACGCTGACCGTGTTGACCTGGGCCATATTCACGACGGTTCAGTGGGGACTTTGGACGGCCCCAGATGTTTTCGCCCATACGGCGATCGATTTTGTACTTGGCAGACGTGCGTTTTGTCACGGCTGATCTCCTTCGTTTACGGTTTCGAAGGGCGTTGTCCTCTTTCCGATTTTCGCGGAATGACAGGGTTCCCCTTGCGGGGTCCACCAACACCAATGAAGCGGCGCTTATACAAGCCGCCAAGAGAGAGTCAAGACCTATGTCACGCCCAACATAGCGTGCAGCCCAGCAAAAGCTCAGGACCCCAAAAAATCCAAACTAAATTCGCTCCAAATTTTAGAAACACACTTCCCTCAACCAGGGAAGATTTAATTTCTCGTTAGGAAAATCGGCGGAAAATCACAGACTGTATTTTGTTGGAAAGTTTGGGCCATGGTACGTTCACGAAATAAGGGCACCAATCCTTTAGATATGGCGATCGCTCACCGTGATGCTGAGATCATGGACATGGTGCGCACGGCTATCGAAAATCAGAACGTCATGCTCGCATTTCAACCAGTTGTGCGCGCAGATGCCCAAGAACGTGCTGTTTTCCATGAAGCCCTACTGCGCCTTTTGGACGAAACCGGACGTATCATCCCTGCAGCAGATTTCATTGAAGCCGTCGAAGCAACCGAACTGGGGCGCAAACTTGATTGTATAGCCTTGGAAAAAGGTCTGCTTGAACTGACGACATATCCAGATCTCAGGCTCGCTATAAACATGTCGGCCAGATCCATTGGCTATGCCAAATGGATGCGCATCCTGAAACGCAACCTTGAACGCGATCCGACTTTGGGTGAACGGCTGATCGTGGAAATCACCGAACATTCTACATTAGACATTCCTGAACAGGTCGTTGCCTTTATGGATGATCTGCAAGAGGCTGGTATATCCTTTGCGATTGACGATTTCGGATCTGGCTATACATCGCTTCGTCATTTCCGGGATTACAATTTCGACATTTTGAAAATCGATGACAGTTTCGTGTCAGGTTTGGCGAACGATCCGGACAATCAGGTGTTGGTCAGAGCCATGATTGCCATAGCCGAGGAGTTCGACATTTTCACCGTCGCGGAAGGCGTTGAAAAGGCCGAAGATGCACAGGCGCTGGTGGAATTGGGAATCAGTTGCATGCAGGGCTACTATTTTGCGGCCCCCACAGTCGCACCATTGTGGCGACCAGTGGAAAAACGGGCGCGCAGGTAACAACCTGCCGAAATTGCCTAATAATTCATTTTCCTCAACGCAGATTGACCTAAAACAGCCTAGAACTGCATCAAGCACGCACTTGATGAGCAGCCATACATTAAATTTTTATTAACCACTTGATATGAAGGCCGATACACGTTTAGCGTGAGTCATGCAGGCACTTTTAAAGTATTTTGTTTTGACATACGCCATTCCGTTAGGAGGAACACGGATATGACAGATGTAGTTATCGCCTCAGCCGCACGAACAGCGGTTGGAAGCTTTAATGGCTCTTTCGCGAATACGCCCGCTCATGATTTGGGCGCCGCTGTTTTAGAGGCCTTGGTTGCCAGGGCCGGAATTTCAAAAGACGACATATCCGAAACGATTTTGGGCCAGGTCCTAAGCGCCGGACAAGGTCAAAACCCAGCCCGTCAGGCCCATATAAAAGCCGGTCTTCCGGTTGGCTCAGCGGCTTGGGGCATCAATCAGGTTTGTGGCTCAGGCTTACGCGCCGTTGCATTGGCTGCTCAGCATATTCAATTGGGCGATGCGTCGATCGCCTGTGCTGGCGGTCAGGAAAATATGTCACTATCCCCACATGTCGCGCATTTGCGGGCCGGAACGAAAATGGGCGATGTGAAATACATCGACTCTATGATCCGGGACGGTTTGTGGGATGCATTTAACGGCTACCATATGGGCCAAACAGCGGAAAACGTGGCCGAGCAATGGCAAATCAGCCGCGACATGCAGGATGAATTCGCACTTGCATCCCAGAACAAGGCGGAAGCTGCGCAAAAAGCTGGAAAATTCGATGATGAAATTGTGCCCTTCACGGTCAAACACCGGAAAGGCGACATCATCGTCGATAAAGACGAATATATTCGACATGGTGCAACGATTGAAGGCATGCAAAAACTGCGGCCAGCCTTTATACGGGACGGAGGAACCGTTACGGCGGCCAATGCATCTGGCATCAATGATGGTGCCGCTGGTGTATTGCTTATGAGCGCAGATGAAGCCGTAAAACGTGGCATCGAGCCGATGGGACGGATCGCGTCTTATGCCACCGCTGGCGTCGATCCGTCCATTATGGGAACTGGACCTATTCCCGCATCGCGAAAAGCGCTGGAAAAAGCAGGATGGCGGGCCGAAGATTTGGACCTTGTCGAAGCAAACGAAGCCTTTGCAGCCCAAGCCTGCGCCGTGAACAAAGATATGGGTTGGGATCCAGCCATTGTGAATGTGAACGGCGGTGCAATCGCAATCGGCCACCCCATTGGTGCCTCTGGCGCCCGAGTTTTGAATACTCTTCTATTCGAAATGAAACGACGCGACGCCAAAAAAGGCCTTGCGACATTGTGCATTGGCGGCGGTATGGGCGTCGCATTATGTGTAGAACGCGCTTAATTCCCCGCGCGGTATAAATGTCTTGGGGGGTCTTTAAGCTCCTCAAGATCAGACAAGCAGAGCAGCTTGTCAAAAGTTATTACAGTTTGGATGAAACGTAGATATTTTCTACTCGTAGTATGGTCTGGGGGGACATTTACATGACTCGAATTGCACTGGTCACTGGCGGCAGCCGGGGGATTGGCAGCGCCATTTCAAAAGAGTTGAAGTCACTTGGGTATCAAGTGGCCGCAACCTATGCCGGGAATGACGAAAAGGCAGCCGCCTTTAGCGAAGAAACCGGCATACCCACATATAAATGGGATGTCAGCGATTATGAGGCGTCCAAAGCGGGCCTTGCGCAAGTAGAAGCGGATTTAGGGCCGATCGATATTGTTGTCGCCAATGCTGGCATCACGCGCGACGCCCCGTTTCACAAAATGACACCGCAACACTGGCAAGAGGTTATTGATACAAACCTGACTGGCGTGTTCAATACGGTCCATCCGGTCTGGCCCGGCATGCGGGACCGCGGATTTGGTCGGATCATTGTGATTTCATCTATCAACGGACAGAAGGGCCAGTTTGGGCAGGCCAATTATGCGTCAACCAAGGCCGGAGATTTGGGTTTGATCAAAACCCTCGCGCAGGAAGGCGCACGCAAAGGCATTACGGCCAATGCGATCTGTCCAGGCTATATCGCGACGGAAATGGTTATGGCCGTGCCCGAAAAAGTGCGTGACAGCATCATTGCCCAAATTCCGGCAGGTCGCCTTGGCGAACCAGAGGAAGTTGCGCGATGTGTCTCTTTCCTTGCTTCAGACGATTCCGGCTTCATCAACGGATCGACCCTAAGCGCAAATGGCGCGCAGTTTTTCGTTTGATGTGAATATAAGAAAGGCCCGCCATATTATGACGGGCCTTTTTGATCTTCGCGCCAACTGGGCCATGACAGCCAAGCTAGGTTTTCGTGTCACGCGGTGACAGTGGCCGATAGACGTGTAATTTCTTCTTTTATTCGCAGTTTTTGTTTCTTCAATTCCGCGACATGTAAGTCATCGCAACCGGGCGCGCGTTGTTCCGCTAGAACTGCGTCCGACAAGGTTTGGTGTTTCCGCTTCAGTTCATCTAGATGTGACGTCAAGCTCATCAAGTCCTCCTGTCGAGTTATGTACAAGACCCAGTCCATCACAGGTTTGGGATTCTGTCACGTAAAAGTTGCAAAACCGTCGCACAACCTATTGGCGAAAATTGTGCTAAACTGCTTTTATTTAGGAAATGAAAGGCTTGCCCCATCGCGCAGAATAGCGCGAATTTGCGCAGTATAGCTTTCTGCGTCTTGTTCGTGCCGCGCACCCTGATGCATGAGAATCGGCGCATGCAGTTTAAATGGCGATTTACCTTCCTTGCGCCCCCGTATCAAAACAAGTCGAGGGGGACGCCCTTCTCGCGGTGCAAGAGGCAAAATTTCCAACGATCCCAAATGCGCCTGAAAACCAACGACCATCTCAGGCAAACGTTCGACCCGCTGTACAAAGGTTGCATAACCACCCGGTTTTAAGCGCCGCGCAGCAACGGCAACCCAATCCGAAAGCGGTGTTTCCCCAGCCAATGCCATTTCACGCCCCTGATCTTGCGCTTTACGCCCATGCGCACGGTCGAAATAGGGTGGGTTGGCCATCACGTGATCAAATCTTTGCGCCTTTATGTCATCCGGCAAAGCCGTAAGATCCGCAGCCACGACGTGCCCAGACAAGCCATTTTGATCCAAATTGCGTTGCCCAAGTGCGGCATAAGCGCGCTGTATTTCAACACCTGTCAGCGTCAGTCCCGCAACGCGCGCGCCCAGACAACATAGGCCTGGCGCAGCACCGCATCCCAATTCCAACACAGTTTGACCAGCTTTTGCAGGGATCGTCGCGGCCAGAAGAACAGGATCGACGCCCGCGCGATATCCCTGTTTTGGCTGCGATATCAGAACCTTGCCACCCAAAAAAGCATCGGTTGTCACATCGTCACCCACAAAAAGGTCCGACGCAGACCCAGACATTGTCACCACGACACTCCGTTTTCCTGCAACACCCTTTTGGCCCGGGTCAGGTCATCGCTACGCACCATTAAGCGGCGCGGAAAAATTCCAATCGATCCTTCTAGAACGCTCATATTTACGTCCATCTCGAAGCTAGGTATATCCTCTGAAGACAGAAGAGTTTTCACGAATGGGATCAGCGTGATGTCATTTGTACGTAACAGCTCTTCCATGACTAATGGATGTACGTGGACAGCGCGTATTTGTCGAGTATACAGAACACGACAATTGGCGTGCATGACCATAACAGGTGAAACAAAATGAATTTGGAAACGCGATCACGTCTTAAGCCGCAAGATGCCCTGAGCGCCGCTTTGGCCTCGGAAATGGCTGATGTTAACGCATTGATCCAAAAACGTATGGCATCAAAACATGCCCCGCGCATTCCAGAAGTGACCGCACATTTGGTGAATGCGGGTGGCAAACGCCTGCGTCCAATGCTGACCCTCGCGGCGGCTCGGATCTGCGGCTATGGAGGCCCCTACCACATTCATCTGGCTGCCACTGTTGAATTTATTCACACTGCAACCTTGCTGCATGACGATGTTGTGGATGAAAGCGAAAAGAGACGCGGTCGACCAACGGCCAACTTGCTATGGGACAACAAATCCAGTGTCTTGGTAGGCGACTACCTGTTTGCCCGCGCGTTCCAATTGATGGTGGAGCCCGGCAATTTGCAAGTGCTGGAAATCCTGTCAAATGCTGCAGCCACGATTGCCGAAGGCGAAGTGTTGCAGTTGACTGCAGCGCAGGATCTGTCGACCAGTGAAGATATTTATCTACAAGTGGTGCGCGGAAAAACAGCCGCGCTGTTTTCAGCAGCAACCGAAGCAGGCGCTGTCATAGCCGATGCACCAGAGGCCCATGTAAAAGCCCTATTTGATTATGGCGACGCGCTTGGCATTGCCTTTCAGATGGCTGATGATTTGCTCGACTATTGGGGCGGTGATGCAACTGGCAAAAACATAGGGGATGATTTCCGCGAACGGAAATTGACGCTACCTTTGATCAAGGCCGTTGCGAAAGCCGATGAAAGCGAACGCGCTTTTTGGAAACGCACGATCGAAAAGGGCAAACAGGAAGATGGCGATCTGGAAGAGGCGCTGCTCCTGTTGAACAAACATGGAGCGCTGGAAGACACGCGCCAGGCCGCATTGGATTGGTCAGACAAAGCGCGGGCAGCCTTGACCGCCCTGCCCCCATCAGATCTGCGCGACATGCTGGATGACCTTGCGACCTATGTGGTTGCGCGTATCAACTAAGCGTTACGGCCTTTATCCACCATTCAGGATGCGCTTGGCGCAAAGCGATTGCGGCCTGTTCGGCAGCTTGTCGATCTGCGTACAGCCCAAAACAGGTCGCACCTGATCCAGACATACGGATGCATAAGCTATCTGTCGCAGACAAAGCCGCTAAAACATCTTCAATGATCGGCTGAATGGCAATGGCCGCCGCTTGCATGTCATTTCGTTGTGATTTGATCCAGGAAATCGCATCTCGTGACGTTTGTAGCGGCGCCTTCGGCAGGTCCATGGGGGGATTATCGCGTTTTGTCAGGGCTTTAAATACGTCAGGCGTATGCACTGCTATCCTAGGATTCACCAGAACGGCGCAGAGTTCGGGCATCACAAAAGGCGACACTTGTTCCCCGATCCCCTGCATACGGGACGATTTCGCCGCAAGGCACACCGGCACATCAGCCCCTAGATGAACAGGATCACCAGAAAACGGTGCATCAAAAACACCTTCCAAAGCACGCAGAACCGCTGCCGCATCAGAAGACCCCCCACCGATACCAGCCCCTGCTGGCAAATGCTTATCCAAGGTAATCTTGACGGTTTCGCCAAATGCTTTGGCTGCGCGCAAACACAGGTTTGACGGGTCCGTTGGAATACCTTCTGATAAGGGGCCTGTGATAATCAGACTGCTATGTTCTGCCGGAGTGACAGACACCTGATCCCCGAAGTCGGCAAACATAACCACCGAATCCAACAGGTGATACCCATCAGGCCGTTGACCCACCACATGCAAGGCAAGGTTCACTTTCGCTGGCGCAAAAGCCGTCATAGATTGGGACGTCATGAGATCAGTTGCTGTCCGAAACAAGGGTCTGAGAGACAAGGGGATCAGCCCCCTCTTCGTTAAGAACGATATCGAGACCAACCTCAATTTTACGTCTTATACGATCTGCCTCGATCTGTTCAGATGCGCCATCCCAGTCGACAAAGCTCAACGCCCTGCGCCACATGAATTCCGCCTCTAATTTACGGCCGACAGCCCAGTAAACATCGCCCAGATGGTCGTTGATCACAGGGTCTACAGATAACAATTCCGCTGCACGCTCCATCGGTGCAACCGCTTCTTCGTAACGGCCAAGGCGGAACAGGGCCCAGCCTAAACTATCCGTGATTGCGCCACTGTTCGGGGCCGCAGCCAAAGCGCGTTCGATCATATCCAGCGCTTCGTCCAATTTGCGTTCCTGTTCGACTAGGGAATACCCTAGATAGTTCAGAACCTGCGGCTGCTCAGGGTTCATTTCCAAGGCCTGGCGAAAATCTGCCTCGGCATCGGCCCACTCGCCCGTGCGTTCGTGGCAAATGCCCCGTGCATAAAACAAGAACCAGTTGCGTTCTTCTTCACTGCCGTACAGATTCAGCGCCTTGGTATACGCATCCGCGCAGCCTTCGAATTGTTCGTTGCGACGCAGGAAATCACCCCGCGTATAATGAACGACCGGCAAATCAGCATGGGTTTCGCTAAGTTGATCTAGGATCGCTTGTGCCTCGTCAATGCGTCCCAGCGCACGCAAAGCCGACACGCGTCCCAGCTCTGCAGAATGGAACGACAAATCTTCAGGCTGGACTTTGCCATAGGCCGCAAGCGCAAGATCATATTGCTGCATGTTTTCAAGCAATTGACCCGTGATCAGATGGGCAGCAACAAAGTCGTCACGCAAATACGCAGCCATTTGCGCATAGATCAGCATCAAATCATCCTGATCCCGGCCTTCAAACACATCCGCGATGCTGAAAAATACTTCAGCAATACCATCCCTCGGGCTGCGGATCACCGTGAAGGGCAATGTTTCGCCAGCCTCTAGGTCCGCACGCAGTTTTTGCAATTCTGGATCCAATCGCGGTCCAAAATTTTCGTCAATGACTGCCAAAGCTTCTTCGTTGCGGCCCAAATGGCTCAGAATTTCACTCCACGCAATCAGGCCACGACGTGTATAGGCCAGACTGCCGGGTGCTTCTGCTTCGAAAATCGCATCTGCGCTTTCGTAATCGCCAACCGATGCTAGCGCCATTGCCTTATGGAATGGCACGAACAGATTGACAGTTTCCTTTTGGGATGCTTCATCAAAAGCGACCAACGCGTCGCTCATATCGCCCTGGCCCAAACGCGACCATGCCGCAGCAAGATCGTCCGCATAGGGCCCAAGCCCTTGTCCATCCGCAATCGCCAGAGACACCGCGGCATAATTTTCCGCCTTAACATCACGTGTTGTTTGCGCGATTTGAGCAATCGTGCTGACAGCGCCTTGTGTGTCCAAAAGGTCCGCGATTTCAGCCGCACGATCAATGTTGCCCATGGACAGATTTACGATCACCGCGCGTTCCAACAGAACAATGTTCCCGGGATCATAAGCAATTGTACGTTCAATATATCGGGTGGCTGCAGCGAAGTCTCCGGAAAACAAAGCCTGCTTTCCTGCAAGATACCCACCGGAAAACGAATCTGCCGAAGCGGCCGGGCTATATCCGATAAACGCTGCACAAACGGCTGCCTGTGATATCTTGCTGATGATGCCTCTATAATCTGCCACACGGCCCTCCTTGAGCTGGCTCATGGTTTTAGGGGCCAGCCTAATCCGGCTCTGCGCTGCTGGCAACGCAGAACCCAGTTCAGGAGGCATATAGCAGGCACATCCCTAACCAATGGTCACATATTTGGGTAATTTGGTCCATCTCCGCCCTGTGGCGTGGTCCATGTGATGTTTTGACTAGGATCTTTGATGTCACATGTTTTGCAATGCACACAGTTTTGGAAGTTCACCACAAATTCTGGGCGCCCTTCTTTTTCGACCACCTCATAAACACCAGCCGGGCAATAGCGCTGCGCGGGTTCAGCAAATTTATTGAGATTTTCAAAGATCGGGGTGTCTGGATCTGCCAATTTCAAATGGCAGGGCTGGCTTTCTTCGTGATTTGTGAAGGCAAAGCTCACATTGGTCAGACGGTCAAAGGATAATTTGCCATCCGGCTTGGGGTAATCAATTTCAGGATAGGTCGCAGCCAAACCTGTTGCTTCAGCATCTGATTTGCCGTGCTTTACCGTTCCAAACAGGGAAAAGCCCAACAGGGTGTTGCACCACATGTCGAACCCACCCAACACCAAAGACGGCACCAGACCAAATTTGGACCACAGCGGTTTCACATTGCGCACCTTTTTCAGGTCAGACCCGATTGCGCCCGTGCGCACCTCTGTTTCGTATTCAGACAATTCATCGCTAGAACGACCCGCCTTGATTGCGGCCTCTGCCGCTTCCGCAGCCGCAATGCCTGACAGCATCGCATTATGATTGCCCTTAATGCGCGGCACGTTGACCATACCAGCCGAACAGCCCAGCAGCGCAACACCCGGTGCAACCAATTTCGGCATGGATTGATAACCGCCTTCGGTAATCGCGCGTGCGCCATATGCCACGCGTTTGCCGCCCTCTAAAAGATCCGCAACAACGGGGTGATGCTTGAAACGCTGGAATTCCATATAGGGGAACAGATGTGGGTTTTTATAGTTCAGGTGAACAACGAAGCCGACATAGACCTGATTGTTATCAAGATGATAGATAAAGGAACCACCACCAGCATTACCACCCAAAGGCCAACCCATCGTGTGGGTTACGCTGCCCTCTTTGTGCTTGGCTGGATCGATTTCCCAGATTTCTTTCATGCCAACGCCGTATTTCTGCGGCTCAACATCGTCAGCCAAACCGTATTTGGCGATCACCTCTTTTGACAGCGATCCACGCACGCCTTCTGACAGGAAGACATATTTGCCCAGCAGTTCCATGCCCGGCTCTGTATTGGGGCCATAGGATCCATCGGCCTCAAGACCAAAGACACCGGCAATCACACCTTTGACTTCGCCTTCATCGCCAAAGACCAGTTCTGAACAGGCCATGCCAGGGAAGATTTCAACGCCCAGTTCTTCGGCCTGCTCTGCCATCCAGCGACATACATTTCCCATGGATACAATGTAATTGCCGTGATTGTTCATCAATGGCGGCATGGGGAAATTGGGGATGCGCACTTGGCCGGCTTCGCCCAGCATCAGGAAGTTGTCTTCGGTCACCGGAACATTCAAAGGCGCGCCTTTTTCTTTCCAGTCCGGGATCAGCTTGTCCAATCCGCATGGGTCCAAAACGGCACCGGACAAAATATGTGCGCCAACCTCAGAGCCCTTTTCCAGAACAACAACTTCAAGATCGGGATCAAGCTGTTTCAACCGGATCGCAGCAGACAAGCCTGCTGGCCCTGCCCCCACGATGACAACATCATATTCCATAGATTCGCGCTGGATCTCGCTCATATTCTTCTCCGGTTGGCTGGACCATCTACGACAGGCCACAGGCGTAGCCTGCCATGACAAGCGGGTCAATTCCTCCGGCACGTCACAAACATTGTCTATCTGCTAATTTGCACAATCAAACCGCGCAACTCGACATCCCGTCGCTCATTTGCGTCTTGGGTTTCATATCGGAACATCTTAGCCTTTGTGAAAACACGTCAGCTTCGGCAGAAAATCGTTGATTTTCCAGTTCCAACTTGACTTGCTACCCCACAACACAGTTATGTGCTGTACTCAAATAATTATGCAGTGATCCCCTATCAGGAGTCCTTCCTTGGACAAGATACCAATGACCCGCGCGGGCTATGTCGCGCTTGAAACAGAATTGAAAACTCTCAAAGTCGAAGAGCGTCCCGCCATCATTCAGGCGATTGCGGAAGCACGCGAATTGGGCGACTTGAAAGAGAATGCCGAATATCATTCCGCGCGTGAAAAGCAGGGATTTATTGAAGGCAGAATCAAAGAGATCGAAAGCGTCATTGGTCTGGCAGAGGTCATTGATCCAACAACCCTGTCTGGCTCGGTCAAATTCGGCGCAACCGTCACCATCGTTGATGAAGAGACGGACGAAGAAAAGACCTGGCAGATTGTTGGTGAACACGAGGCCAATATCGAAAAAGGCCTGCTGAACATCCGCTCTCCCATCGCACGTGCGTTGATTGGAAAAGAGGAAGGCGACAGTGTTGAAGTCCGCACGCCAGGCGGGCTAAAGGACTACGAAATTCTGAGTATCCAGTACAAGTAGCAGACAGCCATGACATCCGCACCAGACCCAAGCCAGACATCACCGCGCAAGCAAGATCAGGGGCAGGGTCTTACAAGCGCCCCAGCCCCGATGTCGGGGTTGGAATGGGGTGCCGTTGTTATATCCGCTATTTGGATCATCCTATCAGGTACCACGTTTCTATTTGGCGCTAGCGCTGCATCAACGCCAGGTTTTGAACTGGTGAATGCGCTTGCGGTCATGGTGTTGCCCGTTTTGGTGATTTGGGTGGCGACGGTTACCGCGCGAAACACCCGGGCGCTGCGTGAAGAAAATGCACGCCTGCGGGTCGCCATTGACGCGTTGCGCCATAACTATATCACGCAAAACAAAACTGCTGACCCGGCGAAAACACCGCTGCACCCTATGTTGCTTCAGCGCCTTGACGCTTTGGCTGCCAATCAAGCGCGACTAGAAGCGGCGGCCAATCAGGTTACAGAGCAACATTCTGACCGGGTGCATTCGTCTGCCACCCAGTCGGGCAACCCTGATCAGGTTGATGATCAACCGGGCTTGGCCCTTGGCACACCAGTTGAGGATTTGGCTGGCCCACTGTCCAACGAAAATTTTATTCGCGCATTGCATTTCCCCGAAACCGCAGAGGACAAAGTGGGCTTTACCGCCCTGCGTCTCGCGCTGAGGGATCGCCAAGTGTCGCAATTGGTGCAGGCCAGTCAGGACGTTCTGACGCTGCTTAGCCAAGAAGGTATTTATATGGACGACTTGCGTCCAGATCTGCCGCGCCCTGAATTTTGGCGCGCTTTTGCAAAAGGCGAACGTGGGCGCGCTGTGGCGCCACTGGGCGGTATCCGGGATAGATCATCATTGGCCCTCACTGCAGGTCGTATGAAAGAAGACGCGATCTTTCGCGATGCAGCGCATCATTTCCTACGACGTTTCGATACCAATTTTGTCCCCTTTGCCGAACGCGCAACGGATGCTGAACTAACCGATTTCGCCAATACACGAACTGGACGTGCCTTTATGCTGTTGGGCCGTGTCGCGGGCACATTTGACTGACCCCGCTTCTGACCAAGATAGTTCAACTTTGGTACAATGTCGGACTTGTATCTGACACACATCAGACATATCGATCATCCGATAACACAGCTCTTTTTCGGAATTGATCATGGGATTTACAGCACATTTCTGGCGCGGCATTCGCACGGGCATCCCATTCTTCCTGTTGGTTGCGCCTTTCGGCATGCTATTTGGCGTCGTCGCCACAGAGGCAGGTTTGAACCTGGTAGAAGCCATGGGCTTTTCCGTCGTTGTCGTCGCGGGAGCGGCCCAATTCACGGCCATTCAACTGCTCAGCGATCAAGCGCCAGTCTGGGTCGCAGTCATTTCTGGGCTTGCGATCAATCTGCGTATGGTCATGTATTCTGCATCCATAACGCCCCATTTGGGCGGTCTGTCCTTAGGGCGACGCATTCTTGCAGCGTATTTCTTAGTGGATCAAACCTATGCATGTTCTTTGCTCGACTGCGAAGAAAAGCCACATCTCACACTAGATGAAAAATGGGGTTTCTTCTTAGGCATCACCACCTTCCTGATACCCATCTGGTATGGGTCGACCTTCGCAGGCGCTTGGGTTGGTAATGCGGTTCCAATTGGGATCGGTTTGGATTTTGTTGTCCCGATTGCCTTTTTGTCCATGGTTGCGCCCGGCCTGCGTACGGGCGCGCATCGCGCTGCCGCAACCGTATCCGTCATATTGGCGCTGTGCCTTGTCTG
The DNA here is from genome assembly GCA_947499735.1 of uncultured Pelagimonas sp. GTDB lineage: Bacteria > Pseudomonadota > Alphaproteobacteria > Rhodobacterales > Rhodobacteraceae > CANMPP01. Next base: position 132,442 of record CANMPP010000004.1, read on the forward strand.
GATGCCGTTCAATCTAGGCCTGTTGGTTGCAGGGCTGGGCGGCATGATGGCAGGCGCAGAAGTTGAACGTAGGAGCCTGTCATGATCACGCATTGGGACGCATGGATAACAATCATCCTTTTGGGACTGGGATCTTTTTGCCTGCGATTTATCTTTCTAGGTGCCGTTGGCGGGCGCGAGTTACCTGAATGGGTTTTACGCCACCTGCGTTATACGCCGGTGGCCATTCTACCCGCCATGGTGGCCCCGCTTGTGGTCTGGCCACAGGCAACGGGCGGTGAAACCGATCCGCTACGCCTAGTAGTTGCTTTGGCCACATTGGCGATTGGGTATCTGACCAAGAATAGCATACTGGCCATGATTGGCGGTGGACTAATCATTGTCGGTGGACTGCAAATCTTTGGATAAGAAAAAACGCGCGCCTTTGGGGCACGCGTTTCACGATACATAAATTATTTCAGGAAACCCAATTTTATAGGGTCTCCTTGGATTTGTCGTCTTCGTCATCTTCATGCAGTTCACGATAGGATGCGCCCGGCAGCGCCTTAAAGCTTTCGCTAAGCTGCCCCGGGAACCAAGTCGATTGCAGGCCTTCCAGACCTGGCAATTGCTTTAAAATCGATGCGGTTACACTGGCGCATTGGGCAGAGCCCACATGACCATTCGCCATCACCAATTGCAGCGCCTGTTCAGCCACCTCTGGCGCAACCTCTAGCGTTTGAATACGAACGTGGAATGTTGATCGCGCATGACTGCGTTCAAACCAATCCCGAATGGGCGGCGTGATGCCATACAACACATCGCCAATTTCAGGCATCTGATCCAAATCAACCGAACCCGCTGGATCAAAAATAACGCGTTGTGACGCATTGATCATCAATGCCGTATGGGCCCCGCGCCCCGTACGATTGTTGATCATCGTATAAAGCGTCAGGGATTTGGGGCCAGGGGCAACATAGGCCGCGGCAGCGGCCTCTTCTGGTGTGGCCGTGGTCGGGGTCACCGCAAGGGTTCCGCAGCCCGACAGAAACGCCATGACCGCAAGGCCGGCCAAAGGTATTAGAAACCGCATTTGTAAATTACTCTTTTGGGTCGCTCAGCGCGAGACTTTATGCGCCGGTAACAGCCAAAATGACAACTAGCACAAAGATACCGATCAACGCGCCGACTGTGAATTTGATAAATCCGTTAAAGGTCTTTTCCTGTTCGGTGATATCCATCGAGCCGACTTTATGTTCTGCCATGATCGTATCCTTACATCTGCTTTAAGGGCTGGCTTAGCGCATCTTGGTTAAAGAGTCATCATTTGACGCAGCTCGATTGCGCAAGATTAGGTGAGTTTGTAGGCTAGGCTTCGCCTGTATCACGCTCCATCTCTTCCGACAGGCGGAAACCAATGCGGCGCGCAGTTTCTTCTTCCGGGGCTTTTGGCAAGGCGCGCAACATCACATTCAATTGGCTGACATGCTGGATCAATTGCGTACGCGCACCAGACATATCAGATCCATAAAATGTCAAAATGTCAGGATCAAAGAACCCCATGCCCTCGATGCGCATAACACCAACATCGCCACCAGTCATGCCCATGGCGACCTCATGTTCAGCATCCAGATGTTCCTCAAATTTTTTGATATACAGAACCAGACGCTGATAGGCCCATTCGGCCGGGCTTTTTTGGTCAACAGGTTTCGCTGACATCGTCGCGGGCAGACCATCAAGATCTGCAGGATCTGTTGTATGAACATCAACTTTACGCGGCAAAGCGGATGCTTCCAATGCTTCCGCTGCGGTTTTGATTGCATCATCACTCATTGAAAAAGCCCTTGTCTTTCCATCGCAGGCCACGACCCGCTGACTATGTTCTGTGACATGCAGATTGGCAGAAATTGAACAAAGAGACACCCCATCTTTTAGATCCGGCGTCAGAGCCCCCCATCACGTCACTTTTGCTGATACACATAGCGCCCGGTTTCCGACAGGCTGCGCGCTACACGACCCGCATGAAACAGATGCTGACAATGGGCGACGGCCTCGACCATAGCCAACCCATATTCACTGGCACCGATCGGGCGTTTAAACAAAATTGGGAAACAATCGCAGGCCGTTTGCGGGGTGAGCAAATGTGCCTCCAATCGCTTCAAGGCACTATGGTGGTTGTCAATCAGGTGCTTCAACCGCAAAGGAACCCCGTGAAAAGGCAACTTATGCCCCCCCAAAGCAAGATGATCCTCACGTGCCAAGGCGCTTAGCCGTTCACAGCTTTCCAACCATTCAGCCATCGGATCGGCCTCAGGTTCAGATGCATAGACACCAATATTGGGGCTGATTGATGGTAGGATCTGATCACCGGCAAGGATCAGATTGTCATCCCGGCTCCAAAACGTTGCATGGAATTCTGCATGTCCGTGGCCAATGTGTATGTCCCAGTCACGTCCACCTGCACGCAAAACCTGTCCCTCTGACAAGGACGTAAACCCATAAGGCAAGGGTGCTACCACATCAGCGTAGTTAAATGGCTTTTCGCGCGTTCGGGCCTCCATAATGTCATCGGACATGCCAGCGCGATGCCAAAAGGCCAGGTTTTCCGGTTTCTGTTCTTGATCCACGTCCAGGATCAACATGCGTGTCAGCAACCACGCTGTGCGCGTCATCAATAGTTCTACGCCCAGTTCCGTTTGAAACCACCCGGCCAAACCAACATGATCTGGATGATGATGCGTAACAATCAGACGTTTGACCGGTTTACCCGCCAACGGACCATCTAACAGGCTGCGCCAAATATGTTTGGTTTTTCGGGATGCAAAGCCGGTATCAACAATCGTCCAGCTGTCACCATCATCCAGCGCATAAACATTCACATGATCCAACGCCATCGGCAAAGGCAGTCGCATCCAAAGGACACCCTCTGCCACCTCGATCGCCGTTCCGGTTTCCGGTGGAGTGTCCCACGGATAGGATATTGGGGTCATTTACACTGCCAGATCATCTTCGCTCAAAGCCATCAGCTCTGCACTATCCTGCCGCGCATGGGCCAGCAAGCCGTGATATTCAGGCAAAAGCCGCGTGATATAGAAGCGCGCCAGTTTTTCATGCGCCCCGCCGCGTTCGGCCATGGCCGCACGCAAATGGTAATGCGCACCCAGCACACGGGCAAAGCCGCGCAAAAATGGCACAGATCCCCCAAAGCGATCCGCCATATCCTTGGCCAATAGCGTTTCCACCGCTTCGCGCAACGTTTCGGCGGCCTGCCAAACAGGTTCTGCCAGATCAGGCATGACCAAACGCGCAGCTTCTGCGCCTTCCTCGATTTCATCAAGCAGCGAAAAGGCTGTGTCACCACCATCCATCAATTTGCGCCCGACCAGATCCATGGCCTGAATGCCGTTTGTGCCCTCATAAATCGACGTAACGCGCACATCGCGGGCAAATTGCGCCGCGCCGGTTTCTTCAATGAACCCCATCCCGCCATGCACTTGTACACCTAGATTTGCGACTTCATGTCCGATATCGGTGCCAAATGCCTTGGCAATCGGCGTTAGAAACGCCGCCCGCGCCGCCATACCGGCATCGCCGGCATGTCCCAGATCAATCCCAACGGCACAGTCCAATGCAATCGCGCGGGCCGCAAAAACCTCGGCCTTCATGGTGGCCAACATACGGCGCACATCGGCATGACCAAAGATTGTCCCGGTTTCGCTGCGCCCTTGTTTGCGTTCATGCGCATAGGCCAGCGCCGCTTGATAGGCAGCCTCGGCCACACCAAGCCCCTGAATGCCCACCCCCAAACGAGCATTGTTCATCATTGTGAACATTGCGCGCAAACCACCATGGGGTTCGCCGACCAACCAACCGGTTGCGCCTTCATAGCTCATGACGCATGTCGGGGATCCATGAATGCCCAGTTTATGCTCTAGGCTAACAACACGTAGGTTGTTTTCCGCACCAACATTGCCATCCTCGGCCACCATATTTCGCGGCACAAGAAACAACGAAATCCCTTTTGACCCCGGTGCAGCCTCTGGCAAACGCGCCAGAACCAAATGGATCACGTTTTCCGAGAAATCGTTATCACCCCATGTGATGTAAATCTTTTGCCCTGTGATCGCATAGGACCCGTCACCATTCGGTTCTGCCTTGGTGGTCAACGCCCCCACATCCGAACCGGCCTGCGGTTCGGTCAGGTTCATTGTGCCCGTCCATTCACCGCTGATCAGTTTGGGCAGATATGTTTCTTTCAATGCGTCGCTGGCATGGGCTTCGATCGCTTCGATTTGCCCCTGAGACATCAGAACCTGCAACTGCAATGACAGGCAGGCGCTGGCCATCATTTCGTTTACCATACAAGTTAAGGTCGCGGGCAAACCCATGCCGCCATTGTCGGGATGTGCGGAAATCGCCGTCCAGCCGCCCTCGGTGATGGTTTGATAGGCCTCGGCGAAACCGGGGGATGTCACAACCGTTCCATCCTTTAGCACAGCCGGGGTCAAATCACCTGCGCGCTGAAGCGGGGTCATCACATCCTCGGCCAATTTTGCGGCTTCAGACAAAATCGCCTGCGCTGTGTCTGGGCCCGCTTCGCTAAATACATCCGTGGCGGCAACGCGGTCATAGCCCACAACATGCTTCATCATCAGACGAAAATCGTTCAGCGGCGCGCGATAACTCATGTTTCTTTCTCCTCGCCGGGTGCAAAGCCCTCTGGCCTTGGCAAGTCCGGCCCAATCCGGTAGGCAGCAAAATTACCTTGTCAATGTCCATCAAAGGCTAGCTGCGCATATACGCGCCGCCAATCAAAACGCGGCGTCACAATGATCGGCACCCTACGGAACAGCTCATGACTGAACAGTTACTTTCCCAAGACCCCGGTTTCGCCCGTGCTGCAGATCTGCTGCAAAGCGGTGAACAAGTCGCCTTTGCAACGGAAACGGTTTACGGGCTGGGAGCGGATGCGCGCAATGACACGGCCGTGGCAGGAATTTACGCCGCCAAAGGCCGCCCCAGTTTCAATCCCTTGATCGTCCACGTCGGCTCCAAAGACATTGCACAGCGCTATGTCGTCTGGTCTGAACTGGCGGATAAAGTGGCAGAAGCGTTCTGGCCGGGTCCGCTGACATTGGTGCTGCCTTTGCGTTTGGAAACCAGCATTTCCAAACTGGTGACGGCGGGTTTGGACAGCTTGGCCATCCGTGTCCCTGCACATCCCTCGGCCCAGAGCTTGTTACAGGTCTTTGATGGGCCTCTCGCGGCTCCTTCGGCGAACCCATCAGGTCGGATTAGTCCGACAACGGCCAGCCATGTCATGAACGGTTTGAACGGAAAAATCGCGGCTGTTCTGGATGGGGGATCCTGCGCTGTGGGATTAGAATCGACCATTCTGGACCTGACCGGTCATCCAGCCCTTTTGCGCGCAGGCGGTATATCAGCTGAAGCGTTGGAAACCCTATTGGGACAAGGTGTATCACTGCACCATAGCGCCACACCGGGCAAAGTGACCGCACCTGGGCAATTGTCATCCCATTATGCGCCCAACGCATCTGTACGATTGAATGCAACTGAATGGCACACAGGTGAATCCCGTTTGGGATTTGGCAATGTGGACTGTGATTTGAACCTATCTGAAACCAGCGATTTGACAGAGGCAGCTGCGAACCTGTTTGCCCATCTTCACAGCCTTGATCGCATGAACCGCCCGATTGCAGTTTCACCCATCCCCGAGACCGGTTTGGGCATGGCGATCAACGACCGCTTGACCCGGGCTGCGTCACCCAGACAGGCCGTTGAAAATTAGGCTGTGCCCCCTTCTGAGGACAACATCAAAGGATCGATACCCAAGATCCCCAGAGCCGCCAGCCATTTCTCTCGGTCGGTTGTGTCGAAAATCACATCTGCCAGCGCGTCACAGACAAGCCAAGCGTTTTGCGCCAATTCACCCTCTAACTGCCCCGCACCCCAGCCAGCATATCCCAAAAGAACCAAACGCCGTTCAGGGCCTTGCCCTTGGCCTATTTCCTCTAAAACATCCACTGTTGCTGTCAGGCTGACACCTTCGATCACGCGGTGAGATTCCAAACCCGATTCGAAATCTTCTGAATGCAAAACGAAACCGCGGCCCATTTCGACGGGCCCCCCAAAATGCACAGGCTTGCGTTCGTCGTCATCAGAGATCTCAAGCGACAGATTTTCATATAGATCGCCCAATTTAACATCATCGGTCGGCTTATTGACGATCAGCCCCATCGCACCTTTTTCGGAATGTTCGCAAAGCAGAACAAGCGACTGGTCAAATCTGGGATCTCCCATGTCAGGCATGGATATCAAAAATTTCCCAGTAAGGTCAGATGCATCTTCAGTCAAAGACCGGTTCGCCATTACACTTCCTTCAATATACCACGTCCACCATGACGGGCCTATTCAACAGTTACAAGGCCATGTGTTAATAAAGCAAAGGTGAAAACATTGCAGAACTTTCGCTGGATTGTGACTTTTACTTTACCAACGAGTTGTGCAAATCGGGGTCATGACACATCGATCAGACACACAATTTGCCGTTTTAAATCGCCTTAGGACCTCCTGTGGGGCCTGTTGTCTTATTGCGGCTTTGGCCAATGTATCTATGGCAGAGGCCAAAGATTTCTCAAACGTCATAACGGCCCGCTTGTTGCCCGGATGGCAGCTGGCTGACGGAACGCAAATGGCAGGTCTGTCTTTGCAGCTAGAGCCGGGCTGGAAAACCTATTGGCGCACGCCAGGTGATAGCGGGATCCCCCCGCAATTCGATTGGACCGGGTCACGCAACGTGCTGGATGTCGATGTGCTGTTTCCAAGACCACGCGTGTTTCACGAAGACGGCGGTCGCACCATTGGCTACAAAGGCACCGTGATCCTGCCCTTACAGATCACGCCAGATCAAATCGGTGACGACATACATCTTGCCGCCCAAATCGAACTGGGCATCTGTCGTGAAGTCTGCCTGCCCCATCGCGTGTCTGTGGATCTAGATCTGACACATGTTTCACAGCAACCGGATGCAAAAATCGCGGCCTCTCTTGCCAGCATTCCGTTTGACGGTGAAGATCTTGGACTGCCTGCAGTGTCCTGTACCGTCACGCCGGGAGAATATGGGCTACGCCTGACGTCTCGTATCAAGGTCACAGGCCAACCGACCGATGCAGTGATTGAATCCAGCGATCCAAATATCTGGATCAGCGAGCCACAGACATCATATGAAAACGGCTATCTGATTGCGACTTCCGAATTGATGCATATGAGCGCTGATAGCTTTGCGCTGGATCGCTCAAGCCTGATCTACACACTGTTCGGTCCCGACCAATCATATGAAATGCACGGCTGTTCCTGAAGCAGCAGTGATATCTCAGACGGAAAAAGGCGCAGGACAATCCCGCGCCTTTTTTAGTTCATGTTGTCCAAGGTCAGGCGCGTTTGCGTCCAACCGCACCCAACGCCCCAAAGCTGGCCAGTGCAAAGATGCCCAACAAGACCGTGGCGCTACCCAACAGGAACAAAAGGAAAGCCGACAGCATTGCGCCACCGGGCATCAGACCTGTCAACATTGCGGGCAGGGCCCCTGTGAATGCCACATGCAACATTGTCGCGCCCAGCCATGCCAGAATAAGCACCGCCGCAACGTTATACGTCAGTTGAATGCCCGTGCGTGGGAAACGCAGACCACGTTTGGCCGCAGCAACGAACCGTGCAATATCATGCTGTGCTGCCATCAATGCAGGCACAACAATCAAAACCAGGAAAAATCCTGCACCCAAACCATAGACCAAGGTGATCACAGTTGGTTTTAGGAATTCCGCTTGTGTCGAACGTTCATACAGCAGCGGCGCAAGACCCAGAACCGTTGTGGCCGTGGTCAGGAACACCGCACGCAAACGATCTGCTGCGCCATCTATGATCGACGGCACAAGCCCGCGATCTTCTGCAAATTCGTCGATTTGCGTCACAAGAACAATCGAGTCATTGATAATGATCCCGATCATACCCAATAGACCAATGACCGAGAAGATGCTCAGCGGAACACCCCAGACCCAATGGCCGTAAATCGTACCGATCAAACCAAATGGAATGATCGACATAACGACCAACGGACGCGTCCAGCTGGCGAAAACCCAGCAAAGCACCAAATAAATCCCACCCAATATCAAAACCAAACCGGTCATGGCATCATTCAGGAAATCGCCTTCTTGTTCAGAAAGACCCGACATAGAAAAAGCAACCTGACGACGGTTGGCAATTTCTGGCAGGATTTCTGTTTCGACAATTTCCATGATCTCATTCGCACGGGCAGGATCATCTTCTGACACATCCCCTGTGACACTGATCAAACGCACACCGTTTTCACGACGGACCGTTGAAAAGCCCGTGCGTTGATCCACCTGAACCAGATCGGCCAATGGCAAATAATCACCGTTGGGTGTGCGCATAAACATGCGTTCGAGGAAATCGGCGGTCAGTTCATCCTCGGGCAGCTCGACGCGGATCGCGGCAGAGCGAGGACCATCTGGATAGGTCGCAGCCTCAATACCACCCAACCTGTCACCCAGCACGGAACCCAATGTGTCGATATCAAATCCCAATGCCGCGCCTTGCGGTGTGAGCTCGAGAATCAATTCTTCTTTGTCATAGGACAGGTTGTCCTCAACCGCAGACACTTCGCCAAATTGAGCCAGCGCTGTTTTCAGATCTTCAGACGCGGCCTTTAGGGTTTCGGAACTTGCGCCAGACAACTGGATGTCCAATGCATCCCCACCGGGTCCATTGCGTTGACGGCGGAATGACAGCGTTTCAAGCAAAGGATGTTTCTGTGCCTGACGCTGCAGATCGGCGACGAAATCAAACGAACTATATTCAGGTCTGAAATCTGCCTCGATCAATTCAATCGCGACCGCACCCAGTTGGAAATCCTCTTTGCTGTCTGTACCCGCCAGACCGCGCCCCGCCGTACCGCCAACCTGCGTGACAACATATGTGATCGGATTGAGACCGTAGCGTTCTTCATATTCTGCGCCTAGGCTTTCAACAGATTCTTGCAGCAAACGCATCTGTTCCAGCGTGTCATCACGATCTGCACTTGGGGCCATCGCGAAATTACCGCTGATCGACGCACGTTCTGGCGCGTTAAAGAACCGCCATTGCACATCACCTGTGATGAACAACGCAATTTGCGATGCCAAAAGCACAACCGCACCGGCCAAAACAACATAGCGGGCCCGTACAACATATCCAACGAATGGGCGGAATAATGTATCACGGAACCAATCGAAACCGTGATTACACACCCGCGAAGGCCAATCATACCAAGGCGTTTTGCCCTGTTGCTTGGAAATCGCATGCGCCATGTGATTTGGCAAAATCAGGAAGCATTCCACAAGGGATGCCAACAAAACCGCGATCACCGTAAACGGAATATCCCCAACGATTGACCCGAACCGACCTCCGATTGAGGTCAGGCCGAAAAACGCAATCACGGTGGTCAGTGTCGCAGAAAAAACCGGCAGCGACATGCGCTTGGCCGCATTTTCCGCCGCCTGATACGGGCTTTGGCCTGTTCGCGCCAAGTGGTCAGCATGTTCACCCACAACGATCGCATCGTCCACAACGATCCCGAGTGTGATGATCAGCGCGAATAGCGAGATCATATTGATCGTCAATCCGCCCACATACATCAGCGCAATGGCCGCCAAAAGCGATGCTGGAATACCAGCCGCCACCCAAATGGCCGTGCGTGCGTTGAGGAATAGGAACAGAACAACCAGCACCAGGATCAAACCTTGAGACGCGTTGCTGATCAAAATATCCAAACGTCCGGTAATCTGCTCTGAGCGCGTGCGGATCATATCCGCCTGAACGCCCTCTGGCAGGAAAGTGCGGAATTCGGCCAACACCTCTTCAACCGAGTTTTGAATGCCGATCGCATCCCCTTGGGACGAGCGCTGAACAACAACTGTGATTGCGGGATTGTCGCCGACGTAATACGCGCGATTGCGATCTACGCCTTCGACGGTGACCGACGCAATATCGCCAATGGTGATCTTACTGCCATCCGTTTCTGATTTCAGCGCAATCGCCGCGATATCCTGTGCACTGCGTTTTTCAACACCGGTGCGCACGCGGCTACCAGATGCGCCGACATCACCAGCCGGATCGGCCTGAACCTCGGCCTGAATGGCGTTGGCGATTTCCTGCATGGATACGTCATTGGCGATCAACTGCGTGCTTGGCACTTCAACGATGGTTTGCGGTGCAGCCAGACCTTGAATGGACGTCCGTGTCACACCTTCTGCAAACAGGCGGATGGTCAGCTCATCCGCAAAATTTGCCAATTGGGCCACACCAACAGGACCGGTGATCACGATATCCGTAACACCATCGCGCCAGGCCGATTGCGTCACAACCGGATCTTCTGCGCTATCTGGTAGATCCGAAATCGCATCCAGTGCTTGGGTCACATCATCTTTGGCCTGCGCCATGTCCCAATCAGGTTCGAATTCCAACGAAATGCTGGCCCCGCCTTCACGCGAGGTCGCTTCACTGGTGGACACGCCTTCGACAGCCAAAAGTGCCGGTTCAATCAGCTGAACAATGGCGGAATCGACGTCCTCAGCGCCTGCCCCGGTCCAAACGACGCTAACCCGGATCGAATCCGTGACCGTATCGGGAAAATACTGCGACCGCATTTGCGGAATTGCCGCCGCCCCGGCCATGACCATCAATACAAGGATAAGGTTCGCGATCGTACCATGACGCACAAAATAACCAAAAATACCGGTTCGTTCTAAAGTCTCTTTGATTTTTGCCATGGATTAGCTCCCCATCCGGCTTTCAAGACGTTCAATAAGCGCAGCGGGCACCATTGGTTGCTGCAACGAGTCCAAAAATCTTTCTTTCGCATCTGCCGGCATGCGTTCGTTTGTTTCAACGAATGACGTCAGTTTCGCACGGCGATCTTCGCTAAGCTCGATCATATCACCACTGGCTTGGTCAGCCGCGCGATCTGCGCCTTGGGCGCCAGCCTGACCGCCACCGGCCTGACCTCCAGATGGCCCAGCCTGTCCGCCGCCTGCGACCTGCTGTTGCCCCGCTGGGAGCAGTTTTTGTACTTTGATGCCCGTTCCCAATAGGGGGGTGCGTTGTGCCACGATCTCTGCACCTTGCAGATCATCCGCGCGGATCAGCACATCATCTGCTTGCGCACGCAACACGTCCACTTGTGCCGTTTGCAAACGGTCGTCTTCACCAAGGATCAAAACTTCGTCCGCGGCATTCACCGCCGACGCTGGAATACGTGCGACATTCTCAAGGATCGGCTCTTGTACCGCCAATGTGACAAAATCCCCGGGTTTGAACCCATAGGCCTGATCCAACGACGCATAAAGCACACGGCCGCTTAATCCTTCACCCACCGCGGCACTGGCGCGCGTCAGTATTCCGGTCGCTGTCAGACCATCACCCATACCGTCCAGGCTGGCCTGAACCGGTTGTTGCAACAATCCGCCATTGTCATCCAACAGGCGCGCATATTGTGGCGTCGAAACGCGAAATACGACTTCCAAATGATCAGGATCAATCAATGTGGCAACTTGTTCATTATCTGATACCAAACCACCAGCCGCGACGCTGACCTCTGATAAGGTACCAGAGAAAGGTGCGTAGATTTCCGTATCCTCTAGATCGCGACGCGCATCTTCGACGGCCAACTTGGCGCGTTGCAAATTTGTATCTGCCAATTCAATCCGCGCTTTGGCATCTTCAACCGCTTTACGACGTGTCACCATGGCCTGGCGCACGGTGACAAGGGTCAATTCAGCCTCTTCAACCAAAGCCGCCGTACCCGACCCGCGTTCAGCAAGGTTTTGTTGACGGTCCAAACCGCGTTCGCGTAAATCAAGCTGGGCTTGGCCTGCGTCCAAATCATCTTCGGCCAAACTCAACGCGCTGGCGGCCTGACCGATTTCGGCCTGCGCATCCAGCAAATCTGCCTCAGATCTGGCCAATTCGCGTTGCGCACGCGTTGCATCAAAACGCGCCAGTAACTGACCTTCTGTGACAAGCCCGCCCTCTGCGAATTCTGGTGCCAGTTCAACCAACGTCCCACCGACCGCAGCGCGAATTTCCAAACTCTGCCGACTTTGCACTTCGCCAAAAACGATCAGTTCGGGCGTCTCTTGCTGAAACGCCAATTCAACCGTGTTGACTGTAAAAACCCTTTCGCGCGCAGGGCGCTGACGTTCTTCCCGGTTCATGGTTTCCTGAATAGCGCCAGAGATCATGGACCCCGCCCATACGATCAAACCTAAGCTGAGAGACATCAAAAACAAGCCAATAAGGCTGCGTGTTAAAAACCGCATTCTAAAATCCTTGCGTGTACGAGAAGACGCGACAACCGCGCATCAGATCACAACATTGCTACGGGTTACACGCAACGATAGCCTATTTCCGTCGCTGAGATTCAGTCAAACGTGGAAAAATCTCGACAAAGTTACAAGGGCGGTGCCTGTAATCCAATTGATAGGCTAAAATTTCATCCCAAGCGTCTTTGCACGCCCCGGTAGATCCGGGCAAAGCAAACAGATATGTGCCGCCTGCAACGCCACCTGTGGCACGTGATTGAACCGCGCTGGTCCCTATTTTCTTCATCGAAACGATTGTGAAAACAGTGCCAAACGCATCAATTTCTTTTTCATAAACATCACGATGCGCCTCAACCGTCACGTCGCGCCCGGTGAGGCCGGTCCCGCCAGTTGAGATGATCACATCTACGTTATCATCTGTGATCCAAGCACGCAGCTGGTCCGCAATCAGATTACGCTCGTCGTGAACAAGGGCGCGATGCGCCAAAATGTGCCCCGAATCTGTCAATCGTTGGACCAGCGTATCGCCTGATTTATCTTCCGCCAAACTCCGGCTGTCGGATACGGTCAGGATGGCGATGCGAACGGGAATGAATTCCAAGGTTTCATCAATGCGAGACATGCTTATTCCAATTCAAACCAATTGACGCCCGGACCCAGATTGGCCACATGTGTCGCCCCAATCGCAGCGGTTTCACCCCAACAATCATGCACATGACCGCAAAGCGCCAGTTTAGGCTGGACGCGTTCTATCGCATCGCGGATCGCGATCGATCCGACCGACAGGCCCGTTGATGTATGATCAGCAATGCCCTTGGGAGGAGAATGAAACACCATGACATCCGCCGCTTTGCATCTATCCAAATAGGATGCTGCCGTCTCTTCGGCGATGTCAAAGGACCAATCCCCAAAGGGTGTAATGGGCACAGCCCCGCCCAGACCAAAAAATGAAACCCCATCAATCTCGTGGGATTTGCCGTGGATGTTGATCATGTTTGGCAATGCCACAGCACTCAATTCGCTGCTGCTTTCGGCATTGCCAGGCACGACCAAGAACGGAGCGGTTACACCGCGCAACAGATCCATCGCCAGATCCAACCCCTGACGCATATTGCAAAAATCTCCGGCCCCAATCACCAGATCGGCCTGTGCACTGGCCGCTACGATATCTGCAGCCCGCGCACGGGCCAGATGCAGGTCTGAAAAAGCAAGGATCTTCACGAAACCGCCTCAAGCTTGGCCCGCAAGCTTAGAAGATCGGCCCAAGCCTCCCGTTTCAAATGGGGCTGGCGCAACAAATAAGCGGGGTGGAACATCGGAATGGCGGGGCGGCCCTCGGCCTCGGTCCAGCCGCCGCGCAAACGCGTGATCCCCCGACGTCCCAGCAAAGCATCACAAGATATATTGCCCATGACGATCAGAATATCGGGGTCGGCCAAAGCGATATGGCGTTTGAGGAAGGGTTGCATCATCGCAATCTCTTCGGGCAAGGGATCGCGGTTTTGCGGTGGCCGCCATGGCAGGACATTGGTGATGTAAACATTGCTCTCACGGCTCAGATCAATCGCGGCCAGCATTTTATCCAACAACTGCCCAGCGCGCCCGACAAAAGGTTTGCCAACGCGATCCTCATCCCGGCCCGGCGCTTCACCGATGATCATCACCTTGGATCCGGCCACCCCGTCGGAAAAGACCAGATTGCGCGCGCCTTTTTTCAGATCGCAATGGGAATACTGCGCCATTGCTTCGCGTAGAGACGCCAGATCTTGCGTCTCTTTCGCCAATTTAACGGCGACCTCGACGGGATCAGGGCCCTTTTCCAAAGGCACAGGTTGGGTCCGTTTGCCTGGCATTGGCGCTGCGGCGCGTTCAGCGGCTTTTGCACGCGCAATTTCTTCCGCAGCAAAGCGATCCACCGGCGCCTCGGCCAATGCGCAATCGGCACCAAGGTCGTATTGCCACTCTAAAAGCGCTTTCGCGTTATGCCAGTCCAGTGCCGAATCCATAGATCCGTCTTAACGTGACGCGACAGAAATGCCAAAGCCCCGTTTCAGTCACGCCAGCCTGCTTGCCCCGCAAGGACACTCTGCCTATAAAGCGACAAGTTCACGGAGTTCTGCATGCGGTTTGACCAACGCCACCTTTTGGGCATTGCCCCATTGCGCCCTGAAGAGATCACCACGCTTCTCGATTTGGCTGAAAACTATGTTGATTTGTCCCGTCAGCGCGACAAGCATGGCAATGCCCTGCAAGGCCTGACACAGATCAATATGTTCTTTGAAAACTCTACGCGCACACAGGCCAGTTTCGAAATCGCTGGCAAACGTTTGGGCGCGGATGTGATGAATATGGCGATGCAGGCCTCATCGATCAAAAAGGGCGAAACCCTGATTGATACGGCACTGACGCTAAACGCGATGCATCCCGATTTGCTGGTCGTGCGTCATCCACATTCTGGGGCGGTCGACCTGCTCGCGCAAAAGGTCAATTGCGCTGTTCTGAATGCAGGTGACGGTCGGCACGAACACCCGACGCAGGCCTTATTGGACGCATTGACGATCCGTCGTGCCAAAGGGCGTTTGCACCGTTTAAACATCGCGATTTGCGGCGATATCGTGCATTCCCGTGTGGCGCGATCTAACCTGATCCTGTTGCACAAGATGGAAAACCGTATCCGTTTGATCGGCCCACCCACATTGATGCCACCGGGCATCGATGCTTTTGGTGCAGAGGTCTATGACGATATGCGCGAAGGCCTGAAAGACGTCGATGTTGTGATGATGCTGCGCCTTCAAAAAGAACGCATGGATGGCGGCTTTATCCCGTCAGAGCGGGAATATTACCACCGCTATGGGTTGGATGCAGAAAAGCTGTCTTATGCCAAACCCGATGCCATTGTGATGCATCCCGGCCCTATGAACCGAGGTGTCGAAATCGATGGCACGATTGCGGATGACATCAACCGGTCCGTTATTCAGGATCAGGTGGAAATGGGCGTCGCCGTGCGGATGGCCGCAATGGATCTGTTGGCGCGCAACCTGCGTGCCCGCCCCAATCACCTGATGGGTGCGGACGGCGTATGAACACTGTCGCAATCAATGGATCAACGAATGATCAGATTCATCTGTTTCAGATCGATCTGCCGTCCGAGGCCATTGAACGTTTTACCCGTGAAGCAGGCACTGGCGAGTGGCCCTTGAAATACGCTTTGGGTGCAACGGAATTGCGGTCTGATTTCATTGACGTGGTCGCATTAAACGATTTGGGCGATATGAGCCTATCCACCTATTTGGGCGTGGCCCATAATGCTGTGGGTGACGCATTCGCCACAGCGGCCCCCGCCCTTGATGCGCTTTCAGGACATGTTGTTGTGCTGCCGCCCATGGCCTTTGCGCATACCAGTCAAACCCTGACCATCGGTGCGCCGCTAACCCATATCGGCAGCTATGCCGAAACCAGATCAGAGAAACCCGGACCTCGGGTCAAAAGCCGCTCTGCCCTAGGCCGCATTCCCGATGCGCGCGGCAGTTCCTCTGCTAAAATCCCGCCCCTTATGATCGCAAGCTTTGTCGGGCTTGCGGCTTTGGCCATCTTTATCTTTTCCCGCATGTAACCTCGGACCACGCTTATGACACGGACGCTTCTTACCAATGCCAAGTTGATCGACCCCGAGGCCGGTACTGTTACCCATGGTGCCTTGCTGATCGAAAACGGTCTGATTGCTGATCGCTTTGATGTCCCCAACCCAGATGGGGTGGACGCTGAAGTTGTCGATTTGGGCGGCAAACATCTGGCACCCGGTATTATCGATATTGGCGTCAAGGTTGGCGAACCCGGCGAGCGCCACAAAGAAAGCTTTAAGACCGCAGGTCTCGCTGCCGCAGCTGGTGGTGTCACCACCATGGTCACACGCCCCGACACAACGCCCTGTATCGACAATCCCGAAGCGTTGGAATTCATCAAACGTCGCGCGCTGGAAACATCGGTTGTGAAAATGCTGCCAATGGCCGCCCTGACCAAGGGGCGTGACGGGCGCGAAATGACCGAGATCGGCTTTTTGCTCGATGCGGGGGCCGTGGCCTTTACCGATTGTGATCGCGTGATCCGCGACACAAAAGTGGTGTCTCGTGCAATGACCTATGCCCGCTCGTTAGGTGCATTGGTGATGGGACATCCGCAGGAACCAACCCTGTCCAAAGGGGCGGCGGCCACATCGGGCAAATTCGCCTCACTGCGGGGCATTCCGCATGTCACCTCTATGGCCGAACGTATGGGGCTGGATCGCGATATTGCTTTGGTGGAAATGACCGGCGCACGCTATCACGCAGACCAGATTACAACGACACGTGCCTTGCCAACATTGCAACGCGCAAAGGACAATGGATTTGATGTCACCGCAGGCACATCCATGCATCACCTGACGCTGAATGAGTTGGACGTTGCGGATTACCGGACCTTTTTTAAGGTCAAACCACCGCTGCGCGCCGAAGAAGATCGAATGGCCGTTGTTGGCGCAGTGCGTGACGGATTGATTGACATCATCAGTTCGTTCCACACGCCGCAGGATGAAGAAAGCAAACGCCTGCCATTTGAAGAGGCCGCATCGGGCGCAGTGGGTTTGGAAACAATGCTACCGGTTCTGCTACGCCTTTATCATTCCGGCGAATTGGATCTGCCCACATTGTTCCGCGCATTGTCGTTGAACCCCGCAAAACGTTTGGGCCTGCCCGCAGGTCGTTTAAGCAAAGGCGCGCCTGCGGATCTTGTCCAGCTGGATGTCGATAAGCCCATTGTGCTGAACCGGTTCAAACTGAATTCAAAATCCAAAAACACCCCATTTGACGGCGCGCGCCTACAAGGCAAAATCCTGTCCACCTGGGTAGACGGAACGCAAGTGTTCCCTTTCCCTGAAGGAACAGATGCATGAGCGTGATCGTCTGGGCCATCATCGGCTATCTGCTGGGATCGGTACCTTTTGGAATCGTGATCACCCGCGCACTCGGTTTGGGTGATTTACGCCAAATTGGATCGGGCAATATTGGTGCCACAAACGTTTTGCGCACTGGCAACAAACCTGCCGCCTTGGCAACCCTATTGCTTGATACGTTCAAAGGCGCAATTGCCGTGATCCTGGCCCGCCATTTTGGCGGCGATCTGGCAGCACAGACCGCGGCATTGGCGTCGTTCGCCGGGCATTGTTTTCCCATTTGGTTGGGGTTCAAGGGCGGCAAAGGTGTCGCAACGTTTCTTGGCACGGTTCTGGCCTTGGCTTGGCCCGCTTTCTTGCTCACAGGTGCGACATGGCTGGTTGTCGCGGGCATTGGGCGGCGCTCTAGCCTTGCGGGCCTAATCTGTGCAGCCAGTGCACCGATTTGGATGTGGGCCATAGGCGCACCCTATGCGATCACAACCACATTTATGGCTGTTTTGATCTTCTACAGGCACAAAGAAAACATCACCCGCCTTTTGGACGGCAGTGAACCCAAGATCGGCAAGAAGTAAGCGTTTTGCCCGAAACAGTTTGTGCCAGAGCAGGAAGTCCCGCTCTGGCAGTTAGGGCACGCATGTCAATACCCGCATATCTTTGGCGAGGAGGAAATCCAGACTGCCAGGTATGCGATACCCAAACGCGCTGTCTCGCGACATATCGAGGACTTGTTGCGAGAAAGCTGCGATCTTTTTAGCTTTGAGGGATGATGCCCGCTTCTTGCGCCGCTGCCAGTTCTGCATCGTCTACCACCTGATCGCCATTGGTATCGATTGTGATAAAGTCTTCTTCGCTGATCGCGTAGGCGGCTGACAGTTCGCTAAAAGAAGCAACACCATCACCATCAGAATCCACATCCGAAACAGCAGCAAACGCAGCACCGGCAAAGGCAACAAGTGCGGTCGTCGTGAATAGAACCTTTTTCATTTTAGGTCTCCTGTGGTCGTTGTTTGATTTATGAGGCCACCTGATGATGACCTCGCAAATCACTATGTTCACCACGGCACCACCTGTCAGGACCAACCGCGAATTGCACCCAAAATCTGCGGTCGCCTGCCGGTTTGTGGGGTTTACGCCAGCGCGATACAGCCCAAAAAAATCGCGATCTCAAAGTTACAGGAAACCGGCAGGATGTAGCGTATCGCAAGTCGCAGAATCGGCGAAAATCCGTTACCGACCGCAGATGCTGCGGCTGACTACACGGCCCTGGCGACGATGTAATAGCTCATCACGCCACCGGGCGGGTATTGCCCGGTTTCGACAATTTCAAACCCGTTCTGCTCGGCCAGTCGGTGCAGATCATAGCTGTGCAGGAAATGAACTTTGCCCGGTGCTTTACCGATCAGGTTCAAAACTGCGATCAAAGGTTTGAAAAACCATTTGCCACCCAAACATGGCGTCTTTGAGATAAACAATCCGCCCTCGGGCAAAAGGCTGCGGGCATGATCAAAGACCGCGTTTGGATTGGACGCCAAATGGATCAGGTTAAAGGCCATCACCGCGTCAAATACCTGTCCCTGCGCTGCACGGCCTGCATCAGCAACTTCAAAACGGACATTTGTGGCACCTTCATCAGCAACTTTTGCATTGCCGATACGCACCATTTCTGTGGAGAAATCCGTTCCCAAGATTTCAGCGGCATCATCCTTTAATAAGAGCGCCGTGGACCCTGTACCGCAGCCCAGTTCCAAAACCCGCATATCCGGTGTCAGCCAGTGTTTTGTGCGCGCGAGCGAGGCCTGATAGGCATCAACATTTCGAATTGGATCTTTTGAATATTTCTCGGCAATTTTGTCCCAAAAGGCGGCGGCGGTCATAATATCCTCGCGAATTTAGCATCTCAGTATAGTTGACATGCAAATACACTAAATACTTACGCAGATCTTCGACCAGCCTTGCAGGTAATCCATTCAATATTGCATGGACCTATTCTGCTGCGCGCTTTGGCAAAACCCAATTTGGACGCGGGAAATGGCAGGTATAGCCGTTGGGGATACGTTCTAGATAGTCTTGATGTTCTGGTTCCGCTTCCCAGAAATCACCCACTGCTTCCACCTCGGTCACAACGGGACCCGGCCAAATACCGGATGCGTTCACATCCGCGATCGTGTCCAGCGCCACGGCTTTTTGCACATCATCCACAAAATAGATCGCGCTGCGATAGCTCATGCCGCGATCATTGCCCTGCCGGTTGGGCGTCGTCGGGTCATGGATCTGGAAAAAGAATTCCAACAGCGTGCGGTAGGATGTCACTGCGGGATCAAACATAATTTCGATCCCCTCAGCGTGGGTGCCGTGATTGCGATAAGTCGCATTTGGAACGTCCCCCCCTGTATACCCAACACGTGTCTTTAAGACACCGGGCAATTTGCGGATCAAATCCTGCATGCCCCAAAAGCAACCACCCGCCAGAACAGCACGTTCGCTCATTTAGAGATCCTCCACTTGATCAACATAGGCACCGTAACCTTCGGCCTCCATGTCTTCTTTAGCCACAAAGCGCAACGAGGCAGAGTTGATACAATAGCGCAAGCCACCCGTCTCGCGTGGCCCATCCGGGAACACATGCCCCAAATGGCTATCACCATGACGCGACCGCACTTCAGTACGCACCATACCATGCGTCGTATCACGCAGTTCAATTATATTGCCTGCCTCAATCGGTTTGACGAAACTGGGCCAACCACAGCCGCTTTCATATTTGGCAGCTGACGCAAACAGGGGCTCACCGGACGCGATATCCACATAGATGCCAACCGCTTTGTTATCGAGATATTTGCCCGTCCCCGGCCGCTCTGTCCCGCTTTCCTGCGTGACATAAAACTCCTCGGGCGACAGGGCCGCGATAACGTCGGGTGATTTTTCATACTGTGCCATGGGGCGCTCTCTGCTGCTGGTGTTCATACTAAGATGGGGATTTTTGGGGAAATGCAAAAGGGTAAAGTGAAGGGATAACGGAATTGCGTATGTGTCAGGGATTGGCACAATCAGAGCTTTCCGACCCGAACACTTCACGTTCGAGAATAAAATCGACTTTCGGGGTAGAATCTTGCGAATGTCAGGTTTGAGCCGACCGATGCCGCAAGCTGCGTCGATGTCTGCTGTGCGCAGAAACTGGACTTTGCAAAGTCGGTTATCCGGTTATGTAAGAAA
Organism: uncultured Pelagimonas sp.; assembly: GCA_947499735.1. Taxonomy (GTDB): domain Bacteria; phylum Pseudomonadota; class Alphaproteobacteria; order Rhodobacterales; family Rhodobacteraceae; genus CANMPP01. The sequence continues at coordinate 152,959 of CANMPP010000004.1, forward strand.
AGACACAATTTTTCTTCGTTTAACGATAGCTTTCGATTGCAGAGTGTTTGACCATAACGTGCGGCAAACCTACAGAAGCGAGAAACCCGCGTACCCAATTTGGATTTGAGGAGTGCTTCGGGCCCAGCACTACTTCACGAATAGCCTCCCGCGCGGGATCTGCTATAAGGCAAGAAATGAAAGGTTTGATTGCATTTTCGTCAGCGAAGTACTCAACCTCTGGGAGAGAGACTCTATGACGGTATCGAACAAGCCGCCACTCGCACTCCTCATTAAAGGAAAGCGGTTTTGTCTCATAAATTCTAAAATGTAACGGCGCTAACGACTTGAGCAATTGACTTAGAATGTCTGCTGTATCGCTGTTGGCGCTTTTGAAAATCCCTTGAACATCAGTTGTACTGTCTGCCAGAGCACTTAATGCTTGTCCCCGTGTGATCCGGTCGCCAAGCCTCACAAAACTTCCGTATTTTGCAAATTTCTCCGCAACTTCATCTGCAAACGGCTGAAGCCACCGCCGCAATTCGTCTTCTCCATACTCGATTTTCTTCAACTCAAAGAACTGAGCCCCGAAGTTGACTTGACCAAAATTCTTACCGAAAAATTCTGCAGAAAATCCTATGGAAATACCCGCGCCATTCGCACCATACGCACGCCACTGGCTCAAAGTATCTCCCTTCTCTGAAAGGCAAAAAGCAAAACCTTCGGTAGAATCTGGATAACCTTCAACGATAACAGAAGCGACGTCCACTACGTCAGGCGGTAGTCCTGTTTTAGAGAGAAGTTGAGCGAATACACGACCCAGAACTCGTCCTTCCATACTGTCATTGGCCGCAGAGAGTGCAGAAAGACGGAGTGTCCGGCTTTGAAGTATGGCTAAACCAGTTTGCGTACTGCAGTAGTGATACAATAGCTGGTCAGCCTTCACGGTAAGTCTCCTGTATTTTGCAGGTATTCTATATGATTGCAGTGGCTCCGACAATGTTGGCTGCTCTATTAGATCACTGGAAGCATTTTCCGTTTCGGACTCGCTCACGATTAGACGAAAGGCGATTCCATCCCCGGCTGAGACATCGGGAAGTGCAAATTATTCGACGCCGAGAGTTTTCAATCTGCGAATGGTTGCTATGTCTCACATCAACCGCCCCACAGCCCAACGCGCGGCATCGGCGACGGTGGCGTCACTGTCCTTACATAGCGCCTGCGCATGTGGTGACAAATCCGCGCGGCCGGAATTTCCGATGGCGTAGAGCACGTTGCGCACGAACCGGTCGCGACCAATCCGTTTGATCGGGGATCCAGAGAATTTCGCACGGAATGCGGTATCATCCAAACCAACCAGCTCGACCAAATCGGGTGCTTTTAGATCCGGGCGCGCATGGTATTTCACCTCTGACGCGGCTTGGGCGAATTTGTTCCACGGACATGCGGCCAAGCAATCGTCGCAGCCATAGATATGGTTGCCCAGCTTGGCCCGCAGGTCTTCGTCCACCGGGCCCTTATGTTCAATCGTCAGGTAGGAAATGCAGCGTCGCGCATCCATTTTATAGGGCGCCACAAAAGCATCCGTTGGACAGGCATCCAGGCAGGCGCGGCAGCGTCCGCAATGATCGACCTCGGCCTCATCAACTGGCAATTCTAATGTCGTAAAAATGGACCCCAGAAAAAACCACGATCCCAATTCGCGGCTAACCAGATTGGTGTGTTTGCCCTGCCAACCCAACCCTGCCGCCTGCCCCAGCGCCTTTTCTGGCACCGGCGCGGTATCCACAAAAACCTTGATCTGGATATCCTGATCCAGATCTTTACTGGCTCGTTCGATCAACCAACGACCCAGCCGCTTTAAACGCTTTTTGGCCACATCGTGATAATCGCGATTTTGCGCATAGACCGACACAGCCCCTTTTTCAGGATGGGCGAAAATATCTCGCGGGTCAAAGTCAGGCCCATAGTTTTCGGCCAACATGATCACGGACCGTGCCTCTGGCCACAGCTGATCGGGCGCACCACGCCAATGCATGCGATCCCCCATCCACGCCATTTGGCCATGATAACCCGCATCGACAAAGGTTTTCAGCCGCTCAGCCACCTCGGGCACATCCCAAGGACGGCAGATTTTAAGCGCCGAGAATCCGACCTCGCATGCCTCAGCCAACAGTTTTTCTTTAAACGCATCCATTGGGATCAACATCTACGGGCTTTTCCGCCCGGCATCAAACCCAGCTTTGGATCAAAAATCCAGATCAGCGTAATGAGGGGGCGGAAGGAAACCTGGCACTTGATCTGCCAGAATGGACCGAAAGGCTGGGCGCGATTTGATCTTGGCATACCAGTCTTTGACGACATCAGATCGATTCCAATCCACGTCAGAGATATAATCCAACGCACTTAAATGCGCAGCAGCGGCGAAATCAGCCAGCGTCATGACATCCCCCGCCAACCAGCGGCGATGCTCCAACAGCCAGGCCATGTAATCAAGATGGTACTTGATCGCTTTGGCCCCAGATTTGACGTTGCCACTGTCTGGGAACCCTTGCTTCATCACCTTTTTATTGACCCGCTCGTACAGCAATTTGGACGTCACTTCGTTAAAGAATTTGTCGTCAAACCAACTGACCAGACGACGCACTTCATAGCGACCATCGGCGGAACGCGGCAGCAATGCAGGCTCTGGGTATTTCTCTTCGATATATTCGCAAATGGCTGCGCTTTCGCTCAGCGTTTTGCCATCCAAGCGCAACACCGGAACTTTTCCTGCTGGATTGCGACGCAAGAAATCGGGATCTTGTTCCCAATACCGTTCTTCTGCCAACTCACATTCGATCTTTTTTTCTGCAAGGCTCAGACGCACTTTGCGGCAAAACGGGGACAAGGGAACATGATACAGCTTGGCCATAAGATATGAGAGATCCAGACTAGAAAAAGGTCTGCCTTAATTGACCTGAATTGGCCTGCCATGCAAGCGCGGATCTTTGCCGAGTTGATTGTCTTGCCTTGCGTCAACCACCCGCAAAGCACGCATCCCGCCCCTGTCTTTTCAGTGTTGCCGCTCCATCTACGATGGACCGTCCCCGCCGGATGATAAAATCGCTCGGTTGGGATGCGGAACGTGTCTTGGGACTTGGTAATACGGCCGCCAAACGACCTGCCTGCGCTGCGCTTAATTCCGCAGGGGTCACACCAAAATAGTGATACGCTGCCGCATCAATCCCAAAGACACCTTCATCATATTCAATGATGTTCAAATACACTTCTAAAATACGCTGCTTGGACCAAAACAACTCCATCATAGGTGTGATAAAGCCCTCCAGCGCTTTGCGAGGATAGGATCGCCCCTGCCAAAGGAACAGGTTCTTGACCACTTGCTGAGAAATCGTGCTTCCCCCGCGTTGGCCCCCGCCCTCGATGGCTTGTTTCAACGCATCCAGATCGAAACCCCAATGGTCACAGAAATGCGCATCCTCTGCAGCAACCACAGCGCGGGTCATCACAGGGGCCACCACATCTATGTCGACCCACACATAATCATGCCAACCAAGCCGCTTATTTTCGCTGAACATATAGGGCGTGATCGGAGGGTTTATCACTCGCAAGACAAGCAGTAGGGCACAAAACAAGACGATAATCCCAAGCACAAGCCGCGTACCCCATCTGCGCAACCACCGTAAAGGGCGCCATCCGCGCGTCGTCTTTGCCCGTTTCGCAGCGGAACCGCCTGCTTGACGCGACCGACCTGTTTTCTTTTTAGTAGACCGTTTGGATGCTTTGGTTGATTTTGCCATAGATACAGTACTTGAGATGCCGTTAGCCGATATTAAATGTACAAGAACAGCCTCTACCACCAGACGCCAGAGAATGCTTGTCTGTTATTTTTGACCAAGGAATTAAAAAACTTTGTGTGGACGCTCAAAAATATGCCATTCGTTAACCCCCTGTTAACGAAATTCTCCATAAAATTAATCACTGTTAAGCAAGTTCCCGCTGAAATATGCACTTTTTGTTCAAAAGAGGGCACAAAATGTTTGTGACCGTTATCCTCCCCAGCACCTTGGAGCCATTCAGGTGCATCCGTCAACATGGCTTTGCCGATCCACTTGGCCAACGCAAAGCATCCGCGTATTTACCAAAATGCGCCTCATTCAAGAGAGAACACAAGGCATCGATGAATCGACAGCGCGCACCATACATTGAGCGTGCCCATGGTTGAGTGCGAGCAAAACAATTTAATAGACATAGATCACTTTCCCTGTGGATGTTTAATCACCACGCGAGATCTCCAAATATTGTTTGCAAATAAGTACTTTCAGGAAGCACTCGCTTGGGATCCCCAGCATTTGATCTCTACTTCTATGTTACGATTGCTGACGCGATCTTCGCAAATTTTTTGTGAAAGCTATATCTTACCTTCTGTTTACGAGGCCGGATCCTGCAGTGAAGTTCAGCTCGCCATTCTAGATGCTCGTGGCCATTCTGTTGCAAAAATCGCAAGTGTCCGCATGATGCCGAATGGCAATTTCTCTTGGGTCTTCCTTGAGGCCGAAAAACGTAACAAGCTGTTCCACCAGCTAGAAACAGCACGCTCAGCGCTGGAAGAGCAACGCGAAGAGTTGGAACTTTTATCCCGTACTGATCCGTTGACGGGATTGGCCAATCGTCGTGCCTTGGAACTAGCAGCGCAGGACATGTTTGAAGATGCTAAAAATCTGGGCCAGTCGGTGTCTGTTCTGGCCATCGACATAGATATGTTCAAAGCAATCAACGACAATCACGGCCACGAACGGGGTGATAAGGTTCTTCAAAAGGTTGCTGACGCTTTGAAATCAGAATGTCGTGCCAATGACACAATTGCGCGATTGGGAGGCGACGAATTCCTTTGTATCCTGCATGATCAAGACCTGTCCAAAGCCAAAGACGTCGCCAAACGCATTCATCATAAGATCTATGATCTGATATGCATAAAGGGACTTTGTACAGTTTGCATCGGAATTGCCGTGCACACGCCAGACGAACCATTGGACTATGCCGAGGTCATCAAACGCGCCGATCAAGCACTTTATGAGGCTAAAAACACGGGACGCAATAGAACCTGCATCTCGACAGACGGCGGATTGTCTTGTTCAGAGCTTCATTCGCTTTAACAGTGACGCCAACCTAAGCACTACGGTTCACGTAACGCTTCTCGGGATTTGTAGAGCGGTTTGAGCAGATATTGCAGGATCGTCTTTTCGCCGGTGTGTAATTCCACACTGGCCAACATGCCGGGGCGGATATCGATCTGGGATTGGCGTTCTGTCAAAGTGTTCAGATCTACCTGCAGGGTGACTTTGTAATGTGGTTCTTCTTCTGGGCGACGTTCGTCTTTAAACGTGTCGGCTGACACCAGATGAACCTGTCCCTTAAGCGATCCATAGATCGTGTAATCATAAGCCGATAGCTTAATCGTGGCTGCCTGCCCTTTGCGAATGCTGGCGATATCTTTGGGCTTCACCTGCGCTTCGACGAACAATTCGTCATCAGCCGGCGTGATCTGCATGATCTGTTCACCCGGACGCACAACACCGCCAATTGTTGAAATCGTCAGGTCATTCACGATCCCATCCATAGGGCTGGTCACGATCGTGCGGTTCAACTGATCCTCGGACGATTTCAGGTTTTGCTGCAGCGTCGCGATCTCTTTTAAAGTATCGGAATATTCCTGCGCCTGGGTCAGTTCGGTCTGCGTGACAATTTCATCATATTTGATTTTCGCATCGGCAAATGCTTTGCGCGCGCGGGTCACTTCGATCAGGGCGACCACTTTCTTTGGCAACAAATCCTCAAGGATCTCCAATTCGGCACCCGCTTGGTTCATCACGGTGCGCGCACCTTGACGGCGGCTGTGATAATCAGACTGGCGCGCGGCCAGCAATGCCCGTTCAGAAGTCACAATATGCGGCGAACGTTCGGCCAAATGTTGCGGCACATCAAAGCTGTTATCCCCAGCCAATTCCGCCTCTAAGCGCAGGCGGCGAATTTCCAACGCCGTCACCTGATCCTGCAGATCGTCCACCGATGAACGGAACTGCGTACCATGAAGACGGGCCAACACGTCGCCACGGCGTACTTCGCTGCCCTCTTTCACCAAAAGCTCGGTCAGAATACCGCCTTCTAGGTTTTGAATGATCTGTGGCTTGGACGAAGATATGATTTCCCCTTCAGCCCGCGCAATCTGATCGACCCAGGCAATGCCGGCCCAAAAGATAAATAGGCCAACGGTCACCGCACAAAGCCATATGGTCAAAGACGGCCCACGCAAATCGCCTTTCAACTGATCCGCAAGGTTCGTTGTCGTAATCGTCATTTCCCGATCTCCTTACGCGCTTGCGCCGGTAGCTTTGAGATGTTCAAGCACCTGATCTCGCGGGCCATCTACCGCCATGCGCCCATTGGACAGGATCAATGTACGTGTCGCCAGCTGCAGAATCGGCACACGATGTGTCGCAACCAAAACCGTGCGCCCTTGCATCCATGTTTCCAAACGCGAAATCAGTGTTTTTTCCAATGTCTGGTCTAGTGCTGCCGTTGGTTCATCCAACAGGCAGACATCCGGGTCTTGCAACCACATCCGTGCCCAGCCAATCGACTGGCGTTGCCCAACGGACAGGCCTGCGCCACCGTCATGAATGTCCAGATCCAGCCCCTTGGCATGGGATTTCACGAATTGGCCCAGCCCTGCAAAATCCAACGCCTCATAAAGGCGATCATCATCACGCTCTAACATATTAAGGTTCAGGTTATCGCGCAGCGTGCCCTGAAACAGACGGACGTCCTGCCCAAGATATCCAATGCATCGTCGCAAATCGCGCGGGGCGATCTGGCTCATTTCTGTCCCGTCGATCAGGATTTGCCCCGTGCCCGGCGCATAAAGCCCGGTCAGCACCTTAAGCAATGTAGATTTACCCGACCCGTTCGATCCCAGCACGGCAACAACCTGACCCGGTTTGATCGTCAGACCTGACAGATCCAAAACGGCGGGCCCTTCGTCATCATAGCGGTAGGTCACATCCCGCAATTCATATTGCCCAGACAGGCTATCCCGACGCAGATATGTGCGTTCTGCACTTTCGTCTTGGGGCGCATGGGCAATCATGTCCAAACCATCAAGCGCAGCTTTCACATTGCCCCAGCGGGCCAGAATTCCGGACAGCTGTGTCAGCGGCGCCAACGTTCGTGTCGTCAGGATGCCGGTTGCGATGATAGATCCAACGGTGAATTCGCCCGCAAACACCAGATAAGTGCCCGCAATGACAGCCGTAACATAGGTCACCTGCTGCATGCCTTGGCTCCAAAACCCAAGACTAGCCGCCAACGTTCGCTGTTGAGAGGATTTCAGCGCCTGAACCGCAGAAAGCTCTTCCCAAATTCGACGAAATCGATCCTCTGAGCGCTGCGTTTTAATCGTGTCGATTTCGCCTACCGCTTCTTGCAGCAGGCGCGATTGGCGCGCAGAGGCACCCTGCATTTCCTTGGTCAGTCGGATCATCCGCTTTTGCATCAGAAAGCCGGGCACGACCATCAAGACACCGCCCAAGGCTAAGATCCAGACCACATTGCCCGCAATCGACGCAACGAGGAAAAAGAAAATAAAGATAAACGGGATATCCGCGACAGCGCCCACAGCCGAGGCCGTAAAGAATTCACGCACCGAACTGAAATCACGCATCGCGCTGAACAGTTGCACAGGCGACCGCCCCTTGATGTCCGACCGCATTCCTAGCAAGCGATCCATCAACAGTTTCTGTACGCCCATTTCAATCTGACGACCGGCCCCATCCAAAAGACGCGCGCGCGACGCTTTTAAAAAGGCCTCCATCACAATCGCAGCCATAGCACCGGCGGCCAAAACCCAAAGGGTCGCGACGCTTTGATGCGGGATCACGCGGTCATAGACCTGTAGCGAAAACATCGCGACAGCAATGGCCAGCAGATTGGCCACCAAAGATCCAATTGCAACTTCACCAAAGTGGCGTTTGAACCGGCCAAACTGGCCCCAAAACCAATGTTTTTGCGCCGCTTGATCCGCATGAATATCCGCCAGCATTTTAACGGGCGCTTCGGCTTTTAGGATCGTGCCCGTGAAATAGGGCGTAAAATCAGACAGGGCGACTTCGCTGGTTTTTTCTTTCGCCGTCGCATCATAGATCTGCAAATCCCGGCCCGTTTGACCCAGAACCAACACGGCCTGACCACTGGTCATCAGCGCCAAAGCCGGCCAATGAGAGGCATTCAACCCGCGCGGTTGCAGCCCTTGGACAACAAGGCCCGCTGCCTGCAAACCCGCTTGAAGAGCCTCGGCACCATAACTGCCATCTTCGCCTGAATGACGCGTCAGCGCTTCTAAGATGTCTGCGGATTTGCCTTCAACGCCCAAGCGGCCTGCAAACACACGGATCAGATCAGCGCGTGACTTCGCTTTTTCGGTCGCCTTAGCATCCGGTTTTGCAACACGATCTTTGCCACCATCCAGCACGGCCATGGCAGGTACCGCGGTCATGACGGCCTGACGTGCGCGATCCGCCAAATTGATTACATGTGACTTGGTCATATCTGCGCCCCTTCTGCCAAAGCCCCGCGCAAGCGGGCCAGCTCCAACGCGGTGCGCTGCGCTTTGTATTTCAGATCCAGCTCTTTCTCGAGCGCATCCGCATAGGTTTCATAGACGCCAACCACAGCCATGACCTGACGCTGTCCGTTTTCAAATTGCTGTTGGAACAGGTCGAGATTGTGTTTTGCATCCCGTGTCAGCTTGGCCGCTTCATCGGCCTGTCGGCGATAGGCCTCTAGACGTAGGCTTTGTGCGGCAATGTCACGATTGGCCTGCTGTTGTGCATCCAGCACCTGCCGCCCCGCGTTTTCACGGATGATTTCTAGGGCCTTCAGTTCCGAACCAGTGCCCAAACCAAACAGCTTATCCGTGGTAACACCGAGCACCCCGGTTGCTTCACCTGTTTTGTCCACCGAACCAGACAATCCCAGACCGGGCAGATGAGACGCACGATCAATACGGGCCTGCGCAATGTCCACATCACGTTGTGCTTCCGCCCGGATCACGCCCAGCGGTTTGCCCGCATCAAGATCCCGCAGCCCGCCCAAACCGGACAGGCCGGATAGATCCAGTTCGGCCATTGCATTCAATTCGGCAAAGGCGGTGTATTCCATTTCGTGGGCTTGATCGATTTGCGACCGGATCGTGGCTAGTTTCTGGCGCACCACGTTCAGATCGGACATGTCAGACACGCCGCCCGCAACGCGCTGTTCAAGCACCCATTCGAACTGGGTCATATCCTTAAGCGCCGTGTTGTAATGCCCCTGGCGTTCCCGCCCCTCAGCCCCATTCAGATAAATAGACAAAGCATCATAGACACGCGAATTGCCATGATCGACCAGATTGACCGCCGCCAATTCGACATTGTGCTTGGCCAAATCGCGCTCGGCCTTTTTGCGACCATTGTCGAACAGAACCTGATCCACGACGAGGCTGGTCACCCATTCGCCCAAAGAATTCAGCGAAATGTCGGGCCCAATTGTCGGCAACCAATTGTATTGCGACGCCGATTGGCGCAAGCGCGCGACCTGCAATTCGGCCTCAGCCACGCGGGCGTCAGAGGCGATCACAGACAAAGCCACGGTTGCAAAGGGCGTGCCGGATTCAATCGTGCTAGGCCGGGCCTGCAGATCGGCAATGATCTGCGATCCCTCATCCTGCGCAACCTCGCCCGAGGCCAGAGCAATCTGACCGGCATCTGCTGACCCGTTGCCTGCGCCCAAACCGGTCGCAGACGTGATTTTCGACAAACCGCCCTTAAGACGCGTCACCACGCCATCACGAGGTTCGCCATTATGATATGTTGTTGTGCAGCCTGCCATGATTGCGCTGATCGCAATCAAGCCTGCCAACCGCCTGCTCAATGTCATGTCGTGCCCCCGTAACTGGCGCGAATTATTATGTTTTAATCGGGAAATGGGGATCAGTTTGTGCCGATCCTCCGGATATTTTAAACTGTGCTGATGGCCCGACATACGGGCCATCAAAATTTTAATCTTGCGATCAGATCACAACATTGGTGATTTCATCTTCGATCAGAACAGTCGCGTCACCCAATGTGTACACATTAAAGGTTGTGCCGTCCTGCTCGGCCGTGCCGTTTGCAACCGCACCTTCCAGATTGACCGTGTCGTCAGAGCCGCCTTTGATCAGAACCGTGTCAGATTCATCAGACAGGGCAAGGATCTGATCTTCGGTGATCGTCAGGTTTGTATCCTCGGCAAATTCCAAATCGATTTCTTCGATTTTGAAATCAGACAGAGCATTGGCCAGACTGTCAGTAAAGGTCACATCAGATGTCGCAGGATCATCGGTTACCAAATAGGATCCGTTGGTATTGCCCGCATCATCTGTTGTGGACAGAACCAGATGCGTGCCATCAGATACAGGTTCGGCGAACGCATGGAACGTGGTTGTTCCCGCAATATCGACCGATGCGGAAATTTCAACTTCGGAAATCGCCGATGATCCGTCACCTGCAAATTCAACCTGATTGATTTCAACTTCATCAGAAGATGTTTCTGTCGAAATCGCAGTAACACCCGCATGACCACGTGTGTAATCGACCCAATCCAGCGCATCCGGTGCGGATGTATCGATGGTCAGAACATTGCCGTCGTCTACGATGGCCGTATTGCCGGCCGCATCTGTTGCCGTCACATCCAGTGTTAGATCACCCTCATAATCCAGAGGGATCGCATCTGCCGGAATGATCGCGGTCCATGTCCCGCCAGAAACAGTGATGTTTTCCGCCGGAACGTCATAGCCCGCAACAGAGATCGCAATTGTAGACCCGGGTTCAACCGTGCCTGACACCATGACGCCAGACAATGCTTCGTCTGTGTTGACCACATCATCATCGCCATCTGCAACAGATGTAATCGCCAGATCGCGCACCTCTGTGTCGATCGTCACCACACGGCTGTCAGTCGCCACATTGCCTGCGCTATCGGTTGCCGTCACTGTGGCATCCACCGTGAATAGGCCAGTATCGCCTGCAATGCTGTCATCTGTAACGGGGATGTCGGCAGGATCATAATCCACAGACCATGTGCCATCGGCACCCGTGCTGGTGGTCATGATCACACCGTTCATGTCCACTTCGATGCTGACATATGGATCAGCCGTACCCGTCAATGTGAACCCATCTGCCTGCTCGGCAGCGTTTACAACATTGTCATCGCCTTCTGTCCCGGTTTGATCAATGGTCACATCCACTTCGGTATCGACATCAAAGTCAAACGCAGCGGTTGCCGTGTTGCCCGCACTGTCGACTGAAGTCACATTGGCCGTTGTGGTATATTCACCCTCGGCGATCTGACCGGAGGCAAAGGTTGCGCTCCATGTGCCATCCGCCGCAACAGTTGCCGTCACCGTTTCACCGTCGATTTCCACAGAAACCGTGCTGCCCGGTTGCGTTTGGCCCGTCAGGGTAACACCGCTTGGGTGTTCAACCTCGTTGATCAGATCATCGCCCGTGACGGTCACGCTATTGACGGTATCAACCTCGAAATCAAAAGACGCTGTCGCCGTGTTGCCTGCCGTATCCACCGAAGTCACATTGGCCGTCGTGGTATATTCACCCTCGGCAATCTGACCAGAAGCAAAGGTCGCGCTCCATGTGCCATCAGCCGCAACAGTTGCAGGAACCGACACGCCGTCGATTTCAACAGTGACTGTGCTACCCGGCTGCGCAGTGCCTGTCAGGGTCACACCATCTGCATGCTCAACCTCGTTGATCAGATCGTCACCCGTGATGGTCACTGTGTTGACGGTATCCACGTCAAAATCGAATGTACCGCTGGCCGTATTACCGGCTGTATCAACAGAGGTCACAGTTGCAGATGTGGCGTATTCGCCTTCTGCAATTTGTGCCGGTGTAAAGGTCGCGGTCCACGTTCCATCAGCCGCAACAGTTGCAGGGATGCTCACACCACCAACCTCGACAGACACCGTGCTGCCCGGCTGCGCCGTGCCTGTCAGGGTGACGCCTGCCGCATGTTCGGCTTCGTTGATTAGACTATCGCCCGTCACTGTCACTGAATTGACTGTGTCGACTTCAAAATCAAAAGACGCTGTGGCCGTGTTCCCGGCCGTATCCACAGAAGTCACATTCGCCGTCGTGGTATATTCACCCTCGGCAATTTCACCCGGTGCAAAGGTCGCGGTCCACGTGCCGTCAGCCGCAACAGTCGCAGGCACCGTCACGCCGCCAACCTCAACAGAAACTGTGCTACCGGGCTGCGCTATACCGGTTAGGGTCACGCCTGCCGCATGTTCTGTTTCGTTGATCAGCGTGTCACCTGTGACAGTAACGGCATTGACCGTGTCTACTTCGAAATCAAAGGTTGCTGTGGCCGTGTTACCGGCATCATCCGTCGCTGTCACAGATGCCGTTGTGGTATATTCGCCCTCTGGCAATTCACCCGGTGCATAATCCACAGACCATGTACCATCATCACCAACAGTGGTTTCTTTCGAGACACCTTCGACTTCTACAACGATCGTTGCACCAGCTTCTCCAGAGCCAACAAGCGTTACGCCTGAATTATGCTCATCTTCATTGATCAGATCATCGCCCGAAATGTCGACCTCGGTCGAGGAATCAACAGGGACTTCAACGACGGGCTCATCTTTTGGTGTGACGACCGGTTCTTCATCGACAACGTCATCCACGACCGCTGGCGTATCATCGACATCGTCGACGACAGCATCATCAACAACATCTTCGACTGTCTCGTCATCATCATCGCTGCCAGAACCGCTGCCACCCAACAGGGCCGCACCGGCAACCAAAGCACCCGCACCCAGCAGACCCGAGGTTCCACCGCCATCTAGCAGACCACCGCCAAAACGTGTGACCTCTTCCTCTGCGCCGTAAACAACGGGGTCATCAAAGAAGATCAGGTTGTCATTGGGGCTCCATTTATCCCAGGATTCTGCACCGCTATATTGCGCATACAAAACACCGTCACCACCATCGATCAGGGCGACTTCGACCAGATCACCGCCAGAGGACAGAAACAGCCGGGTCGCGCCATCAACGCCTGTTGTGTAATACCCTTCGATCACGATCACACGACCGTCTGCAAGGGTCACAAGCAGATCATCAGCAGCACGATCATAGCTGCCAACTTCCGCTTGGTTCAGATTTAGGGAAATTTCGCTGCCAGATGCGGCTTGGATCACTGATCCGCCATTTTCACCACCTACAACACCACGTTCGAGCGCACCCAATGGGGTACGCACGACAAATTCAATCGCGCTCATAACACTACCGCTCTACTAACTATGCGACCATGATTTATTTTTATTGGTCGCGGTTCTTGCCTAGTGTCAGTCGTACACAATCCAAGGAATCTGCGCTACAAAAAATTTTAACGTTTTATGGGGAAAACGGCTAAGTTGACGCCACTTCCCCATAAATTTGTGGTCAGAACGCCTTAAAAACACACTATATTGTGGGCCGCTGCGGATCGTTGTGCCGCCAATCCCATGCGCACAGCCCAGGCCCCATCGGACAAACCAACCTCGATCTGACCACCGGATTTAACCATCCGCACAAATCTCTGATGTTGGTAAAACGTCGAACCATTATGATCGCCGGCATCCAAAATTGAGGGATCAATCGGGCAATCCACTTCATACGGTGCCTTGGTATCACGCGGGGAAATCACCACTTTGGGTTCAGCGCCCTTTAGGCTGCCATCTGGTTGAAACCGGGCCGGTCCCGGAACCAGTGCTTCGATTTTTCCAGCAGGACCCACGGCGCTGATTTCTTCCTGATATTGTGCTCCTTCCGCAAACATGCAGAGTTCGAGCATCGCGCGTGCGCCAGACGCAAAATCGACAATCACATAGGCATTGTCCCAAATATCCGGCCGCTGCCCGTTATAATCTTCATCCAGATGATTCACGTCCTGACCACCGCTGGCCATCACACGCACCGGATCTGATTTCAGGACCAACCGCATCAAATCGAAAAAATGGCAACATTTTTCGACCAATGTGCCACCTGTATTGCTGTTGAAGCGATTCCAATCACCGACCTTTTGTAGGAACGGAAAGCGATGCTCGCGAATGGTGAGCATCTTAATCCCGCCAGTCACGTCGTCCGCACGGGTCAGAAATTCCGCAACGGGCGGCATATAACGATACTCCATCGCGACCCAAATGGGCGCAGGGTATGCGTCGAGCATCTTCAACTGCGCCAATTCGCCCTCATTCACATGCAATGGCTTTTCCACCAATACCGGCAAAGGTCGTGTCTCTGCGATGTGCATCATTTGCGGGATATGCATATGATTGGGACTGGCAATCAAAAGGCAGTCCAAAGTTGGTTCCGCCAGCAAGGCGTCCAGCGAGGCACACATAACGGCATCTGGCGCAATATCATGAGACCGCGCCGCCTGCTCTGCATCGGGTTCATAAATCGCATGGACACGCGCATCTGGCAAAAGTGCAATATTGCGCAAATGCTCGCGCCCCATCATGCCACAGCCAATAACTCCGTAATTGATCATGGCGCTCCCCCTTTTAGGCCATGCGCGCGACATATTTCGCGACATTCGTATTGATCCAGTTATGAGATATCTCAGCAATTTCCCCCTCACGCGAGACAGAACGCCGCGTCACAAGCAAAGCAGGCGCTTTCGCCGCCATCCCAAAACTGTCCGGCGCCCAATCGGGCAATGGATCAACGGTTAGACCATCCTCCGCTTTGGCAATCCAAAGATCCAGTTTTTCACGATAATACAAATACAAAGATTCTGACATCGAGCACGTGCTCAAAGTCTCGGCGTAAGATGCATCCAGCCAAATTTCCTCCAAAACCGCTGGTATTCCAGCCAAAGACCGGATGCGCCGGATTCGGTGCGCAACGTCACTTTTGCCAAATTCGGGCAAGTGATCGGGTTTTTCCATGCGCTCCACCGACATCAACTCGGCAGTCGGCAATCCACCGCCCTGCAACAATTCAACGCGATAGAATGAATAGACAGAATCGACATCCATGCGCGCCTGCACATAGTTTCCCGACCCCTGAACGCGCACCAGCACTCCCTTTTCTGTCAAATCTGACAAGGCTTTACGCAATGTTCCAACCGCGATGCCATAGCGCCGCGCCATGACGCGTTCTGGTTCTAAACGTTGGCCATCCACCAATCGACCCGCCTGAATTTCCCGGATCAGCATTTCACTGATTTGGATATGAAGCGGCAATGCATATTTGGACGGCATTAAAGGGACTCCCCCAGAATTGATACATAATTGATTTACAATTTTTGAAATGATAAACAAGAACAATGGCAAATAGTTATGACCACCTGTCTAAATCGTGAGGCCATATTGTGAAGAAGCTAGGCTAAACAAGCCGTTGTGCAGGACACTCCTAGCACAACCTAAGGACAACACGGAACAACGAAAAGGAACCTAGCGATGCATATGACCAAACCACCGGCAGGGGGCGAAATGCCCATCATAGAATTGCCACTGATCACAGGCGAAACCGTCACCATTGGCGGCACGCGTGAAAAACACATGCTTTTCGTGATCTATCGCGGCAAACACTGCCCTCGTTGCAAACGCTACCTAAATGGGCTGCAAGAGCGTCTAAACGATTGGTTTGACGCGGATATTGACGTCATCGTTGCCTCAGCGGATACATTGGAAAAAGCCAAAGCCGATCAGGAGGAATTCGGCTGGAGCTTTGATCTGGCCTATGACCTGTCCGAGGATCAGATGCGCGAAATCGGCGTGTATATCACCGATCCGCTATCGCCACAGGAAACGGATCGTCGCTTTGCCGAGCCCGCGGTTTATTGTCTGCGACCTGACGGAGTGGTTCAGATTGTCTGCCTGTCAAATGGTCCAGCCGCGCGCCCAGATTTAGACGAGCTACTGGATGGCATGAAATTCAACATCGCCAATAACCGACCCGCACGCGGGATGGTATAGGCGCGCATCAATAATCGGCGGGGAGGGCCGGATTATGACCATTGTTCCAATCACATCACCTGATTTGACCTCGGCAGAGGTATCGTGGTTTTCGGCCCTCTGTTCGGATGACTATGCGCAGCTTGGCGTCCCAAATGGCGATCTGCGCTCGTCCTTTCAGCACTGTTCAACCATTTTGCGCGAAGCCGAAACACAGGGGTTTCGCAATATCCTCTGCCCGTCCTCTTATCAGGTCGGGCAGGACACGCTAAGCTTTGTTGCAGGCTGCGCACCGATTACGGATAGGATCAACATGTTGGCCGCCATTCGGTGTGGCGAAATGCAACCCATCATGCTGGCCCGTACCGTGGCGACATTGGACCACATGCTAGAGGGGCGTTTGACGCTGAATGTCATCTCATCCGATTTCCCCGGCGAAAAAGCAGATAGTGCATTTCGCTATCGCCGTTCACATGAAGTCGTTCAGATCCTCAAACAGGCTTGGACACAAGATGAAATCACTTTCGAGGGCGAGGTCTACAATTTCCAAAACGTTCCAACAGGCCCGGCACAGCCCTATCAAACAGGCGGCCCTTTGTTGTATTTCGGCGGCTATTCCCCTGCAGCCTTAGATCTATGCGGCGCGCATTGTGACGTCTACCTGATGTGGCCCGAACCCAAAGAACAAATTGCCGAACGCATGCAAGCCGTTAATGCCGTAGCAGAGGCGCATAATCGCACGTTGGATTATGGTCTACGTGTGCATGTGATTGTGCGCGACACCGAAGCCGAGGCGCGCGACTATGCCGAACATTTGGTTGCGGAATTGGATGATGAATATGGCCAATTGATCCGCGAACGCGCGCATGACAGTGGATCTTTAGGAGTGTCCCATCAGGCCCGTGCACGCGAATTGGCAGATCAGTTTGGATATGTTGAACCCCACCTATGGACTCGGATTGGTCGCGCACGCTCGGGCTGCGGTGCAGCTCTTGTTGGGTCGGCCGATCAGGTTCTCAGCGAATTGGAAACCTACCACAAAATGGGCATCCGGTCTTTCATTCTGTCAGGCTATCCGCATCTGGACGAATGCAAGCATTTCGGTCAAAAGGTGCTGCCGCAGATGAAGACCTGCTCACTGCCACATGAATATGGACGCGTGCCCAGCAGCACGCCCGCAACCCCTTTGGGCGTAGGAGAGCGCACATGACGCAAGTAGATCGCATTGCATTGACCGATGATGTCAGCCTCAGCCGCATTGTGCTGGGCCTGTGGCGCTTAACAGATTACGGCGACCATTCCCCAGCCGCCATTCAAGCCCGGATTGAGGCAGCGCTGACACAAGGTGTGACCACTTTGGATCAGGCGGACATCTATGGTGACTACATGTCCGAAGAGGTACTAGGCAATGCATTCCGCGCAGCGCCGGCCCTGCGGGACAAGGTGGAAATCGTTACGAAATGCGACATCGTTGCCCCGGTCGGGCGTTACTCGGACAAACCTGTAAAATACTACGATACATCGCGTGCGCATGTGATGTCTTCGGTCGATCAGTCACTGAAGCTGATGGGTATTGACGAAATTGATTTGCTCTTGATCCACCGACCCGATCCGTTGATGGATCATCACGAAACCGGTGCAGCGCTGGATGACCTGATTGCGTCGGGAAAAGTGCGCAGCGTAGGCGTATCCAATTTCCGCCCATGGGATGTAGAATTGCTGCAATCCGGCATGAAAAACCCGCTGGTGACCAACCAAATCGAAATCAGCTTGATGCGACATGACCCCCTGACAAATGGGGATCTGGCATTCCACCAAAAGGCTGGCACGCCCGTTATGGCCTGGTCCCCGCTGGGCGGTGGCGCGCTATTTGCACAAAGCAGTGACGCGCTGCGTGGTAAACTGTCCGAACTTGCAGACGAGCATGGCGTGGACATCAGCGCGATCGCCATCGCGTGGCTGTTGGCCCATCCCGCGCGGATTTTGCCTGTTTTGGGAACAAACACCCTAGAACGCATTGCGAAAATGGGCGATGCGGCTTCCATTAAGATGGACCGGGAGACGTGGTTTGGGCTCTATACGCTTGCATTGGGTCACGAGGTTCCGTGATCCCCCTCCTGCGACACAACTAACTGACGGATAACATAATGACCGCGCACCCAAATAGCTTTGACCCAAGTGTAGAAGACAGCCGCGCGTTTCGCGATGCATTGGGCCGGTTTGCGACGGGTGTCACGGTTGTCACTTGTGCCTCTGATGCCGGGCCACAGGGCATGACGGTGAACAGTTTCACATCGCTGTCCCTAACCCCACCCTTGGTCCTGTGGTGCCCAGCCAAATCTGCCAATCGGCATGATATGTTTACAAAAGCTGCGCATTTTTCCATCCATATCCTAAGCGACGCGCAAAAAGACCTCTGCATAGGGTTCGCTAAAGACACCAGCCCGTTTGACACAATAGATTGGCAAGCAGATGCAAACGGCACGCCTATCCTAGCCAATACAATTGCCCGCTTCGATTGCACCCATCACGCGGTACATGACGGTGGAGATCATTCGATTCTAGTGGGCAGGGTTGTGAAAGTGGAACTCGGCGCAGGGGATCCGTTGGTGTATTATCAAGGCCGGTTTCTAGAGTGAAAGCAAAACAAAAGGCGCCGCCAAACTTGGCGACGCCTCGAAAAGGTTTAACAGTCAAATCAGAATAACAAGAAATCATCCGTTGTTATTAGAGACATATCAACGCCTTCCAAAATGATGGCAAGGTCGTTAACCATCACAAAACTGTCCGTAGCATTCAAAGTGTAAACGCTGAACGTGGAAAGCGGATCAACACCGATATCGAGCGCGATCAAATCAGTGCCGTCTTCAAAGTCAGTGATCGTATCAACCGTAGCGACACCGCCATTTTGAGTTGTTTCAGTGTCGACATCAAATACGAAATAGTCAGCACCAGAACCGCCGGTCAGCACATCGTTACCGGTACTGCCGTACAAAAAGTCGTCATCATCGCCACCATCCAGCGTATCATCGCCGGAGCCACCATCGAGCGTATCGCTTCCGATACCACCCAACAGCTCATCATTGCTTTCTCCACCACCGAGAAGATCGGCACCGCCTGATGTGTTGCTATCGGTTACATCACCATACAAAGTGTCGTTACCCGTACCGCCAAGCAAGGTATCGTCACCGGTAAACCCAATAAGTAGATCGTCGCCAGACCCACCTTCTAGGTAATCCTCATCAGCTCCGCCATTCAGCTCATCATCACCACCTGCGCCAAACAAATAGTCATTTCCGGTACCGCCAAGAATAAAATCGTCACCGGTCGCCCAGTCGGATTCATACTGATAATCTCCGTAGAGCCAATCGTCCCCGGCACCACCATAGACTGTATCGTCATCAGCACCACCTTCGATAATATCTTCACCATCGCTAGAGGACAGAAAGTCGTCTCCGCCAAACCCTTTCATGTAATCATTGCCGTTATATGTGTGAAAAGTGTTGTCCGAGGAATCCCCTGTCAAATAGTGACCGTAATTTGCGGTTGAGGGGTTCGAAGCGGCTGAAAACGAGCCCGTTATTCCGTAATGTGTAATGTGTAATGTGTAATGTGTAATGTGTAATGGAATAAGTGAAACTTACTGTAGGTGATAGTGGCATAACTATTCCTTTCATGAAGACGTAGAATAGCCACTTCTTGAGCGCCGTTCGTTAATTTTGTATTAACAAATGAGTGATCAATCAATTTTTACGCGCGAAAAGAAAACAACAGATGCTTAGCGCCCTAAATATAATTAAAATACAACTTTAAATTGTATTACACGTGCTCGTCGACCGGGACAAAATCAGATTGCTTGAACGCTTTACGGATCGGCTTGGCACTTAAATCGCTCAATCCCTCTAGCGAGGCCAAAAGCTTCGAAAGGTCCGGTTCATCCACCCGCTTTGACGCGGCTTTTGGGGAAAACCAACGCCGGGTGCGTTGCCCGCGCTCTTTCCAGTTACGACGCAGCCTTTCCACAACCATCGGATAGACGCGTACCTCTACCGGCATAATCTCTCCACCCTTCAGGATTTTGGGATAGCGATAGACGCCAAGCACTTTGTCAGAAATATAGCCCTCGGCGCCGGCCTCTTCCAACGCTTCAATTGCGGCCGCATCCCATGGCTTTTCGCCATCCATTTCCCATCCCTTGGGCATAACCCAACGCCCCGTGTCGCGCGAGGTGACCATTAAGACCTGAAGTTTACCCTTTTTATCCCGCGTCAGCGGGAGTGCTGCGATTTGTGTGCCTATCTGTGCCATGTTCTATTTTTCTAACTGATACTGCTAAGTAAAACTTTCCTTAACTAAGAAAATCTTAAGAAAATGGATTTTGCTTTCAGGTGATTCTAACAAAAATTACCGATAGAGAACAGCGGCGAAACAGCTTGAATTTTATGCGGCAATCCTAGCCTCTTTGATATCGTTGAAATTACAGAACGATCATTATTAATCTATCTGACAGCGATGCAACATGGTTAACAAATATACATCAAAAACCGCATATACACTTGATCACATTGCGCAGCATGCTACTCAAACCTTCGAAAGATTACTCAAGGGAAACAACCAATGAAAATTTTAAAGCTCGCCATTTTAGCCCCTGTTCTTCTGGCTGCTTGCGCCAAAACCCCATCTTCCATCGCACCTGTTGCTGTATCTAGCGACGAGTATGCTGGCAAATCTTGTGCCGCCCTCACGACAGAATACACATCCACCATTGCCAAATTGGAAGCGGCAGAAAACAAGCAGAAGCAAGCCGTTGCCGCCGACGCGGCTGGCGTTTTCCTTGTTTTGATCCCACCGTCAGCCCTGATTGGCGACAGCGAAGCAGATGTTGCGCTGTATAAAGGCGAAAAAATTGCGATCGAGCGCGCATTGTCCAACCAAGGTTGCACAAGCTAATCGAACCTCTTTCTTCGCAAGCCATGTCTTCAACGGCTTGCGAAGCCTCCGATAGGTGAAACTCTGGCGTCCTAATCCTCTAACGTGCCCGCCATTCCGTTCTCTTGTCGCACCAAATCAATCACCCAATCCCTGAAATCCTGAACAGGCTGCTTGTGCAGGCTGGCGTTGTCGCATGACACATAATAGGCCGTGCCGAAATCATGTGTACCTTCGGGCCAAGGAACCAGCGCGCCCTCTGCCACTTGCACGGATGTAATGGATCGCCAACCCAGCATGATCCCATGCCCATTGAGCGCCGCCTGCACCGCCTGCACGTAGTTATCAAACACCTGAATCTTGCGACTGGTCCGCACAATCCCCTTTTGACGCAAATAATCGGTCCATCCGGACCATGGTTTGCCTGATCGCAATCGCACATCGATCAACCAGGCCTCGGCCAATCCGCCGGAATAGAGCGCTTTTTCGATCAATTCAGGCGTGCCAACCGGGCATATCACCTCTGGAAACAACAAATGGGTTTCGCAATCCCGCCACCCCCCATCGCCATAGCGCAGGGCAATATCAATGCCACCCGTCAGCATCGGCAAATCCGAAGGTGGGGTTTGGACATTCACCGTCACATCGGGAAATTGCGAATAGAACAGCGGCAAACGTGGCATCAGCCAGTGGGTTGCCATGCCCAATGTGCAGCTGAGGTTAATCATTTGCTCACCAAGACCAGCGGCGAAACGGATATCATCAATCGTTTCCTCAATCAGACCCAATCCATTGCGTGTTGCGCGATGCAATCTCTCACCCGCTTCGGTGGGGACGGCAGGTTTTGCGCTACGATCTAGCAATTTAACACCTAAATCACTCTCAAGCGCCTTAATCGCTTGGCTGACCGCGGGCGGCGTCACATTTAACTGCTGTGCAGCAACCTGCATGGATCCTGTGCGACAGACGGTGTCAAAGGTGACCAAGAGGCGAAGTGGAGGCAATCTTTCCATAAGTTAAGCATACACTTATCTTATGATAAATATAAGCACTCTTTTATATTCGATGATTCAGCCGCAAATATGCCTATACAACCTCCTCCAACCGACCACGGTACGACCATGAATGTAATGACCCCCACAGCCGCAACCGTCACCTTGTCCGAAACAGGTTTGACCGTTCCGATGCCCTCAGGTGAAAGCGCATATTTCAACTATTACTGGCTGCGCGACAATTGCCCGACCTCTTTCAGTTCGGTCACACGCGAGCGCAGCTTTGACATTTTTCACCTCGAATCCGCGCCAAAAGCAGCATCTGCTGAGGTCGCAGGTGACACATTGACCATCACCTGGGCGGATGAAGAGCATACCTCTAAATTTCCGTTAACTTTGCTTGAATCTTACGCATCCGGAAATCGCCGCGCTGATCCGGCCGATCTGCCACGCAAAGCATGGTTCAGCGATCATTATCCAGACGTGCACCGCGTTAGCTTTGCTGACTTGCAAAGCGACAACGCCGCCAAAAAGGCCTGGATTGAATCCATGATCGTGGAAGGTGTGTCCATCATCACCGATATGCCGGACACTGACGAAGCGCTGACAGACGCCGCGAATGTGATGGGCAAAGTGCGCCCAACATTCTTTGGCGACTATTTCGACGTCTATACCCATATCAACCCAACCAACACGGCCTACACGGCATCCGCGCTGGAATTGCACACGGACACACCTGCGGAAGAGCACGCACCGGGCATCCAATTCCTGCACATGCGCGCCAACTCTGTGAAAGGCGGCTTGAACCTGTTTGGCGACGGCGTGGCTGCGGCCAATGATTTCCGCGAGATTGATCCAGAAGGTTTCAAACTGCTGTCTGAAATCGACATCCCGTTCTACTGTGAACATGATGATTACGACATGCGGTCCTACCAGCGTGTTATCGAACTGGACCAGCATGGCGAAGTGTCCGGCCTGACCATCAGCCAGCACATGTTGGATCTGATTGACCTGCCACAAGATGTGTTGGACGCGTATTATCCAGCCTTTTGCCGCTTTGGTAAGCTGCTGCAGGATGACAAATACATCATGAAGTTTACGCTGCAGGCAACTGAATGTATCGTCTTCGACAACCACCGCATCGTGCATGGTCGTGAAGGTTATACAGCAGATAGCGGATCACGTTATCTGCGCGGCACCTACACAGATCGTGCAGAAATGCGATCAAACTACCGTGCATTGGTCTCTGAAGGGCGTTTCAAAGAATGAATGACCTGAGCACAGCCAAAGACTTGGAACCATCCGAGTTGACAGCCCTGCGCCAAGATCTGGCGGCGGCGTTTCGCCTCTGCCACGCTTTTGGCTGGAGCGAATCCGTCGGCAACCATTTCAGCGCAGCCGTGTCTGAAGATGGCAAATCCTTTCTGCTGAACCCGCGCTGGCAGCATTTCGCAACGATCAAAGCCAGCGATCTGTTGCTGCTGAATGCGGATGATGACAGCGTGATGGATGGGCCAAATGCGCCTGACCCATCCGCTTGGGCCGTGCACGGCGCGCTGCATCAGGAATTGCCTGAGGCACGCGTGATCCTGCATTGCCATTCGCCTTACGCAACCGCATTGGCCTGCCTAAAAGACCCGACCATGCTGCCGATCGACAACAACACCGCCCGGTTCTTTGGCCGGATCGGCTATGATCTGGAATTCGGCGGCATCTCGGACACAGCAGAAGAAGGCGAACATCTGGTCAAAGCCATGCGCGGCAATTCCGTGCTGGTCATGGGCAATCACGGCGTCTCCGTGACTGGCCCGACCGTGGCTGCGGCGTTTGAGGAT
The DNA here is from genome assembly GCA_947499735.1 of uncultured Pelagimonas sp. GTDB lineage: Bacteria > Pseudomonadota > Alphaproteobacteria > Rhodobacterales > Rhodobacteraceae > CANMPP01. Next base: position 176,730 of record CANMPP010000004.1, read on the forward strand.
CTGTATTTCTTTGAAAAGGCAGCACAGACGCAAATCTTGGCGATGTCCACAGGACAACCTTTGGCCCTGTTGAACGACAATGTGGCGCAAAACACGTCTGAAGGGTGGAAGCCCTATTACGGCATGGGCGAAAACCACTTTGCCTATCTGAAAACCACGCTGGACAAGGATGACCCAAGCTGGCGTGACTGACCTAGTGACCTCATCGGGATGCGTTTGCATTTCCGTTGAAATAGCGTCTTAATCACGCGGAACATTCCGCAACGGTTAAGGCGCTTTTTCTTTGGTCAAACTTCTGCATACGGCTGACATCCATCTGGATTCCCCGCTGAAAACGCTGGCCTTGCGCAATCCAGATTTGGCCGAACGGATTCAAAGCGCCACGCGCATCGCCTTTTCCCGCATCATAGACACCGCCATTCATGAAAACGTTGCCGCCCTATTGATTGCAGGCGATCTGTTTGATGGGGCCGAGCGCAGCGCGCGCACCGCCGCATTTCTAACCGGCGAATTGGATCGGTTGCGGCATACCGACATCAAAGTGTTCTATATCAAAGGCAATCATGATGCGGAAAACCCAATTACCGGCGCAATGGATCTGCCGGATAATGTGCATGTGTTCGATGGCCGGGGCGGCAAGGTTCAACTGACCGATCAGGTCTGGATTCACGGTGTCAGCTTTGCCGGCAAACACGCACCAGATAGCTTATTGCCGAAATTCCCTGCCCCAGTGCCCAGCGCGATCAATATTGCCATGCTGCACACATCCCTTGCTGGCGCAGCTGGGCATGACACCTACGCCCCCTGTTCCGTGGCAGAATTACGGGCCATGGGATTTGATTATTGGGCATTGGGGCATATCCACAAACGACAGGTCCATGCGATGGATCCCCCCATCGTGATGCCCGGCATCCCCCAAGGGCGCGATATGGGCGAAACCGGTCCAAAATCGGCCACGCTGATTGATATTTCGGAAAATGACATCACCATAAGTGAAGTCCCAACATCCGCAGTTGAATTTCTGCGCGTGGATCTGGACATTACCGACCTAACATCATCCGACGCGCTCCGCGATGCATTGCGCGCCTGCCTGGCCAAATGCGCTGCAAATCTTAAATCTGACGCTGCCGTTCTACGCCTGACGTTCACCGGTCAAAGTGATCTGCAGTGGCAGCTTTTGCGCGATCACGAGATGTGGCACGAAACCGTCGAACAGATTAGTCAGGGCTTTGGTCAAATCTGGCTGGATCGGTTGGACATTTCGCTAGAGTCGGACCCAAGCCCCAGCCAAAGTGCTGTGTCTGAATTGGCTGACCTTATGGATGCGATCCAGAACGAACCCGGATTTGCCCAATCCTGTGATGCGCTGCTCGAAACGCTTCTGAAAGACCTTCCAAACAGCCGTCGCGCTGCGTTGCTGCCCGACCCGGACGCAAAAGCGGCCCTGCGACGCACATTGGCCGCAGCCGGAGCCCATGACATTCTCGCGCGGATGAAAGGCGTGGAAAGCTGATGCGCATACGCTCTCTTTCTCTCGATTTTTTCGGCCATTTCACCGATCAAACCTATGATTTCGGCCCTCGCGCAGATGGTGGGGATTTCCACATTATCTATGGGCGAAATGAGGCAGGGAAATCGACAACGATGGAGGCGTTCCTGCGCCTTCTCTATAAATTTCCGGCCCGCGACCCCTATGATTTTCGCCATCAGCGGAAAAATCTGCGTGTTTCAGGCGTGATGGATATAGACGGTACATCGCAGGCTTTCACCCGCCTGCCTACACGGGGCGACAACCTACTGGATGGCGCGGGCCAGCCCCTGCCCGAACACGTATTGGCCACACAATTGGGCGGTCTGTCATTAGAGGATTATCGCAACCTCTTGTGCCTTGACGATGAAACCATCGAAAGTGGTGGTCAGGAAATTGCCAATGCCAAGGGTGACATAGGTCGCCTGTTGTTTTCTGCCGCCGCCGGTATTGCAGATCTATCAGGTGTCTTAGAACAGGCCCAGGCCCAAGCCAAATCCCTGCATCTGAAGAACAGTAAATCATCTCAAATGGCGGTTCTGAAAAAAGAACTGACCGAGGTGGATAAACAAATCCGCGCGTTAGATGTGACTGCCAGCGCATGGCGCAAGATGAAGCAGGATTTGGAACAGGCAGAGCAAGCCGAGAGCGATGCAAAATCCCGCCGTGACGCATTGCGTCGCCGTCAAAGCCAACTCACTGCGCAACACGCGGCACTAGATTTATTGACCCAACATGATGCGCTTACATCCGAAATAGCGCCTTATGCAGACTATCCAGACCACATGGATGTGTCAGTCGACCAGATATTTGCGCTGCAAACCAAGCAATCCAAAGCCCAATCAGATCATGATCGCATAACCCAAGAACTGGCAGAGGGTCAGAATGCATTGGATGCGCTGAAATTCGATCCTTTGCATGACAGTCTGCTCGCGGATTTGGCCGCTCTGTCCGATCTACAGGCGCGTATGCGCACCGCTGATCTGGATCTGCCCCGACGCGAACACGCGCTGTCCGAAATCACCACTGATATGACCCGCCTTGTTGCAGATATGGGCAGTGATTGCGATGCACGTGATTTGGTTCTGCCCTTACATGCGCTGGCCGAGCTTGAACGCAACCGCGATGATGTGCGCAGCGCGGAACACGAGGTGCAAACAGCCCAACAGGAATGGGCAGACACCAAAAATGCTTTGGATCAGTTGCCAAAGGATCTGGCAGCGCATGCCGCCCTTGCAGACATCCTGAATCAATACGACGCAGCGCAGCTGGCCCAGCGCCATATACAGGCACTCGAGGCGCTTAGATCCGCCAAAGACCGGCGTGATAGCACACGCGCCGCACTATCCGTCGGCCCAACCCGGTTTGACACATTGCCTGCCAGCCCAATCGATGCACATCGGGGGGAAGAAATCGCACGGCGCTACGATGATCTCAGCCGACACGCCAAGTCATTACAGGACGACCTGCGTGAACACCGCGATACGCTTGGCCTGTTAAACGCACAGATCACATCGCAGCAAACCACCGCGAACCTACCCAGCGATGCCGAAACGGCCGAGGCACATTCCAAACGAAACGCGCTATGGCGCGATCATCTGCATTCTTTATCCACCGCTAGCGCCGCCAGCTTTGAAACCGCAATGCATGCATTGGATCACCTGGCCCAAGCCCGCCTGAATGGCGCCAGTCAACTAGGGCAGTTGCGCCAATTGGACCAGCGTCGGATTGAGTTAGAGGTTAAAGTTGCACAGACCGACGAGACCCTGATCAAGACCAACGATCAGATCGCGCAATTGGACGCCGAAATCCGTGAAATTACCGCAGGTATTGGCCTGCCACAAACCACGGCATCCGGCCTATCGGCGTGGTTAAGGACCTATCAAACGGCCTGCGATGCTGAGGCTGATTATCTTCGCGTAACTGCACAGCATGCCAATACGATTGAAACATGCAAAGATCTGGTCACATCCCTTGCGCCGCACCTGCCGGAACCTGCTTTAAGCTTTTCCGCCACCTTAAAGGCCGCGCAACAGATCGTGACCACACAGGCCAGCATCAACGAACGAAAAGATGGGTTAAAATCGGATTTGGCACGGCGCACCACCCAGCTGAAATCCAAACAAGATCAGGCCCAGGCTGCGCAGACCACATGGGACACCGCGATACAACAGCATGTGGGAACCGCATTGTCGGCGGCCCAATTGCGCCAAGATCTGGCACCATTACGTACCTTACGAGAATTAGACGGCAAACGGGCCCAAACCCAGCGCCAGGTTGACGCCATGCGGTCCGATCAGGCGCAATTCACAACAGAGGTTTCCGGGCTAGCACATCGCCATGGGATCCAAGATCCAGATCCACGTTCTGCCTTTGACCAGCTGCGCGCCATGGCCGATCAGGCAGAAACCGCTCGGGCCACACAAGCCCGCTTGACGCAGGAACAGACACAAAAGCAAGCCGCCTTACAAACCTCACAATCGCATCTTGAAGAGGTCGCACAGGCCCAAAAAATGTATGCCACGCTGTTTCCCGACACCGCATCAATCGATGATCTAGAGATGTTGCGCAATGCGGTTTCAAATGCACACAGTGTGATTGCCAAGCGCGGGCAGTGTCGCATCTTGGTTGGCGATATTTTGACCAAGCTGGATGTGCCTGACCTTCACAAAGCCCGCACCATGTTAGAGGAATGCACCCGAACCGACCTAGAAGCCGAGCTAGAGAGCCTGCCACAGGATCTAGATCAAAGCGAAGCGGCCTATCACGCGGCAATTGCCACATGCGCCAGCGCGCGGACGGATTTGTCTAATTTGTCCGGCGATAGTGAAATCGCTGAACTGGTCCAGCGAAAGGCAACCCTTGAGCTTCAGATTGAAGACACAGCACTGTCCTACCTGCGCTTGAGCATGGGCATCACTTTGGCCGAAGAAGCAATCAGACGTTACCGGGACAGCCATCGCAATGGGATGATCCGCGCCACACAAACCGCCTTTTCCAGCCTCACAAATGGGGCCTATCCCCGCTTAACGACACAAACACAGGGCAGTTCAGAAGTGCTATTGGCCCTAGATCGCGATGGGGTTTCCAAGCGCGTTGATGACATGTCAAAAGGCACACGGTTCCAGCTATATCTGGCATTGCGCGCAGCAGCCTATGAACAAATGGTCGCCAGCGGTGTGTCATTGCCCTTCTTTTGCGATGACATTTTTGAAACCTTTGATGAGGAACGCACAAAATCTGCTTGCCTGTTGATGGAACAAATTGGTCAACAGGGCCAAGGGATTTACCTAACCCATCACCGCCATGTGTTGGACATTGCGCAGGCCCATTGCAAAACGCCTCCGAAAATCCATGTGATTGGCGGCACCCTCTGATTTACCCAGAAATGGCGGCGATGTTGGGCTGTATTGCACACAATACACAACGCGCCCCTGTTTCAGCCACGCCGCATCGAAACAGTTGTGATCAGTACGTATATGTCAGCTATGCTTGTGCATCACGCTTTTTGCGCAACCCGATATGAACACCAGCCCCTGCGATATAAAGCACAATCAGTGCAGCAATGAGGGCTCCGTTGCCATAGTCTAAAACGACCAGCAAAACCGGTGTTCCCAGCAAATTTCCCAGATTGCCCATCTGGGCCATCGTTCCATTGGCCAGCGCCTGATCGCCAGCGCTTTCATTCAGCTCGGGTACAAGGGCAAAGCTGGCCCCTTGGACAAGCCCCAGCACCCCAAATAGAACCAATGCAAACGCCCCCATCGGCACGCCGAAATAATAGGTGACGCAAATCACCGCACCGCCGATGAATCCAACCACAACCAGCATATAGGCCGATGTAACCGACAGGGCCGGACCAACCAGGCCAAGCGCCACTACGATGCTAACCAATGGCATAAGGCCGACAATCAACGCGCGGATGTCTTCATCGATCAATCCCGGCAGAACCGCCAACAAGGACACGAAGGTCGTCGTATAGCACAACCACCCAAAAGCTGGTGCAGATGTGTTGGGCGATTGATAGGCGCGTTTATGTTGGTGCCACAGGCTGTTCACAGTCACCTTGGGTGCGGCTTCACGCTCACCTGCTTCACCAATCACGCCAAAGATCACCGCCAGAACCATGACGGCCATAATGACACCGTGCATCATCAGGCTAGGCCCCAATCCATATTCTTGTGCGAAAGGCAGGCCAATCCATGCCGCTATTGCAAAGCTGACGCCAAAAAACGTGCTCCATAGCGTCATGCCCATACCGCGATAGCGCTCAGAGCAGGTTTGTGCCAACAATGTCGGCGCGGCCACCACGATGATCAAATGAGAGATCCCTTCGATCACGCGACTGACAAGAAAAAGAGGAAGCGAGGGCAGCACCGCCTGCCAAAAGGACATGGCGGCCCCAATGATCAAGGCAATAACGATAACGCGCTTGAGGCCCCAATTGACCACAAACACCCCAGATGTCATGCCAAACACCGCCCCGATCCCGCTGATCAAGGTCAAAGACCATCCCAGAGAGGCGCCAGCAGCAGGGTAGGCGCTTTGCAACAGATCAAAGGGAACAGCCAGTTTGGCAAACTGCCCTGCTGCGCATAGGCCAACGATCCAAAGCAGGATCACGGAAATTACTTTATGGGGCGCATGAGATATCATGCATGCGCAGTATCGCCTGTTGCCATGTGAGACCATGCATAAATTATGCATCCCGGCACGGTGGAGATAGGAACATTGCCCCCTATGGGCGCTCGTGAAAGCCGCCGCTTTCGATTTTAAACGTTCAACCCGTTATCGAAATCCGCGCCGCCGTCGGTAACAGTGACCGAATCCAAACGGCATAACATTCAAAAATACGAAATATACCTTCTAGCAAACGAATGACTTCATATCATAATTTGCAATATAGATTTCCATTTTTAAAATAAACACACACAAACCTCGGCCAAATCTTTCTCAAAATATCAAAATTCGACCATAACGTGTGCAGAAAGCCTAATTTTCACCACATCAAGGCCGCACAGGCCTGAAATTGCCCTTACGTCTTGTTTACCAAGCGGCACCCCAAACAGAATGGGCCATTAGTCGCGGGCAACACATCCTCATATCCAAATTTGTTTGCGGCTTTGACCAACTGGAAAGGACCGACGATGAACAACCTGGTATTGGTCGCTGTAGATGGCAGCGAAGGGGGCGAACGTGCGCTGGATTATGCAGCCGAGCGCGCCAAAATAGGTGGTGCTAAGATCCTAGTGGCCTATGTGATCGAATGGTCGCCCTACACCTTCAACACACCCGAAGAAAACGCCGAACGGCATATGCGGCGCGAACAAGAAATCGAACGTGCCTCAACCACAGTTGTTGACCCGGCCGCCAGCAAACTCGCCGGTTTGGGCATCGATCATGAAACCGTTGTTCGCCACGGTCCACCTTCGGAAACCCTGATCAAACTGGCCGAAAAATATGGCGTGCAACAGATCGTCATCGGACGTCGCGGCCAATCTGGCATCAAGAACCTCATCTTTGGCAGCGTCGCGGGCACTTTGGTCCAAACATCGCCCGTTCCAGTTGTCGTGGTGCCGTGATTGCGGCCCTGCCCACCCCGTTCTGATTTGAAAGGAATTACCATGACCAGACTACTGTTATCGGTGCTGGCCTTTGCGCTTGGCACCCTGCCTGCACATGCAGGCATTGACGAAACGATCAACACGCTGACCGCGCCTTTCGCGGATTGGTTGGCCAGTATCGTCTTTTTCTCATTCCCCTTCTTTGGTGCAAACCTGCCGCTGGTCGTCCTATGGCTGGTTGTAGGGGCGGTTTTCTTTACGTTCTTTATGAGCTTCATCAACATCCGCGGCTTTATGCATGCCATCCGTTTGGTGCGCGGCGATTACGCGGATGATGATAGCCCCGGCGAAGTGTCCCACTTTCAAGCTTTGGCCACTGCGGTGTCCGGTACGGTTGGCATTGGTAACATCGGTGGCGTTGCTGTGGCGGTCACAATCGGTGGCGCGGGCGCAACGTTCTGGTTGATCATCGCGGGCTTCCTCGGCATGTCGACCAAGTTCGTGGAATGCACATTGGGCGTGAAATATCGCCAAGAAAACCCAGACGGTTCGGTCTCGGGTGGTCCGATGTATTACATGCGGGATGGGTTGAAAGAGCTGGGCATGACCGGCTTTGGCAAATTCATGGGCGCGTTCTACGCTATCGGCATCATCATGGGCGCTTTGGGTGCTGGCAATATGTTCCAATCCAACCAAGCCTATGTGCAGCTGAACACCGTGGTCGGCGGTGCGCTTGACGGCATGGGCTGGGCGGTTGGCCTGGTTTTGGCCGCTGTCGTCTTTATGGTGATTGTCGGCGGGATCAAATCCATCGCCAGCGTGACCGAAAAAATCGTCCCGCTGATGGCCGTATTCTACTGCCTGTTCGCGATCATCGTGATCCTGATGAACGCACCCGCCATCCCAGCCGCTATTGGCAACATCTTTACCGGCGCTTTCACCGCAGAAGGCGTGCAAGGCGGTGTAATGGGGGCATTGATCATTGGTTTCCAACGGGCGGTCTTTTCTAATGAGGCCGGTATTGGATCCGCATCCATTGCGCACTCGGCTGTGAAAACACCTGAACCCGTGACAGAGGGCTATGTGTCCTTGCTGGAACCCTTCATCGATACGATCGTCATCTGCACCATCACCGCATTGGTGATCGGCACATCTCAGGTGGTGGATCCAAATTTTGCGGGTGATGCAACCGGTGTTGCCATGACATCAGCCGCCTTTGAACGTCAGTTTAGCTGGTTCCCTGTACCACTGGCTTTTGCCGCGCTGCTGTTTGCGATCTCAACCATGATCTCGTGGTCCTATTACGGTCTAAAAGGCTGGAGCTATCTGTTTGGCGAAAACAAGGTTGGTATCCTGATCTACAAATTGGCTTTCTGCGGATTTGTGGCATTGGGATGCATGGTGCAATTGGGCCCAATCCTGACGATTTCGGACTGCCTGGTCTTTATGATCTGCGTGCCGAACATTTTGGGCCTCTACTTCCTCGCACCAATCGTACGCCGCGAAATGCTGGCCTATCAGGCCAAGCTGAAAGGACAAGACGTGTCGTCCCTGAAACACGAATTGTCCTGAACCAAGGGCCGCCTCTGGCAACAGAGGCGGTTCCTCTACCTACCCAGCCGACGTCAAACGAACCGGTGTGCCATCCGCCAGATACAAACGTTCCCAAATGATGCTGCCAGCACTGATATGGATGCCGTCATCGTGGAACACTTCGCTGGTGCGGAACTGTCTTGGCGCAGGCATATGCGCAGACCACCAATCCCCATTTGCCAGATCTGCTTCGGCTTGTCGGATTTCATCGGTCGCGAATTTCCAAAGTGACACATCCAGCATTTCGCGTTGGGATGTCTGCCAATCCTTGGCCCGGGATTTGGAATAGGCCAAACAAATATGCGTGGCCTCTTCAACCAGATGCACAGGTGTGGTGGATGTTTCCACCAAGCGCCGCAAAGCCCCATCATCACGACGTGCCTGCGACAGAAGGCCCATCGCCCGTGCCTGCATTGCTGCATCGGGAACAGCACGTCCAGCTTCCCAACGCGAAATCGTCGCTTGATCCAGCCCCAAATCCGCTGCCAAAACAGCCTGCTTTACGCCCAACGCACGACGTTGGCGACGCAATCTGGGTCCAAATACGGGCAACTCAGGTGATCGGTTCATGACCACAGTTTACTCGCTCGCTTAGGATTGGCCACGACAATATTGTACTGGATTGTCGACATTGCAGCCCCCCTGAAACAGCAACAGAATGTCCCAGCCTGAATAGATCCCCATGGCACGTCAGAACCATCTGTAATATCATAACACAACTTAGTATAAATCTCAGGCACCCCCTATGGCAATTCATACCACAATCCTGAACGGCTTTCTTGGGGCTGGGAAGACAACGTTGATGCAGAATCTTTTGGTTCAGGCGCGCACTATGCCGGACATCACGCTGGGTGTTGTTGTGAACGAGATGAGCACGCTGGACGTGGATGGATCGGTTCTGGACACGAGCGAAGTGATCGCGCGCCACAGCCCGCATTTCGCCTCAGTCCCCGGCGGCAGTATCAGCAGTGCGGATGGGTTGCCGCATTTCAGACAGGCGGTTCAATCGGTGCTGGCAGATGGTGAGGTCACGCATCTGCTGATTGAAACCTCAGGCAGCACCCATCCTTGGCCCTTGCTGACGGCCATTCGCGATATGCCGGAACTGGACTTACATGGGGTTCTGTCGGTCGTGGATACGGTTGTCCTATGGCAAGATCACGATCAGGGCCGCGCCATCCATGCAGGTGCCAGCGCAAACTTGGAACGAGGGCAGCGCGGGGTGGAAAATCTGCTGGCCGAACAAATCATGTTCGCCAACCGCGTGATGCTGTCCAAAAGTGACAAGGTCGCGCCAGAGGTGTTGCAGCAGGTCGCACAGGCCATTCATCCGCTTAATCCGTATGTCGATATCATTGCCATGCAATGGGGCAATATCAGCTTAGCGGCGGTGCTCGACCTGCCTGCTTATGACTATCCGCGCGTCGCAACATTGGGTGCGGAATTGATGGAATGGGAGGCCGAGCATAGCACCGCCCCCATGGCGCAACCGGAAAGCTATGACATTGGGACGCGGGTGTTGAACGATCCGCGCCCGTTTCATCCCAAACGGCTTTGGGATGTCTATAACCGCTATCTCGGCATTGGCATTTATCGCAGCAAAGGGTTTTTCTGGCTGCCCTCGCGCGACAATCTTGTGCTGCTCTGGAACCAAACCGCGGGTAGCGTCGGATTGGAGATCATGAATTATTGGAAGGTCTGCACGTTAGAGGATGACAGCCTGAATCTGTCCGATTGGGAACTGGCCGCTATGCGCGATAAGCTAGTTGGCATGCATCCAGATTTCGGTGATCGTCGCTGCAAGCTGACCGTGATCGGACAGGAAAGCGATCTGGATGCCTTTGTTGAGGCATTGGAGACCTGTTTCTGCACAGATGATGAAATCACCGCATGGAAAAATGGTGCCACATTTGACGATCCGTGGCCCAAAAGCGTCGCGACCCTAGACACTTAGCCGTGGAACGTTACACGACTTAGGCCCAATCCAGTCATTTTTATGAATCCCACCAAAATGGCCGCAACGCGCGATGTCGACCCATACATCACACATGTGTGACCGACACAGGACCTTCGCTGCGCATTGGATCAAGATCTGCTTTGGGAGAGAAGCTGATTTTGGCAGTTTTTTCAAAGGACCGCTGCCAGAACAAAGCAAACATCAAGGCTCAACGGGTTGGGCGGAATCTGGTCATTCGCTGCGTCATGTACGAATGACCACGATACACACTAGACTTGCCTGGGTTAGGACCAGCACGTGGTGGACGGCGTGAGTGAAGCTGGCTTTGCTCCAACGGCTGAGGCACGGCGAAATAATCTAGATTTCGAAAGACCTGCCTGGGAAGACACCTCAAGCCTCCGGAACGAGGAGCTGGACACATTGACCTATTCCTCACGCAGCACCGTAATTTGTTGGACTAGACATGAAGTGCCAGGAAAGCGATCTTAAACGGATAGACGAGCCGAAAAAAGCGTCCGTTATGGTCAAATCATCGTGGCTGCTCCGACCATGCCTCCCGAAAATCCTTGCCTTTTCACAAAATAATCACCATTTATGCACAGAAATCTGCTATTCTGTGGATAGATCAAGGAGGATCGCTGGACATGGCTGCACGTTTAGAAAGTGTCGCCAAATACATCTGCGAGAAGTCCGGGTGGAGCATATCTAACCTTCAACTTCAGAAGCTGATGTATCTGGCGCAGATGATTTATATGGGCCGCAAGGACGGCAAACCCCTGTTTGAAGGCAACTTCGAGGCATGGGATTACGGCCCCGTGGAACCCAATCTTTATCACAAGGCAAAAGTTTTCGGTTCCGGTCCCGTTCAGGACGTTTTTAGAAATGCTCTTAATTTTGACGAAGAAGACAAGCGGCGCGATGTTATGGACGATGTAACCAGTCGTTTTCTAAAGTATTCTGCTGGCGACTTAGTGGAGATTACCCACTGGGACGGCGGCGCATGGGCGAAACATTACATTCCTAATGCGCGGAATGTTGCTATTCCAGATGAGGACATTCTTGTCGAATACAGAGACCGAAACGCCCCCAAAGAGTGACCTCGACGCTTTTCAGCCGGGACCGCCGCAACATCGAATTGACGATAAAGCGGCGGTACTGGAAAAAGAGGTCCAAAGCCTGAAAACTGGATTCAATAGGGAAAGATTTCTTTATTTCTTTGTGATTCAGTGCCTTACGATCGCGCTAGCAAGCCAAGAATTACCCGGGAAAACTTTCTATTTCCTGATTGTAGCGGCGTTGCTTTTTTCAATTGGCCTTGCCAAGCACTTGGATTTTCCTTGGGTCGGAATGCATTTGGAAAAATGGCACGATCTTTTCTACCGGGCCGTTGAAAAATGGTTGCTAGGTAAGAAGCCAAAGGAAATCGAAACTGAGCCTTTCGACAACGGCAACGGAAATGGCAACGATACCTAAATCGGCAACGTACCGGGACCATCCCGCAACTCCAGAACCGTGCTCCGCATGACACATTGGATTCCATGGCTACCGAAGATCGTATTTGAGCTGGTACCGATTATCTACAGCATTTGGCGCGAAAGTTCGTTGCGGGCAACAAGTGGTTTTTGCAACGTCCGTTTTTGGGCTTCACGGCCACTCACGCAAAGCGCAGAACGCTGTAGTTTCGGCGGAAACCCAACATTCGTAGCGTAATACTTGAAGGTCTGCTTTTGCTACCGGTCCTGCTGTCTCGGTTGGGTCAGCGGGTTGGTTTGGGGATCAATGCACGCGATGGTTTTGCGGTGTTATGCGTCTGGGAGTTCGAAATCTGGCAGATGGTCAAAGGCTGATTTTAGCGCGTCGCCCCAGCTGCCCGATACGGTCTGGTAATAGGGATCATCGCCTTCAATTCGGAACATGCGACCGTTTTTCAGACTGTCCGTTTCATAGACATGCACATCCAAAGGGGGCGCAACGGACAGGTTGGCCTTGATCGTGCTGTCAAAGGAGACAAGCATCAGTTTGATCGCGTCTTCAAAGCTCATATCTGGATCATAGGCACGCACGAGGATTGGTTTGCCATATTTGGTTTCACCGATTTGCAAGAAAGGTGTTTCGTCGCTGGCCTCGATAAAGTTGCCCTCTGGGTAAATCAGGAACAGGCGGGGTTCTCCATCGCCAATCTGACCACCCAGCAACAGCGTCGCATTAAACGCAGAATCGGCGCGTTGACCAGATTCCGCATTATCCGCAATAATCTCTTTCAGCATGTCACCCACCATGCGGGCCGCCTGAAACATGGAAGGTGCTTCCAAAATGCTGGGGTTGCGTTCTTCTACCGTTTTGGCGCGTTCTTCCAGCATGGAAACAACGGCCTGTGTTGTCGCCAGATTTCCCGCCGACATCAATGTGATAGAGCGCTCACCGGGCACTTCCCAGGTCGTCATTTTGCAAAAGGTCGAGATATTGTCGACGCCCGCATTGGTGCGGGTGTCGGACATAAAGACCAACCCTTTATTCAACATCAGGCCTACGCAATAGGTCATCTCTAGCGCTCCGCAAATGGCTGTGGCTTGTGCCGATTAACTCGAAGGGCTTTCAATCAGGTTATTGCTGGACCTGCAAGACGACTTGCATCTTTTCGTCACCATCCCCCTGACGCAATCCTTTTAAAGGAGCAGCATCGCCGTAGTCACGACCACAAGCCAAGCGCACATAGCGTCCATCAGGGCACATTTGATTGGCCACATCAAAGCCAACCCATCCCAGACCTTCAACAAAGATATCACACCAACCATGGCTGGCCTCTTGTTGTGTGACACCGTCCATCAAAAGATAGCCACTGACATAGCGTGCGGGATATCCCAATTGACGCGCAATAGCGATCATCACATGCGCCTGATCCTGACACACACCTTTGCCGGCACCAAGGCTTTGTTCAACCGTAGTGGTCGCATCCGTGGCGCCCTTTTCATAGACAACAGATTTGGCAATTTCGGCCGACACATGATGTAGGCTGGCCACGTCATCCATATCAGCGGTTTCGCTGCGCAGACGGGCGGCCAATTGGCGGGCGTTGTTGCCCGCTTTGGTCAAAGGTGTCGTGCCTTCAAACAACCAGATCGGCGCGTGACCTTGATGGGGACCATAGACACCAGCATGGTCTGTGACACAGACCGTACCTTGCGATGCGATCTGAATCTCTGTCACACCCGGATTCAGGCGCACCAGATCCGTGATGTTACCAAATCCATCCTCATACGAGGTTTCCACCTTGCCGCCCGTGATATCAAGCTGCCAGGTTTCAACCACCTGCCCCGCATCAGTTGCTGGACGCATGCGCAAGCGTTGCAACGCATAGGGCACGGCCTCGTCAAAGCTATAGGTGGTCATATGCTGAATCGACAGAACCATAGTCTCACTCATAGAACCGGAAATCCTTTTCAATCAAACCAGACAATTTGGTTGCGTCAGAAATCATCACACCCAACAGTTCATGAAGACCTGTCTTAAACACACCATCAATATCCGTGGATTCGATGCGTTTGATCATCAGGTCCGCCTGCTCATGGCTGTCAGATCGTGTGCCGTATTCCTGCGCCAAAAAGCCCAGATAGTCCTGCACTTGCTTCGCACAAAAGGCCAATGACCTTGGCATGCGTTGATCTAGCATAACAAAGCTGACAATCCCGCGCGCAGAGGTTTCCGTGCCATTGACCCAGCGATACGACCGCTCAGATGACACCGACCGCAGGATGACCTCCCACTGTGCATTGTCGATCTTGGTGCCTATATGGGCCGGGCTGGGCAAGAGGACGTAGTATTTCACATCCAGAATGCGTGCTGTGTTGTCAGCCCGTTCCAAAAACGTGCCAAGGCGTGAAAACGCATAGGCATCGTTGCGCAGCATTGTGCCATGAAGCGCACCCCGTACAACCGCGGTGCGGTTGCGGATCAAGTTCAGCGTATCATAAAGATCACGTTCATTGACCGGCCGGGCCAGTGCCTTTTTCAAATCCATCCAACATTCATTGACCGCTTCCCAGACCTCAAGGGTCAAGGCCGTGCGCACCAAACGCGCATTTGAGCGCGCTAGATCCACAGAGGTCATTATACAAGACGGATTGTCTTTGTCGCGCAGCATGAAATTGATCACCTGCGACGGGGTATATTCGTCAAATTTTGCGTCATACCCGTCATGCATGCCCGCAGTGGTGATGATTGAGACCCATTCGCTCATATCGTCATCCGCCCGCGTCAGCGCCATGCGCCATCCAGCTTCTAACAAACGCGCCGTATTCTCGGCCCGCTCAAGATAGCGGAACATCCAGAACAAACCGCCAGCGGTTTTTCCCAGCATCATGATCTGTCTCCCCCGATATTAGTCTTTTAAAACCCAAGTGTCCTTGGTGCCGCCGCCTTGGCTTGAATTCACCACCAAAGATCCTTTTTTCATCGCCACTCGGGTCAATCCGCCCGGCGTGATTTCGATCTTTTCAGGAGACATCAATACAAAGGGGCGCAGATCCACATGGCGGGGCGCAAGGCCGGCTTTGGTCAGGATCGGCACAGTGGACAGGGCCAATGTTGGTTGGGCAATATAGTTGCCAGGTTTTGCGCGCAGCTTATCTTCGAAGGCTGCGATTTCTTTCTTGGATGCTGCGGGGCCCACCAGCATGCCGTAGCCGCCAGATCCATGTACCTCTTTCACCACCAGTTCCGGCAAGTGATCCAGCACATAGGCCAAGCTATCCGGTTCAGAACAACGCCATGTCGGCACGTTTTTCAGGATTGCCTTTTCGCCGGTGTAGAATTCAACGATATCAGGCATGTAGGAATACAGTGCCTTATCATCCGCAATGCCCGTTCCCGGCGCATTGGCCAGCGTGATATTGCCCGAACGGTAGACGTCCATAATGCCGGGCACACCCAACATACTGTCAGGGCGGAAGGTCAACGGATCCAAGAAGGCATCATCGATCCGACGATAGAGCACATCGATCGGTTTATAGCCTTGGGTCGTGCGCATTGCGACACGGCCATCTTCAATACGCAAATCATTGGATTCAACCAATTCCACACCCATTTCATCCGCCAAAAACGCGTGTTCAAAATAGGCGGAATTGTGGATACCCGGGGTCATAACCCCCACGACAGGTTTTTCATTGGGTGAGTTTTGCGGGGCACAGGCGGCCAGCGACCGGCGGAGCAGTTCAGGATAGGCCGAAACAGAACGGACCTTGTTGGTTGCGAAAAGTTCAGGGAACATCTGGAGCATCGTTTCACGGTTTTCCAGCATATAAGACACGCCCGACGGGGTGCGTACATTGTCCTCTAGAACGTAGAAATCGTCTTCACCCGTGCGCACCAAATCAACGCCGCAAATGTGGGTGTAAACATCGCCGGGTGGCGAGACGCCAATCATTTCAGGCGTGTAGGCTTCGTTATTTGCAATCAGTTCTTTGGGCACACGGCCCGCGCGCAGGATTTCCTGCCTGTGGTAAATATCATGCAGGAACGCGTTAATCGCGCGCACCCGCTGCTCGATGCCTTTTTCCAGCTTGGCCCATTCCTTGGCCGCAATGATGCGGGGAACGATATCGAAAGGGATCAGGCGTTCGTCAGCTTCTTCTTGTCCGTAGACATTGAAGGTGATGCCGATGCGGCGAAAGAAGGCTTCCGCTTCATCAGATTTACGCCTCAACCGTTTGAGATCGTCATTGGAAAACCAATCGTAATATTTGGCATATGGATCGCGGACCGTCTCAGGACCAGTCAGCATCTCATCAAAATAGGTCGGCGTCTGTGTCATACCCAGAACCCTGTCATTTGTGGTCGCGGTGCCAAGCCGATAATCGGCTTTTACACAGATTGACGTGAAATGCACAGAAATGCCCGCTTAAAATGCGGGCGCTCTGAATATTTTTTCATCACATTTCTAACAACACATTCAAAAATCACGCTTTGATGGCGCAGATGGGATGGGCATTTCCGCAACTTTCTTAAGCATTTCGATAAATCCATCCACATAATGCGCGCAGGTTGCCGCCCCTTTTTCCGCAGTGGCACGGGACGCATCGCCAACAGTTCCATGTGGGTTAAGATCAGATGCGATCCAGCCACGGCTGACGGGGCCAATGGGCGAAATCAAATCCGTTTCAGCATTTGATTTGAAATCGACCGCCTTACTCATATCCACCGTATGTGGCTGAAAATGTAGCAAAAGTGATGTCTCAACATCGCCGCCATGGATGCCGTAGTCGCGTTCATAATCGCTATACATACCCTCTGGGTGGCCCCAGTTACCCCATTGCGCCTTAACGGCCAGCATGCCCGCCTCGACCCGCAATTCACGCGACAGGATAGAAATCAGATCCAGATTGCCGCCATGCGAATTGATAATGACGATCTTTTTGAACCCGGCGCGCGCCACGGATAGACCAATTTCGGTCCAAGCACTAAGCGCGGTTTGCGCGGTCAGGGTCAAAGTTCCTGTTGCCCAAAGATGTTCATTGGATTTGCCAACACTTTGAATTGGCAGGATCCACGGATCCAAATCCTCCGGGCACACGGCCCGAAAACGATCCAGCATGCCTGCGGCAATCATCGTGTCAGTCCCAACAGGTAGGTGGGGGCCATGTTGCTCAATCGCCGCCGTAGGCAGAATTGCGATGGAACGCATCGGGTCAACGGCTTCAAATTCTGGGGCTTGTCGTTCAGCCCAATCCAGACGTCTGGTCATTTAATCCTCTTGAAGGTCTTTTGGAATGTAGGTCGCATCAAGACGCGACCGTAAGTAATCAGCCCCTGTGATGGCTGGATATTTGGCATCACCTGTACCTGGCAACGCTTTGATCACCGCATCCGGATTGGGATCCAGAAAAAAGGCCAGTGATCGGCGCGGGCGTGGCGGGGGCAAAACGCGGTGCGGGGTGGATTTGTAGATGTCATTGGACCAACGCATCAGGCAATCGCCAATATTGACCACAAAAGCCCCGTCGATATGGGGCACATCCATCCAGTCACCGCCAACTGGTTTCACCTGCAATCCCGGCGCGCCATCGGTCATCAGCAATGTGACTGATCCATAATCCGTATGCGCGCCCGCGCCGATTTCCCCCTCCGCGCCCGTAGCCGCGGGATACGACAGCATGCGCAAGGTGGATAAGGATTGGTCCAGCGTCGATTCAAAATAGCCCTGCGGCAGGCCCAGATCCATCTCGATAGCACGATGCAGGCGCTGGCCCATTGTCAGAACCGCATCGAAATAGGCCAGACCCGTTTCACGAAACCCAGCCACATCGGGCCATAGGTTCACGCCGCGAAACGGGTCCCCTGCCAGAATGCGCGGATCGTCCGCCGCCAGATCCAAACCAATGTTAAACGCTTGCTTGGCATCCTTTTGATCCGGTTGACTGTCATCCAGATTTTCGGTCCCCACGCCCGCCCAACCGCGATTGTTGCGGTTGGTGGAAATGTCCAGCTTGGCCTTTTCCTCAATGGGCAGAGCAAAGAAAGCATCCGCCATCTCGAACATCCGCGCGATTAGATCGCCCGAAACCGGATGATTTTTGATCAGCATAAAACCGGTCTCGCGCGCCACTTTGCCCATCTGAGCACTAAAGCCGCTGAGATCTGTTTCATATTGCTGCCAATCGAGAAGAGGGATATCGGCCACGATTTATCCTTTCAGCAATCTGTCCAGCTTCTTGCCGACCCGCACCAAATGCGCCTTGCGGCTTTCATCTGTGGAGGCATCCATTTTGTAATGGTTGGCGAAACTGGTGCGGCAGGTTTTGGCGCAGCACACACGCACCCCGCGCAGCAAAGTCCGTTTGCCCGGCGCACCGATCAACCGCGTGAACCACCATGTTGCACCAGCGGTCGTATACACGCCTAAGCGTTTGATATGGTTCAATCCCGGCTCAATGTCCTTCACATTCGGTGACGGCATGTGAAACGCAAGGCCCGGAACAAAAATCCGGTCAATCCAGCCCTTTAGCATCGCGGGCAAGCCATACCACCACGTCGGATAAACAAAGATCAACGTGTCACACCAAGCCAGCGCATCGCAATGGCTTTCGATGCCCGTGCGGTTTTGCTCTAGGTCCAGATAGATGTCCCATTCATGGGCTGACAGGGCAGGATTGAATCCTTCGCCATAAAGATCGATCAAGCGCGTTTCGGCCCCTTTGGCCGCCAGCTTTTCTAGAACCAACTCTTTCACCGCATGATTAAAGCTGGTGGGTTTAGGGTGGCAATATACAACGAGGGCTTTCATTATCCGATTTCTTTCATGGCTTGCGCGACCCGTTCCAAATGCGCAGCTCGGTCTTCGTGCGAATTGTTATTCATGTCATATAGCGGCAGATAGCGGCGTTTGGGCATGCCACAGGCATACCAGACCGCGCGCGTTACGGTTTTCCGGGGCGGATCACCGTTCATAAATGCGCGCCACCACGTGCCGCCATAGGTCGTACAGGCCGCCAGATATTTGATATTGGTAAGCGCGGGACGCACTTTGCCGCCCTGCAATTTGAAACTGACACCGGGCACACAAACGCGGTCCAAAAACCCTTTCAAGATGGCCGGATAGCCGAAATTCCAAACCGGAAACACCAAAACCAGCGCCTCTGCCGCCTGAAGGCGTTCCACATAGGGGCGCACCGGTTCGATATTTTCGGGCTCATCATGATAGCCGCGGCGTTCCAATTCGGTCAGGACCGGTTGAAACCCTTCTGCATTCAGATCACAATCATCCACTTCGTGCCCCGCCTCGCGCAGCGTTGTCACAACCGTTTCATGCACGGCCGCGTTAAAGCTTTCGGGGCAGGGATGCGCATAAAGGACAAGAACGCGCATGGCTA
Source organism: uncultured Pelagimonas sp. (assembly GCA_947499735.1). Lineage (GTDB taxonomy): Bacteria > Pseudomonadota > Alphaproteobacteria > Rhodobacterales > Rhodobacteraceae > CANMPP01. The sequence goes on from CANMPP010000004.1 coordinate 196,236, forward strand.
CTCATCCGCCTTTTGCATCGCCGGATAGGAATACATTTCTTTGTAATCCCACTCAGGATCATCCCAGGAAATCATCTTACCCGGATTCAGCAACCCTTTTGGATCCGCCTCGCGTTTGAATCCCAATTGCGTGTCATCCGTGTGCTGACGACCACCTTCTTCCAGCGTGTAGCGATGGGGGTTAAAGATCTGCGCACCGGCCTCTTCATGCATGGCGATGATTTCATCAAGACGCTCTTCGGTCGTGAATTTCACCAATGTCAGCCCACCAAAGGCCACCTTGCCCCCGCCGCGCATTGCTTCCAAATGCTGGATAATTTCACCATCTGGGAACATGGCACGCATCTTTTCGACCAGCTCCTTGTGATCGGGATAGGCATAGCGCACCTGCAGATAGGTGATGCTTGGATCCACTTTCAACGCGCGCAACGTTGTGTGGTTCCAGCCATATTCGAACACATGACCCGGCTTTTTCGCCCAGTCATGATCATCCGAGCGATAGATCATTTTGCAGTCGGGCCGACGCGCTAGGAAGGTCTGGAAACCGTCCATATTATGCGGTGCCACCATCAGGCCGATCAAATGATCATCCGCCTCGACATGGGGTTTCACGCGTTGGAAATAGCTGTGGGCAATGGGGGCTTCATAGACAGAGGCCAGTTTGACCAGGATACCGTCCTCATTCGCCACATCTTCGGCCAGCGCCATAGCTGCGCCAAAGTCTTTGCTCGATACAAAGATATGCACCCAGTCATAGGCGGGCGCCAGCGGCATTTCGATTTCGGTGATGATCCCGTTTGTGCCATAGGCATGGGACACGCGCGCCAGCTCTTCACCGGTGAATTCCAACACGCGCGGTTCTTCTTCCATCGTGACGACACGCAGGCGGATGATATTGCCCGTATCGCGCAAACTGCCCCATGTGACAGATCCAACACCGCCCGATCCGCCAGCCACAAAACCACCAATCGTGGCCGTGGCCCAAGTGGACGAAAACATGCGCAGCTCATGCGCGCATTCCTTGATGCAATGCGCATCCAGATCTTTCAGCAAACACCCAGGCTGCACCACAACCCGACCGGGTTCGCAGGACACAACCTGATCCATATGTTTTAGATGCATCACACAACCGCCACGCATCGGCATGGCCTGACCATAGTTGCCGGTACCCGCACCACGTGTGGTGACCGGAACATCATGGGCATAGCAGGTTTTCAGGATCTCGATGACCTCGGCCTCATTGCGCGGACGCACCACGAAATCAGCCAATAGGTGATCCATCCGCGCCTTCAATACAGGCGAATACCAAAAGAAATCGCGGCTCGCGGTTCTGATCGCGTTGGGGTTTTCTTCTACGTCCAGATGGGACAGGGCGGCTTTTGCAGCGTCGATATTCATGAGGATCAACTTTCAAACAGGTGGTCGAGGTCGGAATAATCCGGCAGGGTTCGGTCAATTTGCTGGCCCTTGCGCAGAACAATGCGATCCGATTGCGGACGCGGCATAAATTCTGTCCAATTGCGCGCTTTAAAGAGGATCAGGTCAGCAGGCGCGCCGTCTTGTAGGGACACCGGATCAAATCCACACGCTTCTGCCGGTTTCGTTGTAAACGCTTTGATCCAGTCAGGGGCGGAATGGTCCAGATGGCCGATGCGTGTGGCTTCGCGCAGCACCTCGACCATGTCCAAATCGCCATAGGCATAAAACGGATCGCGGGTGTTGTCGGATGCGAAAGACACCGGAATGCCGCGTGCTTTCATTTCATGCACCAATGTCACGCCCCGCCCGCGCGGTGTGCGGCCTGCATGGCGATCCTGCAGATACATATTGCACATCGGCAGGCTGACCACATTCACGCCGGCCTTCGCAACCAGATCCAGCGTGTCCATCGCGCGTGCCTCGTCCTGCGTGGACAGCGAACACAGATGACCCACCTGAACCGGCCTATCAAAACCGGTTTCCAGGATCACTTCGCAAATATCACGCAGGGTTTCTGATGTTGGGTCCATGGTTTCATCGACGTGGAAATCCACCTCCAAACCGCGTTTCACAGCATGGTCAAAAAATTGACGCAGCAGATCTTTGATCCCATCCATAGGATAGGTGACGGTTCCCAGAACCCCGCCATGTTCGGCAACCAGATCGGCCGTGCGCCCAAAGCGACCTGCCATTTCGTATTTATCGATGGCACAAAGCGACGATCCTTGCAGATCCACCTTGCCCGCCCATTTCTCGCGTAGCTCTGAAAAGACCGGCCAAGATCGTTCATCCTGCTCCTCGCCCGCATCCAAATGGGTGCGAATGGCCCGTGTGCCATGGGCATAGGCGCAAGAAATGGCAAAATCTGCGCGGGCACGAACATCTTCTCCATGCCAATTGGTATGATCCGCTTTGACCGCATTCAAAGCCCCCATAAACGAGCCATCCGGATTGGACGCGCGTGGCAAGGTGTGACCTTTGTCCAAATGCGTATGCGCATCGACAAAACAGGGCACTACCATCGCGCCCTTCATATCAATCACCGGCCCATCATTGGCCCCAATTTTGCCATTCGTGATGCCAAGGTCCGTGCGGGTTAAATCCCCCTCTTGCCCAATCAGGCAAGAAGGCACAGTGATATTGGCGAGCGTAAAATCGCCCGTTGGCAAGGTTCGAAAATCCATTGTCTTTCCAGTCTTTATTCGCGCGTAATCGCGCTTTCATGCCATTTGTGCAGCAGTTTCCATGTCACCCATGCAAGGATCAGGTAAATTGCAACACCGGTCAAAATGACCAGAACCAATGCCGCGAACATATCCGGCACCTTCAGACGGTAGCTGGCTTCAAGTATGCGAAACGCCAAACCGGCCGCATTTCCGCCAGATCCCATTGTGAATTCCGCCACAACTGCGCCGATCAACGCCAAACCGCCTGCGATCCGCATCCCACCCAAGAAACTAGGCAAGGCCGAAGGCAATTGTAGGAAACGCAACCGCTGCCACCGGCTGGCGCCATAGATGGTGAAAAGATCGTTCAGGTTATGATCGGTTGATCTAAGGCCCAGCGCTGAATTGGATAGGATCGGAAAAAACGCCACGATCCATGCCACAAACAGAACCCGTACCATGTGGCTGTCGATATACAGGAAGATCAAAGGGGCAATCGCAATGATTGGCGTGACTTGCAGAACGATAACATAGGGCATCAAAGCCTGTTCGATCCTGCGTGATTGTGTGAACAAAACGGCCAAACCGCCACCACCCAACATCGCAAGAACCAGAGCACCCACCGTGATTTTAAACGTCGTCCACCAACTGATGGACAGGCTGGGCAAATTTTCAAAAAGTTTCGCAATGATCACAGACGGCGAAGGCAGAATATAGTGGGGGATCTCAGCAGCGACCACCCAATATTCCCAAAACCCGATCAACGCCACGAACAGACCAATCGGCAATGCGAAGCCTGCAATCTTTTCGACCTTTTTCGCCCGCTGACGTGCCGCTTCTTCGGAATCAACCACTGGGCCACTGCCCATCAGAGCCGCTTTATTTTCAGCCGTATCTTCAGTGATCATCACCATCTCCTATCGCAGAAAGCAGAGCATCAGATGTGCGGCGGGCAATTTCACCATATTCCGCAGATGTGCGGAATTCCAGATCGCGCGGATAAGGCGCATCAACACGAATTTCTTCAATCACGCGGCCCGGACGACGCGCCATGACCACGATACGGTCTGACAAAAAGACGCTTTCGAAAACCGAATGGGTCACAAAAATCACGGTGCAGTTGATCTTGGACTTCAGGTGCAACAGATCATCGTTCAGCTTTTGGCGTGTGATTTCGTCCAGCGCCGCAAAAGGTTCGTCCATCAGGATCAGGCGCGGCCGTGTGGCCAGCGCGCGCGCAATGGACACACGCATCTTCATGCCACCTGACAGTTCACGCGGATACGCACCAGCAAATTTATCAAGCCCGACCAATTCGAGCACTTCGTCAATATCATTTTGCACGCGCGATTTTGGCGTGCCCTTTAATTTATGGGGCAAATAGACGTTTTTTTCCACAGTGGCCCAAGGCATCAAGGTTGGTTCCTGAAACACGACACCTAGGTTATTTGCCGCCTCTGGATCTTCCCAATGCATTTTACCCCGGCTCGGCTGCATCAATCCTGTGATGATGCGCAACGCCGTGGATTTGCCACAGCCCGATGGTCCAAGCAAAGAAATGAAATCCCCTTGATGGATATCAAGGCTCATGTCTTTCAGCGCGACAACATCGGTGCCAAACACCTTGTCCACATGGCGCAAAGAAGCCAGCAATGGACGCTTATTCGGGGTATCCCCCCCCGCAGATGCGGGAGAGGTCATGATCTCAGATGCCATCAGTCAGCCATCAACGCTTCTTTGATCGGCAGGGATGCTGCGTCATTTGTGAACTCAAGCGTATAGGCTTTTTTGTAGTCCAGATCTGCGGACAGAACGCCAACTTCGACCATGGAGTTGTAGAAGCTTTCCATGCGCTCATCTGTCATTGCGCCAATGCCCAATGTTTCTGTGTCGCCACTGTCAACGATGCCATATTTCTTCATGGTTTCGATTGAGAACGCCAATTTGTCGCTGGACATATCAGGGTTATGTTCCTGGATCATCGCCAATGCAGCCGCGTTATCGCCATAAAGGAAATTCGCCCAACCTTTGTTGGATCCTTCCGCGAAACATTTCACCACGTCAGGCGATTCATCGATGGTCTTTTGCATGGTCACGATGGTTGTTGAATATGGCTCATAGCCGAAATCACCCATCAACCACAGGTCAGGTGCCCAACCGGTTTCTTTTTCAATCGCATAAGGCTCGGACGTGATATAGCCCTGCTGCGCTGATTTTGGATCCGCGATGAAAGGTGCTGGGTTGAACGTGTATGGCACGCGCTTGGCAGCATCTAGGCCGATCGCTTTTTCGAAATATTTGAAATAGGTGGCAAAGCCGGCATCACCGATGATCAACTTGTCCAGACCTGCAATTTCTTCAAAAGATGAAATCGCGCCCGGATGCGTCATCAGAACCTGAGGGTCTTTTTGGAAGCCAGCCGCAACCACAACCATCGGAATGCCTTCAGCAACCGCGTCCATCGCACCCAAAGTGCCGCCCATGTAGAAATCGATCCGACCCGCCATCAGCTGCGCATCGTTGCTGACCTGTGGGCCGCCGGGTTGAATGGTCACGTCCAGACCACATTCAGCATAGGTGCCGTCAACTACGGACTGATAATAACCGCCATGTTCGGCCTGAGCGACCCAGTTTGTACCGAATGTGACTTTGGTCAAGTCAGCGGCCTGAACGGCACCGGCAGTCAGCGCGGTGGTGGTCAGAGCAAGTGTCAGAAACTTGTTCATGTTTAAGAACTCCGTTTGGGAAAGGTGGTTTGCGAGCCTCTTCTAAGGCTCTGGGGGGATTGGCCAGAGTGAATCTTCACATTCCAGCGAGAAAATCGCATATCTTTTGAGCGGATGCATCCATTTTGTGCAAACACTGCGACCGTGCGCTTGGCGGGATACGGCCTGGATCTGTAGACAAACGAAAAAGGAGAACACAGATGCCTAAGACCGACATTCAAAGCCTGATCCCGGACGGCATGTCGCCGCCGTTTGCGCGCTACGCGCATGGGGTGGTGGATCCGTTGAGCGGCTTGGTTCTGACATCTGGTCAACTGGCGCTGGATTTGGACGGATCGATCCCGGACGGATCCGAGGCGCAGGCGGCGTTGATCTTTGCCAATATCGATAGAATTCTTGCAGAGGGCGGAACCAGCAAGGCAGACGTCCTGCGGGTGAATGCATTTGTCACCGACCGTGCCCATATGGCCGGATACATGGCGGCACGTGATGTTTGGCTGGCGGATGTCCCCCACCTGCCCGCATCGACCTTGATGATCGTTAGCGGGTTCACAAAGCCAGAATTCCTCGTAGAAATTGAGGTGCTGGCGCGTATGAAACAGGTGGGCTGACATATGGCTTGCGATCCGTGAGTGGATTTTGTGAGTTGGTTTCGGGTTATTTCTTGGCGAAATTCGCGCCAAGGCGCATCTGAATGTAATCATGCCCGGTCATTGGGTCATATTTTCCCAGTGGCCCTTGCAAAACGGTGTCCATATTCGCCTGTGCGAAATACGCGATGGAATAGCGTGGCCCCAGGCTTTCATCAGGTTTGGGCATGCGCACCCGGTGCAGATTGGACAGCAGACGATCATCGCTCCAACGCATCAGCATATCGCCGATATTACAGGTGATCACGCCCCCCTTTGGCGGCACATCGGTCCAACCAATGGCGCGGCCCTGACTGTCCTTACCCGGACAAACCTGCAGACCGCCCTGCCCTTCTTTTTGGTGCAACAGGGTCAGGCAATCGAAATCTGTATGCGCACCAGCCCGCCAAAATTTGAAATCTTCGGGCTTGGCATCTTCCATCCCGAGATAGTGGATCAGGCGCAATGTGGACTGATATTTTGGGGATAACGGATCATGCCCATCCACAAAAGTGCTTGGCTGAATATCCAGCTTGTCGGCGAAACAAGACAGAACCCGCATGGCAACGGCCCAATTGTGGCGTTCAAAGGCCAATTGCGTCGTTTTAAAATCCGGCAATGTGTCTGTTTCAGGCCATAGCCCTTCCATGCGCGGCAGCGTGATCTGATAGCTTTCTTTCTGATCCGGCGTGCCTGTTGATGGCCGTACCTGCGCCTTATATTCCCAACCGGCATTCGTGCCGGGCTTTAACGGCCCTTTGGCCTTTTCATCCTCTGGCAAATCAAAAAACGCGGCAGATTGGTCAAATGCAGCGTCAATCAAGCTTTGTGGAATACCGTGGCCCGTCAGCTGGAAAAAACCGATTCCTGTGGCGGCCTCCCACAACGCTTCTGTAATTTCGCCTTTGCGCTTCGCGAAATTCGTCAAATCAATAACAGGTATATCGCGATCAATCTCATCGCCATACCCGCCCATTTGGCTTTCTTTTTTCAGCTCTTCGAGCGTAAAATCATCCGTCATGCGTCAATCCATGTCTTGTAGGCAGGGCGTCATGGAAAGTGAGGGGCGCAAAATCATGCAACATCCCCGTGCGTCCAATGACACCACGTCCTGATTTCAGGTCTGGATGAGCAATGTCCTCATCTGCGACAACGCAGACTATACAGCTTCTACTCGGCAATCTTTTTGCATGTTCGCAAGCGATCTCATCAAGATGTTTCCAGCGCAATGGGCCAAGCATTCAGATGGATGCCTAAATTTACGTCATATTAACACGGTGATCTGGCGAAATCGCGGCAAGGTCTCTATGGTCTTGGAACCAAATCGCATCAAAGGTCGCAGTTCATGATTCACCTGATCAAACTCAGCGTAGGTTCAGAAAACGTCGAGACACTCACCGCATGGCAAGAGATGCGAGCACAGGATTGGCCCGACGGCCATCCCCGCCACATCACACGCATGTGGCCAAAACGCGAAGCCGAATTGCTGGATGGCGGATCGATCTTTTGGGTGATCAAAGGGCAGATTCTATGCCGCCAAACCGTGGTACGACTGGACGAAGTGACGGGATCTGATGGCAACCGGCGCTGCGCATTGGTGTTGGCCCCTGAATTGATCCGCACAGAGCCAGCACCACGCCGAGCGTTTCAAGGCTGGCGCTATCTATCACCCGATGATGCGCCTGCGGATCTGTCAACCAATCGCGCAAAAGAAGAAGCCCTGCCAGCAGCCTTGGCCGGGGCGCTGGCCGATATCGGTGTGCGCTAGATCACTTATGTGATTTCATAACATACCAAACAAGCGCAACACATTCGCGGGCGTAGGCTTTGACCCGTGATACCAGTGGTGTGCGTTTCATCTGCGGGCTGCTGCTTGAAACACGTAAACCATATTGGCGCGCGACATATTTAGCGCGCAACGCATGATAGCCATCGGTGATAATCACGACGTCATGACCTGGAAATTTTTCGAGATGCGGGACGGCAAATCGAATGTTCTCTGTCGTATTGCGTGATTGTTTTTCTTGCACAATTTTATTTTCCGGCACACCCATATCGATGCAAGTTTTTGCAATCAACTCAGCTTCGCTTGGCGGGAAAGCCCCAACGCCTCCACAGGCGATAATTACGCTGATCTCACCTTGCAAAAATGCTTTTGCTGCGTGTTGCGCACGCCGCTTCAAGCTAGGTGAAGCGACATTTGGCGCTAAAAGTGCAGCACCAAGAACGATACCGACTTTGGGAACATGCGCTGTGGTCATTGCTTTACCTAATGTAAATTTACGTCATCCTTTAGTCGCTTTAAGTCAGACTGCAAGTGTAAAACCATTGTGAACCCACTAGTAATTTTTACCGCCGCGACTAGGTTCTGCCCTAAGGCATAAGGAGTCGAAACATGACCGAGACATACGAACCCCCCAAAATATGGACATGGGAAGGCGAGAATGGCGGTGAATGGGCGTCATTGAACCGCCCGATCGCAGGGGCGACCCACGATAAAACACTACCACGCGGCGAGCATCCGTTCCAACTATATAGTCTGGCCACGCCAAACGGCGTCAAGGTCAACCTGATGTTCGAAGAACTGCTGGCAGCCGGATATACAGATGCTGAATATGACGCTTGGCTGATCCGTATTGGCGACGGCGATCAATTTGGTAGCGGTTTCACCGAGGTGAACCCGAATTCCAAAATTCCGGCTCTAATGGATTACTCCGGCGACACGCCAGTGCGCGTATTTGAAAGCGGCGCAATCCTGTTGCATCTTGCACAGAAATTTGACGCATTCTTAGGCGCACCGGAAAACCGTGCAGAAGTGTTAAGCTGGCTGTTCTGGCAAATGGGCAGCGCGCCTTATCTGGGCGGCGGCTTTGGTCATTTCTACCACTATTCGCCAAAACCACGTATCAAATATGCGGTCGACCGGTTCACGATGGAGGTCAAACGTCAGTTGGACGTGTTGGACAAGAACCTGGCCGAACGTGAATGGATTGCAGGCGATGAATACACAATCGCAGATATCGCCATCTGGCCATGGTACGGCAATCTAATCTTGGGCCGTGGGTACAATGCTGGAGAATTCCTGCAAGTCCACACCTATGAAAACGTCGTCCGTTGGGCCGAAACAATTGATGCCCGCGAGACAGCCAAACGCGCCCGCATGGTGAATAAAGCAATGGGTGAACCCCATGAGCAACTGCACGAACGCCACTCGGCCGAGGATTTTCTGACGAAAACGCAGGATAAGATCGGCGGGTAACCCTCTCCTGCATCGAAAAACACAGAAAGGCACAATCGTTCGATTGTGCCTTTCCTCAATTCACGTTCCGCCCGAAGCGTGATTTGGCAAAGGCCAAAAAACTGCTGAGCCGTTCAGGCATGTACCGATCACGGTGATAGATCAGGGAAATCGGTTGTTCCGGCAATTGCCAATCCGGCAAGAGGCGCACAAGCCGCCCGTCAGCCAGATCTTTGGCAATCAGAACTTCTGGCAACATTGCGATTCCCATCGCTTCACCAACGGCGATCCGAACCGCTTGCCCAGAATTCACCGTCAAAGCTGCGCTTGGGGTCCAGTGGATCTGTTCGCCATCTTTAAACAAGCGCCATGGCTTACGTCCGGTTTTCGAAAACAGAATTGCGTCATGGGTATCAAGGTCACCCGGGGTCTCCAGAGGGCCGGATCGGGCCAGATAGCCAGGTGCCGCACAGATCGCCATACGGTAGGACATCAACCGGGTTTGCAAAAGCGTGCTATCGTCCAACTGGCCGATGCGAAACGCCACATCGATCCCCCTGCCGATCAGATCCTCATTGGCATCCGATAGGATCAGATCAATTTCCACTTTCGGGGCCAATTCGCGAAACTCTTTTAGGGCAGGCATCAAAGCCTCGGCCCCAAAGCTAACTGGCGCGGCAATGCGCAATAGGCCTTCGGGGTGTAGCTTTTGATCCTTGGCAGATCCCTCTGATCGGGCCACCAGCTCCAAAACATCCCGACAATAGTCCAGATAGGTCGCGCCAAATTCGGTCAAACTGTGCTGCCGCGTGGTGCGGTTGAGCAATCTTGCCTCTAAATGATCCTCAAGCGCCGCAATACGTTGCCCCACCAGCGCATTGGTGACGTTCAATTGATACGCAGCGCCGGTCATCGATCCCGATTGAACAACGGCGACAAAGGTTCGCATTGCCGTAAAAAGGTCCATATAAAGCTTTCCTTTATAGAGATCCAAATATTGCCTCAATTATCTTATCATTTCTACCGAATTAAAGTCAGCGCATCGCCACATGTAGGAGATGACGATGATGAACAGATTTGAAGGGCGAAACGTCCTGGTGACAGGGGCCGGTAGCGGTATGGGGCGCGAGGTCGCTTTGCGATTGGTCCGCGAGGGCGCAAAAGTTGTGTTATGGGGCCGTCGCACCCACCTTTTAGACGCTGTTGCAGATGAAATCCGCGAAATAGGCGCGACCGCACTGGTTCAGAGCTGCGATATCTCGGATCCCACACAAATTGCCGCCAATCTGGATCAAGCCATTGCTGAATTAGGAGCATTGCACGGCGTCTTTGCCAATGCTGGTCATTTGGGCGCATTCAAAGCCCTAACCCAAACAGATCCAGCGGATTTTGACGCACTTGTGCGCATCAACCTGATTGGCACGCAACAAACCGTTGCTCAGGCGTTGGCACGCATGGAGGGCGGCGCGGTCTTGATCAACGCGTCATGGACAGTCAACGCGGTGATGCCAGGCAGTGGGGCATATGCTGCGACAAAAGCAGGTTTGACCGCAATGATGCGCATATGGGCCGTGGAAGAAGGACCGCGTGCCAATCGGATCAACACAATCAGCCCCGGCATCATTTTGACACCAATGGCCGAAGAGGTATTGGACCCCACATTAGCACATCAACTGGCCGAACACACAGCTTTGCGTCGCAATGGCCGACCGGACGATGTCGCTGGCACGGCAGCATGGCTGCTATCTGATGATGCCGCATTTGTGACCGGACAGGACATCACAGTTGATGGTGGATACACGATCGGAGGGGCGCTGCGATGACATCGTCTAAAGGGGCCGAACTGGCCGATCACGTCAATCCCGGCATGCGGGATGTATTGGAGCAGCGATATGGGCATTTGCTGCCCGGCATGGCGGATACGGTTGTGGACATGGCCTATGGCCAGTTCTACGCCCGCCCCGGTCTGGACCTGCAACGCCGCTATATCGCAACCATAGCCGCCTTGGCAGCTATGGGCGGACAAACCCGCCCACAATTGCGCATCAATATCGAGGCGGGTCTGAAATCTGGCCTGACGGAAACTGATATTGCAGAAACCATCTGGCAAATGGCCCTCTATGGCGGCCTGCCAGCAGCAATCAATGCGCTGAATACGCTGTTGGAGGCAATAAATTCAGCCTAAAGAGCTAAAACCAACCTAAGTAGCTGACTAAAAATCCAAACCCCCAGAAAACCGCTGAAAGTACGAGCTTTTTCAAGATCGACTTTTTAATATTCAACTCACTTTTGGCGAATTCTTGGTCTGAAAGTTTACTAAAATCCGCATTAGGCGCATTAACGCTTTCCGCAAAAATTGAACGTGCATATTGAAGCAAAAAGGTAGCAATGAGCCAAACATTTCCGAGGAAGCCGGCCCCAACAAGAAAGGCAAGCGCATTTGCAATAATCGAAAACAGGAAAAACATAACTCAATCTCACAGATCTATACCAATCACTTTAAAACACTAAACTTAGCATTTAAAGAACTTTGTTAACCCAACTCAATGTCACCCCATCCCTTCAACCAGCACACACAGCAGTTCGAACATGATGGACGCGCCCAGCCAGGCTGTGGCGCCGGATTGATCGAAGGGGGGAGATACCTCGACCAGATCTGCCCCCACCAAATTCAGACCACCCAGTTTACGCACCATCAGCTGTGCCTCTAGGCTGGTGAAGCCGCCAATTTCCGGCGTGCCCGTTCCCGGTGCAAAAGCAGGGTCGATGCTGTCGATGTCAAAGCTGACATAGGTGGGGTGATCGCCGACGATCTGGCGGGCCTCGTCCATGACGGCCTTGATCCCCAAATCATACCATTCCTCAATGGTGATGATCCGCACGCCTTGTTCCAGCCCCCATTCCACATCACCAAAGGCCTTGGTGCCGCGAATGCCGATTTGGACCACGCGCTTGGGATCCAAAAGACCCTCTTCAATCGCGCGGCGGAACGGTGTGCCGTGATGATATTTCACTCCACCAAAGGCGCTATCGGCCAAATCCGTATGTGCGTCGAAATGGATCATGCCCAGCGGTCCGTTTTGTGCCAGCCCGCGCAGGATCGGCAGGCTGATCAGATGGTCACCACCTGCCGTCAGGGGCGTGATGCCAGCTTGGGCAATCTTGGTATAATACCCACTGATTAGGTCCAGCGCCGCCATCAGATCAATTGGATTGATCGGGCAATCACCTAGATCGGCACAGTTCTTGGTCGAAAAGGGACGCAGGCCCGACACCTGATGCCGGTCACGGATCATGGTGGACAGATCCCGCAATTGGCGCGGCCCATGGCGCGGACCGGGACGGTTAGAGGTGCCGCCATCCCATGGCACGCCGATAATGCCAATATCGACCTTGTCAAAATGATCTGACCCCATGGGCACATGGGGCAAGCGCATAAAGCTGGGCATGCCCGCAAAACGCGGCAGATCACCGGCAGAAACAGGTTCGAAAGAAAACGGAGTATCGGTCATGGGGCGCGTCCTATTGCTGAGGGCCAGTCTTGGCGATCAGAAAACAGGAGCGCGCACCGCTTGGCAAAGACAGCCGTATCCGAACCGACACTTCGCGCAGAGACTGCGCAAAAGGCAGGCAGGTTTCAGACCTCTAACAGTTCCGTAAGAGCACGCAGGGTCGTACGTTCCGCATCCGTTGCATCAACGGTCCGGCTTTTGAACAGGGTTGCTTGGGACCGCAGAACCGGTTCCTCGTCCAGAATGCGCAAATGATTGGCCCGCAGCGTTTCACCGGTCGATGTGATATCGGCCACCACTTCCGCAGTTAGGTTCGCAATCGTGCCCTCTGTCGCGCCTTGGCTGTCCACCAGCTGGTAATCCGCCACGCCGCCTTCGTGCAGATATTCGCGCACAAGGCGGTGATATTTCGTCGCCACGCGCATACGGAACCCATGCGTGTCCCGGAAAGCTGCTGCCGCCGCATCCAGATCATCCAGCGTCCACACATCAACCCAAGCATTCGGCACAGCGATGATCAGATCCGCATGGCCAAAGCCCATTTCTGCCAAGGGTGTCACTTTTTGATCCCAAGAAATCAGCTTTTCCTGAACCAGGTCCATGCCGGTCACACCCAGATGGATGCGCCCAGCCGCCAATTCGCGAGGAATTTCACCGGCGCTTAGCAAAACAAGCGACACACCGTCGATTCCGTCGACCACGCCCGCATATTCCCGGTCCGATCCGGTACGCTTCATCGTGATGCCGCGATCCGCAAACCACGCAAAGGTTTTTTCCATCAAGCGCCCTTTTGAGGGCACGCCAATTTTGACGCTCATTTCAAACCCTCCAGTGCAAGCAGCATTTCGGGACGGACAACACCGCCAACAGCCGGGATGGATTGGCCTTTGCCCAAACGCTGGGTCAGGGCATCATACCGCCCGCCTGAAGCGATCAATGGCATATTGTGGCGCGCTTCAGCCTCAAAGCCAAAGACGAAACCATCGTAATATTCCATTGTGGACAAACCATAGCTGGTTTTGAACATCAGCGCAGATACGTCGACACCACGTGCATCCAACGCCTCACAGCGACGCGCAAAGCGGGCAACTGCATGGCTGATGCCGGGCAGATCAATCGCCAGATCCCTAAGACGCGTCAACGCATAGGGACAGGTTTCGGAAACAGCCAAAAGCGCTTCGATCAATTCCACCTGTCCGACAGGCAAGTCCGGTTCATTGGCACCGTCTTTCAACACAGAAATCCGTGCCTCGATCTCGGCAGCACTGCGCAACCCTGTGAGCGGACCGGCTTGGTCCATCGGATCTGTAGCAGCCAGAAGACGCTTGCGGCTTTCAGGCACATCCGTGCGTCCGCAGTAGCGATCCAGAAGGGCCGCAAACCGTTTGGGCCGCCAGATATGGCGCAACAGCGTATCGCGGCGGATGTCGCTCAGATCGAGACCCTGAACCGCTGCGGTCAAAATACCGATATCACCCGTGCGCGCCTCAAGCGGATAGTCCTTCAGTGCGGTGGCGAACAGGGCAAAGACCTCGGCATCCGCTGCGGCAGAATCTGTTCGGTCAAACAGTTCAAAACCCACCTGCTGATATTCTGAGGGTCGGGTCGGATCGACCTCCTGCCGGCGAAACACTTCACCGCTATAGGTATAGCGCGCCGGTTCTGCGCCTGTTGCCATGTGCTGTTCCACAACGGACAGGGTGAAATCGGGCCGCAGCATCATTTCGCCGCGACCGGGATCTTGGGTGACATAGGCCCGTGTGCGGATGTCTTCGCCATAGAGATCCAGCATCACATCGGCAGGCATCAGAATAGGGCATTCCGCCACGATTGCGCCAGCCTGTTCAAACACAGTCCGAAGGCGCGCGGCCTCGGCCCGCGCAGCGGCGCGGTTCACATCATATTGTGTCATGACTGGCTGTCCAAAATCTCGCGTACTTTTGCGATAAGATCAGAACGCGCCACCTCATATTGGCTGGGGCGTTCTTTCCATTCTTCCAGTGTCGCATTTTCGGCAATCTTTGCGCCAAGGATCAGATCTTTGATCTGAACAACACCGCGCTCTTTTTCATCCCCGCCTTCAATGACGGCGACAGGCGAATTGCGGTTGTCTGCATATTTCAGCTGATTGCCGAAATTCTTGGGATTGCCCAGATAGACCTCGGCTCGGATGCCCGCATTGCGCAGCTCGGCCACCATGGTCTGGTAATCCGCCATACGGTTTTTATCCATTACCGTGATGACCACCGGACCATCATGGGTGGCCGTTATCCGCCCCTTTTCGCGCAACGCCGCCAACAGGCGATCAACGCCAATGGACACGCCCACAGCGGGCACTGCCTGTCCTGTAAACCGTTTGACCAGATCGTCATAACGCCCGCCACCCGCGACAGATCCAAATTGACGTTTGCGCCCCTTCTCATCAAGGATTTCAAAAGTCAGTTCAGCCTCGAACACGGGACCCGTGTAATAGCCAAGCCCGCGCACAACGGACGGATCGATGACAATGCGGTCAGGACCATAACCTTGCTTCTCGAGCAAATCAATTATCTCTTTCAGCTCGTGAATACCTTGGAAACCAACTTCTGAAGAACCTACGGCCAACGTTAAATTTTCAAGGGTTTCTTCAATAGATTCGCCTCGAGAAGTCAAAAAGGATATCACCGGCTCGACGGCGGCTGCGTCTAACTTCAATCCTTCAATAAATGCACCTGACGCATCCCTACGGCCATCACCTAACAGCAGGCGAACGCCCTCTTCTCCTACCTTATCGAACTTATCAATGGTTCGCAGAATATCCGCCTGCCATTGACCATAGTCATTATAACGCTCGGGAGCATCATCCTCTGGCATGTGAGATGCGGCCTCAACGGCTTCCAAAACTCCATCCAGAACCTTGCGGTTGTTTACCTTGATCAGATAGTCCCCACGTGGGATACCCACCGTTTCCAGACAGTCCGACAGCATCGCACAAATCTCTGCATCTGCCGCCATGGATGCTGTTCCAACCGTATCTGCATCACATTGATAGAACTGGCGATACCGACCCGGACCCGGTTTTTCATTACGCCACACAGGGCCCATCGCATAGCGGCGATAGGGTGTCGGCAAATCATTGCGGTGTTGGGCATATACACGGGCCAAAGGCGCGGTCAGATCATAGCGCAGGGCCATCCATGTGTCGTCTTCATCCTGCCAGGCAAAGACACCTTCATTCGGACGGTCAACGTCAGGCAGGAATTTACCCAGCGCCTCGACCGTTTCCACGCCAGAGCTTTCCAGCGCGTCAAACCCGTAATGATGATAAACCCCCGCGATTTGATGCAGCATTTCGTCACGCTGAGTCACCTCAGCACCGAAATAGTCACGGAACCCTTTGGGCGTTTGCGCCTTGGGGCGGGGGGCTTTCTTCATTTTAGCCATAATGGACTCGCCTGATTGAATTCGCGCCTGCTGTAGCGGGTTGCGCCCTTGGGGGCAAGGCATGGCGTGCGCAATGTAAAGCGAACTTGACACATCACAACCGTCTCACTAAATGTAAAGTCAACTTTACAAACGAGGGTGCTATGAGCAATTCTAGACAGATCTATCGACGCCGCAGTTGGATATTCACGACCGTGTTCTTGATGCTGTGTGCCCTAATTGTCTGGGGCGGCAACAAGGCCGACATGCCCGATGCCATTCTATGGATCTTAGGTCTCGCCGCGACCGGTATGTTGATCGCACAATTTTGGGCGCTCTATTGCTATATCCAAGGACAGGATGAATTCATCGCAGCATTGCAATGGAAAGCCATCATGACCGCCGCCACCTTTACCATGAGCCTCGCAACCCTTTGGGGATTCTTTGAGATGTTCATGCTGATGCCACAAATTTCGATGTTCTTTTTGAACCCACTGTTTTGGCTTTGCTATGGGCTCTATGGTACGTTTCTGATGCGTCGCGAAGGATTGAAGTTGTAAGCAATGCGGAACCGGATCAAAGAACTCCGCAAAGAGGTTGGCCTATCGCAATCTGACCTAGGCGAACGTCTGGGCGTATCCCGACAATCGGTGAATGCCATCGAAGCAGGTCGCCACATCGCATCCTTACCCCTTGCCTTTAAAATCGCCCGCCTCTTCGACAAGAAAATCGAAGACATCTTTGACGACACGGAAACTTGAAGGACCTACGGTTTGATATTGCGCGCTATGCATTCCAAGCAGATCGAACCGCCGGACCGATCCAAATTTTCCGCGGGCGCCAGACAAATAGCGCCCGC
Source organism: uncultured Pelagimonas sp. (assembly GCA_947499735.1). Taxonomy (GTDB): domain Bacteria; phylum Pseudomonadota; class Alphaproteobacteria; order Rhodobacterales; family Rhodobacteraceae; genus CANMPP01. The sequence continues at coordinate 213,247 of CANMPP010000004.1, forward strand.
GAAAATATTGCCATTTCAAAGTCTAGTTTTTAGACAATGTCCACTTGTGCTGCAGTGCTGACATACAGATCACCATCAAGCCAAGTTCCCTGTGTGACAGAGTAGTGATTGTAATCACTACCATCGATTTCAACAACATCAGGGGTGGAATAAGTCGCCCAATTATTGTCAATATTGATAACATCGTTCGCATCAGCGGTAATGATCAAACCACCACCATTCGCCTCGCCCCAACCCATGAAAATTTCATTGGCTAAGCCATTCGAAATATCAATCTCTTCGACACCATAAAAAACAATATCATCAATATACAGATCGTCATCCGTATTCACCAAAACGACGTCATATCCGCCGCCGCCACCAATATGGCTGTCTTCCCCATCGGCGACGATGGTATCATTGCCAGCGCCCCCAAATAGGGTGTCATCCCCAGCACCACCTGAGATAAAGTCATAGCCGCCATAGCCGGTTAAATTGTCATCTCCGACCCCTCCATATAGGGTACCACCTGAGCTAAGCGCATATAGTTCGTCATCGCCAGCGCCACCGTAAATCTCTTTACCACCACGGGCGTAATCGTCACCATCAAGCATATAAGCGACAGTGTCAGCATCGACATTTGAATATACATCATTCGCATTGGTGGCTTCAATGACCACGGTATCATCACCAAGGGGGTCGGTGCTAATTGTTATATTGTCAATGAGGCCGTCTGCGGTATCACGGCTCCATAGCTTTCCAAAAATAAGCCCCCAGGATTCTTTATCTTGAGTTCTGCCGGCAGCATTTGTTGTCGCGACAGTTTGATCATCAAGCAAAATTGATGTTGTACCCAATATGGTATCATATGCAATCGTGATATTGTGCCACTCAGCATCAAGAATATTGTCTGCCGTTTCTAATGAAACCCAAGTGTCATCAGCATCCGTTAAGTTAAACTTAAGCGAACCACTATCGGTCAGGTACAGAGCATAAGAACTATTAAGGAAAAAGATAGTTCCGGAATTCCCCGCTACATCATCCTTTTTGAAATCAAATGATATATACATCTGATCCAGGTAGAACATCTCAGACGCATAGCGACTGATCCCTAGACCGGTATATGAATCTCCTATTTGATACGCAGTTCCATGCTTTTCATCATGGACAAAATTGTAAATACTATTTGACGTTACTGACGTATCATACGAAGATTGATCAATATCGCGCGCCTGAATTCCAAATTCAAAATTCGTTTCAAACACAACAGGATCTTCTGTTTGCAACAGAGATTGATAAGTGTCGGTTTCACCACCGGATGTCACCGTTAGCGTAACGGTAAAGGTATCAAAATCTTCAAATTCATGCGTTACACTAATCCCTGTTGCCGTATTTCCATCGCCGAAATCCCATAGAAATGTTGCATTAGTGTCCGTCAAATACCCGCTTTGATTTGCTGACAGACTTGCATCAAAGGCAACTACATTCTCCGTACCATTTAACTTGTTAGAAGAATAAACCGCCTGCAGCTGATCAGGCGTTTCGTCAAATACCGATGCTGCGGCACCAACGTCCATTGTGTCAGCTAGAGACCCAGGCTTAATTTGCAAACCGATTTCATCAAATTGACCACCATATTTGGCATCGATGAACAGGTTTTCAATCGAATTATCCTGAGATGCATCTTGATAGTCTATTATAATATTATCAGAAATCACAGCCGTTGTTGGGGCGCTTATTGCTGCAGCAATATTACCTTCAATCAACACACCTGTAGCCAGGGTATCCACTTGAATTTGCGGTGACGTTCCACCCGCCACTGAATTGTAGATCAGAGTGTTGTTTCTTATCGTCACACCATTGGTTTCAGGGACGGTGATACCATGACTGTTAGAATTGAAGATGATATTATCTTCGATTACAATATTTTCAAAATATCGTTCTTCCCCATATGTGCCACCATCGACATCCTCATTACGCATAAAGATGGACTGACTACCTGACCCGACGCCGCTATTTATGATATTGCCGCGAATAGTTATATTTGAAGATATTCCATCCTCACCTACGGCCCACAATTGTATCATGTCATCATGATTAAGATCATAACGCGTTCCCAAGGGCGAATGTAAATTATTGCCCTCAATAAGAATATCCTGCACATCACTCAATCGAATGCCATCACCCTGGAACGCAGTTATTTCGGTGTTCAAAATTTCAACGTTGTTTGATTGATCGATTTGGATAGCAAAATTGTGGTTTTCAAACGTACTGTCTACCACAGTAACATTTTCCGATCCCCCCCCCGACGATCTTCAACCCGTTCGTTCCGGTGATATAGCCGTCCGTAACCCCTAACTCGCCATACGCACCACCATAGAACTGCACATTCGAAAATGTAACATTTTCGGCATCCTGCAGGTATGCCCACCCGGAGGATCCCACCGTCCCGACAGTAATATCTTCGAATTGTATGTTGGAAACGAGGTTGAGTTTTATAGCACTAAAATTAACAGGGTTTGCCGGATCCGCGGACGTGATTGTAACAAGCGAAGTTGGATTCGCGATATTATAGAAAGCGTTTCCGTTATCATCTAGAAGATCGTAATCTTCCCCATTGTTAACAAGAACAATTGTTTCACCACCTGTCGCAGTTCGTAGAGCGGATTCAAGTTCTGCTGAATTGTTGACAGTAATGTATGTCATTCACTATTTTCCTATTGGATAGTTATTTGTTTTCAAAAACATGCGTACTTAATAAATAAAATAAAACTGTAAACATTCTGTAGAAAAAAACGTTCTTTTGCAAGATCCAACCAGTGCATCGACGCATCGTACTGACACGACCAATGTGCTCTCACTCGGCTTGGGAGACTGCAGAAATTCGCTTGGACAGTCCGCCGGTAAAGCCCCACCGCCCCAATCACCAAACCCAGATGACCGCCTCCAAAACAGGAAATTTTCAATCAAGCTCAGAGGCCGCTTAGGAATCGAACCAAGCAGCTATAATGATGTCTGGAACGCGCGTTGCTGCCATAGGCCACCCCGGACAGCCTATTGATCCGTTGCAGAAAGTAAGCTAGCCCAGAAGAAAGCATATTCAACAAGTGGGAGGCGCGTTTTATGCCTTATAAGTTACCCGAACATAAAATGGTGTTTTTCTTTTCGCCGAAATCCGGCGGCACCTCGTTGCGGGCCTTCTTGTTTGAAATCGAAAACGGCTTTGCGTTTCAGGATTACCGCGTTCAGGGCAAGCTGTATGACGCCAATACGTTGGTGACAAACAACCGCTATGAAATCGTCAATCACAAACGCTTCTCTAACTGGCGACGCTTTGCGCTGGTTCGTGACCCTGTTACGCGGTTTCTGTCCGGCTACTCCAATCGCGTCGGCCACTATGAAGAGCTAAGCGAAAAGCAGGCGGGCGACCTGTTGGAAAAACACAATCTGGCGCCGGATCCCGATCTGGAAACCTTTGTAGACAATTACGAAGGTTATAAGAAATGTTCGAAATCCATCGAGCGCCATTTCCGCCTGCAGAACAACTTTGTCGGCGATGATACGGGTTATTACGAACGGATTTTCCGCCTCAATAAGGTCAATGAGCTGATCGATTTTGTAAACAAGGAATGCGGCGCTGAGGCCGCGATGCCGCGCCTGCAAACCGGCGGCAAAAAGCTCAGCTTTGATGATTTGGACCGGTCGATGAAAAGCAAAATTGTCAATCTCGTCAAAGAGGACATTGCCTTTCAAGCCTTCGACGATATGTGGTCGCCTTACGCAGAATTTGCATCCTAAACGCGGCTTTCATTCCGGTTTTGGCAGTGCCGCAAACAAAACAAGCCCCACATAAATGGGGCTTGTTTCTGCGCTATTCCTAAGACCTTGATCTCAGATTTATTCGGCCGCTGCCATTTCACCCTGTGTACTGGATGTGTCCATTTCAGCGTCGGGCAACACCAACGACAAGATAATCGCAGACAGGCCTGCCAGGGTGATTGGCGTCGCAACCACTTGTTTCAAGAAGGTCGGCAAATGCTGGGTGGCATCAGGCACCAGTGTCACACCTAGGCTAAGCCCAAAGGACACGGCCATGATATAGACCTTCTTTTTGTCGATCGCTTGTGTGGCGAGGATACGAATACCTGCAACCGCAATAGTGCCGAACAGAACAAGCGTCGCACCACCCAAAACAGGTTTAGGAACGACTTGAAAAATCGACCCAATGATTGGGAAGAACCCCATAAAGACCAACAGCCCCGCAACATACAGGCCGATATGACGGCTGGCGACGCCCGTCATCTGGATCACACCATTGTTTTGGGAAAACGTCGTATTTGGAAACGTATTGAAGATCGCAGCAATGCCAGAATTCACACCATCGGCAAGAATACCGCCCTTGATCCGCTTCAGATAAACGGGCCCTTCGACCGGCTGTCCGGAGATTACGGAATTGGCCGTTAGATCCCCAGAGGTTTCGATCGCTGTCACAACAAAAATGAAGGCAACCGGAATAAACAGCCAGACATCAAAATCGATACCGTATTTGAAAGGCACCGGAACCGCGAAAGCAGGTGTGCTGCCAAGGCTGGCGAAATTCACCTCTCCCATCACCAAGGCCACAGCAAAACCAATCACAAGACCGATCATGATGGCCGAAATCCGCAGCATTGGGCCGCCATAGAATGTGAACGCTAGGATGCTTAGAACGACGATGGATCCTAAAACCAAATTGACAGGCTTGCCAAATGCATCAGGCACATTTTGCTGCACATATGCGCCGCCTGCAAAATCCGTGAAACCAACCTTCACAAGGCTAAGACCGATCACGGTGATCACGATCCCTGTAACAGTTGGTGTGATCACTTTACCAAGCTTACCGATGAATTGGCTAAGGATGATTTCCACGAGGCATCCGAACAGGCACAGCCCAAAGAGCATTGCCAAGATCTCTTCTGGTCCGCCCCCTTGCCCTTTGACCGCGAAGCCCGCCGCCAACATGGTCCCAAGAAAAGCAAAGCTCGTGCCCTGCAAGCTAAGCAAGCCAGATCCGACAGGCCCAACAGTTTTACACTGAATGAATGTCGCGACGCCGGACACAAACATCGCCATAGCGATCAAATAGGGTATTTCGGCCCCCAAACCCAGCACCCCGCCAATGATCAATGTCGGAGTCACAATGCCCACAATAGATGCCAGGATATGCTGGAACGCGGCCAAAAGGCTGGGGCCTGGGCCAGGTTTGTCTTCTAATTCATAAATTAAATTGGTGGATTGCGCCGTGTCTTCTGCCATGGGTGCACTCTCCTATCAGGCTTGAAACATACAAGACCTCGCAAAAGAGTGCCGCAACTGGCGGCGACTGGCATGCGAAGCATCGCTCAGCATAGTTTTCAAAACCGAGACAGAAACCACTACCCTTGATGAACGGTATCAGCGGGCCATCTACGAATATCACCCCATGATGCGTAATATTCATGCGCCTTTAAATGTCGCGCATAAAAAAAGCGCCTCCCGTGGGGGAGACGCTTTTCGTAATCGATCCCGGTATAAGCCGGGATAAAATTACTTAAGCTCGACTTCAGCACCTGCTTCTTCAAGCTTTTTCTTGATCTCTTCAGCTTCGTCCTTGGACACAGCTTCTTTGACCGCTTTGCCACCGGCTTCAACCAGCTCTTTGGCTTCTTTCAGGCCCAGGCCTGTGATGCCGCGAACTTCTTTGATCACGTTGATTTTCTTCGCGCCAGCAGATTTCAGAATTACGTCGAATTCTGTTTTCTCTTCTGCTGCTGCACCACCAGCGTCGCCGCCAGCTGCGCCTGCAACCATAACAGCGCCACCGGCTGCTGGTTCGATGCCATACTCATCCTTCAGGATGGTTTTCAGTTCTTGTGCTTCCAGCAGGGTCAGACCCACGATGCTTTCTGCGAGTGCTTTAAGATCAGCCATTGTAAGACTCTTTCCGTTTCAATTGTTGTGTTCCAGCGTATGGGAATTCCATACGAGGGTTCAGTCCAGTTGCGCTTACGCCGCTTCCTGTTTTTCCTCGATGGTAGACAGGATGGAGGCGATGTTTGAAGCAGGTGCGCCAATTGCGCCTGCGATGTTGCTGGCAGGTGCGCCAATGCAGCCCACGATGGAAGCAATAAGCTCCTCGCGAGAAGGCATTTTGGACACTGTCGTAACACCGGCAGGATCAAGGATCGTTCCGCCCATTGCGCCGCCCAGGATCTCAAATTTTGAGTTGTCCTTGGCGAAGTCTTCGCAGACCTTGGCCGCAGCCACAGGATCTTCGGAGAAGGTCAGAACGGTCATGCCATCCAGATACGTTTCCAAGCCATCGCAAGGTGTATCTGTCAGGGCAATTTTGGCGAGCCTGTTCTTGGCGACGCGAACCGACGCTTCCGCGCCACGGGCACGTCCACGCAAGTCTTGCATCTCAGCAACTGTCAGACCCTCGTAGCGGGCAACCACTACGACGCCAGAGCTTTCAAAGATTTGGCCAAGTTCCTCGACCACTTTCTCTTTTTGTGCTCTATCCACAGTTCAACTCCAAGTTATGGAGAGGTCTCCCCCTCCGGCTCTACTTTGCCTTTGGCCGATTGGCCGCGGGCGCAAAGTCCGATTCTGGGAGGTCGCAGCGGAGAGCACAGGTTCCACGACAGGCGCGAAACGGAAGTGGTATCTCGTTTGTCTCTTCCCGTCTCAGGTAGGAATTATGTTGGTCAGATCACCAACACCCGCCGTCTCGGACGAAATGCAAACAGCCACGACGAATCGCGACCGGTTACAGAGGGTGTGTATTAGCAGGTTAGCGGGGTTTGGCAAGAGGGGACATGAGACTGACGCGTACTCAGTTCGCTTCCCGATTGGAATTGAATAGTAGGTAAATATCTTTTGCGCTGCTAGCCCTCAAACACTCCCGCCCTTTACGAATCCCAAAGGGTCTTCAAAAACCGAAAATCCAGAAAACCATCACACGAAAAAGTCAAGTCTTTTCTTGAATTTAGTTTCGTATATTAACATGTTATTAATACACGCACCCCAACATTGGCTTTGGTTTGAGAGGGAAATCGGAATGAGCATTAAGGTAAAGCCAAAAGTCACTACTTATCGCGTTCAAACCGTTGCGCGTGCGGGGAACAAAGCCCTATACGAAACCCAGCTTCCTTCCGGAAATAAAGTCATCTCAATGAAACAGGGAACTTTTCTGTCCGCTAAGCAAGCTGCAGCTCGGGCTCTTTCAAAATCAAAAACCCCTGCATAGACTTTACCTCTGGCCGATAAAAACCCCATTTTTGATGAGATCGGCGCATCGACAGCCAGCAATCCCGACGGCGACGACGTAGTGGCATTAGTAGCATACTCACTATACAAAAGAGATAAGCGCGAGTGGGCCGATAGCATACGAGCACAACACGATCGGGACCCCACCGAAGAAGAAAATACACACTATTTTCAGGCTCTCGCGATTCCAAGCAGCCTAGATCGCTTCAAATCAAGTGCAGAAGGAATGCTAGTGGCCTTTGCAGCACAAGTTGTGGAGGATGAAAAATCAGCGATTGAGGAAAATGCCATTTCTACAAGAATAGAGACAGCATCGGGAACAATTGAACGATCCAGCAGCTTCTGGAGACAAGTAGGATCCAGTGTGATCGCCTCCACCGTTACAATATCTATCCTCGTAACACTAACGATTGCAGCTCAACTGTTTGGCATTGATATAGTTGACGAGGCCGAAATTATGCGAAGAATATCAGACTAACTTCTGGATGAAGGCTCTCAGCCGTCCGCTTCAGGTTTTTTCAACCTCATCCAAACACCCGCTCCACAATTCAGTCCGCTGCGACGGCCTCGCTAACGGGGCTTAGGTTTGGACCTGATCTTTGAAATAGGCGATGACGCAGTCGATCAGGGACAGCGGGGTGTGTTGGGGCGATGGATTTACTGTGTGCCGCTTGGCAGGCGCAGGATTCACCACACCGCTGGAACAACCTACACCACAAAAAAGAGCGCCCCTAGGGACGCTCTTTCTATATCTGTGAAGGCAGCAACCGATTACTGAGAAACAGCTGCTTCTACATCCAGAGTGATGCCTGGGCCCATTGTGGAGCTCAGAGCGATCTTTTTCATGTATGTGCCTTTTGCGCCGGATGGCTTGGCCGCTGCAACAGCACCGATGAAGGTACGGATGTTTTCAACCAGCTTGGCTTCGTCGAAAGACGCTTTGCCAACACCTGCGTGAACAACCCCAGCTTTTTCAGCTTTGAACTGAACCTGACCACCTTTGGCGTCAGCAACAGCTTGTGCAACATCCATAGTAACTGTGCCAACTTTTGGGTTTGGCATCAGGTTACGTGGACCCAGAACTTTACCCAGACGGCCAACGATTGGCATCATGTCTGGTGTCGCGATGCAGCGATCAAAATCGATGGTGCCGCCTTGAACGGTTTCCATCAGATCCTCTGCGCCAACGATGTCTGCGCCAGCTGCTTGTGCTTCTTCTGCTTTTGCACCACGTGCGAAAACAGCAACACGAACAGTTTTACCTGTACCGTTTGGCAGGCCGATCACGCCACGAACCATTTGGTCCGCGTGACGTGGGTCGATGCCCAGGTTCAGAGAAATTTCAACAGTTTCGTCGAATTTCGCTGTTGCGTTTGCTTTGATCAAGGACACTGCTTCTTCAACAGTGACATTGGACTTGCCGGCGAATGCTTCGCGTGCGGCGGTGGTACGTTTACCCAATTTTGCCATCTCGCTTAGCCTTTCACTTCGATGCCCATGGACCGTGCGGAGCCCAGGATGATCTGCATTGCTGCTTCTACGTCATTCGCAGACAGGTCTTTCATTTTCGCTTCTGCGATTTCACGAACCTGTGCCGCTGTTACGGATGCAACGATTTCACGACCGGGTGCTTCCGCGCCACGTGGACGGTTACGCTTGCCCACTGGCTTAAGGCCAGCCGCTTTTTTCAGGTAGTAAGACGCAGGTGGCGTCTTCACGTCCATTGTGAAGGACTTATCCTGGTAATATGTGATCACGGTTGGGCAAGGTGCACCTGGCTCCATTTCCTGTGTTTTCGCGTTAAACGCTTTACAGAATTCCATGATGTTGATGCCGCGCTGACCCAGCGCAGGACCCACGGGTGGGGATGGGTTGGCTTTGCCTGCAGGGATCTGCAGTTTCATCGTGCCGGCGAGCTTCTTTGCCATCGGCTATCTCCTAATTCAACACCTCGCGAACGCGTTCTTGAGGTTGGGTTTGCTGCGTGGTCTGGTTTGCACATCGCGATGCGCGCGCCTCCCACGATTCGTACACCTTTTGGGCGCAGATGCGCTGCGTTACACTGATGAGCGGAAATTGGCAAGATTGAAGTGAACCCCCTTTGCAATTCACCCGAACGGAGCGTATCTCAGATACGAATGGCAAACAGAAAAGTGGGGCATTCACCCGTGATAACAGTGCCTGAAAATCAACATTTTAACCAAATGCGAGACACTTTTATTGACAGTTTAATGTTTCTTGGACTCTGGTTGGCTAGTGTTTCTAGCACAATTTAGACCGGACTAATGAAATGCGTGTAACGAGTAAGGCAGAGTTATCTGTCGCCCTCTTGATGGCAACAATCGTTGTTAGCCTGGCGGCTCTCTTAGCTCAGACCAAGCGCGCAGAAGAGGTTGCGATCGACCGGGCTATTGCTGCGTCTGAGAACCTCATTGATTTCGTGCTGGTCACCCAACGACAATACACCCAAAATGTCGCACATCTCGCGATAAGTGATATGACCGCATATCCCGAACGGGAACCGCATAAAGTTTGGCTGCCGGTCACATTTGCGATGCGCTACACCGACGCATATAGCAAAGCAAAAGACGGCATGGATTTTAAAATCTATAGCCAAGATCCCTTTCCAGACCAAAAAGACCGGGTTCTTGACGAGTTCGCCCGAAATGCATTGGATCAATTGCTTACTGGGGATACCAAACGGTTTCGCACAGTCGAAACGATGGATGATGGGTACAAACGGGTGCGTCTTGCTGTCGCGTTTGAAATGCAAGAGCACTGTGCGGATTGTCACAATCGCGAAGAATGGGGGTTAAATCGCCGGATTTGGCAGGTTGGCGATGTCCGTGGCGCATGGGAAGTTTCTATCAACGTGCCGCCGGTTAAATTGTATTCCCAACACGAAATCTTTTCACTGATCTTTTTGATGGCCAGCGCCTGCATCATGGGATTTTTTATCGTATTGCCCTCCGTTCGGCGAGAGGTTCAAGGTCGCGCCTATTTCCACAATCTCAGCAGAACGATGGAAAATGAAGCGCTTGCACATAAGCTAGAGGCCGAGACGGATTCCCTAACCGGCATCGGCAATCGCCGTCTTTTCAACGAAATTTTCCCAAATATGATCGACACTCAGATTGAAAGCGGAGAAAATTTGGCCGTTATTCTTATCGATGTTGATCGCTTTAAAGCGGTCAATGATGGGTACGGGCACGACGTTGGCGATCAAGTCCTTCAAACAATCGCGCAACTGCTCAAATCTCAAATTCGTGAATCGGACGTATTGGCCCGATTGGGTGGCGAAGAGTTTGTTGTTCTGATCCCTGATCTCACCCCAGATGACGCAATTACCATTGCAATGCGCATCCGTACGCTTGTTGAAAAGCACGCGTTTAAGGCCCGGAGTGAATCGTTCCATGTTACGGTCAGCGCAGGTATTTCGTTTTTAGAACCCGAAGACACCGCAGATGGCTTGCTAAAACGGGCCGACGATCTGCTGTATCGCGCAAAATCCAATGGGCGAAACAAGCTTTGCGCACAAAAGCCGCAACAAACGCAGGTGACGTGCCCAAGGATCGCCTGAGACCCAAGTCTTTTGATGCCCCTTCAAACAAAAAGCGCCCCGTTATGGAGCGCCTTGAAATTTTCAGATGTCTACGCGTTGAGACGCGCTAGACCTCTTTGGAGACCTGAGTAAAGTCCAACTCAACTGGCGTTTCACGGCCAAAGATAGACACGGTCACTTTCAGTTTCTGCGCTTCGTCATCCACGCCTTCAACCATCCCATCAAAGCCTTCGAACGGCCCGTCATTGACCTTAACCTTTTCGCCGACTTCAAAGTGGATCAGAGTACGCGGTGTTTCAACATTCTCTTGGACGCGGCCCAGCATGCTTTCAACTTCGGCATCACGCATTGGCATTGGCCGGCCTTGCGGACCTAGGAAACCCGTCACGCGGTTGATGGATTGAACCAGATGGTAGCCCTGATCAGACATTTCCATATGAACCAAAACATAGCCCGGCATAAAGCGACGCTCAGTGGTCACTTTCTTACCACGACGGACTTCGATTACTTCCTCTGTCGGAACAAGAACTTCGTCGATATGGTCTTCTAGACCTTTTTCTTCGACAGAGGTTCGAATTTGTTCCGCGACCTTCTTTTCAAAGTTGGAAAGGACGCTAACCGAATACCACCGCTTGGCCATGTGACACCTATTTCTGTCTTTTCGTTCAGAGCCGGTTTGCCGGCACATCTGGTTATCTGTCTCTGAGGCTTCTGAATAAGCCTCCCGGAAATAAAAGGGGCGTGCAACTCGAATCGTTGCACGCCGCCTTATTCATAATGTGGATAACGTCAGTATCTCAGGATTTCAAGGCCACTGCCCTGTCTTATCCCGACCTATTTCAGATAGACCTGCATTACAGGATCTGACGAATGCCCCATTGGATCAATACATCCACAAACGTAAAGAAGGTCGCAACCAAAGCTGCCATGATAAAGACCATGATTGTCGTCAAGATCACTTCGCGACGCGTCGGCCACACGATCTTGGAGATTTCGACGCGGGTCTCTTGAATGAACTTCAAAGGATTGGTGATGGCCATATCGGGGTTCCATTTTTCAGGTTTCCCCGCAGATAGACTGCTCTGACGCGAAATTCAAGCATCCTTCACGGGGATCTAGATCAGATGCTTATCACATCTCACCCTATAATGGGCTGTTTTGGGGCAACACGGGCCTGCCAAACATCTGACAATGAAAACTGTGCGCTCTTTGCTGGATCAAATTGGGTCGTTTTCATCTGATCGATCGCACACCCAAATCGATGTGTTTTTGAAAAATGGCCATAGAAGAATTGCTCATGATAAAACCGCTCGTCCAATGTCGCATGTAGCGGCAATTTGCGCAGGTGATCACCCATGTCAGACGCATTCCATAAGGCTTTGGATATAAACACACATTCCCAGCTAGGAAATGCAAATTCATAAAACTCGGCGGACCGGCCAACGATGGCAGGGTCATAAAATTTCCCAAAGGCACTGAAAAAATCAAAACGCTGCGCTTCGTGTAACCAGTGCGAAAACCAATCCATGTGGCGGATGTAAAAATCTGCCTCTAAAATCAACTTATCACTCTTTGGGTTCAGATCGTTGACCAAAATAGAGGGCGTCGACATGCCCCAACCCGTCAAAGATGTTGCCTGCAAAACCAAAATATCACGATAGCCAAACAATGCGCCGCCAGGACCTGTCCATGCCGCATTGTCAAAAAACGCATAGAGATCAATGATGTCTTCGGCCAGTAATGTGGCCGCTTCTAGCATTTTCAGGTCATCGCGATCCGCAGAATAAAGAATCAGGTCCACAACATCACCCCCGCATCGTTTTTGTAGCTTGGCGGTTCATATGGCGCGCCACCCGTTCAATTGCGCGATGTTGTGATTTGTCATCGTAGCAGGCCTTTGTCGCGCGGGCATTTCTAAAACGCCGCGGCAAATTTGCACTGGCTTCGACAGCCCCGCACAGTGTGGTAACATAGTGATCCATGACAAGAGGGACCGGGCGTAGATTGCGCGACATAGGACGCAAGGAATGTGCCCAGCTTTCAGGTGCAGTATTGCTAACCGTCACCACACCTGATGCCGCCATCTGTAGGCATGTGTGATTGGGCACAGCTGTCGCATTCAACGACACACCGACATCAACACGTTCTATCAGCGCCTGTTTCTTATCTGGTAGCTGAATCACTGTTTGCTTCAACACGCGCCCTAACCCCAAGTCGATTACACTTTCATGGCCTTGCGCATCAATCAGTACAAAATCCCAACCCCCTTCGAACGCGCCAAGGGCAATCGCGCGACGCAGTCCTGAAAGGGCGAAACCAAACAGTTTCTGACCAGAGGCCATGCCACCATCCAACAGAAATACGCATTTCTTCTTGGCCTGATGCTTGTTCTGAAATGCGCCTTGGTCGCATTCCAACGCTTGGAGACGCGAGTCATAAGCAACATGATGGTCTCCACGCCAAAACCGCGGTGTAGGGTAGTTCCCCGATCGTTTGAGACGGCGCGCCAGTCCGGTTGAACTAAAGATGCCAATATGAGGTCTGGATTTGGCAGAATAAACCATGCCAGCCATGCTGGCACTTGATTGCAAAGCGGCCTCGTCGGTTTGGGTGAAGAAATACGGTTTTCGCCCCAATGCCTGCGCAACTTGGCTGGCAACAAAGTGAGTTTCCGCCATCGGAGAAATGATCTGCGCGTTTACTGGAACCGGCAATGTGGTTTGCCAAGGCGCGATGACATGCACTTCATCGAAAATGCCATCGTCCTTCCCCCAGATTTCATCCGGCGTTTTGCAGGTTTCACTTCCGGTGGCAGCGTCATCAAAAAACAGCAAACGAACACGCGTACCCAATTGCGCCTTTAGCCGTTTCAGAAATTCAAAAAACGGGGATGTGCGGTGTAGGCTGATCGCAGCGCATTGGTTGGTTAGCACAACCACCAAACCCGGCGCATCAGGGACATGGGGTTCGCGTTTTATGTCAAAGTCTCGAAACACAAGGTCCAAAAAGGCCGCTGCTTCTCGTTCAGTGCGAATGATACTTGGATTGGTGGGCTGTGATCCCTGCTGCGGTAAAAGGGATGTTCCAACCAGTTTAAAAGCTTGCGGTGACAGGATTGCGCGCCCTTGTGCACATCCCTCCTGCAAATAGTGCTGATACCCGCTAATGATATCCGGCCTGGCATGTATTATGGGACGTAGTTCAGAATGCGCTTGCAGATAATAGCGTTCCGAGAAATGCGGATTGGGATCAACCGGATTACCAGCACTACACGCAGCATAGTAAAAATCCGCCGGACTGACATGTCCGTTTAAGTCGCCAGACGCCTCGCGCAATATAAATGCACCATCCAGTTGCGCCAAAAGCTTGCGCAATCCAAGAACGGTCCGCTGCGACGCCAAACGACCTGCCATGCCATCCGCACGTTGCCTTAGATAATGCGCAAACCCAAATCCCGTTCTGCTTTTCCGCATCCAGTCCAAAACACCGGGTGTGTGTGCCCTATAATGGATCTCGCAAAAATACGGATGGGGATCATGCCCCATACGCGCACCCATGCGCAGATAGAAATCAAAAGGCGTTTCTTCTGGGCGTGCATGGCGTTCCAACGCGGCCCTATAGGTCGACACATACCAATCCTGCATAAACATCGTCTGAATGACCGGATACAGATCGGATAGGTCACTCGTTTCAGATACAGATGTCATGCACGGCAACTCTTTTACCTGATGGGGTCGGTAGTGCGCTTGCTCTTGAAGGCAACATAGATGCCACCATCGGAAAAGCTTGGATTTAGAATTCTCTGGAATGGTTAGAAATCCGTAAAGATGCGAACAATCCTATGACATATAGATATGTCCTTGTTCGATCATCTCTTGATCACTGTCTGGATTTTGGCAGGGGCATCAGGGTTCGAACCCGAGACCTACGGTTTTGGAGACCGTCGCTCTACCAGCTGAGCTATACCCCTATGGCCGTGTCGTGTGCTACGCCAAGGTTCAGGTAAAATCAAGAGCCGAGTCGGCGAAAAATACGAGACTTGTCAGATTCTTCTGCTCAACTGACCTCGCGTTATCGAGAGCATTCACAGAAATTCTTGAAACAAACCGTTACCGCAAACGGTACAAAGTTTTGTGATGCTGATGAAAGGTGCCCGTTTTCACAGCATATGTGCACATTGTTGCAACCGCACCCTGTGCTAACCTCTTTTTATTAATCGATTTTTCAATCGACACCGTGATCTCGGCTTCCGTCGCGATTTCAAGCGCAAGCTTGCGTGAGCAGCCGCGCGCTTTTCGTGATTTCAAAATTCCCCCAATCATCCCCAGTTTCATTTCATCGAACAGGCAAACAGCCGGTTCTCAAATCAACAACTTAATCCGAAAGGGTATCATTATGAAAACCATCGTACTCGCAATCACAACTGTAGCCGCCCTGACAGGCGCAGCATTCGCAAACACCGCAGCAACTGCTGAAATTCAGTTCTACGTCCCTAATGAAGACGTTTCAGCTCTGTCTGATGCAAAAATCGCTGAACTGAATTCAGTCATTCACTCCGGTGACACCGAAAGCGAAAAGCGCAACGCAGTTCGCGCAGCCTTTAAATAAAGGGCCGAACGACATCGCGGGGCGGAAATTTCCAAACTGCGTCAAATTGTTCTTACGTTACCACTATACAAACTGAACCGTTCAGTTCATATTAACGACACAAACACAACAAACCTCTAGGAAGGAAAACACTATGAAAACTCTTGTACTTGCAATCGCATCCGTAGCCGCACTGTCAGGCGCAGCATTCGCTAACACTGCAGCAACTGCTGAAATCCAGTTCTACGCGCCAAACGCAGACGTGTCCGTTCTGTCAAATGCTGAAATCGCGCAGCTGCAAAACGTCATCCATTCCGGTGACTCTGAAAGCGAAGTTCGCAACGCAGTTCGTGCAGCGTTCAAATAAGAACTGAACCAACTGCTAGCATTTCGGCACCTTTCGGGTTGAACTAAGGAGTTCCCCTAGGTGCCGCCAAACAACGCATTATTCAAAAGGAAAACACTATGAAAACTCTTGTACTTGCAATCGCATCCGTAACCGCACTGTCAGGCGCAGCGTTCGCTAACACTGCAGCAACTGCTGAAATCCAGTTCTACGCGCCAAACGCAGACGTATCCGTTCTGTCAAATGCTGA
>CANMPP010000005.1 GCA_947499735.1 uncultured Pelagimonas sp.
TTCACAAAAAACACAAAAAACATCAAAAAACCAAACAAACTACTGATTATAAACAACTTTTTTCGTCGTATTTTTGTTGGGAAATCCAATTTTGACGCTTTCCGAGGAAGAAATCTGGCGTGAATCATCGTCGAAATGATTCATACGCAGGTTACCCTCAGACTTATCCACAGACTCGCGAAAATCACCCTCGGAATCGCCAACTTTTAGGAATCACTCTGATTCACGACCCACCCTCAATCCCGAAGCCAAGAGAAAGGACAGACACAATCCCGGCCCCAAAGCCGAGAGAGCAATGACCAATCCATAGCCCTCAGCGATAAATCCGATCATGGGCGGACCTAACAAGAATCCGCACAAAGCAACGGTAGACATAAAGGCGATGTTGCTGGCTTCGTTCTCGTCATCCAAAGCCGCGACTGCAGAGACCCCCAATGGAAAGCTCGCTGAAACGCCAAAGCCAATCAGTGCAAATCCAACAAGCGCAACAATCGGGGTCGCCGACAATACTATGACACTTAATCCCACCACTGCCGAACCTATTGTCACGCGCGCCAATAGGACCGATCCAAGTGCATTGCGCAGCGCATCACCGATCAAACGCCCCCCCGCAAGGCAGAGCGCAAAAACAGTCACAGCAAATCCAGCACCGAAATTCGGCATCACTGTTTCGCCGCTGTAGAACCGCTCTGTCATATATAGAGCACCCCAGTCATTCATCGCGCCTTCCGCCATAGTGACGAAACACATGCCTGCCCCAATCATCCAAACCACTTTTGGAAAAGATGTCAGACGACGACGCGCCGTGCTTTGTTGGGATGTATCAGGTTCAAGGCGGACCAGAGATCGGGTGACCCACATTCCAGCCAAACCACTTATAAGAGCGAGTGCGATTTGGATAAGCCGCGGATCGATCCCGTTCACCGCAGTCGCGATGGCCGACCCCACGCCAAGACCCGCTGCCCAGTATCCATGGCTTCTGCTCATAATCATGGCCCCGGTGCGCTTTTCATAACGCCCCGCATACAAGTTCAATCCGACCTCAAGGAAAGCAACGACCGAACCCACCGCCGCCAAGGCGAAAAACAGGCTAACGGCATTCCACGCAAAGAATGGCAAAGCCAACGCTACAATCTGTATCGGAAAGAAGATCGCAAACATGCGGCGCACACCAACCCGGTCTATGGCGCGGGCCGCGACCTGTAATATTGGAAGTAAAGCAATCGGGCTGCCCAAAAGGGCAAGGGCAAGCGTTGCCTTGGACAGGCCCAGCGTACTTTGAACGGTAGGGATCATCGCCAACCAGCTGCCCAGCGCAATCGGCTGAACAAAGAAGAGGGCCATAATGGGAAGCGGGGAAATTCTATCAGGTGTCATGAGCGCCACGTTAGCGCTGCACTTACAAACTGCCAGTGAATTTCCGTGCAGGGATGATGACGCTTATTAGGCTGCCACTCATTTCACCGAATAACTCAGCCCAAAGAAGGCAGACGGTTGACCATTTGTCGCGTTGCCGTGTGAACGTAGCGCAGCCGCAGTAACAGCAATAGGATCGTCAGCCCCAAATAGACCAGCGGTTCAACTTGAAACCCCTTCACCAGCAACACGAAATGCAAACCGCCCAGAAGGCACACCGCATATGTCGCTTTATGTAGCTTACGCCACCGTCCACCCAATTTGCGGATGGACCAATTGTTTGACGTCACAGCCAATGGCAGCATCAGCGCGAAACCTGCCATCCCCACAGTTATATAGGGGCGCTTCAGAATGTCCTCGATGATCAGTGCGGGAATCTGAACATCCAGTACCAGCCAGACCAAAAGATGCAGCAACACATAAAGAAAGGCGACAAGGCCAATCGCCCGGCGAAACTTGATCAAGTTTACACCAAACACTTGGCGCAGCGGCGTAATGGCCAGACCCGCAATCAGAAACTGCAAACCGACTTCGCCCAGCCCATGTTCCAAAGTGCGAACAGGATCAGGACCCAATTGATTGGTGACGCCCAGATAGATCTGCCAAACAGCGGGCAGTGGACCTAGGGCATAGACCAGCCAACTGGGGATATGACGGAAGAACCTGTTCAAACGATCGACCATTTAACAAGACACCTTATATGTCCTTGCTCAGATCCATGCCTTCATACATGGGTGCAACTTCGTCATATCCGTTGAACATCAAAGTCGGCTGCCTACTTGCAAACAGTCCGCCACCCAAGGGACGTTCGGATGCTTGGCTCCAACGGGGATGGCTAACGTTCGGGTTCACATTGCTGTAAAATCCGTATTCACGCGCATTGGCCTTGTTCCAGCTGGTGGGCGGCTGCGTGTCTATCAGCGTGATGCGGACGATAGATTTAATAGACTTAAACCCGTATTTCCACGGCACGACCAAACGAATAGGGCCACCATTCTGGTTTGGCATAGGTTTGCCATAGATACCTGTCGCCATCAGCGTCAATGGATGCATTGCCTCATCCAGGCGCAATCCTTCTACATAAGGCCAGTCTAGAACTGGGGCCCGCGTGCCCGGCATTTCCTCTGGACGATAGACGGTTTCAAAGGCGACATACTTGGCCTCTGATTTAACTCCGGCCATGTCCAACAGATCGGCCAATTCGAATCCATTCCATGGAACGACCATGGACCATGCTTCAACACAACGGAAACGATAGATCCGCTCTTCGATGGTCATCTGGGACAGGATGTCACCCAGCGCGTAGGATCCGGGCCGATCCACCAATCCATCGATTTCAATCGACCATGGATCTGTTGTCAGCAAATGCGCGTATTGGGCCGGATCGCCTTTACCTGTGCCGAACTCATAATAATTGCAGTAAGACGTTATGTCCTCAAAACTATTCGGTTGAAGATCTTGCGCCTGCGCGCGACCAGCGATGGCCCCGGTTGCGCCAACCCCTGCGATCCCTGCCATGATTTGGCGCCGATTCAGAAACACCCGTTCCGGCGTGACGTCTTTATATCCTAAATCTGCGGTCCAACGCTTGGCCATATCTTTCTCCACTGCTTTTGAGGGACACTAGATATTTTTTTACGCGTCGCCAGAAAATAAACCTCTGCTCACGTGATTGTGGCCACGGCGTCAGATACACATGTCGCACCTGTTAAGGTTTTATAAACACAAACTATTCGGCCGCCTGCGTTTCAACCGGTTTATGATAAGACGGGTGCAGATCGTTCAAATGAACCGATTTGCCATCTCCGCCAACAATCCGCACATGCCGTCTGCGCATCTGGCGCGGCTCTGCAACACCGACAGAATGGGCAATTGTTTCAACCTCTTTGATCATTGAAGTCGCAAAATTTGCCACCTTTTCCCATTTTTCTTCTGGAACCAGACCCTTTTGAAGATGGGGGTCATGCGTCGTGATGCCTGTGGGGCATGTATTGCGATCACATTTCAGCGCCTGAATGCAGCCAAGCGAGAACATAAAACCACGGGCCGACACAACGAAATCTGCGCCGGCGCAAATCGCCCACGCCACATCACTTGGCCCGATAAGCTTACCGGATGCAACGATACGAATGCGATCATGCATGCCGTATTTGTCGCGCAGATCAACGATCTTAATCAGCGCTTCGCGCAAAGGCATGCCGACCAAATCCATCAATGGCATCGGCGCCGCACCCGTCCCACCATCACCCCCGTCAATGGTGATAAAGTCAGGCGCGCTTTCCAGTCCACGCTGCTGAATCAGTTCGAACAGCTCAACAAATGGATCACTGGAGCCCATGCACATCTTAAAGCCAACCGGCTTACCCGTTACTTCGCGAATATGGCCGATGAAGTCCAAAAGCTCGCCAAAATTGTTGACCTCGCGGTGACGGTTTGGCGAAATCCCGTCCTCACCTGGTTTCAAACCGCGAATTTCGCGAATGTCTTCGGAAATCTTTGCTGCAGGAAGAATCCCGCCTTTGCCGGGCTTGGCACCTTGGCTCAGCTTGATTTCGAACATCTTGATTTGGTCATGCGCAGCAATCGCCCGCAATTTGTCGTCATCCAAATGCCCTTGCTCATCCCGCACCCCATATTTCGCAGTGCCGATCTGATAAACAATGTCGCAACCTGCTTGCAGGTGATAGGGCGATACGCCGCCTTCACCTGTGTTGATCCAAACACCGGCAGCCTTAGCACCGCGACTAAGAGATTCAATCGCCGGCTTGGAAATCGCACCATAGCTCATGCCAGAAATATTAAAGATCGACGGGGCGTGATAGGGCGCACGGGTGAACGGACCGATTTCCAAAGGCTGCGTTTTGGCAAATTGATCTTCCAGCGGTGGAAACACTGCATTCATGAAGATCGGTGTGCCCGGAACATTCAAACTGCGTGTGGACCCAAACGCAATAGTGTTCCCTTTACCCTTAGACGCGCGATAGGCCCAATTGCGCTGCGCCCGGTTGAACGGCATTTCTTCACGATCCATCGCAAAGAAATATTGGCGAAAGAACTCACCCAGTTCGGTGAACAAATCCCGAAACCGCCCGATAACGGGATAGTTGCGACGGATCGCATCGTCTTTTTGGTTGCGGTCGATGAAGAACAGAACAATGGCCACAACAACGGTCACCATCAGGATCAGAACAAAGGCAAGCGCAAGAAATTCTAGAATATGTCCTGCATAGCTCATGGTTTCGCGCATTTGGGCTGTTCTCCTGGCTGGCGTTTTGCTCGTGGCTACAATGCTTAGATCACAGGAATATTGCAGAAAGCAAAGTTCAAACCACTCAAATTCTTGTGGGAAAAATGTCAGCCTGGAACCATGTCCAGAATTTCAGCCCGCCCCAACACGGTTTGGCAGCCCAACACATGCGGGGCCGCCAATACGTTTTTACGCTTTGGCCAGATCAATGCACAACAGCATCATCCGGCGCAGGCGTGTTTGGCGTAGGTTCCGCATCCCCAACGGATAACCCATTGGGCCCAGCGGAAACCGATATGGCATCGCCATCGATGACATCACCCGATAGCAAAAGTTCCGCCAATGGGTTTTGCAATGCCCTCTGGATCACACGTTTTAGCGGACGTGCCCCAAAAACCGGATCATATCCTTCATCCGCCAACCATGTTTTGGCCGCGTCATCCAATTCCAGCGTGATGTTGCGCGCAGCCAACCGTTTCAGCAAACGGGCCAACTGAATATCCACGATCCCGTCCATGTCATCCCGTCCAAGCCGATCGAAGATGATGGTTTCATCCAGACGATTCAGGAATTCAGGGCGGAAATGCGCGCGAACGGCACTCATGACATCGCGGCGTGCCGCAGTGACGTCCCCATCTTCGGGCATCTGGCTAAGGGCCTGCGCACCAAGATTGGAGGTCAGGATAATCAGCGTTTGTTTGAAATCCACACTCCGCCCCTGACTGTCTGTCAAAACGCCGTCATCCAGCACCTGCAGCAACACGTTGAACACGTCTGGATGCGCCTTTTCGACCTCGTCAAACAGTACAACCTGATAAGGTTTTCGCCGCACTGCTTCAGTCAAAGCGCCACCTTCATCATAGCCAACATAGCCTGGAGGCGCCCCAATCAAGCGGGCCACACTATGTTTTTCCATGTATTCAGACATATCAATGCGCACCATCGCGCTATCATCGTCAAACAGGAATTCAGCCACGGCTTTGGTCAGTTCGGTCTTCCCAACACCCGTTGGCCCTAGGAACAAAAACGATCCAAGTGGACGGTTTTCATCATTCAAACCTGCCCGGGCACGCCGTACCGCATTAGAAACCGCGACCACTGCTTCGCTTTGGCCGATGACGCGCTTGTGCAATTCATCTTCCATGCGCAACAGTTTCTCACGCTCACCCTCCAGCATCCGGGCCGTTGGAATACCCGTCCAACGCTCTACAACACCTGCGATATGTTCTGGCAAAACGGCGTCCTTGACCAAAACATCGCCTGCGGTTTCGTCCTCGGCCAGTTGTTTTTCCAGCTCAGGAATAATGCCATAGGACAATTCGCCTGCACGACCCAAATTGCCTTCGCGTTTGGCGATATCCAATTCGGCGCGCGCCCGATCAAGACGTTCCTTCAAGGCCTGCGCCCCTGCCAGCGTATCCCGCTCGGCCTGCCAAATCGCCGTCATTTCTGCGCTGGATTCTTGTAAATCCGCCAGATCTTTTTCAAGCTTAGCCAACCGATCCTGAGACGCCAGATCCTCTTCCAAACGCAGCGCTTCGACCTCAATCTGCTTTTGCAGAATATCGCGGTCCAGCGCATCCAACTCTTCTGGTTTACTGTCCACTTCCATACGCAGGCGCGACGCAGCTTCGTCCATCAGATCAATGGCCTTATCTGGCAAAAACCGATCCGTAATATAACGGTGCGACAGAGTGGCCGCACTGACCAAAGAACTGTCCGAAATCCGCACGCCGTGATGCAGTTCGTATTTTTCCTTGATTCCACGCAGTATGGATATCGTATCTGGCACTGTTGGCTCTTCTACAACCAAGGGCTGAAACCGGCGCGCCAAAGCTGGGTCTTTTTCCACATGTTTGCGATATTCATCCAATGTGGTCGCCCCAACGCAATGCAATTCCCCGCGGGCCAGCGCAGGTTTCAGCAAGTTGGACGCATCCATTGCACCATCCGCCTTGCCCGCGCCAACCAGCGTGTGCATTTCATCGATAAATAACACCACTTCACCCGCGGCCGCCGTCACTTCGGACAAAATCGCCTTCAGGCGTTCTTCGAATTCACCGCGATATTTCGCGCCTGCAATCAACGCGCCCATATCCAGCGACAAAAGGCTTTTGTTGCGAAGAGATTCCGGCACATCGCCGTTCACAATCCGCAGGGCCAGACCTTCTGCAATCGCAGTCTTTCCGACGCCTGGTTCACCAATCAGAACAGGGTTGTTTTTGGTACGGCGCGACAAAACCTGCATAGCGCGGCGAATTTCCTCATCACGTCCGATGATCGGATCAATTTTGCCTGCGCGTGCCGCTTCGGTCAGATCCGTTGCATAGCGTTTTAGCGCATCATAACCTTCTTCCGCATTCGCACTGTCGGCTGTGCGACCTTTTCGAATGTCGTTGATCGCCTCGTTTAGCTTTTGCGCGCTGACAGCCCCTGCCTCTAAAGCATCTTTGGCCGGGGATTTGATCATGGCCAACGCCATAAGAATGCGTTCCGCAGGAACAAAACTGTCACCTGCCTTTTTCGCAATCTTTTCCGCCTCGTCCAACACCTTGCCCGTTGCGCTGTCCAGATAGACCTGACCCGCATCGCCGGACACAACTGGAATTTTGGCCAGCCTCATTTCCAGCGCCTCGCGCACGCGCCCAGTCGCACCGCCAGATTTGGCAATCAAATTGCTGGCCAAGCCCTGATCATCATCAAGTAATGCTTTTAGAATGTGCTCGGGTGCAAGTTTTTGGTGGCTTTCGCGCATCGCAATGGTCTGCGCGGCCTGAATGAACCCGCGTGAGCGTTCTGTGAACTTATCCAAGTTCATATCGTTCTCCTTTTACAAGCCTTCCCGGTGGAATGCCCGATTTCGGCACAGTCCGTGGGAACCTCACACAGAAACATGTGGTGAAATCCTATGTATTTCAAGGTCACAAGACGCAGCGCGTTCCCCATATTCTGGATAAACCGCAACTGAACCTTGAGACAAAGATCAAAGGCCAGTATGCAGCGGCAAACCCCAAGGAGATATGAATGATGCAAAGCCCTGTTGCCGACGACCGCCTGATTGTTGCTATGGATGTGCCAAACGCATTGGCGGGACTAAAACTGGCACAGGATCTTGGCGATAGCGTATCTTTTTACAAAATCGGTCTTGGCATGCTGACCGGCGGCGGATTGGCCTTGGCAAACGAGCTGAAAAGCGAAATGGGCAAGCGTATCTTCTTGGATATGAAACTGTTCGATATTGGCGCCACAGTTGAAAACGCCGTCCGTGGTTTGGCGCAGTTTGATCTGGATTTTCTAACTGTTCACGGGGATCCTTATGTGGTGAAGGCCGCAAAAGAAGGGGCTGCGGGCAAGGATCTAAAGATCCTCGCAGTGACAATTCTGACATCACTGGATCGCGACGACCTAGACGGTGCCTTGATCAAAGAGGGTGCGATTTCAGATCTGGTACAGGAACGAGCAGGAAATGCATTTGCAGCGGGCGCGGATGGGATCATTGCATCACCACAAGAGGCCGCTTTGGTTCGCGCACTGCCAGAGGCCGAAGGCAAACTGATCGTCACACCCGGCGTGCGTCCCGTTGGCGCAGATCTAGGTGACCAGAAGCGGATCGCAACACCTGCACAGGCGATTGCAAATGGTGCGGATCACGTGGTTGTGGGTCGTCCGATTTGGAAATCCGACAATCCAGCGCAAGCCGCTCGCGACATTGTTGCAGAAATTAACAGCCCGCAGGCAAAACGTTCCAACCACTGATGGCTGGCCGGGCTGAAACACGCCCGGCGATCACGTTTCCTCTATTTGGTCGCATTCACCAGATCAATGTTGAACACAGAGCGGATGGATCGTTCCCATTTTGCAATAGGCTGTTCTTCTACAAAAATGACATCACTGGGGCGCAGTTCCAATTCAGCCGCCAGCACCAAACGCGCGGCATTTGTTGAATCCAAATGGTAGGCGACAATTTGGGGCGGCCGGTAATTATAGCGATGCACCCGCAGCAGATAAATTTCGCTCGGATCGCCATAAGGCACGTTGAACCCGCCTTTACTAAACAGCGCATCCGCAAGTGTCGCTTGCCGACCATAAGGTAGGGTGAACCGCGCCTGCGCCTCAACCTCACCGGCAATGTAAACATAGTCCCGGTCGACAGCATCCAGCGTATGGCGCATATCAAACGCTCGGCGTTGTTCATCAATCGCATTGCGGCGATGGCTCAACGTTTGCGTCAAACGCGACATCGCCCCATTCAATTCGTTGATCTGAACAGACTTTAACTGCACTTCTCTTTCAAAAAACGCCAATGCACGATCGACATCATAGTTTTCTTCAACAAAAACGGAATCTCCGTCACTGAGCAAAATGGTCTGCAAATCTGCCCGCGCTTTAAAGTCTTTCACGGGAACTGTGTAAATCTGCCCAGCGCGGTTGATGAAAATGATTGCAAAACGGTCTTCACGCAGCCGAATACCTGCCGCTTCGGTCAAAGCTTCATTCAAACGCAAAGGGCGCAGTTTTATTGCAACACGCCCCGGACGGCCAACGGCACCCCCAATAGACACACCCTGCGAATTGAATTCGCGGATATCCAAAGAAAACTTTGGATCAATGCCCTGCGACGTCAATCTGCTGAACAGCGCGTTCTTTGCTTCTGTTAAGGTCAGACCATTTACAGCGACCGTCCCGATACTGGGCACCGAAATGGTTCCGTCATTGTGGACACGAAAGCTATTATGCAAGCGAAACAGCTCTTGGTTTGTGCGTGTCGTTTCCGCATCTTCCAAATCGGACAGAATGGAAACCACATCACCCACACCAATCCGATACGGCATAGGCGCAATTTCCGGCGGAAGTTTTAAAACCAGCTCAGAATTGGCCTGATTGGGCGATGTCGGCAGCGGAATATCCGAAGTCGCCGCATTCAACGGCGTTGCAGGCACATGCTGGTAAAATGCATCAGGAATTTGGCGCGGCACATAGGGCAATCCATTTGCCGCCGCCACAGTCGCGAAATTCATCGGAACAATCGAAACATCGAAATCTTCGTCTTGCTTCCAGACTGAGGGCGAATTGTACAAAGCTCCGCACCCGGCCAAAGCCAGCATCAAAGTGGCCAACAGACAAAAGATACCAATTTTGCCAAACCAATTGCGCCCCTTGGGCTGATCACTGGGTCGCCTGATTAAATCCACGTAGCGCGCGGACACACTGCGCCACGAATAACTTGCTCGCGCAATCGCTGCCATTTCCAAACCTGCATCATTATTTTTATATGCCTCGATTTGTTTTAGCAGGTTTTCTTCAGAATCAAAGAACTCAGCTTTATTTTCGGTCGTATAGCGGTTGAAAGTACAGTCATATGCCAAAACTGGTATCGCGAAATGCATCATTTCTACCAGTGATGGATTGGTCCCCCCCGCTGAATGTCCGTGCACATACAACTGGGCTCGATCACGGATCGCGCGCAATCGCGCAGGTTCATAAATGGGATTCACCAACCAAATATTTGGATAATCTTTGAATTCGTTGAATAAATCCTGCCCATAGGCGCTTTTGGCCCAGTTCCCCACGAACACCAAATCGCGCTCGGGACATTGGGAAAATGCGCGCAAAATCAGACCGACATTATTTTCAGGCTCAATCCGGCAAAGAGATAGCGCATAAGTGCCGGGTAAATGCAGATCGCTGATATCACCTGCTTCTGTCTCAACCGCATGATCACCGCCATAGGCGATGGTTTCACTTTCTCGTCCATAGGCCTGTTTGACATGATCACCGATGGCCCGATTATCCACGACAACATGGTCAGACCAACGTACGGCCATTCGTTCCGAAAATCGCAAGAACAGGCGCGAAAACCATCCCCATTTGTCCCGTTTCCATTCCAACCCATCTGTATTGCAAATGACTTGGCAAGATGGCCCAAGTTTCAAGACTGGTATGAAAATTGCCCCAGAGACCCCCAATATCAAACAAACATCGACCCCCCTTCGTTTTGCATCGATCATTGAGGCCAAATCATAGATGACGCTAGATGTTCCGTTTGCATCAAAGGGCAGATAGCGCAGTTTCGCGCCGCGATAGGTTTCAGCCTGGTCGGTATAATTTTTGGCGCTGCAATAGACGGTCAGTTCGATGTCGGGATGATGTTTTTCAACATAAATTGCAAAATTCTCTGCAAGCGTTTCAAAACCACCATAACAAGCCGGCAATCCAACCGTTCCAATCAAGGCCACGCGGATCATTTCGCGACCTCTTGGCCGACAGTGCAGCTATCCGTGTTTTGCACGAGTTGATTTTGCGTATCGTCAAAGATTGGTTGAAACCATTCAGGCCATTCCGCTTGGCCGTGATCTTTGGGGACATGTAAAATGGTTTTGGCATATTCTTGGCAGACAGGATCATGGCACAGGCCTGCAAAATCAAAAATGCGGGCCATTTCGGCCTTTGGATCCTCGCACAAAGATTGATAGTCCAGATGCAAAAACCGATCCGGTGAAATTGCGTTTTTTAACTTAAGCCCCTCACGCATTGAAAGAACCCATTCGACACCAGCACGTAGACGATGGTCCGTAACTTCGTGCAACACCTCTTGATGTGGCGCTAGGTCCGGATCACCCGGGATAAGCTGCTCCACAATGGCATGCCATTTGCGATCATCAGCGCCCCACCAATCATGGGATTGATCCGAGGTTTCGACAGAGTGTGATTGAGACCATTTTTCTATAGAGGCCGCCGTCTGCGAACCGTCCCGGGCTAGAAAAATATACAAAGCGTCCGGAAACAGCGCATCAACGCATTCTGTGCGAAAAATCAGTTCAGGGTATTTATCAACGACGCGGCTCGCCCCAGAGAGAGCAGAAAACCACCCCAACAATCGCACAAACCGGGCCCGTTTGGCAGGTGACGCATGGCCCTGATCCAATCGATATTGTCCCGGTTCCTTGCTGTAACTGCCTATCAGATCTTCACCGCCGACAACCCCATGCCACAGCAATTTAGGTTCATTTAAAAACCCAACATCACGATGCATTGACAAAACTATGCCCAAAATCGTGGTACCACTGCGCCCTGTTCCGATAACAAAGATCGGTCTGTCAGCGGATTTAGGTGCCGGAATATTCATCAGAATGCGGTGAAACACTGCGAGGAACGGATTCACAAACTGACCACGTGTGGTCAGCGGGCGCCCTTCAAACAATGCATATGCCAACAAACGGGGCCAGAGTTTCCACACCCTGAATTTGAGATATGTCCGATCAATCTGAGCAACCATTGCATCACCCGTTACACTACGCGTGGCCAAAATGGTTTATGACCTCTTTATAAATCCTTAAAACTGAATCGATATGATTAACCTGATCAAATCGTGTCACAGCTTGGGTACGTGCAACAGCACCCAGATCTATCGCGTCTTGCGTGCCAAACTGTTGCAAAAGCGCGGCCAATTGATCAACCTGCCCTGCATCAAACAGTTGCCCATCCACACCTGGACGGATCAATTCCGGTATGCCCCCGGATCTCGCCGCGATTACCGCCGTCCCACAGGCCATGGCTTCAAGAACGGTCAAGCCAAAGGGTTCTTCCCATTCAGATGGCACAATCACCGCCTTTGCTTGTGAAATAAGGCGGGTCAAATCCGTCCCAACGACCTTACCCAAATAGGAAAGGTTGGGATTTCCAGAGATCGCTTGCGTTAGCGGCCCTGCCCAATTTCCTTTCCCTGCAAATTTAACGCTCACGCCCGAACGTTGGGCCGCTTTTACAAGTGTTGGCACACCTTTCAGCTCTTCAATACGGCCAAAATAAAGGAAATAGTCTTGCTTTTCATCCGCATCGCACGGCGAAAATGCCTGTGTATCCACACCATTATGACACAAGCTTAGCTTGTCTTTGGGCAAGCCGGCATTCTGCAATATGGATCTCTGATGTGCACTGATACAAATGATCCGATCAATCAGCCGAGCATCGCCCTGTAACCTGGATGCGGTGGATTCCAGAAAAAGCGCCGCCGATTGCGCGAAGGAATCGTTTTTACATTTGTTTCGCAAAAGGTTCAGGCGCGAACCGTCGACACAGTCATGACAAACACGACCATGATGTTCCAATGTATAGACCGGGCAGGCCAGTTTGTATTCATGCGCTGTTTGGACAATAGGCACCCGATGTTTTCGTAAAACTGGCAAAATCGCCGGGGTTAAGCCACCGTGATAAATATGCAAATGCGCGATGTCAGGCCGACCATGGTTCTGAATCAACCGATCCAACTGGATGGCCGCGTTTCGATTATGGATATATTTTGGCAGATCCAAAGGGTGCAGACGCGTCAGATCCACGGTTGGCGGAAAATATTGAGAATACGCAGTTTCAATATTCGCAGCATGCGCCCCGGAAAACCACAACACCTGATGCCCACGATCCTGCAACTGTTGGCCAGTTTCAAGATACACCCTATCCGACCCCCCGCGAAGGTGGTGGAAATTATTGATCTGTAGGACCTTCACCGCACGATTTTCGCGCGCCTTTGGTCTCTTCGAATAGACAGCATGACACCCAGCAACAAAATAACAATCGCATAATAGTAGCTAGAGATCATAGCCCGGAATAACGAACCAACAATTAAGACAAACAGCAAAAACAGGATGTCCATAAGGGTCAACTGGCCCTTAAAAACACCGTGAAATATGCCGCCAATCGTCAACAGAATAATAAATGCACCCGCAAAACCATATTCCCCAAGGATAGATCCGACACCGCTATCATTGATGCCATGCCCTTCTACAACGGTCGGCAAATCGGCAATGCCCAATATTGTGTAAGTGATTGAATCCTTGGACAGTGGTGATCCAAACATGCCACCGCCCGTCCCAAAGGGAAAATGTTCTGCGGCAAAAAAATAGCCGCCCGCGAACATAATGGCCCGAATGTAATATGTATCGCCGGTCGCGACTTTTTCAAACATATCGCCTGCCTTGACCAAGAGCTCGCTTGCATGAGGATAAAGCGGTAAAGCCATTGCCGAAGCAGCGACGCAAGCAAAAACAAGACGCCGAAACGACCCCTGAACCCAAAAATATCCAACAAAAAGAACCAATAGAATCAGGGCAGATCGGGATTCTGACAATAGAATGCTGGCCAACATCAACCCTGCCATAACCACATTCGGCCGCAGATAAACAAACCACACGAACAGCAATGCGCCCAAAATACCAAAGCGATTCACATTCAACTGCAATCCCATGATGTCGGTTTTCGCCAACCACGCATAAACCTCGGGCGAAAACTGCGCGAACACACTGGGAAACGCCACATTGAGGACAAGGCCCGTGACTTGAAAACAGGCCAGCCAGTTGATCAGTTTCAAAACCCGTGCCCTGCTCAAAACAGAAAACGCCGTAGACACATACCCGATTTTGACAATCAAAATCGTCGACACGATCGCCAATTTGACGCCACCTGAATAGGCCCCCTGCAAGGACAGGAAAATCAATGAGCACATCAAGATGATCAAGCTGAGGTCAGATAGGTGGATGCGCCCTTGGGCTGTCCGTTTTGCAAAGACGAACGCAAACGTCCCCATGACGATTCCATGATCCATCGCCCCTGTCAGGGCAGATGGCAGAAACTGAGACGCCATTTCCGAGAACAGGATCAAGCAAACCGGAACAAGAAACCCGATGTCTTTTAACGTCAACTCCCGCGACGGTGTCATGGAAGGTGTCGCGTAGGCCAGCGTAGTCATGTTCGTGCGGCCCGTCGAATATCCTCATCAAGGTTTTTGCTGATAGAAGGAACCGGGATATCCCCGCCCGACTGCGACAACAGATGTTTCACGCCCTGGCTGAGCGGGCGAAGACATTTCATGATCTGAGGTGGCAATTGCAACTGATAGACCAGCGCAGCGCGCAATTGGTAATACAGTTTTGCCTGTCCACCGCTGCGCAAACCACTGGTCACATTCTGCGCCTCGAAATCGAAACGATCAAAATAGCTCGCCCCCGCCCCGGCAAATGCGCAGATCTCTTGCGCCAAACCTTTCGGATCCTGCTTCAGCTGGGCAAAATCAACGATCTTACACCGCGTACCGAACCGCTGCATGAATGGCCGCGCATAGTGATCAAATCGGTTTTGATCCATCGCACGTTGCCAAACCGGAACAGTATCGACAAACGGCGCACGTTTTTGCGCTTTTAAGAAAGCGGAAAAATCCATGCCCTTGGGCAAATCCCCACGCTCAGCTGCGTAACGGAACCAAGAGACCATACGTTCAACCGGATCCCGTTTAACTATCAGAATGCGTGCTTGCGGCATAAGATCGGCCAAGGCCAAAGGCGCTTTGCAAAACATATAATCTGGTGATGAATCCAGCAAAATCCGCGCAGCAGGATCTGGAAAATGATCAATATAGTCTGCACCGTTGTCGCCATTGTAACGTGCGCCACTGGGAATTGGATATCCTTCATCCAAAAAGAAACGTGCTTCTCGTACGCGCGAGGCGCAAAATTCTGGATGGCCGGAAAACCAAGACATAATTGATGTCGTGCCAGCCTTAGGTTGACCAACAATAATCAACGCATTGCGGTTCTTAAGCCCTGTCATAACCGTTTCACCTTATTAAACCCAAAAATCGTAAAAAGTGGCGTCAGGATCAAACCGGTTTCGCGCAATAACAGCGCCGATAAAGCCAACCGATTGACCAACATTGCGGTCGCAGTCGCAATTCCAGCCCCCGTTGCACCCCAATCTGGCACAAGCACCATCAGCAAGACCACTTGCACCCCCAGCGCCACCAGCGAGGCCCACAATGCCCGCGACCCATGATTTGTCATCATCAGTGCGATCCCCGGACTGCCCAGGGCAACATTGGCAAAATGCGCACAGGTCAGACACATCAAAGCAGGCGCAGCATCCACGAACTCTGTCCCGAAAAAGGACAACGCATATCCTGGAAACATAACAAAAACGATGGCTGGGCTTGTGACAATGACGCCATAGATCGCTGCCTTTTGCCCAAATTCACGCAGTTTATGGTGATCGCCACGGGCATATTGCGCGGCAAAACGAGGGGCCAATACCGCTTCCAAACAGACCAACGGAACCCCGACAAGCATCGCCAATCTCATTGCGATGCCAAACAATCCAACTTCTTCAGGACTTGTCAGCAATTGCAAAACTGGAAAAACGGCCCAGGGTAGCAAACCACGATTGATCACAGACAGATAATATAGGCTACGTGCATCTTTCAAAATCGGCATTAGATCTGGGTGCGGCCCCATATCCGTGGTCGCCGCAGATATGAACCGGCGTGACAGCATAAAACCGATCAACGCAGCCACCGTGCAGGCCGCACAAAATGCCAAACCCAAACCAGATATGCCAAGCAGATGAAATAACGGCCACACAAACGCAAACGAACAAACAGCGGGCGTCACTGTTAATACAACAACTGACAAGTTGGTTTTGCCCAATGCCTTTAGAACCTCGGCTGAGAGATTCATGTGTGCCAGCCCAGGAAGCGCAAAGATCATAAACAGGATCAAAGGCGCAAATTCATCTGTCAGCTTCAAACCCGCAATCTTCAAACCCGCAACCAGACTGACCAGTGTTAGGGCACTTGTGATCAAAAGTGCTTTGGTCGCACCATGATATAAACTGCTTATGGCAGGCCAATCCGATTGATCCGCCAAAATGGCGATTTTCTTGAGCAGCGCCAGATCCAACCCTTGTCGGACAACAATCGTTGCAACGCTTACGATGCCAAGAAATGAGAAATATACGCCCGCCCCTCTCGGCCCAACCAGCCAAGCGATCAAAAGCGTAAAGAGAAAGGTGAAAACAATCCCCGTCGCGCGAATTGTCAAAGCTTGAAATGCCGAGCCCGCCAGAATCGCGCCTTGACCACCCTTACTATCGGACGGCTGAACGCGATTTTTGGCAGACCCAAACGGCATTATCCCAAGAACCCTTTTCTCTCTAGCCCGTAGAAAGACCCAAGCGAACTACGTTGCGCATGGCTTAGAACCAAACCATCCGGTTTCATGTCAAAGCTGCTCAACCGAGAGAAGTAGCGTTTTGCTTTGTGCAAAGGGGATCCTTGTCGCACAACAAGCACCAGTTGGTCCGCAACCGGCGACATCAGCGAAACGGAAGAACCCGCCGCAACGGGCGGAAGCGAGATAATGATTTCATCAAAATGCAAACGGAATTGATCAATCACATCTGCAAATTTGTTAGATGCCAACACGTCCAATGGATCGTTTTTGGTAAATCCTGCCGGAATGACCGCCAAGTTATGTTCGGTATAGGCCGGAATAAATGGCGGCGTCACACCTTTTGCCTCTAGTAAGCTGGCAAGGGTTGTCACCTCGGACCCTTCTAATTCTGGATCATTTAATGGAGCGTTTTTTAGATCCGCATCGATCAAAAGCACTTTACAGGTCTTTAGTTTCGCAAGGTTCAAAGCCAGCGCAGATGCAACTGTAGGGCCACCATCCCGTGATATCCCCCCCAAAAACGTGGTTATACGCGCGCCTTGGTGAAACGCCGTATTCTGAAACAGGCGGGTGCGCATTTCGCGCAGCGCTGTTTGCGCCAAGTCACGCCTGACCAAATTCCGTTTTTGTAAGACGGATGGATGTGCAGGCATGCCCAGTTGGGGCAAGGCCATGACAGTGGATACTTCAACCAAGCTGCCGCAATCTGTCGGCAGTCGCAGATTCGGCCATAATAGCATTTTCACCAAAACCGCCAGAGCAGCCAGAAAGCCACCCGCAATCGACGCGCCACCAAGCAGGCGTAGCCATCGCGGGCCCGAAGGTTCCAGCGGTACGGTTGCAGGGCGCAACGTTTCAACTTGTGAATTGATCAATCCATATTGCAGGCTAGTCTCACGCAAACGTATCGAAAACTGCTCATGCAATTCTTCGCTGCCATCTTGCAGACGTTGCAGCTCTTCCAATTTGTTCAGATCGACAACCCGCTGCGATAGGGCCGCTTCCAACCGCGCCAAAGTTATGGTCAGGTTTCCTATCTGTGCGTCCAAACTGTCGCGACGCTCAATCAGCGCTGCGCGTTCGGTTAACTGGATCGCACTATGATTAGTACGCTCTGTCGACTGATCGGCATTTTCCAGATTTACAGACGAAGATTGGTTGAAATCCCCAATGCCTGGCGCGTCTGGAATAACCAACGCATTACGTGCATTCGTCAAATCAAGCATACGCGCGCGCATTTCACGAATTGCCCGGGTTTCTGAGGCCAATTCATCTTCGTTGACGTTCTGAATATTCGCTTTTAACGTTGTGATTTCCCGGTCCCGGACCAAGATTTCATTTTCAAACTTGTGAATTTCCTGCGTCAGCCAATCTGCAACTTTTCCAGTTTCACGCTGCTTTTCCAAAAGCTTTCGCCCGATATAAGAATCCGTCAAAGCATTCGCGATCTCAGCAGATAATTGAGCATCCTCAGCTTGGACCTGAACACGAAGCAAATATGAATTACTTACCAACCGTGCATCAATCATAGACCTTAGATGCGACAAAGCCCGCTCTCTGCGGGATTCTGGCGACGCTTCCCTTGAATCCGAAGGAAACAGCTTATTCTTCAGAAAGCTTATATATTGCGCAACCGCACTGCTTTTTGAAAACTCGGGGTGATTTTCCAGATCTAAATTTTCGATCACTTCCGAAATCAGCGCATCTGACTTTAAAATCTCAAGTTCTGTATTCAAGAGCAGGTTATCTAACGGCTCAAAACTGAGAATATGGTCAACATCGACCGCATTGATCTGCTCTGGGACAAGACGCAAAACAGAATGGGCGCGATAAATCGGTTCGGAAACGAAAACAAGATAAACAACCGCCAATAGGAATGAGACAAATCCCGATAAAACCAAAACGAATTTTGCACGCCATAGGTAATTGATAGCGTCCAGCAAAGACACTTCGCCATCCGCCAATTCAGTACTGGCTTGCGCATAGGCATATGGTTTTAATGGGACTTGAGGCGGGTTATGGAAGTTCAAAGGGTTAACTCCCCTTGTGCGACGTCACCGTCACAAATGTACGCCACAACAGCCATAGATCCATACGTATTCCAGCATGATCGATGTACTCTAGATCAGCGGACACTTTAGAGCGTGTCGCCTCAATACCCTCGGCATAGCCAACTTCAACCTGCGCGAGGCCACTGATACCAGGAACCACCCGATGCCTATCAGCATATCCCGGGATCGTTCGAACATATTCGACAGCATGATCGTACATATCTGGACGCGGGCCGATAAAGCTCATTTCGCCACGCAGGACATTTATGATTTGCGGCAATTCATCCATGCGGCTCTTACGCATGAATTTCCCAAACTTAGTAATTCTATCATATTCAAGGGTGCCATCAGCAGTACGTGCAAGACCTGTACTTGGTGTCATCGTTCTTAGCTTGAGAATATAAAACGGCTTTCTACTTTTACCCATTCGCTTCTGAACAAAGATAACCGGCCCTTTATTAAAAAACGGATTCAGAATAATAGCCACTACAATAGACACAACAAGGAATGGGACCAAGGCAACACTCAGACCAATATCCACAATCCTTTTGAAAATCGGATAAATATATATCTTCCGATTTATCTGTATATTTATATTGCCATTCGACCGGCTTAAATCGGCGCGATTTGCGCTGTACTTGTAAATCATAATTTCCCCCACACTCCAAGGAAATATCAAAAATCCCTCTTAACAATGCGTATATTTCGCAATTATTTGCGAGTGCGAAGTAATTAAATATTTTATAAAATCGAAATATGTCCCTCAATTAAAAATGCAAATTAAAGAAATTCTTTGTGGAGTAATGTGGGTTAAAAAATCTCAAAACTAGTGAAACACTTATGCCACCGAAATACGACTTACCCTAGGTCAATATGGTGCGATTTATAATTAAATCTGATCAGTGCGAACCAGCTAAAAGCAAGCGAACTGCCTATTTTCAAACAAAGTTTTTCTCTAGATCGATCAAAATCGCGTTGAACGCACGGCGGCAGATTATCTACGGATTTAGCTGCTTAAATGCATTCTGGGCGCAGGTCATGAGGCAAAGTTTCCTCTCCCCCATACCCTCGGTTAGAAAGTGCGGGCCAAACACCACAGCACCATTTTTTGCCCACCCAAATCTACAAAAAACTCAACGCTTTCCAACTCAAGAAGGGACCAAACCCTTCATTGAGCTATCGAATCGTCTCGTGATTGGCCGCGCCAGCATAGTGGAGATCAGTATTCATTGATGTCATCCTCTGGTTCACCAACCTTCGCCGCGGACGGTTTGAACGTTGCGCGCAACCCTAGCCAAGCCAGCAACGATAGGGCCCCAAAGATCAAGAACGCGGCAGGCATTGATCCGATCAATCCTGCCGAAAGCCAGAAAATCGCACCAACGATCAGTGCCCCTATGCCAAACCCCAAGAGGATGAAGCCGGGCACGAACATCTCAAGTATGACCAAAACGACCCCGGCTATCATCCAAAGCGACCAATGCTGCCATAGTGCGATATCTGTCATCACGACCGTCCTCTCAGCATTTTAAACGCATCCGCAAACGCATCCAGAGCATTGGCCGGCAAAACCACAGTCTGACTGCCAGCGCCGTCGCCCAGCTTTGTCAGGGCTTCGACCTGCTTCAACGCAACTTGGTACTGCGCGGCCTCGATCCCGTTTTCCCGGATCGCCTCAGCAACGACCTTTGTTGCATAAGCCTCGGCATCGGCCGATACCCGGCGCGCTTCAGCTTCTTTTTGCGCTGCATATAATTCGGCATCCGCATGCAGCTCGACCGCGCGACGCTGACCTTCCGCTTCTGTCACCTGTGCACGACGGGCCCGTTCCGCATTCAGCTGCTGCAGCATGGCATCCCGTGTCGCCTGATCCAAATTCACATCCAGAATTTCGGCGCGGGTCACTTCAATACCCCAGTCGTCTACGGCATCTTCGACGCTGACCTTGATCTGGTCAATCAACTGTGCACGGTTGGATTGCACTTCATCCAACTCCATTTTACCGATCTGTGCACGCACGATACCAGCAACGGTTGTTGAAATCGCGCCATCCACGTCTCGGATCCGGTAAACTGTCTTTTCCGGCTCAAGAATACGATAGAACACAGAGGTTTCCACCTGAACCAACACGTTGTCAGACGTGATTGCATCCTGCGTCGCATTGGGTAATTGCCGCTCAAGGATGGACATTTTGTGCCGCACCACATCCAAAAATGGGATGATAAAGTTGATACCTGGCCCCAGCACAATGCGGAAACGGCCGAACCGTTCAACCACATATTTTTCCGATTGCGGCACAATGCGAACCGCTTTCAGAACCGCTATGATGATGAATGCAGCAAGCACCAAAACAAACAGGTTTCCGCCTAAGACTGCTAAAATGAGATCTTCCATAAGATCATACCCCTCCAAGAACTGTTTGATTTAGATATAGGAAATCTTTGTCTCGTTTTTAAGATCACGGTGCCGTTATTGGGCGATTGCTGCGTCCGGAACAAGAGAATAAAGTAGGAACATGACCACATCCGTTCCTTCCATAGCCCTCTGCCGCGATTGTTTCACCCAAATGAACGGACCTGCGCTGCCGAAACGGTGCCCCAACTGTGGAAGACGCAGGATCATCGCCCATGACGAGCTCTTTGATCTTTCGATCGCGCATATGGATTGCGATTCTTTTTATGCATCCGTCGAAAAG
This sequence comes from uncultured Pelagimonas sp., assembly GCA_947499735.1. Taxonomy (GTDB): domain Bacteria; phylum Pseudomonadota; class Alphaproteobacteria; order Rhodobacterales; family Rhodobacteraceae; genus CANMPP01. Next base: position 21,403 of record CANMPP010000005.1, read on the forward strand.
CGCGACAATCCAGACCTAGCGGACAAGCCTGTGATTATTGGTGGCGGGAAACGTGGTGTCGTATCAACCGCCTGTTATATCGCCCGCATTCGTGGTGTGCGATCAGCAATGCCCATGTTCCAAGCCATGAAACTGTGTCCAGACGCTGTTGTCATACCAGGGCGGATGAAAGTCTATGTCGATGTGTCCCGCCAAATTCGCAGCTTGATGGAAGAACTCACGCCGTCCATCGAACCTTTGTCTTTGGACGAAGCCTTTTTGGATCTTACAGGCACGGCCAAATTGCATGGGGCACCACCGGCCGTCATGTTGGCCCGCCTGACGAAAAGAATGAAAGACGAAATAGGCGTGACGGGTTCAATTGGCCTGTCTCATAATAAGTTTCTCGCCAAAATTGCCTCGGATCTGGATAAACCGCATGGGTTTTCCGTTATTGGACAGGCGGAAACAGAACAGTTTTTGCGCCCCAAACCCGTGCGCATGATCTGGGGCATTGGGCCTGCCGCCCAAAGCGCGCTGGAAAAAGCCGGCATTCGCACTTTTGACGATTTGCTACGTTGGGACCAGCGCGACCTGACCGCCCGGTTTGGCGGAATGGGAGAACGGCTTTGGCACCTTGCACGTGGGCAGGATCGACGCTGTGTAACACGCAATGCTCCGGTCAAATCCATATCCAAAGAAACCACCTTTTTCGAAGACACATCCGATCCCGAATTGCTGGACGGGCATATCTGGCGATTGGCCGAACAGGTTTCTGATCGCGCCAAAGCGCGCAGCAAAGCAGGGCGGGTTGTGACCTTGAAACTGAAACAGGCCAATTTCCAGACGCTGACACGACGCCAATCCCTTGGCGATGGGACGCAAATTGCAGATCGCATTTATCGCACGGCGCGCGCCTTGTTTGATCAAGTCGGCGATAAAGGCCCTTATCGTCTGATCGGCGTGGGCATTGCTGATCTGATTGACGAAAAACAAGCTGACGCATCTGGGGATCTATTGGACCCACAAGCCACGCAGCGCGCTAAGGCAGAAAAAGCAACAGACGACATTCGGGATCGATTTGGAACGGATGCCATTATGAAAGGCCGCGCTTTGCGGTGATCACCCTTTTAATTTGCCCTCTTTCGTTCCCAACGCATCGGCCAAAGACGCTTGTGCTGACCCCGGGCGCAAGGGTTTGGGTTGATCGGGGCCGGGCGCCCAGCCGGTCAAAACAATGATCTCAAATGTCGCAGGCACACGCCCATCTTTGTCAGAAAATTGCGAGGCGTAAATTTCGACCGCACGCATCAGCACGTCACGCCTTAGAAAACTGCGGCGCCGCGCGGCCAAAGCATTCCCTTCCCCCATCGCACGTAGATCCCGCATCAGGTGCAGCGGCGTTTCATAAGAGACCGTCAGCGGCATACTATCTGCAACTGGCAGCGCAAAACCGGCCCGCTGTAAAAGTCCGCCAAGATCACGAATTTCACCCATAGGAGCAACGCGTGGAGATATGCCGCCCATAACGTCAGCTTCTGCCTGGCCAAGGGCCACACGCAATTCATGCAACGTTTGACCGCCCAGTGTAAAACCTAGAAAAAACCCATCAGGCCGCAGCGCACGATTGCATTGGATCAACTGCCCAACAGGATCATCCGCCCAATGTAAATCCAAAGCATGGATCACCAAATCATGGCTATCACGCTCCAGTTCCAACATTTCGCCATCTTGTGCATTTGTTTGATCTGGCAAAAACCCTGTCCAAACTTGTGGAAAAGGCGAAACGATCGCTGGGTTTGTAAAGGCCCTATTAACCATCATTAAGCGATGCTGCGCCTCATCTCGCACGGTTTCATGCAGAAAAGGTGCCGTTGCCCGTGCACGATTGCGGCCCAATGCGGCGCGGTCTGTCAGTCTCGGCGGGGTGTCTGATGGCAATTTCATAGGAAGGTGATAGCAATCACACGGACCCAAGCACAACTCGGTCTCAAAAAGATCCTGACACTGATCTATCCGTCTCGATGTTTGTCATGCGGTGTCACGGTTGAAGATGACTTTGGCCTCTGCCCGTCTTGCTGGCCAAACACGCCATTTTCCGCAGGTTTGACATGCGATTCCTGTGCAACACCGCTGGCGGGGCAATCAGATGACATCGAATATTGCGATGACTGCATGACCGAACGCCCAAAATGGTCGAAAGCGCGGGCCGCCCTTATATATGAGGGCGTAGGGCGTCGTTTGGTTTTGGGCCTCAAACATGGGGACCGCTACGATATTGCCGCGCCCGCAGGAAAATGGATGGCCCAGCGCGCGCAGAGCATGCACATTGACGCGCCCTTGGTTTGCCCCGTGCCCTTACACCCGTTCCGCCAAATCAAACGCCGCTTCAATCAAGCATCCTTATTGTCAAAGGCCGTTGCGGCAGACATGAAGGCGGACCACTGTGTCGATGCGCTTTATCGTCGTATACGTACACAAAGTCTTGATGGAAAAACACGCGAAGAACGATTTGCTCATCTGAAAGATGCCATTTCCGTGACAAAGTCACGTAAGGAATTGATAGAAGGCAGGAATATCCTTCTGGTCGACGATGTGATGACCAGCGGCGCAACATTAACAGCCTGCACAGAGGCCTTACAACAAGGCGGTGCGGGCGAAATATTTGTCTGCGTTATGGCCCGTGTTGCAAGTCGACCCTAGATAACCCTAGATACGGCAGCAAATCGGAGACACACATGCCCAAGATAGACATCTACACACAGCCTCTTTGCGGATATTGTCACCGCGCCGCACGTTTGTTGGACCAAAAAGGTGCGGCTTACACAGATATTGATGTGGTTCAGTCGCCAGAGCGCAAAGCAGAAATGATCAAACGCGCCAATGGTGGCCGTACGACACCGCAAATCTTTATCGGTGATGTCCATGTCGGCGGTTGCGATGATCTATTTGCGTTAGAACGCGCTGGCAAATTGGATGTGCTGCTAGCCAGCTAATCTTCGACGCCTCTCAGTCACCTTCGACCGGGGTTTCAGGACCTGCTGATGCGTCTGTTTCAGGCGCATCATCCACATTTTCGGACAGCTCAGCCTCATCTGTTTCGTCCTGCGGAATTTCTGCCAGCGCCCCGTTGATCCAGTTTCCGGATGCCGTTTCGCCGGTCGCGTAGGTCATGCTACCCTGTCCCTGTCGCGTTCCGTTGACAAATCCACCACGGTAAACATCGCCATTGGCATAGGTCGCTGTACCCTCACCAGTGATTTCACCAAGCTTCCAATCACCCACATAGGTAAAACCGCCGGGCATTGTCAGCTTTCCTTGACCGCTGCGCTGACCATGAACAAAGTTTCCATGATACACGGCACCATCTGAATAGGTTGCGATCCCGTCGCCATGGCGCTGGCCATCCTGCCAAGTGCCCTCATAGCGATAGCCATCAGGATAGGTCATCACGCCTTGCCCTTCATTGCGGGCATTTTTGAAGTCACCTTCATAGATCAGGCCATTGGCATAAACCGCCTTACCTTTTCCATCGATCACCCCGTTGATCCAGTTCCCCGCATAGGTCGAACCGTCAGGATACGTGATGCTGCCAAACCCATTCGCGAGATCATCATCAAACGCGCCAATATAGACAGACCCATCGGGATAGGTGACTTTCCCTTCCCCTTTGATCTGTCCATTCAGCCAAGCGCCTTCGTAAATATATCCATCTGTTCCCGTAAACGTACCCTGCCCGTGGCGACGGTCATCTTCGAAATCGCCCTCGTAAATGTCGCCACTTGCATAGGTGACTTTACCACGTCCCTGACGTTTGCCGCCGATCAGTTCGCCTTCATACACATCCCCATTGGGCTGAGTAAGCGAGCCGAATCCTTCGATCGTTCCCAAAAGCCACGTGCCCTGGAATACCAAGCCATCCGGCATATAAATGGTACCCGCACCGTGACGTTCGCCGCCAGAAACGCGCCCCTCATAGACAGATCCGTCTTCATAGGTGATCTTGGCACTACCCTCTTTTTCGCCGTTCACCCAATCCCCATTGTAGGAATAGCCATTGGGCGCGGTCAGGATGCCACGGCCATGATGCAAGGCATTGGCAAACGCACCTTCATAGCGCACGCCATCGGCATAAACGACAACACCTTGGCCTGTGATTTTGCCATCACGCCAGCTACCCTCATAGGTGCCACCATCTGCAAATATGATCTTGCCGACGCCTTCGGGTTTGCCTTTGACAAATTCGCCTTCATAGACGGATCCATTGGGAAATCTGGCAACGCCTTTGCCGCGAATTTCGCCATTCACCCATTCACCATCATATTCATAGCCGTTGGGCAGACGGTACACACCATGACCATGCTGTTTGCCGTCTAGAAAGGTGCCTTCATATTCGCCACCATTTTCGAACCGTTTGTGAATCACTGCAGAGTCTTGCGCGGCTGCAACGCCCGCCATCAAAGCCACGGAAATAACCGCTGTCACATATGTTATGCGTTTCATAACCATCGCCCTTATTCTGCATTGGCCGTATCACAAACGTCCTGTCTTTGGGGAACCGTAATAGAGGCAGCGCAACCGGGCAATGTCTTTTCCCCTTTAGGAAAATCGCCTGACCGCTTTTCCTTTGTCGCGGATCTGATATGTCACAGGATGACGCGCTGGACCAACTCCCGATCCAGCGCCAGTTATACGAGAAAGGATGCCGCTCATGAGTGAGACACAAAAGGACCGGTTCCGTTTAACCCTGTGCCAGCTCAACCCGACCGTTGGCGATATTAAAGGGAACACCGACCGCGCCACCCAAGCGTGGGCCCAAGCCAAATCGCTAGGCGCCGATATGGTCGCATTCCCGGAAATGTTCATCACGGGTTACAATGCGCAGGATCTGGTGATGAAGCCTGCATTTTACACTCATGCCATGCGTGCGGTCGAAGAACTGGCAGCGCAATGCGTTGATGGCCCGACGATCGGTATCGGCGCGCCTTATGTTGAAGACGACAAACTGTATAACGCCTATTACATCTGTAAGGGCGGCAAAATTGCAACGCGCGTCCTAAAGCACAATCTTCCCAATGAAACCGTCTTTGACGAGGTCCGCATCTTTGATTCCGGCCCATTGGGCGGCCCCTATTCCGTGGGTAACACGCGTGTGGGCACACCGATTTGCGAAGATGGCTGGCATGAGGAAGTGTCTGAAACATTGGCCGAAACGGGCGCAGAATTCCTGCTTATCCCGAACGGATCCCCCTATTATCGCGACAAATTCGATGTACGCCTGTCCCATATGACAGCGCGCGTGGTCGAAACAGGCCTACCCGTGATCTATCTGAATATGGTCGGCGGTCAGGATGATCAGGTCTTTGATGGCGGAACATTTGCCCTGAACCCGGGTGGCGAAATGCCCATCAAACTGCCGGTCTTTGATGAATGTATTGAAACGATCGAGTTAGAGCGCCAATCGGAAGGGTGGCGCATCGCCAAGGGACGGTTTGAAACGCACCCGGACGCTTGGGAACAAGATTACCGCACCATGGTCGACAGTCTGCGCGACTATATGGACAAAACCGGCTTTAAAAAGGTGCTTCTGGGTCTATCTGGTGGGATCGATTCCGCAATTGTCGCCACAATTGCCGCTGATGCGCTTGGCCCTGAAAATGTGCGCTGCGTGATGCTGCCGTCTGAATACACATCCAAAGATTCGTTAGAGGATGCAGAACAGGCTGCGAAAAATCTGGGCTGTCACTACGATTATGTACCAATCAAACAGGGACGTGACGCGATCACCGATACGCTTGCCCCATTGTTTGAAGGACGCGACGCGGATGTGACCGAGGAAAACATCCAATCCCGCCTGCGTGGGTTGCTGTTGATGGCGATGTCCAACAAATTTGGGGAAATGTTGCTGACAACCGGCAACAAATCCGAGGTCGCGGTGGGCTATTGCACGATCTATGGCGACATGAATGGCGGCTACAATCCGATCAAGGACATGTACAAAACCCGCGTTTTCGACATGTGCCGCTGGCGGAATGAAAATCACCGCCCTTGGATGAAGGCCCCCGCCGGCGAAGTCATCCCGGATCGCATCATCACAAAACCGCCCAGTGCGGAATTGCGAGAGGATCAAAAAGACAGCGATAGCCTGCCGGATTATCCGATCCTCGATGGAATCCTGAATATTCTGGTCGATCAGGACGGATCAATCGGAGACTGCATTGCGGCCGGTTATGATCGCAAAGATGCGAAACGCGTCGAGCATTTGATCTACATTAGCGAATATAAACGGTTCCAGTCCGCACCGGGCACACGCCTGTCAAAACGCGCCTTCTGGCTGGACCGCCGCTATCCGATCGTGAACCGCTGGCGGGACGAAGGGTGAAGACCCCTCCGATAGGTTTGTGGAATGTTGATGCTGCGATTGAACCCTTGCCGGGGGGACATCGTAACATCGCATTTCGCACATCGGGGCTGGACCAGGATCTGGTTTTCAAAACCACCCGGCGCAGCGAAGATGCGTTACGGTGGCTCATCCCTGTTTGGGACGCCGTGGAACATGCAGGCTGCGCCGTCCCCCGGCTTATGACCAGCCGCAACGGCGTTTTTTGTGAACAGGGCTGGACATGCGAACCTTACTTTCGCGGCACACATCTGCCATCTGACAAAATGACCACGCTGATGCCCATCATCAAACAGATGCATTTGGCCTGTGCAACATTGCCTCAACGGCCCGGCTTTTCCTCGGCAACGGATTTGATCACGCGAAATTCCGGTGGAGATGTCGATTTGACAACCATGCCACAGGATCTGGTCGCAACTTGTCGAACGCATTGGGCCGGGCTGACAGATTTGGCTGAAACCGCAATCCACGCGGACATCACCCCCACCAACACACTTGCACTGCCCGACGGGCGAATTGCTCTTTTGGATTGGGACGAAGCCCGTAAAGACGCAGCAATTTTTGATCTGGGGCCTTTGGGCGCAGGCGAACACAAGCTGGCACGCCTTGCGTGGGAAGTCGCCTGTTCCTGGACGTTAGAGCCCGACCACGCCAAACGCCTGGCCGCCTATTTGCAAAGATAGGGCTTTAGGACGAAAACCAAGCTATTTTTTCTTGGCAAACGCCCCGTCGATCCAATCATCGATCGCGTCAAAAATCGGGTCGATTTTATCTTCACGGAACCGAACCCAACGCACACGAATGGCCCAATACAGCGCAAATAGAATGACCAGGATACCGATAGAAATCCAAGGCACGACATATGAATCTGCGCTCTCGACCTCTTTGATCTTCAACACATTTGGATATTCAGAACAGAACTGCAGCCGCCAGCCATAATGTTTGATAGCAACCCATTTTGGCGCATCAGCGGTTGAACGCAGGTTCGACGCAATGGTTTGAACATCAGACGAATTCCATTTGAGATAAGGCGTCTTATCCTCATTGCGGAAGACAGATGGCTTACCCTTTGCAGTGACCGCTTGAATTTGCGACTGATCCCGGATCGCCTGATCTTCGGCATCGCCAAACGGGCACCAAAAGCTGGACAGGGATTCATTGCGCACTTCACGGGTTTCGGAAATGCGGACCGTGTCCCATTGAGGAAGCATATAATGCAATACCGCCAAAACAAGCGCCGCCAGCACCAAATTGAAAATCCAGCGTAAATATCGCATGCCTCATACCCTCCGAGAGATCACTCTTGCTGTCCCACTTGTACCTTTCGGAAGCGAAAATCAACCTTTCGTGGAGTCACCTGCAACACTTGATAGGCGTTGCGGACATGAAGACATGGGTTTCTCAGCAAACGGTGTAAAAATCCGACGCCTCTGGCACCAAAATTTTCATTCATCCAAAAGAGTTTCAAGGTTCCTTTGAATTCACGTCATTCATAGTCTATTAAGATTGTATACCAGAGTAATTTCTATATCCTAAGGTGTGCTTTCGATGAAAATCTGTTTCTTTTTTATCCTCGAAGGGCCAACATTAGAACGCCAAGCTCTACTATTGGCAGACAGCATTCGGCAGCACCATTCAGATGAACATGATTGTATCGCCTATGTTCCCAATGGCTATTCAAACCATATTTCACAAGTAGCTCGTGATTTTCTACAGTCTAGAAATGTCCAAATTGTGCCTCTAAATGCCCACAAGGCAACGTGGAAACAAAAATACCCCCATGGCAACAAGATCTTGGCCGCAGCTCAGCAGCGCGACGCTGACTATTCCATTTTTTTGGACACAGACACCTGCTGCACCGCACCAATCATTCCGAACATAACCCCAAGAGACAAACGGGTATTCGCCGTCGCAGAGGGTGTGCGATCTTGGGGCAGCAACATGGAGGATTGGGAAAAGGCATACGGTTTCTTTGGCCTACAGGTTCCCAAGGAACGCGTGTCTTTGGCGAAGGCTTCACCAAAGAACAAATCTTTTGTCCCCTATTTCAATGCAGGCTATGTGGCTTTTCCAGAAGTGAAACGGCGTTCGCTGGAACGGTTTGGGAACCTTTGGTTGCAAACGGCTGTAGCAATGGATTTTGGCGCAGATATTCCACGCAAACGTCCATGGCTTGACCAAATTTCACTACCAATCACAATGTATCGCTTTGGCTTTGCCTTCCACGAATTGCATACGGTCTACAACTTTTCGACCAAAGGACGCGGAGCGGCAAAAGGCGAACCGATCCGGCTTGCACATTATCACCGAGGCAGCGATTTTTTGATGTGGAAACCCGGACGAGATACGTTTGATTCTTTCAAAGCCTCGTTCACCAGCACCCAAGAAGGTCGCGACTATTTTGAAGATGAGGACAGTTTTCTAAAATTAATGGTCGGGCGCCGCCGGCCCCGACCCGTACCGACCTTGGCAACGGCATAACCGTTACAAAAGTCTGGTGTTTTTAGGCATCGCCTACCCCACCACGTTGAAATCCGGCCCATAGGGATAGCCGGTGATATTTTCACTGCCGTCCTCAGTGATGACCAGAATATCATGTTCCCGATATCCACCTGCACCCGGCACCCCGTCTGGCAGGGTCAGCATAGGTTCCATCGAAATCACCATACCGGGTTCTAACACCGTGTCGATGTCTTCACGCAGCTCCAGCCCGGCCTCACGCCCATAGTAGTGGGACAAAACACCAAAGCTATGTCCGTAACCAAAGGTCCGGTATTGCAGCAAATCGCGTTCAGCAAAGAAGTCATTGATTTGTTCGGTCACATCCGCACAAGACACGCCCGGTTTCAGCAAGCTCATCCCGAATTCATGGGCTGCGACATTGGCCTCCCAGATTTTTAGGGATGCGTCATCGACCGTTTCTACAAACAACGTCCGCTCTAGTGCGGTATAATAGCCAGAAATCATCGGGAACGCGTTTAAAGATAGAATATCGCCGGGTTCCAACACGCGACCCGTCACCGGGTTATGCGCCCCATCGGTGTTGATACCAGATTGGAACCACACCCAAGTGTCGCGATATTCTGCATCAGGAAAGCGTTTGGCAATTTCTAGTTCCATCGCATCCCGTCCAGCCATGGCCACATCGATTTCACGTGTACCCGCTTTGATCGCGTCACGAATGGCATAACCGCCCACATCGGCCACTTGCGCGCCATGTTTGATCAGCGCGATTTCCTCAGACGATTTGCGCATGCGCTGCTGCATCGTTGCAGGTGCAATGTTGATCAGATCCTTGGGGAGCAGCGCCCCCTTAAGCAGGGCCATCTGATCCATAGAAATATGATCGCCCTCATATCCAACAACCTTGCCCGCCCCGATCAAATCCTTGGCCACGGCCCAGTAATTGTTCCTCTGCCAATCCGTATAGGTCACGTTATCTGCCAAACTGCGCCGCCAGGGTTGGGCCGCATCAATCCCAGCGCTGATTGTTACGCACGTGTCCGATGTCACAACCAAACCGTAGGGGCGGCCAAAAGCGCAGTACAGAAACCCTGAATAATAGGAGATATTGTGCATCGATGTGAACAGGCAGGCATCGATGCCTGCTGCTGACATTGAACTGCGCAACCCGCCAAGGCGCGCCTCATATTCGCCACCCGAAAAGGGAAGGCTTTTTTGGCCTTGGTGGAAACGGTAAGATTGCGGTCTATTTGTCTGATTTTGGTCCATCTGGTCCTCCAAACGAGGCCTTGAAAGACCTCGCGCATGTGCAAGATCCCGGCGTTCAGGACGAAAAATACAGGGGTGTTTCAGACGACGCCATCGTCTGCCCTTGGGCCAAGCTGCCAAGACCCTGCGTTTTGGACAAGGATCTTTGTCCTTACCAATTGCACAAAGTGACATTTTTTTCATTTTGCGCCAAGGATTGCAGCATAGGCTGCGTCAAACATCTGAGATGCGCATGAATGTAAGTGATGAAGATCTGGCGATAGCCGCCGCTGACGGGGACCGGACGGCCTTTTCCACGCTATTAGAGCGTGTCTATAACCGTATCCACGGCTTGGCCTTTCGACTTACCGGATCAGCGTCAGACGCAGATGACATATCCCAAGACGTCTGTGCTGCGCTGCCAACCAAATTGCAAAGCTTTCGGGGCGAGGCGCGGTTGCAAACATGGCTCTACCGCGTGGTCGTGAATGCCGTCCATGATGCCCGCCGCCGCAACGCCACCCGTTCCAAAGCCAGTGAAGGTTGGGGCGATTGGGAAATCGCACGACAGGCGGATGTAAGCGAAGCCGCTGAACGGCGGGCATGGCTGATGCTGGCCATGAATGCGCTAACGCCCCCGGAATTGCGTGACACATTGGTGTTGATGCTGGACGGTTTAACCCATGCGGAAATTGGCGCGGTCTTGGGTGTGTCTGAGGGCACAATCAGCTGGCGCATTTCCGAGGCTAAGAAAAAATTGAAACTGGCGCAGGAGATGGAGGCATGAGCAACAAAGACATCACAGATCTTTCGCATGCATTGCAGGCTGAAACCCCAAAACCAAACGCGCCCCGCAAGGCCGAAGCAATCAGGCTAGCTATGAAAAATTTCGACACCACCCAAGAATTACGGGTTGAACCCCGTCAAACCCCTGAACGTTCAAAACGAACTGGGTTTACAGGAGTAACTGATATGATCCGAAATTGGAAAACTTGGGGCGCCATGGGGGCGACTTCGACCGTGGCCGTTTTTGTGGGCATCGCATACTATCCCGTTGAAAAAGCGCAAATTGCGCCCGTGCCGTTGCAAACTGCCCCTGTTGAAAGCCTATCAGTCCAAAGACCCGACACCGAAACCACGCCGTTCATTGAACCAGGCATCGTCGAACCAGTGATCATCGTCGATGATACGCGCCGGGACGCATTTGCGGCCCAAATGAAATCGAATGTTCCAAGCTTAATGGATCACAACGCAGGGTCGACGTCCTTAGATCAATCGCGACGCCAACCGTTAATCCCGCAACCATTGGGGCAGCAGGCGGATTCACTGGCTGGTGAAACATTTGCGAATGCGGAACAGAACCCTGTTACCGTCACCGCCGAAACCCCGGTTTCGACCTTTTCAATCGATGTAGACACCGCGTCCTATTCTATCCTGCGAAACAGCCTGATGAATTGGGGCAGCTTGCCGCCCAAAAATGCCGTGCGTATCGAAGAAATGGTGAATTACTTCACCTATGATTACCCAACCCCCACTGAGGATGTGCCGTTTTCTGTTTCTTACGAAGTTTCCACCGCCCCTTGGAACACAGACAAACAATTGATCACCATCGGTTTGCAGGGGGCCAAGCCTGCAGCACGTGTTCCGCTGAACCTTGTCTTTCTGATCGACACGTCTGGATCTATGAACGATCCGAAGAAATTACCGCTTTTGCGTCAAAGCGTTCGATTGCTTTTAGGGCAATTGGCACCGGATGACGACATTGCGATTGTCACATATGCCGGAGATACAGGTGTCGCCCTTGAACCAACCAAAGCCGACGAGCGTGATACGATCCTATCCGCTTTGGAGGATCTAAGCCCATCAGGGGGCACCGCAGGTGCTGCAGGATTGGAACACGCCTATAATCTGGCAGAAACCATGGCGTCAGAGGGCGAAGTCACGCGTATTTTGCTGGCCACGGATGGGGATTTCAACCTTGGCATTTCTGACCCGGATGCATTGAGCGATTTTATCTCTGAAAAACGCGAAACGGGCGTCTACCTGTCCGTATTGGGTTTTGGCCGTGGCAATCTGAACGATTCCACGATGCAGGCCTTGGCGCAAAATGGCAATGGCATCGCCGCCTATATCGACACGTTGGGTGAGACGCAAAAAGTGCTTGTGGATCAAATGCAAGGTGCGCTGTTCCCCATTGCCGAAGACGTCAAAATTCAGGTGGAATTCAACCCGTCCAAAATCGCAGAATATCGTCTGTTGGGGTATGAAACCCGCGCATTGCTCCGTGAGGATTTTAACAATGATGCGGTTGATGCGGGCGAAATTGGGGCCGGTCATCAGGTCACAGCCATATACGAAGTCACCCCCGTTGGATCCCCCGCCCGCCTCACCGATCCGTTGCGCTATCAAACAGAAACCGTCGCCGGAACATCGGATGAGCTGGGCTATTTACGTCTGCGCTATAAAGCCCCTGGATCCGATAAATCCGAACTGATTGAAACACCGCTTTTACCCCGGTCAGGACCACAAGGTTTCGCAGCAGCCATTGCAGGATTTGGTGAACTATTGCGAGGATCGGATATGTTGGGCGATTGGTCCTATGCCGACGCAATCGCTTTGGCGCAGGATCACAAAGGACCAGATCCTTTCGGTTATCGCCAAGAAGCCATCCAGCTGATGCGATTGGCACAATCCTTAAGTGAATAAGCAAAAGGTGTCGCCGGACTTGATCCGCGCGCCCTTCCAGCGCAGAACGGAACCATGACTTGGACCAGATTGGAAAACACGCCCATTTGGCGCGCTGCGAAAGCAACCTATGATGCGGACCCACGCAGGCGCTATCATACATGGGATCATGTTCAGCGCCTGTATCATCACGCAGAACACACCTTAAACCTACAATACGATCGCGATCTGGATCTGGCCATCATGGCGCATGACGTCATCTATGACGAACATCCAGATAAGGAATTGCGGTCGGCAGAGTGGCTGAAGGCAATGATGGGCACGGGATACCAACGCGCCTATGACATCGTGATGCAAACGTTTAATCACACCTTAGTTCATGAGGGCGACAACCGGATTGTTCTGCTGGATCTGGCCGATCTTTCGATCCCAGAGCGGGTGATTTCAAACCATCAACAGGTTATGGATGAATTCATAGCGCTGTATGGCATTGATGAAGCGGCATTTAACGCTGGCAATGTCGCGTTCTTCACCGAATTTGCCGACCGGTTCGATCCGAATGCTCTTCCACAGGGCAGCGTTGAAAAAGATCTGGCCCTCAAAATTCACGCGGGAATGCTAGAAACCATCCGAATGGCAAGCCAATGATCACAGTTTGGGGGCGCACAACCTCTTCCAATGTGCAGGCCTTGATGTGGTGCATCGCTGAATTGGGGCTGGATTTTGAACGTCACGATGTGGGGCACGATCACGGCGGTCTCGATACGCCTGAATTTGGCATCCTTAATCCAAATCGCACCATTCCTGTGCTGCGCGATGGCGACGGTCCAGCGCTGTGGGAAACAGGTGCCATTTTGCGGTATTTGGCAACTAAATACGGATCAGAGGTCTTTTGGCCAAAGGATTTAGCGGCGCGAACAGAAATCGATCGCTGGGCCGAATGGTCCAAGATCAATGTTGCGCTTGGCTTTACCGCGCCAGTCTTTTGGCGCGTCGTACGCACCCCTATGGCCCAGCGCGACCCAGATGCGATTGCGGCTGCTGTGATCTCTCTGGAAGACAAGTTTCGGATCGCAGAAAAGCAATTGCACCACCACCCGTTCCTTGCCGGTGATCATCTTACACTTGCCGATATCCAATTCGGCCATGTTTTATACCGATACTACGATATCGATATTCACCGTGCCAATTTACCAGCGCTGCATGCATACTATCTTAGATTGTCGGAACGCCAAGCGTTCAGGGATCATGTTATGATCAGTTACGACACTTTACGCGCGACAACATAAACCTGCCTTCGTTCATGAAACTGTCATCCCGTCTTTGTCGGAATGTCACGCTGAGACGTCAGTGCACCCTAGTTAGAAATTAACCGGGGACGTCCAGAATGAACCACACCCTAGTGCTTACCTCAGCCATCGCGCTTTGCGCAGGCGCAGCGTCTGCAGAAATGAACTTCAATCGCATCGCGAGCTTTGCAACACCTGCAAACATCCTTGAAGGCGATAGCAACGTCGAAACATCTGCCGAAATCATCTATGCAACGGATGACGGCATGACATTGGTCTACACAGATAGCCCATTGGGCGTTGTTGGTCGTATCGACATCACTGACCCGACCGTGCCAAAACCGCTTGGCAATGTTGCGGTTGGTGGCGAACCCACTGCCGTCGCGATCATTGGTCAAACCGCCTATATTGGCGTGAACACCTCTGAATCCTATATCGCGCCTTCGGGGCATCTGGCGGTCATGGATGTAGCATCCGGCGACATCACAGCCACCTGCGATCTGGGCGGCCAACCCGACAGCGTTGCCGTTGCGAAAGACGGAACCTTTGTTGCCATCGCCATTGAAAATGAACGCGACGAAGATCTGGGCGAAGGTCGCGTGCCACAAATGCCTGCGGGCTATGTGGCCATTCTGGATGCGACCGATGGCGGCATCACCTGTGACACATTGATCAAGACGGACGTAACAGGCCTGTCCGAGATCGCAGGCGAAGATCCCGAACCTGAATTCGTTGATATCAACGATGCTGGCGAAATCCTGGTCACGATGCAGGAAAACAACCACATTGCGGTATTGAACAAATCTGGCGACGTCCTGTCCCATTTTTCCGCAGGCGCCGTTGATCTGGACGGCATCGACACCACAGACGAACGCGGCGCGCTGGTGTTCACACAATCCCAAAGCGCAGTTGTACGTGAACCAGACGCAGCGCAGTGGATCGACAATGACCATTTCGCAACTGCAAACGAAGGCGACATGGACGGCGGTTCCCGCGGTTGGACCATTTTCAACAAGGATGGCAGCGTTGTCTATGACAGCGGCACGTCCTTTGAATATGCGGTGATCGAAACAGGTCACTATCCTGACAAACGATCTGATTCCAAAGGGGCCGAACCCGAAGGTATGGAATTTGGCGTCTTCGGCGACACGCCTTATCTGTTTATCCTATCGGAACGTGGCAATATCATCGCGGCCTATGACGTAACCGATCCAACAGCACCGATTTTGAAGAATATGCTGCCATCTGGCATTGGTCCAGAAGGGGCCGTTGCCATTCCTTCGCGCAACCTGTTCGTATCAGCAAACGAAGTTGACCTGATCGAAGATGGCGGCGTGCGGGCCCATGTCATGATCTATGAATTACAGGACGCTGCGGCAGCATATCCAACCCTCACATCTGCGGGCGCGGATGAACTGATCGGTTGGGGTGCGATTTCTGGCATGGTCGCGGATACAGATGGCATGATCTACGCGGTCAATGACAGCTTTTACGGCTTTCAACCCTCCATCTTCAAAATCGATCCATCCCAAACACCTGCCAAAATTGTTGACGTGATCCGCATCCACCGTGCCAACGGACAGCCAGCGCAAAAACTGGACCTAGAAGGCATTACTTTGGATGGTGAAGGCGGGTTTTATGTGGCATCCGAAGGGCGCACCGAACGCCTGATCTCGCATGCGATCTACCACGTCACAGCAGATGGCCTGATCCAAACAAATTCAGCTGAAATCGGCATCCCAGCCGAACTGAGCGCGGTTGAAAAGCGGTTTGGATTTGAAGGTATCACCAAAATTGGGGATACGCTTTGGATGGCGGTTCAGCGCGAATGGAACGACGACCCAAAGAACCATGTGAAACTGGTGTCCTATAATCTGGACAGCAAGGAATGGGGCGCGGTTCTATATCACAAAGCCGAGCCTGAAACAGGTTGGGTTGGTCTATCCGAAATCGTTGCACATGGTGATTATGTCTATGTCATCGAACGCGATAACCAGATCGGTGCAAATGCCGTGACCAAGAAAATCTACCGCATCCCTGCGGCAGACATGGTTCCTGCGGCTTTGGGCAGTGATTTGCCGGTTGTGTCCAAGGAAGAGGTCCGCGACCTGATCCCGGATTTGCAATCTTGGAACGGCTATGTCGTGGACAAGATTGAAGGTCTGGCCATCAACGCAGACGGCACATTCTATGTCTCAACAGACAATGATGGTGTGGATGATAGTTCTGGCGAAACCTTCTTTTGGTCCTTCACCCTCGATTAACTTCCAAAACACCTAAAAATCGCGCCTGCTGGGAAACCTGCGGGCGTTTTTGTTTGAGTATTTTTGCAAAGATGAAGTGGCAGGGTGGCGGGGTTTGGCCCTTTGCGCTATGGCAGCGTCCAAGTATGACGCAGGAGACGTAAGATGGACCATTTCCTTTATCAGAACGGCGAACTGTTTGCCGAAGATGTTTCTGTTGCGGAAATTGCAAAGGTCGTGAAAACGCCTTTCTATCTGTATTCGACCGCAACCTTGCTGCGCCATTTCAACCTGTTTGACGAAGCGCTTGCTTGGGGTCCGCATTTGGTCTGCTACGCGATGAAAGCGGCCTCAAATCAGGCGATCCTAAAAACACTGGCCGAGGCCGGTGCGGGCATGGATGTGGTGTCTGGTGGCGAATATGCGCGTGCGATTGCTGCAGGCGTTCCGGGCGACAAAATCGTGTTTTCTGGCGTCGGCAAAACCCATGAAGAAATCAAGGCCGCCCTGACCGGTGGCATTCGCCAGTTCAACGTTGAAAGCGAACCCGAAATGCGGGTCATTTCTGAGGTCGCTGTGTCGCTGGGTGTGGTTGCACCGATCACCATTCGGGTGAATCCTGATGTGGATGCCAAAACGCATGCCAAAATTGCGACGGGAAAATCCGAAAACAAATTCGGCATTCCAATTGCCAAAGCACGCGCGGTTTATGCCGAAGCTGCCGCTCTGCCCGGCATCAAAATCGTCGGAATCGATGTGCATATCGGCAGTCAGCTGACCGAGCTGGAACCGTTTGAAAAAGCCTATGCCAAAGTGGCCGATCTGACCGAAACGTTGCGCGCCGATGGTCACACGATTGAACGCTTGGATTTGGGCGGCGGTTTGGGCATTCCCTATACCCGTTCGAACGAAGCCCCGCCTTTGCCCATGGAATATGGTCAAATGATTCAACGTTCGCTTGGGCATCTAGGGTGCGAAATTGAAATCGAACCCGGGCGATTGATTGCCGGAAATGCCGGAATTTTGGTCAGTTCGGTAATTTATCTGAAAAACGGCGAAGGGCGCGATTTCCTTATTCTGGATGCGGCCATGAACGATTTGATCCGTCCGGCCATGTATGAGGCCCATCACGATATCATCGCGGTTGAAGAACCCATCGCGGGTGTTGACCAGCAACCCTATGATATTGTTGGCCCAGTTTGCGAAACAGGCGACACATTTGCCAAACAACGCAATCTGCCACCACTGACAGCGGGCGATTTGGTCGCGTTCAGATCAGCGGGGGCCTATGGTGCCGTGATGTCCAGTGAATACAATTCGCGGCCCTTGATCCCCGAGGTTTTGGTCAAAGATGATCACTACGCGGTGATCCGCGCACGACCAACCATTGACGAAATGATCAATCGCGATACCATTCCTTCGTGGTTGTAGGTCTATACTGGTCGCGGCCCATCCTGACAGGAGCCGCGAATGGCAGTCGAAAACAACCCCCCCATCTCAGCCCAGCCTGAGACACATGTCTTTAAGACCATCCGCAAACCGTTGCGGATGACATGGGTGGGGTTGTTTGGCGAACGTCTGATAAGATGCTTTTGGCCGTTCTGGTCCGTTGTTTTGCTGGCTTTGGCCACCGCAATGTTCGGCCTGCATGACGCTTTGGCAATCCAAGCCGTATGGGCGCTTTCAGCCATTTTAATTTTGGCTGCGGCCGGTGCTTTGCTTTGGGGGCTTTGGCGGTTTCGCTGGCCACACCGGGCCGAGGCCCAAGCCAGATTAGACGATTCGCTGGGCGGCAATCCTTTACAGGCCGTGTTGGATACACCAGCTATTGGCGTCGGTGATGCAGCATCCGAACAGATTTGGACGGCCCATCGCAACCGTCAGATGCAAAAGCTGGCACAAGCAAAAGCACCCAAACCCGACCTAAGCGCCACGCGCCAAGATCCATACGCGTTGCGCTATGCCGCATTGGTTGCACTGCTAATGGCGTTGGCCTTTGGATCCATCTGGCGCATTCAAACACTTGGGAATGTTGCACCCGGACAAGGGGTGAATTTGGCAAACGGCCCAACATGGGAAGCCTGGGCAAAACCACCCGCTTATACGGGCCTGCCGGTCATATATTTGCCAGATCTGAATGCCAGTCGTTTGAACGTACCTGCGGGCACGGAAATGACGTTTCGGTTTTACGGCGAAATTGGCGCTCTCACATTGTCGGAAACCGTCAGTACAGGCCTGTCAGACGCAAATGCAGTTTCAGCGCCCCTATCTTCCGATACACAAGAATTGGCCGACGGCACCGGCGCAGTTTTCACAGTGGACCAACCGGGTCAGATAACCGTCGAAGGCGAAGGCGGGCGCAGTTGGACGATCGCTGTCTCGCCAGATGAAAAGCCGATCGTTGCTCTGGACGGGACTGCGGAAACCACGGTTGAAGGCGTTATGTCCCTGCCCTTTGTTGCCAGCGACGATTATGGCGTGGTCAATGGCACCGTCCGCTTTACCCTTGCACTAGACGAAGTCGATCGCCGTTTTGGCCGCATTTTGCCCCCCGAAGACCGTCCAATCCTAGAAGCGGATTTGCCGATGCCGATCGGCGGGGATCGATCCGATTTTACCGATGTGGTGACAGAAGATTACGCAATGCATCCTTGGGCCAACCTGCCGGTGCGCGCAGAGATGGTCGTTATGGATGAAGCCGGGCAAAACAGTGATATCAACGTCAATGTAATTCCCCTGCCGGGCCGGACCTTTTTCGAACCTATGGCCGCAGCGGTCGTTGAACAACGCCAATCCCTTTTATGGAATCGTGACAATGCGAAAGACGTTGTTCGGATCATGAGAGCCTTGTCGCACATCCCAGACGCAGCATTCCGAAATTCCGGATCTTTTTTGCGATTCCGGGCGATTATGCGAGATCTCGATTCCGAACTTCAAAGCGGGTTGACCGGCGAAGAACGTGATCAGATTGCCGATGCTATGTGGGATTTGGCGCTTATTCTGGAAGAAGGTGATCTGGATGATGCCCGCGAACGCCTGCGCCGTGCACAAGATCGCCTAGGCGAGGCCATTCGCAATGGCGCCTCTGATGCCGAAATAGCGGAATTGATGCGAGAATTACGTGAAGCAACGGACGAATACATGCGCCAGCTGGCCTTGGAAAACCGTCGGCAGCAAGAGCAAAACGAACAGGCTGGCAATCCATCTGGCGGCGAAAGCATCCAAATGTCGCAAAATGATTTGCAGGCGATGATGGACCGCATCCAAGAGTTGATGGAGCGGGGGCGCATGGCCGAAGCGCAAGAAGCCATGGATCAGCTGCGCCAAATGATGGAAAATATGCAGGTCACACAAGGCGGTCAGGGCCAAGGGCAATCGCCCGGAGAGCAGGCCTTGGACCAATTGGGAGAAACGTTGCGCGAGCAACAGGAACTGTCCGACGAGGCATTCCGCGATCTGCAAAATCAGTTCAACAACGGGCAACAACAGGGCCAGCAAGGTCAACAGCCCGGTCAGGGACAACAGCAAGGACAAAATCAACAACCCGGTCAAGGCCAGCAGCCCGGACAGGGTCAGCAGCCGGGGCAAGGTCAGCAACAAGGGCAAAACCAAAATGGCGGTGGCGCACCAACTGCTGGGGAATTGTCTGAACGCCAAGAAGCCCTGCGTCGTGAATTGGAACGCCAACGTAACAATCTGCCCAGTCAAGGAACCGAAGCGGGTCGTGAATCTGCAGAGGCCTTGGGGCGTGCAGAAGGGGCCATGGAAAGCGCTGAAGAAGCCTTGCGTGACGGCGATTTGCGCGGTGCAATCGGTCAACAGGCCGAAGCCATGGAAGCCCTGCGCGAAGGCATGCGCGCCTTGGGTGAAGCATTGGCCGAAGAACGCGGACAACAACAACCCGGCCAAGGCGAGGGTGAAGGACAAGGCACCCAACAAGGGCAGGCCCGAGATCCTTTAGGTCGCCCCGATGGGCGGGGCCGTAATCTGCAAGGTGTCGATGAAGGCATTTTGGGGGGTGCCGATGTCTATCGACGCGCCGAGGAACTGTTGGACGAAATCCGCCGTCGTTCGGGCGAACAAGAACGCCCGCAGGAAGAGTTGGATTATCTGAAACGGTTGCTGGAACGGTTTTAGCGTTTACGCATCAGGATCAATTTTACCACGCATCGCTTTCACTTCACCGCGCTGTTTTTTCGCGGCGATGCGGCGCTTGATGGACCCTTTTGTTGGTTTGGTAGCGATACGCCTCTTTGGCTTAACCAATGCTTTGCGGATCAACTCGGCCAGACGATCCCGCGCGATATCGCGATTGCGGGCCTGAGACCGGGTTTCATCCACCTGCAAAACCAATGTCCCCTCTTGGGTCCATCGCCGCCCGGCCAATTTGCGCAAACGGGTTTTCACCGCTGGGGTCAAATGCGGTGAACGTTCAGCTTCAAACCTAAGCTCCACCGCAGTCGACACCTTATTCACATTCTGACCACCCGGCCCAGAGGCGCGCACGAATTGTTCAGTGATCTCCCAATCCGCAAGGCTAATATCATCGGTAATACGCAACATAGTCAGGCCTATAACGCAAATGATCTGGATTCAAAAACCAAAAGGGCCGCCCAGTGGGCGACCCTTCGAGACAGTTTGGGAGGCGGTGCCGGTTAGGGCCTTGCGCCAATTTGGTGACATTCAAACGCGGGGCTGCCCGCAAGATCCTTTCACACAAACTGTTCCTACACCTTTCTCCAATACCTCTCTTGACACTGGATCACCTCCTTTCAGCTGTTAAAAAACGCAGCTTCAGGTTGGCACGGAAACAAATTATCACCAAACGATTTTTAGTTTAAATTGCCTCACTTTTTGGCAATGCTTTCGAAACAATCATTCGGAACGGCACAAGCGCGATCATTGCAAGCGAGAACTTTACGCACCAATCTGCAACGGCCAGGCTGACCCAAAGCGGCACCAAGCCCCCAAATGTCAGGAATGGCACAGCGTCCCAAGCCCATGAGATTTGGGCATCTGCGCTTGGACCAAAGATTGTGATGCTGGCCGCGAATGCGATTGAGAAGAACAATGTGGTGTCCAACGCCGATCCGACGAAAGACGACACCAATGGCGCGCGCCACCACGTGCCTTCGCGAAGACGGTCGAAAATCAGAACATCGCTCATCTGCGCGATCAGGAATGCAATACCGGAACCCACTGCAACACGCAGAGGCACAGCTGCATATTCATAACCATCGCCTTGCAGCATGATTTGCGATCCGATCAGGGAACACACAACGCCCACAATAAAGCCGATGAACACCACACGACGTGCTGGACCTGCGCCGTAAACGCGGTTCATCACATCTGTCACGAGGAATGCGAATGGATAGGTAAACGTACCCCAGGTCAAAAGCCCATCAAAGAGCAGGAATTGAACAAGGATGTTAGAAGCGACAACAATGGCCGCCATGGCAAGAATGCCAGGAAGATAGGTTTGTTTCATGTATGAACCCGTTTTATCAAGGTAGCGGAGACTTGGCCCACCCGATTGGCGGACGCGGCTCTCTAGCGACCTTATTTTGTTAGGGCAAGCGGTATTCGACCCATTCGGTCGGAAAGTGATCCGAATAATTGTCATCAGACAGCATGGTCAGCCGGATATGACCCGTATCATCGCGCCAAACACTAAGGCCTTCAAGATTCCCATAGCTGCCAAACGGTGTGACTAAAATGGTTTCCGCATTGTGGAACGCATCAGCATCCAGTGTAAATCGCCGAATCCGCGTGCGATAGGCGAGCCCAACAAATTGACGCTCAAGAAGGTAGAATTTTCCATCTGGCCCAAAATCTGCGCCGACCGGTAAAAACCCACTATCCCGTGTGATTGTGCCAAATTGGGTCCAATTTTTATCGTCAAATCGCCAAACTGGGAATTCTTTTGCATGAAAAGAGGTGCTTTCGGGCAAAGTGTAAATTCGGCCCTGCGCATCAATCGCCAGACTTTCCAAACCACCATTTTCGCTAAAATCATCGAATGTGGCCTCTTGTGGTAGGATCGTCGCGCCTCCCAAAATGCCCAGTCGGGCAACACTATTGAGACCCTCAATTGAGACGATAACGGTTCCATCTGCAGCTTGCGCCAGACCTTCGCTATCCAATCGTTTTCCATCATGACGCACAAGATCTTGCCAAGACTGTATCACCACATCTGTGATCCTGCCCTGATCTCTTTGCAATTCACCATGAACCAAATGGCCCCAATCGCTCAGCGCAACAAACTGTTCACCCGGACCAGACATTTCCACACCAGAGAACCCACCGAACCTTTTGTCATCATGTTCCCACGTATAGGCCCCAACAAACACCGCTGTATTCATCTGCGTTTGTCCATTTGCGCATGCACCACACATGGTCAAAAAACCAACCATCACAAGAAAACCGAACCGCATGTCATTTTCCACAAACAACCACCCCCACAGATCAAATGCCTGCAAAACACGGATCCACTCAACCCTGAAAATATATCAAAATGGTCAGGTTTTATTGGCATGTGAATGGGAAAACACCCATGACTTTGAGGTCACGGGTGCGTTCTTCAATCGAAAGCCTCTTCGCTTTTATCCAAGACTCAATTAGATGCCAAAACCGAACCACATTGCGCAGGCAGATCTGCCAAGACCAATTCACGACGTGGCGCTGGTGCAGGGGCATTAGGGTCGCGCGGTTGTGGGGGCGGAGGGTTCAAAATGTTGTTCACCCATTGCTGCGCCTCGGCACACCCATCTCCAGCAGGGGGTGGGTTTTGATCTACACAACCGCTGGCTCCACGCGGGCAATTCAGACGCACATGGAAATGGTAATGGTGCCCCCACCAAGGACGCACTTTGCGCAACCAAGACCGGTCACCGGTTTCCTCATTACACATTTTCACCTTAGCGCCGGGGAAAATAAAGATACGTGCAACGCGAGGGTCTTTGGCCGCGGCTTTCACCACGTTTTTGTGGGCTTCGGTCCATTTCTCGTTCACATAAGCACCTTGATTGCGCCACATCGAAACAGAAGAAATATTTTCACGATCCGTGTTCGATAAGTTCAGCGCATCCGCACGGCGCAACCAAATATCAGCATCCAACCCAATTTGATGAGACCGGTGACCGGTCAACATGGGCCCACCACGGGGTTGACTGAGATCGCCAACGTAAATCCCGCTCCAACCCGGTTGTTTGGCCGCCTCTTGGCTAAGGTCTTTTACGAAATCGATCAGTTCTGGCTGCCCCCAATTGCGGTTCCGTGACAGGCGCATAGCCTGCCAGGTTGGTCCACTTTCAGGTAACTGTACCCCGCCGGCCATACATCCTTTCGCATAACTACCAAAAGGTTCAGCCGCTTGCGCAGACGCTGTGCGCTTGGCACCAAACAGTTGCTTTGCTTCTTGTGTCGAAATGACCGCAGGAACCGTTTGCGCCTGCGCTTTTGGCGCGGCGCTTTCTTCTGCATTACACCCGATCAGGGTAACGCATAGCCCAACAAAAATGGCTGCTCGTAACATTAAACACGATCTCCCTCAGGGTGCACGTATTTCATAAAGTACAACCCAATCAGGAACAGAGCAATAACAGGAAGCAGTCCCAACTGCACATTTCCAGTTATTGTTGTGCCCAACCACACCAGCATCGGTGCCAAAAACGCCGTAGCGCGGCCGGTCAAGGCGAATAAGCCAAAGCTCTCCCCAGCGCGATCCGGGTCTGTATGACGCACCATCAAGGTACGAGAACAAGAATACAAAACGCCGCCAGCACCACCCAGCAGGGCACCGCACAAAAAGAATGTGGCGTCGGGAATAACTGACCCCGTGGCCAGTGAAATCCCCAACACCTGATCGCGCGACGTTGTTACGATCACAAGGGCCACGATAATCAGCGTCCAACAACAAGTGCGAATAACTGGTTTGGGTCCAAAACGGCGATCCGCATGCCCGCCCAAATAGGCAAAAATGGCGGCCGAAATCGCGGCAATAATGCCAAAAATTCCGATCAGCTTGATTTCCCAACCCAGAACCAGACGCGCATAAATTCCGCCATAGCTGTACATCGCCGTCAGCGCATCACGGTAAAACATCGAACCGATCAGAAAGTTACGACAGGACACGCTACGCCACGCAATTTTCACAGTGTCTTTCAGACGCGACAGGACTTCTGATGTGCTGGGCCTGTCTGCACGCGCAACATCATCAGATTTGTACCACACGAAAAAAGGGACCAGAAACAACAGAAACCACAGACCAATAAAGGGCCCAACAAACCGCGTACCTTGCCGCGTTTGTGCATCCAAACCAAAAGCGGGTTCCAACCCGATCAAGGTTCGCCCGGTCTCGCCTTCGGCAAAAAACAAAAGCACTATGAATAGCGATAGAACACCGCCCCAATAGCCAAAAGAAGACGCCAGCCCGCCGACATACCCAACATGTTTCTTGTCGATAAGATCGGGCAGCAATGCGTTATTCAGGTTAAATGCCGCCTCGGCTGCAATAAAACCCAACCAAAATAGTGTAAGCGTCAAAAACAGGCCAGTTCCGTCTGGCTGCAACATCCACAGCGAAGCAGCACAGATGCTAGCGATCACGGCCAATATGCTGATCCACGGTTTCTTCCGTCCACCTGCTTCGGCAAAAGCCCCCAAAAACGGGGCAGAAAGCGCGATGAACATACCGCATATGCCCTGCGCCATTGACCAAAGGCTTTGTGCAGACGCGCTGGCGGCATCTGATATTTGGCCATTCGCAGCCATATACCAATCCGCCGCAACCCCGGCGAAATAGGGACCAAAGATAAACGTCAGACCAAGGGTCGCATAAGGTTGCTGGGCCCAGTCAAAAAACATCCAGCCCCAAATACGTTTGTTAAGTAGTTTTTCGGCCATGTCATGATCCCTGTCTTGCCCCGCGATAGAGCGGAAAACCGGTGATTGTCGCAAGGGCAGGAATACCCTAGCCCATTCTAACGCTGCCCTATGTGTCTTTGATGCCCATCGGGGGCCATGGCCGCGTGGCCTCTAGCGCAATCCAATCCTGAATGAACTGAGGCAAAGCGGGTGACTGATCCGGGAATCCCAATAGCGCAGCAACCTTTTCAGGCGCAACAATGCCTGATTTGGATGTGAACGCGGAACGGATCACAACATGGCTGGCGCATTCACCGTTCTTTTTCCACATGCTTTGTTCGATATAGAAAAACTTGTCGTCCCAACCAACGCCACGCGATCGCATTGTGAATTTTTCAAACGGCAGAATGCGACGGCGATATCGAATAGTAGACCCCGCGACGGTCAAACCCCATTCGTTTTCTTTCAGCACCGAAACCAAACCGCTACGTGCACCCAATGGAATACGCCCCAGATCGTACAGCGTCAGCGTACGCCCATTGTTCAATTCCATCCAAGGATCAATATCCCATGGCCAGCAGCGATGGGTACTGACATGGTCTTGGCCCAATTCGAGATCAGGCAAACACCTGGCCTGCCAGCTTTTAAATGCCATGCGTATTAAGGGATACATCTGCAGCCTCCGACCAGCGCCATTTCCTATGCGTTAATTCATTCATGCGAAAGATCAATACAAACGCGGCGGAACACTTGCCCTTTCGGTAATCTCTGCTTACCTGTTGTCAAAATTGATCGCCAGAAAACTGCCAAGAGGCCACGAATGGACGCACTGTTCAATATTCTCATGATGCTGCTGAATGTGGCCAAATATTTCATTTTCGCACATGTCATCATGAGCTGGTTGATCCAGTTTCAGGTTTTGAATCTGCGCCAACAGTTTGTTGCGCAAATTTGGTATGGCCTGAATAATCTGTTGGATCCGGTCTATTCGCGTATTCGGCGCATGCTGCCGCATGTGGGTGGTATTGACCTTGCGCCATTGGTCGCTTTGCTGGGTATCATCGCGGCTCAATATATCTTGGTAGATATCTTCCGCTAATCTGCACCAACGAAGAGAACGATCCAGTTCCAGCTTGATACCGCAATCTATTGTGTGTGACATTGGCGATAGAGCTATATATCGCAAAACCAGAACAATGACACGCGGCGCGGACAGGCAATGCCAAAAGATATAACAGGTGCAAACACGCTGTTGCGTGATATTTTCGGTTTCGACACGTTTCGCCCGGGACAGGAAGATATTGTCACCGCTGTATCTGCAGGCCGAAATGTGCTGGCCATAATGCCGACAGGTGGCGGAAAGTCTCTTTGTTATCAATTACCTGCCTTGATGTTAGACGGTTTGACCGTGGTCATATCTCCGTTGATTGCCCTAATGCGCGATCAGGTCAGAGGGTTGCGCGAAGCAGGTGTCGCAGCGGGTGCACTGACATCAGGCAATAGCGAAGCGGAAAACGACGCGGTTTGGCAGGACCTAACCGCGGGTCGTTTGAAATTGCTCTATCTTGCACCTGAACGTCTGGCGCTAACCGGCACGCAAAACATGCTATCCCAAGCTGGCGTGCGTTTAATCGCCGTCGACGAGGCCCATTGCGTCAGCCAGTGGGGGCATGATTTTCGCCCAGACTACTTGCGTATTGGGGATTTGCGACGCGCCTTAGACGTGCCATTGGCCGCGTTTACCGCGACCGCAGATACAGAAACACAGGCGGAAATCGTCACACGCCTCTTTGAGGGGCAAGACCCGCAGATTTTCCTGCGTGGTTTCGATCGCCCGAATATTCATTTCAGTTTTCAAGGCAAAGACAAACCGCGCGCCCAGATCCTATCCTATGCGGCCGCACGCAAAGGCCAATCCGGCATCGTGTATTGCGCCACGCGAGCAAAAACCGAAGGTATTTCAAAAGCGCTATGCGACGATGGTCACAGCGCATGTTTCTATCACGGCGGCATGGAGGCCGACGCAAGACGTGCGGTCGAAGAACGTTTTGCGACGGAAGACGGGTTGATTGTGGTTGCGACCGTGGCCTTCGGAATGGGCGTTGATAAGCCCGACATCCGCTGGGTTGCACATGCGGATTTACCCAAAAGCATAGAAGCTTATTATCAAGAGGTTGGGCGCGCCGGCCGTGATGGCGCCCCCGCCGAAGCCATGACACTGTATGGCAGCGAAGATATCCGTTTGCGCCGCACCCAAATTGATGAAGGCCTTGCACCAAATGATCGCAAACAAGCAGATCACGGGCGTTTGAATGCGTTACTGGGCCTGTCAGAGGCGCTTGGATGCCGCCGGCAGGTCTTGCTTGGGTATTTTGGCGAAGAATCTGCACCTTGCGGGAATTGCGATCTTTGCAAAACACCGCCAGACATTTTTGACGGGACGGAAGCCGTTCGCAAGGCTCTTTCCGCAGTATTGCGCACAGGCGAACATTTCGGAATGGGACATTTGATTGATGTGCTACGCGGTCAAATGACGGAAAAGGTCGCCCAGCGCAGCCATGACACATTACCCACATTCGGGGTTGGGCAAGACATGAGCAAAGCGCAATGGCAGGCCGTGTTTCGTCAAATGATGGGTCGCGATTTGTTGCGACCAAATGCTGAACGACATGGGGCATTGACGATGACCGATGCCGCCCTGCCCTTGTTGCGCGGCCAGGACACAATCCAATTGCGCCGCGATGTCATCCAAAAAGCCGAACGTCGCCCCGCAATCCGCATGTTGGTATCCGAAGAAGATGCACCTCTTTTGTCTGCCCTTAAGGCCAAGCGCCGTGGCTTGGCAGAAGCGCAATCCGTGCCAGCCTATGTGATTTTTCCAGACAAAACCTTGATTGAAATGGCCCAGACACGCCCCGATACGCTGGACGGTATGGCCCAGATCAGTGGTGTGGGTGCGAAAAAGTTAGAGCGCTATGGCAATGCGTTTTTAGAAGTCATCACTGGTGAAACAGAAACGCTACATCCGTCGCGACGCAAATTGGCTGGGCGCGATGCTGGTGCGGTGTATGATGCGCTGCTGCAGGAACAATTGCGCTTATCGCGCGGGACATGCGGCACAGAAAAACCACTATCCTGTTCGCAGGCGACATTGGCCAAAATCGCGCAAATGCGACCAAATTGCCTAGATGCTTTGGAGCGTGTTCCAGGTATGGGTACAGCGCGCGCGGAACGGTTCGGCGCTGCTTTTCTGGATATTCTGTCTGAAGCATCTTAGAACCAACACCACCACATCGGAAAGGGCCATTCAATGCTGATCGTTATTTCACCTGCCAAACGGCTTGATTGGGAAGAGCGTCAAATCGAAATGACCTCCCCTGACATGATCGATGATGCCAACCGTCTGGCAAAGACGGCGCGCAATCTCACATTGACCCAACTAAAAGGGCTGATGGATCTATCCGATGATCTGGCACGCCTAAACAGAGACCGCTACCGCGCGTATCAAAACACACCAGAACAGGATAATGTGCGACCTGCTGCGTTTGCCTTTGCCGGAGACACCTATACCGGATTGGAAGCCCCCAGTTTATCCAACGAAGAACTGGACTGGGCGCAAGATCATTTGCGTATCCTATCAGGCCTTTATGGGCTTTTACGCCCCCTAGACGGCATTCAACCTTATCGTCTGGAAATGGGATCGCGCCTGAAAACCAGACGCGGCACATCGCTTTATGATTATTGGCGCGATCAGTTGTCTAAGGCCCTATTGGCGCAAGCCAACTCGTTAAACACCGATGTTTTGGTCAATTGCGCCAGCCAAGAATATTTCGGCGCAGTCCCACCAAAGCCCTTAAAATTGCACGTGATCACACCACAATTCATGGAAGAAAAACCTGCTGGGCCAAAAATCGTATCGTTTTTTGCCAAACAGGCACGCGGTGCCATGGCGCGCTTCATCATTCAACGCCGATTGACCGATCCTGACGGAATTTTGGATTTCGATTTGGGTGGATATTCCTACCGTGAAGATCTTTCAGAAGCTGATCGCCCAGTATTTACGCGCGCATCTCAGCAGGACTGAGATCACGACGCCATCAAGCTGGCAACTTGTTCTGCATACTGCATCAATTTCGCGGTGATTTCAGCTTTTCGGATTGGTTTGGTCAGATAGTCGTCCAATCCAGCTTCCAAAATCGTTTCCTTGTCACCTTCAACCGCATGTGCGGTAACTGCAATAATTGGGGTATGAACACCCTCAGGTTCCAGATCTCGAATAGATTGGGTCGCCTCTTTGCCATCCATGATTGGCATCGAAATATCCATAAATATGATATCCGGCCGGTCCTGTTGGTAGGCTGCAACAGCCTCTTCACCATTATTTGCGAAGCGCAGGTTTAAATCAAATCCGGCCACCATTTTACGGAACACCAGTTGGTTTGTTTTATTGTCCTCGGCAACGAGTACATTCAAACGATTGTCATCAACACTCTCCGATGGCATGTCTTCTTCGACATCATCGCCATCGGTCTCATGCATTGAATCAGGTTCGGCCAACGCCTTTTCCCAATCTCCTAGCGTAACCTCTGGCCCAGATGTCTCTTCCGGCGTGGAAACATCCATGTGCTCGGCCTGGGGTGCTTCGGGACCATCAGTCTCTGCGGAATCATCAGTTGGTAGACCAGCAAATACCGCACCTAAGGCATGAACTTCAGTGGAAACCGATTCCGTTACATCATTGGCTAAACTGTCACCTTCATCCATCGGCGTTTCGCCGTCTGAAGCGGTTTCAGGTAGCGCATGATCGTCAGAAACATCGCCCGTCGCGGTTTGCCCCAAGAGCTCCAACTCTTTAAAGAGTGATTTACGCAAGAAGGACTTTGATAAAATCGCGGTCCATTCCTCGTTTTCTTCTGCTGAAAACTTGGAAGGGTTCTCTGACATCAGAAAGACCGGTGCATCATCGCTTTGGATGCCGTCAACATCCAAGTCTAACAGCTCTGGAACGTCCATGTCGATGATCACAAGATTGCTTGCATCTGTATCAGACAATTGTTCGAAATCCGCTTTGCTGGAAGACACGGTCACATCAAGATGCAAGAATTCCAACTGCTTTGTGAGGATCGTACGACACATGCCCTGCGGTGCCACGACGTGAACTGTCTTCATCCAATGGGGCAAATTTGGCAATGTTGGTGCTTGAATATCTTCGGCTTCAATTTCAACTTTGATACCGAAACAAGATCCTTGGCCCGCTTCAGAATCCACCCAGATTTCGCCATCCATAAGCTCAACCAGACGCTTCGTAATCGCGAGGCCCAACCCAGTGCCCTCGAACTTACGATTGCTTTCATCATCCACTTGGCTAAATTCGCTAAAGATGTACTCCATCTTGTCTTCTGGAATACCGATGCCAGTGTCCTGAACCGCCATATGAACGGTCGCTTTACCTTCATCAACAACGCCAGAGACACTGATTAGGACATGCCCTTCAGCCGTAAACTTCACGGCATTGCCTATCAAATTTGTCAAAATCTGACGGATACGCCCAGCATCACCGATAAATTTGGCAGGTAAAAACATATCATAGTCGACAAGTATGGAGATGCCTTTTTGGCTGGCGGCGGGCTGTAAAAGCATCGCCACCGCATGAACGGCCTGCTCCAGATCGAATTCTTCCATCGTCAATGAAAGACGGTCTGCCTCAATCTTGGAATAGTCCAAAACATCATTGATAATGACCAACAACGCGTCACCAGAGGATCTAATGGTTTCCGCGAAAACATGCTGTTCCTCGGACAAATCCGTTTCCAACATCAACTCTGCCATCGACACAACGCCATTCATAGGCGTGCGGATTTCGTGACTCATGTTGGCAAGAAACGAGGATTTCGCACGGCTTGCGGCCTCGGCCTTTATTGTCGCCTGTTGCAATGCATGCTCTTGATGCTTGGTATCGGTTATGTCGATGCGTAGGCCCAAACGCCCCCCATCGCGCAACGGTCGGTCAAAACTACGGATCCAGCGACCATTGGCCAATTCCTGGTCTGTTTCGCCTCCATCAGACCGGAAAGCATTCAGGCGATCTTCAACCCACTGCTCTTCATCTTCGGCCTCAATGTTAAATTGTTTGGAACTATAGGCCGCCCGCATCAGTTTCTCGAAAGAAACGCCCGGTTTGATGATGTCTGAATACATATCATACATACGGCGATATTGCTCGTTGCATGTGATCAGTCGTTCATCAGCATCGTAAAGCACAAAGCCATCTGGCATTTCTTCAACCGCAGACCACATACGCATGAGGTCAGTCATGTCCACACATAAACTAACGATGCCACCATCAGGCGTGCGCAGGTCACGAATTTTGATAAAACGGCCATTCCACAGCCGAATTGTTGCAACAGGAATCAGCTTTTTCGAAATCCGTTCTTTAGCTCGGCTGATAAAGGAATGGCCATCTTCTCCTTGAAGATCAACGATCCCTTCTTCGACCATCATCTCCACAATATGGCCATAGCTGGTGCCAAGAGCCACGCTATCCAAACCGTCGAAAACCGCCATATACGCAGGGTTCGCCAACTCCAATTGCCCGTCGGCATTGAACATTGCGAACCCATCCCGCATTGACTTTAGAGCTTTCCACAATTGCCCTTCGACAATCTCTATTTTCTCGTTAGCTTGTCCCAATTTGGTGCGAACCAATCGGTTCTCATTACGCACCAATTGGTTTTCGCTGCGCACTTCCGCAACCCGCGCTCGCGTTTCATCTATTTCGGCATTCAGTCGCTTTGCATGCGCATTCAACTTCTTATTGGCAGCAAACAACTCTGCCTGCTTAAGTTCAAGCATACGTTCCGCTGCCAGACGTGCGCGGCGTTCTTGTGCAAGGCGGTCAACTGTTGACATACAAAGTGCTCCGTTTGTAGCAGAATGGTGCCATCATGGTGAATATCCCCTTAAAATGCACAGATCTGTCTTTAAAAAGGGACGATCAAGTTAAGGTATTTGGCCGTTCTGCCGTCAGGTTTTCCGTCTGAAATAAACCCTGGTGTCAAAAATAACTTCGAACCAAATTTCCAGCCACCAGCGCCCAGCCATCGGACACAACGAAAAATGCCAATTTGAACGGCAATGAAACCATCGCAGGCGGAACCATCATCATACCCATGGACATCAAGACCGCCGAAACCACCAAATCGATGATCAAAAACGGCATAAATATCAAAAAGCCAATTTGGAACGCACGTGTGATTTCTGACAACATAAAGCTCGGAACCAGAACGGACAGCGGTGCATCTGGAGTAAGTTCTTCTCCTTGTACTGCTTCACGCAATGAAGCCAGCTCATGGAATGTGACCGGATTCGTCCTAGGAACCATAAATTCTCGAAATGGTATCATGCTGCGATCAAATGCTTCCACCAGTTCGATCTCTTCATTCATCAATGGAACAATGCCTGACTGCCAAGCCTGTTGGAAAACAGGCTCCATAACAAAGAATGTAAGGAACAACGCCAGACTGACAATGAGCATGTTGGGAGGTGCAGATTGCAAACCCAATGCTTGACGCATGATCGAAAGGACCGTCACGATGAATGGAAAACAAGTGATCATCATCGCGATGCTCGGTGCCAAACTAAGCACCGTGATCAGGGCAATCAGCTGGATGCTGGTGTTGGTCAGGGAAGACCCTTCACCAAAATCCATCTGGATCTGTTGCGCGGTAGCGGCTTGAGGTAACAGCCATATCAAACATATTGCAGCAATGGCTGACCAAATTTTTCGCGTCATGATCAATTCGGTGATTGCAAATCGACGACTTCGGTCAATCGAACCGCTAGGTGGCTTTGCTCACCCGTTTCGACCACTTCCAAAGCACCCAGACCGATCAAGCGATTTCCCACGAAAAGTTCCACGGGATCTTCTAATGCTTTGTCCAATTCCAAAACCGAACCTTTTGACAATTGCAAAAGCTCCTTAACGGTTGGATGCGCCCGACCGACGGAAACTGTGATTTCAATTGGCACCGTTGTGAAAGGCGTTTCTGACCGGCGTTCTTCAATCGGCGTTTCAACCATTGCTCATCGTCCTTTTTGTATCGTGAATAAAGCCTTCAACGGTCTCTTTGACCGATTGTAGTATTTCAGAAAGATCTATTTGTTTGGCTTGTTCACCAAATTTGATTTCTGATTGCGCAGTTTCCAGTGTTGCATCGCCAACCACATCAATTGGAAAGGCAAAATCACCCTCCACAATCGGTGTTATGTTGGAGACACAATCTGGGTGAACAGAAATCATCACCGGGATTTGACCGATCTCCTCCGAAAGTTCTTTGAGGTGCTTCAAGAGTTGCTCCCCCAACGCGTCTTCAATCAATCCCGGCAGAAGAACTCTCACAATTTCCTCTAGGAGGGGCGACATGGCATTTTGCACATGGCTATACGCCTCTTGGTAGGTGAAAGAGAGGTCCTGTAGGTTTTGCGCCAATTCACTGGATAATCTATCGACGTCTTCTTTTTGGGCCGCTGCGGCATCATCCCAACCCGCTTTATAGCCCGTTTCGAAGGACTCCAATTTTTGGCTTTCTGCTTCCGCGTAGCTGATCACCGGCCCGGATATAGTTGGACTGTCATCGGCTACTGGTTCAGCAAAATTTTCCAGAAATGTACTGATTTGCATCAACTTGCTCCCTCAGGTTCATCCAGCCAACTCCGCAAGATTTCCATAGTTTCGGGCTTTTTCTCTTCAATCAGTCCGCGCAAACGATCAACAGGGTCATCTCCCATTCCGCCTTCGTCTACTTCAAAGTCAAATGTAGGCAATTCGTTCATGCCTCCACCG
The DNA here is from genome assembly GCA_947499735.1 of uncultured Pelagimonas sp. Lineage (GTDB taxonomy): Bacteria > Pseudomonadota > Alphaproteobacteria > Rhodobacterales > Rhodobacteraceae > CANMPP01. Next base: position 55,417 of record CANMPP010000005.1, read on the forward strand.
CCGCCCATCATGGGCAAGTCCATGAAGCCACCATCGTCCATCGCCAATTCGCCATTCAACGCACCGTCGCCGTCTGCATCTTCGGCTCCAGGCAAGGCGGCCAATTCATCAGCGCCAGGAAGAGTTACCGGCTGGCGTGTGAAGATCGGGCGCACAACAAATAGGCCCAAGATCACCGCCACGAGGGTAAGCAAAGCCATTTGTATGACATTCATCGTGTCAATTTCGCCGACGAACAAACCTTGTTCGATTGGTTCTGTACCTAGACCTTCAGGCCGTTCAAAAGGCAAGGATCGGATCGTAATCACGTCCCCGCGCGCTTCTTCGAACCCTACAGCAGAAGACACAAGTTCCCGCAGATCTGCCAATTCTACATCCGGCAAAGGTTGGAAAGCACGAATACCATCATCGCCGACTTCGTACGTTCCATTCACCAGCACTGCAACGGTAAGACGTTTGATTGCTCCAGGTACACGGGTGATTTCGCGAGTCGTTTCAGAAACTTCGTAGTTTACCCGTTCGCGTGATTCGGAATTTTGCGAAGTAGAGTTTCCACCGCCCTCGGCTTCGCCATCGGGCAGATTGGACGCCACGGTCACGTTTGGATTACCACTATCTTCTGAGTTGTTGCTGCGCTCTTCTGTATCCGTAGAAATCGCAACTCGTTCTTCAGGATCGAACCGGCGTTCCCGAATCAACTCGCTTTCTGTAACTGTTTCAACGCTAACTTCGACGACAGAATTGCCGACGCCCACCCGCGCTTCCATCAAACGCTGGACCCGATCACGTAGAGCGCTAGCTCGATCCTCTGAACTGGTCAATCCGGTCGCCTCATCTTCAGAACCGACCAAGCCCCCTTTATCGTCGATAACAGACACATCTTCGACCGCCAAACCTGGAACCGCGGAAGACACAAGATATTTCAGCGCCTTAGCCTGTTGAACCGACAATGTTCCACCCGTCGTCGTCACCGAAATAGATGCCGTGCTTTTCACATCTCGCTGAAAAGGATTGTTCGCGCTATTCGCGATATGAACACGTGCATTGGTTATCTGCGGATTAGAAACAATTGTTCTAGCTAACTCGCCTTCTTTTGCACGCCAATACGCTGCATCAAACATTTGAGATGTCGTGCCAAATCCGGACAAATTGTCCAGCAATTCGTATCCTTTATTCGAATTGTTCGGCATACCTTCTGAGGCAAGCGTCAATCGCAACGAATCACGTTGCGTTTCGGGGACATAAATAGACCCACCTTTGATCTCGTATTCGATTCCCTGCTGTTCAATCGCATTCACGATTTCACCAGCCGCGCTTTCTTCTAATCCAGAATATAGCAAAGCCATGGTCGGGTTGGACGCAAGACGCATGAGACCTAATAGCGCCAGCAAAATCAAAGCAGATGCCCCTATAAATGTCACCCTACGCTGCGGGGTTTGGGCATTCCAGACTGATAATAATTGATCCACGATCGACCTCCGTTCCAAACATTCTGTCCGGTGGGGCGAATTTGACGGATGAGGTTTAACAATCGGTTAGCTCATTTACGTCTATTCTGCCTCTGGTTCCAATTTGGAGGCGAACTCATGTCAGAAGACAGTGAAACAACGGGCGAAACGCCGAAAAAAAAATCTAAGCTTCCTCTAATCGTTGGTCTTGTTCTGGCGATTACGGGTGCAGGAGGGGGATTCTTTCTGGGATCGTCCGGAATTCTTACTGGTGCAAAAGAAGAAGCGCATGCAAACACAGAAGAATCGTCAGCGAATACAGACGAACAAGCCACTGCGCTGGAAGCGGTTGCATTCGTAGAAATTCCACCAGTTTTGATCAGTCTTCAACCAGGCGCGCAAGCACGAACGCTTCGGTTTCGCGGGAGTTTGGAAGTCCCGTCGGAACACGAATCAGCTGTAACAAACGTGTTACCTAGAATTTCAGACATGCTTAACAGTTATCTTCGAGCATTGGACGCCGAAGATATTGAAGCGCGCGGCTCGCTCTTAAAACTCCGCTCACAGATGATGCATCGGGTGGATTTGATTGTTGGTGAAGGCATCGTCAATGACCTGTTGGTCATGGAATTTATTTTAAATTGAGAGGACGCAATATGGAATGGATTGCAGATATATTCTTAACAGCAGGAGCTCTCGGCGCGGGCTTTTACTGTTTCATTTTATCCCGCCGTTTAACCAAATTTACAAATTTGGAAAGCGGGGTTGGTGGTGCTGTCGCCGTGTTATCAGCGCAAGTTGATGATTTGACGCGAACGCTAATGGATGCACAAAAGTCGTCGGCTGAATCAGCCACAAAACTTGGGACAATGACAACTCGTGCTGAAGAGGCTGCAAAGAAATTGGAGTTGATGATGGCCTCAATGCACGACTTGCCCGAAAAAATTGAGGCAGAACCAACAAGCAATGGAACCGAACCCAACGTTTCCTTCATGCGTTCTCGGGGAAGGGTTATGTAAATGTTTGGGCGGAAAAAATCGACACCATCTCCGTCTCCGTTTGGCAGTTTGGATGGAGGATTGCAAAACAAAGCCGACACCAAAAAGAGCAAACAACGTCAAGAAAAGCCAAAAGAAGCAAAAGCTCTGGAGAGAACCAATTATGTTCGCAAAACGGGAACATTGGCACTCATAGGCGGATTACTTGTAGGCTCCGCTGTGATTCGAGCGGGTATCGGCGCAACTGAAGTGTGGGCTGCAACAGATCCGCAAGGTGAAGATATTTTCGCCGCAGATGGATCTAGCGATCAAAGAAATGGTGACAACAATCATCCTGGTGCATGCGTGACAGAGGAAGATATTGGGCCTTTGCTGAATACCTTACGTGCACGAGAGAGCAAAATTGAAGAGCAAGAGACAGAAATTGCCTTTCGAATGAAAACGCTGGAAACGGCAAAAGTAGAGGTTGAGAAACGTTTAGCCGCATTGGTTGAAGCGGAAGACAAATTGAGTGCGACGATCGCTAAAGCAGCAACTGCTGCGGAAGATGATTTATCGCAATTGACCACTGTCTATGAGCAAATGAAGCCTAAACAAGCCGCTGCACTATTTGAGGAAATGGATCCTGAATTCGCTGCTGGTTTCTTGGGTCGCATGCGCCCAGATTCTGCCTCGTCTATATTGGCCGGAATGACACCTACCGCAGCATATACAATCAGTGTGATGCTAGCGGGACGGAATGCCGATGTCCCTACAGAATAAGAACCAGCGATAATGCGGCACATCTGTTGAAAATGTGATTTCGATTCCTGTTATTATTATTGAATCCCACGGCGCATTCAGCAAAATGCGCCACATCGTAGAGCACAATGAGTATTGATGATGACCACTAGAAGACGCTTCCTAGCCTCCTCCACTGCCGCCCTCGCGTGTTGCGCAGCCATTCCGGCAAGAGCTTTTGAGGTGGACCCGATTTTTCGACCACAAACTGTACGTATTCAGAAAACCATGGAACCTGGCCAAATATTGGTCCTGCCCCGTGCCCATTTCCTTTATTACGTAACTGAACCGGGTGTAGCCCGCCGATATGGTGTAGGCGTTGGCCGTGCAGGTTTGGAGTTCACAGGTGAAGCTCTCATTCAGGTCAAAAAAGAATGGCCTACCTGGCGTCCGACAAATGAAATGATTGAACGCGACCCGCAGGCTTACGAAAAATTCGTCGACAATGACTTTGTGCAGCCAGGCGGTCCTGAAAATCCGTTGGGCGCGCGCGCGCTTTACCTGTTCCAAAATGGTAGAGATACATTTTTCCGAATCCATGGCACGACAGCGCCACGATCAATTGGCCAATCTGTTTCTAATGGATGCATCAGAATGTTAAACGAGCATGTCATTGATCTATATGAACGCGTTCCAATCGGAACGAATGTTGTCGTGATGTAACTTCAAAACGACCGTGTTGAGGCTAAAGACTTGGCCTCAACCCACTCCTTACTTCGTTTATATTTTTTCGCATCAAATTCTAAGAAAAACTCTTATAAAGCTTAGGTTAATTGCGAATACTCTCAACAAGGGTCGCCCCATTTCCGCCACATTTTGGCAACAAATCTACCTCCAGAAAGCAACGTTTTGATGGCCCGCGATTTGGCCAATCAAACTGGGGAGATTGTAATGGCGGCGGTGAGCATACTGTTTGGAAGCTTCTTTGGTTTTTTCTGCGGCCTTCTGGCCTGCATGGCCTTTGGCGCATCCTTTGGAACCGGTATTGCAATCTATTTCTCTTGTGGTTTGCTACCCATCTCGATCCTGTGCATGAAGCATTTTATTTTAAGCTTTGTTGCAAACGACACGGTCGAAAACCACAGTCAACCGATCTGATGACAAACGACCTACCTCTGTGAGGGAGTTCAAGATTCATAACCCTGAATCTGACAAAAACGCACCCAGCTCTGGACCCAATTCCGAGACGATTAATTCAACTCCTGTTGGATTAGGGTGAATGCCATCCGACTGCATGAGGTTGCGGAACTCCTCAGGTGATTTTTCTAGCAAAGCGGAAAAGAAGTTATCAATATAGCTGATTCCAGACTGTGCCACTAAATCGGTGAACGCACGATCATAGCTTGCCTGATATTCGACCCCGTAATTTCCAATTCCCGGAACGCGCATCAATAGAACCGGCAGGTCGAAATTTTGCGAAATTTCAACCATTTCCCTCAAATTATGAGCGATCAAAGCTGGGTCAATACCACGCAAAGCGTCGTTGGCCCCCAGCTCAATCACCACCGCGTCGATTTCCGGCGTCAATAACCATTCAAGCCGCGCAACCCCTCCAGATGTCGTATCACCAGAAACGCCAGCATTGATCAGCTCAACATCATAATCATTTTCCTGCAGCCAGTTTTGCATTTGTGGAACAAATCCCTGCCCCGCCGGCAATCCATAGCCATGGGTCAAACTATCACCAATCACCAAAACTTGCGTTGCGTCAGCCCAAACCGGTGCAGATAAAAAAAGCACTGCAAAAACAGACTTGAGACCAATCATCCGGCCCTCATATTTTAACAAGCTTAGCATCACAGGATCCTTTTATGATTAGTCCGATTATCTCTCTTAAAGATGTACATTTACGCCTGCAAAACAATGCAGGCGAACTGGAAATTCTAAAGGGCTTATCATTTGATGTTGAAGAACAAGAAACTCTGGCTCTGATTGGTCCGTCCGGATCCGGTAAGTCATCTCTTTTAATGGTGATGGGGGGCTTGGAACGCGCCACTTCGGGTTATGTTGGTGTGCTGGGGCATGATTTTTCCGCCCTTAGCGAAGATGCTTTGGCGCGTGTAAGACGTGGAAAAATGGGGATTGTTTTTCAATCCTTTCATCTTATTCCGACAATGACTGCCCTAGAAAATGTCGCGGTTCCATTGGAGCTGGCAAAAATAGACCATGCCTTTGATCGTGCATCTGAGGCGTTGAAAAAGGTCGGCTTGTCCCATCGTGAGACACATTACCCGGCACAATTATCAGGTGGAGAACAACAACGGGTGGCATTGGCCCGGGCCATCGCACCTGAACCCAGTCTTTTATTAGCCGACGAACCAACGGGCAACTTGGACGAAGCCAACGGGGAAACGGTGATCGACCTGCTTTTTGCATTACGTGCCGCACAAAAGGCAACCTTAGTTCTCGTCACACATTCCAATCAATTGGCCGAAAAATGCGACCGTGTGCTCAAACTGCGCGACGGCCAGCTGGATGGTGGTTCGAACCAATGAACTGGGGCCTAGCATTCACTTTGGCCGGGCGCGATCTGCGCGGCGGGCTACGTCAATTCACAATCCTTCTCGCATGCCTCACCTTGGGCGTGACCGCCATCGCCGCCATCGGATCCATGCGCAAGGCCATCGAATCTGGCCTAGACGCGCAGGCCGCACAATTGCTTGGTGGAGATGCGATTGCCGAATTGACCTATCGGTTTGCCAGTGATGAAGAACGCGATTGGCTTGATCAAAATGCAGCACACGTGTCTGAGGTCGTTGATTTCCGATCAATGGCGACAGTTACAAAAGGCGAGGATCAAAACCGCGCGCTAACTCAGGTCAAAGCCGTTGATACCCTTCACCCGCTGATCGGGTCCCTAGAAACCGAACCGGCCATTTCGTTACAAAAGGCCCTGCAGGGACAAAACAATTTGCCCGGGGCCGTTATGGCGACCGCCCTAATGGACCAGCTACAATTGAATGTCGGCGATACATTCCGGCTGGGAGTGCAGGAATTTGTGCTTATGGCCAAAATCCTGTCTGAGCCTGATGAAACTGGCATCGGGTTTCGTTTGGGTCCGCGCACGATTGTTTTGAAATCAGATCTGGAAGAATCCGGTCTATTGTCACCTGGAACCTTATTTGAAACGGAATATCGCCTGATCCTACGCCCAGAGGTCAGCGTTGAAGATGTTGCACAAAGCGCAAAAGACCGGTTTGAAAATGCTGGATTACGTTGGCGTGATACAACCACGGGTGAACCCCGTATCGCGCGATTTGTCGAACGATTAGGTCGATTTTTGGTGTTGATCGGGCTAACCGGACTAGCCGTCGGAGGCATTGGCGTTGCCGCAGCTGTTCGAACCTATCTGGCCCGAAAAACCAAAGTCATCGCTATATTGCGTAGCCTGGGCGCTGAGACGAAAACAATATTTGCGACCTATCTCATCCAAATATCCACCGTATCCACATTGGGGATCGGATTGGGCGTGGTGATCGGGGGTCTTTTACCGATCGTTCTGGGCCCCATACTAGAAAGTGCCCTACCCGTTCCCGTTATCTTTCGACTGTACCCCGCACCTTTGTTTGAAGCCGCGATTTATGGCGTGCTCACTGCCCTGCTTTTTGCGCTATGGCCTTTGGCCCGCACCGAAGACATGCGCGCCGCCGCTTTGTTTCGTGACCAATCAGACAACACGCGCCCCCTACCGCGCCCCATTTACATCGTGATCAGCGGTGGTGTTTTGGTCCTGTTGGTTGGTTTGGCGGCGCTATTTTCTGGCAATGCAGGTCTAACCCTATGGACAACTTTGGGAATTTTGGGCGCGTTGATTTTATTGACGGCTGCGGGCTATGGCATACGTTGGCTGGCAACAAAGATCCGTCACTATTCGCGCAGCAAACCGATTTGGCATTGGGCCCTATCAGCCATTGCTGCGCCGGGACCGACCGCCACTTCGGTTGTTGTGTCAATCGGGTTGGGCCTGTCGGTTTTGTCTGCGATTGGTCAGATCGATGGCAATTTGCGAAGCTCAATTGAACGTGACCTACCAGACATCGCACCTTCCTTTTTTCTGATTGATATTCAACAGGCTCAGTTGCCGGAAATTCTTGAAGGGTTTGAAAACAACACGCAGATCGATAGCATCGATACCGCGCCCATGTTGCGTGGTGTCATCACGCAAATCAACGGACGCCCTGCACAAGAGGTCGCTGGCGATCATTGGGTTGTGCGCGGAGATCGCGGAATTACCTATTCGGAAACACCGGTCAAACGCACTGTGGTGTCAGAAGGCGAATGGTGGCCACAAGATTATTCAGGCCCTGCACAAATAAGCTTTTCGGCAGAAGAAGCCATGGAAATAGGCCTATCACTGGGCGATACATTGGTGGTGAATATTCTGGGCCGCGATATCGAGGCAACTGTGACCAGTTTCCGCGAGGTCGATTTTTCAACTGCTGGGATCGGGTTTACGATTGTCATGAACCCGGCCTCTGTTAAGGGTGCACCCCATACCCATATCGCAACGGTCTATGCAGAAGATACTGCAGAGGCAGAGATCTTGCGCAACATCGCACGGAACTATCCCAATATCACAGCAATTCGCATACGCGACGCCGTTGAAAACGCTGCGCGCGTCCTAGGCGGTATCGCATCGGCCATTCGATGGGGGGCTTTGATTGCTTTGATCACGGGAATTTTGGTGCTGATCGGTGCAGCCGCCGAAGGGGAAGAAGCACGAAGGTTCGAAGCAGCAACACTCAAAACACTGGGTGCCACACGTCGTCAAATCCTAGCAAGTTTCGCGCTGCGGTCTGCGATTTTAGGCGCAGCGGCCGGGATCATCGCGCTGATGGCTGGCAGTCTGGGTGCATATTCCGTGATGCGGTTTGTTATGGAGGGCACATTTGTCATGATTTGGCCATCCGCGGTCATTGTAATTTTCACAGGGGTTTTTGCAGCGCTCATGACAAATCTTGCCTATGCAATACCCGCTTTGGTCACCCGACCCGCACAAGTACTGCGATCTAAGGAATAGGCACCTTGCACCATGGCAGCAGAGTTGGCACATGGGGAATAAGCGCTGCAATTGTTGGAAACTTGTATGACCGATTCCCTCCCTATGCCCGTAACCGCTCTGCGACCTGCACAGGTTACAGCAATCCTCAACATTGTGCGCCGCGCCGCGCGGGCCGAAATTCTGCCACGGTTTCGGGCAATGACCGAAGCAGATATCAAATCCAAAGCCAATGATTTGGATCTTGTTACCGAAGCGGACACAAACGCGGAAAAGATGATTGCCCGCGGGTTGCTAAACCTGTTCCCGAATGCGCTGATTGTCGGCGAAGAGGCCTGTGCGGCCAATCCAGACATCATCAAAGGCATTGCAAACGCGGAAACAGCCTTCACCATTGATCCGGTTGACGGCACTTGGAACTTTGCAAATGGCATGTCAACATTTGGTGTCATTCTGTCGATGACACGCTTTGGCAAACCGATTTTTGGCCTGCACTATGATCCTCTGAATGATGATGTTGTGATTTCAGAGGTAAATGGCCGCACAGAATATCGAAAACCCCAAAAACAGCCACGTGTTCTAAAAACATCCAAAGGCGGTTCAATGCTATCGGATTTGATGGGATATCTGCCGCTTCATATGTTGCCAAAGACCGTTCAGGGGAAAATGGCGTCCCTGTTTCCAGAATTCAAACGGATTGGATCGCTGGTATGTTCCTGCCACGAATACCGCATGTTGGCGCAGGGCAATATTGATTTCGTAATGGCAACAGGCATCACGCCTTGGGACCATGCGGCGGGTGCACTTCTGGTCAAAAATGCTGGCGGACACGTCGCCTTTTTGGACGGCGGCGAATATGACGCGGTTCGCACACGCGGCCCGCTGCTGATGGCATCTAACGAAACGACTTGGCACAGCCTGCGTGATGCATTCGCCTTCCTATTAGAAGTGCCAGAATTCAAAGCACCGGACGAAACGTCAGACTAAAACCAATCAGCACAAAATGCGGCCTCCCGTACCAATATGGTATGGGAGGTTTTTATTTGCGCCCTTCAAATAGCCATGCACCAACGCTGAACAGCCCAGCAAGAAGCAGTGATAGCCAAACCGGCATGAGCGCAACATGTTTTAAGCTAAGCGTTTCTGTTGCACCGCGCGGCGTGATGCCAACCCAATTGCGGCCCGCCGCAGGGCGACCCAGAGAAACGTTACGAATTTGGACCAATCCATCAACCTGACGCAAAACGCCGCCCCGCCATGTATCGATCAAGGGCCCTAGATCTTCACCGCTGGCAATGGGATCCTCATATTCACGCGGCGCAGATGGGCCCAACCCAACCACGGCGTGCGCATCCCCTTCTGCCAGCCGATAAAGCCCCACTTCGGGTCCTTCATAAGTGGCCTCATAACGCCCTGGGCTGACCTCTGTCAGTTCAATTTCAACGCTCGTACCATCAGGATGGGTGACGGTCACAGTCCCGACACCTTCGGTCAGCGTTCGCCGAATAATACGCATGGTTTGACCGTTTGGCTCGGCCCAAAGCGCTTCTTCCTCCAGCTCGGGTTCTTTCATCATCCAATGGGCCAAGCGACGCAACAATTCCAATTGCGGCCCGCCCCCGTCATAACCGCGCCCCCATAGCCAGGCATGATCAGACGCCAAAAGCGCAACGCGCCCTTCCCCCACACGATCCAGCACCAATAAAGGTTTATCCTCAGCCCCTGACATCACGACATGGCCTTTGTTTGGAACCACCTCAATCTGGCGCAGCCACTGGCCCCATTCGGCGTTTGTTTCCAAATCCGCCGTAACAGGATGCCGTTGGCCCAATTCCGTTACCGTCGGGCGAAAGGCGCGTTGGATCACATGTTTGGTTGGCGTCGCGGGAACAACCGAGCGTAATGGAGATTCAAACAAAGACGAACCCGAGGCAAAATCAGGCCCTGCCGCAAACAAAACCGCGCCACCATCTTCAATATAGCGTCGGATATTATCCAAATAAGCCGACGGTAGGATGCTGCGGCGTTTGTAACGGTCAAAAATAATCAGATCGAAATCATCGACCTTTTCCATAAACAATTCGCGCGTCGGAAAAGCGATGAGTGACAATTCGTCCCGCGGAACACCGTCTTGCTTTTCGGGCGGACGCAAAATGGTGAAATGCACAAGATCAACAGAACTGTCTGATTTCAAAAGGTTGCGCCATGTCCGCCCGCCCGCATGCGGTTCACCAGATACAAGCAAAACCCGCAACCGATCCCGGACCCCGTTGACTTGGATAAGTGCAGTGTTGTTGCGATCGGTCAATTCCCCGTCCGCAGTGGGCACGGTGAATTGCAAAACATTCAGGCCACCATGTTCCAAAGTGACGGGCAATTCTAAATCTTGGCCGATGGGAACGCGATAGCTAAGCGGTTCAGACCCATCGACAGAAATCAGAATATCAGTTTCACGTTCATCAGGCGCGGCCCCCTTATCCTCGATCCGCAAAGTAAGGGTAATCGGTTCATCTAAAATGGCGAAAGCTGGCGCTTTTTCCACAACCAAGCGCCTGTCCCAATCGGTAGGCCGCCCCGATAGGATCAAATGCATCGGGGCAGGCAAGTCTGGACTGACCTCCAAATCATGCACGCGCCCGTCAGAAATCAAAAAGATCCCGGCAATACGACCTTCAGGTTCCTTGGCCAACGCATCGTTCAGCGCGCTTAACAGCAAGGTACCTTCATCACCTGTCCCGTCCGGGACCAAAATGCGACGCACTTCTGTATTGGGACGCGCCAACAATCGCGCCTCTAACCCATCCGCCGCCGCAAGACTGGTTTCGCTGCGATCATCCAAACGTTGCGATGCAGATTGATCCTCAAGGATCAGAACAATATCGCTGAGGTCTCGCGCATCTTCTTGTTGCAACACAGGTTGTGACAATGCAGCCAATAGCACCAAAATCCCCGTACCCCGTAGGGCCCAACCTGGCAGACCACGCCACAGAGCGACCAGCACAGCAAATCCGGCCAAACCGGCCAAAACTGCGATGATGGGCCAGGGCAATAGAGGATCAAAAACAATTTCCTGCGTCATTGCCCCAACCTTTCCAACAAGGCCGGAACATGAACCTGATCGCTTTTGTAATTGCCTGTCAGAACATGCATGACCAAATTTACCCCAAAACGATGCGCAACCTCGCGCTGACGTTCGCCCGCAAAACCGCGCCCGATCTGCACCATTGGCAGGCCCCGCTCATTCGTGGCCCAGGCAGCCGCCCAATCATTTCCGCCAATAACCACGGGCGTCACATTGTCGTTTAGATTGCGAAACGGCATGCCTTCGGCCAATTCCGCATTTGCCGGGGCTGCCTCTACCCAAATTTCGCGCCCCTGATGGCGTCCCGGAAACTCCTGAAGCAAATAAAATGTGCGGGTCAGGACGTGATCCTGTGGCACAGGCTCTAACGGCGGAATGTCCAAAGGGGCAGCGAGCTCGCGCAGCTTACGCTGATTTGCGGTATTGCTGCCAAAACGTGTCACATCCGCATCGCGCGTATCAAATAGGATCATGCCACCACTGCGCAGGTAATCGTTTAACTTGGCATAGGCCCGGTCAGATGGCGTTGGTTGCGCGGGGTCAATCGGCCAATAGAGCAACGGATAAAACGCAAGCTCGTCGGTTTCCAAATCGACGCCATGTGGCGGCTCTGGTTCGACAGATGTGCGAAAAAATACCGTTTCCCCCAATCCGCGCATCCCGGCCTGTGCCAATTCGTCGACGCGTTGATTGCTGGTCAAGATATGGGCCAGAACAACCTCGGACGTGGCGGCAATCGCCTGCTCTATATCCAAATCGGTCTCTTGCGCGGAAGACGGCTGCGGTAGGCCCGTCAAAACCCCCAGAACAATCATCCCCGCTGACACTTTGCGCATCACCCGCGCCGACAAGCGCCCCGAAACCCAAAGCGATGCCAGAATATCCAAGGCAAACAAAATAATCGCACCAGCCAAAACATACCCCATCAATACCGTCTCCTGTGGGCGTTCAAACACACGAAGCCTTGTCCCAGTGGGCCATTGCGCCTTTGTCAAAACCGTGTCGGTCTCAATCACATTTCGCGCCAAAATGCGGCTTTGCCCCTGATACAGCCCGGGGCGCAAATCTGGTCCCAAATCTTTTGACACCAGATCCGGTCCGCTGACGCCCGGCAATGTGTCCGCAGGTTCAATATTGCCATAGCCATCCAATATCTCCAACGCTTTCCACACAGTGCCCTCCAGTTCCTCGGCAGCAGGGCGTTCCATCAAACTGGACACGGAAAGCCGTTCCAGCATCTGAACAAATAGACCTGACAAGGGCAGATTGGACCATTCTGCATTTGCCGTCACATGGAACAGCACGACCTGCCCCTGCCCCAACATTTTTCGCGTCGCCAAAGGCGTGCCATCAGCAAGGCTAGCGATGACGCGATCCGCCAAGGTCGGATCGGGCTGCGCAATCACTTGTGATGTGACAAAGACATCATCGGGAATCGTTAAACCAAAAAACGGCGATGTATCTGGGAAAGGTGCCAGCCCTTTAGGTTGCCCCCAGCTCATAGCGCCCCCAACGGTACGGCCGCCACTGCGCAAACGTACAGGCAATAACGGGTCTTCTTCATCGCGTGACACATCTGAGGCAGCCAATCGAGGCCCCGCGAAACGCAAGAGCAATCCACCCCGTTCCACCCATTCCTGTAATTCGGCGACTTCCACCGCGCCCAGCTGTGCAACATCCGCCAAAACAATCACGTCAGGATTTGCCGGTATCAAATCGGACAATGATCCGGTTAGCAAATCCGCGCTTGGCTCCAATGTTTTTGATAGGAAATGCAAGGGCGATAGCAATTGCAGTCCTTCACGTTCCTCGCGTGCAGATATCAGCGCAACTTCTCGGCGGCGCAACGCATCATCGGGCAAAGTGACCGCACCTGCACTACGAACGCCTTGCACTGCAAATCGTTCGATCCGCGCACGTAGTTCTGACGGCAGGCTTAATTCAATACGCGCTTCAGTCGCCCCCTCTTCAAAGGCCAGTTCTGCGTTCATCAGAATGGTCGCGCGACCGCTTGGATCTGGCCCATGCCCTTGCAACTGCAAAACCGTTTCAGGACCCTCGTTCATACGCTCTGCCGTAAGTGTCAGGACATTGTTTTCATAAGCGCCCGGGCGCAAAACATAGACAGAGTTGTCTGGTTCAATGATCGATACGTCCCCTTTGGCATCCAATGCGTCCAACAGGTCGCCTCGACCGTCAAAAGACAGGCTATCTGACACCCAAACCGTGTCAAAGTTCTCGTCTGGCAAAAGGGTGATCACATCCGACATATCCCCGGGACGCCAAGGATGTGGCAACAACCCCCGTATACTTAACGATACCGCGTTGGCCGGTTGAAACACCGGTTCATGTGGGTCTGTAAGCTGCAAGAACGCGACAGGTCGTTGATCTAAATCAGCTCCGTCCAAATAGGTCGCAACACCCTCTAACCGATCCGTCCAATCTGCCGCCGAAGCCCAACCGCCATCCATGACCACAAGCAACGGGCCAGATCCGGCCGCTTCATTGCGCCCTTCAGGGTTCAAAACAGGACCTGCAAACCCAATAATCGCCGCGCCCAGCGCCAAAACCCGCAATAGCAACAACCACCAAGGTGTCTTTTCCGTCACCTGATCATCATCACGCGCATTAAGCAGCAAAACGATGCCTGGAAACATGCGTCTGATCGGCGCTGGTGGGACAGCGCGAAGAACCAGCCAAATGATGGGCAAAACCGCAAGTGCGGCCAAAAGCCATGGTGTGGTGAAACCGATCAAAGGCAGAATACTCATCCCTGCCCCCCATCCAGCGCGCTATACAACCACAGCAATGCGGATTGGGCGCTTTCAGACGTATGATGACATTGATACCGCCACCCGCTCAGCTGCGCCAAATTGGATAATTCTTCTTTCCGTTTTGCCAAAGCATCCAAATACTGCGATTTCAACGAACTTGCCTTCAGCGTTTCATTCTCAATCCCACCACCCATTGATTGGAAAATGGTGCGCCCTTCAAAAGGAAACTCTTCTTCGCTGGGATCCAAAACCTGCAGCAAGACACCATGAACGCCGCGATCTGTTGCCTTGGCCAAAGCGGCACGCACCGCGTCTAAATTTCCCATAAAGTCAGAAACAAACACCGCCCGTGCATGCGGAATCATCCCCCTCGCCTCTGGTTCGGCGTAATCGGCATTATCCTCAACACAAAACGCCTCAGCCAGGCGAAGCACCTGCGCAGCGCCCCGTTGCGGTGGTAGGCTAAAGCCCGTCAACCCAACGCGTTCGCCCCCTTTTTGCAGCAAAATCGCCAAGGCCAGCACCAAAACCCGCGCTCGTTCCGCCTTTTGTGGCCAATTCGCATGCGAGGAATAGCGCATAGACTGCCCTGGATCGAGCCAAAGCAAAACGCTTTGCGCGATCTGCCATTCCTTTTCGCGCACGAACTGTTCGTCCCCGCGCGCAGAGCGTCGCCAATCGATGCTACGATAGCTGTCGCCGGGTTGCATAGGGCGGTATTGCCAAAAATTATCACCCTGCCCGGCCCGACGACGCCCATGTTCGCCAAGCATCATCGTGTTTGCCAGCTGTTCCGCCCGCGCCAGAAGAGCGGGCAGTTTGCTGGCCTCTTCCTGCGCGTCACGCCTTAGATTTAAGACGTTGGAGGCGGTTTCAGCATTCACGCTGCACGGCTCCGCATCATGCTGTCGCACACTTCATCAATCAACAGACCTAAATCATCCCCACGCGCCCGCGCAGAAAAGGTCAGCGCCATGCGATGGCCCAAAACCGGGCGCGCCATATCAATCACATCATCCGGTGACGGCGCCAGTTGGCCGCGCAACAAGGCACGCGCGCGAACCGTTAGCATCAATGCCTGCGCAGCCCGCGGGCCCGGCCCCCAAGCAACCGTATCTTTCACCCTTTGGGACACACCCGGTTCACCGGGCCTAAAGGCGCGGACAAGATCAAGGATCATCTCAACCACGCTATCGCCAACCGGCATACGGCGCAGCAGGTTTTGGGCTGCAATCAATTCAGGCCCACTGAACACGGCATGTGCTTCGCCCTCTGCCGCACCCGTGGTGGCCAATAGGATGTCTTTTTCGGTATCTCGGTCTGGATAAGGCACGTTGATACGCACAATGAAGCGGTCCAATTGCGCCTCTGGCAGGGGGTACGTCCCCTCTTGCTCCAACGGGTTTTGCGTGGCCAATACGTGGAATGGCGCATCCAGCACTTTGGTTTCCCCGCCAACCGTCACCTGCTTTTCCTGCATCGCCTGTAGCAAAGCAGATTGTGTGCGTGGCGAGGCGCGGTTGATTTCGTCCGCCATCATCAATTGGCAGAAAATCGGACCTTCGATGAATTTAAATGACCGACTGCCATCGGAACCGGTTTCCAACACTTCTGATCCCAAAATGTCTGCGGGCATCAGGTCTGGCGTGAACTGAACACGTTTGCCATCCAAACCCATGACGGTGGACAGCGTATCGACCAAACGTGTCTTTCCCAAACCCGGCAAGCCAATCAATAGCGCATGCCCTCCGCATAACAATGCGGCCAATGTCAGATCGACAACCCGTTCCTGTCCGATGAAGCGCGCGGTAATCGCGGATTTCGCTTCAGCCAGTTTGGTTTCCAACGCTTCGATTTCTGCGACCAGATCTTCAGACATGTACGGACTCCTATTGAACTGTCCCTATGATGTTGTTTGTATAGCCTCACTGGTAAAGGGCAAATCCTATGGTTGTGCAAAATTCCGTGACCCCGACGGCAGAAAGTCTCGCAAACGCTGCACGGGCAGCTAAATCGGGCGGTCATCCGCCGGTTCATTTGTGGAATCCACCGTTTTGCGGGGACTTAGACATGCGCATTGCCCGTGATGGGACGTGGTTTTACTTAGGAACACCAATCGGTCGTTTCGAATTGGTTAAGCTATTTTCATCCATTTTGCGAAAGGACGGGGATGCGTATTTTTTAGTCACTCCCGCTGAAAAAGTTGGAATCACCGTAGACGACGCACCTTTTGTTGCAACTGATTTTGAAGTCGATGGATCCGGCGAGACACAGAATCTGACGTTCCACACACATGTTGGCGATGTCGCGATTGCGGGCTCTGATCACGAAATTCGCGTACAGCGAAACACCGACACGGGCGAACCATCCCCCTATATCCACATGCGCGCAGGGCTGGAGGCGCTGATAGATCGCAAAAGCTTTTACCGCCTTGTTGATTTGGGTGTGCATGTCGAAAGTGACGGGCTGTCCCAGTTTGGAATCTGGTCCAGCGGTATCTTTTTCCCAATTTGCCCATCCGCAGATCTGGAATAAGTCAGATGTTGCGGCCAAATCGCAGACAGGTCATTGCGGGGCTCGGTGGCATTGCCGCGGTCGGTGCGGGAACAACAATCGATCTACGTGCAGATACAGCAGCACCAGTGCAGTTGCGATCTCGTCTGACATCCTATTCTTTTGATCGTCCAGAAACCTCCGGCTTGGTCAGCCTTGCGGATAACGGACCACCCCCTGTTTTACGCATGCAGCAACACCAAGAAGCCGCATTTGATCTGGTCAATGGGTTAGATGACTATACAACCATGCATTGGCATGGAATCCGCCTACCCAATAACATGGATGGGGTGCCCTACCTGACGCAATTCCCGATCGCGCAGAACGAAACCTATTCCTATCGCTTTGCTTCATCGGATGCTGGCACGTTTTGGTATCATCCCCATTGTATGACAATGACCCAAATGGCACGCGGGTTGACCGGGGTTTTGATTGTCGAGGAAGAAGAAGATCCCGGGTTTGATCAAGAGATCATCCTAAACTTGAAAGATTTCCGCATCGGTGACGATGGCAGCTTGCTGGATTTCTTCACCCCGCGCGGCGCCGCGCGCTCTGGTACAACGGGAAATCTGCGCACAGTGAATTGGCAGATCACACCGCGATACACCGCAAACGCCGGATCTTTGGTGCGTTTGAGGATCGCGGTCACAGATACAACGCGCATTTATAAACTGGTTTTGCCTGACATCGACGGTCATGTGATCGCTTGGAACGGACATCCCGTGGCGGAACCCATGCCAATGCCCAGCGCAGAGACCCCGTTCTGGTTATCCCCGGGCGAACGCGTCGACATTGCCCTGCGCCTGCCAGATGGTGAAGGGATCGAAATTCCGATCGACACAATGATCGGGCGCACAGCGTATCCTGTATGCTCTTTGATAACACATGGCACCTCTGAACAACGCAGCTTGTCAGACCTAAAACCCCTACGCCCCAACCCAGTTGCGGAACCGGATTTAGAGACGGCGGAAATGCATGAATTCCTATTCGGTTGGTCCCCCGAAGGGGATGGGTCAAACAACGGGTTCTGCGGGTCTTATGATTACATATTTTGGTCAATTAACCGCAATCCTTGGCTGGGGGATGCTGAACCCGGAACAGGGCCATTGGCTGAATTGAAACTGGGGAAATCCTATATCCTGCGTTTGCGTAATGAATCCCCAAATCAACACCCGATCCACCTGCATGGGTTGGTGTTCAAACCGATCCGGTCAAATATGCGTCGCCTGCCTGCCAATTACACAGACACTGTGTTGCTTTTGAAAGATGAAGTCATTGATATCGCCTTGGTGGCAGACAATCCGGGGGACTGGGCGTTTCACTGTCATGTGATCGAGCATCAAAAAACCGGTCTTGCTGGCTATATTAGGGTGACGGGTTAACAATCAAGGCGGTGCCAATCAGATGGGCCAAGCATGGATTTCACAGTTTAAGGGCCTAAATGCTCTACCTGATGAGCTGCGGACCGAATTGGTCGCAGGCAGCAAAATACTTATGCTTCCCAAAGGCACCACAGCGTTTTCACCCGGTCAGATATCAGAGCATCTATTGCTGTTATTGTCGGGAACCATCCGCGTGCATCAGGAATCGCCTACAGGGCGCGATGTGACGCTCTACCGGGTGAATGCAGGGGAAAGCTGCGTTTTAACAACCGCATGCATGTTGGCCTTTAAGGATTATTCCGCCACGGGAGTTGCAGAAACCGATAGCAGCGCGGCGGCGATCCCGCGAAAATTATTTGATGACTTGATCGCCAAATCTGCACCCTTTCGGGAATTCGTCTTTACCGCATATGCCAGACGCATGACCGATCTGTTCGTTCTTATTGATGACATTGCGTTTCAGCGCATGGATGTGCGTCTGGCGGCACGTCTTATATCTCTTTCAAATGGCAATGCTTACGTCAAAGCGACTCATAATTCTCTGGCTACAGAACTGGGCACAGCCCGCGAAGTCGTGTCCCGTGTCTTGGGCGAATTTCAGCGCCGGGATTGGATCAAACAGAAACGTGGCCAAATTGATCTGACCCGAACCGATGCGTTACGCCGATTGGCGGACACAGGTGAATTATAGCCCAATTTTGAAATTTCTGTCCTTTGGTGACCAAGTCACCAAATCAAATGGATCACCTG
Organism: uncultured Pelagimonas sp.; assembly: GCA_947499735.1. GTDB lineage: Bacteria > Pseudomonadota > Alphaproteobacteria > Rhodobacterales > Rhodobacteraceae > CANMPP01. The sequence goes on from CANMPP010000005.1 coordinate 74,183, forward strand.
ATTTACATAAGCGTAAATTCATTTTGACAGAGGTGACCAATGCTAAAAAATCTTGGGAAAGCTGATCGCATCATCCGTGTTATCTTGGCATGTATTCTAATTTTCGCAGGGTTATCTTCGAAAGGATTGGGATTCGTCTTTGCGTTTTCCCTGATCGGTGCCGCGATCTTGATTATCACAGCTCTATTCAGCATGTGCCCAATCTACCGTTTGGTTGGTTTGAAAACATGCCAGGACTGTTCACAATGAGCACTGATTTCACACCTCTTTTCTCTTTTACTGGCGGCGCATTGATCGGTTTGGCGGCCGTTTTACTTATGACCGTTCAGGGGCGCGTGTTTGGCGCGACTGGCATTTTGGCTGGTGCAATTTCGTCCAAAGATAAACAGGAAACCATTTGGCGCGTCTGTCTGATCGCCGGGATGGTATCTGCCCCAATCGTGTTTCAGTGGATAACTGGGGCGTTTCCGGAATTTAGCATACCCGTCACCACGCCATCATTGATCATTGGCGGCCTAATTGTCGGTTTTGGCGTGCATCTGGGATCAGGTTGCACATCTGGTCACGGCATATGCGGGAATGCACGACTATCCCCCCGCTCGATGATCGCAACACTGACATTTATGATCACAGGGTTCATCGCCGTTTTCGTGATCCGCCACCTGTTTGGAGTTTAGAATGCGATTGTTGATACTTTTCGCCATAGGATTGATCTTTGGTTTCGGCATCAGCCTGTCAGGAATGATCAATCCAGCCAAAGTGCTGAACTTTTTCGACATATTCGGAACATGGGACCCATCTTTGGCCTTTGTTATGGCTGGCGCTCTCGCCGTAACAATCCCGGGATATTTTCTGGTTCAGAAGCGCGGATCTCCGTTGTTTGGGGATAGTTTTCACATGCCGGCCAACCGAAAAATCGACAAACGGTTGGTCATTGGATCTGCGATGTTTGGGATCGGATGGGGAATCGCTGGCTTTTGTCCAGGCGCGGCCGTTCCCGCACTAGGCCTGTTGAATGGGCAAGTTATCTTGTTTTTGGCTGCTTTGGTGACCGGTATTGGATGTGCACGGATAGCGACAGGCGAGACGTTATATCCAGCGGTAAAACTGTTCTTAAAACCCTAAACAGGGTCGGCCATCCGTTACCGGCAATAGGGCCCACTGCGATAACTGGCCGTGTCAAAATGGAAATGGTCCTGATGGAACCGATTGGATTCAGGGCCCAAAACGGTCCCAAAAGGTCCACACGCCACAGCTTGGACCTCACGCAGTGGCTTTCGGTAAGATCGACTGTTCCAACCATTCAACACGGTGACCTCGCTACCATCTGCAAGGAAGAAACCGGAAATGTCGATGGCCTTGCCTTTGCCATGTTCCGAAATTTTTGCGCCCGGTTGATTGTTCCGTGTCCGACATGCGTAATGTGCAGCGACCCGCAATTTGATCAAACCACCACTTTTGCGCCGAAAGGCAGGAATAGCCCCTTTGTCGACCCATGTTTTCAGTGCTTGTGCCGTCGCGCAATCCATCACAGCACCCGTGCTAAGGGCGACGCCAGATACAGATGTGACTTTAACCGCATCCTTGATACCGCAGGCGGCCAGACGCCCCGGTACATAGCCAACATGTTCGCCCTCAACACCAGAAAGACCGCATAGGCCACGTCCTCGATTGCTGCGCTGATTGTTTTTGCCCATAGCCAAAATGACCATATCGTCATTTCGCAAGACAGGGCGTGCTGACCTGTTTATCGCCAAGCGCGAAAAGGCAGACGCAATGACAGCATCCCCTTCGCCAATAATAATTTCATCCGGAACAGAATTTGCCACAGTCAGGCGCGCAACGGGGCGAACAGGCACGGAGGGTATTTCAACACCCGCTTCGTCACCCTGTGCAGGGCTTGCGCCCCGCGCCACAGGTCGCACACTTTCTTCAACTGATGCAGACGCCACAGCGCCAGCACACAGGATTGCTACACCTGCAAGAAACGAAAACCGTTTTCTATAAAAACCAATCACTGATCCACCTTGATACGCCCGAAATCCGGGGCAGATGTGTCCTGCCCGGCTTCCAGAATACCACGGCGGATCTCGCGTGTACGGGTGAAATATGCGTGAAGATGATCACCATCATCCACCCGAATGGCCCGCTGAAGGGCAAATAGCTCTTCTGTAAAGCGACCTAGAATTTCTAATGTCGCCTCCCGGTTTGTCAAAAACACATCACGCCACATTGTGGGATCAGAGGCCGCAATCCGGGTAAAGTCACGAAAACCCGCCGCAGAAAATTTGATCACTTCCTGATCTGAAATACGGCTAAGATCATCGGCAACACCAACCATAGTGTAGGCAATCAAATGCGGGATGTGGCTGACCACGGCACAGACCTGATCATGATGCAAAGCATCCATACGTTCCGTATTCGCCCCGATCTTTTGCCAAAGTGTTTCCACCCGTGACACAGCGGTTTCATCGCTGCCCTCAATCGGCACGATTAGGCACCAACGATTGTCAAACAGTGTGGCAAAACCCGCCCCTGGACCGGAATGTTCTGTTCCTGCCATTGGGTGGGTTGGAATGAAATGTACATGACTTGGCAAATTGGGTGTAACCTGGTCGATGACCGACTGTTTGACAGATCCAACATCAGACACCGTAGCCCCCGGTTTCAAGGATGATGCGATCTGTTCAAACACGTCGCCAATAGCACCGACCGGCACTGCAAGGATGACAAGATCCGCATCCTTGACCGCATCCAACACATCATCACAGACCGTATCACACAACCCAATCTTATGTGCTGTTTCCCGGTGTTCTGCCGACAGATCGTAACCTGTCACATGCCCTGCCAATCCAGACCGTTTCATCGCCCAAAACATGGACGATGCAATAAGCCCCAAACCAATCAGAGCCACGCGTTCATACAATGGCGCCGACATGGTTAAGCCGTCCTGTTTAAATGCTGTGTCACACAGTGAACAACCTGACGACAGGATGCTTCATCACCAACAGTGATCCGCAACCCTTCTGGGAAACCGTAACCCCCAACCTTGCGCGTGATCAGACCGTCTTTGGCCAGCGCATCATAGCAATCCGCAGCTGCAGCTTCGTTTGCAAAGCGCGCCAGAATATAGTTGGCCAAACTGTCATCCACAGCGATCCCAAGATCGCGGAACGCGCCTGTCATCCAATCCCGCAAACGTGCATTTTCTGAAAGGGTCCGCTTGATGTGAACCGTATCATCCAGCGCCGCCTCTGCCGCTGCCAAAGCTGCTTGGGACAGGTTGAACGGCCCTCTGACCCGGTTCAGGATGTCAATCACTTCGGTCGGGGCATATCCCCAACCGATGCGCATCCCGCCCAAACCATATAGTTTTGAAAAGGTCCGGGTCATAATCACGTTAGGCAGGGAATGAACCAAAGATGCACCGCCGTCATAGCCCGGCGCAAATTCCACATAGGCCCCATCTAAAACCAACAAGACATTTTCCGGCAAACCATGTGCAAGCCGTGTAACGTCCTCCATGGGCAGCAACGTGCCCGTTGGATTGGCTGGATTGGCAATGAAAATCAGCTGCGTGCGGGGACCGACGGCCTCTAGTATCGCATCCACATCCACAACACGGTCTTTTTCTTCTACGGTCACAACAGCCGCACCGGCGGCTAACGCGCATATCCGGTGCATGGAAAAGCCATGTTCGGTAACAATCACTTCACCGCCAGGGCCCGTATAAGCCTGGCAGAGAAACGTGAAGATCTCGTCAGATCCGGCACCGCAAATGATCTGATCAAACCGCAGACCATGGGTGCGCGCAAGCGCGTCGCGCAGAGCCGCGTGATCTGTGGATGGGTATCGATGCATGTCCAAAACAGCCCGATGTGCTGCTTCCACAGCCTTAGGGCTAGGGCCGTAAGGGTTCTCATTAGAACTAAGTTTCGTCGCATTCGTCTGGCCCGGCAGGGTAGAGGATCCGCCCACATAGGGCGAGATTTCCAAGATACCGGGCTGGGGCGTTACATTGGACATGATCTTCTCCTTAAGCACACCGTGCTTAGCGGTCTGGCGATCACAAGGAAAGCGCCAAAACCAAACGGAGCATCGTTTTTAGACGATCACGTCAAATGCATCCTGCGCACCGACCCCAAAGACACGCTTATAACGGTCAATTTGGTCTTGCGGGCCCATAGCTTTGCGTGGGTTATCCGACAATTTCACAGTCGCGTTGCCATTTGCCTCGATTGCCTTGCAGACAAGGCTGAATGGCTCCAACCCGTCATCTGGCGCAAGACCGCGGAAATCATTGGTCAACAACGTTCCCCAACCAAAGGCCAGTTTGGCACGCCCTGCAAAGATCTGATGCAGATCAATGATCTTTTGCGTGTCCAACCCATCGGAAAAAATGATCAGTTTCTGGGTTGGATCTTCGCCGCGCTCTTTCCACCAATTGATGGCCGTTTCAGCCCCTTTAACAGGATCACCGCTATCAATCCGAATGCCCGTCCAACGGGCCAACCAATCGGGTGCATTTTTCAGGAAGTTTTCCGTGCCATATGTATCAGGCAGCATGATGCGCAAATTGCCATCATGTTCTTCATGCCAATCCGCCAAAACATTGTACGGCGCCTGTGCCAAATCTGCGTCATCTTTTGCCAATGCCGCATAGACCATTGGCAATTCATGTGCATTTGTACCGATCGCTTCAAGATCGCGATTTTTCGCAATCAAACAATTGGATGTCCCCACAAAGCGATCACCAAGGCCCTCTAACATCGCCTGAACACACCAATCCTGCCACAGAAAGGAATGGCGACGGCGTGTCCCAAAATCCGCGATGCGTGGGCCCGGTACTTCGCGCAATTGTTCGACCTTACCCCAAAGTTTGGTCATCGCGCGCGCATATAGAACCTGGAGTTCAAAACGCCCCATCTGGTTCAAAACCGCACGCGATCGCAGCTCCATAAGCACGGAAAGCGCGGGGATTTCCCAAAGCATCACTTCAGGCCAACTGCCTTCGAATGTCAGCTCATATTGCCCATCAACCTTTTCAAGATGATAGGCTGGAAGACGTAGGTTTTCGAACCATTCCATAAAATCTGACCGGAACATTTGGCGCTTGCCGTAAAATGTGTTCCCGCGCAGCCAAGTGCTTTCCCCGCGGCTTAGTGACAGAGATCGAATATGATCCAGCTGTTCGCGCAATTCGCCTTCATCGATCAAGTCCGCCAAGCGCACTTTGGAAGATCGGTTGATCAGGCTGAATGTGACGTTGGTATCAGGTTTGTTGCGAAACACCGATTGGCACATCAGCAGTTTATAAAAATCTGTGTCGATCAACGACCGAACAATTGGATCAATCTTCCACTTGTGGTTCCAGACCCGTGTCGCGATATCAACCATGTGCAATCCTTTTCAACATTGGCCTCATGCGACCGGCCGTTGGTCCGCATATTTAGTGCAAAGTGGTTAAGGGCGCAAATATGAAGGCTAGATCAAAGACACGCCTGCCTGCACCATCGCATCTTTAGCAGCCGCCAAAGATCCATCCAAATCAATCGCCCGGCATAAATCCATTTTTACTTCGACCGAAAACCCTAATTTTGCCGCATCCACCGCAGAAAAATTCACGCAAAAATCGGTCGCCAGACCAACCATAGTCAATTTTTCAATGCTCCGACTGCGCAAGTAACCCTCTAACCCTGTCGGAGTTACCTTATCGTTCTCAAAAAAGGCTGAATAACTATCGATATCGGGATTATACCCTTTGCGAATGATCAAATCCGCAGGGGTGGTATGAAGGTCTTTATGAAATTTCGCCCCAGACTGGCCAGAAATACAATGATCTGGCCACAAAACCTGCGGCCCATACGGCATGTCGATCAGATCATATGGGCCCTTCCTCTCATGCGAAGATGCAAAAGAACTGTGCCCTGCAGGATGCCAATCTTGTGTTAGAACAACGGCATCGAAATCCGCCATCATGGCATTGATCCCGGGAACAATCGCATCCCCATCAGGTACAGCCAAAGCGCCGCCTGCACAAAAGTCATTCTGAACATCAATCACGATCAAAGCGGTTTTGGTCATAACGCATCTCCTTTTGCCCCATCGGTAGGTGTTGCGCCATTTTTGTCAATCATTCTGGTGTATTTAAACTATTTTACTTGCCCCCCTGATGACGTCGCGATATCCGACGCGCCCTACCTATTACAATTTAATACAGCCCACCCGAGGAGCAGTGCCATGCCCGCGCTTGGAATTGATTTTGGAACGTCAAACACGGCCGCAGGATTTAACCAAGGCGGTTCACCCAAACTTGTGCCTTTAGAAGACGGGCATGATACATTGCCAACTGCGGTATTTTTGGATTTTCACGCACGCAAAACGCTTTATGGACGCGGTGCAATCCAATCCATGATTGACGGTCAAGAGGGGCGGTTTATGCGGGCGCTCAAAAGCATTTTGGGCACTCCACTGGCACGTGAAAAACGCCAATTCATGAATGAACGGCTGACCCTGATCGAAGTCATCGCACGTTTTCTAAGTGAAATTAAGAAAAGGTCCGAACAGCAGAGCGGGCTACAATTTGAACGCGCCATCTCTGGGCGGCCCGTGAAATTTCATTCCGCTTCTGAGGCCCGCAACGAACAGGCCCTTGTTGATCTGACCGATGCATATCATCTGGCCGAGTTTTCTGACGTTAGCTTTTTGCCGGAACCAGAAGCAGCCGCCATTGCCGCCAAGGGTACTGGACGTATTTTGATCGTGGATATTGGCGGTGGTACGTCGGATTTCACCATTTGCGAACGCAAAAATGACAAAACACAGATCATTGTGTCCGATGGTATTCGATTGGGCGGCACAAATTTCGACAAGGATATCAATCTGTCCCACGTCATGCCGTTGCTTGGGTATGAAGCTGAGATCGGGAATGAAATGGGGTCTGGCAGTCACTCGGCCCCGCGCGCATTGTTTCAGGATCTGGCATCTTGGGAAAAAATCGCCTTTGTTTATAACCCCCAATTGCTACGCGACGTGCGTCGCTGGGAACGTTTGGCACATGATCCACAACTATTTGCCCGCTTGGGAGAGGTGTTAGATATGCATTTGGGGCATGATATTGCCTTTGCTGTAGAGGCCGGGAAAATTGCCGCCAATGGCAGTGATCGCGCCGATATTGATCTTGCGGTCGTCGAAACAGGTTTAACCAGCTCTTTGCAGCGAGACGCGATGCAAGCAGAGCTACAATATGGCGCCGAAGCGATCGCCAAATGTGCCTTAGAAACCACCGCACAAGCCAATCTAAAACCAGATCAAATTGATCGTGTTGTTTTTGTGGGTGGGTCGTCGTTGTTGGGTGTGGTGCAAAAGGAAATCGCCAACAGCTTCCCAACCGCGGCCCTAGAAACGTCGGAAGTTTTTACCGCCGTTGTAGATGGTCTAGCACTATCTACAGCTTAGGGCCGCATTTTCTATCAATCCAAGGAAAACTGCGGCAAACAACCCTCTTGCGAGACTGGCGCAACAGGCGTAAATCGCCAATTATGTATACCGTCTGCGCCCTCTATCACTTCACCCGATTTCCTGCTCCTGCTGCCTTGCAGGAGCCGCTTAAAACCTTTTGCGATGAAAACGGGATTACGGGAACTTTGTTGCTGGCCAATGAAGGCATCAATGGAACCGTTGCGGGTAAACGCGACGGCATTGAGCGTCTGATTGCGTATATCCAATCCATGCCGGGCTGCGCAGATTTCGAATGGAAATTGTCCACCGCGCAAGACCGCCCCTTTATCCGTATGAAGGTACGTCTGAAAAAAGAGATCGTGACAATGGGTCAGCCCGACGTCGATCCGTTGGCAAAGGTGGGGAATTACGTCGATCCTAAAGACTGGAACGATCTAATCCAAAGTGAAGATGTTGCCGTCATCGATACCCGCAATGATTACGAAGTCGCGATCGGGACATTTGAGGGTGCAATCGATCCCGAAACAGCGTCATTTCGCGAATTTCCACAATGGTGGGAAGAAAATAAAGACCGGTTTCACAACAAGCGTATCGCTATGTTTTGCACCGGTGGTATTCGCTGTGAGAAATCAACGAATTTCTTGATGGGCCAAGGCGTCGAGGACGTATTTCACCTGAAAGGTGGCATTCTAAAATACCTTGAAGACGTTCCTGAAGAAGACAGCACTTGGAATGGATCTTGTTTCGTCTTCGATGGACGCGTGTCCGTTGAACATGGTTTGAAAGAAGGCCCGCATATTTTGTGCCATGCCTGCCGTCGGCCGCTTATGCCAGCAGACATGCAGCGCCCCGAATACGAACAAGGTGTTTCCTGCCATCAATGTGCATCCGAAACTTCAGAAGATGATAAGAACCGATTCCGTGAGCGGCAAAAACAAATCAAATTGGCACGTGAGCGCGGCGACCGACATCTCAAAGCAGATGTCGATGATGTTCCTGATGAGATCAGTTAATCATCGGCTCGTCCCTGCGCCATGGTTTGCATGATCGATAGCTGTTCCAACGATTCATCCCGTTTTTTCTGAAGGCGCGCGTTTCGTTCCTGTCTTGCACCATCTCTCAATTCATCGGACGCGCTATATTTTGCGAGCGCAATTTTCGCATGCCGCTCGCTTTCCGAACGTAACGCACGAATCCGCGCGATTTCTCGCAGGATATTTCCGCGTTCACGCCTTACCCAAGCAGACCAGGCTGCATCGACGGTTGTATCCAAACCCGTCGGTGCGTCCGAACGCTGTTCAATTTCATGCTGGACCTGTTTGTTCAGCTCATCCATTTTGCGATTTTGCACAGCTTCTAAGGCCGCATGCTTATTCAACTCTAACAATGCACTGTCTCGCACCGCCTTGGTGATCGCCAAAAGTTCATCTAACTGATCCATCAATATCCTCTCTGCCGCACTTTTTCTTTCAAATCCGTCGCGTAGCGAATGGCGGCAGCGACTGGTACATAGAATTCCGGGTCAATTTCTTGATCTAGATCAAGGTTGGCATAAAGCGCACGCGCTGTCGGCGCGTCTTCATAGATTGGGATATTATGTTCCCGCGCAACCTCTCGAATTTTCAAAGCAACATTGTCGACACCCTTGCCTACGCAAACCGGTGCCTCACCCGCCCGACGCGACCATTTCAAAGCTACAGAATAGTGCGTTGGGTTAACGATAATGACATCCGAGTTTTGGACATCTTTCAACATCTGCGTCATCGCAATCTCACGCGCACGTGCGGTACGTGCTTGTTTGAAATGCGGATCCCCTTCAGATTCTTTATGTTCGTCGCGCATATCTTTATGCGACATGCGGTTCTTATTTTTAAAGTGATTGTACTGCCACATGAAATCCAGAGCACCGATCAACACGGCAACAACTGCCAACACACCAATCAAATGCAAAGCTAGATCAAAGCCCTGGGCAATGGCGATGCGATCATCCAAATACATCAAACCGATAATTTGGTCTTTTTTCCAATAGATAAAAATATAACAACAGGTGGAATAGATCAGTAGCTTGCAGAAGTTCTTGATGAATTCGAACATCCCTTTGATGCCGAATTTGTTCTGCGCATTCTTCAATATGTCGATACGGCTCAACTTTGGCTTCAGATTTGATCCGGTAAACGCAACACCACGCGTCACGACCAACGCAACAACCACAAACAAAAATGACATGCCAACAAACATAGCCAGCACCACGATGACTGGCAGGATACCCCAAGACGACAAGGTATTTTCATCTGAAGTACAATTGAACAGAAAGTTCAGACAAGTTTGGCTCCACGACTCATGCAGAACAATCCACGCATCTTCGAAAATTACGCCGCCAAATTGGTACAGGCCTAAATACAGGCCCAGATAACTCAAACCGACCAAAAGATCTGGAGAGCGCGCTATCTCTCCTTTTTTTCGAAGATCGTCGAGCTTACGGGCACTTGCCTCAAAACTCTTATCTGCAGAATCTGATCCGTCCGCCACTTCGCCCCCTAGAGGCTGATTACCTCATAAAACCTTTGGCTCCAGAGGTTTAGTATAAACCCGATAGTCATCATTAACCCAAATATGCCTAAGAAAGTGATAAGCGGAGCGCCAACCATCGCAACCATCATCTGAGGAATGGCACGGTTAATGACGCCAAGCATTATGTTGTACAGTAAAGACATAATGACAAACGGCATCGATAGGACGACGGCGAATGCAAAGAGCCCGGAAAACTCTTCAAGCGCCCAATTCAATATATCACCATGATTTTTAGCAACACACATCGGCATGCTCGAATAAGAGTCAAACAAGTACGATATAAGAAGGGGAAAATACCCCCCTAATAACAAAAGCATTGTGCCGCCGTAGGTAAAAAATTGCGATATTGCTGGCATATGCTCGGTCATATTGTTCCCGAAAAGCTGAGATATTGAAACACATTGCGCCACAATTGTTCCCACCAATTGTAAGACAATGAATGCCCCCCTCAGCAGAAATCCCAAAAACAACCCGACAATGATTTCGTTCAAAACACAGTAAAAATCATAGGTTTGGGGCAATCCCAAATCACCCAAAGCTATACAACCGATCATCGCAACCAGTAACAGTACCTTGATTGAATTCGGAATCGTTCGCTCAGATAAAACTGGGGAGAGCATCAAACACAACAAGACTCTTACGTGAACCAACGCCAATCCAACAAGTCCATGAGCAAATGAATCAAGCATCGCCAAATGCGACCGATCCAAGGATCACAGGAACCACATCGAGACCCATTTCTTCATAAGAGATCACAGGCGTAGAGATCTTCTTAGCGTCAAGAATTGTGCGCAGGAACCTTCTCCGCCGCGCAGGAACAACCAGAACAATTTTTTGTTCAACTGCTGATATTTCATCGATTTTTGTCTTCAAATTTTCAGAAAGGGACCTGAATTGCTCCGGCGGCAATGCGACATCGAACGCATTATATCCCCCACTTTCAATTTGATAACCTTGAAACATTTCTTCCCAAGCGCCATCCAGTTGGATAACTCCAAGAGTTTTATCTTCTCGCAAAAATTCGCCGACGATCTGAAAACCTAGCTTTTGACGAACGTATTCACATGTGCTTTCTACCGATCCTTTAAGGTTTTGGCCCTCAACCAGACATTCCAAAATGAACGGTAAGTTACGAATAGAAACTCTCTCTCTCAGCAAAAGACGCAATACAGATAATAAAAATTCAGGTTTCACTTTTTCAGGAATAATATCATCCAAGAAACTTTTATTTTCTGCAGCTTTTTTCGAATTAGAAAGTTCCGTCAACTCTCGTAAATTTTGACGTAATGCGCGAAGTGTTAGAAGCTTTTCAAAGTTAGATTTCACGACTTCAAGAAGATGTGTCGACAAAACCTCACATGGTGAAACAACCGTTACATCTTTGAAAAATACGTCATCTAACTCCTTCTCAGTTACCCAACAAGCTGGAGCACCAAAAACAGGTTCGTAAACCTCAGGACAGTTTAAATTCGGGTTAGACTTAGGTGATGCAAGGGCTAGCATTTTCTTGGGAGATAGATTGCCATCAGCAACCCGTACACCCTGAATACGAATTTCATAGGTACCAATGGGAAGGGACACATCGTCTGTCAGTCTAATTTCAGGAAGGACAACACCGAAATTTTCTGCAGTGAACTTACGCATATTTGCGATGCGCACATCTAACCCCGTTGCAGGGTCTAATGCCATCTCCACAAGACTTGGCGAAAAAACAACATGGAGGTCGTCTAAATCTAAAAAGTCACCGACCTTACTGACCGCCTCTTGATCTGTTTCGTGTACTTCTTCGACAATATCTTCTAACTCTACATGTCGTCGAGATAACCAAATGCCCATTATAATTACTGAACTGCCAATCAGAATAAACGGAATTGGCGGAAGGCCGGGTAGCACACCAAAGCCAAACAACAAACAACCAACCAGTATAAATACATGTGGTTTCGTAGCCATCTGCTCGAACAAATCAACCGCAGAAGCGTTTCCAGAGTCACCCTTTGCCAAAAGCAAGCCAGATGCTACAGAAATAATGACAGCTGGTATTTGCGCAACTAAACCATCACCCACTGTAAGAATTGAATAGGTCGATATTGCATCACCGAAATCCATACCATGAACTGCAATTCCTGCAATCGTCCCAAAAACCAAGTTAACAATAGTAATTATTAACCCAGCAACCGCATCACCTTTAATAAATTTCGACACGCCATCTAAGGAGCCAAAAAAGGCCGCTTCTTTTTGAACAGAGTCACGACGATTTTTGGCTTCAACATGATTGATCGAACCGGAGGATAAATCTGCATCAATCGACAGTTGTTTTCCCGGCATACCATCAAGAGCGAACCGAGCCGAAACTTCGGCCATTCTAGAAGCGCCCTTAGTAATAACCATAAAATTTACAATCAAGAGAATACAAAATACAACAAGCCCCATGAAAAGGCTTCCACCCATAACAAATTGCCCAAAACTCTCTATTATTGCACCAGCAGCATCTGGACCAGTATGTCCATCGCCAACAATTAAACGCGTAGTATTTACATTTATAGATAGCCTCAACATTAATGAGGCAATTAGCAATGAAGGGAATGATGAAAAATCTAAATTATTTGACGAGAACGCAACCATAGATAATATTAATATTGCAGAACAGAAAGATATAGCCAAACCAAGATCCAACACGATTGCCGGCATCGGCAATATCATTGCCATGACAAGCCCTAAAAGAAAAATTACAAAAATCAGGGAGGATGTTTCAGTATTTTGCATTTTTTAGCTCTAATTAATAGACCAAGATAGATCTTTTAGTCGTTCTAATTGCCTCCTATCATCTTGAATTTTTTCCAAGAGTGATGAGTTATTTTCGAACACATTAAGATCAACGTTTAGTAAATGGGAGTAGGAACCCAGGCGACTATCATTCAGAATATATGGTGAACCAACATTACCAGAAATCCAGTCAAGTAAGGCTGCGCGATTTTCATCACCAATAGAAGCATAGAGCGCACTCGCGTATTGCAAGTCTCCGATATTCATTCGTGATTTAGCTCTTATTTCTACAGCTTTTCGATCAGCCAATCCCACTAAGGAAATCTCTGCATCTAACGGTTTATCTTTCAATAGCATAGTCTGTGCTTGAACATATCTAAAGCGGTCAGAATCTACGTCAACGTTACCCGAAGATATATACCTATCTACTTCTTCATAGAATCCAAGTTCAAGCAATCTTTCTGCAGCTTGTAGCTTTAAGTTTCCACTCATTCCATCATAGAACCAATCTTCTTGCCCCCAGAAATATTTTAAAAAAGTTGAGTCACTTCCTTTTTTTAGTACCGAAGCTGTAAACGTATTTATTGCCTCGGAAACAACCGTCTCGCCCATCCATTTATTTTTTTTCAATATTTTCGTGTATGCTGAATCAAAATCCAAATTGACTAATAAACTATTTATAAGAGACAGCCAAATTTCACTACCTTCATCTGTTCCCTGAAATTCTTCCACATAGGCCTCTGCTAAATTAACATAGGACTCGGGAACATTTATTCCATAATCTGTGTATGAATTTATTAAAGAAGTTGTAGGAGCTGGTCCTAAATTGGAAACGCTATGTACAATTTCCTCCAAATCGGATTGACCCAATTGATAGCTTCCACTTTTCACAGCTGCTTCAGCCGAAACCAACCTCAAACCAACATCACCGTGGAACGATCGAGAAAGAGAATTTAAAACCAATTCAGCCATTTCTGAATATTGGTCATCCTGTAGTTTATTTATAAATCTGGGTCCCAAAATTTTCTTTAATTTCTCAGGTAGCGCATCAAATGTTTCAAAAAGAGAAGATGTGGAGTAAATAATATTGGAACTTGAAAATTCTGACATGTATTGCCAAAAATCAGATCTCGGCGCACAATTAACACCTATTGGTGTCGTCACTTCAACCATTGTATTGTTAATTATTTCCGCTAGCCACTTATAGATGTGTGCATTATTACCTTCATAAAATTCTATAAGATACAATGCTTCCACAGCCAATCCGTAAAAAATAAATTCACGAATTCCATTTTCCAATTCATCTTGAGAAAATTGACCTTTTGCGTTCACTATAGATTTTGAAAAATTTGCCTGATATTTATCATTATAATTCTCATCAAACCAGTATTCAATTTCAAACAAATCATCAAAGAAACAACCCTCTACAAACGTAGAGTATTCTGATTTTAATGAATTAACTTGTCGCGCATCAGATAGAGTGTTGAGCGGATCAAAAATATTGACATTTTCCGAACCATTGATTAATTTATCATTATCTTCATAAACTGACCTATCACTCTGAGATTCGCGTATATACTCCTCCGTAGGAAGCGTTTCATTGAAGGAACTATAATTATAAAAATCGAGTGAATTTATAGAATTTAAACCGTCATCACTCCGCCCTACATTCTCTAAATCTTCCTGATAATTATCAAATATATCTATTGTTAAAATATCATCATAAATCGCGTACTCAACCTCACAAGAACAGGAAAGAAATATACTTAAAGTTCCTGATTTTTCAGAAAAATTTTCAATTTTATCTTTCCCAATACGACTAAATACATTCCTTAAGTAGAATGTATCCTCAATTTCGGACTCTACTTGTAATAAATTTCCACTCTTAGATATCTTTAAATCTTCGACATTATTAGCTTGAAGAACTATTCTTGTAAAATTTTCATGCTCGCCTGTAGCAACTCTAATCTCCTCAGAAGATAAAAACTTTGGAAAAAGAAGAAAAAGAAGAAAAAGAAGATATCCTAATTTCATGATGCAACCTGTTTCACTTCGCTTAACGCCTCCTCTAGTTCCAGAAATGTTGGTCGCATTCCTCCAGGGACATTTTGGCGACCAACCTCAATACAAATGTTAGTTGTATGGTTATACAAGTTGGCAACTAAAACCTCTCTAATTAACTTATAAAAATGAAAATCATCTTCAACCACAGACTTTAATTTCCCCGCAAATGGAGCTGCGAGTCCATATGCTAGAAACACACCCAAAAAAGTTCCTACTAAGGCACCGCCAATCAATTTTCCCAATACTTCCGGAGGTTGATCGATCGAAGCCATAGTTTTAATTACACCCAATACGGCTGCTACAATACCTAAGGCAGGCAAAGCATCCGCCATAGTTTGCAATGCGTGACTGGAATGAAGTCCGTGTTCACGTATTGTATCTAGACGTTTCTCTAAAACATCTTCAACTTGATTTGGATCATCATAATTCATTGAAACGGATCTCAAAGTGTCACAAATAATTTCTCTACTATACTGATCTCCAGATATTTTTGAATATCTTGAAAAAATAGAAGAATTATCTGGATCTTCTATATGTTCTTCAATAGCAACGGGATTCTGCCTTGCAAGCTTAATTAACTCGAATAATAGACACAAAAGATCCTTATAATCTTCTTTTTTCCACTTTGCCCCAGAAAAAATTTTCTTCATATCAGAAAATGTATGTTTAATCGTCGATCCATCATTCCCTATCATGAAAGCACCTGCCGCAGCGCCTCCAATCATCATGAACTCAAATGGCAATGACTTCAATATAATTGCCATTTTTCCACCAGCTAAAAGATAACCGCCAAATACCATGCCAATGAGAACTATAATTCCAATGATTCCAAGCATTCGATATGTCCTTTATTGAACAACAAGTTCGCCATGGAGGGCGCCTGCTGCATTGATGCTTTTTAGGATGTCAATCATATCTTGCGGTGCAACACCTAGTAGATTTAATCCCGAAATTACTGACGATAGAGAGGTTCCCGTTGGAATTTCTGCTAAGCCAATGTTCTGTTCTTCTTTTATTTCGGCTTCAGTTCTAGGTACGATAACAGTTTCACCTTCTGTAAATGGATTCGGTTGCACCGCAATTGGTATTTCCTCAACTTTCAGAGTTAATCCACCTTGCGAAACAGCAACCCTAGAAATTTTCACATCTGCACCCATAACTATGGTTCCCGATCTCTGATCAACTACAACTCGAGCTTTTGTTTCTGGTTGGATAGTATAGTTTTCTATTAAAGCTATAGCCCTAGCCGGAGATCTGGAATCTATGTCACGAAGGTTTACATCAATTGTTCCCGCATCTAACATCAATGCTGCATTTGTTCTAGTTTGACGGTTAATTTCACTTTCTATTGCTAAAGCACTCGAGAAATCTGGTACGCGAAGTGCCAGTTTTATAGTTGTGACATCAGAAAAATCGAAACCAACTTCATTTTCTATTTTTGCTCCCAAAGGAATAGACCCTGAAGTAGGCACCCCCTGAACTATTCGTGCGGCATCTCCTTCTATTTGAGCTCCTCCTGCGATTACAGAACCTTGAGCAACGGCATAAACTTGACCATCAGCAGCATTCAACGGAGTCATAATTAACGTGCCTCCTCTGAGACTTGTCGCGTCACCGATTGCCGAAACTGTTACATCTATTTGCCCTCCAATTCGCCCAAATGGTGGTAGCTTTGCTGTAACAAATACCGACGCCACATTGTCAGGCCGAAATTCTTCGCCAGCGACATTCACACCTAATCTTTCCAAGATATTGGACATAATTTCCTCTGTAAAAGGAGAGTTTCTCAGTCCATCACCCGTGCCATTCAATCCAACAACCAAACCATATCCAACCAAGTCATTAGTTCGGACGCCTTCGAATTCCACCATATCTTTGACCCGCACTTGTTGCGCGTAACCCCCTTCATTAAGGAATAAAAATACAATACATAAAGTTAATATTTGAAAAATAAACCTCATAGGAAATTTACCAAATTTAAGCTAGAAGAACGGGATGTGATTGCGTATAGCATTTCTAGTTGTACTGATGCATTTTCATACTCTACACTTGCTTCGTAAGAATCTATTCCAATTAATTCTACTTTCGCCAGTGATATAGCAGATTTTTCTGATTCGTTTCGAACTGAAGCTTCTTCTATCCTAGCTTCAACCATTCCTAAGCTTGCTCGAAGAGAAGTAATATTTGTTTGTACTCCGTATAAATCTTCTCCCGATTCTCGAAGAACATCCATTTGAGTATTTATATCAATACCCAATGATCCATCCATAGAAATGGCTGCCATAGATAAAGGTATTAGAAGTGATTTTATGTCTTCATGAGTTGCTGTAATATCAATACTTACACTATCCGTTTCACTAATAGGTATGGATGATATTGAATCAATGGATCCCGAGTATGAATTTGTATCATAAAATCCTGCTTCAGAGAAAAAGTCTTCTACTTCAGAGAGTATTTCTTCAACCGTAACCGCGCCAGAGGTTGATACGTGATCCGTTAAATCATCTAATAATTCTTCAGTAGAATAAACCGCGGCGGTGTTTGTTGCCGTTCCTGAGTATAGATATCGTTCAGATAAACTGCGATTAAGCTCACCCATTATAATGTCCAAACTATCTTCCGCATCACTTGCTAGGTCCGTTAGGAGAGATGTGTCTGGTGTCATATCTGCATTAATTAGTGCATCAGCAGTTTCTTGAGACGCTGTTTGCATTATTTCAAGAGACGTTTGCATCATGTTTGCAACAATACCTGCCTCAACTATATTCTGTTCATAAGCTTCAATATTTTCCAATGAACGATTAATTGAGAGTAATAAAGACGTGTCGCCATTAAGGTGTTCATTTACATCATGAGTTACACCTGTTGAAACCTGTATTGCTAAATCATCTAGTTGAGTTTTTAAGTTTGTTTGATTTGTTGATAAAATCAACTGTCGAGCCATATCACCTATTGCGTTCATGGTAACCTCAGAATGTGTTAAGTAGAGTCTGCATCAGCTCATCAATGACTGACATAACTTGTGCATTTGCCGCATATTGCTGCTCTGCACGGATCAAGAGTTGTAATTCTTGGTCTGTGTCTACACCTATTGCTAACTCAGCCTCCGAGCTAGCTAAATACCGGGTATTGGTATAGGTCGTATCGTTTTGAGCGCGGGTAAGCGACGCAGAGACCTCGGAAGAGAAGTCTTGGATGTGCGAAACGAAACTGGAGTTTACTGCATCTAAGCTTGCAGATGTTGGTACAACTTCTTCGGTTAGACTATCAGCAATAGCATTGAGTATTGTTGCATCGCCCACATTACCTTCTACCGTTGCCCCTAATCCATCGCGAAGTTTCCAAAACTCGCCACCATCGGGAGAGACGTCGCTATTGAGTGTCAATCTTGACGCTATGCCTACTTCGTTTGTCGGATCAAACACTGCTCCGGAATCAGTAAATAGAGCTGGATCCAGAGTTGGATCGATCGTTGGATCAACGCTTGTGGTTGCAACTCTTTCAATCAGATCCATTGCGATTGCATCGAT
This sequence comes from uncultured Pelagimonas sp., assembly GCA_947499735.1. Taxonomy (GTDB): domain Bacteria; phylum Pseudomonadota; class Alphaproteobacteria; order Rhodobacterales; family Rhodobacteraceae; genus CANMPP01. Next base: position 92,572 of record CANMPP010000005.1, read on the forward strand.
TTGAGCTTGCTCTTCCACTGCTATTTCGTCCCGAATTTCGAACATCGCAGCGATTGCACCACCGGCTATTGTACCAGTGCTGGTCGTATTAATTTCATTGCCATTAATAACAAGGCCAGATAAATTTCCGTCTTCATAGGACACACCGGCTTCAATTATGTTTGATTTTTCAAATTCCAAAGTTGAAACATTGTTCTCTAGTAGAGCGAGCCCACCATTTGTATAAACATGAATTGTATCGTTATCTTGAAGTGTCGTACTAATGGGAATGTAGGTTGTGATCTCATCCAATAAAACCGCCTGCTGATCTTGCAAAGAAGAGGTATCTCCGTCTCTAGCTGCAACTTTGATTATTTGGACGTTTATCTCGGCAATAGCCTCAAGATTTTCGTTAACAATGTCGACCATTGATTCGATATTTTCATCGGCCGTTTCACGATATGTTTGAATCTCAGTCGAAATGTCATTTATTTTTTCAACTAGATCCTCCGCTGTATAGGCTAGATTTTCCAAACGAATATCTTCGGCCGGGTTGGAGGCGGCGGTGATCAATGCGTTTTCGAATTGTGTAAGAAGATCTGTTAACGATCCGCTTTCCTCGGCATTTCCAACGACTGAATCCATTGTTTCATAAAAGGATTGCATTTCGTTTGTGTAAGCCAATTCCGCCTGCAGAACCCTGCGATCAGACGTAAGATAAGTATCCGTTTGACGGACGACTGAATTGATTTGGACACCACCTGTTGTTCCAACATTGGCAACAGAGAGATCCAAAACACGTCTCGCATAGCCATCCGTATCTGCGTTGGCGATGTTATTTGAGATAAGGCTAACAGCGCGTACGTTGGCCGTAAGTCCGCTGAGAGCAGTGCTCATTGCTGCTGTTAATGACATTTTGGATCTCTCAATTTTTTAGGTTATGGAAAGGATCAACGCTTCATGTTGGTCGTTTCTTGCAACATCTCATCTACCGTGGTGATAACCTTGGCATTGGATGTGTAAGCGCGCTGCGTTGTGATCAAGCCGGTCAGTTCTTCAGCAACGTCCACGGCGGATTCTTCCAAAGCATAGGAGGAAATTCCAGTTGTTGGGCCGTCACCTGCATCCCAGAAATAGAAGCTACCGCTGTCTGCGGATGTTGAAAACATTTGGTCATCCAAAACATTGAGACCGTTCACATTTGGAACGACTGCAAGTGGGACTTGGAATAGAACCTTATCAACACCAGTATCGAATTTGGCGATGACATAACCGTTTGAATCGATTTCGAAACCTAGTCTGTCGCCAACTTGCGAGCCATCAACATCAGAATAGGTTTTCATAGTGTCGGCGGACAATTGAGTAAACCCATTGGAATCGAATTGAGCACCAATATCTAGCGTGATTGTGTTGGTATTAGTTCCCGATCCAACTTCCAATTCAATCAAACCAGTATCTGCATCCCAAGACGGGCTAGCAACTGTCGTGGTCACCTCAACAACATCGTCCAACAAGCCACCATTAGTTGAGTCATCCGCAAAAGTTAGTGTGTACTCGCCGATCGCATCTCCTGTCGCACTATCGTAGATTTCCATCGTCCATGTATTTGAGTAATTTCCTTCGTCAGCCGCAGCGGTATAATACGTCGGAGTAAATTCAAATGTCAGGTTCTGCGCCTTACCTAAGTTATCATAGTATTCGATTGCTTCTGTATGGGTTACAGGGTAGTCATCGGGATCGTCGAAGTATCCTGTATCCTCGGCTTGGAGGTTCATGGACATTTCGATACTTGTTGTTGGATCGGCCGTCAGAGAGCTAGTGATCAAAACGGGTTCTAACCCCTCTTCAGAATCGCGCACCATTGTGTCAATTGTTCCGTCAACGTTGGCTGGCCAGCCCATCAACATGTAACCTGAATTGGTTACAAGGTAGCCGTCTTCATTCTCAAAAAAACTGCCGGTTGTCGTGAATAGCAATTGACCGTCGCCAGTTGCTTCATATTCAGATTCACTGATAACAGGCAGCAGGCCTTCACCTGTAACCGCCAAGTCAGTTGCGTTACTGGTGGAAATGATAGATCCACGTTGATCGATTTCACGGTAGTTGGAAACGGTTACACCACCCGCGGTATAGGTGCTACCGCCATCCGTGAAGACGATGGAGTTAAAATCTGTAGCTACACGGCGGTAGCCGCTGGTCGAGGAGTTCGCGATATTGTCCGCGATTGTTGCAAGCCGCGTTGAGTTTGCAGTTAACCCGGCGACACCTGCATTCAAAGCTGAGGAAATGGTCATGACACGCCTTTCTGCTGTCTTTTGTCTTTCGCTAAAGACAGCAATAGGCGGTCAGGTTTAATGCAGCCCTAACATGTAAAATCTGATCTTTTTGCGCGAGAGATTTACATCTCTCGCAAGAAGATCACTTTCACCCGGTTGTTTTGAACACTCATAGGGTTTTTCTGATTGGGATCTTTATCAGCATAGGCGGTAACGCGTTTTATGCGACCCTCAGAAAATCCCTTATTTTCAAATAGTTCCCTTAGATTCTGAACACGTTCTGTGGATATATCCCAGGCTGGATTATCCGCGAGGACTAAGGGAAATGAGGATACATAGGCCTCGAGCGCGATTTGATTTTCGAGCTTTTTTGCTGCCTCTCGAGCAAATAGAGAAAATTCGATCAACATCTCAGAAGGTTGTTGGTTTTGATCAAATATTCGACGATCTTCCGTCGCAAACAATTCGATCACAACACCTTCATCAGTTTGTTTGGTCACGATATGTTTGAAAGTATCATCAGAAAGATCGCTTTCGCCGCCACGGCCAAGAAGTAATTCCTCTATGACCTCATACGTCGCTTCTTGTTCTTCACCGATGTTGTCTGACTGTGAACCACGCGCCTGATTCTGTGCTGTCGGTTTTAGACTCGTTGCGCCGGTGCCCACTTGGGGAAGCACAATTTCTGAAAAGACAGAGGTACCACCAAATGACCCATCGCCACCGCCAGACATTCGCGTGATTGCGATCGTCGGACTGAAATAGTCAGCGATGCCTTTTCTTTGTTTTTCTGTTGTTGCGTTCAGCAACCACATCAATAGGAAGAATGCCATCATTGCCGTAACAAAATCGGCATACGCAACTTTCCATGCGCCACCATGGTGGCCATCTCCAGCTACAATTTTCTTTTTCTTAATAATTATAATAGGGGCAACGTCATCATCGTTCGCCATATCAACCACCACTTTTTAACACCCATCAGCATGATAGGCGACAGTCCGTTAGCGGCGCCTTAATAATTTCAATTGTTTATTTTTTGTAACCAGCGAGTTTTCAAAGACATCTCAGAATTCAATCTGACATTGATCCTGCGGAAAACCGTTGCAAGCATCAAAATCGCATCTGAAAAAAAGGTCCTGTATTCCGAATACATTAGATCAAGTGCAGCTTTTTTAGGGATACATATGTCACAATACTTCTGCTCGGTTTCGAAAGCAGAAACGCATTTTGCCAAGATATCTTCTTCCTCTTTATGATACATAAGCGTGGCATAGCCTGTGACGCCCGGCCGCTCTTTCAAGACCTGCTGATACAGGCCCGGATACATATCAACATAATGTCGTAACGGCGGGCGAGGGCCTACAAAGGTCATGTCGCCGCGCAAAATATTCAAAAGTTGAGGAAGCTCATCTAGACGTGAACTACGCAATATGTGACCGCACCGTGTGATACGTGAAAATTTATAGGCACCAGAAACGCCCTTATCAAAGGCCGACACCCGCATCGTCCGAAATTTCCAAATCGTGAAACCCTCGTCGAAAGACTTCATACGTTCAGATTTATAAAAAATAGGACGACCATCCAAAATAAAGATCAAGCAGGCAATTATAAACATTACAGGCGACAAAATAATCGCCAGAGTACTTGCTAGAATCAGGTCAAAAACACGTCTCATCATGCGAAAACGTATAGATCTAACTTACCTGACTTTAGGTTAATTCTCTGCGCGTTAGTCAGTTTTAGATGAAATTATCGCAGCACGATCTGATGAAACAGAATTTATAAATGAAAAGACGTCCTCAGCGCCTTTTTTCAAACGAAAGGCCATTTTTGATTTTGCGACATTGTCCCCCGTTATTTCACGCAAAAAAGCACGGGGGTCCGCTGTATAGGCGACAAAACTTTCTTCGTTCCATTCCAGGCCTGCTTCGCCAGCCTGAACCAAAGACTTTCCATATCGATACCCCTCAACACTGCCCGCTTGGCGGCCGCCTAAACCAAAAAGGTTTGGCCCAGTTCGGCCACCTTTTTCGATGACATCCCCCTCTGGTGACACGATTGCGTGGCAGGCGCGGCATTTGTTGAACACCTTTGCGCCCGCCTCAACATCACCTTCAGCCAGCAAATTCACTGGCGAAAAAAGTAAAATCGCGATGGATAAGACGGGAAATCTACGGAAATGGGTCATCTCAGCCTCCTGCATTCTTGCCCAAGTATAGGACAATAATTGCAGCGTGCAGCCCTTGTCTACCACATGCGACCATCGGTCCTGATCGTTTATCTACGGCGCAAATACACGTAATATGCGCCGCTTCCGCCGTGCCGACGGCTGGCTTCAGACACTTGTAGAATTGCGGATGACAAGGGTGGCATGCGTAACCATTGAGGAACCTGTCGTTTTAAGACACCCCTTGGACGTTCTAACGGTTCAAATGGATTTTCTTTTCCACCCTTACCTGTAATCACGAGAACCAACCGCAGCCCACGGCTATGGCTGGTCATAACAAAACGGTTCAAAGCGGAATGTGCCTGATCCAGCGTCATGCCGTGAAGGTCAATTTTTCCCTCTGGCACTAGTTTGCCACGCTTCATTTTTGCAAATGTCTTAGCATCCATGTGGACGCCTTGGCCTGCGATAGTGTCGCTGGTCGTTTTTGGCATGTCCAACCGGGTACTGGTTTTTGCTTTTTGCCCAATCCGGAATTTCTTTTGCACGGCCGGTGTTGGCTCTAAGACGGGCTCAACATCCGGCAATGCTGCCTTAGACAATGCCTCTTGTGCCCAGTCAGATTTCTCAGAACGGTTCAGCTTTTCAGCGCTACGCGCAACCTGTTGCCATAGCTCTAATTCCTCAGGGCGGACTCTTCGCTTGCTCATTGCATATGTTCCGGCAAGAAAGCATAGGCGCGCTGTATTGGCATCAGGACAAACATCCGACCTGCATCTCTGATACGACCCGCAGCAACGCCCGCGGCATCACCAGTACCAAAGAAGATATCAGCTCTCTGTGCGCCTTTGATGGCACTGCCAGTATCCTGCGCAATCATCAAACGCGTCAGGTTGTTTTGACCTTCTTTTTCAATCCAAACTGGTGCGCCAAGTGGCGTGAATTTGGGATCCACCGCCACGCTACGCATTGTGGTAATCGACCTGTTCATAGCCCCAATCGGCCCTTTGTCAGATGGAACCTCGCTGACCTCGCGGAAAAACACATATGATGTATTGTGAAACAAAAGATCTCTGCCCGCGACCGGGTTGCGTTTGACCCAGTTTTTCAAAACCTGCGCTGAAACTTGGTGTGGTTCATAAACACCGCGTCGGACCAGTTCCTGACCAATCGATTTGTAATCATGCCCATTTGCGCCCGCATAACCGACACGAATCATGCTGCCATCGGGAAACCGTATTCTCCCAGAACCCTGAACTTGGAGAAAAAACAGCTCAACAGGGTCATCCACCCAACAAATTTCTAAGCCACGCCCCTGCATGACAGGACCTGTCAAAATCTCGCGGCGGGTCAACCAAGGGCGCGCTGAGCGCGCTTCATCAGGCATTTTATATATTGGGTGGCGAAAACGCGGCGTCTTAACCGGAGAACCTTGAAGTTCTGGTTCAAAATACCCTGTGAACTTCATCTCGGTGCCATCTGTGATCAAAACCGGGCGAAAAAACAGTTCGAAAAACTGTTTTGCATCACCGGCATCTTTAGCAAAGCGACATACCGATGCCCAATCGGGATCATCTAATGAATCACACGTGTCCAAAAAAACCTTGAGAGCCGCGTCATGATCATCGTCTTCCCAACCCGTTAGGCTTTGGAAATCATGAATCTCATATTGTGGCTCTTGGTCTGCCTGAGCTGATTTTGCCAAAAGAACACCCCTCACAAGGACCACCAACATCCATGCAAAGCGCATTAAACCGGTCCTTGTGCCCTTTGGTGAAGCTTATTCGTCGGTTGCGCTCAACTGCCAATTTGGGTCATTGGCACCCATGACACGAGAGAACGTCCAACGATCTTTTTGGCGTTTTACATTGCCGGATCCACCCTCCAGCACATCACCATCATTGTTGGTGACCTGATAGGTCAATTCACCCACGAATCGAACAGTGATTTCTGCGGTTTTCGTATCTTCGTCAAACGCTGCATCAGCCAGAGCCATTTCACGAACGCCAATGAATTCAGCATCGATTTCAAGGCCTTGATCCTTACGGGACTGAATGACCTCTTCGAAAGTATCGAAAACATCTGAACTGAGGAACGGTTTAAGATCGTCAATCTCGCCTTTTTCAAAACCCATCAAAATCATCTCATAAGCGCCGCGTGCGCCTCCAAGAAATTCTGACACATTGAAACTCGGCTCAACGCGTTTCATGGCAAACAAAGCTTTCGCTGTTGAACTGCCTTCTTCAGCGTGATCCGTCACATCGCGATCTTCGCCTTTTTCAACAGTAGAAAAGGCCGGACCATCATTTTCAGACACTGCTGGATTCGGAGCCCGCGGTGGTTCGAACCCATCACGTGTTCCCAGAATGCTACGTAGGCGCAATGCAAGAAAAACAACGATCCCAAGCAGAACTAAAATGGGCAAAAGCGTGTTCATGCAAACCTCTTTCTCTGGCAGTCATAGCGTTTTTATTCTCTCATACCTATGTAGGTGAGCAAAGGTAGCAAGTCCACCTTATGCAACAAAAGGAGAAAACCATGTGGTTGTTCGCGGCGTTTATCGCGGTTCCGTTGATTGAAATTGGCCTTTTCATTCAGGTCGGTGGCCTGCTTGGGCTTTGGCCAACATTGGCAATCGTTTTGATTACCGCATTGATTGGCAGTCATTTGGTGCGCCATCAGGGCAAATCAGCATTACAAGACCTACAATCATCCATTTCAACTATGCGAGATCCAAGTGCGCCTCTCGCACATGGCGCAATGATATTGTTCTCTGGAGCACTTTTGTTAACACCAGGTTTCTTTACGGACGCGGTTGGGTTTGCGCTTTTGATCCCTCGATTCCGCAAAATCTTGCTGAAACAGCTTCGCAAACAGATTAAAGTACAAAGCTTTTCAACACAGTCTGGGGCTGCGCATTTTCACCAATCGAAACATTCACCATATGCAAAACCCGATATTATTGAAGGCGACGCTGTAGATGTGACAAAAGATGAGCGATAGCTCCAACGAATATCCGACTAAGCATTGAGATGGGCGGCTATGGCTGATAAGCGGGTGAATAACAGATGACGGAGATATGATTTTCATGACCGATACACCCGAAACACAAGCAACACCGCAACAAGCGCCTAAAATGAATGTTCTGACACAGTTCATCCGGGACATGTCTTTTGAGAATATTCTTTCTCAAAAAGGTGTATCTGGTGAAGTTCAGCCAGATGTTCAGGTTCAGGTCAATCTCGACGCAAAAAAGCGTCCAGTGGACAATCAGTTTGAAGTCACGCTGATGATCAAAGTGGACAGCAAGTCCAAGACAGATCAATCTCAGCTATTTTTGCTTGAATTGGAATATGTCGGCATTTTCCACATCGAAAATGTACCAGAAGAGCAGATGCACCCATTCCTCTTCATCCAATGCCCAAACATGATTTTCCCGTTCGTGCGTCGCATCGTATCAGACGTGACACGCGATGGTGGTTTCCCGCCTTTGAACTTGGAAACGATCGATTTCGTTGCCCTGTATCGTCAGGAATTGCTGCGCCGTCAGGCCGATATGCAACCTGCAGGCACAGCCTAAAACATCAGGATTTGCGCCAAAGCGCATCTTCTCCAAGTTTTTCGACAAAGGCGGCATGAGCCGCCTTTTCATTTTCTGTGATCTTTGAAGGCAATGGGATAGGGCGCGCAGATGGCCGCCATGCCTGCGCGGTAACTTTTGGTCCCTTACTTTGACCCGGCATCGACAAACCAAAATCTGGTTGTTTACCACCGATCAGCTCCAAATACACTTCAGCCAAAATTTCGGAATCGAGCAAAGCGCCGTGTAAAACACGCGATGAATTGTCGATATTAAAACGCCGGCAAAGCGCATCAAGAGAAGCCTGTGCGCCTGGAAATTTACGACGGGCAATCGCCAGCGTATCAATCGCACGATCATTTGGAATCTGGGGTAGCCCAGCCCAGCCCAATTCCGCATTCAGGAACTTCATATCAAAGCTGGCATTGTGAATGACCAGCTTTGCCGTTCCAATAAAGTCCAGAAAATCTTGACCAACCTTCTTGAACACAGGCTTGTCTTTTAACAGAACTTCCCCGTCTTTCGCAGGGCGAGGGGGCGTCAAGATATCCGGCCCAATTCCATGCACCTTAAAAGCATCATCAGGCATATCCCGTTCCGGGTAAATGTATTGGTGATAGGTGTTCCCAGTTGGTAAATGCCCATCCAGTTCAATGGCACCAATTTCCACCAAACGATCACCGCTAAAGGGATCAAAACCCGTTGTTTCGGTATCCAATACGATTTCACGCATCAAAAGGCCCCTTTGATCGGTTCAAGATGTCTTTAAAAATGGTATCTACCTGTGCTCTGGCATGTTCGAAACTATCTGTTTCGATAACATAGGTCGCACGGGCGCATTTTTCTTCACTTGGCATTTGTCTCGACAGAATGGCATCAAGTTGCGCTTCACTCATCGTCCCTCGCGACAATACACGTTCTTTTTGTGTCGAAGCAGATGTAGAAACACAAACCGTTGCATCCATTTCAACATCCGCCCCTGTTTCAAACAGTAGAGGAATATCAAAAACCAAGATTTCTTCCTGTGCGTTGGCCACAAAAATTTCACGATCTTTTCGAACGAGAGGATGAACAATCCTCTCCAATTCAGAAATCACAGTCTTATCTTTTAAGATCAGTTCTTTCAGACCTTCTCTGGACACCTGATCATCCAAAATCACTTCAGGATATAGCGCCTTTAGAGGATCAACAGCCGCACCGCCCTTGCTATAAAGCCGATGAACCGCTGCATCTGCATCCCAAACTGGGCACCCGAGATCTGCAAACATCTGTGCGGTACTGGATTTCCCCATACCAATGGACCCGGTTAAACCTAAGCGGAAACTCATCCAAGGATCGCTTTACGCGCCGCTTCATCAACCATAGGGCGCTGACCAAACCAGCGTTCAAATCCCGGAACCGCTTGATGAAGCAGCATTCCAAGACCATCTACAATTTCGCAACCTGCATCCTCTGCTTGCTGCAAAAATGTCGTCTTTAATGGGGTATAGACCAAATCACACACAGTTGCGTTTGGGTTGATCCGATCCAAAGAAATGGTGAATTCCGGTTTGCCAGTCATGCCCAACGCAGTCGTATTCACGATTGTTGTCGCGTCATTTAGAACATCACCCGCCTGAACCCAATCAACCACTGCGATACGGTGACCAAATTCATCTCTTAGCTTTTCCGACCGTTGTTTGGTTCGGTTTGTAAGGCGAATTTCAGGTGCACCTGCATCTAAAAGGCTGGCAATAATTGCCCTGGATGCACCACCTGCACCAAATACAACGCAAGGCCCGTCCGCTGCTTTCCAATTCGGTGCAGACTGATACATGTTTTCAAGAAAACCGTAACCATCTGTATTATCAGCAAAAATCTTCCCGTCCTTGGTAAAAATCAACGTATTTGCAGCACCAATAATCGTGGCTCGGTCACTGACCGTATCTGCGATACCAAGAATACGTTCTTTAAAGGGCAGGGTGACATTCGCACCAACGAATCCCAATGTGGGCATAAAGCGCAGTGCCTCTTCCAACTTGTCCGAACTGATATCTAGATGAACATAGTGACCTGGTAGACCCAGAGATTTCAGCCAATGCCCATGCAGCAATGGGGATTTCGAATGCGCAATAGGAGATCCAATAACGCCAGCCAAAGGAATACGGTCCAAGCTCATGTTTCTAGATATCCAATCACAGTAAGGTGGTTTAGTAGCTCAACAAGAGGAAGGCCAAGTATCGCAAAATGGCTACCTTCTATTCGTGAAAACAGACGTACACCTTCAGCTTCAATTTTGTAACCACCAACACTGGTTTCCAGATCAGGCCAATTTCGATCCGTATAGGTTTGTATAAACTGATCTGACAGATGGCGCATTGTTAGACGAACCGTTGAAACATGCCTCCATTGCGGTTCACCCGCATGATACAAAACAGCTGCCGTATAAAGCGTGTGTTTTTGTCCCTGAAGAATGGAAAGCTGTTCATGTAGTTCATCCTTGCTCTTGGGTTTTGAAAAAACATTGCCTTCAAAGCTAAGCAATTGATCACATCCAAGCGTCAGAGAAGCAGGCGATTTTGCAGAAACCTTGCGTGCCTTCGCCTCTGCAAGGGCGTCCGCGATATCGCGATGCGACGTTTCTTCGGAGATCATCGATTCTTTTATCGCAGATTCGTCGATTCTTGCGGGCTGGATTCGCAAAGAAACACCCGCTGACTGCAACATTTGAGCTCTAATTTCCGAACCTGAAGCCAGAACGAGATCTTTTTCCATGTGGATAACCTAGTGGTTTATTTTCTGTTAACTCACTGGATCGTTCTGGGGAAAAAAGCAACGTGCTTCAAGCCCGTGGAAAAATCACAGAGTTCAGGAAATTCCAGGCCCCATATCCTAGTGAAGATAAGTATAAGTCGAAAACTGTAGATCCCCAAATTGCCATCCAGTTTTCTTCATTTTATGCACATTGACCAAGAGATGCTTTAACTATCTGAAAAAAAATAAAAAATATCGAAAATAAAAACGAGTATACGAAAAGACTACCAGATTTATCCACAGAATGGGAGGGTGTTCCTAACCTTGTGGAAGACTCAATAATCCACAGAAAAGTAGATCCCTAACAAAATCTAAATCCTTAAAAATAATTAATATTATCTTTGATAGGACATCCAAACACTCTCACGGCAATGCATTAAGAAAAGCTGTAAAAATATTGACTCTTCAGAGCCCCAGACCTATCTATTCTCTACCTTCTGTTCTGAAGGTTTTCTCCTACGACAGCGTTAACACAGCTGATCATTCTAAAGATTGTTATCATATGATGTCGCTACGAACGCGATGTCTGTACAAAGGTGTGCAATGAGCGAAGAAAAATTGAATCTTGCTGATCTCAAAGCAAAGAGCCCAAAAGCATTGCTTGCAATGGCCGAAGAGCTTGAGATCGAAAACGCATCTACGATGCGCAAAGGTGAGATGATGTTCCAAATCCTCAGAGAACGCGCTGAGGATGGTTGGCAAATCTCTGGTGATGGTGTTTTGGAGGTTCTTCAGGACGGGTTTGGATTTCTACGTTCGCCAGAGGCGAACTATCTTCCAGGTCCTGACGATATCTACGTTTCCCCAGATATGATCCGTAAATATTCGCTGCGGACAGGCGATACCATTGATGGTGAGATTCGTGCACCAGAAGAAAATGAACGTTATTTTGCTTTGGTTGCGGTCTCAGCAATTAACTTTGAAGATCCGGAAAAAGCGCGTCATAAAATTGCGTTTGACAATCTGACGCCGCTATATCCGGATGAACGCCTGAAAATGGAAATTGAGGATCCGACGATCAAAGATCGGTCTTCGCGGGTTATTGATCTGGTAGCACCAATTGGTAAGGGACAGCGATCTCTCATTGTTGCGCCTCCACGTACCGGTAAGACGGTTTTGTTGCAAAATATTGCGACATCTATCGAAAAGAACCACCCAGAATGCTATTTGATTGTTCTTTTGATCGACGAACGTCCGGAAGAAGTGACGGATATGCAGCGCTCTGTGAAGGGTGAGGTGGTGTCATCGACGTTTGACGAACCAGCTACACGTCACGTTGCTGTTTCAGAGATGGTCATTGAAAAAGCGAAACGCTTGGTCGAACATAAACGTGATGTCGTAATTCTGTTGGATTCCATCACGCGTCTAGGTCGTGCATTTAACACTGTTGTTCCAAGTTCGGGTAAAGTCCTGACTGGTGGTGTGGATGCGAATGCTTTGCAACGTCCAAAGCGATTCTTTGGTGCGGCCCGTAATATCGAAGAAGGTGGGTCATTGACGATTATCGCAACCGCTTTGATCGAAACTGGAAGCCGAATGGATGAAGTTATCTTTGAGGAATTCAAAGGTACCGGTAACTCTGAAGTCGTCTTGGATCGTAAGGTTGCGGACAAACGGGTGTTCCCAGCCATCGACATTTTGAAATCCGGTACACGGAAAGAAGATTTGCTTACGGATAAGGTTGATCTGCAAAAGACATTTGTTCTGCGCCGCATCCTTAATCCTATGGGTACCACGGATGCGATTGAATTCTTGTTGGGTAAGTTGAAACAAACCAAATCCAATTCTGAGTTTTTTGATTCAATGAACGGATAAATCTGTATCGGTGGCGTGTTATGTCACCGACTAGATATTGTTTTGGAGTCGGATGATGGCGGATACCATCTATGCTTTGGCCAGCGCTGCTGGTAAGGCCGGTGTTTCGGTTATTCGGATATCTGGCCCTGATGCAAAAATCGCTGCTGAACGTCTTGCTGGCAATTTACCTAAGGCAAGGCATGCTTATCTGCGGAAACTGATTGGTGAGAATGACCTTTACCTAGACGAAGCATTGGTTTTCTTTTTCGAGAAGGGCGCTTCGTTTACAGGTGAAATTGTTGTTGAATTTCAAACACATGGTAGCATTGCAATTGTGCAAACTATCTTGTTTGAGTTATCAAAAATTGATGGCCTACGGCTGGCTGAACCAGGTGAATTTACGAAACGCGCTTTAGAGAACAACAAACTTGATCTGACGCAGGTCGAAGCACTGTCTGATTTAATTGAAGCCGAGACTGAGCTTCAAAGACGTCAGGCACTCGATATACTTCAAGGTGCTTTTTCTGATAAAATTGGAATATGGCGCGATAAATTGGTCCGTGCCTGTGCATTGTTAGAAGCAGTTTTGGACTTTGCTGATGAAGACGTTCCGACCGATGTGACCCCGGAAGTTGAAGGATTATTAAACAGTGTGGTTTCAGATTTTAAGACTGAACTTTCATCTTTAAAAGGAAGAGAAAGAATTCGCTCCGGGTTTGAGGTTGCTCTGATTGGTGCTCCGAATTCCGGAAAATCAAGTCTGATGAATCATCTGGTTGGTAGAGACGTTGCAATCACGTCTGATATCGCCGGAACGACCAGAGATGTTATTGAAGTACGCTTGGATATTAAGGGCTTGCCTGTCACATTGTTAGACACGGCTGGATTACGCGAAGCCACTGATGAAGTTGAAAAAATTGGCATAGATCGTGCGATCCAGAGGGCTAAAAACGCAGATATGCGAATTTATCTGGATGCAGGCGATAGTCCTAATTTCGCATTATCAGATGATGATATAAAAATCAGAAGCAAGGTAGATGCTCTTGGTGGTGAAGGAATCTCTTCCGTAACTGGAGAAGGGGTGGATTGCCTTTTAGAGAATATTTACGATACGCTTTCAAAAAAACTGTCAAATTCTGGTTTATCAAACCGTGAACGGCATAGAATGGCCATAGAAAATGGTTCGGTTCATATAAATAAGGCTTTGACACTGTTGGAATCAGGACCGGAGCTGTATGATATCGCATCAGAGGAAATACGGTTGGCACATCATGATCTTGCAGTTTTGCTAGGTATCATTGGTGTTGAAGACGTCTTGGATGTTATCTTTTCAAGTTTTTGTCTTGGAAAGTAGGGAGTGTTTCACGTGAAACAGTCAGATTTTGATGTTGTTGTAGTTGGTGGTGGACATGCTGGTACTGAAGCCGCCGCCGCCGCATCTCGCATGGGTGTACGTACTGCTCTTGTAACGCTTCGATTGCAGGATTTAGGCGTAATGTCTTGTAACCCAGCGATAGGTGGTCTTGGAAAAGGACACCTTGTCCGTGAAATCGATGCTATGGATGGTATCATGGGACGTATCGCGGATCAGGCCGGTATCCAGTTTCGTCTATTAAATCGACGTAAGGGGCCTGCTGTGCAAGGTCCCCGCGCACAGGCAGATCGACAACTATATCGCAAGGCGATGCTTTCAGAGCTTAGTAAAACGCAAAATTTGACGATCATTGAAGGTGAAGTTGTAAAGTTTATTGGTACATCGGAAAATATTGGTGGTGTAGTACTTTCCGATGGTAGTGAGATTCGCGCGACTGCAACCGTATTAACAACAGGTACATTCCTGGGCGGAATTGTACATATTGGTGATAAATCTTATCCTGGCGGTCGGATGGGGGATGATCCCTCAAATGAACTTTCAAGTGTTTTGCGGGATATGGATTTAGCGAAAGGTCGCCTGAAAACTGGTACACCGCCACGTTTGGATGGACGAACCATTGACTGGGATCAATTGGAAAAGCAACCAGGCGATGATGATCCCGTTGTGTTTTCGTTTATGAATGATCGACCTTTCGCTAAGCAGGTCTCTTGCGCCATCACTCATACAAATGAAAAAACGCATGATGTAATCCGTCAAAATTTGGATCGGTCTGCGATGTATGGCGGGCATATCGACGGAATTGGTCCTAGATATTGCCCTTCGATCGAAGATAAAATTATCCGTTTCTCTGAAAAGACCTCGCATCAGGTTTTCTTAGAACCAGAAGGTCTTGAGGATCATACAGTTTATCCGAATGGTATATCTACGTCTTTGCCTGAAGATGTGCAGGAAGACTACGTCCGTTCCATAGTTGGTTTGGAAGATGTAGATATTTTGCAGCCGGGCTATGCCATTGAATATGATTACGTTGATCCTCGATCTCTTGATTTTAAGCTTTCCGTTATAAATGCCAATGGTTTATTCCTCGCAGGACAAATCAACGGAACCACAGGTTACGAAGAGGCGGCAGCACAAGGATTAGTTGCTGGTTTGAATGCCGCTGCACAAGCGTTGGGGCATGAGTATATTAATTTTGCTCGCAGTGAATCTTACATCGGGGTTATGATCGATGATCTTACAATCAAAGGTGTATCTGAACCCTATCGGATGTTTACGTCACGCGCTGAATTTCGTTTAACGTTGCGCGCGGATAATGCTGATCAACGTCTTACCTCAAAGGCATTGGAAATTGGCTGTGTTTCTGATGATCGAAAGGCGGCATTCGAAAGTAAAATGACTAAGCTTCAATCAGGAAGAGATATTTTGGAAAACCAGATTTTCTCTCCGAGAGAAGTGAACGACATTGGTATTAAGGTTAGTAAAGACGGTGCGAAGCGGACCGCGCTGGAATTACTTGCCTTTCCCAACGTTGATTTTGAAGTCTTAAGGCCACACAGAGACGAATTTAAGTTTTTAGATCAATCAGTTACCGATCAGATCACTAAAGAATCTAAATATGCAAATTATTTGAAAAGACAGCTACGGGATGTTGCTCTCCTGAAAAAGGACGAAGAAGTTTCCTTCCCGAGTAATTTTGATTTTTCGTCACTGCCAGGCTTGTCAAATGAGCTCAAAGCAAAATTGATTTCTGTTAAACCTACCAATCTTGCACAAGCCTCGCGGATCGAGGGGATGACACCAGCAGCGTTGACTCTTTTGTTGGCTAAGATTCGCCAAAGTGAAAGGTTACAAGCAGGATGACGAGTTTGGATTTTGATGTTTCACGTGAAACATATGAGGCGTTGGAAAAATATGTCTCATTGATAATCAAATGGAATCCAAAAATAAATTTGGTGGCAAAATCAACTATAGACGAAATTTGGACCCGTCATATTCGGGATTCGGCTCAGATTTGGCCGTTGGCTAAAAAATATCTTCAAAGTGATACATCGCAAACTTGGTTGGATCTTGGTAGTGGGGGTGGGCTTCCAGGGTTAGTCATGGCTATTTTGGCTAAAGACGACTTTCCAAATTTATCGTTCCATTTGATTGAAAGCGATCAACGGAAAGCAACCTTCCTTAGAACTGTTTCACGTGAAACAAAATGTCGGATCGAAGTTCACTCCAAGAGAATAGAAGATGTCGACTCAATCGGAGCACAAGTTATTTCTGCTCGTGCTTTAGCGTCACTGGCCGATTTGTTGGAATTATCTGTGCCACATATCGCCCCAAATGCCACATTATTTTTCCCTAAAGGAGAAAAGTGGCAATCGGAAGTAGAAGCCGCTAAAGAATCGTGGTCTTTTTCGCTACAAAGAAATCAAAGTCAAACAAACCCTGCCTCGGCGATACTTGAGATTGGAGATCTAGTCCATGTCAAAGCAAACGTATAATGATGCCGCTAGAATTATTGCTATTGTAAATCAGAAGGGGGGAGTTGGTAAAACAACGACGGCTATTAATCTTGGTGCAGCGCTGGCTGATGCAGGTCACAAGGTCCTACTTCTCGATTTAGATCCACAGGGAAATGCGTCGACCGGACTAGGTGTCGAGCCAGAAGATCGCGAACACACTACTTTTGATATTCTTTTGAATTCTGTCAAAACAGCAAAAGCAATCATCGAAACAAGCTATGATAATCTAAGCATCATTCCATCTACGACAGACCTGAGTTCAGCTGATATTGAACTTATGGATAACGAAAATCGTAGTTTTCTATTAAAGGATGCTTTGCAGCAAAAATCTCTTAAAAAACAAGAGTATGATTATATTCTTATTGACTGTCCGCCATCGCTAAATCTTCTAACTGTCAATGCAATGGTGGCATCACATTCGGTCTTGGTGCCATTGCAAAGTGAATTTTTTGCTTTGGAAGGTCTATCTCAACTTATGTTGACACTTCGGGATGTTCGACAGGCAGCGAATCCTGACCTTCGCATAGAAGGTATCGTTTTAACGATGTTTGATGCTCGCAATAGATTGGCTCAACAGGTCGAAGCGGATGCGCGTGAAAATTTGGGTGAACTGGTGTTCCGGACAATTATTCCAAGAAACGTGCGGGTCAGTGAAGCGCCGTCATTTGCGTTACCTGTTTTGAGCTATGATGAGAGCTCAAAAGGTGCTATTGCCTATCGTTCTCTTGCTCAGGAACTGATGAGCCGAAATTCGCCTCAGATGGCTGCGTAAAAGGAAATAGAAATGACCTCCAAATCAGGAAAAGATAAAAAGCGCAGCTTAGGACGTGGATTATCGGCTCTTATGTCCGACATAGACATCCCGGTTGCGAAAGAAACCACTGCACCGGCCAAATCAGATAAATTTGTGGCAATCGAAAAGATTCGCCCCAATCCTGATCAGCCACGACGGACTTTCACAGAAGAGCAGTTAACAGATCTCTCTAATTCGATTAAAACCAAAGGCGTTATTCAGCCTTTGATTGTTCGTCCTATATCTGGCGGTGTCGAAGACTATGAAATCGTTGCTGGGGAACGCCGTTGGCGCGCGGCCCAAATCGCCAAATTACATGAACTTCCTGTAATTATTAGGGATTTTGACGACACCGAAACCTTAGAAATTGCAATTATCGAAAACATTCAACGCGCGGATCTAAACCCGATTGAAGAGGCTGCCGGCTATCGTCAGTTGATGTTCAAATTTGGCCATACGCAGGAAAAATTGGCATCGGCTTTGGGTAAATCCCGCAGCCATATTGCCAACCTTATGCGTTTGTTGAATTTACCCGATGTTGTTCAAGACATGGTTGTGGATGGTAAGTTAAGCGCAGGTCACGCGCGTACGGTAATTGGTGCACAAGATCCCGTTGGGATGGCCAAAGAAATCGTGGCTAAAGGGTTGTCGGTACGAGAAGCGGAAAAACTGCTGAAGTTGGGTCAATCGAAAGCAAAGACGCAGAAAAAAGACGCATTCAAAGTTGAAAAGGACGCGGATACGCAGGCGCTGGAAGGGGACCTTTCTGCGGCTTTGGAAATGCCGGTGTCCATTGATCATAAAGCCGGCGGTGAAGCTGGCAAGATTGTGATCAACTATAAGTCGCTAGAGCAGCTCGACATTCTTTGTATGAAGCTTGGCATGGGGTAAATTTATTCGGGCGCGAGTTCGGTAATCAACATGTTTAAGACAGATTGACCTTCCCGAGTTGCGCCCAGTTTATTGTCTTTCCGCCAAATTAAACCCTTTGATTGCAAAAACTCCAACTGTTCATTGTCAAAGCAATCAGGTCGAATAGCGTTTATACGTTCAATATCTAGCCCTTCAGTTAGGCGTAAACCCATTATAAAGCGTTCATACACATGATCTTGCAGGTTTAAGGTTTCAGATTCCGCCAAACTTGTGCCAGTTTCTGCCTGTTCTATCCATTTTCCCGGGGTGGAATGTGCTCGTGTTGCAAATCGCCCCTGGTTTTCAAGCGTTACTCGTCCATGGGCACCGGGGCCAACGCCGACATAATCGCCGCCACGCCAATAGATTAAGTTGTGCCGGGATTCTGCGCCTGGAACCGCATAATTTGACACTTCGTATTGAGAATAGCCAAATGTTTCGCATGTTTCACGGGTTACATCGAACATATCTGCGGACAGGCCTTCTTCTGGTAGACCTTTTAGCAGTCCTCGTGCGTGTCGATCCCCGAATGCAGTACCGTCCTCAATTGTCAGCTGATACAGCGACAAATGATCCACAGCCAAATCGAGCGCCATTGATAGTTCATTTCGCCAATCAGCCAAGCTTTGGTTTTGGCGTGCATAAATCAAATCAAAACTGACGCGATTGAATACGGATCGGGCAATGTCGAACGCTGCCAGGGCTTCTGCGACGCTATGCAGGCGACCTAGGCGTTTTAGATCGTCTTCAATCAACGACTGAACACCCATTGATACGCGGTTCACGCCTGCTTTGGCATAGCCTTCAAAGCGGCTTGCATCTACGGAGCTGGGGTTGGCTTCTAGGGTGATTTCAATATCATTGGCCCAGGTCCAGCATTTGCGTGCTTCTTCCAGGACAGATGCAACGGTGGACACATCCATAAGGGAAGGGGTCCCACCGCCGAAAAAGATTGAGTTGAGCAAGCGCCCCTGTGTGCGTTCGCCCCAATAACGGATTTCTTTGGCAAGGGCCGCAGCCCATCTTGATTGATCAACATGGGCTACGACATGGGAATTAAAGTCGCAATAGGGGCATTTGGATGCGCAAAAGGGCCAATGCACATATAGGCCAAAGCCCCCATATCGCCAGTCTTCAATCACAGAAGGGCGGCAGAGAATTTTGCAAGCGCATCGGCTCTATGGCTTATTTTGTTTTTTTCAGCAGGGTCCATCTGGGCAAAGGTGATGTCGTGCCCGTTTGGAATGAAACACGGGTCATATCCATGACCAGCATCACCGCGCATAGGCCATGTCAGATGCCCTTCGACTTTGCCTTCGAAAACTTCGTCAGACCCATCTTGCCACGCTAGGACGAGCGTACAGCAAAAGCGTGCCGTCCATGGCTGTGGCGCCTCGCGTTCGACCAGCATTTCGTTGCATTTCGTCATCGCCATCACAAAATCACGGCCATTTGGCGTTTCTGCCCAATCTGCCGTGTAAACACCGGGCTGTTTGTCCAAACCATCGATTTCAATGCCGCTGTCATCGGATAGGGCAGGGAGGCCTGTTGCCTTGGCCGCTGCATGGGCCTTAATCCGTGCGTTTGCGACAAAGGTTGTGCCATCTTCAACCGGTTCGGGCAGATCAAATTCTGCAGCTCCCACCAATTCGAACCCTTTAGGTTCTAAAAGAGCGCGCATTTCTTCCAATTTTCCGGCGTTGTGTGTGGCAAACAACAGTTTGCCAGGTTCAATCTTAGGCATCCGCCACCGCCTGTTCTTGAAGCGCTACCAATTCGCCAACGCCTTTTTCAGCCAGATCCATCAAATCGGACATTTGGGCACGTGAGAATGTTGCACCTTCGGCTGACATTTGAACTTCAACCAGCTGACCATCGCCGCGCAGGACAAAGTTACCGTCCACACCAGCATCGCTATCCTCTGGATAATCCAGATCCAGTACAGGCTGACCCGCATAAATACCGCAGGACACGGCTGCGATAGGGGACATCAGCGGGTTGATTTTCACATCACCGGCTTTCATCAATTTATCGACGGCCAGACGTAGCGCCACCCAGCCACCGGTGATTGATGCACAACGCGTTCCACCATCTGCCTGAATAACGTCGCAATCCACTGTGATTTGACGTTCGCCCAATGCAACACGATCGACACCAGCACGTAGGGAGCGACCAATCAGTCGCTGAATTTCCACGGTACGGCCGCCTTGCTTGCCGCTGGCGGCTTCGCGGCGCATGCGTGAACTGGTAGAACGGGGCAGCATGCCATATTCTGCTGTCACCCAACCCAGGCCTGATCCCTTTAGGAATGGCGGTACGCGCGGCTCTAGCGATGCAGTGCACAGCACATGGGTATCACCCATCCGGATCAAACAAGATCCTTCCGCATGTTTTGTCACATTTGTTTCAATAGATACGTCGCGCATCTGGTCCAAAGCACGTCCCGATGGTCTCATGTCGGATCCTCCTGTAATTCAGGCATCGCTGTGCCACCATGGGCTTCTTAGATCAACCCCGATTGACCTTCCCACCAACCTGTCTTTAATGAGAAACGTTCAAAGGTTGAAATGATGACAGACGCCAAAGACATTTTGGAGCAACTCAATGACCGCTCACGCGAAGTGTTTCGCAAGGTGGTTGAAACCTATTTGGACAGCGGTGAACCCATTGGGTCGCGTACTTTGACGCGCTCATTGTCTGAAAAAGTGTCTGCCGCCACGATCCGCAATGTGATGCAGGATTTAGAATATCTAGGTTTGTTGGACAGTCCACATGTCAGCGCGGGGCGGATACCAACACAGGCTGGGTTGCGTATGTTCGTGGATGGCTTGTTAGAAGTACGCGATCTCGGGTCAGAAGACCGCGAAGCTTTGGATGCGACCGTGGATCGTTCTGATGCAGATGTCGCAGGGTTGCTGGACCGTGTGGGATCGGCATTGTCTGGGGTTACTCAGGGCGCGTCTCTTGTTTTGACACCAAAACGCGAGGCACCCTTAAAGCATATCGAATTTGTTTCTCTTGCACAGGATCGCGCGCTTGTTGTGATCGTATTCTCTGACGGGACTGTTGAAAATCGGGTATTCACACCTCCGCCGGGTATGACGCCGTCAGCCATGCGCGAGGCTGCGAATTTTCTGAATGCATTTGTCGAAGGAAAAACGGTTTCTGAGCTACGCGCCAGTATTGCCCAGGAAATCGAAACGCGGCGCTCTGAATTGGATACACTGGCGGCGGAAATGGCAGAATCAGGTCTTGCCGTTTGGGACAATGCTGGACATTCCTCTGAACGGTTGATTGTTCGTGGCAGATCCAATCTGATTGATGAGGCCCATACGGATGAATTGGATCGCATCCGCACCCTGTTTGATGACCTAGAACGTAAACGAGATATTGCTGAATTTCTTGATTTGACTGAAGAGGGTGATGGCGTTCGCATTTTTATTGGCTCTGAGAACAAACTTTTCTCACTTTCGGGTTCCTCTTTGGTGGTGTCTCCCTATATGAACGCTGATCGAAAGATTATCGGTGCTGTGGGTGTTATTGGGCCCACACGCCTAAACTATGGCCGTATCGTTCCAATTGTGGACTATACGGCGCAACTGGTCGGACGCCTGATCTCCGGCCAAAACCAGAGGTAAGAGCGAGGGATTGATGGCAGACCCTAAAGACGAAGATATCTTCCTGGATGACGTGGAAGGCGTAGAAGCAGATCTGGACGCATTGGCGGCGGAAGAAATTACCGAAGAGGATCTGGCATTGGATGAACTGCGTGCTGAACGCGACGAATATAAAGATCGCTTTATGCGGGCATTGGCGGATGCAGAAAATGCCCGCAAACGCGCCGATAAAGACCGTCGTGAAGCGCATCAATATGGCGGTTCTAAACTGGCACGTGATTTGCTGCCAGTTTACGACAACCTCAACCGCGCTTTGCAGGCAGCAAAGGACGCGGGCGGTGATGCGTCAGACGCTTTGATTGAAGGTGTTGAACTGACCCTTAAGGAATTGCGCAGCACGTTTGACAAGCACGGCATGACGCGCATTTCACCAGAAGTTGGTGATCGTTTCGATCCAAAATTGCATGAAGCGATGTTTGAAGCCCCATTGCCCGGTACAAATGCTGGCGACATCATTCAGGTGTCTGCAGAAGGTTTCATGCTGCATGATCGTTTGCTGCGGCCTGCTCAGGTTGGTGTCAGTTCTATGACCTAACTCTGAATGGGTTTGTGAGAATTTCAAAAGACCGGGTTTTGCCCGGTCTTTTTTGTTTCATAACTGTGTTTGGTGAGACGCAGATACCTACGTTAACTGGTCATTGCCTTCAAATCGTATAGCGCCTGAAGTGCTTCGCGTGGTGTCATTTCATCGGGCGATAGGTTTTCTAACGCCTCTTCCACGATTGAGGGCGCGTCTGGCTTTTTCGGCTCTGGTGCTGCCGCAACCGCAGAAAATAGCGGTAGATCATCTATCAGCGCCTTAGGGGATGCACGATCGCGTTCGCCCTGTTCCAGCGCCTCTAGGACGCTACGGGCGCGCGTGATGACGGCCTTTGGCAGGCCAGCCAATTGCGCGACCTGAACACCATAGGATCGATCAGCGGCACCATCGCGGACCTCATGTAGGAAGATCACATCGCCTTCCCACTCCTTCACCGCCACGGTCGCGTTTTTAACGCCGCTTAGCTTACCCGCCAATGCGGTCAATTCGTGATAATGCGTTGCAAACAAGCCCCGCAATTTATTCACAGCCTGTAGATGTTCCAATGTTGCCCAAGCAATGGACAAACCATCATAGGTGGCTGTCCCGCGGCCAATTTCATCCAAAATAACAAGCGCTTGATCATCCGCTTGGTTCAAAATGGCGGCGGTTTCCACCATTTCGACCATAAATGTTGATCGCCCACGGGCCAAATCATCTGACGCGCCGACGCGCGAAAAGATCTGGCTGACCAGACCGATATGGGCCTCACGTGCAGGAACATAAGATCCCATTTGTGCCAGTAAAGCGATCAGAGCATTTTGGCGCAGATATGTCGATTTACCAGCCATGTTAGGACCGGTCAGCAATGTGATTGCAGGGCCATTTTGGCCATTCAGAGCACAATCGTTGGCGATAAACGGCGTACCTGACCCTTTCAGGGCTGCCTCAACCACCGGATGACGACCGCCAAGAATTTGGAATGCGCGGCTGTTATCTACTGTGGGGCGCACCCAGTTTTGATCCCGCGCCAGATCTGCCAACCCTAAGGCCAGATCAAATTCCGCCAGCGCCGCGCCCGTTTCCGCAATTTGTGCGGCCCGATCCAAAATAGCTTGGCACAGTTCTGCAAAGATCCGCTTTTCAATTCCCAATGCCTCGGACCCAGCATTTAGAATACGTGTTTCCAATTCGCTGAGTTCAACGGTCGTGAACCGGACTTGGTTCGCGGTTGTTTGACGGTGGATAAACGTCTCTGACAGCGGTGCGGACATCATTTTATCTGCATGCGTCGCTGTGGTTTCAATAAAGTACCCAAGCACGTTGTTGTGCTTGATCTTCAGCGCGGTAATGCCCGTTAGTTCGGAATATTCCGCTTGCATTGCGGCAATAACACTGCGGCCCTCATCCCGCAATTTACGCGCGCTATCTAGGTCAGCATCGTAGTCAGGGGCGACATAGCCACCATCCCGGGCCAACAAGGGCGGTTCGGCGACCAATGCGGCATCCAATAGCTGGCTGAGGTCCTCATGACCTGTCAGCAGGCGTCTAGATTGCGACAATACACCGGGCAAATCCACGTTTTGTAAGAAATCCGCGATGACCTGTGCTTGTTCCAACGCATTGCGAACCGCTGCCAAATCGCGGGGCCCACCACGGTCCAGACCTAAACGGGACAGCGCCCGATCTAAATCAGGGACCTTGCGCAACGCATCCCGCAAATCGTGAGACAGCGCAGCGGTCATTGCCCAATCAATCGCGTCCAAACGATCATGGATCGTGGTCAAATCCCGCGATGGTGACGATAAACGCCGTTCTAACAAGCGTGCACCAGCGGGTGTCACAGTGCGATCCACAACGGATAGCAAGGACCCTGCGCGTCCACCGCTCATTGCGTGGGTCAATTCCAGATTGCGACGTGTTGCTGCGTCAATCTGCATCAGGCCGGACATGTTATCTTTGGCAGGTGGGCGTAGCAGGGGCAGGCGGCCCTTTTGTGTGATGTCGAGATAATCGATCAGCGCGCCCATTGCTGAAAGTTCAACACGTTCAAATGCGCCGAAACCAGATAGGGTTGAGACGGCAAACAATTCGCAAATCCGTGCTTCCGCACCAGAACTGTCGAAACTGGCTTTGCCTAGGATGGTGGGGTAGATCCCAAGATCGCTCAGGACGTCACGCAGTTCTTCATCCACACCGTCATGTACCAACATTTCAGATGGTGCCAATCTGGCCAGTTCTGCACCGATCCGATGTTGTAGTACGGGCATCACGTGAAACGCGCCTGTTGAAATATCACACCATGACATGGCCCAGTCATTGCGTAATTTATTTATAGATACCAAATAGTTATGACGACGCGCTTCAAGTAAGCTATCTTCTGTCAACGTTCCTGGTGTGACCAGACGGACAACATCGCGGCGGACAACAGCCTTATAGCCACGTTTTTTGGCCTCAGCAGGGCTTTCCATTTGTTCGCAGACTGCAACGCGAAACCCTTTGCGGATCAGGGTCAATAAATACCCTTCGGCGGCATGGACCGGCACGCCGCACATAGGGATATCCTCGCCAGAATGTTTGCCCCGTTTGGTCAAAGCAATGTCCAGCGATTCAGCCGCCGCAACCGCGTCGTCAAAGAACATCTCGTAAAAGTCGCCCATCCTGTAGAACAGCAGCGCATCTTTATGTGCTTCTTTGATCTCAAGATATTGCGCCATCATTGGCGTAATCTGCGCTTTACCTGCTGCCGTCTTTCCAGCCACTGTCGTCCCCCTTGCCTAAGCTCTGTCAGCATAGGATGCGTTTCACGGGTGTTAAACCCGGCTGGGTCTGGTCTATCCTGAGAATTCAGGAATGAAAACGTAAGGTGCGCCATGGCGGTCTATAATCTTGGCTCAATCAACGCAGATCTGGTTTATCGCGTTCCACATTTGCCAAAACCCGGCGAAACCTTGGCGGCAAACGACCATAGCCGCGGCTTGGGCGGAAAAGGTGCCAATATGTCTGTGGCCTTGGCAAGGGCAGGATCTGAGACGCACCACATCGGTGCTATCGGTTCGGATGGCGCGTGGATGCTGGATAGAATGGCGGCATACGGCGTTGAAACCAAATATGTCGCAAAATCTGAAATAGCGTCGGGGCATGCGGTCATTTCTGTAGATGACGCAGGCGAAAATTCCATTTTGTTATTTCCTGGCGCAAATCAACAGATTGAAGACACCGCAATATCCCGGGCTTTGGATTGTGCGAAAGCAGAAGATATCCTAATTTTTCAAAATGAAACCAATGGATTGGATCAGGCTGCATGTCTTGGAAAATCTAAAGGTATGCGCATTGCTTATGCTGCTGCACCTTTTGATGCCAAGTCGGTCGAAAAATTGCTTCCTTTGATTGATCTTTTGTTTCTAAACGAAGTTGAAGCAGCTCAATTACAAGATGCAACAGGGTTGGCACCTGAAAACTTACCTGTTTCTGATGTGGTTGTGACATTGGGTGCAAAAGGGGCGCGTTGGTATGACACATATGCAAATACCCAAACGAACATCCCCGCGATATCCGTTACGCCAGTGGATACTACTGGCGCTGGGGATACGTTTACAGGGTATGTTGTTGCGGGCCTAGATCAGGGTATGGCGATGGGCGATGCACTGGCATTGGCAGCCCGTGCCGGGGCGCTGATGGTGACCCGCCACGGCACCGCAGACGTTATTCCAACACGGGAGGAAGTTCGCGATTTTGCGCCTTAACTGCCGACCTTATGCGCCTGCGGTCCCCACAGCGCATCGACACGATCATCCCGTCCGCAGGCAGAACGATAGCGTTTATATGCGTTTTTCTTGGCCAATGGACCGAACCGGGTGATAACCAGCTTGTCGCTTTTATAGTAATCCTGATGGTAGCTATCTGCCGCATAGAATGTGCTGGCGGGTATGATTGGTGTCACAATGGCACGGCCAAGATCACGTTCGGCTTGGGCCTTTGCGCTTTCCGCGGCCGTTTGTTGTTCATCTGAATGCACAAAAATGGCGGATCGGTAACTGTCGCCGCGATCACAAAATTGCCCATCTGCATCCGTTGGATCAATTGAGTGGAAGAAAAAGGAATAGAGTTCCGTGAGTGATAATTTCGCGGGATCATATGTAATGCGTACCGCTTCATAATGGCCGGTGCCGCCAGCGGTGACTTGTTTATATGTCGGGTTTTCTGCGGTACCCCCGGTGAAGCCGGATGTTGCTTCACTAACCCCATCCAGTTTTTCGTAGTCAGCTTCAATGCACCAAAAACAACCGCCAGCGACAGTGATTTCAGCCGCCTGCAAAGGGGCATGCGCCAATATGGCGATGGGTAGTGCCAGATATGAATACAAACTGCGCATGGGGTATCTCCTCTTTAAACGTAAGGGAGACATAAAATTTGTGCTTACAAACAGACAAGCCACGTTGCCGTGAGGCACAAAATGGTGAAGGCGCGTGGGTAAGACGCGCCTTCGAACCAAACTTACTTTTTGACGCGCGCGTCGCGGGCGGCCAGCAATTTCAAACGCAATGCGTTTAGCTGGATAAAGCCGGCTGCGTCTTTTTGATCATATGCGCCTGCATCGTCTTCAAAGGTAACATGGGCCTCTGAATACAATGAATAATCAGACCAACGGCCAACTGTGCGTGCAGACCCTTTGTACAGCATCAATTTAACCGTACCGGTGACGCATTCTTGGCTTTTATCGATCGCTGCTTGCAGCATTTCGCGCTCTGGCGAGAACCAGAACCCGTTATAGATCAGTTCCGCATAGCGTGGCATCAGGCTGTCTTTCAAATGGCCTGCACCGCTGTCCAAAGTGATCTGTTCGATGCCGCGATGCGCCTCAAGCAGGATTTCACCGCCGGGCGTTTCATAGATGCCGCGGGATTTCATGCCGACAAAGCGGTTTTCGACGAAATCCAAACGACCAATACCATGCTTTTTGCCATAGGCGTTCAGCTCGGTCAGGATCGTGGCTGGCGACATGGCTGTTCCGTTGATGGAAACAGCATCCCCTTTTTCGAAACCAATCTCGATATATTCAGGTTCGTCCGGTGCGGATGTCACTGGGTCATCTGTACGCTGATAGACATAGTCTGGCGCGCTGATGGCTGGATCTTCTAGAACGCGACCCTCGGATGAGGTGTGCAGCAGGTTGGCATCAACAGAAAACGGTGCTTCGCCACGTTTGTCTTTGGCGATTGGGATCTGGTGCTTTTCAGCAAAGTCCAACAGCGCAGTCCGCGACCCAAGGTTCCATTCCCGCCAAGGTGCGATCACCTTGATCGACGGGTCCAAGGCGTAAGCAGCCAGTTCGAAACGCACCTGATCGTTGCCTTTGCCGGTCGCACCATGCGCGACGGCATCAGCACCCGTTTCATGGGCGATTTCAACCAGACGTTTGGAAATCAGCGGGCGGGCAATGGATGTGCCCAGCAGATATAGGCCTTCATAAACCGCATTTGCGCGGAACATCGGGAAAACGAAGTCTCGGACAAACTCTTCTCGCACGTCTTCGATATAGATGCTTTTGGGGTCGATCCCTAGCATCTCGGCTTTGGCGCGGGCTGGTTCCAGTTCTTCGCCCTGTCCAAGATCGGCGGTGAAGGTGACAACTTCACAGCCATATTCGGTCTGCAGCCATTTCAGGATGATCGAAGTATCGAGGCCCCCGGAATAGGCCAGCACGACTTTTTTCGGCGCTGTCATCGGTTTTGTCCTTTAGATTATGTGCATCGGCGGGTTAGCTCCTTTTGCGCAAAGGGGCAAGCGTTGCGGGCGAATGTTATCGCCCTCGTTCACAAAAGGATGCAATTCATAACCGTTGCGCGTCTGGTTCCGTGTTCGTGAACATGATAGGCGACAGGGAAACTAAAGATATCGACGAGGTTGCTGCCATGAAGGGTTTTACAATTTACATGCATGCTGTGCGCATGGTGCTGGGCAACTGGCAGCAAGCCTTGCGGTTTGCGGCATTACCTATGGCCATTGGCATTATTGCAGCTCTGTTTTTGGACACGACTGCTATTTTCGCGTCGCCCTCGCCCGAGCAAATGTTAGAGCAAGCAAACTCACCGGGCTTTTTTGCCCGCCAATTGGTGTTTGTATTTCTTCTTGTGTTCCTTAGCCTTTGGGTGACCGTCAATTGGCACCGTTACGTCTTGATGGAAGAATACCCAAATTCTTGGCTCCCAGAATTCAGAACCGCGCAAGTACTGTCCTATTTTGGTAAATGTATTCAGATGGCGCTGCTCGCCTTTGCTTGCATGTTACCTGTTATGTTGTTGATCGGCGTGTTGGGTGGCGGTTTATCTGTGTTTCTGATGTTTGGCGCCGTATTGCTTATGTCAGTTGGCATGTATCGCGTGATTTCCGTTTTGCCTGCGGCAGCGATTGGCAAACCCCTGACTTTTCACGAGGCCTGGATTTCGACGAAAGACGCTAATCTGGACATTATCGCCATTCTTTTCATTTCCTTCGTTGTGCAATTGATTATACAGGCCATCGCCAGCCTCATTGGCCTTGCGATACCTTTGTTGGGTGTTGTGATCGGTCTGATTGCCAGCGCAGTATTGGCTTTGATTGGCGTTAGCGTTCTGACGACATTCTTCGGCCACTATGTGGAAGGGCGGGATCTGGATTGATCCTGCGACCGCTCTCTAGGGGCATCGCAATAAAAGGCAGGCGGATATGACAAATTTTAGACACATGGCTCAGGCGGCAGAGGTGGCTTTGCGGGATGTGTTTGCTGAAACACCACTGCAGTTGAACCAGCATTTGTCTGAAAAGTTTGGGACACGGGTCTGGTTAAAGCGTGAAGATCTTAGCCCGGTACGCAGTTACAAATTGCGCGGGGCCTATAATGCTATGCGCAAATGTAAGGACACCAATCTTTATGTCGCGGCCAGTGCGGGAAATCACGCGCAAGGTGTTGCCTATATGTGTAAACATCTAGGCAAAAAGGGCGTGATTTTCATGCCTGTGACCACCCCGGACCAAAAGATCCAAAAGACCAGAATGTTTGGTGGAGAATTCATCGAAATTCGTCTTGTCGGCGATTATTTTGATGCCTGCCTCGAGGCGGCGCAGTCCTATTGCACAGAAGAAAACGGAACATTTCTGTCCCCCTTTGACGACAATGATGTGATTGAGGGCCAGTCAACGGTTGGCGTTGAAATCGAACGTCAGTTGGGCAAAGTGCCTGACCATCTTATCGTGCCAGTCGGTGGGGGTGGCTTATCCTCTGGCATGGTCCAGTATTTTGGGGCAACATGTCAGTATACATTTGTAGAACCCTTCGGTGGGGCCTGTTTGCATGCTGCTATACAGGCCGGGAAACCGGTTTCCTTGCCATCCGTTAATACCTTTGCCGATGGGGCTGCTGTGGCCCGGATTGGCGAAAGGCCGTTTTCGCACCTCAAAGGTATTGGTTTGGCAAATGTTTTGAAGATCAACGAGGATCGTCTGTGTACGACAATGTTGGAAATGTTGAATGTCGAGGGGATCGTTTTGGAACCTGCAGGCGCATTGTCTGTTGATGCATTAGGCGATCTGGGCGGGGCCATTCAGGGGCGTGATGTTGTCTGCGTCACCTCTGGAGGAAATTTTGATTTCGAACGCCTGCCCGAGGTCAAAGAACGTGCGCAAAAATATGCAGGGATCAAAAAATACCTTATCCTCCGCATGCCGCAACGGCCCGGAGCGTTGAAAGATTTTCTTGGGTTGTTGGGACCGAATGATGACATTGCTCGATTTGAATATCTTAAAAAATCGGCGCGAAATTTTGGATCTGTTTTGATCGGAATCGAAACGACAAATCCTGAAAACTTTGATCGTTTGTTTGTTTTGCTAGGGGAAAATGGATTTACCTTTTCCGATATCACCGATGACGACACGGTGTCTCAGTTCGTGATTTAGGGCGAATCTACCGGTCCCTTAAGCTGCCAGTTTTTGGGGCAATTCGGTTAGAAATTCGGTTTTAGATGCGGCATACATCAGGCTGACTTGACCCAGTGTAACAGCCTGCAAATCCCCCTTTGCCGCCGCCAATTCACCAGCCTGACAAATTTGGGACAAATCGCGAAAGCCCAGATTGAGCGCCGCACCTTTGAGAAAGTGCATTTGTTCCTCTCTCAAGGCAGGTGTGTCTGGCGTGTTGCGCATGTCTTTTATGGCATGCTCGACCTCAGTCAGAAACAAATCCACCACCTCTTGGAAGTCTTCCAAGCCAATTTCATCGCGCAATTCTAGCACCCGTGCCCAATCAATCATGATGGATCCTCCTGAGGGCGAAGCTGCCATGTAGGACTAAAGAAGCTATTGATCAGAAGATATTTTTTATGTCGAAAGCTAATAGAATTTTAACATTGAAGCCCTGTTAGGAAATCTGTGGAATGACATATAGCTCGTGAGCATCATCCAAAGGAATGGCCTTGCCAAACCCGATTGAACATATGTCAGAGCCGCACAAACCATTGGGCGCGACGCCCAAGGTTTTGGTTGTAGATGATAGTCGTCTGCAACTGCGCATTCTGTCTTCTATGTTGACCAAATGGGGATTCGAGGTGCTGGAAGCCGAAAGCGCAGAAGATGCGTTGGCTATTTGTCATGAAACATTACCGGATCTCGTGATTTCAGATTGGATGATGCCGGGAATGACGGGGTTGGATTTGTGTCGTGCGTTCCGTGATATCCCAAAGAGCGGATATGGCTATTTTATCTTGCTGACATCCAAGGGTGAAAAAGGTGACATCACGCAGGGTTTGGATGCGGGTGCCGATGATTTTCTAACCAAACCGGTTAATTCAGGCGAGCTGCGTTCGCGATTGAATGCCGGGATGCGCATTATCTCTATGGAGCGCGAGCTATCAGAGCAGCATCGACTGGTCACCGAAACCTTGACCGAACTGCGCCAAATCCATGATGGAATCGAAAATGACCTCAAACAGGCGCGCCGGATTCAACAATCCTTGGTACCTGAACGGTCCCAATGTTTTGGGACATCGCGTGTCAGTCTGCTGTTAAAACCATTGGGCCATGTCGGTGGCGATCTGGTTGGAATGTTTTCGCCACGCGGCGATATGTTGGGGCTGTATTGTATCGATGTCTCGGGTCACGGAATTACATCTGCAATGGTGACCGCCCGGGTTGCGGGGTATCTTTCCAGCAAGTTTCCAGAACAAAATGTGGCTTTGGAAAAGCGCAGCGATGGATATTTTGCAATGCGAGGCCCTGACGAAACGGCCGAGTTATTGAACCACCGACTATGTGCAGATCCTGGCGCAGATGAATATCTGACTTTGGCCTATTGTGCGGTTGATTTGCAAAGAGGATTTGTCAAATTTGTTCAGGCCGGACACCCGCCGCCTTTGCTAATACGTGCAAATGGAGAGCATGAATTTGTTGGTGTGGGTGGTTTACCAATTGGGCTGATCGATGATGCGCGTTATGAAAGCACGCATGTAAAGCTGGAAAAAGGGGATCGCCTTTTGCTTTATTCTGACGGCTTTACAGAGGCGGTTGGAACAGATGGGACCATGCTGGACGAAGACGGGTTCTCAAAACTGGTTGCCTCAGTTCCGAGTGACGTAAATGGCGAAGAGTTTTTGCAGGACCTGTTCTGGAAACTTGCCAGCAGGTCAGAACAAGATGATGGTCTGTCTGATGATGTTTCAGCCGTATTGTTTGAATACGACTGTGTCGACACCTAAATCTTCCAGCCGTGTCTTATCCAATGTGCTCAGAAAGTCGTGTTAGGATTTTACGGTCCTGAAACACCATCGCACTGATTTCTGATGCGGCATCATATCCTGACATCCAAATCGCGGTATGCCCGGGTTCTGTTGGGTCACCCAGTTTGGAAACAGGACGCGCGTAATAAATGTGACAGACTTTTTCAGCATAGAAATGATAGTCCGGCATATAGACATAGCGACGGAAGCTGCCCAGTTTCACAGGTTTGGAAATCGTCCAACCCGTTTCCTCGATCACCTCGCGCTGTAGCGCAGGGATTGGGTTTTCGCCGGGATCGATTCCTCCACCGGGCAATTGCAGTTCATCGATCTCGGATGTCTTTTGATGCGTCAGCAAAAATGACCCGCTACGATGCAAAACAACATAAGCTCCGGGGCGAAATTTGTATTTTTCGCTTGTTTTTGGCGCTTCGCCGTATTGTGGGATCATAACGCCTCTTGGTCTTCGCCGGTAAGATATCTATATGGCTTCGATAGCCTATGATGGGCGAGAAAGGAAACCCCATGAAGACGGATAGCACACTGAACAAACTTGCTTGGGATGATACTGTTCTGCCATTCCAGTTAGACGCATCGGATATGCGTGGGCGCGTTGCGCGTTTGGA
This sequence comes from uncultured Pelagimonas sp., assembly GCA_947499735.1. Lineage (GTDB taxonomy): Bacteria > Pseudomonadota > Alphaproteobacteria > Rhodobacterales > Rhodobacteraceae > CANMPP01. Next base: position 125,329 of record CANMPP010000005.1, read on the forward strand.
TGGGGTCTTGTCGGGAATTTTGAAGCAACACAATTACCCTGCGCCGGTTGAAGCATTGGTTGCGGAAATGGCGTTGCTGACCGCATTGATCGGGCAAACGGTTGAGCTGAAATGGAAATTGTCCCTTCAGGTCCAAACCGACGGTCCTGTACGGATGATTGCCACGGATTATTACGGTCCAGAGAAAGAAGGCGAACCAGCCCGAATTCGCGCTTATGCCAGCTTTGACCCGGACCGTGTCACAGATGATGATCCGTTTGCACAATTGGGCAAAGGGTATTTTGCTGTACTTGTGGATCAGGGCGATGGCAGCAAACCATATCAGGGCATCACTGGTCTGGATGGCAAATCGCTTGCCAATTGTGCTGAAACATATTTCGCGCAATCCGAACAACTGCCGACACGCTTTTCGCTGCGCTTTGGTCTTAGCTCTGAACCAGGTGTTTCGGAACATTGGCGTGCTGGCGGCATTATGTTGCAACATATGCCAAAGGCGTCGCTGTTTGCGACAGGCGAACGTTCTGTGGAAACAGGTGAGTTGTTAAAGGCGCAGGATCTGGTGTCTGGGGATCTAGAGGAAGACTGGAACCGGGTGAATATGCATCTGGACACTGTCGAGGATCTAGAATTGATCGGTCCATCCCTGCCGCCAACGGATTTGTTGGTGCGCTTGTTCCACGAGGAACAGCCGCGCGTTTACGATGCCCAATCGGTTCAATTTGGATGCACATGTTCTGAAGAGCGGGTGCGTCAGTCTTTGTCGATTTATTCGGCTAAGGACATTGAAAAGATGACGACAGAAGAAGGTCGCGTCACGGCGGATTGCCAATTCTGCGGAGCGCATTACGATCTGGATCCGAAAACAGTCGGATTTGAGGCAGAGGGCGCAGCAGGGGATGCAAAATCCAGCTGAACAAATGACTAGACTGCGGGCCGCTCTTGCATTGGGCGGTGCGCAGAGCTCTGATTTTGATCTCAATCCTACAATTGCTCCCAGCCATCACCGGCTGTTACGCCCGGCGGGCGTATTGGCTGCGTTTTTACAAAAAGACACGGGTCTGGAACTGATCCTGACAAAGCGCGCATCGCATCTGAAACACCACCCGGGTCAGGTGGCTTTGCCGGGTGGGAAACAAGAGGATGATGATTCAGATGCAACCGCGGCCGCCCTACGCGAAGCGTGGGAAGAGGTTGGGTTGCCCATAGGTCAGGTTGAAGTTTTGGGTCATTTGCCCGCGCATGAAAGCATCTCTGCGTTTTGGATGATCCCAACAGTTGGAATCGTGCATGGGGATGTGTCCCTTAGGGCCGAACCGGGCGAAGTTGATGAAATATTCTCGGTGCCCTTTTCGCATATTACAAACCCCGACCGCTTTTCTATTCAGGCCCGACGCTGGCAAGGGGTCAGCCGGCGTTACTATGTTGCGCCCTATGGCCCGTATTACATTTGGGGCGCGACGGCGCGCATTTTATTTGGATTAGCAAGGTTGATGCCATGAATAGGATCACATCCCATTGGTTGACGAATTCCCGCACTCAGCGCGCTATGAGCATGCTTGGGGATGCGGGATATCAGGCGTATTGCGTCGGTGGATGTGTGCGTAATGACCTTTTGGATCAACCGGTTGCCGATATCGATATATCGACCAATGCGCACCCAGAAACGGCTATCGCCTTAGCGGAACAGGCCGGTTTCAAGGCTATCCCAACAGGGATTGAACATGGCACAATCACTGTTGTTATTGATGGTGAACCCTTTGAAATCACGACATTTCGCGCAGATGTAGAAACCGATGGACGGCGCGCGGTGGTGCGGTTTGCGGAAACGTTGGGTGAAGATGCAATTCGCCGCGATTTCACGATGAACGCGCTTTATTTGGATAAAGAGGGCCATGTGATAGACCCAGTTGGTGGTTTGGACCATTTGGAACAACGCCGTTTTGTCTTTATCCAAGATGCTGGAACGCGCATTCGCGAAGATTATTTGCGGACTTTGCGCTATTTTCGATTTATGGCGTGGTATGGGGATCCTGACCAGGGGTTTGAAGCTGATACCTTGGCGGCGATTGCGGAAAATTTGGACGGGCTGTCGCGCCTGTCGCGCGAACGCATTGGTTCTGAAATCGTCAAATTGCTGAACGCACCAAACCCAGCGCCCGCAATGGCCATTATGGGGCAGACAGGTGTTTTGTCAAAGATTTTGCCAGGCACGGATGTTAGTAAGCTTGCCCTATTCGATCATATCGCTGGGGGCATGGACCAGCCTGTTGACCCGATCGTCAGACTGGCCGTTATAGGTTTGCAAGATGCATCGCAGCTACGTCTTTCCAAGGCTGATCAAAAGAAATTGTCGCTGGTTCATGGGTTTATCGAACACATGACGCCGATCGGTGAGATCGCTTATGATTATGGCAGCGTATTGGCGAAACATGTGTTGGCTTTGCGCGGTGCACTGTTTGAACAGATGCCAAATGCGCAAGATCTAAGGATAATTGTTCAAGCAGAACAGGTTCGTTTTCCACTGACATCCCAAGATCTGATGCCGGACTGGCAAGGGGCAGCACTGGGGCAGGCGTTACGGGACGGGAAACGGATGTGGATTGCGTCAGGTTTTAAGCATGGCGCAGAGGAATTACTAAATCTGTTGAAGAAAAACACAACCAAGGGGTGACAACTCGCGAATCCTGCGCTACGAGTTGCCCCAACGACACCCATTTCGGAGAATATCGATGAATCAAGCAGAGTTTCGACCCAGCCCAGTCTGAGCCGCTCTGCTTTTTGCGGGCTTGCGTCAGGCCGCCCCCGCATAAATCCATCATCTTTATTCTATTGCTCACTAGGAGCTTCCGATATGTTTCGATTTTTCGAAAACCTTGTTGACCCTTATACTGACTACGAAGAGCAAGACGTTCTGCCGCAAAAAGTGTGGCCGTTCATCTGGCATTTCAGCAAATCTTTTCGTGGCATCTATGTCGTAGCGGGCGTTTCATCACTGCTGAATGCGGCTGTTGAAATTTCTATGCTCGCGATCATGGGCTGGTTGGTGGATCAACTGACCGGCGATCCAACGATATTCTGGCAAGACCATATGTGGGAAATGCTGGGTTTGCTCTTTTTTATCCTGTTGTTCCGGCCATTTACACAATTGATTGGGATCTGCATCCTGTTGTTGGGATTGGTTCCGAATTTCAACGCTCTAGTTCGTTGGCGTGCCCATCGACAGGTTTTGCGTCAATCTATCGGCTGGTTCGAAAACGATTTTGCCGGCCGTATTGCACAGCGCGTGATGCAAACGCCAAATTCTGCACATGAAGTTGCGTTTCAGGTGTTTGATGCCGCGGCTTATGCAGTGGCCTATGCATTTGGTGCCCTGATCATGCTGGGCGATGTGGATCCTCGCTTGATGATTCCATTGGCTATTTGGCTGATTGCCTATGGGGCGCTGCTGGGCACGATGATCAAACATGTTGGGCCCGTGTCCGAAGCAGCATCTGATGCGCGCTCTCATTTGACGGGACGGATTGTTGACAGCTATACCAACATCCATTCGGTCAAAATGTTTGCTCATAACGACAAAGAGTTGGATTTTGCCAAGGAAGCCATTGATGGCTATTACCATGCGCAAAAGAAGGAATTACGCCTGTTTGCCTCTCTAGAGGGTGCGTTGGTTTTCCTGAACGGTCTGCTCATTGTGTCCGTTGTTGGCTGGGCGATATATCTCTGGAGCACAGGCAATGCCACGGCGGGGGCCGTTGCTGCCGCCTCTGCATTGACGCTGCGCCTGAATGCGATGACCGGGTGGATCATGTGGGCCTTGTCCACGCTGTTTCGTGAATTGGGTGTTGTGGCTGAAGGCATGCGCACCATTGCTGCGCCGATTGCTTTGCTGGATGCAAAAGATGCGGAACCGCTTGATTTGCAAAAGGGCGAAGTCGCGTTTCAGAACATCAGCCATCATTATGGCCGGGGGTCTGGTGGGTTGGACAGCGTGTCGCTGACCATTCGTCCGGGCGAAAAGATCGGCCTGGTTGGACGTTCGGGTGCGGGCAAATCGACTTTGGTGAAGTTGCTTTTGCGCTACTACGATGCGGAATCTGGTCAGATCACATTGGACGGGCAAGATATTGCGCAGGTCACACAAGACAGTTTGCGCGCGTCTATCGGTGTGGTTCAACAGGACAGTGCGTTGCTGCACCGTTCGGTGCGAGACAATATTCTATACGGCCGTCCTGATGCGTCACATGACGCGATGATTGAAGCGGCACAAAAAGCGCAGGCTCATGATTTTATTGGAGATCTTCAGGATCCAAAAGGAAATTCAGGTTATGACGCTCAGGTTGGTGAGCGCGGGATAAAACTGTCCGGTGGTCAGCGGCAAAGGATTAGTTTGGCTCGGGTCATTTTGAAAGATGCACCCATTTTGGTTCTGGATGAAGCGACATCAGCGCTGGATTCCGAAGTCGAGGCGGCCATTCAGCAAACGCTTTACGGCATGATGGAGGGCAAAACCGTGATCGCGATTGCCCACCGTCTGTCTACCATTGCGGCGATGGACCGGATCGTCGTGTTGGATGGTGGCCGTATTGTCGAAGACGGCACGCATGATGCGTTGCTGGAAAAATCCGGTCTTTATGCGAGCTTTTGGGCCCGTCAGTCTGGTGGCTTCCTCGATTTAGAGGCCACGGAAAAAAGAAACAAAGATCAAGCGGCGGAGTGATCAGATGCAAATAGATGACAAAACACATACATGGAGCATCTACAAGCGACTGGCGGATGTCGTGTCTCCTTTCGAGCGGGCCGATGGACCCCCGCCGAACAAACTGTGGCCGTTTGTCCGTTGGGCTATTCGGGGCGCAGAACCATACTTGTTTCTGACCCTTTTGGCGTCAGTGATGGTTGGGATCACCCAGATGAGCGCATTTAACCTGATTGGTTGGTTGATCGATCAGGCCCAATCCTATGGCGCAGGATATTTGGCAGATCATTGGTGGGTTGTGGGTTTGGCCTGTTTGTTTTTTATCGTTGTCTGGCCGGTATCCTTGGTTGTGCATTCATCTATGAACCAGTTGGTGGTCACAGCCAACCTGTACCCTCTTAGCCTGACGCGGATTCAACGGCACACGCTGGGGCAGGCGTTGACCTTTTTTGACAATGATTTCGCTGGACGTATCGCACAAAAAGCGCAGCAAACATCGCGTGCGATTACGGATGTGATTTCGGAAGGCATCAACATTGCAGGGTCAGCTTTGTCTGCCGCTTTGTCGGCTGTATTTTTGATGGCCTTGGTTGATTGGCGGCTAATGATCATCACGGCGGCTTGGATTCTGTCCTATGTGTTCGTGATGCGGTATTTCGTGCCAAAAATCCGCTCGCGCAGTCAGTTGCGTGCCGCGCGGCGTGCTGTGGTGACAGGGCAAATCGTTGATACGATTACCAATATTTCGACCGTAAAACTGTTTGCACATGGGCAGGCGGAAGAGGTGAAGACCCAAGAGGCATTGGATGATTTTCGCAATGCCGGTATCGGTTGGGCTGGCACCGTTTCGAACTTTCGCATGATTATTTTCATGCTGGCGGGACTGCTGCCTGCATTATTGTTGACCACGACGCTTTGGCTGTGGTCGCAAGGTTTGGCAACGGCTGGTGATATCGCAGTCGCTGGTCTTGCATCGACACGTTTGGCAAACATGACGGGTTGGGTCAGCTTTGCAGCGCTGGGTATTTTCACAAATATTGGCGAAATCGAAGATGGCATTCAAACCCTATCGCCTGCGCATACGATCCTGGACCCTGACACGCCATCGGATCCAGTTTCATCCACGGGTCATGTGCATTTTAAGGATCTGACCTTTCGCTATGGTGGGGAAAAAACGGCGCTTAGCGGGTTTGATTTGGATATCAGATCAGGGGAAAAAGTTGCGCTTGTTGGACGGTCTGGAGCGGGTAAATCCACAATCACGTCCTTGCTGTTGCGTCTTTATGATGTCGAGGAAGGTCAGGTTTTGCTAGATGGGCAAGACATTCGCACCATGTCCCAAGACGCTTTGCGCCGCCAAATCGCCATGGTGACGCAAGATACGGCGATGTTTAACCGCTCGGCGTTTGAAAACATTCGCTATGGCACGCCGGATGCTACGGATGAAGACGTGTTCGCCGCGGCGCGTAAAGCAGAGGCGCATGAATTTATCCTTGGCTTGGCTGATCACCGGGGACGTACCGGTTATAACGCCCATCTGGGTGAGCGGGGTGTGAAGCTCTCGGGTGGTCAACGCCAGCGTATCGCATTGGCCCGTGCCATTTTGAAAGATGCACCGATCCTTGTTTTGGACGAAGCAACATCCGCACTGGACAGCGAAGTCGAGGCTGAAATCCAATCTGCGCTAGAACGTGTGATGGAGGGCAAAACGGTTTTGGCCATTGCTCACCGTCTATCGACCATTTCGCAAATGGATCGGATCATTGTCATGGATCAGGGTGCTATTGTCGAGCAGGGAACACATGCGGAACTGCTTGAAAAACAGGGCACATATGCCAATTTCTGGGCCCGTCAATCCGGCGGTTTCCTAGATGCGGAGGCAGCTGAGTGATCCATGAAACGTGTCATGATTGTAGGGCAACCAGGGTCAGGAAAATCGACCCTGGCGCGCCGGATCGGCGAAAAAACGGGCCTGCCGGTGATCCACATGGATGCGGCCGTGCATTGGAAACCGGGTTGGGTTGAACGTCCTAGATCCGAAAAGATCATGCGCGCTTTGGAGATTGAGCAGCGCGAGACATGGGTGTTCGAGGGCAATATGTCTTCGACATATGATCACCGGTTGTCGCGCGCGGATACGTTGATTGTATTGGATTTACCTTTGCGCCTAAGGGTTTGGAGGGTGTTTAAGCGCACGATCCTTAGCTATGGGAGCAGTCGGCAAGATCTACCTGAAAACTGTCCTGAACATTTAACTTTCGAATTCTATAAATGGATTTGGGACACGCGGCACGTCCAGCGCGAAAAACAACGCAGCCTTATCGATCAGGCCGGAGCACATGTTACAACACATCTTCTGGAATCTCGCCGTGAAGTGGACTATTTCCTGAAAAATCTTAGCCAAACATAGCGAGCCAGATCATGCAAACCGTCAAAATTGAACGCTTGGGCCATCAAGGGGACGGGATTGCTGAAGGGCCAATCTATGTGCCCGGTGTGTTACCGGGGGAAACTGTCATGGGCGAAGTTGCCCATGGCATTATGGCGGATCCTAGGATCGAAACACCGTCTGAATTCCGCATAAAGGCACCGTGCAGCCATGCGAAATCATGTGGTGGGTGTCAGTTGCAACATGCGCGGGATGATTTTACGGCCAATTGGAAACGCGATGTGGTGTTGCGCGCCTTGGGCGCACAGGGGGTGACGCCGCCTGAATTGGGTGATGTGATCACATCGCCTCCACAGTCTCGTCGACGTGCCACGTTCACGGTGCGCCGCACACGCAAAGGGGCACTGGCAGGCTTTCACATCAAGCGATCAGATACGGTTGTGTCCATTCCAAATTGCCAGCTTGTAACCCCCCAAATTGCCCAGTGCCTACCAATGCTGGAAGAGCTGGCCACAATTGGCGCATCCCGCAAAGCGCCTTTGGCTGTTCTTGTGATCGAAGGTGACAATGGTTTGGACCTAACCGTTTCTGGCGGCAAAGAAATGGATACGCCTTTGCGCGCGGCGCTTGCAGATTTCGGAAACCGTCATGGTTTGACCCGTCTCACATGGGATGATGAAAGCCTGAATTTCCGCCCTGCAGTTTTGACTTTTGATGGGATCGAAGTCACCCCTCCGCCCGGCGCATTTTTACAGGCGACATCCCATGGCGAGCAGGTTTTGCGCGAAGCCGTTGTTGAAATCGTCGGCAAAGCCAAGCGCGTTTTGGATCTGTTTTCTGGCTGCGGTACATTTGCGCTGCCTTTGTCGAAACGGGCACGTGTACATGCCGTTGAAGGTGACCGGGCAATGACCACTGCTTTGAATCACGGTTGGCGGATGGGTAAAGATCTGCGCGACGTGACGCATGAGACGCGCGATCTCTTTCGTAACCCGTTATTGCCGGATGAACTGGATCGCTTTGACGCTGTGGTGATCGATCCGCCCCGTGCAGGCGCAGAAGCCCAGATTGCCCAGATGGCCAAGTTGAAGATCCCGGTGATTGCACATGTGTCTTGCAACCCGTTGACCTTTGCGAGGGATGCGAAAACCCTTTTGGACAATGGCTATGCTTTGACGCGACTGGATATTGTGGATCAATTCCGCTGGTCGACCCATGTTGAGCTGGTTGGAGCGTTCACACGCGCGTGATGCCGCCCGTTTACGCTAGATTCACCATCGCTGCGTTAACTTTTTTGCGCTATAGTTCCTGAAAAAAATGGAGCGCAAGAGCAGATGCGTAGAAGACGAGTGTTGGTCTCTTTAATGACCACATGCCTTGTGGCTGCATGTTCGCAGCAGATCAAGGTGCCAAAATATACAGGTCCAGAAGTGACCCAAATCGTGGTGAACAAAGGTGCACGTAGGATGTACCTTTTGAACGGCACCACGATCCTTAAACGGTATGATGTTGATCTGGGGTTTCGTCCTCAGGGGGACAAACGTGTTCAAGGAGACGGTAAAACACCGGAAGGTGGTTACTACATCGATCGCCGGAACCCAAATAGCGCGTTCTTCCTAAGTATTGGAATTTCGTATCCAAATCGTCGCGACATTGCTGAAGCGGCCGCGCTGGGGCAAAGTGCCGGTGGGGATATTTTCATTCATGGCCGTCCGACTGATTTTCGCCGAAATAAACGGGATTGGACCGCTGGCTGCATCGCTGTGACGAATGAAGAAATGTTGGAAATCTATTCCATGGTGCGGATTGGAACACCGATTTTTATCAACCCATGAATGTTGCAATGGCACGCCTTTAACAGGCATGCCTTTGCGTATTTTCGCTATCAACTGCCCTGATTAGCTTGCGGTGTCGCCTGTGCGATTGTGGGTGCTAAGCTTTGCGTGCCCAAAACCATGGTCCACCAAATTTTGCCATTTGGATCTTGATGCCATGAAAACCCAAAATCGGTGGCAGTTGCGTCTAGGATAACCCGGCGCGTATCTGGCTTATCCATCCAGGCGCTCAATGTTTCCAGTTCGGTTTCATATGTTTCTGAAATCGTCTCGCCAACCAAACGACCCGGATAGCCAACGCGGGCCAAGCGGTCGATCGGCGAGGATCCGTCAGAACCAAAGTGCCAGGGGCGATTTTGCAAAGACATATCGCGTGCATGTGTCGCGGCCGCGGCATTCAAGCGTGCGTTTTGTGAAACCGTCGCCACCCCAGCCGCCTCGCGCAGGGCATTCACGGAATCCAGCATGCGAAACTGAATGCGTCCGCTGTCTGCCGCAGAAATGCGATAGAGCTTTGGCAAAGGTTTACCATCAGGGCCTAATGTTGGCGGCGTGTTATTTGTTGGTGTCGTACAGGCAGCAAGCGTTGTCAGGGCGAGTACAAGGGCAATTGTTATACGTATCATGTGCAATTATGAGCCTTTTGGCTTTGATTATCGATATAGCAATAACCGCGCTTTTGATGTGGCGCAAACCCACTTCGGCGTGACTTGGCCAACTAACGCGACTTTGATTTGTAACTGAAGCTTCTCAGTCATAAAATATTGCTAAGAAATGACCACTTTACGTAGGTATGAGGATTTGATGGCTAGTAAGAATTTAAACCGCCGCGCCTTTGTTGCGGGCCTTGCAGCAACAACAGGTAGTACACCGTTGTTGGCGCAAGACATCGATGGTAGCGAAACCGTTGAAATTGAAAAAGATATTTCGAATGCAGTGCGCCACAATATCTCTAGCTTCCGGTCTTTGGATTGGCAGCCATATTTCAGCAATCTCAAAAATGGTGCTGTTCTGGTCGATCTCGATTCCCGTGCGCTGCATTTTTGGGAAGAATCAGGTTCTTATTACCTGTTCCCATCCTCTGTTCCTTTGACAGAGGATTTAACAAAACGCGGCCGAACATCTGTCATTCGTAAGGTTGAAGGGCCATCTTGGCGCCCAACCCCGTCGATGCGTATACGCAATCCGGAATGGCCTGAATATGTTGGTCCTGGCCCGGATAACCCCTTGGGAACACACGCGCTTTACTTAAGTTGGCAATATTACCGTATCCACGGTACGCATGACACGCGTAAAATTGGCCGCCGTTCATCCAATGGATGCATTGGTCTGTATAACGAGCATATTGCGAAACTATTCGGGATGGCAAAAGTCGGTACCCAAGTGTTGCTGATCTGAACCGATTCTTTGTAATTATAATAGAAAATCCGTTTTGGCTTTGTCCTGACGGATTTTTTTGCGCTTATACGCCCGGGATACGCAAAACTGGGAAAGTGAGACTGATTCGTCTTCATACTGTCGTGATTTGCGGACAATCGCTTTTTAGTTAATTGTTCCGTAAAGTAAACTTGCACAAAGCCCGGTATCCTACCGGTTTCTTTGACAAATCACGGCAAAACTTCGCCGAAAGTGTTGCTATTTTTATCACATTGGCCGGATGTCACGTGGCATCCGAAAAAGATACGTTTGCAATTCACTTTGTTCATAGTTTAACCGGAATTACGAGGTAAGTCTTAGGCGCCTGCTAGCCCAATGGTGAGGAAGCAGGCATGAAACTTTTATGGAGGATATTACCATGAAAAAACTCGCTATCGCCGCTGTTCTGGCAACTGCTGCTTCCACTGCAACTGCTGGTTCTTATGCAAAAGACGACGTTGTGATCGAACCTGTTGTTGTTGTTGAAGAAGAAACAGCTTCTTCTTCTTCCGCAGCTGGCATCCTGATCCCACTGTTCGTAGTTGCGATCATCGCGGCAGCAGTTTCAGCTGACTAAGTTTAGTCTGGATCTGAAATCGAAAAAGGCGGTACCTTATAAAGGTGCCGCCTTTTTTATTTGTGCGAAATCACCTGCTACTTTAGCCATCCGCCTAGATTTTCCGAAATCACATTTGCCAATGCGGAAATATGCGCAGGGTCATCGTTGAGGCACGGGATATAGGTGAATGTTTCGCCACCCGCCTCTTCAAAGCTTTCGCAGATTTCTTCCTGAATCTCTTCAAGCGTTTCGATACAGTCGGCTGAAAAAGCGGGTGCGATGACAGCGATATTCTTTTTGCCGTCTTCCTTCGCGACGCGTGCGACTTCTTCCACCGTATAGGGTTTCAACCATTCCTCTGGACCAAAGACCGATTGGAATGTTGTTTTGATCGCATCATCACCCCAGCCCAACCGTTCCTTCAGAAGTCGCGTCGTTTTCTGGCACTGGCAGTGATACGGATCACCCTGCATCAGATACCGTTTTGGCATACCGTGATAGGAGACAATCAAAAGATCCGGTTTCGTTTCAAGCGCGGCATAGCCACGTTCAACGGATTGTGCCAAAGCTTCTATATAATCGGGGTGCTCAAAATAGGGATCAACCACGCGCGCGGTTGGTTGCCATGTTTCCTCCATAAGCGCACGAAAAAATTGATCATTCGCAGTTGCCGATGTCGCGCCTGCATATTGAGGATAGAGCGGGAAAAACAGGATTTTCTGACACCCCGATTCAACCATCGACCGAACCTTTGATTTTGTTGATGGATTGCCGTAGCGCATACAAAAATCCACCATGATATCATCACCATAATGCTCTTTCAGAGCGGCATTCAAAGCGGCAGTTTGATCCTTGGTGATTGTCATTAAAGGGCTTTCGCCTTTGTCGTGGTTCCAGATGCTTTTATACGCCTCACCCGAACTAAACGGGCGTTTGGACAAAATGATCAATTGCAGCAATGGCTGCCACTTCCATGCAGGGTAATCGATGACGCGGCGATCCGACAGGAATTCGCTGAGATAGCGCCGCATTGGCCAATAGGTATAGTCATCCGGCGTGCCCAAATTTGCCAGCAAAACGCCAACTTTGGGTTTCTTTACCTGCGGGTGATCCGTGGGAAGATGGGTCATAATATGCTCAAACTTTCGAAGTGTCTTATTGGGGTACGCGCGACGTGGTCACATAGTTCACAGAAAGATCACGATCAGACAACGACCACCCCCATGTGATTGGGTTAAAGACGAAACCTTTGCGGTCGATCGGATCTAGATCTGCCTGACGCAGCAGGTCGTATAACTCATCCGGCGTGATGAATTTAGACCATTCATGTGTGCCTTTGGGCAGCCAGCGCATAATGTATTCCGCACCGATGATCGCTGCTGCGAAACTTTTGGGATTGCGGTTGATTGTCGAACAAAGGTGCAGACCGCTAGGTTTCATCAAGGCGCGACATGCTTTCAGATAAGCAAGGGGATCGGCCACATGTTCGATCACCTCCATATTGATGACCACGTCGAAACGCGCACCTGATTCGGCAAGGTCCTCGGCTGTTGTATGGCGGTAATCTATGTCGAGGCCGGATTGCTGAGCATGCGCGCGCGCGACCGGAATGTTACCACCCGCCGCATCAACACCAATGACCGTTGCGCCAAGACGGGCCATCGGTTCGCACAATAAACCGCCGCCACAGCCAATATCCAATATGTTCAGCCCCACAAAAGGTAGGCTGTCATTCAAATCTCTGTCAAATTCCCATGCGATCTGAGAGGTTAGATAATCCAGTCGACAGGGGTTGAGCATGTGTAGAGGTTTGAATTTACCATTAGGATCCCACCATTCTGCCGCCATGGCTTCAAATTTAGCAATTTCTGACGGATCAACAGTATCTGTGGTCATGTTCAGATTCCCCATGGTCATTCCCCTAATTGCCCACATATAATCGGTTTCATGGACAAATTCCCGAGCCAAAAGCGCGCATCTGAATTTCTTTATCCTGCAATTGAGCCGTATGATAGACGTAGTCTGGATACGGGCGATGGACATGTGATTTATGTCGAGCAATCGGGAAACCCGCAAGGCGTGCCTGTCATTGTCTTACACGGGGGACCGGGCGGTGGATGCAGCCCTGCGATGCGCCGATATTTCGATCAAAATTGGTATCGCATCATTCTGTTTGATCAACGTGGCTGTGGGAAATCTCTGCCAAATGCCAGCGTAATCAACAATACGACGTGGCATTTGGTCGAAGATATCGAACGCATCAGATCGCAATTGGGGATCGAGCGTATGATTGTCTTTGGCGGCAGTTGGGGCGCAACCCTTTCACTAATCTATGCGATTTCTCATCCCACCCGGGTTAGCCATTTGGTGTTGCGCGGTGTTTTTCTGGCAATGCAACGTGAACTTGATTGGTTTTATGGCGGTGGCGCTGGGCAATTCTGGCCTGATGCGTGGGATCGGTTTTCCAAAATCATCCCCGACAATGAGCAAGACGACCTAATCGCAGCGTATAATCGGCGGTTGTTTTCGGGCAATCGGGATGAAGAAATCCGGTTTGCGCGGGCGTGGTCTGCATGGGAAAATGCGTTGGCGACGGTTGCATCAACGGGTGAGGGCGGCATGCCGCCCGGTGAATATGCCCGCGCCTTTGCGCGCCTCGAAAATCACTATTTTGCCAATAACAGCTTTTTGGACGAAGATGGCTGGATCCTGAATAATGTGGATCGAATCGCTGACATTCCGGGCGCGGTTGTACAGGGGCGGTATGACATGATTTGTCCGCCCGCCAGTGCCTATGCATTATGTGAGCGTTGGACAAAGGGGCGTTTGCAAATCATCAAAAATGCTGGCCATGCCCTGTCTGAACCGGGAATCAGCGCGGCGCTGGTTCGGCAAATGGATAGTATGGTGGGCTAGTTGGCGACCTTTGGAACATCCAGACGCAAATTGTTGACGGCCGGCATGGCTGCCGGTGTTCTTGCGGCGTCTGGATTGTCTTTGTCAGCAGCACCGCGACAAGGTGGCCGGTTACGGGCAGGGCTGGGTGGCGCATCGTCACGCGATGGTTGGGACAGCCGCACCCATATGTCTACATTTGCGATTTGCATGGGCCATGGTGCGGTGTTTGATTGCCTGACAGAAGTCGCCGGTGATGGGTCTTTGCGCGGTGAATTGGCCACGCATTGGGAAGCTTCAAATGATGCGCGGATCTGGACCTTTGATCTGCGCAAGGGCGTGTCATTCCACAATGGAAAACCCTTTGACGCGCAGGATGTGATTGCATCGATCCGGCTGCATCAGGATGCGACGTCGCCGATGCAGCCCTTGTTGGCTAATATTGCAGAAATGCACATGCTAACCCGTCACCAGATCCAGTTCACGCTGGAAAACGGGTATGCGGATTTTCCCTATTTGCTGTCGGATTATCATCTTGTGATCTATCCGGCGGGCCAGATTACCGAGGCGATGCAATATGGCATCGGGACCGGCCTTTATAAAGTTGTGGAATTTGAACCTGGGCGGCGGTTTTTGGGAAAACGCGTGGTGGATCACTACAAATCCGGCAGTGCGGGATGGTTCGATGACATTGAACTGATTGCAATGAATGATGTCAAAGCCCGCAATCAGGCGCTTTTTGACGGTTCGGTCGATGTGATTTCCGATGTTGATTTTTCGACAGTCGGTTCATTTGGGTCGCGTCCCGATTTGCGGTTGCAAGAGGTCTCTGGCAATCGTCACCTCACCTTTCCAATGCGTGCGGATCTGGCGCCGTTTTCGTCCTCTCATGTGCGCAAGGCGTTGAAACACGGCATAGACCGGCAGGCGTTTGTGGATACGATCTTACATGGTCATGGACGTGTCGCCGCCGATAGCCCTATTGGTCCAGCGGATCAATTTTATCTGCCAGATCTTGAACCACTATCTTATGATCCAGACCTTGCGCGTTACCATTTGGGGCAGGCGGGTTTGTCACATTTAAATGTGGACCTGGCGGTTTCGTCTGCTGCGTTTGATGGGGCTCAGCGGGCGGCGGATCTATACAGGGCCAGTGCTGCACCCGGGGGCATTGCGATTACGCCAACCCTGTATCCTGCGCAAAACTACTGGCAGGACATTTGGCGAAATGCGCCGTTTTCTGCAGCGTCTTGGGCGGGTCGTGCAACAGAAGATTGGATGTTGTCCCTAGCCTACCAAAATGGGGCGCTGTGGAATGACAGTGGATGGGGGGATGACCAAAACCTGCATTTCCAATCTCTCTTACAACAGGCCCGGGCCGAGCTGAACGTTGGAAAACGGCAGACATTGTATCATGAGATCCAGCACATTTTACGTGATGAAGGCAGCACCATTATCCCTGCCTTTGCCAATTGGGCGCATGGTTTGTCGTCGACCATAGCCACACCCGAAGATGTGGGCACGTTATGGGAAATGGACAATGCACGCTTTGCCGAGCGTTGGTGGCAGGCGTAATTAAACCTGCCCGGTCGCTTGCCAAGACACCGAGGCGCGCGCGATATGCGTATCGCCCCATGTTTTGAACTGAATGGAAAAGCCTTTGGTGGTTATGTTGATAGGGTTCACCGCATAGCGCAGGTTTTGATCATGTGCGCTGTCGATCCCAACGACATTTAAAACAATCGCAGGAATTTTCAAAAAGGCCGTCTGGAATAAAATTTCCACGACAACCTCTCGATCCCCTTCGCCGGCCCACATCGGCAGGCCATCATCCACATGGTTAAACAATTCATCGGTCGACGCGAGGATCAGCAGGTCGTTGGCCTGTACAGATGTCTGAGGAAATTTACGTTCGGCCGAAGAATAGGGCGCGGTAGTAGGCAATGCCATCGAATCCTCCAAATCTTAACAAGAAGTTAATCCCACCTGAGCCGGATTCGCGCAGTAGTTGCAATAGTTATCCGTTGGGTAAGGTTAAAAATTTGAGGGAATGGGCTGAGTTGCATAGTTTTCGAAAACCGAAACGCTACAAAACAAATCTGCTCAGATCTGTAGATTTCGATAGCTCCCCTAGGTGCTTGTCCACATAGGCGGCATCAACTGTAACAGCCGATCCTGATTGATCCGGCGCGGCAAAGCTTAGTTCTTCAAACACACGTTCCAAAACGGTGTACAGACGGCGGGCACCGATGTTTTCAACCGATCTGTTTACCTCGGCCGCGATACCAGCAAGGGCGGCGATCCCGTCTTCGGTAAATGTGACATCCACTTCTTCGGTTGCCATCAGGGCCGTGTATTGGCGTGTTAGGGCGTTGTCGGTTTCGGTCAGGATCCGCACGAAATCTGCTTCGGTCAGATCCTGCAGGTTCACACGAATGGGCAGACGCCCCTGTAATTCGGGCAGCAAATCCGAGGGTTTCGCGATATGGAACGCGCCAGAGGCGATAAACAGGATATGATCGGTTTTCACTGCGCCATGTTTTGTGCTGACGGTTGTGCCTTCGATCAGCGGTAGCAGATCGCGCTGAACGCCTTCACGGGACACATCGCCACCGCGGGTTTCCTGACGCACGGCAACCTTGTCGATTTCGTCCAAAAACACGATGCCGTTTTGTTCCACCGATTCAAGCGCTGCGGTTTTCACAACTTCATCATCCAGCAGTTTATCGGCCTCTTCACCGATCAGGATTTCATAGCTTTGCGCCACGGTCATCTTTTTGCGCGTGGTGCGCCCGCCCATAGCCTTGCCCAAAATGTCGCCCAAATTCATCATGCCCATGGACGCGCCGGGCTGGCCGGGAATGTCCATCATTGGGAAAGGCGACGCTGTTTCCGTGACTTCTAGCTCGATTTCGGTATCGTCCAAATCGCCCGCTTTTAGCTTGCGGCGGAACATATCGCGGGTCGCGTCGCGGGCGTCTGTACCGGCGATGGCCTCAATCACGCGTTCTTCTGCGGCTTGGTATGCTTTGGCCTTCACATTCTCGCGCATGTGTTCGCGGGTTTGAATGATCGCAGCATCCACCAGATCACGAATGATCTGTTCCACATCGCGGCCGACATAGCCCACTTCGGTAAATTTTGTCGCCTCGACTTTCAGGAACGGCGCGCGGGCCAGTTTCGCCAAACGACGGCTGATTTCGGTTTTACCAACGCCTGTTGGCCCGATCATCAGGATG
The DNA here is from genome assembly GCA_947499735.1 of uncultured Pelagimonas sp. Taxonomy (GTDB): domain Bacteria; phylum Pseudomonadota; class Alphaproteobacteria; order Rhodobacterales; family Rhodobacteraceae; genus CANMPP01. Next base: position 142,358 of record CANMPP010000005.1, read on the forward strand.
TTTTTTGGGTAAACCTCGTCGCGCAGATCATCACCTAACTGTTTGCGCCGCCAGCGATTGCGCAAGGCCACGGCAACCGCCCGCTTTGCGTCTTGTTGGCCAATGATGAAACGATCCAATTCGGACACGATTTCGCGCGGGGTGAGGTCAGTCATACAGGGCTCCAAATCGGGGCTAATTCGTGAGGGGTGAACCTAAGCATTTCAGAGGCGTTTACAAGTCCGCCTGCTTAGGATCGCGTGGCGTTAACAATGCATAGGGTGGCAGGCGGTCTTTGCCTTTGAATTCCGGCAAAGCGCCCATCAGACCTGCGCGGATATGTTCCCATTTCGCACCAAGAAAGACGAGGAATGCGCCAAGCAAGAAGATGATCATGAAAGATCCATCAGTCACAGTTGCCGCCAATGCGACGATATAGCCGACGCCGGAAATCAGAAACGAACGCCGATCGATGATCATGGCGAAGCAGGCCATAATTGCGACAAATGCCAAAAGCAGGCCAAGAGACCATAGGGTCCCGTTTGTAAATAACGTCAGGGCAACCGTGTTGATGATCGCAGGTGCAGCCAGCACATGTAGCCAAAACGCATTTGATGCGCGCCGCGTCAGACGATGTGGGTCGCGTAGATCGAAATACATCGCGAAACCCAGACCAATGATGCCAAGCCCGAGCGTTACAAAGGCAAATGGCCCACCTGCGCTAAGAAGGAATAGTTCAACAGGCGTGTTCAGTTCGGCTTGGCCCATTGAGGCAAGGCCCAGAACTGCCGCAAAAGCGGACAACATGATCAATGCAAGGGTAAAGGGCACGCGGAAGGCTAGGAAATACGCGAGTAACAAAATAGCCGTTCCGCCCGCGCAAATAGCCAAAGTCGCCGGATCGCTCCACGCTGAGACAGACCCAAAAGTCAGCGCACCAACGTAAAGCGTTTGTACCGATGAAACCGCAAAAAGGCCGGCCAATAGGATCGATGGCGCGATCATACGGCGTTTCACGGTAAAATAGCTGGCCAAGCCACAGCACACAGCCAAAGAAATCACGCCCAGCAGAATTGCCAGATTTCCGGGCTTACCTGATGTGATCAGGCTTAGCCCACTGATCCCCATCCAGCCCGCATACAGAATGCACAAACCGATCACGATAAAGATTTCATTGAATCCTTTGAACAATTCAAAAGGTTCATCACTTGGCCCCATATAGGCCCGTGTTCCGGCGCGTTCTTGCGCCAATACGGTGATGGATGCTGCTTGGGCCTCTGAAATCATGCCAGAGGCAACAGCGGCACGTAGATCGTCTGGGTGAATGTTTGGCTGTGACACGGGTTTACTCCGTCAGGGTTTCAACGGTCAGGTTGCCATTGGTATAGACGCAGATATCCGCGGCAATCGCCATGGCCTGACGTGCCACACCTTCTGCATCTAGATCACTGTCATACAGACCCCGCGCTGCGGCCAAGGCAAAATTGCCACCTGATCCGATGGCTGCAATGTTGTGTTCGGGTTCCAAAACATCGCCCGCACCGGTGACAACGAACAGGTCGCGTCCGTCTGTGACAATCAGCATCGCCTCTAGCTTTTGTAGGTATTTATCCGTACGCCAATCTTTGGCCAGTTCAACACAGGCGCGCGCCAATTGGCCGGGGGTTGCTTCTAGCTTGGCTTCCAGACGTTCCAATAGGGTGAACGCATCCGCTGTGGAACCCGCAAAGCCACAAACAACATCTTGCCCACCGGGGGACAGACGCCGCACTTTACGCGCCGTTCCTTTGATCACGGTTTGGCCAAGCGACACCTGACCATCGCCTGCAACAACAACTTGTCCACCTTTACGCACCCCAATAATGGTTGTGCCATGCCAGCCGGGGAATTCTTCTTTCATACCATGTGCCCTTTCTCTAGGCTTGGGTCTTATATCGGCAAGTGAGATCCGGTTTGCAAGAAGGGGGTGGCGGTGACACAGGACGTAACCGACCGGGATGAGGTTTTAAATCGGCAGGCAGATGCAGCATGGGTTGAGCTGACAGAGCAGGCGGGGCTGGATCCCAAACTTTATGTGCAAACCCAAAGCTGGCGCAAAAGCGAGTTGGGCCGCGCGCGCATTGTCCGCCTATATGAATCTGACGGACGTGCAGGACTGTATCTAAAACTTATCCTTGTGCCCGAAGATGCCCAATCGTTTCAGGATCAAATTTTGGCACAGGTGCATGCAGGCGAACTTTTGCAAAGTCACGACACCTGCGGTGTTCCTGAAATTTTAGCCGTAGATTTGGAAAAACGCGCCTTTCTGATGGAAGAGGTCCCGGGCGATACAGTTGCGGATTTGCTCAAACAGGGGCGAAATCCTACGAATATGGTGCGCCGTTCTGGCAAATGGATGGCAGCGTTTCATCGCGCCGGGTTTGCCGAAGATCGCGTCTATCAACCCCATTTCATGCGCGATCACATTGCCCATCTTTTGCAACAGGTCGAAAGCGGTGAAAAGGAAATCGCTGATTTCGAACTTTTCGAACGCTACGCCAAAATCGTGATGTGGAAATCCGAGCAGTTTGAAGGACAACAGACGAAATCTTCGCGCACGCATGGGGACATGCATTTGCGTAACCTGATGTTGGGTAATCATGGGCGCAGTTGGGGGCTGGATTTCACGACAGAACGCAGCGCGCCTGTTGGGCATGACATTGCCCGTTTTCTGGTGGAATATGTGGTCACGCAATTGGGGGCGACTGACTATGTTGCTGGCCATGTCGTACCGCCAGATGTGATGGAGGTCTTCTTTAAGGGCTATGATTTTGTCAAAGCTGACGATCCATCCGTGCAATATCTTTTGAAAGTGCGCATTTTGATGGATTGGGCGGGTCAGCCTGCTGATCCGGATAAGCGCAGTGCAAAGCGACAAGCGCGCTTGGACAACCTAAGGGCACTTGCGCAAACAGCGCTTTCTTAAAAAGCAAAAGCGCCCCGTTTAAAGAGGCGCTTTGACATTATTTTGGGTGTAGAAACCGCTTAAACAGCGCTTTCAATCCAAGATTTCAGAACAGCTTTGGACGCTGCACCTGTGTGGTTGGACACAACCTGACCGTCTTTGAAAACGAACAGCGCAGGGATGCCGCGCACACCAAGGCTGGCTGCCATTTCCTGATTGGCGTCTACGTCGATTTTGGCGATCTTGACCTTGCCATCGAATTCGTCGGCCAGTTCTTCCAGTGCTGGGCCAATGGACTTACATGGTCCGCACCATTCCGCCCAAAAATCCACAACAACAGGAACATCTGCGTTTTTGATTTCGCTTTCAAAAGTTGCGTCTGTGACAGCGACAGTTGCCATTTTCTTATCCTTTGCTCATGCAGCATTCTTGGTTAGGTAACCTAGGTATGCCAATCCTTAACGTCAAGATGCGCTCACAGTGTGAAATGCATCCTGCATCAATTGCGTGGGCAGCGCCGTATAGGTTTGGGTATATGTCCAAATCAAACCACATTCGATGTGCTGACCGGGGTAAATCTGTTGTAAAGCAAGGGAATAAGCGGCCATTTGGCGCATCAACCCTTCGGGTACGTCATGCGCATTTTTTGGAACGGCGCGATTTGATTTGAAATCCACTGCAATCACATGATCGGGAGTGACAATCAAACGGTCGATAATCCCGTGAATACGCCCGATTTTGGGCAATTCAGCCGTCACAGGCACTTCTGCAAGGTAATCCTGCCCCCAAAACCGCTGTAGGTCCGGTGCATCAAGGGTCGCGCAGGCCTCGTTGATCAATACATCAATATCCAATGCGTCCGGTTGATCGGCAAGCAGATTTTGCGCAATCTCTATCCGGTGTTCGGGTGCGACACTGGGCAGGTGTTCCAGCAATAGGTGCAATGCCGACCCGCGTGCCATCGCAATTTCGGTCTCGTCACCATGATCCCCGGCCAGCGCCTTGGCCCCGCCCAAATCTGATGGCGACCGTGTTTCCGCGTGCAGAACCGGCGCAGGCGCAGCGTGTTGAAATTGATCCGGTAAGGACGGTTTCACGCGTTCCACAAAAGGATCTTGTACGAGGTCAAGCTGATAGGGATCGCCATGCACCAATGCCTGCCCGACGCCTTGGCCCCAATCGCCAAAATCATATGTCTGTTCAGCCCCACCACTGGCAATCATGCCTTTCTGGACCTGAGCATACCAATCATCTTTGCCCAATTGACCCGCAGCTGCGACAACCAGCCATTTTTCCGCCCGGGTCAGCGCGACATAAAGCAGCCGGTCCCGTTCCTGCGCATCTGCTTCTTCGGCCAATGCGTTGGCCTCTTGATGCAGTTTGGGCATTTGGGCTTTGCTTTGTTTCCAAAAGACATGATCGTCATGGGTCAGCAAACTGTTCCGCCCGCCACTGCCCTTTTTGATGCAGTCGGGTAGGATCACAATCGGTGCTTCTAGGCCCTTTGATCCATGTACGGTCATAACACGCAGCATCGTGCCGGCGGCATCTGGCGCACGTTTGATTTCCAGATCATCGGTTTGCATCCACTGCAAAAAGCCGGTGAGCGATGGGATTTCGCTTTGTTCATAGGCCAATGCCTGTTGCAGCAACGCGTTGACGCCATCTTCGGCTTCGGGACCCAAACGACCTATCAGTTTTTTGCGCCCGTTATGGCGTGTCAGGATGCGTTCAATTAGGTCATAGGGGCGTAAGAAATCGGTCTGGCCACGCAAGTCGTCTAAAACAGCTAGAACCGGTTCGAAATCGGATCTTTTGGCACGCAAGGCCTGCCAAAGATAGCTTTGACCCCGGTGGTGGGCCAATGTGAAAAGCTGTTGTTCGCTAAGACCAAAGAGCGGGGATCGTAGCGCGGTTGCCAGTGATAGATCATCTTCGGGTGTCGCCAAAAATCTAAGAAGCGCGGCAATGTCTTTGACCGCCAGCTCCGCCATCACCTTTAGGCGATCCGCCCCTGCAATCGGAATGCCGGCCTGTTTGCAGGCGCGTATGATTTCCAGAAACAGCCGTCCGCGGGATCGTACCAGAACCAGAAAATCACCCGCATGGACGGGTCGTGCTTTTTGTTCACGGCCTTCGTCAAAGGCGATCGGCGTTTGGGCATCAATCTGTGATTTGACAAAATGGGCGATGCGTTGGGCCAGAATGACGGTTTCGTGCCTTGGGCTTTGTCGATCTACAGGGTCATACCATGCGCCGTCTTCCTCTGGTTTGATCTTTTCCACCACAGGCCACAAATCAACGCGGCCGGGCATGGCATCTTTGAATGCTTTGTGGTGCTGATCGGGAGAAAACCCTGATTCTTGACGCCCATCAAACACGTTGTCGACCAGCCGCAGGATCGGTTCAGCCGAGCGGAATGAATATTGCAGGCTAGAGGACACAAGCGGAGCCTCGGTTTCACGCAAGCGCTCGGCGAATTCATCGCGCATGCGGTCGAATTCACGCGGATCGGCACCTTGAAAACTGTAGATCGATTGCTTTTTGTCCCCAACGACAAAGATCGTGCGCCGCATTTCATCGCGCGCGCCCTGGCCAGAGGTGAATTCCGCTGCAAGCTTTTCGATCACCTGCCATTGCACGGGTGATGTATCTTGGGCCTCATCGACAAGGATGTGATCAATGCCACCGTCCAGACGATACAGAACCCACTCCGCCACTGCGGGCGTGCTGAGCAAATCGCGGGCGCGTGTGATCAGATCGTCAAAATCCAACCATCCGCGGCGCTCTTTTTCGGCCTCATAGGCGGGCAAAAACGCGGCTGCAAAGGCGTGTAGAACGCTATCACGTTTTGCCGCCAGTATTGCGTTTTCTTTTTCAAGAACCTCTTCTAAACGGGCGGCCAATTGGTCGAGCCGTTCAATCAGATCAGGTGCATTTTCTGCGATCTTTTTGGTATAAAGCCGTTTGCTGACGGTTCCCGTTTTGGTCAGCAGGGCCTCTTTTAACTGTGCCAAAGCTGTCGCGCCGATGGATGTAATCGCTGCCAACGCTGTGGCCAGTTTTTGATCGGTTTTACCGCCAGCCTTTAAATGAGGGATCAGCGCGGTGAACAGATCCAATTCTGCGCCAAGAAAGACATCTGTTAGAAGGTCATTCTTATCGGCATTTTTTGCGAGACCGTATTGTGCGTAGATTTCTGCGCGGGTTCTTGGCACCCGAAATGCATCACGCTGGCCAATGATTTCAGACAGAAACCCATCAAGGGACACTTCGTGTAACAATGGGGCAAGATCGGCAACCAGATGCGCCTCGGGCCCATCAGAAAAGCGATCCATGATATCCATACGCAGCAATTGCGCGGCGCGATCTTCCATTTCTTTGAACTGCGGCGATACGCCTGCCTCTAGCGGAAAGCGGCGCAAAAGTGCGGAACAAAAAGAGTGGATTGTCTGAATGCGCAAACCGCCCGGCGTTTCGATCGCACGGGCAAATAATGTGCGGGCTTCGCGCAGGAAATCTGAATTGGGACGTTCGTCCAACCCCAATTTGTTCAGTTCTTCGCGCAGGTCGTCATCGCTGCGCATGGCCCAATCGCCCAATCGGCGAAACAGGCGGTTTTGCATCTCGCTTGCAGCGGCTTTGGTATAGGTGAGGCACAGAATATGTTCGGGTAACACGCCTTGTAGCAACAGGCGTGCGACCCTGTCGGTCAAAACCCGTGTCTTGCCGGATCCAGCATTGGCCGCCAACCAGGTGGATGCATCAGGGTCGGCTGCGGTGACCTGTGCTTGGGTCGCTTCATCCCGGATCATACCAAATCCTCCTGCATTGGCAGATCGACAACGTCCCATTCACCAAAGCGCGACAATTGATCGTAATCAGATGGGTCGCTGTCCTTCATCAGGGCACGGCGCGCAGTAAACCCCTGTTTGGGGCTAAGATAGGCTGTGATGAAGCGCGTGAATTCGTCCCACACTTTTTCTGGTGGATGCTCTTCCAGCGGCGCAGGCACAATTGCGGGTGCTTTGGCTTTCATTTGCAAAAAGCGCGCGCCCAAAACATGTCGTGGGGCCAGATTTTCAAAACCGCCTTGCTGCGCAATCGCGGCGCTGAGCAAAAGCTGTTTGTCGAAATTCTCCTGCTGCGCCTTTGTTGGTGCCGTACCCGTTTTATAGTCATAGAGCCAAGCATTGCCGTTTTCATCAATGTCGACCCGGTCGGCTTTGGCTGTCAGGGTGAACCCGAGGGGCTGGATGGTGGCCTGGCCTGTTACCTCATATTGCGCAGGGCGCGCATGTTTTTGACGATCGATTTCGCTTTGGCAAAACCAATCGGCGACCGTTTGCATTTGGGCCAGCCAGAAATGGCGCACTGTTGGGAAAGGCACGATTTCTGGATTTCCCAGTGTGTCATGTGCAAATGCCATGAAGCGTTCCGGGGTCAATTCGGATGGATCATCGGCGCTGGTTCTGACGAAGTGTTCCAGCATTTCATGTACCAAATTTCCACGCAGCATCGGGTTTGGTTCTTGTTGCAAAGGATCCAATGGGCGCAGTCGCAAAATGCGCTGGGCATAGATCGCATAAGGATCCCGCACCAATGTTTTGATCGCGGTTACGGGCAATTGCCGTGGCCGGGCATCACTGGGTGGCGCGGGTGAAGGGCGTTTGGCGGGATCTGTATAGATCGGGGTTTCCACAGCATCGGCCAGATCCAACCAATATTGCCCCTTTTCTTGCATGTTTCGTAGGGCCAAAGGACCGTCGCGTTCAGGCAAGCCGCTGATCAGATTGCACAACCGGTTTAACCAGCGTGACGGAACCGTTTCCGCATCATCTGATTTCAGAGATCGCGATAGGATGACCTCTTTTGCGCCGGCGGCTAGTTGGAAATCATGTGCTGATAGACCAACACGCCGTTCAGGCAGCAATAGACCCGCATCATGGCGCATCTGTCGGTTCAACCAAGGATCAGCAGCAGGCATTTCAGGCCAACTGCCTTCGTTCAAACCCCCAAGGATCAAAAGATCCGCATCCATCACGCGCGCCTCTAACGTACCCCAGATCAGAATATCGGGATGGGGTTCGTTGTGATCGCGGACCGTTTCTTTGGACAAAATGGCGTTAAACAAATCCGTATAATCGCGAGGCCCCATATCAGGACCGTAGGATGCGTGTTGTCGAATGTTTTCGATGATGTCTGTAACAACCCGCCCTGCATTTTCGTCCCACAAACCACCTGTGCCAGTGTCGGACGCACTGCCTTTGGCAATTTGTTCTGCCATGTCGATATGGATCTTTAACTGTTGATCCAGCGATGCAATTCCAGAACGCTCTTTATCGCAAAAACACTCTGCGACCCAATGCGTCCAAGGTTCGATATCGCGGGCGGCGCCCCATGCGCGCAGTTTGTCTGCCTTTGGGAAAGGCCATCCACTTTTACGGATATGCAGTTCGAGTTCGCGGGTGTTTAACAAATGCGATCCGCGTTCGCCCCCGCTATGGCAGAGCGGATGCTTTAACAACGTCAACAGCGCTTCGGCACTGAGCGGTTCATGCATCAAACGGGCGGTATGGCGTAGAAAACGGCCCGGTGGGCTAAGTTGCGCGGGCATGCCGGCACTGTCATCTGGGGTGATATTCCAGCGTGTTAGGGCCGATGTGACGCGGCGCGACAACATACGATCAGGCGTGATCAATGCGGCGCGAACACCATCTTCTGCGGCCTGACGCAGACGTAATGCGATGGCCAGCGCCTCATCCCGCGGTGCGGGCGCTTCAATCAGGGTGATTTCTTTTAGGGCGCTGGGCAGGTCAGGCAGGTTTGGACCATCGCTAAGCCATTGATGGGTCACGGGTGCGGGACGCAGCGCGAGCGATATGACCTGATTGCGCTGGGCATTCGGTGCCGTGTTTTGTGCCCATTGGGGAACATCGTCGCGCGTCAGGTCCAGATCTGCCATCAAACGGGCAAAGCGGAATTGCGGATGGTCTTCGCTTTTCAGGGCATTGTCCATTTTACCCCAAACATGTTGGGGCATATCGTCGTCAAACCCCGGCAAAATCAATGCGCCTTGAGGAAGGCGCGCGACCGCTTTCATAAACTCGGCCGTTGTGCCACGCGACCCGGTGGACCCTGCGATCAAGACCGGGTGTTTGGGAGGGTTCGTTTCCCAATCAAGCAAGCGCATCTGCAACGCCATGCGTGCAAAGGCTTCTTTATCGGGTGCCTGATCTGATCCGACAAACCCTTTTGCGATGGTCAAGAACTGCAATGCGCGCTGCCAATAGCCTGATGCATCAGAGACATCCAGCGCTGCGACGGTTTCAAAAGGGACATCTTCACCGGACATTTCGTCGATCAGATTGGCCAGACTATCGGCCAGATCGAATTGCGCGCTCTTGGGTGCCAGATCTGGTTGGGCGTCGATCAATTTACCGACCAAACCCACCAGTTCCAACCGGCGCTGCAATGGCGCAACAGGTTGGGGTAGGCGCGTGCGGCTTAGCGGGTCTGTCAAATCGCCAATCAGTTTGATGTTGGGCAAAAATCCGGGCGGGCCCGCATCAAACAACATACGCATGCGGCGCATCATGCGCCCTGTGGTCACGTATAGTTCGACCTGGGCTATTGCTTCGGGGGGCTCATTTTGTAGCCGATCCCGCATGCCCTGTATCAGGGCGGCACAAAAATCTGCACCGGGGGGCAGGGCGAATAGGCGTGGGGTTGGGTTAGGATCAAACATGCGTGTTTAGCAGGTTCTCGGCCAAATCAATCCCGTCAGGATGGCCAACATCGCACCAATGGCCGGGATATTCCACGCCGAACAAACCGCCCCGTTTGGATGCGTTGTTCCACAAGGTGTTAAGCGAAAAAACGGTTTCTGTGATGTCTGATAGCCCGTCAGTTCGTGTGATTTGGGCCCCGATATAACACATATCGCCTTTTCGGATCAGTTGGTTGTCGTTGGCAAACGTGAAATCGCCTCCGCCTTTGCGGCCCACCGCGCGGGTCATTGGTACGCATAGCAACAAGCATTCCATATGATCCCGCCATGCGGCGCGTAGAACGTCAAACGGGTTCGGTCCTTGTAGGATCGCGTCTGAATTTAACGTAAAAACAGGGTTGGCGTTTAACAAGGGCAAGGCCTTGACCAACCCACCGCCGGTATCAAGCAGGTCATCTTCATGCGAGACGGTGACATCCCGCCCTATGAGATGTTCATCGATCTGCTCGGCCAAATAATGGGTGTTGATCACACGCGTGCTGATGCCTTGCGTCATGTCCAGCGCATGATCCAGCAGCGGCTTTCCCGCAACTGGTATCATGGGTTTTGGGCAATTTTCCGTCAGACTGCCCATACGCGTACCACGACCCGCCGCAAAAACCATGACGGCAGAAATATTTGATGCTGTCGTCATATGTTGCGCAATCTTTCTAGATAGTCCGGGTCGGGATGGGGCAGGATGGTATCGAGTTCCGACTTCAGGCGCTCCAACGCAGGATGGGCCAAGCAGGTCTGTAAATAACCCCATGTTCTGGGAATGAAATCGATATAATGGGTTTTGCCAAATTGCGCGGAAAGGCGGGCGAACACGCCCAAGATCCGCAAATGTCTTTGCGCCCCAAGTATGGCCATGGACCGTTCTAGCGCAGCTGGGTCACAGCTGGTCTCGGATACGTAATAGGCAATCAAAGCATTTTGCGTATCGGGTGACACATCTCTGCGTGCATCTTGCAAAAGAGAAACAAGATCATAGGCGGGGTGACCCTGCCATGCGTCTTGGAAATCCAACAGCCCAGCTCGGGCAACGCCGTCTCTGTCAGGCAGCCACAGAATGTTTTCTGCGTGATAGTCGCGTAAAACAGTCACGTTGGTTTCTGGTGCATATTGGGTGAGGTGCGTTTCAAACAGATCGATTATGCTGTTGCGTTGGTCGATGGCCAGTTCTTGCCCCGCCATATAATGATCAAAAGCCGGAGCAATCAGGTCTGCCAAATAGTCTGGCGCCGCGATTGGTAAATCTGGGGCAGGTGGGCTGCGCCGCAATGTCACCAAAACATCAATAGCTGCGCGATAAAGGCGAAATTCGCTGGCACTGTAATGGGTTAAACGGGCCAGTAGACCATCGCCCAGATCTTCAAGCAGCATCAAGCCAATGTCGTTGTCTTGTGCGTAAATTTCAGGAGCGCTGAGACCTAGCCCGATTAGATAGCGCGCCATTCGCGCGAATTGATCCATTTGTCCGGCGGGATCGGACATGAGAATTGCCGTTTTGCCATCACTTTTTGTGAGACGTTTATAAGATCGCGCGGACGCGTCTCCGGCCAGATCGGATTGGTCCGCATCAGACCAGCCTGCTTTACTCAAAAACGCGTTCACACCAAATCCTTAATGCGCTGTGTCCAGCTGTCATTTTTCCAAGCTATATCAACTTGTCTATGGGTCTCCTCAACGCTGCTGTCAAAACCTGTCTGAGGGGGTGGCGCCGAGAATTTCATGAAAAGTGCGGTGTCAGGGATCAAATCGCCCAATCTGTCGGGCCATTCTACCAAACAAATTGCGGTTTCGAATGCATCTAATAGGCCCAGTTCCACACATTGATCGGGTTCTGACAGACGGTAAAGATCGCTGTGCCAAATTTCGCCCGCTCGCGTGTCGTAGACCTGGACCAAGGTGAACGACGGCGATGGCACATCTTCGGGCGCATCCTGCAAGGATTGGATCAAAGCGCGGGCAAACAGGGTTTTTCCAGCCCCGATTTCTCCGCTTAGCAAGATCACATCGCCGACCCTTAAGCGTGATCCGAGGTTTTCTGCCAATTTGGATGTTTCTATTGGAGAGTTTAGGTCAAAACGAAGCGTCTGGGTCATGCGCCTAGAATACGCGTGGACGTCATAAGCTCAAGAGGCATCAAGACGCCTCGCGCCTCTAAATCGCTTTGTTAGTTTATTGGAATGACTTTTGACAGGTAGGGCTTTGCGTCTAACCTAGGTGAAACATCTTCGACCTGAAATCGGATCAATGTAGATCCGGCCGCCACAGGTTCAATTTTGCAGGAAATGTGATTCCCGTTGTGGCGCACCAAAATGGCATCCCAAGCAGCGCGATCCTTCAATTGCGTGACATATTCGCGAAGTTCTGGCCAAATTGGATTGGGTTCACATTCACCGGCCCAAAGCAGCGTTGCATCTGTGATATTTGTTTCGGAAAACGCGCTGTCATCCTCGAATGACCACATGGAGCGATAGGCTGTATTGCATAGGGTCATGACGCCGAGCTGTGAAAAGACTGCGACCGCTTCGTCCAATGTGTCCATAACGGAACGGCTTAGCTCAAGTTCAGACCGGAACCGGCGTGTTAATGAAATTTCCGCGCTGATGTCTTCAATCAGAAAGGCGACTGCGCCATCTGGATGTGGGCGGCCCGTGATTTTATACGTCAAACCAGACGGTAGGTTCCATGTTTCGCTGTAGCGGTCGTTTTTTGCGGCGGCGATGACATCTGCCAACTGCGCGCGCCATGTTTGATAATCCTTTGGTTCTGGGATCATCCGATTTTCACGTAGGTGATCAAAGAAGCTAAGCAAATTCGGGCGGGCGCTCAGGAATTCTGATGGTAGATTGGTTAGATCTACCAATGCAGGGTTGAACAGGACCAGCTGACGATTTCGATCAAACACAGCCAGACCAATAGGAAGATGTGCAAAGGTCTTTGTCAGGGTTTGAATGAAGTTGCGTTGTGCAATTTCAGCTTCGATCAATGCATCAATCTTCTTGGCAAAGAACAGTACATTCCCTGATTTATCCGGCGTGGAAAACACTTCGAACCAACGGGTTATTTCACCCTGTTCTACGCAGGCACGTGCGCTGTGCGTGGCGGTATATTGAATTTTGGACAAGCTGAACGGTTTGAACGTTTCAGGGCTATGACCGAATTCATGGCACAGCTGCTGGTAAGGCGCATTATACCAAGTAACTGCGCCGTCTTCATTGCAGCGAAAGGCAGGGTCTGGCATCGCCTCCAAAACGCTTTTGTAGGAATGGTGTTCATTCGCGCTGGATAGCAGTCGATGCGCCAAAGCGGGGGACATTTCGCGGAGCTTCAAGTTAAGTCTTGTGGTTTTCCCATTGGCTTCAAGGGATAGCTCAGAATTCGAATTGTCGATCGCGTTAAAATATTGATTGGTGTCAGGTAGAACTGCCGGCAGGTTTGGAAACCGCGATATCAGGATATCACGCAGAAAAGACCAGCTTGCTCCTACCAGATCCGGGCCTTCATAAAGTTCTGATGCATCTTCACTGAAATCAACGACCATCCCATCCCTAAGCAGGATGGAGGTGCCAGAAGGGCGGATGTTCGAATTGTAGCTTCTGGGCACTTTGGCTACTTTTCGTGGGCTGAAAAAGACGAAAAAGATCGTAGCTCCAGCCACCAAAGTGCAAAAAATCATAACTGATGTTTGCACGTTTTTGTTCCTACTGACTGCGCATCGGGTTATACGATGAAAATTGAATTAATGTTAAGGTTGCGCTTTTTCGGGTTCACTCGTGTAACGATACTACTGAAAGTTGAATAGCCAAGAGGCTTTTTCAAAAAACTGCAAAAAAAAATATTTTTGGCCCAAAAACTCCACAATCCAGAGTTTCTCAAACCTTATTCAAAAGAAAAATGAAATAGAGAGAATATACTGTAGAGATCACTCTGTTATACTTGGGCTGAATTGGGGTGCATTTGTTTTCAAATATTGCAAAAATTAGGGTGACTTTAATTTGGAATTTTCACCCAGCGCTTCACGACCTTCGCTGTTGGCAATAGTTATCTGTGACACGGGCCAAATGACTTCGACAATTGCGCCCTTTTGAGACGCAGTGGAATGATCCGAAGGCACAGCTGGCGCACCGTTTGCGAAACTGAGTTGTGCTCCGCTGCGTTCTAGAAGCGTTTTGGCAATAAATAGGCCCAGACCCATTCCTTCATATTCTCCCCTGTCGGGGTTTGGTGTGTCTTGTCGGCGACCTGCAACAAAGGGATCACCAATGCGGCCGATAAGATGCGGGGGAAAGCCTGGTCCGTCATCTATAATGCGAATTGTGATGTCTTTGTCTGTCCATCTCGCGTCAAACCATACGGTTCCATCTGCGAAGTCTACAGCATTTTGAACCAGATTTCGCAATCCGTGAATGATTTCCGGTTTGCGGATAATATTGGGCTGCGTTTGGGAACCACCTGCTTTTGCGGCATATGTCATTTCAATGTCGATGCCACGCCCCTGATGCGGATCGGATACTTCTGTCATTACAGCCTGAATAGGGGCGGTGTGCATATGCTTGTCGTCTTTTCCAATCTGACCCATGGATCGCAAAATATCCCGACACCGATCCGTTTGTTCCCGGATCAGACGCACGTCGTCTTGTAGATCGGGTCGATCCTGCAAATCGTCCAGCAATTCTGATGAGGTCAGTTTGATGGTTGCAAGCGGTGTCCCCAATTCATGCGCCGCGGCGGCAACAACGCCGCCCAAATCATTCAGTTTCTGGGTGCGGGCCAAGGCCATTTGCGTCGCTGCCAACGCGTCTGACATCGAATGCATTTCGCGGGTGACGCGTCGTGTTGATAGGGACGTAAATCCCAAGGCAATCGTAATGGCCAGCCATTCCCCGAATATGAAAATATTTGGCAGCGCCAATATTTCGCCAGATTGAGTTCTTAGCGGCAAATGCGAAAAGGCGAGAATGGTGATAATGACAAAGGTCGCTCCGCCCACGATCAATGCAGAGGACAAGTGTAAAACGGTTGCCGAGACAATGACCGGTCCCATCACCAAAATTGCGAACGGGTTGTTCAATCCGCCGGTCAGAAACAGCAAGAATGACAGTTGCAGAAGGTCAAATATGACCATGAACAGGTTTTCGTGTTCACGAAGTCTTGTATTTTCAGGATAGACGCGATGCGTCACGAGGTTACCGGTGATGGAAACACCAATGGCAAAAACGCATGGCCCGACGGGTAGCTCTAATTGATAGAACAACTGTCCGCCAACAAGGGCAGAGATTTGCCCGCAAATCGCAACCCATCGCAAAAGGATGATTGTCCTTAAGCGGATCCAATTGCTGCGTTGTGTATCGCTGCGCAAACCAAGTGATGCCTGCGGTGTTTCGTCATATCGTACCATGACTTATAATGTAGGAGGTTCTGACCCATGCCTGCAATGTCCAACTGGTCTCAAATAAGGAGAAGCCGACGATGAAACCTATCCAAGCTGCGCTGGGCGCTTTGGCTGTGATTGTGATTGGGTTAGGTGTGACGGCGTATTTCGTGATGCGACCGGGGGCTGATATGGCGGATCTGTTTGCGCAGTGCCGCGAAAGCCAGATTGCCGGGGGCGCGGATCAGATTGGCGGGCCGTTTACATTGATCAACACTGCGGGTGAAACCGTAACGGATCAGGATGTATTTACGAAACCAAGCATCCTCTATTTTGGCTATACGCTATGCCCCGATATCTGCCCGGCTGACAGTTACCGAAATGCTTTAGCGGTTGATGCGCTGGACATGCAGGGGATTGACGCAAACCCGGTGTTTATTTCAATTGACCCCGATCGGGATACACCGGAGGTCGTTGCGGATTTCATTGGAAATTTGCATGAGAAATATATTGGCCTGACCGGCAGCGACGAACAGGTTGCGGACGCATCGAAAGCCTACAAAACCTTCTATCGTGCCCATGATAAATCCGATGAATATTATCTTGTAGACCATTCGACCTTTACCTACCTGGTTTTGCCGGAACATGGGTTCGTCGAATATTTCCGCCGGGATGTCAGCCCCGAAGCAATGGCAGAGCGCACAGCGTGCTTTGTTGAGGCTGCGTCGTAAAACCGCAGCTTTTGGCACCTACAGTGTTTGACGCTTAGATGCGGGAAATGTTATTTTCCCTGCACACCGGCAAGGCGTTGAATACGCGATGTATCAGATCGTTTTCTATCTTTCACGCTGATCATGCAGGTCGCATGGCGCTGCCCCTTTGGTAGGAGACGCAATCATGGCAGAGACGAATGCATTGGATCTGGGCGAGGATCCGTCTTTGTTGCTGGTCGATGATGACGAACCATTTCTGAAACGTCTTGCAAAGGCGATGGAAAAGCGGGGGTTTTCTGTGGAAACCGCCGGTTCCGTTGCTGCCGGTCGCGCGATAGCGACGGCGCGGCCACCGGCCTATGCGGTGGTGGATCTAAGGCTTCAGGATGGAAATGGGTTGGATGTGGTCGAAACGCTTCGTGCCAAACGCCCCGACAGCCAAATTGTGGTTCTCACCGGATATGGCGCTATTGCAACCGCTGTGGCCGCGGTCAAAATCGGAGCCACTGATTATTTGTCCAAACCGGCGGATGCCACGGATATCACCAATGCCCTGCTTGCTGCGCGTGGTGAATTGCCGCCGCCGCCAGAAAACCCGATGAGCGCCGATAGGGTGCGTTGGGAACATATCCAGCGGATTTATGAATTGTGCGACCGCAACGTGTCAGAAACCGCGCGCCGATTGAACATGCATCGCAGGACATTGCAGCGGATCTTGGCAAAACGCAGTCCGCGCTAATCGTCGCGCCCGGGAACGTTAGGATTGCTAGAGAAGAGGGCGATATCGTCCGCCCCGACCGTGACATAAGCAATCAAGGTTTCACCCCTTTGCATAAATATACCCGGACAAAAAAGTGAGCCAGACTTTTGATCCAAAAGCCTGACTCATATTTTCAAAACGAATAGGATTTAGCCCATCAGCAGCTGATAGGTGTGCGGGACAAAGTGGAACCCATCACCGCGTGTTTCCACATATCCAACACCTGGGAATGGCATGTGGTATCCAACGAATGGAACATTATCCGCGGCCAACATGGATAGGATTTTGCGGCGTGTTGCAGCAGCCGCAGCTTTATCCGCATCAAACCGGACTTCCCAATCAGGATGGGCCAAAGACCAGACATAGTGGTTGGCAAAATCGGCACCCAGGAACAATTGCTGTCCGTCGCTTTCCAGCATGTACCCCATATGACCAGGTGTGTGACCTGCTGCATCGATGCTGGTTACGCCACTGGTGACATCTGCGCCGGCATCAAGGAAAGACATTTTTTCCGCCAGCGGGCGAACTTTGCCTTCAAAGCCTTCATTCTCTGCTTTGGCCCAGAAATCAAATTCTGCTTGGCCCGTGATATAGGCTGCATTGGCAAAGCTTTCCGTGGATCCTTCCATCAAACCGCCAATGTGGTCGCCATGCATGTGCGTCAGGACAACATGTGTGACGTCCTCTGGCGCATAACCAGCTGCTTTTACAGCGCCTTGAATGCCAGCCTGATTGAGACCTGTATCAAACAAGATCAACTCGGAACCCGTGTTGACGAGTGTCGGTGTGAAGAAAAACTGCGCTTTGTCCGTTGGCAGATGTGCAGCAGCAGAGGCGGCAGCAAATTCTTCCTCGCTGACATTCATGCCGAAAATACCCTGTGGGCCTTCAACGGTACGGGTGCCAACCAGCAATGTTGAAACCTCAAACGCGCCCACTTTCAATCGATTGGCACGTGGCACCTGAGGGCCTTCTTGCTGCGCAACCTGCGCGCGGGAAACGGAACCTGTTGCAATAAAAGGTGCTGCGACGGCAGATGTCAGCGCGGCACGGCGAGTCATTGTAAATTTTGCGGTCATAGACCCCTCCTTGTTGACTGGTGCTAATTCTTACGATGATTCTCAGGAATTGGATCATAGTTTCACATCAAAGTGATTGAATTTGCGAAACGAATGCCTGACCCAAAGGAATGATGCAGGCCTTTGGTCTTCGGATTTTAGAAACACAGCGTTGATAAAGCTGCGGACCTAGACAAAATCGCCCGTTTGTGAGATGCGAACGCCTTGAATTGCACGCCGCCCTTATTGGAGCCCCGCTATGACTGTTACCCGCTTTGCACCATCGCCTACTGGTTGGTTGCACTTGGGCCATTTGCGCCCAGCCATGTTCAATTTCTTGATCGCGCGGAAAGCGGGCGGCCAATTTATTTTGCGCATCGATGATACGGATCCAGAGCGGTCCAAAGAAGAATATGTCGATGGGATCAAACGGGATCTCGAATGGTTTGGCATTGAATGGGATCGTGAAGAACGTCAATCTGCCCGTTTGGAGCGATATGACGATGCAGCAGATCAGCTGCGCGAGATGGGTCGTTTCTACGAAGCCTTCGAAACGCCGGTTGAATTGGACCTGAAGCGCAAAAAGCAAATGAATATGGGCAAGCCACCGGTTTATGACCGCGCGGCTCTGTCTTTGTCTGATGACGAAAAGACCGCTCTGCGTGCTGAGCGCGGCGATGGCGTTTGGCGGTTCAAGCTAGATCAGGAACGTATCGAATGGGTCGATGGCATTCTAGGTGATCTGTCTATCGATGCAGCATCTGTGTCCGATCCCGTGCTGATCCGCGCGGATGGTCAGTATCTGTATACTTTGGCGTCTGTGGTGGATGATACCGATATGGGTGTGACCCATGTTGTTCGCGGCTCTGACCACGTGACCAATACGGCAACGCAGATCCAAATGATCCGCGCGCTGGGCGGCACTGTGCCGACATTTGCGCACCATTCTTTGTTGACGGGCCCACAGGGTGAAAAACTGTCCAAACGCGACGGTCAAATGAGCCTGACACTGCGCGATATGCGCGAAGCAGGCGTCGAACCCGAAGCGATCCTTAGCCTGATGGCGCGAATTGGGTCGTCCCAACCGGTTGAACTGCGTCTTAGCATTGAAGAATTGGCGGAAGGGTTCGATTTGGATCAGTTCGGATCCGCGCCGACTAAATTGGATGTCGAAGACCTATGGCCACTGACATCACGCAAATTGCAGGGTTTGTCATTTGCAGATGTTGCATCCGATATTGATGCTCTGGGCGTTCCTGCGGACAAGGCAGAGGCATTCTGGAATGTCACACGCGAAAACATCACCAAACGCGCCGATCTGGCGGAATGGTGGGCCTTGTTCCGTGATGGGGCTGAGCCATTGATCGCAGATGATGATGCGGAATTTGTGGCGCAAGCGATGACCATGCTGCCAGAGGGCCCATTGGATGGCGATAGCTGGGGCGCATGGACAAAGGCCGTCAAGGAAGCAACGGGCCGTAAAGGCAAAGGGTTGTTCATGCCATTGCGCAAGGCCGTGACAGGTCGTGAACGTGGGCCGGATATGTCTCAGGTCTTGCCCTTGTTGGCAGAGATCCCAGCGCGCAAATTGGCGCAGTAAACAAATCTAAAGACCAAAGGAAAGCCGCTCACTTCAGGGCGGCTTTTTCTTATCCTTCTTTCGAAATGCTAGGTCTGGCTTTTCCGCGTTCCAGCCCCAATTGCCGTTCACGCCAGACGATCAGAACACCCGCGGATATGATGACGGCGGCACCTGACAGAACCCAGATGGTTGGCACTTCGTCAAAGAAAACATAGCCCAGAACGATCGAAAACAGGATTGATGCATAGTCAAATGGCGCAAGAACCGCGACTTCTGCATGTTTGTAGGATGTTGTCACAAGGATCTGTGCAACCCCGCCCAACAGGCCTGAAAACACCAGCATTGTGAAGGTTGCAGCATCCGGCCAGACCCAGCCAAATGGCATCGTAAACAACGACAAGACCGTGGTGGTCATGGTGAAGTAAAAGACGATGGAACTGGTGCTTTCACTGCTGACCATACGGCGAATATGGACGACCACCAGCGCGCGCAATGCGGCTGATATCAATATGCAGGCGATGCCGATTTGTATGGTGCGGTTCATGTCATCCAGCGTCAATCGCGGCCAAAGCACGATCAAAACGCCGATCATGCCCAATGCGACAGAGGCGAGGCGAAACGCCCGTAACCGTTCGCCCAATATCACCGCTGCAAAAATCACGGTCAAAAAGACTGCGAGATATCCCAAAACTTCGACCTCGGGCAATGGCAACATGCCGAGTGCGGCAAATGCAAAAGCCATCGCAGCACCGCCCACCAGCGATCGGATCAAATGGAACATTGGGCGTTGGGTGCGAATGCCATCGCGCAATTTGCCCTGCACAAGCAGCCAAATCACAATGACGGGCAATGCAAAGAACGAGCGGAAGAAAACGGCTTCGCCTGTGGGCACATCATCTGCGCTGGCCTTGATCAATGCGGCCATGATGGAGAAGAAAAAGATTGCAGCTATTTTATAAGCGATGCCCCGAAGTGGAGACATTGAGGACACCTCGAATAGGATTCGAATTCCCGGGCACGTTCTGCCTATACGTGTCGGTCGTCAACGCCTAGATTGCCTGAATTGTACCAATCCGGCGCTAAATCAACCCTCGTTGAAATGCATGCGAAATGTGCGTTTCAACATGTCCAACTCGGCACGCAGCAATTCGACTTCGGCGCGCAAATCATCTCCAACAGCTTCGCCAGCGATAAGCGTGAAACTGTCCAAAGCTTCTGTTTGACCATCTACAAAGATTGCAAAGGTCTGAACCCCATCCCCAATCGCTTCGTCGGG
The DNA here is from genome assembly GCA_947499735.1 of uncultured Pelagimonas sp. Classification (GTDB taxonomy): domain Bacteria; phylum Pseudomonadota; class Alphaproteobacteria; order Rhodobacterales; family Rhodobacteraceae; genus CANMPP01. Next base: position 162,822 of record CANMPP010000005.1, read on the forward strand.
AATGGGAATTTGGACGGAAAAAAGATTTTGGGTGTTCATTTCACTGACACGAACACCAATCACTGCTGTATCGCGCCAAAGAACGGTGATCTCTGGTGGGCGTTTTTCTCCGCCGCCAACCTTCAACTGGCCTTCCCAGACTGCTTCCTTGAACCGGGTTTTTGTCAGCTCGTAAGCCATGGGTCACCTCTTACATATCAGCGCGTTTGCGGCGCAAGATGGTTAGATCACGCAAGATCATTTGGTTCATCTGTGGGTTTTCAAAGATCAGATCCAGCCAAACCTTTTCAATCCGTTTTTCATTGAGATCCGTATAGGCAAGGTCAAATTCAACCCGTCGTTCTTGATGGTCTTTTGGAAATTCCAGAACCTTCTGTTCCGTATTTGGCCCTTGCTGCATGTTCAGGCGTACGAAAATGTTCAAAGGGGCCTCTGTTTCCAAGATCGTATCGATTTGGATGACATGGTTGCGCTTTAATCCGTTTGTGATCGCTTTTGGCAAATCAAGGGCCAGCGACAAGTAGGACCCAGAAAAACGAAACACTTCCATGCGCAATCCATAAGCGGCCAGATCCGCCTCGCGCATGTTTCGCAATTGGCGCAACGTGATTTCGCGGAGTCTGCAATCGTGGAACAGGGTGACCTCGTGCCCCATTTTTGAACTGTCCGCGGCTGATGCAACGCCCTTTACAGGCAAAGCCCCGCACCAAAGTTCTGGGCGCCAGTGCCAATCACAATCATGGGGGCGCGGAAAGGTTTGATTGCCAGCCAGCGGCAATGTCAGCCGTTCATCTGCGACATGTAGCAATTCATCCAGCTGTTGCTTTAGCCGACGCGCCCGGTTGCGCTGACGTTTCAGTTCGGGCAAATCGGTGTGCCGTGCAGCTTGCACGGCCTTGCGCCAATTTTTCATAGCAAGGGCAAGCACCGCCTGTGCTTGTCTGCCTTGAATATGGCCTTTAGATTTATCAACCATATGCGCCGTGCCTCGTAAAACTTCCCGTCGCAATTGACGGGCCTAAAACTATCATGCGACTGAGCACGCGAAGAAAAAGCGTACGTTCACCAACTATTATGTCACGTTATGTGACGGATGGAATGGTGTTCATTGGTTTTTTCGCCTCACGGCTTTTTCCAACACTTTAAACGCTTACTGTCATTGCGTTTTTGCCAATGTCACACCGGATTTTAGGTTCAGCAACATATCGGCGCCCGCAGATGCCGCCAATGGGCTGCCAATCTCTGCGTAAAGGGACAGACCGATATGGTAGTCACCTAACGCAAAGAAGCCCCGCCACTGACGCGTATCTGCCGCTGCAAACGCGCGATCAGATCCACCTTCCAGATGCACCATGACCAATCCGTTTCGGGTCTGGTTGCCGATTTGGGGTAAACCTGTGCTTTGCACGATGTCTGCAGCCGTCGGTAAAGGCGTTTGGCTATTTGGTTTCGTGATCGATACCGTCATAACGGCCGCGGTTGCATGTGGGCCTGAAAACGCTTGGTACAGCGATGAACAAGTCGCAACCAAACGCACGTTGCGCGCGTTTGAACGAGGATCGATGCAATACCCTTGGGGCGCAGCGATTTCGATATCGCCGACTTTTGTATGTGTCAAAAACCCGCCAGTGGCGGGTTGTTGAGATGTTGTATTTTCGAATGGCAATTGACCAGAACAAGCTGCCAAAGTCAGGGCGCACAAAAACCAAAACGCTCGTAAAGCTAAACCCATTTAACTCATGCTCTGCTATAGATCCGCGTAGATGTGTTTTTCTTCAGCGCCACCCGGATGCGTGACCGCACCGCGATAGGTTTCGCCAACCAGTTGAGAGAATTTCCACAACGCGCCGCTGGCATAGATGGTCTCTTTGGGACCTTTCCATGCGTCTTTGCGTGCTGCCAGTTCCTCGTCGGTCAACGCCACTGAGATTTCACCGGTGATTGCATTGATTGTGATCACATCACCATCATTCAGCAAGGCAATTGGGCCACCATGAGCGGATTCTGGACCAACATGGCCCACGCAGAAACCACGTGTCGCACCAGAGAAACGGCCGTCAGTGATCAGAGCCACTTTTTTGCCCATACCCTGACCGGACAAAGCAGCGGTTGTTGCCAGCATTTCGCGCATGCCTGGGCCGCCTGCGGGGCCCTCATTGCGGATAACCAGAACTTCACCTTCTTTGTATTCGCGCTGCTTGACGGCTTCAAACGCTTCTTCTTCGCATTCAAAGACGCGCGCAGGGCCGGTAAAGACCTGTTGCTCTTCGCTCATGCCGGCAACTTTCACAATCGCGCCTTGTGGGGCCAAGTTGCCCTTCAGACCAACAACACCACCAGTTTTGGTGATCGGTGTTTCGATTGGATAGATGACTTTTCCATCTGCTTCGCGTTCGATCAGATCCAGCTCTTCGCCGATAGGCTTGCCAGAGGCTGTCATGCAATCCTCGTGGATCAGGCCCGCTTTGCGCAGTTCTTTCATGACAACAGGCACGCCGCCTGCTTCATAAAGATCTTTTGCAACATATTGGCCGCCTGGTTTCAGATCGACAAAATACGGTGTGTCCTTGAAGATTTCGCAGACGTCATCAAGCAGGAATTCAATGCCAGCTTCATGCGCAATCGCGGGCAGGTGCAGACCGGCATTGGTGGAACCGCCTGTGCAGGCCACAACGCGTGCAGCGTTTTCCAGCGACTGACGTGTCACCACATCACGTGCGCGGATCTGTTTTTCCAACAGGTTCATGACCGCCAGACCGGATGCTGTCGCATATTGATCGCGGCTTTCATATGGCGCAGGTGCGCCTGACGAATTCATTAGCGCAAGGCCGATCGCCTCGGATACACAGGCCATTGTGTTGGCCGTGAACTGGCCGCCACATGCACCGGCAGATGGGCAGGCCACCTTTTCCAACGCTGTCAGTTCTTCGTCAGAATTCTGGCCAGCTTGGTATTTGCCAACCGCTTCAAACACGTCTTGAACGGTTACGTCCTGACCTTTGAACCGGCCCGGCATGATGGAACCGCCATAGATGAAGACGGATGGGACGTTCAAACGCACCATGGCCATCATCATGCCCGGCAAAGATTTGTCACAACCCGCAAGGCCAACAATCGCATCGTAGCAATGGCCGCGCATTGTCAGTTCAACCGTATCCGCAATCGCTTCGCGTGATGCCAGTGAAGACCGCATGCCTTCGTGACCCATCGCGATACCGTCGGTTACGGTGATCGTTGTGAATTCACGCGGGGTGCCTGAGCCCTCTTTGACGCCTAGTTTCACGGCCTGTGCCTGACGATTCAATGAAATGTTACAAGGTGCGGCTTCGTTCCAGCACGTCGCAACGCCAATCAATGGCTGGTGAATCTCGTCCTCAGACATGCCCATCGCATAGTAATAAGAACGATGCGGTGCACGGGCAGGGCCCTCTGTAACGTGACGGCTAGGCAGTTTGGATTTGTCAAACGGACGCTTAAGCATCTGGCTGTCCCCCAAGGAAATATGGTTTAGCGCACGGCATAGCGCTTGCGCGAGGTACAGGCAAGAACCTGTTCTCTACTTTGCGGTGCGGTCTTTTTCATTTAGCCCGGCGCAACCAAGGCAACAATAGCGCTAATTGTGAAAACGCTAAAGATCGTGGAAAACAGGATTGAACTGGAAACCCGTTGCGGGGCAATCCCGTAATGTGCGGCTAGGATATACACGTTGCCTGCCACCGGCAGCGCCGCACCTGCAATCGCGACGGCAGCGACATATGGGCTGGGTGAAAACAACCAAAGCACGCCGATTGCCACGAATAATGGATGTAGGATCAGTTTGGCAAAAGAAAGCCAAAGGGCGACTTCCACACGTTCGGCGGATTTTCCGGCCAAAGACGCACCGATCAAAAACAGCGCACAAGGCGATGCTGATCCTGCCAAAATGTCAAAAAACTGGTCCGCCACCGGGGGCAATCCTGTCCCCATTGCAGATACGGCAAGGCCAGCCACGATAGATGCGACCATCGGATTTTTGGCCAAACCAATCGCGACTTTTCCCAGGGCTGGGAAAAGTGCGGCTTTTTCGCGACTAAGCGTGACAAGAATCACCAGCAGCGAGGCAAAAACGATCAAATCAATGGTCAGCATCAAAATGGTTGGCCCAATTGCGGCTTCGCCCAAAAGTAGGGCAAGCAAAGGCAATCCCATATACCCCATATTTCCAACAGCTGCGCATTGCGCTTCAATCGCAGCAACTTCGCCGGATTGTTGACGTAACTTGGCAACCGCCCATGTCACGAAATAGACGGCACAACTGCCAAATAAATACCCGCCTGTAAGCTGCGGTTCAAAGATATCGGATAGGGGTAAATTCGCAGAAAACCGGAAGATCAAAGCAGACAGGGCAAAGTAAAACACAAAGCGTGTCAGACCTTTAATCTCTTCAACGCCAAAGAATTTCCATTTTGTGGATCCATACCCCAACGCAATAAGTGCGAAAAAAGGCAGTGACTTTAGGAAGATGTCGATCATCGGGGGACTCGCGTTAAATTGCCCTGCTTTGTCCTCTAATCCTCTTGTCGCCAGATTGGGAGATAAAAGCTTGGCTGTGATGCTTTTTTGGATTTTTCAGGGGCAGGTCAGGTCGTTTGTGAGGGATTGTGCAAAATAATAAATGTTTTTTGGCTGGATTTGTTGCCGGTTCTAAACTCATTGGTTTATAACCGCATGCACTAGGGAGGCTGAACACGAATGTCCAACACTTCTACGTCCGAAGTATCCGAAGGTGTCCGCCGCGGCCGAAAATTTGATCAAGTCATCGCAGGGGCCTCGACAGTATTTTTGCGAGATGGTTTTGAAGGCGCAAGTGTTGATGACATTGCCCGCGCTGCCGGCGTGTCAAAGGCCACGCTTTATAGCTACTTTCCAGACAAAAAATTGCTGTTTGCTGAGGTGGCTTCAGAACAGTGCCGCCAACAGTCTGATAAAATCTTGGCCAAGGTTGATGGTCACCAACCTCTTTCAGAAGTGTTGATGATTATTGGCTGTTCGTTGTTGGAATTTTTCTATTCAGAAACGGGGCTGCGGATGTTCCGTGTCGTTTTAGGCGAAGCGGAGCGGTTTCCTGAACTTGGCAAGGAATTTTACCATTCGGGTCCGGGCTATGGTCGCGGGGTAATCGCACAATTGCTACAAGAAGCGAATGAACGTGGCGAAACCAATATCGAAGATGTCGATTTTGCAGCCAGCCAATTTTTAGAATTGTGTAAATCGGATCTGTGGGCGCGCGTTGTTATGGGTGTCAGGGACAGCGTGCAACGAGATGAAATTGAGCGTGTGGTTCAAGAGACCATCAAGATGTTCATGGCGCGCTACGGTGTTGCACAGTCTGATACTTGACCCGTCCGATTGAAACGGTCATCCAGTCCGCAAAGACGAACCATTTTGGGGGACGTGATGAAAACCGTTTCGGAAAACCGCAGCTTTGAGGGTGTGCAAGGCGTTTACACCCACGCATCAGGCAGCTGTGCCTGTGATATGACTTTTGGATTGTTTCTGCCGCCTGCAGCAGAATATGGGCCGGTTCCTTTGTTGTGGTTCCTATCTGGCCTGACATGTACGCATGATAATGCGATGACCAAAGCGGGTGCACAGGCTTGGGCTGCGGAATATGGCATTGGTTTGGTGTTTCCAGATACATCGCCACGCGGTGAAGATGTGGCCAATGATGATGCCTATGATTTGGGGCAGGGGGCTGGCTTTTATGTCAATGCCACGCAGGATCCTTGGGCACCGCATTTTCAAATGTGGGATTATGTGGCCGAAGAACTGCCCGCGCTCTTGGGTGAACAGTTTTCTGTTGATCTGGACCGCCAAGCAATCACCGGCCATTCCATGGGTGGGCATGGCGCGCTGACCTTGGCCATGAATTTGCCCGGCCGCTTTAAATCTGTGTCGGCTTTTGCGCCCATTGCGCACCCCACCGCGTCCGATTGGGGCCGCAAACAGCTCGGCGCGTATCTGGGTGATGATGAAACCACATGGGCCAAGCATGATGCGACGCTTTTGATGAAAAACACCGGATTTGACGGGCCGGTTTTGATCGATCAGGGCAGCAGTGACCAGTTTCTGGAGCTTTTGAAACCAGAAGATCTTGCACAGGCTATGATGGCCAAACGTCAGGATGGCGCGTTTCGCATGCAAAAAGGGTATGATCACAGCTACTTCTTTGTCTCGACCTTTATGGAAGAGCACATCGCCTTCCACGCCGAGGCGTTAGAAGCGTGACCACGCTTTATGTCGATGCGGATGCATGCCCGGTCAAACAAGAGGCCGAACAGGTTGCCACCCGCCATAAAATTCAGATGAAACTGGTGTGTAATGGGGGGCTGCGCCCCTCGCCCAACCCATTTGTTGATGTTGTCTTCGTGTCCGAAGGGGCCGATGTGGCGGATATGTGGATTGCGGAAAATGCTGGGACCGGAGATGTGGTGATCACGTCTGATATGCCGCTGGCCGCCAAATGTGTTGAAAATGGCGCACATGTTTTGCGTCATAACGGGGATGCGCTGACGCCTCGCAACATTGGCGCACAACTGGCGATGCGCGATTTGGCGTCTGATTTGCGGTCTGCTGATCCGTTTCGTCAAGGCGGGGGAAAACCGTTTTCCAAGGCGGATCGGTCACGGTTTTTGGTTGCATTGGATCAGGCGCTGAACAAGGCCAAAAAGGAAGCTACACGATGACAGTCAAAGCTGTGATTTTCGATGTCGGCAACGTGCTGTTGGAATGGAAACCAGAAGCGTTCTATGCGCAGAAATATGGTGCTGACCGGGCCAAGGCGTTCTTTGCAGAAACAGATGTCGAAGCGGTCAACTATCGCATCGATCAGGGCGCTCCGTTCAAGTCCAGTTTGTATGACTATGCAGACCAAGTGCCTGAATATGCCGCAGAGATTCGGGATTGGCATGACAGTTGGCTACAGATGGCATCGCCGGAAATTCCCCATTCGGTGCGCCTGTTGCGGGCATTGCAGGCCAAAGGCGCGCCTGTCTTTGCGCTGACCAATTTCGGGATTGAAACATGGGAAATTGCACGCGGCGTCTTTCCATTTTTGGATGAATTCGATCGGCTTTATCATTCCGGTCATATGAAAGTCGCCAAGCCCAGCCCACGGATTTATGAAATGGTCGAGGAAGACTGCGGTCTGTCCGGGGATGAGTTGATCTTTGCGGATGATCGCGAGGAAAACCTTGCTACGGCGGGTGTTTATGGCTGGAAAACACATCTCTTTAAAGATCCGGCAGGTTGGGCAGACCGCTTGGTGGCTGAGGGTCTGTTAAAGGCTGAAGAGGCCGTTTAAGTGTCCCGTTTCACGCCAGACTACAGCGCGTTTCGTTTGATGACCGAACCCGCTAAAGCCAGCGCGCAGCTGTGGCGGCTGGGTTTGGGCGTGATATGCATCATTTTTACCTTTTTTGTGATGCGCTCTGGTTTGAACGTCGTGCTGTTTCAGGTGGTCACGCAAGACGAAGGGGCGGTGCGTCTGGCCGAAGCGATATACACCGGCGCAACCCCGCTTGGTGCCTTGATTGCGCTGGGCTCGATCAGTGTTTTTGCACTGGCCGCTTATCTGGCCGTGGAAACCGTGCATGCGCGATCTGGGTTAACCCTTTTGGGGCCCATTCCTTTGGCCAAACGACAGGTGCAGCAGGTGTTGCCGGGACTGGCGGCTTTGTCGCTTATCGTGATTGCCTTGGCATATCTTGCCCAAACGGACCCCATATTGCCTGGCCTGCCGCTACCGCGTTGGTTGGCGTTTTTGCCACTGACCATCACGGTGGTTTTGCTGCAAACCGCCAGCGAAGAATTTTTGTTTCGCGGGTATTTGCAATCTCAATTGGGCGCGATGACATCCAATCCCTTGGTTTGGATGGTTGTGCCGTCCGTGATTTTCGCCCTGCTTCATTGGTCACCGGCAACTTATGGAGATCAGGCGTTATGGCCAGTCATCTTTGCAGCGGTTTTTGGGATGCTGGCGGCTGATCTAACGGCGCGATCTGGTACATTGGGTCCGGCAATCGCGCTGCACTTTATCAATAATTTTGGTGTGATTGCTGTCATGGCGCCCATGAATGATTTTTCTGGTCTGGCCTTGGTGCAATTTCCATTCACGGCATCCGACGCTGCGGCCATGCAAGCGCTGTTTCCCATGGATTTGGTGACGCTTTTTGCATTCTGGTTGGCCTGTCGGGTTGCTTTACAGCGCTAGTACGATTGCAATTCCCGTGTTCGCGCACTAGATGGTCACAAGTTAACAGGATACCCGGACACATGAACTGGATCAGCAATTACGTTCGCCCACGGATCAACTCGATTTTTTCGCGCCGCGAGGTGCCTGACAATTTGTGGACCAAATGTACCAGCTGCGGCAGCATGCTGTTCCACCGCGAGCTGTCCGAAGCGCTGAATGTCTGCACGAATTGCGGACATCACATGAATATCTCACCACGTGACCGGTTTTTGTCGCTGTTTGACAATGGCGTCTTTAATGAGATCGAAGTGCCTGAACCCGTGTCGGACCCGCTGCAATTCCGGGATTCCAAAAGATATCCGGATCGTTTGAAAGCGGCGCAGAAATCCACAGGCGAACGTGATGCAATGCTGGTTGCGACCGGTGAAATGGGGCGCACACCTGTTGTCGCCGTCGCGCAGGATTTCTCCTTTATGGGCGGATCCATGGGCATGTATGTCGGAAACGCCATTATCGCAGGCGCACAAGAAGCTGTGCGTTTGGGTCGTCCGTTGGTTTTGTTTTCTGCGGCGGGTGGCGCGCGTATGCAAGAGGGCATTCTTAGCCTGATGCAAATGCCGCGCTCGACTGTGGCGGTTCAAATGCTGAAAGAAGCAGGTCTGCCCTATATCGTTGTGCTGACACACCCAACAACCGGGGGCGTGACCGCGTCCTATGCTATGTTGGGAGACGTTCATATCTCCGAACCGAATGCGCTGATTTGTTTTGCAGGTCCTCGTGTCATCGAACAAACAATTCGCGAAAAGCTGCCAGAGGGCTTTCAGCGGGCTGAATATTTGTTAGATCACGGTATGTTGGATCGCGTGGTAGATCGTCGTGAGATGAAGGACGAATTGGTGTCTATCATTCGGATGATGATGGGCATGTCGCCCCCTGTAAAAGGGGATCTGCCTTCGCCAAACGACGAGTCTAAATAGGGCGTGTCCCTTTTCAAGATAGGATGACGCTTTTGACAGAGGCTTCGCCTGCGCCAAGCGCAGAGGCACATACCCAAATCCAAGGATCTGATGCCCTCTTGGCGCAAATGATCGATCTGCATCCCAAAGCCATGGATTTGGCTTTGGACCGGATGTGGCCGCTGTTGGAAAAGCTGGGTCAGCCCCACCAAAACCTGCCGCCTGTTATCCACGTTGCTGGAACGAATGGCAAAGGATCAACCCAAGCCATGATCCGGGCGGGTTTAGAGCAGGCAGGCAAAGCGGTACATGCGTATACGTCACCGCATTTGGTACGCTTTCACGAGCGGATCAGGTTGGCAGGTGATTTGATCAGTGAGGCGGCGCTTGTCGAGACGTTACAAGACACGCTGACGGCCAATGATGGCAATCCCATCACCTTCTTTGAAATCACGACTTGTGCTGCGATGGCGGCGTTCATGCGCACGCCTGCGGATTATACGTTGCTCGAGGTCGGTTTGGGTGGTCGTTTTGATACGACCAACATTATTTCTGGATCGGAAATTTGCGTCATCACCCCGATTTCTATGGATCACCAACAGTTCCTTGGCGACACTCTTGCCAAGATCGCGTGGTCCAAGGCAGGCATCATTAAAAAAGATACGCCTTGCGTTGTGACCCGTCAGCCGGATGAGGTCATGGAGGTGATTGAAACAGAGGCCGCGCTGCGTGATGCGCCGCTTTTGATACAAGGTCGTCAATGGGATGTCTGGGAAGAACGTGGACGTCTGGTCTATCAGGACGAAAACGGTTTACTGGATCTGCCAAAACCCCGCCTTTTGGGCGCGCATCAGTTTACCAATGCCGGTGCGGCGATTGCTGTATTGCGCCATCTGGGCTTTGATGAAGCCGCCTGTGAAGCAGCCGTAACAAATGTGGAATGGCAGGCGCGTATGCAGCGTCTGAAAACCGGTCCTTTGGTCGATATGACACAGGGCCAGGCCGAACTATGGTTGGATGGTGGTCATAATGAAGCAGCCGGTCGCGCAATCGCCGATCTGTTGGCTGGCTTGCCAAAATGTCCGACCTATTTGATCTGCGGCATGCTGCAAACAAAAGATGTGCGTGGCTATTTGGAACCGCTGGTGCAAATGGTCGATGGTCTGTCTGCCGTATCCATTCCCGGGGAAACCGCAACTTTGCCTGCCGAGGATACGGCCGAGGCTGCAAATGCGGTTGGCATGCAATCTGTTGTATCTGACTCGCCAGAGGCCGCTTTGGCCGCGATTTTGCAAAAAGAACCCAATGCGCGGGTTTTGATTTGTGGGTCACTGTACTTGGCAGGCGTGATTTTGTCGCAAAACGCCTAACACGCCGGGTCATTTCATGGCGTGAGACCGTCAATATCTAGCTATGGGCAAAAAAATGACCCGCTATGAGTGGGACGCAACACTAAATGTTGACGAAACTCGATGCTTGCCGCTATGATTCGCTTAAGCGGTCAAAAAACAAATCAAACATGGCCGATATTCAGGGGACAGATAAAGATTTGCTGTGGCGGTATGGCGATCGAATTTCGTAAATTCACTGTTTTCTGATGCCTAAGAATGTTCGCAGGCAAACTGAACGAGCAGAATTTTAAAGGGCCCTGTTTTCATCAGGGCCCTTTGCTTTTTTAGAGATCCTTCATGCCCCAGGATGCTGATTGCATTTCCCGCAATCGGCTTGCGGTGCGTTCAAATTCAAAACTGCCCCGGCCTTCTAGGTATAGCATTTCTGGCTCATCCGCGGCGGAAACGATCAGTTTTGTTCCCGATTCATAAAGCGCGTCGATCAGCGTGACGAAGCGTTTGGCTTCGTTAAAATTGTTGCGTGACAGGTTGGGAATGTCTTCCAGAACCAACAGGAGCAGATGATCCGCCAGTGCCAGATAATCCGCAGGCCCCAACATCGCACCACACAAGTCGTAGAATGTGCACCGCGCCATGCCATTGTGATAGCGCGGCAGGGTCAGAACCCGCCCCTTCACATGTAGATCAAAACTGGCGTCATCCCCTTTGGCCAGATCTGACCAAAGCGCATTGATTTGTTGCGTTGCCTCAGGCCCAGCAGGGGCGAAATAGACCTGTTGGCCTTCCAGACGTCCCTGACGGTGATCCGTGTCAGATGTCATTTCAACGACATCCATTCTATCCTGAATAAGATCGATAAAGGGCAGAAATAATTGACGGTTCAACCCGTCTTTATACAGATCCTTGGGCACACGATTTGACGTGGTCACTACGACGCAGCCGACCTCAAAGAGTTTGTCAAACAACTGCCCGACAACCATAGCATCGGCGATATCGGTGATCTGCATTTCGTCAAACGCAAACACCTTCGACTCTGCGGCAACATCTTCGGCGATCTTGATCAGCGGTTCGGTTACATTATCTGCGCGCAGCTTATGTAGTTTGGTCTGCACTTCTTGCATGAAAGCATGAAAATGCACCCGTTTTGCCGGCACATTCAGCTGTTCAACGAACAAATCCATAAGCATGGATTTGCCGCGCCCCACACCACCCCAAAGGTATAACCCTTTGGGTGCGTCCTGAACCACGGCTTTGCGAAACCATCCGCGTTTTGGTTGGGGTGCTGGATTCGCCAATGCTGCCCGAATTCGTTCAAAATGCGGTAGCATCTCCATTTGAACAGGATCGCTTTTCAGGACCCCTTCGGACACTTTTTCATGGTAGGCATCGATCAAATTGGGCATCTGTGTTCGCTTTGCCGTGCTGTTCGTCATTCCGGGTCCTATGCCCGTCTTAACGCCCCTAGCATACAGTTTTGGCAGAGGGTAGAGGGCGCGCGGATCCGGGCGATACCGTTTTGATACAATGCAAAGATTGACCGCATTATGGTCCAGCGTCATGGTGAAATACCTTAGATCAGGAAAGGTCCTATCATGTCGCGTCCAGCACCACTATTTACGCCAGTTTTGTTGACCGGGTGCATGATTATCCTTGTCTCTTTTGCGATCCGCGCCAGTTTTGGGGTGTTTCAAATTCCAATTGCAGATGAATTTGGGTGGCCACGGGCCGAGTTCAGTCTGGCGATTGCGATCCAAAACCTGGCTTGGGGTATTGGCCAACCGATCTTTGCGGCGATGGCTGAAAAGATCGGGGATCGTAAGGCGATCATTCTTGGGTCTTTGACCTATGCGCTGGGTTTGGTTCTGTCGTCGCAGGCGTCTACGCCGCTGGTGATGCAGGGCTATGAAGTATTGGTCGGATTCGGGATCGCGGGTACAGGTTTTGGTGTCATTTTGGCGGTGGTTGGGCGTGCGTCCAGCGATGCAAACAGATCGATGTCTTTGGCGATTGCGACGGCCGCGGGCAGTGCAGGTCAGGTGATTGGTGCCCCATTGGCTGAATATTTGCTGTCCCAGATGAATTGGTCTTGGGTCTTTATTGTTTTTGCCGTGATGTGCGTGTCCTTATTGGCATTGCTGCCGTTCATGCGCGCGCCAGACGCGGCCAGCAAAGAAGAACTGCAGGAAAGTATGGGAGAAATCCTAAAGCGTGCGGCAACGGATCCGTCTTATATTCTGATCTTTCTGGGCTTCTTCAGCTGCGGATATCAATTGGCCTTTATCACAGCCCATTTTCCCGCATTGGTGACTGAGGCCTGTGGCCCGATCTTGGCAGGCAGTGTGTTGCATAATCTGGGGATCACGACGACCTCTGCCCTGGGGGCGGTTGCGATCGCGCTGATTGGTTTGGCCAATATTGTCGGAACGCTGACCGCGGGTTGGTTGGGCAACCATTTCCCCAAAAAATACCTGTTGGCGATCATTTACATGCTGCGGACCATTGCGGCAGCCAGCTTTATCATCCTGCCGATCACGCCGACATCTGTGTTGGTCTTCTCGGTTGTTATGGGCGCGCTTTGGCTGGCGACCGTGCCGCTAACTTCGGGCCTTGTCGCGCATCTGTTTGGGCTGCGTTACATGGGCACGCTATATGGCTTTGTGTTCCTGTCCCATCAGATCGGTGGGTTCTTGGGTGTTTGGTTGGGCGGACGTCTGTACGACATCTACGGCAATTACACGATGGTGTGGTGGATTGGCGTCGGGGTTGGTGCCTTTAGCGCGATTGTTCACCTGCCGGTGCGTGAGGAAAAACGCCTGCCCGCCGCGGCCTAAAGCCGCTTTAACATGACCAAAGTGTCTACATAGCCCTGTGCCGGATGGAGAAACGCCTCTGGCACACGACCGACCTGTTCAAACCCTGCGCGTTTCCATGTGTCGACGGCACGGGTGTTGGTTGCGACAACTGAATTGTACATCATGGCGCGAAACCCTGCTGTTTTCGCAGATATCAGGGAATGGTCCAACATCTGCCGCGCCACACCTTTGCCGCGCGACGCCGCATCCGTGATATAGCCGCAATTGCATATATGACGACCGCCTCCACCAAAGTTGCGCACCAGATAATATGTGCCCAGCAGTTGGCCCGCGTCGTCAACAACAAAAACCTGTTTGTCGGGATGCATCCAATAGGCCAGCGTCGCGTCGCGATCCATATCGCGATCAATGGCATAGGTTTCCCCTGCTTTGAACACGGGATCGATCATTGAAAAAATGGCATCGCGATCTTGGTTTTGTGCTGTGCGAATAATCATATCGGGCCTTCATATGCCGGTTTGAGCGGTGTTTCGGAAAAGGGCTGTGCTCTTGTTCTAGAACAGGGTAACGTTCCTATTAAGGTATTTGGGGGTGGAGGTATCTTCTGGCAACTATGTGCGTCGGCTTATTTTTTCGCCGCTTGTTTGTCGTTTCGATCACAACACCCTTGATCGCATTTTGTAACCAATAACACAGCATGTCTGAGACCACGTCATGAAGATTGCATGTATAACAGTTTCCCGAAAAGAGAGCATTTTTTCCAAGATGTGGGTCGCCCATCATGGGGCCATGTTTGGGCATGAAAATCTCTATCTGAATATTCACGGTCGCGATGGTTTGCCCCAAGAACTGCCGTTGGGGGTCAATCTGATCATCCATGATCGATCAGAAAAAGCAGACCGGAATGAAAAGAACAAATGGGGTCGCATTACCCAGTCTCAACTGGCGGCGCGTTTGTTGGAAAACGGGTATGACTGGGTTGTTCGTCTCGATATTGATGAATTCCTCGTTCTTGATCCTAGTGAAGAACGGACTTTGCCCGAGGTCATCCAATCCTATGGTCGGCGCAAAGTGATCCATGCCACCGGGATCGATATGATCCATCGCTTGGGTGAAGAAGAGGAATTGAGCCCGGGTGAAATGGTATTGTCACGCCACAAGCACGGGGTCATTTCACGGGCATATTCCAAACCTTGTCTGGTATCCCAAGCCCCCAGATGGCGCAGCGGGTGTCACCGCGTTGCGGGCACCAAAAACCATGTGATCAGTCCCGAGGTTTTTCTGTTCCATCTTGCGCTGTCTGATTGGGGTATTTTCCAGAAACGCGTTGGGGAAACCTATGGTGATGCGCGAGAGGCGCAAAAAGCCTTGCTAGAAAAGCGCGAAACGACTTTGCGGGACTCTGCCCAGATTGCGCCGATGGATTTCGGTCAGGCTCAGACGCGGGCGATTAATGAAATGGCACCGCAGGTTGAAGCGTTCCTAAACGAGGACCGCACCCGCTTTATTAGTGACCCGACTTATTCGGACGGGTATTATACGGTTATTCCGGATCGGTTTGCGGATCAGATCCAATTTGTCGATATCAATCGCGATACCTAATATCGATACAAGTCATTCAGTAACAAAGTACGGGGTTCAGGTTATGGCTGAAGTTCAAGAATTGGAAAGAAACGATACCGACCTTTCGGCGATGCGCACGACTGTTCATGACGTTGAAATCAGCATGCCGCATGATGAAGCGCATTTGCTTGCGAAGCATTATGCCAAGCGCAAGAATATTTTGGAATTTGGCAGTGGCGGTTCGACTGAACTGGCGTTGAAACTGGGTGCCGAGCGCGTGGTTTCTGTGGAAAGCGACAAAGCTTGGGCTGATAACCTGCGGGATCGCCTGTCCAAGACCTATGACCCTGATCGTTTCTCGATTCACTACGAGGATATTGGGCCGACCGTGAAATGGGGGCGTCCACGTGATGCGAAGGCGTTCCGCAAATTTCCAAACTACCCTTTGGCTGTTTGGGATACATTTGATGGCTGGAAACCTGATGTCATCCTGATCGATGGTCGGTTTCGGGTCGGATGCCTGTATGGCGCTTTGTTGAATATCACACGTAAAACCACGATCCTTTTCGACGATTATGAAAATCGCAGCAAATACCATTGCATCGAAAAATATGTGGGCAAGCCGGAAATTGTTGGTCGTATGGCGGTGATCGATGGGCGGGCGCTAAAGTTCAAAAAGGAATTTTTGACCGAGTTCGCCAGATATTTCGTCAATCCAAACTGACGCTTTGGGGCATCCGTTAGGATAGCCCCTCTGTTTCAATATGCATGACAACACCGCAATGTTTGCAATGCACGGCGTCCGCATCATGCAGGATCAGGCCGCAGCGATCACAGGGCTGGCGTACTTTTCCCGGGCGAAACAGGACCTGTACCAACCGCAAGAACAACGTGACGCCACAAATCATTACAACAACTGAAATGATGCGCCCCAATGTGCCGGGTAGGGTGATATCGCCATATCCCGTGGTGGTCAGCGTGGTGACGGTAAAATACAGCGCATCGACATAATTGTTGATATCTAGGCTGCTTGCATGCTGCGTCGCGTAGACAAGCCCCGTCATGACAAACACAAAGACGCTCAGGTTCAGCACTGCATGAATGATGTCTTCGTTTTTGCGAAAACCGGGGTAATCTTGCCGCAACCGGGCGGAAAGTTGATAGGTGCGCAGCAAGCGCAATGTCCGCAAGATACGCAGGAACCCTAAACCTTCGCTGGCCAATGGCGCCAAAAATGACAGGATCGCTACCAGATCGGCCCATGTGCTGGGGCGTAGCATCATCGTGACGCGATTATGCGATACCCAAAGACGCATTAGGAAATCCAACAAGATCACGCCGCCAAAGATCAGATCTACCTTCTGGACCCATGCGCCATGTGCTGTGAAAGAGGTGGCAATGACGAAAAGGATCGTGATGAGATCAAAGCCCAGCAACCCGTATCGAAAGCGCTGCGATGTTTCGCTACTGCCTTTGTAGAGCGCGCGAACCCTTGCCTTAAATGATGTGCTTGTCTTGGTCATGCCTGTGATCTGTCCAATAGTTTTAGGATTTTCAAGCAATCTGGCTTAATTCCACGTAAAAAAGGCGGATACATACCGCTATATCCGCCCTTTCGAATTGGCTTTGCCGTTGCGGGTTATTTCTTGGCCCGATAGTTTTTGTGACATCCAGAACATGTGCCGCCCAAAGCCCCCATTCCGGCTTTCAACCCGTCTAGGCTGGCCGTATCCAACCCGTTGGCTGCAGCGCTGAACGTGTTGATTTGTGACATAAACCCATCCCAATCAGACCAGATTTCGGGCTTGGATTCACTGCTTGGGCCGTTTTCATCACTTTCAAAGACGGCTGGGAAACTTGCAGCGTAATCTACCAAGGCCAGCTTTGCGCCTGCGGCGGCGTCAGCATCAAAATCGGTACGCCCTTGGGCCATTTGACCGATGATGCGCAATTGCCCGCTGATCCCTTTCATCAGCTTTTGACGTTCTTCGATATGATGACCATCTGCCAGCACAGTGCTGGCTGTCACAGATAATACGATTGTGAGGGAGGAAATGATTTTCATGTTTGGCTCCACGATTGGCTATGGGCACAGCTTACCTTCTTTTGGCCACAAGCCCAGCTTTGGATTTAAAACCGCGACCCTCCTAACCGATATCGTGTAGAAAAACGCAAGATGCACCACGCCGATTGTTGACGGCAGCCTTTCGCCGGGATGGGTTTGGCAGAGGGTATTTAGGGGCGCGTACCCATAGGAATGCAAAACCGACACTGGAACACAGACGCCAGCCATGTCAGAAGGCGTGCGTCTGTTTAAGGGAGCCAAACCATGCCCATCCTGTCTGTGATTTCGAAACCGGGGAAACTCGAAACCTCTTTGGTCGATGCGTTGCGTAATGCGCTGGGCGGTGGGGATGTGACGTGGTTGTCGCAAGGCGAGGCTGCGGAATTCGCTATTGATGCCCGTCCCCAAAATTTCGAAGACCTGCGGGACAGCACGGCAGAGATGGCGGATCTGAATTGTCTGAGCGATGACAACCGGCGCGCCAAAATGCTGCTTGCGGATATGGACAGCACCATGATTCAGCAGGAATGCATTGATGAACTGGCCGAAGAGGCCGGTATCGGTGCCCATGTCAAAGAGATCACTGCACGCGCCATGAATGGTGAATTGGATTTCGATTCCGCTCTGCGTGAACGGGTGGCCCTGTTAAAAGATCTGCCCGAAAGCGTGATTTCAGAGGTGATTGATACGCGGATCACATTGATGCCGGGCGGTCCTGAATTGTTGGGCACGATGAAAGCCAATGGAGCTTATGCAGCACTGGTTTCCGGTGGTTTTACCGCGTTTACTCGCGAAGTCGCCGGCCGTTTGGGGTTTGATGAAAACCGGGCCAACACGCTGATCGCGGCGGATGGCAAACTGACCGGTGACGTGGGCATGCCCATTCTGGGGCGTGAGGCAAAAGTCACAGCGTTGGAAGAGATCACCGCAAAACTGGGTATTTCTGAGGCAGATGTTCTGGCGGTCGGTGATGGCGCCAATGATCTGGGCATGTTGGGCCGTGCCGGGAAAGGCGTTGCCCTACATGCAAAACCATCTGTGCAGGCCGAATGCGATTTGCGCGTCAATCTCGGGGATCTGACCGCGTTGCTTTACCTACAGGGCTATTCCCGGGATGCGTTTGAAGGCGTGTAACCGCGCCTTCATGCGACATGAAAGCCTGTAAAGTTACAGCTTTAACAGCGTATCTACTGGTTTGATGTGACCGGTAACCAGACCGTCCCAGTTCAGAATGGACGGGTTCAGGAAATGCGCCACATCAGGATGGGCGCGATCCAAGGCACCAAGACGGACCAGAGCCGCCGCAATCATGCATTCTGCCGCGCGCTTTGCGCCATCCAGCGCTTTGACTGCCACGCCGATTCCGCGTTCGGGCAGAATGGCAATGAAATAGCCCTCTGCGCCGGTCTTCAAGGCGACCGGCTCTTTTGCGGCTCGCATCAGTAATGTGCAGGCACGTCCGTCACCCGCGACCATTTCTGGATGCACATACATGGCTTCGGTCAAACGGGCGGCTGCCTTACTCATAACGTCATTGCGTTGATGGGCCGTGGCAAAAAAGGACATGGCGCGGGCCATGCCATGCATGGTTGTTGCAAAATTCGGGGCAGAACAGCCATCCAGACCAACACCCATACTGTCCAACCCTGTCAGCGTTTCAAACGCGTCCCGCACGGCGATTTGCACGGGATTGTCCAGCGCGACATAATCTAAACCAGCACCCTGATCTTTCGCCAATGTCAGGAAGCCGCAATGTTTGCCGGAACAATTGTTGTGAACACGGCACGGCGATTGATCGTTTTTGATCATGTCCTTACGCAGATCCGCGTCTCGTGATGTTTGCGGTCCGCAAATCAAATCATCATCACCCAGACCCAAATCCGTTAGCCACGCATTGGCCGCATCAACATGGATTGGGGCACCTTGGTGGGATGCGCATGCAAAGGCCAGCTGGCTTTGCGTCAAACCTTTTCGATCTGCGGCACCAGATGATACCAAAGGCAGGGCCTGAACCATTTTTGCAGAACTGCGTGGATAGATCACGGCATCCGAATCACCCCAAGCTTCCAGGATCTCGCCAGACGCATCACAAATCACGACGTGACCATGATGCCAGCTTTCAACGATATCTCCGCGATGTACTTCAACAAGGGGTTCTGAACGGGGTGCCACAGACATTTCGCGTCTCTCTTCCGGCATGAATTTGCCAATTGGGGTTTTTTGTCCCCTATATTTCAGGCTAAGCTTACAGCGTCGAGAGAAAAAGGTTGCATCAGCGGACGGGCCGGGACAGGTCTGCCGGGATGTCTTATTATGTGAGGCCAGACAGCTGGAGGCTGCAATATGAAATCAGGATTGGCTCAATGGATTGCTGCGGGTTTGCTTTTGGCAAGCGCAAGCATGGGCTATGCTCAGGAAACCAGCACGAACCGTGTGGATTCCAAAACGGATTGGTCCGTATTTGAGGGCGATGACCCCAAAGAATGCTGGGCCGTGACCACCTATAAGGAAAGCGTGAACACACGCGATGGTCGCGAAGTCTCCGTAAATCGCGGCTCTATCCTGCTGATGGTGTTCTACCGTCCCGGCGATAGTGTGCGTGGTCAGGTGGCGTTTACGGGCGGCTATCCATTTGCCCCAGATAGCACGGTTAAGGTCGAAATCGGTTCATCCAGCTTTGATTTCTTTACCGATGGTGAATGGGCATGGCCCCTGACGCCGCAAGATGACGCCAAGGTTGTTGCCGCGATGAAACGTGGTGCCAATGCGGTACTGACAGCGCGCTCTGCCCGCGGAACACAGACCAAAGATACGTTTTCATTGCTTGGCTTTACCGCCGCAATTGAAGAGGCTGACAAGCGCTGCCCTTAATCCAATCGGGTGGTTTCGGCATCAGGGCTGTTGGTCCTGATGCATCTCGTCATATCGCAAGTGGTGCCAGCGCATCGGGCACGACAACATGTTTGCGTTTGGAATATTCGCGCGCTTTTAACCAGCTGCGCTGTGTCTGATCATCATGTTGCGCCTGTAAAAAACCAACCATGTCGGGAAAAATCATTTCGAACTCAGAACGGTTTTCTGCTGACATTGCTTTTAAGGCCTGAGGTCCTGGATATAGGCTCTCAGTCGGGCGGCCATTTGCGAAAATGACCTGATGTTTGTCAAAAACCAGATGAACATATGTGATCCCACGACAACCTTCCATCCGGCGCACTTTTCCTCCGGGCATATCCGCCAGATGGGTTGCGCGGGCAAGAAGTTCCTCACCCTTCGTTTTCACCAATAGGCCATGTTGCGGCGAAACGATCAATTCGCGGTCATGCCCAAAGGCTCCGGGTTGTACTAGGATCGGTTTCAATTGAGGGTGCATGGCCAATGTTTCAGCTTTAAGTTGGCGGCTGGCTGACATGGCAAGGGGCTGGGGGCCATTGTCCATAGTCAGTACCAAATCACCGCTGCGCAGGCGCTCAATTGGGATTTCTCCGCGCGGTGTCGCAATCAATGTACCTGCGGCAAAACAAACTACGCCGGTTTCATCCCCAGCCAAAGACGATACGCCGGTCAATGTTAAGGTTGGGCCTGAAAGATCCGTTCCGTTGAAGCTGATGACACTATCGATCAAGTCGTGGTTCAGCGCCTGCAATGGGGTGGAAAAGCTGGTTCCAGCGGCAGCGTTGTATGCAGCGAGAGTTGTTGGATTGAAAACCCCAGCTAGGTCGACGAAATCATTATCGCCCGTATAGGCCAAGACGCCAGAATCTCCGGTGGATCCTGTGTTTCCAACGCCAAAATCTGTGATTGTGTCATTTGACGTGCCGTCCCAAATAAACAGATCTGATCCATCGCCACCGGTCAAAGTGTCATTATCGTTGCCGCCATCCAGTGTATCCGCGCCATCACCGCCATCCAACGTATCTGCGCCATCACGGCCAACCAAAGAATCCGTGCCATCTAGGCCGGTTAGGCTGTTGTCGGCTGCATCGCCTGCAATCGTATCGCCACCCGCAGTATTGCTGCCAATGATGTTTTCGATATTGCTGAAGGTTTCGGTTGTGTTGTTGTTCAGAAATGCAGTGCCGGATGCCAGATCAACATTGAGCGTGATGTTGTTGCCGGAATTTTCGTAGGTGATCGTGTCATTGCCCGCACCGCCATCAACGAGATCATTGTTGATGCCAGGGTCAATAAAGTCATCACCATCCCCACCTTCCAATGTGTCGGCGCCAGACGCACCAAACAAGGTGTCGTCATCATCCCCACCAAGTAACGAGTCACGGCCAGACCGACCGCGAATAATGTCATCGCCATCCAGCCCCGATATCGTATCAGCGCTATTTGTACCGTTTAGGGTGTCGTTGCCGTTGGTGCCGGTGATGTTCGCCATACTCGTTTACCCCACACCCAGGACTGTTTGCTGATTTTGTTTCAACAGTCCTGAGTCACAGACATGCAGCCTGCGCATGACGCGTCAGTCTCCAAGTTTCACATTTTACTAAAAATTTAAGCTATTGTTCATTGTTAACATGGCTTGGTCAAGGAGTAGATTGGCATCTCTTCCCCCTAAACGACGTTGGGGAAAGTGTAGGCATGGGTGATGCCCGCCTAACGATCATAGGCGGACAATTGGTGCGCCCTTAGCGGCCAATGATGCATCGATCCAATCCTGGATGTCTTTTGGTACGTCTTGTGTCCGTGGATATGTTGGCGCGGCGCGGTCATTCAAAAAACCGACCTCCCAGCCGTCAGTCGTTTCAAAAAACGCCTCTGCCCCGGATTTGCCAAATTCATCCCAATAACCTTGTATGACAACATCCAGATAGCTGAGCGTTGCGCGGTGTTCATCGGTCGGTGCGCAGCGATTGGCCGGATCGACGGCATAAACCGCAACACCTGTTGGGCCGCCATCTGGCAGGCTGTCATCTGCGCTATGGCGACCATAGCCTGCTTCGCGCTTGTCCAGAGCGTCCCAGCCCAGATCTCCGATAGGGGCCATCAACCCATCGATGCTGCTGTTGGGGGCACGCACCCCTGTCAACAGAACCGCAGGGCGGTGATAGGCGGGGTGATGTGCCACTGGCCACCACGCCCGACGCCATCCGGTCAGGGTGATTTTTTGGCAGGGGCGGTGCACATGGGTGCGTTGATTGACGAGCGAGCCGTATCCGAAAAAATAATCCATGAAAGCGTTTTAGCGATTTGGATTTCAAGGTCCAGAGCCGACGAAGAAAGAGCGTGCAGGAACAAGATTGTTGCAAATTTTGGCGACATATTTTAAAGACATGCCACGTCATCGTGGGAGAACCGGCATTGCCGGTGCCGAAGGAGCAACCGCCCCGGAAACTCTCAGGCCACAGGACCACAGGTGACAAAGACAAGACTCTGGAGAGAGCCCGGCCGTGATCATCGCGATGCAGGGACGCCGAAGGGATAGCGATCTCAGGCACCGTGACAGAGGGGGCATTTACCGCACGGGGAACCGTGTCTTGAATGCCCGGACGCTTTGCCCCAGCACATCGTCGTTCGGATCAACCGAAGGATTGCAATTGTGCCTGATGATTTGAAATTCACCCCGCTTTTTGAATTGCATGCCGAACTGGGTGCAAAAATGGTCCCCTTTGCCGGGTGGTCCATGCCGGTGCAATATCCACTGGGTGTGATGAAAGAACATTTGTTTTGCCGTGAAAATGCGGGCCTCTTTGATGTCAGCCATATGGGGCAGGTTTTGCTATCTGGTGATGGTGTCGCTGCTGCGCTGGAAACCCTGATTCCACAGGCTGTGATCGGGTTGAAAAAAGGACGGCAGCGCTATGGGTTTTTCACCAATGATACGGGTGGCATCGAAGATGATTTGATGTTCGCCAATCGTGGCGATCATATCTACATGGTGGTGAATGCGGCCTGCGTTGACGCAGATATCGCGCGCCTGCGGGCTGGGCTTGAAAATAAAGGCATCACCGTCACGCCGGTTGCTGACCGTGCGCTGATTGCGTTGCAGGGGCCGAAAGCAGAAGAGGCCTTGGCGCAGCTGAATCCAGATATACGCGATATGAATTTCATGGATGTCGCCAATATAGAGCTGTGCGGTGCGACCGCATGGGTGTCGCGGTCGGGTTATACCGGTGAAGACGGGTTTGAAATTTCTATCCCGGATGCGCATGCCGAAACCTTGGCCCGGGCTTTGTTGGATCAGGATATCGTTGCGCCGATCGGATTGGGCGCGCGGGACAGTCTGCGGTTAGAGGCAGGGCTATGTCTTTATGGTCATGACATGTCCGGCACAACAACTCCGGCTGAGGCCGCGCTCGGTTGGGGTATTCAAAAAATACGCCGCTCGGATGGCGCCCGCGCGGGTGGTTTTCCCGGCGCATCATGTGTTTTGGCGGAACTTGTGTCCGGGGCAGAAACCTGCCGTGTGGGCCTATTGCCCCAAGGCCGCGCGCCGATGCGGGAAGGTGTCGCGCTTTATGAAACATCAGAGGCGGATACGCCGATTGGGCGGATCACATCAGGTGGATTTGGACCCAGCATAGGCGCACCCGTGGCAATGGGATATCTGCCCGCAAGGCTGAGCGAACCCGATACAGTTGTTTATGGAGACTTGCGCGGTAAAAGATTGCCAGTCACTGTAGCCCCGCTTCCTTTTGTTCCTGCGCGTTTTAAACGTGCAAAACCTTAAATCCAGGCATTCCAAGTCAAAGGACCCGAGATGAAATATACCGAAGAGCATGAATGGCTGATGGACGAAGATGGCATCGTCACGGTTGGCATTACGGCGCATGCGGCCGAGCAATTGGGCGACATCGTTTTTGTTGAATTGCCCGAAGCCGGCACAACCGTGTCTAAGGATGATGAAATCGTTGTGATTGAATCGGTCAAAGCCGCCTCTGACATCTTGTCCCCTTTGGATGGTGAGATCGTCGAAGTGAATGAACCACTGGTGGATGACCCGGGTTCGGTGAACGAAGATCCCGAGGGTAACGCCTGGTTCTTCAAGATCAAGGCCGATGATCCGTCTCAGATGGACGATTATATGGATATCAACGCCTACAAAGACTTTATCGGCTGATATCCCCCCGCTTTGCGGTTTCTGACCACGTTTCCCGCCTTGGAGTGATTTCAAGGCGATAAGATAGTTATGCCTGAAGGATGCTGAAAATGCCCTATGCACCGACACCTTATGCGCCCTACGACTTTGCCAATCGCCGCCATATTGGCCCCTCTCCAAGTGAGATGGGGGATATGTTGAAAACGATTGGTGTGGAAAATCTGGGGGAACTGATTGACCAGACGGTTCCCGCAGATATCCGTCAGACCGAGGCATTGGATTTTCCCACGGCGCTGACCGAGCGCGGGGTCTTGCATAAGATGCGCGAAGTTGCGGGCAAAAATCAGGTTCTGACATCGCTGATCGGCATGGGCTATTACGGGACGATCACGCCCCCTGCGATCCAGCGCAATATTCTAGAGAACCCGGCGTGGTACACGGCCTATACCCCCTATCAACCTGAAATCAGTCAGGGGCGGCTTGAGGCGCTGTTGAACTACCAAACGATGGTATGTGATCTGACGGGGCTAGAGATCGCCAATGCTTCATTGCTGGATGAAGCCACCGCCTGTGCCGAGGCGATGACCATGGCGCAAAGAGTTGCGAAATCGAAAGCCAAAGCATTTTTTGTCGATGAAAATTGCCATCCTCAGAATATTGCTGTGATCAAGACCCGGGCCGAGCCGTTGGGCATCGATGTGATCGTTGGCGCGCCGGATACATTGGATGCGACCGCTGTCTATGGCGCGATCTTCCAATATCCCGGCACCCATGGCGCAGTGATGGATTTCACCCCTCAAATTGAGGAGCTGCATGCCAATAAGGGTGTTGCCATTATGGCGGCGGATCTGATGGCGCTTTGTGTCTTAAAAGAACCCGGTGCGATGGGGGCTGATATCGCTGTTGGTTCGTCTCAGCGCTTTGGGGTTCCTTTGGGATATGGCGGGCCGCATGCGGCCTATATGGCCTGTCGAGAGGCGCATAAACGTTCGATGCCGGGTCGCATCGTTGGCGTATCGATCGACAGTTTGGGAAACCGCGCCTATCGTTTGGCATTGCAAACCCGCGAACAGCATATTCGCCGCGAAAAGGCGACATCCAATGTCTGTACGGCGCAGGCGCTGTTGGCTGTGATGGCTGGGTTTTATGCGGTGTTTCATGGGCCCGATGGGCTGCGCGCGATTGCGCAAAAAATCCATTTGAAAGCAGCCCGTATTGCAGATGCGTTAGAGGCAGCAGGCTTTGAAATAAAATCGAAGACCTTCTTTGATACGATCACAGTCGATGTTGGTCTGTTGCAAAAAGGCGTGCTGCAAGCGGCCGTGAAAGAAGGTGTGAACCTGCGTCCTGTGGGTAAAACGCAGGTCGGCATCGCGCTGGACGAAGTAGCGCGAGACAAAGATCTGGCCGCGGTGTTGCGCGCCTTTGGCATTGAAGATCTGCCAGATGAGGCAGCATACCGCCTGCCAGATGATATGCTGCGCGAAAGCAGCTATTTGCAGCATGACGTATTCCACATGAACCGGGCCGAGACAGAGATGATGCGCTACATGCGCCGTCTGGCGGATCGTGATCTGGCGCTGGATCGCGCAATGATCCCACTGGGGTCTTGCACGATGAAGCTGAACGCAGCGGTCGAAATGATGCCTGTGTCTTGGCCTGAATTTTCCGACATCCATCCCTATGTCCCTGCCAATCAGGCGCAAGGTTATGCGCAGATGATTGAAGATCTGTCGCAAAAACTGTGTGACATTACCGGCTATGATGGCCTGTCTATGATGCCAAACTCTGGGGCGCAGGGTGAATATGCTGGCCTGTTGACCATTCGCGATTGGCATAAATTCAAAGGGCAGGGCGCGCGCAATATTTGCCTTATCCCGGTCAATGCACATGGCACAAACCCAGCCTCGGCCCAAATGGTGGGCTGGAAGGTTGTTCCGGTGAAGTGCGACGATTCTGGGTCCATTGATATCGCAGATTTCCGTGCGAAGGCTGAAAAACATTCCGACGCTTTGGCGGCCTGCATGATCACCTATCCCTCAACCCACGGTGTGTTTGAGGAAACGGTGAAAGAGGTCTGCCAGATCACCCATGATCATGGCGGTCAGGTCTATATCGATGGGGCCAATATGAACGCCATGGTCGGCCTGTCCCGTCCCGGCGATCTGGGTGGGGATGTCAGCCATTTGAACCTGCACAAGACGTTCTGCATTCCACATGGCGGCGGTGGTCCCGGCATGGGCCCAATCGGGGTTAAGGCGCATTTGGTCCCGCATCTGCCAAGTGATCCATTAACGGGCGAGGGGCCAGGGCCGGTTTCTGCAGCACCTTTTGGGTCGCCTTCAATCCTGCCGATTTCCTGGGCTTATGTGCTGATGATGGGGGATGAGGGCCTGACGCAGGCCACACGTGTTGCCATCCTATCAGCCAATTATATCGCTGCGCGCTTGGAGGGGTCTTTTGACATCCTCTACAAAGGCGGGACCGGGCGGATCGCGCATGAATGCATCATTGACACCCGTCCGTTTGAAAAATCGGCAGGCATTACCGTGGAAGATATTGCCAAACGGTTGATCGATAGCGGTTTCCACGCACCAACCATGAGCTGGCCCGTGGCAGGTACCTTGATGATCGAACCGACGGAATCGGAAACCAAGGCTGAATTGGACAGGTTCTGTGACGCGATGTTGTCAATCCGGGATGAAATTCGCGCAATCGAAGAGGGGCGCATGGATGCGCAAAACAACGCGTTGAAAAATGCCCCTCATACGATGGAGGATTTGGTGCGTGACTGGGACCGCCCCTATAGTCGTGAGCAAGGGTGTTTCCCACCTGGTGCATTCCGCGTTGATAAATATTGGCCCCCGGTGAACCGCGTGGACAATGCGTGGGGGGATCGTAACCTAACCTGCACCTGCCCGCCCATGTCGGATTATGCGGACGCGGCGGAATAAGGCCGATTTCACATGCCTTGGGAGGTTTTGAAAAAATTTCCCAAGGAAACGCGGCGGGGATCCGTCTATCTATTGAAACAACATCAATAGGAGATGGCATGACACGTCTTACCTTTCTTTCTCGCTACGCAATCGCCGGTCTTTTGGCGGCTTGCTCTTCCATTTCCTTTGCGACGGCAGAAACGTCAGTGCCGCATATGACTTTGTCTGCGACAGGCACGGCTTCGGGCGTTCCCAACATGGCTGTGGTGACTGTCGGCGTTGAAAACACCGGAAAAGACGCGGCAGAGGCGATGGGGCAGAATGCGGCACAGATGCAGTCTGTGTTTGATGCCCTGGCTGCCTTGGGCATTGCGGAGGGTGACATATCCACCTCTGGCCTGTCTTTGATTCCGCGTCACGATTCCTATGAACGTGACAAAACGCCAGAAATTTCGGGTTATGTGGTGCGAAATCAGATCGCGGTGACCACTTATGATGTGGGTGGCGTTGGGGACGTTTTGGATCAGATGATCCAGGCGGGTGCCAATTCGGTTCAATCCGTGCGCTTTGATATAAAAGATAAATCCAGCCTAGAAAGCAGTGCCCGTCAGGATGCGGCAGCGCAGGTGCAAGTGATTGCGCAGGATTATGCGGCGGCCCTAGGCACCGATATTGTCGGGATCTTATCGATTACACAAAACGCCCAATTTCCTGCACCTCAGATGATGATGCGTGGGGCGGCAATGGAATCTTCGGTTCCTGTTGCAGCAGGTGATGTCGATGTTTCGGTTACATTAAACGTGACTTATGAAATCACCGGCGCTGGGCAATAAGGCCTAGATGGCATCATCAGGTGCAGAATAGGGCGTGGTTTGTGCCATGCCCTCTGGGGTGAGGTCTGACATCATCAGCACTTTGCGGGATTCGGATGCGAATTCCCTGCGCAAAATCACCAACAATGTGAAGATCACGGTGGCGATCAAAGCATATGGCCCAATCAGCCACGCCGCAGAGGCAATGCCGAAATAGACGGATCGCAGTCCGCGATTGTAGGATCGCGCAGCGGTCACGTTGATTTCGCCAGCCTTATTGGCAATGCCCAACGCTTTTGGATGGCCTGGTTCCTGCGGGACTGCGGCCATCAAAACAGCGCAATAGCCAAACAGGCGATGGGACCAGACGAATTTCAAGAATGCGTTGGTGGCAAAGGCCACCATGACGATCAATTTGACTTCCCAGACGAAAACCGGCGCGTTGCTTTGGGTCAGATCCGCAGCCACGCCTTGAATTTGATCTGCATTGCCCAGCAAAGCAAACCCGCCACCAATGGCCAGCATTGTGCCAGATGCAAAAAATGCTGTTCCTTGGCGCAGGTTGTTTACGATCTGACTGTCAAAAATGCGGTTTTGGCGCTTTGTCAGTTCGACCATCCAAGCTTTGCGGTAATCCGCCATCATCGTACCCACAGAGATACGCCATTTGGGTGGATTTTCCACAAGCCAGCTGCAGAACATCCAAATGCCAAACAGCATAATGACCGCGATGTAGTCTACAGGTGAAAACAAGGATAGGCTTTCGATCAGTGCCATATTGCCTCCTTAGAACGGTTTGGCCACCACGGCCCATAAGATGACCAAAGTCACGATAACACCGGATTCATTGTAGATCCGCATGAACTTATCTGAATAGCGAAAGATGCCACGTTTTGCATCCGCAACCATACGGCCCGTCCAGATATATTGTGCGGCCAAGACGGCGACGAACAACAATTTCAGATGCAGCCAAGGGGGAAAGCCCCATAGGCCAAAAGCCAGCCAAAACCCGCATATCACGGCGATTAAAGCCAGCCCGCTGGAAAATCGATATAGGCGAAAGGTAAGGTCAGCCAGGGGACCGAATTCGCCCAGACGGTCCCATTCGCGTCTGCAATAGATTAGGGCGCGCGGCACTGCAAAAACCGATGTCATCCAGCCCATAACGGCCAGCAAATGTATGATTTTGACCCATGTCATAAAAGTCACCTGCCTGTTTGTGGGGTATTTCGCAAGGGATCTTTGTGGGCAAGTCGGTTGTCAAACCGTCGCACACTGTGTATTGGTAATATTAAATTACCAATTGCTGGAATTGGCTGAGGGAGGGCGCAATATGGAAATGCCAGTACCGGATAAAGGGGTCTTATCCCGCAAAGCACAGATCGTGGCACGGTTGCGGACTGCGTTGCCCGCAGATGCGGTTATCGATGCCACTGCCGAAACGCTGGCCTACGAATGCGATGCTTTGACCGCCTATCGCTGCCCGCCCATGGCCGTTGTTTTGCCGCGCACCACGCAAGAGGTCTCTGCGGCGTTATCCATATGCCATGAAGAAGAGGTTCCGGTCGTGCCGCGGGCCTCTGGCACGTCCTTATCTGGCGGGGCCTTGCCGACAGCAGATTGTGTGATCCTAGGGACATCGCGCCTGACGGATGTGTTGGAAACAGATTATGATAACCGCTTCATTCGCGTGCAAACTGGGCGGACAAATTTGTCTGTTTCCGGTGCGGTTGAAGAAAACGATTTCTTCTATGCCCCAGATCCATCATCACAACTGGCCTGTGCGATTGCTGGAAATATCGCCATGAATTCTGGCGGGGCTCATTGTCTGAAATATGGCGTGACCACCAATAATCTGATGGGCGTGACGTTGGTTTTGATGGATGGCACGGTTGTGGAACTGGGTGGTGCGCATTTGGATGCGGGCGGTTTGGATCTGCTTGGCGTGATTTGTGGATCTGAGGGCCAGTTGGGTGTCGTAACCGAGGCGACATTGCGTATTCTGCGCAAACCAGAAGGCGCGCGTCCGATTCTGATGGGGTTTGACAGCAATGAAATTGCCGGGGCCTGTGTGGCGGATATCATCAAGGCGGGCATTATGCCTGTTGCGATTGAATTCATGGACCGTCCCATTCTGGAATTGGTCGAAGATTTTGCCAAAGCTGGTTACCCCGATTGCGAAGCGTTGCTGATCGTTGAAGTCGAAGGATCAGACGATGAATGTGATGCCCAATTGGCCCGTATCAAAGATATTGCCAATCGTCATAATCCGGTCGAACTGCGCGAGGCTGCGGATGAAGATCAGGCAGCCCGGATTTGGCTGGGCCGCAAATCTGCATTTGGCGCCGTTGGACGCGTGGCCGATTATATCTGTCTTGATGGCACGATCCCGATTGCGGAATTGCCCAATGTTCTGACCGGTATGCGCAGCCTTTCGGAGAAATATGGATTGAAGGTCGGCAATGTGTTTCATGCAGGGGATGGTAATCTGCACCCGTTGATCATGTTTGATGCCAATAAACCCGGAGATTTGGAGCTTTGCGAAGCCATGGGTGCGGATATTCTGCGTCTATGTGTCGACTTGGGGGGCTGCCTGTCTGGGGAACACGGCGTGGGCGTGGAAAAGCGTGACTTGATGCTGGATCAATTCACGCATGACGATCTAGAGGCGCAGATGCAGGTCAAAGACGTGTTTGACCCGAAATGGCTGCTGAATCCGGCCAAGGTCTTTCCCTTGTCCCTAACGTTATCAAGGCGGGAGGCGCGGCAATGAAACCAACCACAGAACAAGAACTGTCTGACGCAATTGCCAGCGCAAATGCCCCTCTAGCTATCAGAGGCGGTGGGACACACCCCGGTCATGTGACCGGGGATGTGTTGGACACAACGGGTTTGCAGGGCATTTCACTATATGAACCCGGTGCGTTGACCATGATTGTTCAGGCGGGCACGCGTTTGTCGGAAATTCAGGCTGCTTTGGATAGCGAAAATCAGGATCTGGCGTTTGAACCCGAATTTTGGCCAGCTGCAATTGGTGACAGCACGATCGGTGGGATTGTGGCGGGCAATATTTCCGGTCCACGCCGCATTCAGGCCGGTGCGTGTCGGGATGCATTGCTGGGGCTGCGTTTTGTCGATGGGAGCGGAACCGTTTTGAAAAATGGTGGTCGGGTCATGAAGAACGTGACCGGTTACGATTTGGTGCGTTTGCTTGCCGGCAGCTGGGGGCGGCTTGGTGTGATCAGTGAAGTGGCTCTGAAAGTACGTCCTCGTCCCGAGGCGCAGGCGACTGTGATCTTGAATGGTCTGAGTGATACGGATGCGGTCAAAAATATGTCCATTGCATTGGGGTCTCCCTATGAAATCACCGGCGCGGCCCACAGCCCTCAAAATTCTGCATCACAGGCGCAGACTTATCTACGGATTGAGGGCTTTGAAAAGTCTGTAGAATATCGTATTTCCGAGCTGTCAAAGCTGTTTTCCAAGATTGATACGAAATTGGTAACAGATGCCACGCGATCCGAAATGATATGGGCCAATATCGGGTGTGGAGGCGATTTCGCGAAGGATTCAGGCGCCCTATGGCGGATTTCGTGTAAGCCAAGTGATGCCGCTGAGCTGGTTGCGCGTCTTGATCCCGATGTGGTGCAATATGATTGGGGTGGCGGGCTAATCTGGGTTGTTTTGCCCAGCGATGTAGATGCCCGCGCGCGATTGGGCGCGTTTGATGGGCATGCCACGCTGATACGCGGTGCAGATTTTCCAATGCGGCACCCTGAAACTGGCCCACTGGCGCGATTGACGGCGGCAGTGACGGCCAAATTCGATCCGCGTGGCGTTTTGAACAAAGGGGATGCGTAATGCAGACATCGTTTCGACCTGAAGATCTCCGCAAACCCGCGATGGAGCGATCCAACGAAATCTTACGCACCTGTGTGCATTGCGGGTTTTGCACCGCGACATGTCCAACCTATCAAGTGCTGGGCGATGAGCTCGACAGCCCGCGGGGCCGAATCTATCTGATCAAAGATATGTTGGAAAACCAGCGCAAGCCTGATGCGAAAGTGGTCAAACATATCGATCGCTGTTTGTCCTGCCTGTCCTGTATGACAACCTGTCCGTCTGGGGTGCATTACATGCATCTTATAGACCATGCGCGCGCTTATATTGAAGAAAACCACAAGCGCCCCTTTATGGATCGTGCATTACGTTGGACTTTGGCGCAAATCCTGCCCTATCCAATGCGGTTTCGCATCGCCTTGTTGGGGGCAAAAATCGCCCGTCCTTTCGCTCGGCTGATCCCTGATGCGAGATTGCGGGCGATGATCAATATGGCACCGAAGCACGTACCGTCTGTGTCACGCAATGACGATCCGCAAAGTTTTCCTGCGATGGACGCGCCTAAAATGCGTGTCGCTTTGATGACCGGATGTGCCCAAAAGGCGCTGAACACTGATATCAATGATGCCACGATCCGTTTGTTGACGCGATTGGGCTGCGAAGTGGTGGTCGCCAAAGGTGCCGGATGTTGTGGTGCGTTAACCCACCATATGGGCAAAGAGGCGCAGAGCCATAGTTTCGCCGCAGCAAATATTACTGCCTGGATGGCAGAAAAGCGGGACCATGGTTTGGATGCGATTGTGATCAATACATCAGGCTGTGGCACGACGGTCAAAGACTATGGCCACATGTTCAAAGACGGCGATCTAAAGGAAGATGCCGCAGAAATCGCAGGGCTTGCGATGGATGTCAGCGAATTACTGGCCAAACTGGACATACCCAAAGGTGCGTCAAAAGATTTGAAAGTTGCCTATCATGCTGCGTGTTCGCTGCAGCATGGTCAGCAGGTCAAGGCCGCGCCTAAGACACTTTTGAAAAAGGTTGGGTTTCAGGTTGTCGAGCCAGCGAATGGTCATGTGTGCTGTGGATCGGCAGGAACCTATAATTTGTTGCAGCCCGAGATTTCGCAGGATTTGAAGCGTCGCAAAGTTGATAGCTTGGAACAAAAATCTCCCGATATTATCGCGGCCGGAAATATTGGCTGCATGATGCAAATCGGGTCAGGCACCAAGGTGCCAATCGTGCATACGGTTGAATTGTTAGACTGGGCGACTGGCGGCCCTCGGCCAAGGAATTTGGACGCACTTCCTTAAAATTGGGAATTATTCTACAACCTTGCGTAAAGGTATCTAGGGTTAAATGGCGCGAACCGTGTCATAATCCTTTGTTACGATCATTCCTTATTCGGATGGACTTTATGCGCCTATTGTCACTCATATCTGCTCTGTTTCTGGCCACAGGCCTGAACGCACAAGGGTTGGAATCGCTAGACAGTTTGGCATCCGGAAAACACTGGGATGCTGTGGGTCGTTTGGAATTTTCCAATAATTCCTTTTGTACAGGGGCGTTGATATCGCCGTGGTTGGTTTTGACTGCTGCGCATTGCGTGTTTGACGCTGATTCCGGCGCGAAAATTGATGCGTCTGGCATTCAATTTCGGGCTGGTTGGCGAAATGGGCGGGCATCTGCCTATCGTACCGTTCGTCAGGTGACGGCACATCCAGATTTTGATTTTCACGCCCACAATGATGTGGAACGTGTTCCTGTAGATATCGCTTTGATCGAGCTACACCATCCGATCCGATCCGTTATGGTTCAGCCGTTTGATACCGGAAAGGTACCCGGCCGCGGGGATGATGTCAGTGTGGTTTCCTATGCACATGATCGCGCCGAAGCGCCGTCATTACAGCGATCTTGTGATGTTTTAGGGCGCCAAGATGGGATCATAATTATGACATGCGACGCGGATTTCGGGGCGTCTGGGTCGCCTGTGTTTCAAATCGGTCCCGATGGTATCCCTAAAATCACATCTGTAATTTCCGCAAAAGCAACCGCAAATGGCGTTCCTGTTTCCTTGGCGGCGCCGATTCAAGGGCGTTTGCAGGAATTGCAGGCCCTGACAGACAGCGCGCCAGGTTTGATTGGGCATAAGTCCACAACCCGCAAGTCAACCGGCGCAAAATTTATAACCCCATGATATTTATTATGAAACATAAGATACCTAAGATCGCGATAGTCTTGTCGTTATTGGTAATGATCTTGCCATTATCAATACGCGCCCAACCTATGTATGGCGACGTTAGTCCGTCATCGGATGAATTCGTTGGTTGGGAAGCTGTAGGGAGGGTTGATCTGCCCGATGGATATTGTACGGGGACTTTGGTTGCATCCAATCTGGTCTTAACGGCAGCACATTGTCTTTTTGACCAAAAAACGGGTCATTCCATTCCTGCTTATAACATTAAATTCAAAGCCGGATTCCAAAATGGACTGCACAGGATTGAACGCCGGGTGGTTTATTGGAGCGTTCCTAGTAGCTATACCCCAACTATTGCCGGGGACCATGGTGAGACAATGATTGCCAGCGATCTGGCATTGCTGCAATTGGACAATCCAGTCAGCCCAGATGAGGCCACCCCGCTAAAAATCCACCCGGATGCTCCTTTTGGTCGTAAAATATATGTAATTTCCTATGGGCAAGCCCATGCTGTGGCTTTGGAGCGGCATGACAGTTGTGATATTATAAAGCGGCTTCGCGGTGGGGTGCTGCAATTTGACTGTGATGTTTCCGGCGGTTCTGCTGGTGCCCCGGTTTTAACGCGTATCGATGGCGGTTACCGAATTGTTTCCTTAATATCAATTGTTCAGAATCCGGATTCTGAGGAACCTATGTCAACGGGCATGATGCTACCCTCAAAACTGTCAGATATGTATTCTGCTATGCGTGAAACGGCGCTGTCTTCGGTGGCAAGTACGTCGGATGCTGATGCGGAAACGTCAGAAGATGGCAGTTGATGTTTCCGCCAATAACGTTCTTCAAATTTTAGATGCTCAGATCTTGAAGGTTTGTATCTGCGTTCCCATCTAGAAATTATCGAAGCGCTGCATCGCGGGCTTTGATTTTTCGAAATGCGCCGGTCCAATACGGAAGGCGCGAACATAACGCAGATCGCTCAATGGAGGATACCCATGCGTCACTTTGATTTTGCCCCTTTGTATCGGGCAACCGTTGGTTTTGACCAAATCGCAGACCTTATGGATCGAGTTTTGGATAATGACACCCCCAACAACACATCCTACCCCCCATACAATATAGAAAAAACAGCAGATGATGCATATCGTATCTCGCTTGCTGTTGCTGGTTTTGGCGATGATGATCTAGGTGTTGAAGTCAAGGAAAATGCCTTGGTGATTTCGGCAAATAAACCGGAACAGGCAGAGGCGAAAACGTACCTTCACCGTGGAATTGCAACGCGGGCCTTTGAACGTCGTTTTACGCTAGCCGATCACGTGCGTGTTTCGGGTGCAGTGCATGAAAATGGCATGCTGCATATCGATCTGGTGCGTGAAATTCCAGAAGCCCTAAAGCCACGCCGCATTGAAATCGCGCGCAGTGACGACGTTACGGCGGACGCTACGCGTCTTTCATAAACCCTACTGATCTCTGTTAGGTTCAAACCCCGGGGCTATGCCTCGGGGTTTATTCATGCAATTTTAGGTGAAATTTGGTGTTAGTCGATATTGAAAAGAAGGTTTTTGCATGGATTGGCGTTCTGTCACATTTGATTGGAACCGCGCGCGAGCTTTTTTGGTCACGGCAGAAGAGGGATCTTTGTCTGCAGCGGCCCGGTCACTGAGCATGTCGCAGCCCACATTAGGGCGGCAGGTGACTGCGCTTGAAGAAGAGCTGGGTGTGACCCTGTTTGAACGGGTTGGGCGGGGTTTGGTTTTGACGTCAGCTGGCACACAGCTGTTGGAGCATGTGCGCCAAATGGGCGAAGCAGCCAATGCGATGTCTTTGGTGGCCAGCGGGCAAAAGCAGGAAATCGCGGGTCCCGTGGCCGTGACCTGTTCAGAAATTTATGCGGAATGGCTGTTGCCTGCGGTTTTGCATCAGCTGCGAAACACTGCGCCTGGCATCACGGTTGAGGTGGTGGCGGCAAACGATATCCGTGATTTAAAGCGGCGCGAAGCGGATATCGCAATCCGAAATACCCGCCCGGAGCAGCCAGACCTGATTGCGCGTTCATTGGGGACAGATCGGGGTACGCTTTATGCTTCCCCGGACTATATCGCAGGCCTGCCCTACATGACGTGCCGCGCGGATCTGGAGCACGCCGATTTTATCGGTTTGGAAAATATGGCCGAATTTTTGACGCAATTGCAGGCCATCGGCTATCCAGTGACTGAAAGCAATGTGCCAATTATCGCCTCTAACCATCCGCTGCATTGCGAATACGCACGCCAAGGTTTGGGGATGGGGTTTATGCCATGTTGCTATGGTGATCGTGATCCAAAATTGGCACGGGTTTTGCCGCGGGATGATTTGCTGGAGTTTCCAGTTTGGCTGGCTGCGCATCGAGAATTGCGGACATCACCGCGTGTGCGACTGGTTTGGGATCTCTTGGCAGAGATGTTGCCAACCCTGCTAAAAGGGCAGGTGCCCTAAATCGGTTTAGACCGAAAATAAAGATACAGTGGCAAGCCGCAGCTGACACCGATGCACCAGGTTGCAGGAATGGCCAAAAGCGCGGCCCAATTGCGCCGAACCGCGACTTCCGCCAGAATCCACAGGTTCAGAACACCCGCAGAGACCATGAGATCGCGTGTCACACCCAAGACTGCATCGTTTTCCATCCAGCGGTCGATCATTTCGCCGAGATCCCAACCATTCGCGGCGAGGTAGGGTATAAACGCCATCATGGGCCAGATCGCACCAAAGATGGCGCAAGCCAGCCAGAAATGGCGCAACCTTATCATTTCGAAACCTCAATTGGTGTAGGGCGGATCGGATCTCCATCCGCGCCACATGCGGTAAGAGCCGTCAGCGCACATATGGCTAGAATCCGCATCATGCGAGAATCTCTTTCCAACGCGCGATCTGTGCACGTACTTGGGACGGGGCCGTGCCGCCATAGCTTTGACGCGAGGCCACTGAATTATGAACGCCAAGAACGTCAAAGATGTCAGCGGTGATTTCTTTGTTCACGCTTTGCATGTCTTCCAATGTCAAATCGGGCAAATCGCAACCTTTGCTTTCGGCCATAGCAACCAATGCACCGGTCACGTGATGTGCCTCGCGGAAGGGAAGGTTGGTTTCACGCACCAGCCAATCGGCCAGATCTGTTGCGGTGGAAAACCCGCTTGCGGCTGCCGCTTCCAAAGCGTCCGTATTGGCGGCCATGTCTTTGACCATGCCTTCCATCGCAGCCAAGGCCAGCATCCAGTTGTCTGCAGCATCAAAGACCTGTTCTTTGTCTTCTTGCATGTCTTTGGAATAGGCCAGCGGCAGGCCCTTCATCACCATCATCAGCGCGACATTTGCACCGAAGATCCGTCCGATTTTGGCACGGATCAGTTCCGCCGCATCCGGGTTTTTCTTTTGCGGCATGATGGAGGATCCGGTTGAGAACCGATCAGACAGCTGCACAAACCGGAATTGCGCAGAGGACCAGATCACCAATTCTTCGGCAAAGCGGGACAGGTGCATGGCGCTGATAGACGCGACATTCAGGAACTCTAGCGCGAAATCGCGGGCCGATACGGCATCCAAAGAATTGGCCATTGGTGCGTCGAACCCCAAGGCGTCTGCCGTCATGTCGCGATCGATTTTAAAACCGGTTCCCGCCAATGCCGCCGCGCCCAAGGGCGATTCATTCATGCGTTTGCGCGCATCGCGCACGCGGGACAGGTCGCGCGTGAACATTTCCACATAGGCCATCATGTGATGGCCCCATGTTACAGGCTGGGCTGTTTGCAGATGGGTGAAACCGGGCATCACCCAATCTGCGCCTGCTTCTGCCTGACCCAGCAATGCGTGGACCAGTGCCAATAGTCCTGTTTCTGCCGCATCCAGTTGGTCACGCACCCAAAGGCGGAAATCGGTGGCGACTTGGTCATTGCGGGATCGCGCTGTGTGCAAACGGCCAGCAGGTTCGCCAACGATTTCTTTCAGCCGCGCTTCCACATTCATGTGAATGTCTTCCAAAGCGGTGGAGAATTCAAATTTGCCGGTCTCGATTTCTGACAAGATCGCGAGGAGGCCTTCCTGAATGGCGCCAGCCTCGTTATCTGTAAGGATACCCACCTTGGCCAACATCGCTGCGTGGGCCCGTGAACCGGCAATGTCCTGTGCTGCCATGCGTTTGTCGAATCCGATTGAGGCATTGATTGCCTCCATAATTGCATCGGGTCCGGCGGCGAAGCGGCCACCCCACATCTGGTTCGAATTGGAATTTGACATGACAGGTCCTGTGAGATGAAAAAACTTGGCTTCACGCTCCTCTATACTGCAGCGCTTGCGCTTGCAAATCCTGTAAGCGCAGATGTGAGTGCTGCCAAGGCGCTGAGTACGGGTTCTTTGAAAAATTTGGTGTGGCATGACACGCCAAAACCCACGATGGATGGCAGTTTTGTCAGTTTCGAAGGGGAACCCCTGACATTAGAGCACTGGCGTGGAAAATGGGTTGTTCTGAATTTTTGGGCAACGTGGTGTGCCCCATGCCGCAAGGAAATGCCGTCCTTGTCGGCTTTGCAGGCGGATATGGCCGGGGACGCGTTTGAGGTTGTCACAGTTGCGGCTGCGCGCAAACCATCCCCCAAAATTTCGATGTTTCTCGACAGCATCGGCGTCGATAATCTACCCAAACATTTGGACACCAAGGGCGCGCTTGGATCACAGGCGGGCGTGATTGCTATGCCGCTGACAGTTATTCTGGATCCGCAGGGGCAGGAAGTGGCTAGGCTGTTTGGTGAGGCTGATTGGGCATCAGATGACGCCAAAGCCATGATCGCTGCGTTGATTGACGCTGACAATTGAAACCGCCCATGTCAGAACCGGTTTGAGCATACAAAAAGGGGTGGTCAAAGACCGCCCCTTTTAAATATGTGGACTGCACCGTTACGGCGCTACCACCAAGAGAGAGCGAAGAGAGTTCGCAGCTACATCCCATCGAAATGTTGTGCAGCAATATTATGTCAGACCCTACTCTGACACCGTGACCTTGTGCCAGGATTGCGTTTTGATCAAGATAAAATTTTACGTAAGGTTAACTTTGGGACATATTGAAATAATATTTCGTATCTTTTTGGTTAATTGTTGTGGGGCCTGCGGGCCTAGGCAATTTTAACCGCCTTGGCCCAGTTCCGGTGACTGTGATGTTACAGCCGCTCAATCGCAAGAGCGATGCCTTGCCCGCCGCCAATACACATCGTCATCAAGGCGCGTTTTCCACCAATCCGTTCCAATTCGTACAACGCTTTGACCGTGATGATCGCGCCTGTTGCGCCAACTGGATGGCCTAGTGCAATTGCGCCACCATTGGGATTCACGCGGGCTGTGTCTAGGTTCAAAGCTTTGTTCACGGCTAGCGCCTGTGCGGCAAAAGCTTCGTTGCTTTCGATTACATCGAAATCCGATGCTGACAGGCCTGTACGGTCAAATAGCTTTTGTACCGCGGGAATGGGTCCAACCCCCATCACTTCAGGGCGAACACCGGCATGGGCGTATCCTAAGATGCGGGCCTTGGGTTTCAAACCAGCCTTTTCAGCAGCATCTGCATTTGCCAGCACCAGAGCGGCGGCACCATCATTGATGCCGCTGGCATTGCCCGCCGTGACAGAGCCATCTTTTTGAAAGACGGGGCGTAACCCGGCCAGTTTTTCCAGCGTCGTTGCGCGTGGGTGTTCATCGCGGGCAAAGGGCACGATGTCCCGCTTCACTTTTACATCGATCGGTGTGATTTCGGCATCAAAGTGGCCTGCTTCGATCGCGGCGGCCGCGCGATTCTGGCTTTCCAATGAGAACGCATCTTGATCTTTGCGACTGATTTCATGTTCGCGTGCAACATTTTCCGCCGTGATGCCCATATGCCCGGTGCCGAACGGGCAGTTCAACGCGCCCAGCATCATGTCCAGTGTTTTGACGTCACCCATTTTGGTGCCCCAACGCTGGCCTTGCAGGATATAGGGCGATTGGCTCATGTTTTCTGCGCCGCCCACCAGTGCGAAATTGGCGTCCCCTAGCATCACGGATTGAACGCCTGATACGATGGCCTGTAGGCCAGATCCGCAAAGGCGATTAACGTTCATTGCGGGAACAGTGTCTGGGATGCCTGCCTGCATGGCGGCAACGCGGGACAAATACATATCGCGCGGTTCAGTGTTGATCACATGACCGAAAACAGTGGTGCCGATTTGCGCAGGATCGACATTTGCGCGCTCCATCGCGGATTTTGCGACGGTGGTGGCCAGATCAATCGGTGCCGTTGCGCTGAGCGCGCCGCCAAAAGTTCCAATTGCGCTGCGGCTTCCATCTAGGATGACGACGTCTTGCATGATTCCCCCAAAAATGAGCAGTGATCTAAAATTCTGGGTGAATGTAAAAATACCTATCACCCCTGTCAGCCCAAACGTCCCGTCACGTTTAGAATTGTCGCTGTTCTTAGGCTGAAACATCCGATGAGTACAATGCCGACCCTTGAACCGGGCGTGCCGAACCTGTATCAGCCCCCGTCATGGAACACGTCTTTGACATGGGTGACCGCAACCGTCTGCGCGAAAGGTTTTTCGGCGCGGGACGGTCTGTCCTTGCCCGACTATAGGCAGCCAGAGGCCAAATTACGCCTCCAGTTCCCCTAAATAGCACATTCACTGATGAAAGAGACATCCTATGTCCGGCCAAACTCTCTATGATAAAATCTGGGACGCCCATATCGCCCATGAAGCGGAAGACGGTACATGCCTTCTTTATATTGACCGTCACCTTGTTCACGAAGTGACCTCTGCACAGGCGTTTGAAGGTCTGCGCATGACTGGTCGCAAAGTGCGTGCGCCTGAAAAGACAATTGCGGTGCCTGATCACAACGTTCCAACAACATTGGACCGTGCAGATCCAACGACCATGACACCAGAAAGCCGTATTCAGGTTGAGGCGTTGGATACGAATGCCAAAGAGTTTGGTGTGCATTACTATCCCGTGTCTGATGTGCGTCAGGGTATCGTGCATATCGTTGGCCCAGAAAATGGTTGGACCTTGCCGGGCATGACCGTTGTGTGCGGTGATAGCCATACTGCGACGCATGGCGCATTTGGATCGCTGGCGCATGGTATTGGCACATCCGAGGTGGAACACGTTCTGGCCACGCAAACGCTGATCCAGAAGAAATCTAAGAACATGAAAGTGGAAATCACCGGCAAGTTAAAGCCAGGTGTGACCGCGAAAGATATCACATTGGCTGTCATTGGTGCGACCGGAACCGGTGGCGGTACGGGCTATGTCATCGAATATTGTGGTCAGGCGATCCGCGATCTGACCATGGAAGGCCGTATGACGGTGTGCAACATGGCCATCGAAGGCGGTGCACGTGCCGGTCTGATCGCGCCGGACCAGACGACGTATGATTACGTCAAAGGCCGCGCACATGCACCAAAAGGGGCGCAGTGGGACACGGCATTGACGTGGTGGAAAACGCTTTATTCTGATGATGACGCGCATTGGGACAAAGTTGTTACACTGAAGGGCGAAGAAATCGAACCCGTTGTAACATGGGGCACCTCACCCGAGGATGTTCTGCCGATCACAGGTGTTGTTCCTGCTCCAGAATCCTTTGAAGGTGGTAAAGTCGACGCGGCGCGCCGTTCCATCGAATATATGGGACTGGAAGTTGGTCAAAAACTATCAGACATCGAAATCGATACAGTCTTTATTGGGTCTTGCACCAATGGCCGTATCGAGGATCTGCGCGCAGCTGCAGAAATCCTGAAGGGTAAAAAGATCAAAGATGGCATTCGCGCCATGGTTGTTCCGGGCTCTGGCCTTGTGCGTGCACAGGCGGAAGAAGAGGGCATCGCTGATGTCTTCAAAGAGGCTGGTTTTGAATGGCGGATGGCGGGCTGTTCCATGTGTCTGGCAATGAACCCGGACCAATTGTCCGAAGGCGAGCGCTGCGCGTCCACGTCTAACCGAAACTTTGAGGGACGTCAGGGATACAAAGGGCGGACGCATCTTGTGTCGCCAGCCATGGCAGCAGCGGCTGCTGTGACAGGTAAACTGACCGATGTACGCGAGCTGATGTAAGGAACACGCAAGATGGAAAAATTTCAAAAATTGACCGGTATTGCTGCGCCGATGCCATTGGTGAACATCGATACGGATATGATCATCCCAAAGGTGTTTCTGAAATCGATCAAACGGACTGGTTTTGGTAAGAACCTGTTTGATGAGATGCGGTTTAATCGTGACGGCACCGAAATCGAAGATTTTGTGTTGAACAAAACGCAATATCGCGAAGCCGAGATCTTGGTGGCGGGTGATAACTTTGGCTGCGGGTCATCCCGTGAACACGCGCCTTGGGCTATTGCGGATTTCGGGATCAAATCCATTATCTCGACGTCTTTTGCAGATATCTTCTACAACAACTGCTTTAAGAACGGCATTCTGCCGATCATCTTTCCGCAAGAGGTTGTTGATGTCTTGATGAAAGATGCGGAAAAAGGGTCGAACGCGCGTATGATCGTCGACTTGGAATCGCAAACCGTCACCACGTCGGATGGAGAAGTTTTCAATTTTGAAGTTGACGCTTTCAAGAAGCATTGCTTGCTTGAAGGGTTGGACGACATTGGCCTTTCCTTAGAAAAAGTATCGAGTATTGAGGGGTTTGAGGAAAAAATCGCTCAAGATCGCCCTTGGGTGTGATTCTGAAACGATTCGAATCTTAGTTGAGTGATGTACTTTGTCGCTCGCAATAATCGATAATGTTAATGGCGCTATGGAGACATATGCGCCATTTTTGATGTTTAACCGTGATAACATTACATCCTTACGTTGCGTTATTTATACTTTGGTAACCTTTTTTATGTTCGCGCTTGAGAAAAATCCCAAAGAATGACAATTCTGAATTCAAGTTTTCAAATGTGATACACTTGAAAATTGGCGTCGATCCACTCACCGACGTCGGTTCGCAAAATGTTGGTAAAGAACGCAAATCTCGTGGCTTGTCACGGGACCTAATGAGGTATGTTGAGATATGATGGGATCCCTCGTCCGCGCATGTCTGGTTGCAATACTGGTTGCGATCCCATCTTTGTTGTTGCCGCATGTCAGTCAGAACAACGCGCAAATGGTGACATTGATTTGCTTGTTCGCGGCGTCCCTGACCTATGTCGAATATCGTGCAACCTATCCGAGTTTCCTTGAATTTCGTGATGCAGCCCCGTTCAACCGGCTGCGCTACGTGGGATTGCTGATCGGGTTGCTGGTCGTCTGTATTGTGATCAAAGAGATAAAACAGGGCCAAGGGTTTGTTTTTGGTGGCGCAGGTTTGTTTGTTGCCTCTGCCATGGACTTTCCATTTTCGCCGGTCACCCATATGCAAAATGCTGTTCAAGTAATTGCGCCTTGGATCTCGCCCGTTCTTCTAACAGCGCTTTGTGGAGCGGCGTTTGTGACGATGATCCTGCTAGTGGTCACGCTTCCCATGTTGGCGGTCATGAACAATTGGCCAAATGTTGAAGGTGGTTTCAATGTCTGGACGAATTTACCGCTGTTTGATCCCACAGCTGGTG
Source organism: uncultured Pelagimonas sp. (assembly GCA_947499735.1). Classification (GTDB taxonomy): domain Bacteria; phylum Pseudomonadota; class Alphaproteobacteria; order Rhodobacterales; family Rhodobacteraceae; genus CANMPP01. Next base: position 206,221 of record CANMPP010000005.1, read on the forward strand.
GCGATGTTCTGAAACGTTTGCGTCGTGATGGGTATTTTAACCTTGTGTTAGGCATTCTGATGCCATTCCTCGTTCCGGGCGCGATTAAGCTATTGTCGTTTGACTTTGTTGGCCTGGAACTCAGCCACTTTCACACATTGGTCTGGATATTTGCTGCATGGGTGTTTTTGCCATTATCGCTAATTATGCGCGGATTGGGCGTGTTGCGTGTGGCATTCTTAGTCCAAGAGCAGCGCCGCCGCACCTATGCACAATCGGATTTGCAATTGGCCTGATTATCCTGTCGCTGGGATGGGCGCAGCCAGTATTCTCGCAAGGAACGGTTCAAAGTACACTACGGATCGCGACATGGCATAGCCCCTTGTCACGCAAAGGACCTGGTCTTTTGTTACGCGATATCACCAGTGGAAAAGACAAAGATATCGAGGCCGCTTTGGATGTTTTGGTCAGGTTGCGGGCCGATGTCATTTTGCTGACCTCTTTTGATTACGATCTGGATGAACTGGCCCTGACTGCCTTGCGTGAGCGTTTGACGGATCATGGAATGGCCTATGACTATCAATTGACGTCCGCACCCAATAGCGGGGTTCCGACCGGCTTGGATCTGGATGGGGATGGGCGTCTTGGTGGACCGCGGGATGCGCAAGGCTATGGGCAGTTTATTGGACAGGGTGGAATGGCCATCTTGTCTCGACATCACCTTGAACTTGAACGCGATCTTACCTCGGTTCTCTGGGCGGAACTGGACGGAACCCGTATGCTGCCAGATGATCCGGGGCGATCGATACAAAGACTGTCTTCAACCGGTCATTGGATTGTTTCAGTTCATACAAAACGGGGCGATTTTCAGCTGCTGTGCTTTGCTGCGACGCCTCCTGTCTTTGATGGGCCAGAGGATCGCAATGGCCGCCGCAACCATGATGAATTGGCGATATGGCGGCATGTGCTGGCCGGGCATTTTGGTGAATTTCCCAATCAGCCGATCTTGATTGGCAACGCTAATCTGGACCCAAGCCGAGGCGATGGTATGCGGGACGCGATGGCGCATTTCCTGTCAGATCCATTTTGGCATGACCCTTTGCCAGATAGTGCAACTGCGCATTGGGACAGCACGGGACCGATGAGGGTGTCGTATGTTTTACCCTCGCGCGGGTTTCGGATTATGGATGCAGGTGTCCTGGCGAAGGAAGATGTCGACCACGTTCACCTGCCAGTATGGGTCGATATTGGCTTAAAATAACGGTTTTAGACCGTTTAAAGACACGTGGCTTTCTTGACCATATGCGCTCTAACCGTTACGCGGGTGCGGATCTGACAGAGAGGAATTTGCGCAATGTCCAACCCATCGATTCTCATCCTGCCCGGCGACGGAATTGGCCCTGAAGTCATGGCGGAAGTGCGCCGTATCATCGATTGGTTCGGTGCCAAGCGTGATTTGGCCTTTGACGTGTCCGAAGATCTGGTCGGCGGCGCGGCCTATGACGTTCATGGCACGCCGTTGCATGACGATACGATGAAGAAAGCATTTGAGGCAGATGCGGTTCTTTTGGGCGCTGTTGGCGGTCCGAAATATGACGTTCTAGATTTCTCTGTGAAACCCGAACGCGGCCTACTGCGCCTGCGCAAAGAGCTGGATTTGTTTTCCAACCTGCGCCCAGCACAGTGCTTTGACGCGCTGGCGGATTTCTCATCTCTTAAGCGTGACGTGGTTGCCGGTCTGGACATCATGATCGTGCGCGAATTGACGTCTGGCATCTATTTCGGCGAGCCTCGTGGCATCATCGAAGAAGGCAACGAACGTGTTGGCATCAACACGCAGCGCTACACGGAAAGCGAAATTGACCGTGTCGCACGGTCCGCTTTTGAATTGGCGATGCGTCGGGGCAAAAAACTATGCTCGATGGAAAAAGCCAACGTTATGGAAAGCGGCATTTTGTGGCGCGAAGTCGTGACCAAAGTGGGCGAAGAATACCCAGAGGTCGAGCTAAGCCACATGTATGCCGATGCAGGTGCAATGCAGCTGTGCCGCTGGCCCAAACAGTTCGACGTGATCGTTACGGATAACCTGTTTGGTGATCTGTTGTCTGACGCGGCTGCGATGCTGACAGGATCCTTGGGTATGCTACCATCCGCATCCCTTGGTGCGCCACGTGACAATGGCCGTCCTTATGCACTGTACGAACCAGTACATGGTTCTGCTCCTGATATTGCGGGCCAAGGTAAGGCGAACCCAATCGCCTGTGTTCTCAGCTTTGCAATGGCACTGCGCTATAGCTTTGACCAAGGTGCAGAAGCGGATCGTTTGGAAGAAGCGGTAAATACAGTTCTGGCCAATGGTGCACGCACAGCGGACCTATTGGGTGAAGAAGGTGTTACACCGCTATCCACATCCGAAATGGGCACCAAGATCCTAGAAGCGTTGGACGCCAGCCTCTGATCGGGGCGACGTAACGCATAGAACATAAGAAAAGCCGCGGCACATAGATCTGTCGCGGCTTTTTTGTGAAAGCGCTAGCGCTTTGTTGTTGTTTGGTTATGGTTTCGTGGTAACGCAAACCGATCCCAACACCGCAGCGGAGGCGCCGCATGTCAGCCCAACAATCCAGCGTAAAAGCCGCTCTTCTGAGTTTGACAGGATTTGCCGTATTTGCAGTCCATGACCTGATCATCAAATTTTTGGGCGAAGGGTATTCCCCGTTTCAGATCGTGTTCTTCAGCGCGTTGTTTAGCTTTCCAATGATTTCGCTGTTCCTGATGCAAAATGCACAGCCTGGGACGCTGCGACCCAAACACCCTGCTTTGGTCATCATACGGGCCTGTTCTGGTTCGATTGCGGCACTTGGGGCCTTTTACGCCTTTGCGCATCTGCCTTTGGCAGAGGTCTATCCGCTGCTCTTTGCCACACCAATGTTGATCACGCTGCTTGCCATCCCGGTGCTGGGCGAAACGGTGCGTTTGCGTCGAGGGCTGGCGATTGCGGTTGGCATGATGGGGGTCTTGGTTGTGCTGCGCCCCGGTGGTTCGGCGTTGCAATTGGGACATTTCGCAGCACTTATTTCCGCATGCGGTGGTGCTGTGAATTCGGTGATCGCGCGCAAAATTGGCGGGGATGAACGCACTGTTGTGATGGTTCTATATCCAATGATGGTCAACTTTGTTCTGATGGGGGCTGCGATGCCCTTTGTCTATGTGCCGATGCCCTTTGGCCATCTAGCATCACTTATGGTCATTTCTGCCTTGGGTATGGCGGCGATGGTGTTCTTGATTATGGCGTATCAGCGTGGCGAAGCGATGATCGTTGCGCCGATGCAGTATTCCCAGATCCTTTGGGCTGTTGTGTTCGGTGCTATCTTTTTCGACGAACTTCCCGACGCGTTTACCCTATTGGGATCGGGTATTATTGTTTTATCCGGGCTCTATATTCTGCGCCGTGAAAGCGATGAAACCGTGTCTGAAAACCAACCCGTGTCCCGGACGCGAACACGTGCAGGCGCGCCTGCTGGTTTGAAGGTCAGCTTTTTGATGAAGCATCTGCATCTTAGCAGAAAAGAAAGCCACAAAAGCGCTGCGCCTAAAAAGGATCTGTCTGCCTGATGGATTTATCTGACTGGGCTGGTCAGTTTCCTATCTAAAAGCTGCGCGCAGCCGGGTCCAAAGACCTGTTATGTTTGGCTTTTTTTCAGGAAATGCGGTGAACCGGCCATCCCAGAATTCTTCAGATGGCCGGACCCAGATCTGGCCGCTTTCGTCATCATATATAACGACCGGCACACGATCACTTTCATTCACACCCTGACCCAAGACGCGATAGAGGCCGCCCTTCTTATGGCGATGCGTGGCTTGCCATATAACGCCGCTGGCTTGCCACAGCCCCATTGTTTTTGGATCAGTCATGTGATGTGGTCTCTTTGCGCTAGGTTGCCGTCAGGATGGATCCAGTGGTCGCATTCGGTCGGAAGGTTGTGCACCCTTTGCAGCCCGCGTCAAATGCAAACCGGTAGATATCTTTGAAGGCTTCGAAAGACATATCTACCGGGCAGTTTACCGTCTTTGATATCCCACCATCGACCCATTTTTGCGCGGCCGCCTGCATGGCAACATGCGCGCGCGGATCCAGATCCATCGCGGTGATGCAGGCCTCTGGCAATGATGCGTCCTGACCGAATTCTTGATAGTACTGCGATACAGCATAGTCATCGACGCGTTCGGTGCGTTTCGTACCATCCGCGTTTGTGATCAAACGGGTATAAGATGTGGCGAAAACAGGCTCGATGCCAGATGAAACATTGCCTGCGAGCATGGAGATGGTTCCCGTCGGTGCAATCGAGGTCAGGGCAGCGTTACGTAACCCATGTGCTGCAATCTTGGCACGCACGTCTGGTTCCAATTGCAGGATGGCCGGCTGTGTCAGGTGCTGCGCAGCATCAAAGGCTGGAAAACTGCCTCGCTCTGCGGCCAGATCAGCCGATGCAGCGTAGGCTGCGTTTTGAACAACGCGCATCCAGTTCTCAACCATCGCTATGGCGTCGTTGGACCCATAGGTCACACCCAGCATGATCAATGTATCCGCAACCGCGGTCACGCCCAGTCCAACCCGACGTTTGGCCATCGCTTCGTTCTTTTGGGCCTCATTGGCAAAGCGAGAGACATCCAGAGTGTTGTCCAGCATTCGTACTGCTGTGGCTGTGATGTCCTGCAGCGCATCGAAATCTAGACGTGCGGCGGGCGAAAACGGATCAATCACCAGTTTCGATAGGTTGATCGACGCCAAAGGGCAGGTTCCGTTGGGCGGCAGAGGTTGTTCGGCGCAGGAATTGGTTGACGTGATCGTTTCGCAATAATTCATCGGGTTCTTTTGATTGATCCGATCAATGAAAAGTACACCGGGTTCAGCCGCCTCATATGTGCGCTGCATGATCTTATGCCAGATGTCGCGCGCGGGCAGGCTACGTACGATTTCGCCTTCCCAAGTGAGGTGCCACATATCGTCCGCATCAACGGCTTTCATCAGGGCATCGCTGACCATGACGGACATGTTGAAATTGCGCAGTTTGCCAGGTTGAGATTTGGCCGTGATGAAATCTTCGATATCGGGATGATCATCGCGCAACGTGGCCATCATCGCGCCACGCCCCATGCCTTGCACAACCATGTTGCAGACGGCGTCAAAAATTTCCATCGCGGCAATCGGACCAGCGGCGGGGCAATCCAAGCCAGACACATAGCTGCCTTTGGGGCGGATCGTGGAAAAATCATAGCCCAGTCCGCCGCCCATCTTCATGGTCAATGCGGCCTGTTTGGCCGTATCCATGATGCTTTCGACGGAATCCTCGATCGTTTGCATCACGAATGTATTTGATAAGGTTATGTCACGCTTTGTGCCGCATCCGGCCAAGATACGACCGGCTGGCAAAAGTTTGAAACCTTCCATCGCATTTAGAAAACGCTCGGTGGTATCGGCGCGCAGCTCTGGCGCTTCACAGGATGCAAGGCCATGGGCCACACGAATCCATGTGTCTGATATGTTTAGATCTATTTCCTGTTCTCTGACGCGATACTGGTATTTCTGGGCCCAGATGGACCGGCTAATCGGTACTTCAAATTCCGCGTTTGCTGAGAACCCATCGATTTGCTGCAGCATACGTTTGTCTCCAATTTCCCAAGTTCGAATTTATATCGAATTTTAGAAGCACTTTATGCATTGGCAGAAAGATTGCAGGTCTTAACGGGTTGAATGGTTAACGTAGGGGCATGTTTCGGGGTGAAATTATCAATTTTAACTGAATTAACTATAATATCGCTTAAATTTTGGGGCGATGGCCTATGAGGAGGCAAGATCGCCAAAACCTTGGCGTTAGGTTGGACGCCAAAATGGCCTTTGTTCCGCAGGTGATTCGAAGAATCATGGCACTGGTGACAAAAAAACCGGCCCTGTTTAGGGGCCGGCTGAAAACAGATCTGGTATGTCGTTTAATCCCGGGGCGGCGGACCTCGACGCTGCGCAGTCTGGGATGCATCGCAGGTCTGATTGGGATCGTTCAGCAAGCACCCAACCTGCGCGGATAGGCAACCAAGGATCTGGTTCGATCCAGCTTCCCCAACGTGATAATGATATCCAATACCATCGGTTTCTTTCCCATAGCATTGATCCAATCCCGTTGGTTCACTGCCATCCGCCATCAAGTGGCCAAAAATCGGATAGCCGTCCATGGCGATCCCGATCTGAGGGCCTAGCCCCGCAGCCGTAATCGCATCAGAGGTTCCAACAGTGACTTCGCTGTTGTCGTCCAGGCAGTCCGTCACGGCGTGATAGTGATATCCAACATGTGGATTCACATGGCCGCCACAATCGTCAAATGCCGCAATCGTATATGCGCCTAAAATGGCGTCCACTGGCGCAGGTCCATCCATACGCACACCATTATAGGCCAGACCCGATCCGGTTTGATTGATGGGCATTTCACGTGGGGATGGCTGGGGATCTAACGGAATCACATAAGTGTTGCTGGCGTCTTCGGCCATGTATTCTGGCAAACATTGAACACAATAGTTTTGATACTCGGGATCGACATCGGGTCGCGCAGCGGCTTCGCAGGCCTCAAGCGTGCCTGTGTAACGCACTTCACCTGTGTCTTCGTCATACAATTGCCAGTTCGTGTCTCCGTAAATTTTGGACAGTGATTTGATGAATTCACCATCCACATCTACGGTTTTGCCATCCACAAACCAGATCCCGCCCTTATCTGCACCGTCATTGATGAATGTGGGGCACCATGGGCCGGGTGTATAAGCGGACGGGCTGGTGGCGACCGTGATTTTGAAGCACGTCGTTTCAGCCCCACCAGACAATGTGCATTCAACCAGTTCTGGACCAGAGATCACATCGGCCTCGGCAAAAAAGGCTTTGATCATGTCCAATCGGGTGTGCTCTTGCGCCATCAGCGGTGTGCCGAGCGCGGCGAAAACGATGCTGCCCGCTATAAAGTGTCTCATCCGTAAACTCCTTTGTGAGCTTTGGTTTCCTAGTCTTGGGGCTCTGGGCGGGGTGGTCGTCCACCGCCGGGCCCACGTTCCGCGCCTATTCCGAAATCAGCAGTGGTCGAAAAATTGCCTCTGGCTTGCACGCCAAAAAGACAGGGCGGCAAATTGGGGAATTCAGACGCAGCGTGGTAGTGATATTCGTCATCGTTTGAATCTGCCGTTGGCCCGTAATGCCCGTTGCATTCGTCCAGATCACTCGGGATGCTGCCATCCAATTCGCTTGTTCCGTAAATGGCAAATCCGTCGAAAGCATAGCCAAACAATGCGGAAGATTCCTGTGTTTGATTGCAAATCGCATCGATGTCGGCTGCGTCAAATGCGCTATGAATATCTGATGTGACGGCATGCCAATGATACCAGCCGCCCGGATCGATATGGCCACCACACAGATCAAGCGCTGGCAAATGCCCGCGATCCTGAACAGAAGGTGCATCAGCAAAAATCGGTGCGCCATCCAAGGCGACGCCAACTTTTGCGACGGTGCCTAAATCTGCTGGCTCAGCCGCCATAACTGGATGAACAGGAATGCGCATGGTGATCGTGACGTCTTCATCCGCCGCGAGGTTCATGCAAGCGTGATCTACCTCTGGAGGAGTGCTACCATCGTCAATCTGATAAATCGCCCCATCATCATCAAAAAAGCGGTAACCCAGTTCGTCCAAAAACGTCCAAAACTCTCGGTTCAGGCGATACAGACCGGTGTCTTCGCCATCCCAATACCAGATGCCGCCTTCGTCTTCTAATGTTGCGGGGCAAAACGGACCGGGATCAACGCTGTCTGGCAGATATCCGACTGTAAATTCGTAACAGGTTGCTTCATTACCTGTTTCAAGCGTGCAGTCTACGATTTCAATTTTGTCGTGGAAGGCATCTGGAAACTGTTCCATCTGATCATGCGCGGCGGCAGGGATGGACAAAAGGCTGGCACCAAAAGCAGCCAGAAAAATTGAGGATAGAAATTGTGATGACACAAAGAACTCACTTTTTCCGACGGCTTATGTGAACAGGTATCCCCCATGATACGCGTGTTGCTTAATATTCCGTCGAAAAAAGTGATCTTTGCGCGAAACCTAGCCCATGCGTTCGCTGGAATAGCTGCCCGGTGATGCTGGGAATACAATCGTTTTGTTACCATTCAGGAACACGCGATGATGCGCATGTGCGTGGATTGCGCGGGCCAGAACCGCACTTTCGACATCGCGGCCCAAGGATACGTAATCGGATGCAGATTGCGCATGTGTGATGCGGACAATGTCTTGCTCGATGATTGGACCTTCATCCAGATCTGCTGTCACGTAATGCGATGTTGCGCCGATCAGTTTCACGCCACGCTCATAGGCCTGTTTGTAGGGGTTTGCCCCTTTGAAGGACGGCAAGAAGGAATGGTGGATATTGATGATACGGCCTGACATTTTTTGGCACATCTCATCAGACAGGATCTGCATATAGCGCGCCAGAACAATCAATTCCGCTTCTGTTTCCTCGACCACTTTCATGATCGCAGCTTCGGCGTCTGGTTTGTTTTCTTTGGTCACTTTGATGCAGTGGAACGGAATATCCTGGTTCACCACAACCTTTTGATAATCCATGTGGTTCGAAATCACAGCCACAACCTCAATCGGCAGCGCGCCGATGCGCACGCGGTACAGCAGATCGTTCAGGCAGTGACCAAAACGCGAGACCATGATGACGACCTTCATCTTGGTTTCTTCGTCATGGAATTTAAACTGCATGTCGAATTCTTTTGCGACATCCGCAAAACGTTCGATCAGCCCGTCCAAGGTTGCACCAGTTTCGGAAGTGGCGCTGATACGCATGAAGAATTGGCCATTCTCCAGATCATCGAATTGCGCACTATCGGTGATGTTACACCCTTCATTGGCCGCGAAGTTCGCAATAGCGGCGACGATCCCGCGTCGGGATGGGCAAGTGACGGTTAGGCAAAATTTGGACATGGGGGCTCCAATAGGGTCTCCCGCAGGAGTGGATTGCTTGTGATGTTGTGGGTAAGGCAGGGCACTATTTGCCCTGCCGCGTGTTAAATCAGCCGATTTTATCGGTTATTTCTGGGATGGCGGTGAAGAGGTCCTGTACGAGGCCGTAGTCTGCGACTTGGAAGATCGGGGC
>CANMPP010000006.1 GCA_947499735.1 uncultured Pelagimonas sp.
TAATCTAATCCACACTCGTTGACACGATACAACAATACGTGGAAACAAGACACGTGTTTGAAGCTTCCAATAGAAAGAATACAGCCACAGGACTAATTGGCTCCTGCCCTCGCGCTACGCTTGGAGATGGGCGTCAAATTCTTCTGCTTGAATTCTACTGTTGAGACGTTCTCCAAAGCCACTAGAGCGGAGCTGGTCTGGCGATGATCATGGCAAACGCGCTGGGACGCCCAACTGACCGTTTACGCCCAAAATTGATCCATTAGATCAATCTCATTACAACTAACTCCGAACATCAAAAGTTTCTACAATCCGCAGCGGCGGCACTCAGCACTGGGTTGGAAAAGGTCGATTGTCTTCAACCGACAGGGCACGGAAATCCAGTTTGGATCGCGATACTGAAATGCGACACTGCTCTTGGCATACTGGTCACAGAATCAGCAGGCTGACGATGGTCGAGGAAGGAGACGTGCGCTTAGACCCTCATTTATGTAACAAGGCTCTTCTGACCACCAGATCATGCCAATTACTGCACCAATATCTGAAACACTCCGCAGTCGCGGTGAATGATTTCAGTAATGCTTACAATAACGGCTAGAAGCCCCCGGAATTAATTACTTCGACAGGTCGCCTGTTTTTGCTTAACGTTTACGTTAAGTGGTGGGGCCATTTCCCGTTTTCGTGATCCGTTTAATTTGATTTTGTTATTTTAGCTCTTGGCTCCTCAAGCATAAATTAGGGGGCTACTATGGTTGATACATCTTTTGTGGGCTCTCGGCCTTTAATCAAACGACCAGCGCGTATGAGGACGTAATACCCAACACAGGTTCACTGCTTATCAATATTCCTGTCATCGATCTAATGGGGAAGCTTGACTGCATTGGATTGAAGCTTACCTATTTGCTGGGCAAAACGGGCCGCTTCGGACTACCTGAAAACTGGAGCTTTGGTCTTGCCTTTTTGTCCCCGGGCAACTTTCTGGAGTTTAACGGCAACAGATATGTAATTGACACGACTTGGAAAGACTCCACCGGCTACGCCTCGGGCCTGAAGTATCAAAACAACCATGGCGTAAAGTTCACTGACTTTGTCAGCCAACAGCCGCTGCCTTTCGGCAACAGCGGTTTGGATTACCAGTACACCTATACGGACACGGATGGGAGCACCTACTATTTCAGTAGCCCGGGCTATCTGCTCATGAAAGCTGACCGCTTTGGCAACTATATCTACTTTGCCTATACAACGTCGACCCTGCTTGACCACATTGTAGACAGCTTCGGTCAGACGATCACCTTTGGCTATTATCCCTCGCAGATCATCATTACATTCCCTGACGGTCGAACGTCCCAGATCAACCATGCGCCCACTGGTGTGAGCAGCATCGTCGATCCGCTTGGGCAAGAGATCATCGTGACGCCGACCAACCAGGGTTCGTTTAGCGTCGTCAGCACCATCCAATACCCTTCCGGCAAGCAGACACAGGTCAGCTACAGCTTTCGGGGGGCAACCGGTGGCACGGGCAGCATCCCAGCAGTGACCGATCTGCGGTATATAGACGCGGCTGGTGCGTTGCTGGCGCACACCCAATACGCCTATGGGACTCTGAGCGGAGGAAACACCTTCACTGGGTACAATTGAGGCTACACCCTATCCGACAGTTCAGACGGATTGCTGGAAAGTAATAACACCCTTTACCTGTACGATGTTCTGGTTTCTCAGCTTGATGCGAGCGGTAGCACTTTATCGAGCATCGATACCTTCATAAAAACAGATTGCATCAGCAATCAGCTGATCAGGACAACCAATACACTGACGAGCGACCAAAAGCATGTCGCCACGTCGAGCCTTACTGTCAGTACCGATGGAGGCACGACCTGGGCCAGTTGGAAAGAAATCTCGCAGGTCTATGACCAGTACGGTCGGGAAAGGTTAACCTCGGTTGCGTGGACGCAAGCGTCGATGCCGGGCGTGCAAAAGACCACCAAGGCCTATAGCTATAGCTACGATGCAATCTCTTCAGCGTTACCACGGCTGTTACAGATTCCAGTGGCACTGTGGACACTGGCTACGCCCTCGATGACTCGGTGACAGGCACCACATTTCCAAACGGTAAAACCATAACCTATGAACTGGATCAGTATAGTCGGAAGGTGGGTCAGGTTGATACCGTCGGGCTAATGACCGCCTACGCCTTCAACGCGACCAACCAACTGGCCCGCGTCTCTAATGGCATCGACAGTATCACCTATAGCTACAGCACAGACACAAGCAACAATAGCATGATCGGCGCGCCGGAGGGATTGACCTTGGCGAGCAATTACACCGAGACCTATCAGTATTGATCCGAGCCTGAATCACAACAGGACGATCAGCTATGACGGGTTTAGTCAGGTGACCAACGATGCAATCATCGGGGCCGGAAACACGACGGTGAGCAACAACAGCTTCACCTATGACGGCGCCGCCAACATCCTGTCCAAGACCGATGCAATCGGGACCACCAGCAAGTACTCGTACAACAACGTCGAACAGTTAACGAGCTACGCCGTTGGCTCGGGTGGGGCGCAAGCCTATAAATATTACCCAAACCGGATGTTGGCCAACCGCAGCATAGGCGTTACAAGCACCCAGTTCTATTACGACAACAACCAACAGGCCGTGAATGCTGAGTCGGGCGCTTCCGCGACGCAATTCCTGTTGGTCGGTGCGAAGCGCTTTGCAAGCTACGTCAACGGTGCGCAGGCGGCATATCTTGGGACCAACCAGCGGCAGGATACGGTTTGCGTGACGACCGGCACAGGCGTCTCCGGGCAGACCAGCTATCAGGCCTACGGGACGGCCAACGCGAAGATTGGTCTCGCGGCCAACAATAACTTCGGTTGGAACCAAGAGTATGGCGACACCGAAAACAATCTGGTCTACCTCCGCTCGCGCTACTACGACCCGGTGACGATGCGGTTTATCTGCCGAGATACCAAACAGGTGAGCAACCGATACGCGTATTGCAACGGCGATCCGATTAACAACACTGACCCAACCGGCCATGACGCCGAAAGCTGGGTCTTGTCGGGCGTTGGGTTGGCCCTTGGGGCTGGCGCAATCGCAGGCGCCGCCTATCTTGCCTCTACCGTTGGAGGCACCGGCGCGATTGCGGCAATAGCGTCTGGCACATTTGTGAGCGCCGCCGCAACCGTAATGGGCGCCAGTCCAACCGGTGCGGCCCTGGTGGGTGCGCTTACAACCGGTGGCATAGCCGTCGCCGCCGACGTGCCCATCGGATCTGCTGTTGGTGCGACGCTGGGTCAGGCGTTCGGGGCCTATCTGGGTGGGTCAATCATCGGTGGCCAGACAGCCACCATGGTGGGCGGGGCGCTTGGTGGGACGCTCGGCGGATACGTCGGGACCATTGCAGGCACGGCGCTCGGTCTGGGTAAGGCAACAGTTTTGTCGACATTCGGAGCGGCCTCAGATGCCCTCGGCACGGCCGCAGCGACGATGATGGCAACGGTCGCTGCAGTAGGTGACGCTTTGAGTTCCGCTGCATCCTCTGTGGTCGCGACGACCGCAGCAGTCGCGACCGCTGTGGGCGACACTGTAGGGACCGCCGCAACGGTTTCTGCGACAACAACCGAAGCCGTTGGCGCAGCGGCGTCCGTCGCCACAGAAATGGTCGCCGCAGCAGCGGCAGGGGTGGTTGAAACTGCGGAAGATGCGGCGGTGGCAATAGTTACCGTGGCCGCAGCAATTGTTGGCTTATAGCTCATTTGGATTAATAGACTTATAACACACTATTATCATTGGAGAATGTGGTGAAAAAAATACTGAAAATGGCCTTCGGCGCCGTGGCTGCGATGCTGTTGGCACAATCTGCTCACGCTGGCGCAGGCGCAAATATGCTGATCTGCATTAACCTTACGACCAAACCTCCCACCCCAATGACGGTCAACGTCACTGTCGCTGGTTCAGGCACGCATTGCATGAACAACACCGGAAAAGACACGATTTTTCCGGTCAGCAAGGTCGGTCTGACTTAAGGTCAAACCGCCCGGTCTTTGGGTGACGCGTGTGCAATTACAGATCAGGCGGGCGCGAACATCAGGGCGAAAGGTCTTTCGGGGAGGATGACATTGGCGGCACGTATTCGACGAGTTGAACAGATAAACGCTCTGAGGAGGGTCCATGTGCCTACGGTTCTCATTTTTCAGTGTGTGTTGTCAGCTATCGTCGGCATTTTCGCGCTTGGTGATCCCGAGGGTCTTCTTCCACTTGCGCTTTTTCTGATCCTGCCGGTTGTCGTATTTCAAGCGGCGACAGCATTTCATGCGTTTCTGATCGCCTTTACGTATTACGCTGTCGGCGCAAGGGCCGTCCCGGGTATCATCGCAGGGTTCTTTCCCGGTCTCTCTTGGGTCGAATGCATCGCGATCTGGGCAGTCCATGCCGGGCTACTCGCTCTGGTGTGGGCTCTGTTTCACAGGCCGCCGGGCTATGGTGAAGCGCAACGCGCCTTACGGGCACTGCTGCTGTTCATCGTGCTGAGCGTACCGCCTGTGGGCCTGTTTCACTGGGGGTCTCCATTGGTCGCCTCGGGGCTGTTCTACCCGGGCCTGCAGATTTATGGCGTATTGCTGATGGCTGCGCTGTTCATAGCGCTGATCACATTTCGCCGGAGCTACATGGTGAGCGGAACCTCCGTTGCGGCGCTCGTCCTCGTTTCATTGGGTGCCAATCTAACGTATTCTACGCCACCCCGACCCGAGGGCTGGCACGCCATGTCCCTTGAATTAGGCAAAAGCCCCAGCGTTTGGAGCGACGAAATGTTAGCAAAGCGCCAAGCCATGGTCGCAATCGCAAGGGAGGAACTGCAAAGCGGTGCCAAAGTGGTGATCTTCCCAGAGTCCGCGGCCGGATCGAACCTTCGGCCGCAGTTGGATCTCTGGCAAGGTCTGGCCCAAGAAGCGGTTGAGCGTGGGGGCACCATCTTGGTTGGGCAAGAAACCTGGAACGAGGCAAGAAGCGGATTTCAGAATGCACTCATTGGCTTTGGTGCGGAGGTTGAGGACAATGCGGTCTTCGCGTCTTCAATTGTTCCGATGCCAATGGGCGAATGGAAGCTCGGCTTTGAGAAAGGGGCCGAATTGAACATCTTTGGTAGCAACATTTACGAACTCGCTGGAACGCGTTTCTCAATCTTGATGTGTTATGAGGATTTTCTGCTTTGGGCCCACCCGGGGTTGCTCTTAGGCAAGGCGGACTTGTTGATTTCTGTCGCCAACCAATGGCCTTCAAGCGGCACTTCCTCTGAGACCTTTCAGGACACCTCGCGACACGCATTGGCGCGACTTGCTGGCGTTGCTTTACTGACGGCAAAGAACAGGTAGCGACGCCGATCTATGAGACAGCCAGTTGGAAAAGCCTCATCGTTCTATCGCATTGCCACGTGGAATGTGATGTCGGCGCCCTTCGCGCTCTGTCTGCCGCTCATTCCAATAGTGGTTTTCGGAGTTCTTGGTCTGGCCCTGCTAAGGCACGATTACCGGGTTCCCGAAGACATCCCGTACTGGGCATTTATATTTGGCTTGCCTCATTGGACTTGTCGCGGTTTTGTGCCGCTCCTAGTGCTCGTTTAAGCCACCTTCCGTTCGAAAGCGACGGGGCTTTTCCAGCCTAATGCTGAGTGGCGTCGGCGCGGATTGTAGAAGCTAGTTGATGTATTCGAAGATGGCCATTTCAGCTTTCCGCCGCGTCTCCCAAGAGTGCCGCCAGATCAGTTCAGCCTTGATGGTTTTGAAGAACGTCTCGACAGCGGCGTTGTCATAGCAATTTCCTTTCCCATTCATCGATACTTTGAAGCCATGCTGGCGTAGGATTTTCTGATAATCATGCGAACAATATTGGCTTCCACTATCCGTGTGGTGGATGCAGTCCTTTGGCGGTGACCGGAACGCACGCAAACCGCGCATACTGACATCCATAACCTTACACAGGTGCGCTGCCGGAAACGCATCCCGGTGTTCTTCGATAAACCTAAACCTCACGGCTTTTGACGCGCGAAGAACTGCGTTGCTTTTTAGGATGTCCCGCTCCTCCTTGAGAATTCGAACCTCACGCCGAAACCGATCATTCTCTTCAGCGAGGCCTAAATCCTCTTTCGAAACCATATCTGTATCTCGGTATGCTGTGATCCACTTGTTCAGCGTCGACATGCCGACACTCAGATCATAAGCAACCTGCTTACGCGTCAGCCCACTGATCAACGCAATACGTACCGCATCTTGCCGGAATTCGTCCGTCCGCTTCAGTCCCATGGTCAGTCTCCTTTGTTGCAGTAAATGCTATCAAAGGAGCGGCATCAAACCGTGACAGGTCCAATATTGCTAACGGATTTAAGGTATTTGTTTCATGATTGAGCTCTGAGACCCGGCACGAAACCATGAGATGGCCAGTTGGACGAAACGTGAAACTGATACTAAAGATGTTCTCCATCTTACTCTTTCCAAGAGGGATGTTCATGAGGCAATAAGATATTAATGGACTCAGCTGCTATGCGTGAACATTACGCATCAAGATGGCAGAAGATGCGTGATGGTGCTGTAAATATCATGTGAACAGCCCCAAAGTACAATGCAACATATTAAATTCAAAAGGACATCACATGGAATTGGCAGACGAGGTTGTCATCAATGCGCCCAAGGAAAAAGTTTTTGCAGCCTTAAATGATCCAGATGTACTCAAACAATGCATTCCCGGTTGCGAAGAATTGGTCAAAATTTCCGACACTGAACTAGAAGCCAAGGTTGTTCTGAAAATCGGACCTGTGAAAGCGAAATTCAGTGGTGGGGTGCATTTGGATACGACGGGTGGCCCTGATGCGTTTTCTTTGGCGGGGCAGGGGAATGGTGGTGCTGCTGGCCATGCCAAAGGCGGTGCGGATGTGGAATTGATTGACGACGGTCCTGACGCAACAATCCTTCGCTATCAGGCCAAAGCTGATATTGGGGGTAAGATCGCTCAATTGGGCAGTCGATTGATCCAGAGCACGTCCAAAAAGCTATCGGCCCAATTCTTTAATTCATTTGCAGATGTGTTGAACGCAGATTCCGACTGATTGCTAGTTCGGTCAACCGTTCTGAAACTGCCGATTGTCTGATGTCTGTCACAAAGTGATTGTATCCGTCTATATGCCGCTTGGAGCATGGCTTTTTGTACTGGTCCGAGCACCTTTTGTATATAGCGAGACCGAGCATGACGCGTGTCAAACGACCCAACCCAATAGCTGAACTAACGGGACAAAACAGCCGTTCACCCTATCCCAATGGTATCGGATTGCCTGGGGCTAGTGCGAAATTCGATACGGGGGGGCAGGTTAAAATTTGGCCAGGCAACACGTTTGTGTGTCATGTGGGGCCAGACATGGACGCCTATCAGGTCCTTGTTGAAATGCAGGAAACCGTTAAGCGCTCCGAGTTCTCTGCGTTTTTTACTTTTTTGCCGGCACCAAGTTTCCATATGACGGTGTTCAACGGAATGAGCCCAGGTGTGCCCTTTACCAATCAGTGGCCCGGCGATTTTGATCGAAGCTGGTCACGGGATCGCGTTTCGGCTGAATGGATTGATCGGTTGAAAGACATCGAATGCCCGAACAGCTTCCGTGTCAAAATGACCGATCTACACGCGCTTCATAGTACAACCATGGTGGGCGCCAATGGCGTTGAAGAGGCGAAGCTGCGGCAAACGCGGGTAAACTTGCAGCAGGCGACAGGATTGCAGTTAATCGACCCAATAGACGGCGATCGTTTCGTTTTTCATATCACGCTAGCTTATCTAATTTGCTTTGTTAGTGAAACTTGTGCGCGTGATATGTTGGCATTCAACGAAGAGATTTCACACAAATTTGTGTCGCAGATGCCCGAGATCGAATTGGGACCGGTAGAGTTTTGTAATTTCGACTCTATGCATCATTTCGAACCGCAGTTAAGGCTGGGATTTGAAAATTGATCTAGGCATAGAATAGGGCCTTACTTGGCCCCAACTAATTTCTTTAAAGGGTGGATGGCGTTATCTGTATAGGTTCAACTAGGCATACCATATTTTTCAATGAAGGCATCAATGGGCAATGTGCGTATGTCTGGCAGGGCGGCTTTGTATTTTTCGCGGGGCCAATCCCACAGAGCGATTTTTTGCAACGCTTCCGCCTGCTGTTCATCAAAACGCTGCTTGATTAAACGTGCAGGTACACCACCAACGACCGTGTAGGGGGCGACATCTTTGGTCACGACGGCGCCGGCACCAATAACCGCGCCGGTTCCGATTGTGACGCCTGCGGTCACCGTGACACCGTGGCCGATCCACACATCATGACCGATGGTCACCCAGTGATCTTTGCGCCATTTGAAAAAGTCGTGATCGTCTTCTCCCAGCCCATAGGCTTCGGCGCGATAGACGGAATGGTGTTGTGTGGCGCGCCATGTCGGATGGTTGCCCGGGTTGATCCGTGTGGAATTTGCAATCGAGCAAAATTTTCCAATGGTCGTCCAAACAACGTGGCAATCCCGGGTGATGTAGGAATAATCGCC
The DNA here is from genome assembly GCA_947499735.1 of uncultured Pelagimonas sp. GTDB lineage: Bacteria > Pseudomonadota > Alphaproteobacteria > Rhodobacterales > Rhodobacteraceae > CANMPP01. The sequence continues at coordinate 8,577 of CANMPP010000006.1, forward strand.
CATTTGGACGTCTTTCATCACCGTGCCTTGCCCAACCTCGGTCCAAGCCCCTAAATCACAATCCGTCACAGACGCATTTGGATGTATTGTCGGGGCTTCGCTCAGCGTCTTTTTTGATCCTGCACCACTCATTATTTTGCGAGCTCTGATTGACCGATGGAATGTGTTCGGATCAGGCCGCTGATCCAATCTATCAGATAGACCATGGCAATGATCAAAAAGATGATCGACCATGCTTCACCCCAGCGATAGGCCGAAATTCTGTCCGACAACAGAAATCCAATGCCCCCAGCGCCAACAATCCCTAGGATCGTGCCTGACCGCACATTGGATTCAAAGTTATAGAGCAAGATCGAAAAGATGACCGGATTGACCTGTGGCATGATCCCAAAGCGGATCTGTTGCAGGCGCGATCCACCTGATGCTTTGACACCGTCTACCGGGCGTTCTGATGTGTTTTCTATGGCTTCAGAAAACAGTTTCGCAAATGTGCCGATTTCGCTGACGGTGATTGCCAGAATGCCGGCCAAGGGGCCTAAGCCAAACGCGCGGATGAAGATCAAGGCAAGGATCAATGTTTCAAACGCGCGGATGATGTCATAGCCACGCCGGGTTGTTTGGCGCCAAAATGTCAGCCGATTGATATTCTTGGCCCCAAGAAAAGAGAGAGGAAAGGCAAAGATGGCACCCAGCACTGTGCCCAGAAAGGCGATGGCCAATGTTTCGCCCAAACCATTTAGAATTTCAGAAAACTCGTCCCATGTGGTCCAGATATGGGGGGGGAACATAAAGCCTAGAACATTGCCCAACCGTCCCAAGCCGACCCAGATCCTTTGGGGGCTGAAATCAAAGGCCCATAGGCAATAACAAAACAATCCGATCAGAAATGAATACAACGCAATTTTGCGGGCGCGTGTGGCGGGCGTGTCGCGAAATGCGCGCGGCACGCGGGCCATGGCCGCCTGGATTTGTTCAGATGTCATGACCGTGTACCTTCCATGCCAATGATCTTGTGGCGTAGCTTTTCTGATCCGTAATCAATCACCATGACGGTGATGAAAATGATCACGAACAGCGCCGATAGATCTGTGTATTCCTGAAAACTCATTGCGGTGCGGAATTCTTGTCCCAGACCACCAGCGCCCACATACCCGATGATAGATGAGGCCCGGACGTTGATTTCAAAGCGAAGCAACGTGTAGCTGATGATATTGGGCAGAACCTGCGGGATCGCGCCGTAACGGATTTGGTCAAACCATGTGCCACCCGCAGCTTTCACACCTTCCAGCGGGCGCATGTCGATGTTTTCATTCACTTCGGAATAGAGTTTCCCAAGCGCCCCTGTCGCATGCAGGCTAATGGCCAGAACGCCTGCCATTGGGCCGACCGAGAAACAAAAGACAAAGATCAAGGCCCAGACCAATTCAGGCACTGTGCGCGCGATTTCCAGATAGCGGCGTGTGATCCACAACACCCATTTGTTTGGTGCCAGATTGCGGGCGGCTGGAAAGGATAAAAGGAACCCGCCAATCACCCCAAAAACTGTCGCCATATAGGCAATGAGGATTGTTTCGAACAGCAAGTTCAGCCAGATCTTCCAACGCCAGAACCAGTGGGCCATGTCTGCGCCCAAGGTGGACCAGCTGAGATCGGGGATGGTTTTCGAAATATATTCCCCCAGCCGCGGGATCCCCGCAGGAATAATCCAACGCCATTCCCGTGATCCATCAGGCATGGAAATTTGCGTGACTTTGAAAAAGTCACCTATCCATGTCGTCAGTGCAAAACAGATGAAAAACAGAACCGATCCGACAATCCAGGCACGGCGTGATGCGCGGCGGCGTGTGGCGAATTCGGTTTCAAAGACGCTCATCTTTGATGGCGCGTCCAAAGGCGCATAGCCCGGATCAGTTGTGAGTGTCATCTCAAACCCTGCAGAAAAGAATGAGGCAGGTCATGAAGACCTGCCTCTATGGGATTAGGAACCGGAACGGCGCTGTTCTTTGATCCATGCGCGCATATCAACGATCCACTGATAGCGGTCATGATCTACACGCTGGAAGCCAACGGATGGGTTCGCATCATCGGGATCGAAGGAAGAGTACAGTTTGTAACCTTCTGGATCTGCTGCTGGGAACGCTTCAATTGCCGCTGTTACGTCTTCGATCAACGCCTCTGGCAGGTTCTTACGGAACGTCCATGGGCCTGATGTGATTTCTGGGCTTTCCCAGATGGTACAGATCTGACCTTCTTCGATCATGCCCTTGCTTTCCATACGTGTGTAAACGCTGTTTTCAGGGTTGTTCATGTAGGTCGACGCTGTGTCAAATGTACCGTTATAAACGCCGGACACACCTGCTTCATGGGAGCCAGAGAACGTAACAGTTCCAAAATGCTCTTCTGGTTTGAACCCTTCGCCGTTGACCATGTTGAAATATGGAACAGCATAGCCGGATGTGGAATCTGGGTCTGCGAACGCATGCACTTTGCCTGCCGCGTCTTCCAGATTTTTGATGCCGCTGTCACAACGGGACACAACGATGGAATAGTACCCGGTTGTACCGTCCTGTTTCAGCGTTGTCAGTGTTGGAACAACACCGCCATCTGTTGCGGTGTAGGCTGCAGCATAAGACGACGACCCAAAACGGCCGATTTCGATTTGGTTTGCAGAAATCGCCTGGATCACACCGTCATAGTTGCCAGCGGTGAAGATTTCGACCTCTACACCCAGTTCAGCCTCTAGAAACGCGCGCAGTGGCTCGTTGCGCTGCAGGCGGTCTTTTTCGTTTTCACCCGACAGAATGCCGAATTTTAGAACTTGGTAGTCGTCTTTCCAACCCTCAGCCAAAGCTGGAGCTGCAATCAAAGCCGCAAGAGCGGTCGCAGTAATGAAACGCATGTGGAATCTCCCTTTAAGCGTTATCAAAGTCCGCTGTCGCAGTCTGACGTATCGATGTCGACGTGACAGCTTCGTTGAATTCCTGAAGGCCTTCGAGCCCGTAAATGTCGCGGACAACATCGTCCGTCAGCTGCGCGGCCGTGCCATCAAACATGACCCGTCCCAAACGCATCGCGATGATGCGGTCGCAATAGGCGCGGGCGGTGTCCAAAGTGTGCAGGTTCACCAGAACGGTGATCCCGTCATCGGTGTTGATCTGTTTCAAACCGTCCATCACCAAGGTCGCATTGGCGGGATCAAGCGAGGCGATAGGTTCATCGGCCAGCATGATTTTGGGTTGCTGTACCAATGCTTTTGCAATCGCGACGCGCTGCTGTTGTCCGCCAGACAAAGTGCCAGCGCGTTGTAGCGCTTGTGGAACGAGATCAAGACGATCCAACGCTTGCAGGGCCATCGCGCGTTCTTCGTCGCTGAATTGCATGGCCATCGATGATAGAAACCCATGTTCTGCCAAGCGTCCGATCAAGACATTGGTCAAAACGTCAAGGCGATCCACAAGGTTGAACTGTTGGAAAATCATCGCGCAATCGCGTCGCCATGCACGCAGGGCTTTGCCCTTTAGGGTGGTGATTTCGGTCCCATCAAACGAAATCGATCCCGAAGTGGGATCGATCAAACGGTTGATAAGGCGTAGCATTGTGGATTTTCCGGCGCCAGAGCGTCCAATGACGCCCACAAATTGGCCCGGCTCAATTGTCAACGTTGCATTGTCGACAGCCGTGGTATCGCCAAACTGGCGCGTCACGTTGGATAGTTTTAATGTCTGGGTCATCTCGATTCATCCGAATGAATTCATTGACCTCGGTTTAAGCAGCCAGCGTAACAGCCAAGACTCTTCGAGATGACAGTTTTGTTAAGTTTCAGGCTGCCGTGACAGTCTCGGTGTTGGTTCTGGATTGATCCGTGTTTTGAGAAAAGGAAAACCCGGAGCAATCATAGATCACTTGCCCCTGACGGAAGGTTGTTCTGATCCGGTCCTGATCATCTGCCACACACAAATCCGCGGCTTTTCCAATCGCAATTTCGCCACGGTCGGTCAGGCCTAACGCCTTGGCCGGATTGGCGCTGGCCAATCGTGTTGCGCCCGCCAACCCGTTTGGATCTGTCGTAGCCAGCGCACGAATTGCCGGCAAAATGGCGGCGGGGTGATAATCGGCTGCCAGAATATGCAACAACCCGGCGGCATGCGCGTCATGTGCTGACAAATTGCCCGAATAGCTTTGACCCCGCATGGCATTGGGGGCACCCATGGCCGTCATCAATCCGCGGGAAACGACGGTTTCGGCGGCTTCCATTGTGACAGGAAATTCGCTGATGACGGCACCGATATCAGCCATAATATTCGCCTTTTTGACCGTGTCGTCATCATGGCTGGCCAACGAGACGCCGTATTCGCGGCACAGCGCCGATACTTTTTCCAGATTGGTTAGAATCTCGTCTTCAGATGTCCGCGTTGCCATGCGCGCGGCAACATTTGCACGAACATCATCAAGAGATCCTTCGCCTCTGGCAGCTTTTAATTCGATCAAGCGCTCCAGATTGCGGTATTGCCCTTGACCGGGGGTGTGATCCATCACGGAAACCAGATCGACCATGTCGTCCTGAAGCAGTCCAGCCAAAGCATCAATTGCAGCCGTATAGGTGATGTCAAACCGGGCATGTATTTTGTGATCGACGCGGGTCGACCCCTGCGCATCACGCAATGCACGGATAATATTGGATGTGTGGGAAAAAGACCGCCGGTCACCCTCAGCTGCGTTTCGCGAAAACGAGACCCCCGCATAGGCGGTGGTGACGCCACTTGCCGCAAGACGTGCATCCAAATGATGAACGGCGACGGACATTGGGAAATCAACTTTGGCGCGGGGTTCCAGTTCCAATTCGATCATGTCGCCATGCATATCGACAAAGCCAGGGAACAGGTGCTTGCCAGCACCTGCCAAACCACCCGCCACACTGTGATCTCTGATATCGGCGATCAGACCGTTTTCAATCAGAACTGAACCACCCGGCACAACGCGATCCGGCAGAACAAGTGTAAAATCAGATAGCCACATCTTCGCGGTCCTCTTTGGGTTTTGCATCAGGGGTAAGATCGATTTCGCGATCGATCAATTCTGCCACGTCTCCGGGATGGTGAAACACACCGATCATGGCCGTGCCTTGCGCTTTTAGTTCAGCCAGTCGTTTCACCAATGCGGCACGCGCGGCCACATCCAAAGATGCGGTTGGTTCATCCAGCAATAAAAGTTTTTGCGGCAGGATGAGCGTGCGCGCAAGATTGACCTTTTGCTGCTCTCCACCAGAAAACGTGGTTGGGTAGGCCGCCCACAGTTCTTGTTTTACACCAAACGCACCCAACCAATGGCGTGCTTGTTCTAGCGCGACTTCGGCTGTTTGTCCTGCCAAGCGCAAAGGTTCTGCAACCAGAGCCTCGGCACTGACGCGGGGGCGGGCGGTCAAAAACTGGGTGACAAACCCGATTTCTGTGCGGCGCAGATAGGTCACATCGACATCCGCCGCCCGAGCCAGATCAATCACGCCATGTTGGCTGTGAAACAGCACTTCACCGCTTTGACTGAGATAGCTGCGATAAAGCGTCCGCAATAGCGTGGATTTCCCGGCCCCATTGCGCCCTTTAAGCAGTAAAAATTCGCCTGCATTTAGCGAAAACGAGATATCATCAAATGCGCCCATTTGGGTGCCCAGATGATGCATGGTAAAGCCTTTGGTCAGGCTGCGAACATCGAGAACAGTCATAGCTTTGCATGCACCAATTGTTGTGTATAGGCGTGTTGGGGATCTTGGAACACTTGATCGGCAAGGCCTTGTTCCACGACTTTGCCCCGGCGCATCACCATGACGCGGTCCGACAACGTGCGGATGACACCTAGATCATGGCTGACAATCACCATTGTGATTTTGCGTTCTTGTTGCAGCTTTTTCAACGTATCCAAAACCAGCGCTTGTACACTGACATCCAGACCTGTCGTGGGTTCATCCAGCAACAGCAATGCAGGTTCTAGCGCGATGGCTTTGGCCAATTGCACACGTTGCTGCATGCCTCCGGACAGTTCGATTGGGGGGGCATCCATGCGCTCCAACGGGAATTCGGATGCATCCAACGCATCCCTCGCTTTGTCACGCAAAACGGAAAAGCGGCGTTCGCCGGCAACCAACAGTCGCTCGGCCACATTTCCCGATGACGAATGTTTCATCAGCAGGCCAAGATGTGGGTTTTGATAAACGATGCCAATTTTCGTGGCGCAAAGCATGCGGCGGGCATAGCGATCCAGATCAAACAGGTTGCCCTGCACATCTGGCAGATCCAGGGTATAGCTGCCTGTGTCCGGCGTTTCTTCCAGATTCAAACTGCGCAGAAAGGTGGATTTACCCGATCCGCTTTCCCCGACGATGCCCAGCACTTCACCGGGATAGACGGTGGCCGACACATCGGACAGGGCCTGTACATCGCCATAGGCCTTTGACACGTTGCGGGCGATCAATAAGGGGCGCGTTGTGACAATTTTGGGGGCGTCCATCATTGTGCCATTTCTCCGTTTTGATACCAGGTTTGACCGATATCGATTGTTTCGCCTTCGCTTGACCGGATCGTTTTTACGCCCAACTCGCTATCGGACACTTCATAGGTTGATGTGCCGTCGGGTTGTGGGATCTCGTTCATGAAGTAGCCTTTTGCGCCCGAGCGGGTACATGTCAGATCGCCATGTTCTTCGACGCGATAGGGCACATCATCAAAGACCAGAGGTTCTACACGGGTAAAGGGGGGCACCGCATGAATGCGCTTTTCTCGACCGGCGGACAGGATCGTCAGATGTTTGGCCATATGCATCTTGGGCACATCCCAACGCGGGATTGGCGATGGCGTCATGACAAAGCGGCCATGCACAAGGCTGGGATAGCTGGCACCCTGCATCACACGACCAGAGCGGACGATCTGTTCATAAAGCTGCAGCCACATGCGCCCGTAATCTGCATCCGCATGCATTTGACGCGCGATGGACATATTGGGCTGAACGGGGCGAAGCGGTTCAGGATTTGGCACCTGCAGAACCAAGATCTGATCTTCGCGCAAGACCTCTTCTGGAATCCGGTGACGGGATTGGATCAAGTCCGCCTTTAATGTGTCTGTGGTGGTCGGCGCGCCGGACACGCGGGCCAGGAACCGACGGATTGAGGCGGCATTGACGCTGTCATCTGCGCCTTGGTCGATCACTTTCACGGTCGTTTTCGGGTTGATCAAAGTGCAGGACACTTGCAAACCGCCTGTCCCCCAACCGCGCGCCATGGGCACCTCGCGGCTGGCATAGGGCATTTGGCAGCCGGGCACGGCGATGGCTTTTAGCGTTTTGCGACGTATCTCGCGCTTGGCGGAGGCATCCAGAAACCCATACGACATCGGTTCCCAGTCTTTTGTGAGGGATTTCAGGCTCATTCGGCTGGCTCCGGGGTTGTGGCCTTTGCGGCCTTTTTTGCCTTAGCGTCGCGCATTGCATCCAAACTGGATTGGAACGTGACGTAGTGCGGCAGTTTGAAATGGATGCAGAATCCGGAACTTTCGACGCCTTCGGTGTGGTAGAGGAAAAACTCTTCTTCCGTTGCCGATCCTTTTGGTGCCCCGTCTGAATTCAGATCCAGCGTTGCGGCGGCAATCACTTTGACCTCATTCCAGCCCATGGTTGCAGCAAAACCCAACTCTAATTGTTCGCCCTTTTTGTTGACGACTTCGGCCTGACTGACCTTCACGCGACCGGCGCTAAACCGGGTGCCACGTGGATGTGTCACAACGACCTCTGCCTCGGCGAGGCGTAGTTCATTCACTGTCGGATGGGCCTGTCCATACCCGCGCTGGGCCGCATAGCCCAAAGCCAGAACGCCGCCAGTCTCTGCGCGCGCTAAGCTTTGCAGGGTGTGTGCACGTTTGGCTGGAAAGAGCAGGGGTTCGCGTGTCACATCGGGAATATCATTTCCCTGAACCGCATCGGCCTGCGGCAGGGTCAACAGGCCATTCTCAGCCTGCCATGCAGCAACAGAAGGCTGTTGTGCAGGTGCCGGTTTTTCGGCTGGATCAACCGGTGTGGGCACATATGTGTCGCCTGACAGGACTTCGGTTGCCAAAATCCGGTGGGCATAGTCCAATGTTGGGCCCAAAACCTGCCCGCCCGGAATGTCTTTAAACGCGGCCGAGATCCGGCGATGTGTGAACAGGCTTTCCTGTGTTACAGGGGCCGCAAGGGCCAAGCGAGGTTGCGTCGTGCGCCATGCGCGCAGCAGAAGGATCGCCTCGTATAGTTCGCCGCCGGCTTGTGCCAGTGCAAGGGCCGCCAGATCCTCGTCATAAAGGGATGCTTCGCCCATGACCCGGTCAATCAGATAGGGCATGGCGTCACGAATTTCTTGGATCCGGTCTGCCGAAATGTCACCCATGGCTTCGCGAAACAGACGTTGGGATTGTTCAATGGCGCGTTCGCCACCTCGTGTTGCGACATAGGCCATTAAAGCACCTCAATCTCAGTAGAGCGGGGCAGGCCAATGACTTGCGCCCCATCGATCAGAAAGATTTCAAACCCCATCGGGTACCGCATAACGGCACGACGTTTTTCCCAAAATCCAGGCGCTATGCTGCCGATCTTGATTTCTAGAGAACCATCTACGCCCGGACCTGTCAGACGTAATTTGGGACCCTGACCGATTGAGCACGGAAGCACCAAAGTTGCGCCTTCTTCAGGATACATGTCTGTTCCTTGGCGCAATATGCCCAACAGATCAGCCGTTGGTGCGTTGCCAAAGAAAAGATGATCCGCCGCATCTGGATCGACGATGGTTGCGCCGGTTCTGCGCGCAACATCCGCGAGCATGTCATCGCCTGTATGGACAGCGCATTCACGATCAACCAGCGTTTCGACAATATTGGCTTGTCCCGGCATTGGCAGTTGGCGCACCAGGCCGGGACGCGACAGCGCCCATATCAGTGCGTCATAAGTTGCATTCGTTCGGGTTTCAAAATCCGAGGGGATAGGGTGGGCAGTCATTAGAACGTCTCCATATCGACGCGCGTGGCTTCCACCCGACGCAATGTGTCGCGGTCTTGCGCGGCTTGATGGGCGGCTTCTTGACGTAGGAATGCACCACATTCTGAATGTGCAATCCCGGCTGCGACCGTCAAATCAACCAATGCCATCGCCATCGCGGCCTCAAGATCGCGACCTCGGCGCATGCCGTAGCCTTCAAAGCCCATCGCTTTGATATGCGCTTCGCTGACCAGCACTTCGCCTAAATGGAAATGTGTGCCCTGCGCCGTATCTTGCATTGGCAACATGACCAATCCGCTGCGGTTGTCCAAAACCTCGATATCGCCAAGATCGGCGATCAGCGGTTCCGCAAAGACCTTTAGTTTATCCGCCCTTGCTCGGGCGAGAATGCGCAGCATTTCATCATGCGCAAAGTCCTCTAGGCATTGCGGGTCTGGCATAGCTATTCCTCTGAATTGGGGATGGTGAATTTGACCCGGGCGGCTGACCAGATCACCTGACTAAAGGCGATGGGGGTGCCATCGGGTAATGTGTCGATGGCCCGAACGATCATCACCGGCATGTCTGGATGCTGTCGTAGGGTTTGCGCTTCATGCGCGCGGGCAGGGCGGGCGTGAACCTGTGTGGAACCGCGTAGGTAGTCTTCGATACCATAGGATTTATATGTGGCACTGACCGAACCCAACGCACGGCGGCGTTCTGGAAATTCAGGAAAGCGGGTAACATCATGATACAATGTGCCAAAGGAAACGGGCACACCATCGGCTTTTGTTATGCGGCTTGTGGCAGAAACTGGCGCGCCAATTTCGATTTTCAGACTTTTGGCGACACGGTGGTTGGCCTCTATTCGGTCGGCCGATATTTCTGTGCCCGAAACATCAACGCCTTGCGTGCCGAGGTTCTTGCGCAGTCGGGTGCGTGCACCAATTGTGTATTCTAGGAGGGTATGGGGTTGTACAAATGTACCCCGGCCCTGTTCGATACTCAGAAACCCTTCTTTCGCCAGTTCCGCGACCGCACGGCGCACGGAATGCCGTCCCGCCCCATGGATATCGGCCAGTTCCGGTTCAGTGGGCAGTTTTGCCCCGGGTTCCAATAATCCATCCATAATGTCTTGTTCAATTTCTGCGCGAATGTCGCGCCACCGTTCTTTGGGCATCTATATTCATCCGAATGATTTTCGTATAAGGCTGATCTATGACAATCGCATGTCAGTCTCAAGCGGATCTGGCATGTCGTATAAACTTCATCAAAGCGTCGCGGAAACGAGACAGAATACCCTGAAACATTCGAATGAATTTCATGGAGGGTGTTATGAGCATCAAATCGACTATCTTGGGACTGAGCCTTGCAACAGTGTCCGCAGTTTCAGTTTTCGCCGACACTTGGACGATTGCCGTCACAGACGTAGAGGGCATGGAGCGCCTGCAATTGGAATGGGGCCCTTTCAAAGAGGCGTTGGAAACGGCGACCGGCGAAGAATTTGAATTCTTTGCAGTGAACTCACGAACTGCAGCAGCAGAAGCGCTGCGCGGTGAAACGGTTGATTTTGTTGTATCCGGTCCAGCGGAATATGTTGTGATCAACAAACTGACCAATGCGAAACCTTTGATTGGTTTGGGTCGCCCTGACTATCATTGTGCGATCATCACGCGTGCAGATAGCGGCATCAACACGATGCAAGATCTGGCAGGCAAGAAGGTTGCGTTTGGCGACATCGGTTCCACATCCAACATGCTGTGCCCGATGCAAGTCTTGGCAGATCACGGAATTGATCCGGTCAATGACATCGAAAAGATCCATACCAGCCGTAACATTGCGCATGAAGCGCTGAAGAATGGCGAAGTTGATGCGATTGGATCCAATGCCAACAGCTGGCTGAACGTGCGCAACAAAGAAACCGACCTGCCTTATGGTTTCTTCAAAATCATCGGCCGTTCTGGCGATCTGCCAAATGACATGATCATGGTTGGCGCACATGTTCCAACCGAGGCTGCAGAAAAGGTTCAGACATCGATCCTAGAGAACAAAGCAGCAATCATCGCAGGTATTACGGCCCATGAAGAGAACGACAAATATGTCGGTATGGACCTCGTTGCGATTGAAGACAGCGCTTATGACTATGTTCGCTCGATGTATACCAATGCGGGCTACCCACAATTTGATAACTTTATCGGTGATTGATCTTTTGGAAAAGACGGTCGCAACTGTGCGACCGCTGGAGACCGGGGGGATGTTCCCTCCGGTATCTGCCGTGGATATCGAAGTACAAGATATCACTAAATCCTTTGGTTCTACTGCAGTGTTCAAAGATGTTAGCTTTCGTTTGGCGCGTGGTGAAGCTGTTGCTCTTGTTGGTGCCAATGGAACTGGTAAATCGACGTTGTTGCGATGTGTCATGGGCTTACTCCCTGTGACCGGCGGGCAGGTGATCCTGCTGGGAAAAAATGCGACCGCCGCAAAAAGCAAAGCCTTGCGTGACCTGCGCGCGCGCATTGGTTTGGTATCGCAAAAACATAATCTGGTGCCTCGATTATCGGTCCTATCCAATGTTTGTCACGGTTTGTTAGGTCGTTCACCTAGCATCCGACATTGGGGGCACCCTGTCGCTCCAAAAACCTCACGAGAGGCAGCGATGCATGCGTTGGAAAAAGTTGGATTGGCCGATTTCGCAACCCGTCGAGCTGATCGCCTGTCGGGGGGGCAGTCACAACGAGTCGCAATTGCTCGGGCTATTGTTGGCAAGCCAGAAATCTTGATTGCTGACGAACCCTGTGCGTCTTTAGACCCATCGGCAGGTGAAGATATTATGGATCTATTCTTTGAACTTGCGCGGGGTGAAGGCGTAACCGTTGTTTTCACATCGCATAACATTGAGCACGCGTTGCGTTATGGGGATCGGGTCCTTGGGCTGGCTGGTGGTTCCATGCGGCTGGACGCGACCGCAGCATCGCTCAGCGCCTCTGACTTGCGAGGGCTCTATGACTAGTGTTTCCTTACCGACGCGTTTCGAACGACCTAACGCCGTGGCCTTTCTAGGGTACGCTCTGGGCCTGACATTGGTTTTTTGGTGCCTTGGTGGTGCTGGGTTTTCGATTGAAAAAATGGTGTCCGCGCCACCACGTTTTGCTGATTTTGTGGACCGAGCATTCCCGCCAAATACCGATCCCAAGACTTTGGCAAGATTGGGCTGGAAAATGGTTGAAACACTACAGATTGCAGTCGCAGGCGCAGTCATTGGTGTGATCTTATCTGTGCCTATCGCCTTGATTGCTGCACGTGGGCTGGTGGCTGGACTTTGGGTCAACCAAATCACGCGCAATATCCTTGGCTTCGTCCGGGCTGTGCCAGATATTGCATGGGCTTTGGTCTTTGTTGTCGCCGTTGGTTTAGGCCCGTTTGCCGGTATGTTGGCCATAGCGGTTGATACGATCGGATTTTGCGGTCGCTTCTTTGCCGATGACATGGAGGCTACAGATAAGGGGCCGGCGGAAAGCTTGACCGCGACGGGTGCACGCAAACTAGATGTTGTGGCCTGTGCAACCATACCGGCTGCTATGCCCGCCTTTGTTTCAACCTCGCTCTACGCATTGGAAAAAGCGGTTCGCTCCTCAACCATTCTGGGCCTTGTTGGTGCAGGTGGGATTGGAATCGAATTGAAGGTTGGGTTTGATCTCTTTGATTATCCCACCGCCATGAGCGTCATTTTGATGATCGCTGTTGTGGTCATTGCCATTGAACAACTCAGCGGCTGGACCCGCACTAAAATTATTGGAGAGCAGCGATGAAAACGGATACAGCTGATCAGCATTGGGACCAGCAGTGGGCTAATATCGAACAAGGCAGTAAATGGCTGACACCTGAGCAGGATGTCACGCATTGGGCGGCCAGCTCTGCAGATGGGTCACGTGTTTTGGATCTGGGTGCCGGCGTTGGTCGTCACGCGCTTTGGTTGGCGCAACAAGGCCACAGTGTCACCGCATTGGATGCAGCGGCTGAGGGGCTGGCCGAGATAGACAAGACCGGTGGCGTCGAAACCGTGCTTGGTCGTATGAATGAGCTGCCGTTTGAGGATGCGAGCTTTGATCACGTGCTCAGCTGGAATGTGATCTATCACGGGGATGAAGACATCCTTTTGCGCACAATCTCGGAAATCCGTCGGGTTTTGAAACCCGGTGGCACCTATCTGGGCACTATGCTGTCCAAGCGGCGATTGCCGTATGAGCAAGCGAGATATCGCGGGCGTGAAATTAGCCGCAACGCTTGGGTCTTTGACGCGCCGGGCACAGATAAAATTCATCCGCACTATTTTTGTTCAGCCGCCGAATTGCTGGCTCTTTTTTCTGGCTTTGAAGTGCTGAACCTGAAAGATCAGGAGCATGAAAAACCGGGCTCTTGGCACTGGCACCTGACACTGGAACGACTTTAGATGACATTTACTTTCCAAGGCGCGACGGTCTATCTACCTGATCAGATCGTTGAAACGACTGTGACCATTTCAGACGGTCAGATTGTTGGTATTGGCGGCCCCCTTCAGGGCGAGGTGATTGACGCGCACGGCAAAATCCTAGCCCCAGCGTTGATTGATGTGCATGGCGATGCGTTTGAACGCCAGGTCATGCCGCGCCCTGGCGTTTTCTTTCCCATTGAAACGGCCGTTTTGGAAACGGATCGCCAATTGGCGGCAAACGGTATTGCGACCACCTACCATTCCATCACGCTCAGTTTTGAACCCGGCCTGCGCAGCGTTGAGCAGGGGCGCAAAATGATGCAGGCGATCCGCGATTTGTCCCCTAGATTGACAGCGGAAAACCGTGTGCAGCTGCGTTGGGAAACCTTTGCCACCGAAGCTTTGGACACATTGGATTGGGCCTTTGATGCGCCATTAAAACCATCCCTTGCCTTCAATGATCACTTGTCCATGGCGATGCGCGGATATGACGTGCCGATTCAGGAGCGTTTGTTTGAACATAATCCAGAATTCGCTTTGGTGGATTTGGATGACCCGGATTTACCGGCAAAGCGGTGGGCCAAAACAGTCGCGCGAACAGGTCTGAATATTGATGAATTCATGTCAATGATCCGCAATGTTTGGGATCGTCGGCCTGATATTGTCGAGACAATGAAATCCGTGGCCGCCAAAGCAGCGGCCAAAGGTATTCCCATGCTCAGCCATGATGACACGCAGGCCGAAACACGATCATTCTATCGCGACATTGGTGCCACAACGTCGGAATTTCCAATGACCATGAAACCGGTCAGTGACGCGCGTGCACATGGGGATCTGATCATATTTGGATCGCCCAACGCGGTGCGCGGGGGCAGCCATATCGGATCCTTGGGTGCAGGTGATATGGTTGAAGCGGGCAATTGCGATGTTCTGGCCTCGGATTACTATTATCCGGCGATGTTGGCCGCGATCGAGCGTTTGGACCGAGAAAAACGTGCCGATCGCTTGGCGCTTTGGTCGTTGATTTCTACGGGACCCGCCAAGGCCATGGGGCTGGATGATCGTGGTACAATTGAAATTGGCAAACGCGCAGATATTGTGCTGGTGGATTGGCCAACAGGGGATATTCCGGCTATTCGAGGAACTTGGGTTGCTGGACGCTGCGCATATCGTGCAACGTCATTTGGATGATATCACGCGACTATTACCCTTGCATCGGCCTCGGCATCACACAAATCATGGGCTACGGCACATTGATGTATGCGTATGCTGTTTTGTTGCCAGAAATGGCAAAAGATCTAGATCTGAGCCTGTCAGAAGTCTTCGGAATCCTTTCGCTTGGTTTGTTTTTTGGTGGAATAACATCACCCATTGCAGGCAAACTGGTGGATCGGTTTGGCGGGCGCTGGGTAATGGTGTTTGGTGCGCTTATTGCTGGCCTGTCTTTGATAAGCCTAAGTTTGGTTGAAGGGCGTAAAAGTCTATTTGCCGCAATTTTGATGGCTGAGAGCGCGGGCATGTTTGTTCTTTATAATGTGGCCTTTGCCTCTGTTGCGCGCCTGGATTTGGACATTCCTGCACAGAAATCTATTTCGATTATCACCCTTTTCGGTGGCGTTGCGTCCACTATTTTCTGGCCGCTGACACTATGGTTGTACAACGCGCTGGGCTGGCAAATGACTTGGGTTGTGTTGGGCATTGCTTATCTTCTCACTGCTGTGCCGATCCATTTTTTTGTGCTGAGCAGCGAAGAAAAGAATTTGGATGTTCGATCATCGACAGAAAATGTTGAATGGCCAGAATTACAGAACGATATGCGCAAACGCGGCATGTTCTGGATGGTGGTCAGCTTTATCTTTTGCGGATACTTGGCGGGCGCCGTGATGACGCTGTGGGTCACGAATGTGCAGGATCTTGGTCACACAGCAGCTATAGCAGCATTGGCGGGTGCTGTGATCGGGCCCTTCAAAACCGTCGGTAGGTTCTTCGAAATGTTGATCAGTCGCAACATGTATCCGCTCATGACATATGCGCTGGCCTTAGGATTGATGTTGGCAGCATTTGGTGTGTTGCTGGTTTTTGGATTTACTTTGCTAGGATTGATGGTTGCCGCAGCACTATTTGGCATGGGCGATGGCATAAAGACCATCGCACGGGGTACGCTGCCGCTCGCGTTGTTTGGGTCAAAGGGCTACGGGGCACGCTTGGGCTGGATATCGGCGGTTCAGATGGGCATAAACGCGTCAGCGCCGTTTATCTTTGCATGGGTCACACAAACATTCGGCGGCTGGGTCAGCTTTTTCATGATGAGCCTTTGCCTGCTTGTTGCTTTGGTGACATATGGTGTGATTCCAGACCCAAGGCGGCATGTTCATGACCGTGTTAAAACTTAGGTTGCTGAAAGCCGAACAAAATTGCCTTGTTGGTGTCTGTAGGGTGGGGCATTCAAGCAGGAATACGAGCAATCTCGTATCGGATAGTTTCGCTTTATGTTTCTTCTTTCTTTGTGGGTCGTGAGCGCTTCTTATTTTGGCTCAATGTGTTTTTGAGACACATACGATCGGCGAAAATCGCGGCCTTATGAAAATTGTAAAGGAAGTAAGACAAGTTTTGGTTATTGAGTTGTTTGTGTTTAGGTCAGAATGCAGTGTGCCTTTCGCCACCATAACAAAGCCCTTGAAGTTAAATTAGAGATATTTGGAAGAGATTTTATGACCAAACAACGGATCACCTGGATGGATTTTGTACGTGGCATCTGCATCGCACTCGTTGTTTTCGTACATACAGGGTCGGCCTTTCAGATGTACGATTTGCAGGTGCCGCAATACATTGATGCGTTCAATTTGTTCATGGATCCGTTTCGAATTCCTTTGCTGATGTTTTTGTCCGGGATGTTGCTGCACAAATCTTTCAACAAGAAAGGCGCGGAATACTTCTTGGGGAAATTCAATCTCATTTTCTGGCCATTTTTGATCTGGAGTCAGGCAGCCTATATTGCTGAGGGCAGAATGACGTTGGAGTATTTCCTGAAAACTCCTTTTTTTGCGCCATCACTTATGTGGTATCTGTGGTTTCTCTGCGCTTTTTATGTGCTGGCTTACTTTATCAACAAATTTAAGGTGCCACTTTTGCCCGTCATTGCCATCTGTTTGATCGCATCCGGATTCCTTCCAGGTATTGTGCGTATTGACCGTTTTGCATTCTTGTTTGCGTTTTTCCTTATGGGGCATTTGGTTGCGATGCATCGTGATCAATTTTCTGGTCGTGCGATGATCGGTCTTGTTGGATTGGCCCTCGCTGTGGCAGGAGGCTGGTACAGCATGACTGTCGCGACCTTTAAATATGATCCGATTTTCACATTAGTTCCCGTTGGGCTGATCGCGTTTCTTCTGGCGTTTAATTCTTGGTATTCAACATCAAAGATCTCAAGCCCGATTGAATGGGCTGGTCGAAACTCTATGGTTTTCTATGCCGTACATTTTCCGGTTTTGCTTGGGCTGATAGCGCTATTTGAGGGAACCATTGCTCGGAATCCAGTCGCGAGTTATTTCGCTATTTTTGCGATTGCGATGGCTGTTTCTATTCTGGTTCAGAAATTGCGCTCAAAAGTGAAAATTGTAGCGGCGTTGTTTGATTTTCGCGTGATCTCCGATCTGCTAAAGCAACGTCGATCTGCTTAATGTCCATGCCTTAAACGCGGGTATTTTTCTGGCGAGATTGTCTAAAATCGTTAGGCCAAACCTTTGGTCGATAGTGGCTTTTGCGTCACCTTGAGTGCCTTGAGGGGAACTCGGGTTAACTCTCCCCTATGACGGGCATTTTCTATTACGTAAGGAAAAGAGGGCTTTAACAATGGGAGGAACATCTGTGCGTAAATTGTTAGGTGGCGTTGTACTCGTCGCTGGTGTTTTGGGTTTAGGGTGGTACGGATCTGCCAACAATGCCAGGGTGATGGAAGCCGAGGTGACAGCCGGGGCTGCAAAGGCCGCGCAAGGCACCATTCATGCGATAACCACGACAGTATCAGGGCGCGATATCCTTGTGTCTGGCATCGCAAATGATGAAGCGGAACGTGATGCTATTCTGGCAACCATGCATGACGTCAATGGCCGGCGTGTCGTGCGTGATGCGCTTGAAGTGTTGGATAAGGCGCAACCGTTCACTCTGACAGCCGTGAAAACAGATGAGCTAATCACCTATAGCGGTGAAATTCCGACCGAAGCGGATCGCGCGGTTTTGGCCGAGCGTATTGGTGATGCCGCGGGTGATCTTGCCCTGAAATCCGGCGTGCCTTCTAGCGATTGGATGGGTGCCGTATCCCAAGGTTTGGACGGTTTGGACGCTTTGAAAAGTGGTACATTGTCTATCATTGACCAAGACCTCGTGTTGAAAGGCAATGCGTTGACCCCAGATGCCGAAATCGCGGCGCGTGCTGCATTTGCGGATCTGGCCGAGGGGTATTCGACGACTTACGACATTACGCTTTTGGATGATGGCACTCCTTTTTCTTTGAATATGGTCAAGGATGCGGACAGCGTTGTTGCAACGGGCAAGTTTCCAGAAAACTTGGCAGTAACCGATATTGTTGGGGATATTGATGCAGCTGGAATTCAGAGGTCTATCCTGAATGATGATACGGGTTCTTTTGCTGCTGTTGCGCGCAAGGGTGTTCAGGCCTTTGACGTTTTGGAGAATGGCGTGCTCGATATTGTGGGCAGCGATGTGTCACTGACGGGAACCGCATTTACTCCGACAGAACGTAGCGCGGCAGAATTGGCACTGTCTGATTTGCCTGACGGATATAACACGATAACTGACATCGAAACGCGCGATGATGGCACACCTCCTAATTTTGGGGTGCTGTATGTGGCGGCTGAAGGTGCATCCGTGGCGGGAAAACTACCCGCCGATCTAGATGTCGCACAAATTGCGTCTGCATTGGATGTGCCGCAAGCGAACGGCGAGGTGATTCAAGGTTTGATTGGTTCTGGTGAGCAGGCTGTTGAAAAATTAACGGTTTTGTCAGGATGGTTGCCAGAGCTGGAAACCATGCGGTTTAACAGCAATGACGGCGTGATCACGGTTGATGCTGAGGTGGCGCCAGGCGTTGATCAAGATCTGGTTTACGCGGGGCTTGCCGATGGTTTGGGTGAAGAGGCTACGGTGACTGTGACATCCCTTGCCGATTTGCCCGTAGAGGGGGAAACACGCCTTAATGTCGCGACAGGTCTGACCGAAACCTTTACCGCAGGGTATTGGTTGCCGGTGTTTGACTTTGCATCGGATGCAGAGACATGTGGGACGCAATCCAACGGTGCCCTGAAAAAAGATCGTATCAACTTTGTCACCGGGTCTGCCCAGCTTGATGCGCAATCGGTGCGTGCGATTAACGCGGTTGCTTCGATCATTCGCAAATGTGTGTCTGAAACTGATTTGCACGTTGAAATCGGCGGGCACACAGACAGTCAGGGTGGCGAAGATCTAAACCTAAGCCTGTCGCAATCCCGTGCCGAGGCTGTTCGCTTGGCTTTGGTGACGCGTGGCGTACCGGATGGTGACATTTCGGCAAAGGGCTATGGTGAAACCCAACCGATTGCTGACAATGACACAGAACAAGGTCGCGCGGCCAATCGCCGGACCGCGATCACTTGGCTAGAACCCGTGGTTGAAACGTCCGTTCCTGACGTTGAACCCGAGGCCGCCGAACCAGAGACTAACACGCAGGTAGGAGAGTAATATGTTTCGTGAATGGGGTTTTCTATTAACTGAGATTTGGGTTCTGCTTGCGTTGGCAGCCTTGATTGGCCTGTTGGCGGGTTGGATTATCTGGGGGCGTCGGTCTGAGGTAAATATCGACACAAGCGAAGCCGATGCTTTGCGTGCTGATTTGGAAGCTTGCCGTGCCAAACATGCGGGTAAAGATGCAGAAATTGCTGATCTTAAGGCACAGCTTGCCGCAGTTCCCGCGCCAGCGCCGATTGTCGAAACCGTAAGCGAGCCGGTTGTTGAAGACGTGTCAGAACCCGAAGGCGTTGATTATGATGGCGATGGTGTGTTGGAAGGGGCGGATGAAGGTGTCAAACCTGAAACCCTGACAGCGCCACGAGACGGCGGCGCGGATGATTTGAAAAAGATCAAAGGTGTAGGCCCCAAGCTGGAACAGCTGTGCAACACGCTAGGCTTTTGGCACTTTGACCAAATCGCCAAATGGACAGATCAGGAAGTCGCTTGGGTTGATGCCAATTTGGACGGGTTCAAAGGTCGTGTCAGCCGCGACAACTGGGTCGAGCAAGCTGCTTTGCTTGCGGCTGGTGGCGAGACCGCGTTTTCCAAAAAGGTGGATAAAGGCGATGTTTACTAAGGTGTAAGCATCTGAAAACGATGTGAAGTCAGCCCCGTTTTTGGCGGGGCTGTTTTCTTTTTGGGCTGATGGACCTACGCGCTTGCACGCTGGATCATTCCAAATAGGTCGCGTGGATCGTCTGGATCGGCCAACATGTCCAACATATCATAGTGACCTGTCTTTTGTACGCTGTCGCGGACATAGCGAAGGGCGGAAAAATCCTCCATCGCGAAACCCACACTGTCAAACAGCGTGATCTGCCGATCATTGACGCGCCCTTGTTCTTGCCCCGAAATCACTTTCCAAAGCTCGATGATCGGGTGATCTTTATCAAGAACCTGGATCTCGCCTTCAATCCATGTTTGATCAGGAAATTCCACAAAGATATCAGAGCGATGCAATATGTCTGCATGCAGTTCCGTTTTGCCCGGACAATCCCCACCGATTGCGTTGATATGAACCCCTGCGCCGACCAGATTGTCCGTCAAAACAGTGGCATTGCGTTTGTCCGCGGTACAGGTTGTTATGATCTCGGCGCCTTGGATGGCCTCTTCGGGGCTTTCGCACGGTACGACTGTCAGACCTTGTTGCAACAGGTTGCGGCTGGCTTTCTCGGTGGCCATTGGATCTATGTCATATAGGCGAAACGTGTCGATGCCGCAGACCTCTGCCATGGCCAGCGCCTGAAATTCGCATTGCGCGCCATTACCGATCATCGCCATGGTTCTTGCGCCGTTGGGAGCCAGGTATTTTGCAGCCATGGCTGACGTTGCTGCCGTGCGTAGGGCGGTTAGGATCGTCATTTCCGTAAACAGGACAGGGTAGCCATTTGCAACTTCGGCCAAAACGCCAAAGGCGGTTACGGTTTGGTAGCCGCGTTTCATATTAGCAGGGTGGCCGTTGACGTATTTGAACCCGTAGAGCGCGCCATCCGAGGTGGGCATCAATTCGATGACCCCTTCAAGGGAATGCGCGGCGACCCGCGGGGTTTTGTCAAATGTTTCCCAACGTTTAAAGTCGGCTTCGATATAGTCGACCATGTCGGCCATCATGCGTCGAGGGCCAAGGTGATTGACGAGTTTCAGCATGTTGTCGACGCTGACAAATGGCACCATGGCCAAGTCCGATGGCAAAATCATGCGACACTCCTATAAGTTGGGCGATCCAGAACGCTTTTACCCAGCAACGATGCGGTGAGATCACACATCAGGTCTGCGGTTTTTCCACACATATCGAGATATGGGTTGAGCTCGGTCAATTCGAGAGACGTGACAAGGCCGCTATCGGCCAACATTTCCATGATCAGGTGCGCTTCTCGAAAACTAGCTCCGCCCGGCACCGTTGTGCCAACCGCAGGTGCAATGGCTGGATCTAGAAAATCCACGTCCAAACTGACATGTAGCAGGCCGTTTTCACGACGCACTTTATCGAGAAATTCTGCGATAGGGTGGCGCACACCCATTTCGTCAATACGGCGCATATCCCAGACTTCCATGCCCAGATCACCAATCAGTTTGCGCTCGGGTGGATCGATTGAACGCAGTCCAATCATGCAGACATTGGATGGCTGCACGGTGTGTTTGACGGGTGGAAACACGTTTTCAAAACCAGGCTGACCCATCGCATAGGCCATTGGGGTGCCATGCAGGTGACCTGATGTTGTGCTGCTAAGCGTGTGCAAATCTGGATGTGCGTCCAGCCATAGAACAAATATGGGTCGTTCTTTTTCAGCAGCGGCCTGTGTGAGGGCTGGTAAGGTGCCCGCAGCCATCGAATGGTCACCACCAATGAAAATTGGGAACGTGTCCTGCACCGCAATTTCATAAGAGGCCTGATGGATATGTTGTGCCCATGCGACTGTTTCGCTGAGGCGAACCAAATGCTGTGGCCCATCTATTGGGGTGATTTTGGTTGGCAGTGCCAGATTTCCCAAATCTCTGACATCATAGCCTTGCGCTTGTATCATTTCCGGCAATCCGGCAGCGCGCAATGCGTCAGGACCCATCAAACATCCTTTGCGGCCAGCGCCGGATTCCGTTGGTATCCCAAGAATAGAGCAGTGTTTGGTCATAATCCCTCTCCGTGTTAGGAAGAGTTTGACACAAGCAAATTGATCAATAAGGGTGCAAATTGATCAATTATCGGTCGAAATGGTCGAAATTTAAGGATGATTTTGCGAAATGACAGATTTGGACGAGCTGGATCGGAAATTGATAGCGCGCTTAAAGCTGGATGGCAGGGCGTCCGTTACGACATTGGCCGGGTTTCTTGGGATCGCACGTGGAACAGTACAGGCGCGATTGTCTAGATTGGTGGACGCCAATGTCATCAAGCGCTTCACGGTCGAAATGGGCGTGTCTGAGGCAGAAGATATGGTGCATGCGGTCATGTTGGTTGAGGTGCGCGGTAATGCGGCGACTTCGATCCAAAAAGCGTTGAAGCGTATGCCTGAAGTCACCGGTCTGCATAGGACATGTGGTGTTTGGGATTTGGTGGTTCAGCTTGAAACGACGTCTTTGCCAGAGTTTGATAGTGTCCTGAACCGCATCCGCGAATTGCCAGGTGTGATGAATTCAGAAACCTGTCCGCTTTTGCGACGTGTTGTTTAGATCCATTGGGACATGCGCCCTTGATGTGGTGCTGTATACATGTTTTGATTTGCGCATTGAAAATCTCATTTGGATGAAGCCATGAGCATGTCGTCAATAAAAGACCAAACTGCGATATTGGGTGGGGTCACATGGTTGTGCCAACATTCCCCGCTGCATCAACGCTATCCTGTCGGCATGTTTTTGGATCGCATAGTTGCATCCATAGAAATTAATCAGTTCCGCTATTTCGAAAATGATCACGGGACGCCCATCGCCTTTTGCAATTGGGCGCATCTATCCAAAGATTTATTGGATCAAGCACTAGAAGGCGATCTTGCATTCCAGAGGCAAGATTGGAAAAGCGGTTCGTATTTCTTCATTCCAGAGATGATCGCACCCTTTGGGCATTGCCGGCAGGTCGTGCGGGATTTGCGCCAAAACATAGTGCCAAAGGATCAAAAGGTTTGGGCCATTCGTGGGCAAATTCAGACCCAGAATGGGTCGAAAGCGCCTCGTATTCAAAGATTCAAAAACGTTTGAACCTGATTTTTGGGTGAATGGCGATGCTCAATTAAGGGGCGTTTTTGCCAATGCTCTTGCGGGGTTTTCCGAAAATAGTGGCTTTTTTAAGCGTCAATAGTAACGCCACGTAAAATGTCATGAAAAATTCAGAAAAAGTTTGCGTAACGGCACTAAGTTTTGCTGTACTCCTGTATACACGAATCTCGTTTCTCAATTTTGGCGGGTTTCACACAACAATAATGGGGTGGGGGCGATCGGGCTGAATGCCGTGGGGATCGTCAATGCCATTGGTTGCATGTTTGGAGCAAAGACATGAATGACGTTTATGTGGATACAGTATCTGCGATCAACTTTAACAACGGTGTCGTAAAGATGCTGATGGTCGATCAAGACCCGGACACGATTGCAGAGCAAAAACCAGGCCAAGCGCCCGCAGATGTGACGCCGCGCATTAAGCAACAGGTTGTTATGCCGCTGCCGGGTTTCTTGTACATGTTGTCGGTCATCAAGGGACTGATGGAAGATCCCAAAATGGTTGGCATTATTGAAAAATATGCTGAATTGGGCCTCCTGCCAACGGACCCTAATCCAGCACCCGTTGAAACGGCTGCCGAATAATTTTCGACTAAAAATTCAATAATTTCGCTTCAGTGATTGCACTGAAGAGCAAAATATTCTTTGCGAAAGGTCCGCAACATGGGTGGCGTTGTACAGTCCATAAACTACTTTTTTACGGGTAATTATAATGGGAATAATGGCAACAACACGATTGTCGCGGTCGGGTTTGGTGGCAATATCTATGCCAAAGGCGGCAATGACACGATCACCGTCGGGTCATTCTCTGCCACGGTGCATACGGGTACGGGCAATGACAAAGTATATGGTGCTGCTGGTGTTCTTAAGGTGCGTGACACGACCGGAAATCTAAGCGTCTACGGCGGTGCTGGTTATGTCGATATCGATAAAACGGGATCGGGAAATTTAACCTTTGGTGGTGCATCTGGAAAGACAGATATTTATCACAGTGGATGGTCTGGCAATACGACAGTTGCTGCAGTTAGCGCCAGTAATGTGATAAAACGCGTTGGCAACTCCGGCAATGTCACATTTGTCGGTGCGGGTTGGCACAATGACGTCACACACACGACGAAAACGGGTAATACGTTTTTTAGCGGCTATGCGTTTCATACGAATATAAAACGGTATTGGAATAACGATTACAACGGTTCGTCGGGTGATGTGACGATGGTCGGCGCAGGCGCATTTAACCGCCTAGAAAGCACCGTTAAGCATGGTGATTTGATTTTTGGAGGGCTTGGCGGTTCAACGACATTGATCCGCAAGGGTGGCGCAGGTGGCGCGTCTTCCGGTGATGTGACCTTTGCTGGTGCAGGCCTTCATAATGTCATCGAGCATACGACCCAAACAGGGGACACAACATTTGTTGGTCTTGCTGGCTACACCGAGATAACGCGCCAATGGCAAGGTAGTTTTGAAGCGTCCCAGGGCAATGTCACTATGACCGGTGCAGGGGCGTTTAACTCGATCACCAATATCATTGCGATAGGGGATGTGACCTTTCAAGGGTTGGGCGGCGGAACAACAATCCTCAGACGAGGCACCGGCGTCACAAACATTGTGACCAAACCGACGGCTCCGGTTTTGCTCGATGTCAGCTTGTTTTCTGGATATGGAGCCTGGCTGATTAATTTGGTGCACAGCCTCAACGACACATTGATGGCCGCGTATGAAACACAACTTGCCGCCTATGAAGCGCAAGTGGATGCGCAAGGCGTGGTCACTTCAGGTGATGTTGTGTTCCAAGCGGCGGGGGGCAACAACAAAATCACCCATCAAACACAGATTGGGGATACGATTTTTGAAGGTGCAGCCTTTGCTTCGGACATCGACCGTTTGTGGGAACAAGACTACGACGGATCTGAAGGTAACGTCTCAATGTCCGGGGCGGGCGCAGCTAATAGCCTGTACAGCAACGTCAAACATGGTGACATTTCTTTTGCGGGTGTTGGGGGCGCGACCCAAATCGTGCGCAAAGGTGGCGCAGGTGGGGATTCATCCGGTGACGTCACATTCAACGGGGCGGGCTACTATAACGACATCACCCATCAGACACAAAATGGCGACACCGTGTTCAACGGGCTGGCAGGATATAGCGAACTGAAGCGGTACTGGCAGGGCACATATGACGACTCTACTGGGGACGTCATTATGCGGGGTGCCGGGGTGGCCAATGTGCTGACCAACACCGTGAAACATGGAGATATCTATTTCCAAGGCGTCGGTGGCGCGACCGTTTTGACCCGCAAAGGTGGCAATGGTGGCCAATCAAGCGGTAATGTGGTGTTTGAAGGGGCTGGTGCGCTTAACATCATCACACATAGTACGCATACCGGCGACACAACGTTTACAGGGGCTGCGGGGACCACAACAATCACCCGTGACTGGCAGGGGGATTATGAAACGTCCTCTGGCGATGTCACCATGACAGGGGCTGGAGCGCTTAACATCATTACCAGCAAAGTTGGGCATGGTGATCTCACCTATCAAGGTGTTGGTGGTGGCACCATATTGCGCCGTGAGGGTATCACAGGTGATGTAACCGCCCATGTTGGGGGCCTCTACAATGAGGTCTATCAAACCGTTGAAAGCGGTGATTTGGACGTGATCGCGATTGGCGGTGTAAACGTCGTGAACCGTTCGGCGGGTGATGGCACAGCGACGCTCGATTTGGGTGGCGGAACAAACTACGTCGATGTTTCCGGTGGTGGTGATGTTGATGCCACTATGGCGGGTGGTTTGAACATACTGAAAACAGACGTGACGGGCACGACCAAAGCGGATCTGTACGGTCTTTCCAACACTGCAGTTGTTTCAGGCCAAGCCGATATTAGTGCATATGGCGCGTTGAATGTTATCACGACCGGCGCACATGAAGACACGATCAAAAGCTACGGTGCCGGAAATATCATCACCACGTCTGGCGACAATAATGTGGTTGAGGCCTTTGGTTCATATACTCTCGTTCTAGACGGTGGTGAGGACACAACGCTGTCCGAAAAAGGTGAAAACGAGTTCACACTGGGCGACAAAATTGCCGGCGCAAGCGATGCTATTGTCGACACGACAATGGATGCCTTCAATGGTGAGGGCGATGCCGATGTGTTCACAGATCCCGGCATCTATTTGGATGTCATAGAAACAGCAACTTCCCCAACGGAGCAAGTCGATGAAACGTCTCTTTCGACAGGGGAGGAGACTGGTGAAGACACAGTGCCAAGTCTCGATGCGGCTTTGGCTGAGCGTGGTTTGACGGTTGATGAGGTCGAACAAGACGCGGTGATCGAAGATGATGGTGCGATCAGCGATGATTGGGCTGTTCTAGGCGATGACGAGGTCGCGTCCCGTCAAGCCGCTACACAGAACGCACAGTCTTACGATACAGACGTAACTGTCGATCAATCCGCGCTTTTGGCGGGTGTGGATGCAGAGCTGGAAAAGAATTCGGGCGCAATTGCCACGTCTCAGCGATCTTCCGCAGACCTACAGGCCGAAACCGAGACAAATGGTGCGTCCGCCGCTGAACAAGAAGATGAAGGGGATGGCGGTAACGTCAATAATTTCGATGATGACGACCACGGCTTTGCCCACGGGTTTGCAAGTTTAGGCGCTGAATTCGCCGGTGAAAATTTCAATACCACTGTACTGTTTGGATTGGCGAATTATGCCATAACAGGCAGCAAAGATGACTTTGTTATTGCTGTCTCTGCGGTGAACATCATTCAAACAGGCGATGGTGATGACGTCGCTTTGATGTACGGGCTCGGAAATGTGTTTTTTGGGGGGAATGGTAACGACGTTACTGTTCAGCTCGGCACTGTGAACGCGGCCTTTATGGGTAGTGGTGATTTTGATGTCGCGCTTCAGCTAGGTGGTTTGAATTTTGTCAACAAAGACGCTGACGGCGATCTATATGCACTGACCTTAGGCTATGGGAACTTCATCTACCATGGGGGCGTGACGCCGGGCGAAGATGCCAATGTCACGGGCGATCTTTTGGCCATAATGGGCGGCTATCTCAATGTCGCACATAAGCAAGGTGATGGGGATGTGACGGGCGCATTGGTCGGGAACATCAACTCGCTTAGCCATGCTGGGGATGGGCGATATATTGCGGTGATGATTGGCAACTTAAACGTCGCCACAAAAATCGGCGCTGGAGAGTCCTATTTCTTTATGGGGGGTAACCTCAATGTTGCGACGCATGTAAATACCACAGATCAAAATGATAAATCCGTGTTTATCATGGCTGGCCGCTTAAATATTGCGACCAGTGTAAGCAACGGTTCCCTAAGCGGTTTGTTCTTGGGTGAATCCAATGTGGTAACAAAGGTCGGCAGTGGCGACACCTTTGCCGCAATGTTTGGTAAATTGAACGTCTTAACCGCCGTAAACGAAGGAAGCGGTGAATCTTCGGGTTTGTTTGCGGCTGTTGGTGGTAAATTGAATGTCCTCACTAAAGTCGGTGATGGTTACATGTTTACGACCGGGTTTGGCAGCATTGCTAACGTGATTACGCATGTCGGAGATGGTTCAACATTCGTCATTCAATTTGGCAAATTAAACGTCCTTACCAAAGTCGGGAATACAGACACAGATAGCGACGGCCCAGGTGCCAATATTCTCTTTGCTGGAGGGACCGCCAATGTCATTACGCACGTTGGTGAAGGGCCCAGTTTTATTGCTGCAGTTGGCGACCTGAATGTCGGCATAAGAGTGGGCGATGGTATAACTGGTACGTTCATGTATGGCGTGGCCAATTTTTCGATTACAGTTGGTAATGGCTATTTGTTCGGCACGACGATTTCCAGTGCGAAACAGTCTAAAAATGCTGCGGCAAAGGCTGCGAATACAACCAACGCTCTGGCGAATGCCGCAAACACTGACACGCCGGATGCCAATGACCTTGAAGCTTTGGATGGTATTGTATCATCGGACTTTTTCAATCGACTTGTTTCATTGCGCGCGCAACCCGGTCCGGCCAGTAAACCGGATGCGTTCACATCATTTGTTTCTGGCCTGTCTAGTTTCTCTGGCAGCTTACTAGGCACATTTGGAAAAACGTCCGAAAATCTGAACGGGACCAACGGAACCGTTTTCGAAGGAGCTGCGAATGGAATTACAAGCGCGTCAGCCGCAATTTCCAGCAACGTTCAATCCGTCACAACACAGGCGGCACCGCTTGCTAGTGTTATTTCTGCAAATGTTGGCGTGAAGATTGGACATGGTGACGTTTTCTTCGCCCAAATCGGCCTGTCCCCTGAACATGGGGGGATATTCAAAAATGACGAGGATGCGTTGGGTGGTGACAACGGCGCCGAACTGGACAGCCATGCCGAGCAGACCGGTACGACCTCGGTTTTTGACGATATCAGGAACTTCTTTAGCACCAGCTATTCAGTCAACCTATTTGTCCGAGTGGGCCAAGATCGTACCGTAATCACGCAGGCGGGTAGCAATAATTTCGCGATAAATGTCGCGCATGATCTCGGCGATGAACCGGTGATTGACGAAAGTCTTGCCATAGATGAAGACGGTTATGGTTTTGACTTTGTTCATCTTGCTTATGGTGGGCTCAATGTTTCGGTAGATGTGAATATGGATAGCTTGTTTGTCGCGGGCCTACCGTGGGAAACACCTAACGTTGATGAAGACGGTAATCTGATCACATCAAGCGGCCGGGATGCGCTGACCTTCTTCAAAGGGTCCTTCAATGCCGGGGTCAAAATCGGTGATGGGTCCAGCATGCGCGTCATGCTTGGCGACTATAACCTAGGTGTCAAAATTGGAAATGGGTCTGAAATCTCCTTTATGAACGGAACCGGCAATGTTTCCGTCCGTTTTGGCAGCACGATAGAAGGGGATGATGGCAACAATCTCCAATTCTTGGACGGTGTGTTGTTAGACGGCGCCAAGGTAAGCATTGGGCAGCTCAATGTTGTCGTCGAAGTCGGATACTCAAACGATCTATTTGTGAACTATGGCTGGAGCAGTGATGAGGCAGCAGCTGACGCCTCTGACGATGACAGTTCGTTCTTCTCAGATATGTATGAGAGTCTTTCAAGCTTCACCAAAACAGGTGGTTTGTTTTCCACAGGTCAAAGCACCTGGAGCAATACAAAGGCAACGTTTGGCAATTTTGCATCTTTGGCGGTTTTTGGATTTTCCGCCGGCGGTGTAACAAATTACGGTGACGACCCGGGGCAAAATTCCAGTCAGTTCGCCAAGCGGACGAACGAAAATCAAAATACCAAATTGTACGCTAGTGCTAAATCGGCGATTTCGTCCGTCTACTCTGGCTTCAGTAGTCTAATGGGCTACACGACCAAAACTGCGCCTGCAACCACACTTACAGAGAAAGAGCAGAAAGAAAAGGACGCTAAAACATACGCTGATCCGTATGCCAGTGCATTCAATGATGGATACGAATTGCGTCAAGATATGAACAATATCTTCAACGCCTATTATGACGGCCTGCAGAACGGAGGAAATATTATTCAAGCCGGTGCTGGTGCTGACGTAGTGATAACATATGGGTCAGGCAATATTGTATTTGGCGATTATCTCACGTCTATGTTTGTAGACTTCGCCATCACGGCATTTTTCCCGGCGCATGCACAAGCGATTTCCTTGAATGAAATCGTGGCAATGTTGATCAATACAGAACATGATACAGCGGACGATTTAATAAACGACAGCGCTAAATTCGATGCTGCCAAAGAGAGTTACTTGGCGAAGAATTCTTCTTCATCGCATTCCCCAACGACCCGATGGACGATGTATCTGGTCGAACTCTTGCAGAATTTCGGAGATATCGGTCTCACCGTTCCCTATAATACTCTCGGGGAGCTGTTTAATTACGGCTATAATGCAGATGGATCGATCACCGCATATGGCACGGATTGGAATGCGGTTGCTGGGCAACTAGCCAATGCGTTTTGGATCGATTTGACGCTGCCATCAAGCTTCTTGGGTGGTGTTGGTGCAATCGGACCGGAGCTGATCAATGGCCTTTCCGGTGAAGAGGTTTTTGGTACGGCTGGTACTATGGTCAATACCGCGCTTGAGGGCGCGGAAGACCTTTTAGAGGACCAATTGAACCCGCTTGCAGGGTCAGACAGTGCAAGCGACGTTGATGAAGAAGTTGAAGAAGACCCGCTTGAAGCGTTGGAAAGCTTTATGCTGGATACTGACGCGACAGGCAGCGGCAGTGGGGCTGATCTGTATTTCGGGTCTTCTGGCTTTCCAATCATTCCAGGTATTCCGAATTTTGCTTCTCTCTATGAAACGATCGTCAATTTTTCTGATGTCGTTGCACTTGGTGAAGGAGGTCCGCTCGACAGTCTGAAGAACATCAGTGAAAATCTCGACCTTCTCTCAGGCGATGGCGATATTCTGGTCGGCATCGGTGGCGGCAATATGCAGTTTGGCGGCCACGGCGACGATCTGATGATCACAATGGGCGAGGTTGGTCACAATTTCGGTGGCTACGGCGACGATTTTATCCTGAGCCTTGGAAAATATGGGTACCTTAACGGCAATAGCGGTGATGACTATCTGATTGGATTGGGACAGTACAATGTTCTGCATGACCAAATGGGCAACAATAGCGTTCTGGCAGTAGGAGATCGCAACGATGTGCGTCTCGGCAATGGAAATGATGCGCTATTGGTTATTGGTAACAAATCTAAAGCTCGTGGTGGCGGTGGCTATAACTTTATTATGGCCTATGGTGCCAAGAATTCGATCTACCTCTCCGGTAATGACGTCGTTTTTGCCGTAGGTGGCGAGAATAACTATTACATTTTGGGCGGCGAAGGCAGTCAGGCACTGGTTCACAACTTTGGTGCGGCCAGTATTACGATATCACCGGGTGCAAAGGCCTATATTGAAGCTATCAGTGCGGGTGACACGTTCTCTGGAAGTGGTGGCGACGATTTGTTGATGTATGGGCGTGCATCAGATCAGGGATCTTTGATTGCTGATAGCGAAGCGGGTGCAGAGGAACTGCAACGTCAGGCCGAATTGGATCCTGATGCGTTTGGAGATGCTTGGTCTGCCTTGCAGGATGGTGGTGTTACCTCGTCACATGATACATTGGTTCTGCGAGGCAATGAGATCATCGCTTATGGTGGATCGGGCGGGTCGAAAGACAAAGACCTCTATATCGTTGGATATGGCATCAAGGACGGCATCATTGTCGATGCGGCGGGCAATAAGCTGGGCTTTGGGTATGAGACCGAAGACAAGGTTATCATTGGCGAACGTACCGGTGTTGCGGATTACAGTGGCGATATGCTGGATGAGGCGGTCATGTTCCGCCGTGACGGCGATGATCTGATCATTTTCTCGCCCGATCATGTGGCCTTTAAGGATGATGTTGCCCCGCTGAATTGGGACGCATTGACGGATGACGATCCGGATAATGATACAGACGCCATGAATTCGGTTCGTGTAAAGGACTACTTCAACAATTTAACAGCAAATGCTGCTCAAATCGTTCTATCGGTTTGGGATGATGGCTCTGTTTTGAACGAGTGGAAAGCGGAATATGATGGTGAAGAAAGCAAAGCCATTTTGGCCTTCGCCGAAGACTATTTTGGCGATGATTTCGACGGGACAGATGAACAACTGCTCGAAGCTGAAGCAAAAATGCTAGAAGAGAATTCGAGCAGTATTCAGGCCATCCACACGTGGTCGGAACACGAGTTTTCCGATTACACCTTCCTCGACGAAGATGGTGTAAAAGACCTGCTCAGCAGCTACGAGGCGATATACAACAGCTACCAGTCGAACGATCCGGACAATATCCCCAGCGAATATGAAATCTGGCAAGAGGTGTGGGCCGGTGAATATGACGAAACCGCGCAGACATGGAAATCTGGCAGTGTCGTGCAATCTGGTGAAGGTCTGGATAAGTACAAGATTGCGCAAGCCACGGGCCTGTTCCTAACGGGTGGCGTTGGTGACGACAAAATCGAAGGTACGCAACTGGGAGATGCCATTGAGGGCGGCGCCGGTGATGATGTGCTGAACGGTGCAGAAGACAACGATACAATCATTGGTGACCTAGGTAATGACACTCTAGATGGCGGCGATGGTGACGGCGATGTGCTGGAATACCTCAAGCTGGATGCGGCTATCTTCCTAGACATGTCCCAGCAAACGGTGACTTACACGATCGATGGAACCCAGTTTACTGACGAGATCAGTGGTTTTGAAATCGTGTCAGCGACCGAGTTTGATGACTACCTTCTTGGCAGTGTCGATGATGACATATTGCTGGGCAACGACGGGTTCGATACGTTGGTTGGCTTTGCAGGCGATGATCAAATCCAGGTTGGCGCTGGTGGCGCATATGTCAAAGCGGGTGCCGGCGATGATACGATCCTGCTGGACGGAGAATTCGAAACGTCTGTGGGTGCTAAAACGTCCTATTTGGACGGTGGCGCGGATTCCGATTGGATTGACGTAACCGCATCCAGTGTTGCGGCTGTTATTGATATGGCGGCAAGTTCACTGTCATTGGATGGGAACAACATAAATTTCTTCAACTTCGAAAATGCGGTTGGCAGTTTTTATGATGACGTCTTTATTGGCAGCGCTGGTGCGAATGCGTTGGAGGGTATCGACGGCAATGATACATTCTCCGGAGATTTGGCAGGCGATACGGTCACCGGTGGCGATGGCACCGATACGCTGGATTTGTCGGGAATCGCTGGTGGCGTGAGTGTCGATTTGGAAACAGGTTCAGCCACATTCACCTCCGGCGTGGCATCTACAACGATCTATGAAATCGAGAATGTCATCACGGGTGACGGCAATGATACCATTACCGGGGTTGCTGACGTGGCAGAGGTTTTCTCGGCCGGATTGGGAAGCAATGTGATTATCGGCAACGCCGAGGATTTCGATACAGTCGACTATTCGGGCGTTGATACCGCAATTGTGGCAGATCTTGAGCTAGGTACCGTTACGGGCAGTGGTCTATCTGATCAAGTTAGCGACATTGCCATGCTGGTAGGGTCAGAATTTGACGACCAAATCACAGCGGCTGGAACCGGATCCACACTGGCGGGCGCAGCGGGCGATGACACCATGATGGGTGCTGCCGGAGATGATGTGTTCATCGGTGGATCGGGCAGTGATATGATCGATGGCGGTGATGGGATCGACTTTGTCGATTATAGCACGCTCGATGCCGGCATTGCGGTCTCGGTCGATCTGATCAATCAAATGGCGACATATGGTTCGGATACTGACACGCTGAAAAACGTTGAAGATATCTGGGCAACTGAAGAAGCCGATACAGTGATCGGCGATAACTCATCCAATTATATTGCAGGTGCCGGAGGCGACGATTCACTTGCCGGTAAGTCAGGTGATGATGCGATCTATGGCGGTGACGGAAATGACACTGTATCTGGTGGTGCCGGAGATGACACGCTGAATGGCGATTTGGGGGGTGACACGCTTATCAGTGGTGCAGGGGATGATATGCTGGTTGGCGGTTCGGGCAGTGATACATTCATTGTCCATGCCGGATCCGGCAGCACCATCATTGAAGATGCCGAATTTGATACAGAGATTGGTCTGTCCAGTGTTACGACGATGGAGGCGGACACGACCGATATCCTACAAATTGGTGAGGACAGCGAGGGTGTTACCTCGGACGACATTTGGCTGAGCCAAGAGGGCGATCACTTGATGATCGAGGTGTTGGATGCGGACGGATCCACATTGTCTACGCACCAGTTGAGCAATTGGTATCTCTTGGATGAAGATGACTACGAGGACGGCGTGGTCGACGGGCTGAGAATGGATGAATTCCACGCAGGGGCTGATGTCTTGGAACAATCTTCGGTTCAACAACTGGTAGATGCTATGGCGGCATGGACGCCTGACAATGGAGCGATTGATGATCGCTACGCGGCGCTGCGGCAGGAACAAACCCTTGTGTCATCTGTTGCGAATGCTTGGCGCCCATCTGCATAGAAAAAATCAAGCGCATCGCCTGCTAACGCTTAGGAAAGTGGCAGCAGGCGATGATTTGTATCCTTGTGGTCAGAATTGACATGAAGTTGTGACTTGTTTGATGTACGCCTGTATACAGGTTTGGTTGGCGTATGTTCGAACCTAAACACATTTTAATGGCTGCAATGATTGGAAGCAGGCACGCGTGTGCTTGTTTTCTCGGGGGCAACAATGCTTGGCAAAACGCGTAGCGCATCTGACACGATTATCGATGTAAAGCCGGTTAAGGATGATGGCGTTGACACGGGGATCATTTGTCTCGTGAACGTTCTACAGGTCCTTGGTCTGCCAGCTGATGGTGCACAGCTGCGTCACCAATATGCCGAACCTGGACGGAAGATTTCGGCAGATTCCATGGTGCGCGCCATCAAGCGTCTGGGTCTGAAAGGGCGGATCAGTCAGGTCAAAGTGTCCAAACTCGACAGCCTGCCACGCCCTGCGATTGTCGAATTAAGATCGGGTGAGTTTATGGTTTTTGGTGGCGTAAAGGACAGCAAGGTTTTGCTGTTGGATGCGCGAACCAACCAAATCACGTCCCGGGACATTAAATCTTTTGGTACGGAATGGAGCGGGCGCGTCATTCAGGTGACAAAGCGCGCTACTCTGGGCGGACAGGGTAGCACGTTTGACATTTCGTGGTTTGTGCCCGCCATATGGAAATACCGTCGCTTGTTTTCTGAGGTTCTGATTGCGTCTTTTTTCCTGCAAATCGCGGCGCTTGTGACCCCTCTGTTTTTTCAGGTCGTTATCGATAAAGTTCTCGTTCACCGCGGGCTTACCACCCTTGACGTGCTTGTGTTTGCGTTGATCGTTGTCTCGATTTTCGAAGTGCTATTGGGCGGCCTGCGGACCTATATTTTTTCGCACACAACCAACCGGATTGATGTCGAATTGGGCGCGAAACTATACCGTCACCTATTGGCGCTGCCGCTTTCATATTTTGAAGCACGCCAAGTTGGACAATCCGTCGCGCGTGTCCGAGAACTGGAAAACATCCGTGAATTTATCACGGGGTCTACGCTAACGCTGTTGATCGATGCCGTTTTCACGACCATTTTCTTTGTCGTCATGTGGTATTTTAGCCCGCTCTTGACCATGATTGTCCTAGGTTCGATCCCTTTCTTTGTTTTGCTGGCGGTGTTTGTGACCCCTGTGCTTCGCGCGCGTCTAGAGGAAAAGTTCGAACACGGTGCCAAGAACCAAGCCTTCTTGGTTGAAAGCGTCACCGGGGTTGAAACCATGAAGGCGCTGTCAGTCGAACCGCAATCTCAGCGTCGATGGGAAGAACAATTGGCCGCCTATGTTGGTGCGTCTTTTCGGACGACCAATTTGGGCAATATCGCCAGTCAGGGGACCCAACTGATTAACAAAATCACCATGGCCCTGACATTGTATTTCGGCGCGCTGGCTGTTGTATCAGGGGACCTTAGCGTTGGGCAGCTGGTTGCGTTCAATATGCTGGCATCGCGCGTGACAGGTCCTATTTTGCGATTGGCGCAGCTCTGGAATGATTTTCAGCAGGCCAAACTGTCCGTGCAGAGGTTGGGCGACATTCTGAACGTACCTACCGAGCCACAATATAATCCAAACCGGGCGACACTGAAACGTATTCAAGGGCGCGTTGTGTTTGATCAGGTGCGGTTCCGCTATCGCCCGGACCTGCGCGATACCCTTTCAGGGATTGATTTAGACGTCAGGCCAGGTCAGGTCGTGGGTATTGTTGGCCCTTCAGGATCTGGAAAATCGACGCTGACAAAGTTGATCCAGCGCCTATATGTTCCCTCGTCTGGTCGGGTCTTGGTAGACGGTTTGGATCTGACCAGCATTGACCCAAGTTGGTTGCGCCAACAGGTGGGCGTCGTTCTACAAGAAAGCCTGTTATTCAATCGTTCTGTTCGTGAAAATATTGCGCTTAGCGATCCGGGGATGCCGTTTGAACGTGTTGTTGCAGCTGTCAAAATGGCGGGTGCGGAGGAATTTATTTCTGAACTTCCCGAAGGCTATGACACTTTGGTCGGCGAACGGGGTGCAAATTTGTCAGGGGGGCAAAGGCAACGTTTGGCTATTGCCCGGGCTTTGGTGACCAATCCGAGTATCTTGATTTTTGACGAGGCAACGTCGGCTTTGGATTATGAATCTGAACAGCTTATCCAGAAAAACATGGCAGATATTTGCAAAGGTCGCACCGTGATCATAATCGCGCATCGCCTGTCTACAGTGCGCCATGCGGATCGGATCGTATCGATGAAAGACGGCGCTGTTATCGAGGATGGGACGCATGACGAATTGTTGCGAGCCGGAGGGCAGTATGCACGGTTGTGGAAAATTCAATCCGGTGAAACGATCAACGTGGCGTAGAAAAGATGAAGCAGATCGGAAAAATTGAACCCATTCAAGTTGAGTCACATAAAGTGGCCAATGCAAATCAAACCCGGCCGAAAAAGCCTGCTCGTGCGCCTTCAAACCCGGCTCTTGTAAAAGGGGCAAATCGCGAATTTTTACCCGCTGCATTGGAAATCTTGGAAACGCCAGCCAACCCTGCCGGGCGTGCGATGGCGATATTGATTGTCGCGATGTTTTGCATCGCCATTGGATGGGCCGTGATTGGCAAAGTAGACGTTGTCGCGATCGCGCCGGGACAGATCT
This sequence comes from uncultured Pelagimonas sp., assembly GCA_947499735.1. Classification (GTDB taxonomy): domain Bacteria; phylum Pseudomonadota; class Alphaproteobacteria; order Rhodobacterales; family Rhodobacteraceae; genus CANMPP01. Next base: position 45,253 of record CANMPP010000006.1, read on the forward strand.
CACCGGTAGGTGGCAATAAACTGATACAACCTTTGGAAATTGGCACAATTCGCGCGATCCATGTGTCGGATGGGCAGCGTGTTGAGGCCGGGCAAATTCTTGTGGAATTGGATCCGACCGAAGATGATGTTGATTTGGACCAACTGCGCCAACAGCAGATCGAGCACGGGTTAGAGGCATCGCGTCTACGTGCCTTTATCTCTGCGCTATTGGGGGATGGTGTCCGCTTTAGTGCGGATCGTGTTGGTGCGAGCGAATTGTTGGTGCGCATACACGAAACGCAACTGCGCAGTGATCTCGCAGCCTTTGAAGCCGAAGCCGCCAGCATTGCTGCAGAACGCAGTCGCCTTGTGTCAGCTAAAAATTCGGCCGCTGCTGAGTTAGAAAAAAGCCTTCAAACGCTGCCCATCATTCGGGACCGCGAGGCGTCAACGCGGGAACTTTTTGACAAAGGTCTGAGGACCCGGCCCGACCTCCAACAGATTGAAGCGGCTGTGATAACGGCGGTACATGATTTGGAAATTCACAAAAACCGTGTCGCTGAGGTTGAATCAGAACTGGTTGCAATTGAAAAACAACATGCGTTTTTGGTCGCCTCGCATTTGCGGCAGGCCTATGCATCTTTGACAGAGGCTGAGACAATGTTGTCGCAGTTGGAACTGGCGACGCACCGCGCGGAAACGCGTAAAGATCGCCATGTGTTGCGATCCCCTGTATCTGGAACCGTGCAACAAATGCAGGTGCATACGATTGGTGGCGTCGTGCAACCGGCCACGCCTATTATGTTGATCGTGCCCAGTGAAGCGCCTTTGGAAATTCGCGCTAACCTTTTGAATAAAGATATGGGACGGATCTTTGAGGGGCAGGATGTCGAGGTGAAATTAGATGCGTTCGATTTCACCGAATTTGGCACAGTGCAGGGAAAATTGATGTCCATTTCGCAAGACGCCATACAGCAAGATGGTGCCGGTCTGGTCTATGAAGGGCGTGTGCAGATCGATATGGAGGGATCGCAAATCGCGCTTACGCCCGGCATGTCCGTGACGGTTGAAATCAAAATTGGCACACGCCGGATCATTGATTTCATCCTGTCACCGCTTAAACGATATCAAGATGAAGCGCTTCGCGAAGTCTAAAGACCCAAGCTTGCCGATCCTAAACAGATGCTGCTGCCAGAGGCGAGGCAAGCGTAGGTTCTAGCTTTGCCAAGACTAGAAACAGTTCTTGTGCATTCAGCGGTGCGTTCGTGTCTATTTGACCCATGATGTCAGATACATGTTCAAACGCGGCAATCGGGTTTGCAGCCACACTTTTCATATGCCAGCGGATCACGCGCCAATAGCTTGCGGCGAATGCGTCGCGCAGGATCGGATCCAAAATGAGATCGGAAAAGGTGTCATTCAATCGCAGATGAATTGAAAACTGCATCTCTGGATTGGACGCTGGGGCTGATGTTGCAATGCCTCTAAGCGACAGGATTTCTGTTTGAACCTCTACTGATAGGTTCGGCAAGGGTTGCATCAGTGCTGCATGGATCAATCCACGAAAGACGGAAAAATCCCGGTCTCTTTCTTCATCTAAAAGGGGCGTTACAACCGTGCCGACACCCGATTTGGTGAAGACCAATCTTTCATAGGACAAACGTTGCAAAATCTGCCGTATCGGCGTGCGTGACATACCGTATTCATTCGCAAGCGCCGTCTCGTGCAGCGTCATTTCCCCTTGATGCGAGGACATGCAAATCATTTTGCGAATTTCTGACAGGGTTGAGGCAAATTTTGTGGTCTGAGACATGCAATTTTTGTTTTCTTGACTGCTTAGCGATTGACTGATTTGCGGCTATAGTACATGTATACAAGTGCTGATAGACACCAATTTTAGGACGTCACCGTGATTCATCCAAGTGCTCCAACTCCAATTAGGGAAAAAATTCCATATAAGGGTGTTTTCACGGCAATCGTTCTTTTCGTTTCGTGCACTTTGGTCACCAAAAATGTGCATTCAACTACGCGTCTCGTGGATTATCTAGCCCGCGTCACTTTTTCAAGACGCCTTGCCAAATTTAGCGTCAAAGATCAGCTCATTGGGCGAAAACCGTATCATTGTGTAAAGCGGATTCCCTTCCGCTGCTTGCATCAGTTGGAATGACCTATGCGACCGATGGTCATCTGCAAGAAATAAGCAAATTTTCGAACTTGTCAGACAAGCACACCAATCTGGAACATTAGGCTGTTTTCCTTGTCTTCACGCAAAAAAGGTACATAAATAATGACTAGTCACGCAAACGAGAAGTATTCACAATTATTGCGTGACGAGCTTATGGATCTAGACAGCAGTATCAGAGCAGAAGTCGTTTCTCCCCTTGGCGGCAAGATTGTCACGATGGGATTCCCCGGCCTTGCCTTTGACATAAAAGGTGCGACCTATCTCGACCCAGAGCGGATGGACGCAACCCTTTTGCACCCCGCGATGGCGCAATGTCGCACATTATGTGTTTTGCTTGAAAGCGCGGAACTGCCCGATGATGGTTTGAATTTTCTAACCAAGCGATGTGCGATGCATGGCATTTCGGTGTTGCATGTGCCGATCGTGGATTATCATGCGCCCGATGTCCTATTCGAAGAAAAATGGGCCCATCTGTCGCATCGGATCTTGGCCCAGATTAGCGAAGGCGGAACCCTCGGTTTGACATGTCACTACGGGGCAGGTCGTTCGGGAATGATGGCAACTTATCTGCTGATGCAAAGCGGTGTGCCCCTGGCGAATGCTGTTTCAATGGTTCGGGATCATTTCCCGGATTCCATAGAAAACGACATTCAAATGCAGTGGCTGGAACAGAAATGGGCGGAGTTTGGCACTCCGCCCCAAGGATAGCCAGACGTTCCAGCATCGATAAAAAGGGCAAGATGCAGGCAGCCCTGATCTTGCCAATGCGTTACATCGCTTTTTCGCGTTTCATCTTACGAACCATCGCATCAAAGAGCAGTATCGCGAAAGATGCGTTGTCTTTCAGGCGCTGGGCATCTTCTGCACATTTCGCCTTAATCTCGTCAGGTAAGATCGAATTTGGACCTGGGATTGCATTCGCTGTGCATTGAATTTCGGCTGCACGCTGAACGGTCCACAGCAAGAAGAATGTCAGTGGGATGTCGGCCTCACATACGGCAACGCCGTGATTGCGCAACACAAGAACATGTTTGTCGCCAAGAGATTCTAACATGCGTGCCCGTTCGTCATCATAGATCGTGATGCCCTCAAAGGCATGATAGGCGACGCGTCCAAATAGCTGCGCGCCGTAAAAGCTATCATGATCGATGCCAAAGCCCTTCATCGTGATCGCAGAGATTGGCGTTGTATGTGTATGCGCAACACAACCAACATCAGGGCGGTGTTCATGGATCACACCATGTAGGGCAAAACCGGCAGGGTTTGGTTTGTAAGGACTGTCGCGCAGCAATTTCCCGTCAACGCCGACCACCAACAGGTTTTCTGGTGTGACCTCGTCATAGTGTAGTCCCATAGGATTGACCAAATACGTATGGTCCTTGCCCGGCAAGCGCACGGAGATGTGGTTGAAAATCAGTTCTGTCCAACCAAGATAGCTGACCAAGTGATAGAAATCGGCCAGCTGAACGCGCAACTGTTCTTCTGTCATGTCAGCCATGGGGATTGGATCTTGAATGATCGGGGCAGGCGAATTCATGTCGCAGTCCTTTCATGCTCATAATCGAACAAAGAGGTAAGAGTTTCGGTGAGGGTTTCAGCTGGAACAGGCAGGCTGCCCGCAGTTTCCAGCAGCGCTAGTAGTCGCTCCATGGTCGGCATGGGGCGGCCAGCAGCGCGTGCTAGGTCAACCGGCGCCCGGCAAATCGCGTCCAGCTCCAGTGGTTTGCCAGCTAAGGTGTCCTGCAGCATGGATGTTGGAAAAGGGCCGGCATCGATAAATAAGTCCACCAACCAGTCATTTGGAGGCAGATCATAGCCCAAAGGCGCTGCCCAAGCGCGGAATTCATCCGCCAAATTTGTTGCAATGCGTTTGAGATCGGTATCCGTGCCAATTTGATCCAACACAGCGCCGGTCAGGGAAGAAAGTGGATTGGTTGTGAAATTCGCCAACAGCTTGACTATTGTCTTTAGGCGAATGTCCTCAGATATATCCGTGCGCACACCACCCTTTTCCAATGTGTTGATGAGATCATCCAGCAGGCTTGTATCGGTGTCGCGCAAGACAGAACCAAGGCTCAGCGTTGGGGTGTTGGAGGAAACGGCCTGACCGGAGGTTTCCGTTTTGACGGTCATCAACAGCACCGCACCGAGAACTTGTTCGGGCGATAGAAGGGTTTTTAAATGCCCATCTGGATCCACACACGGGACGTCACCCATATCGCCGGGCTGTGCAAAGAACCAAAATGGAAATCCGTTGACCATCGGGATGACCCAAGTGTTTGGGGTCAATGCTGCGCGATTGGCATAAAGCGCTGTGCCCAAATCTTGTGATTTCACGCATAGGAACACAGCGTCCATGGGGGTGTCCAAGGCCGGTGTGACCTGTGGGTTGGCATCAATCACCGTGCCACGATCATTCAGTGATATGCCTTCGCTGCGAATGCGCTCTAATCGCGCACCGCGGGCGGTTAACCATACATCCGCACCGCCGCGGCACAGGAGGGCAGCCATTGCTGTCCCGATATTACCTGCGCCAACAACGCCTATTTTCAACGGCATGTTTCTAGCTCCGATTTTATTTATGTAAGAAGCAAAACCAATCCGGGCATGGCGGTCAAAAGCCCCACGCGCAGAACATCCATCACAACAAACGGGCCCAAGCCGCTAAAGATCGTGCCCAAGCGAACGTCTGGAACAACAGATCGCAAGACAAAGGCATTCATTCCGACAGGAGGGGTGATGTAGGAGATCTCTGTCACCATCACGACGAAAATCCCAAACCATATCAGGTCAATCCCGTGGGACGCTGCAATGGGATAGAAAACCGGGACGGTCAGCATGATCATCGATAGGCTTTCCAGAACGCAGCCCAGCACCAAATAGATGCATAGGATGATCAGGATAAAGGTCAGCCGGCTGTCTCCAAACATGCCCAGAAAGGTCTGAATATCGGTCGTCATTCCAGACATGTTGACGTAGTTGGAAAAGGTCAGGGCACCAAACAGGATGAAGAACATCATCGCCGTTGTTTTCATAGTGTCAAACAGCACGTCCAACAGACCGGAAAGAGAAAATTTGCCGGACAGGACAACCAATAGCAACGCGCCACCGGCCCCCATTCCCGCACTTTCTGTTGGGGTAAAGACGCCCAGATAGATGCCGCCCATGACAAAGGTGAACAGGGCCAGCGCACCCGCGGTGCCTTTCAGCGCGCGCAGACGATCGGCAAGGGGAAGTTTTGGTTCGGTTGGCAGATCAATTTTGCGCAGATGCAGGGTGATGCGTACAGCAATGGCATAGCCGATGATGCCAATGACACCGGGGATCAAGCCGGCGAGAAACAGTTTGCCAATGTCCTGTTGGGTCATGATGCCATAGAAGACAAGAATAACAGATGGTGGGATCAAAATGCCCAATGTACCACCAGCGGCGATAGAGGCGGTGGACAATTGGTCTGGATAGCCAAATTTCCGCATTGAGGGCAGCGCAATGCGCGTCATTGTTGCCGCTGTCGCCATTGAAGATCCACAAACGGACGAAAACGCGCCGCAGGCAACAACGGTTGCCGTGGCCAATCCGCCCTTGCGATGACGTAGCCAGGCATAGGCGGAATTATACAGTTCGGCTGCGATGCCGGATTGGACAACGAAGTTCCCCATCATCAAAAACAACGGCAAAACAGAGAGAGAGTAATCCCGGCCATTGTCAAAGAATGTCGATCCAAGCAAGGCCAGCGCTGGGCTCCATCCAATAATGGCAGCAACACCCACCAGGCCAACGCCAGCAAGGGCAAAAGCAATAGGCACGCCCATAAAGAGGAGGATGGCAAGCACAGCCATACCGATTGGCCAATAGTCCATGGTCTATCCTTTAAAAGGTTTTGTGGTGAAAAACCGCCAGACCGGCTGTAACCCGGTGATGGCACCGCCTGCGAAACAACACAGCGCGCAGAAATAGCCCAAGGGGGCAATTGGCAGCTTCAGATTGGTTGTCGTCCCGCCATATCCGCCAATTTGTGTCGCGTAGATCCAGATACGCCACCCAACGACGAACAGGATGATGGCTGCACAAAGGCCGGTTAGGATCAATCGCCAGGGATGTATCCAGCCCGGCAGTTTGTCAGTGACAAGATCCACAACCACATGGTCATCTGCCAAAGACACGGCACCCAGGCCAAGGAAGATCGTCGCGCATAGCAGGACTTCTGTCAGTTCAGCGGCCCCTTTGATGGGGGCATTGAACACGTAGCGCCCAATGACGTCAAAAACGGTTAGCCCCATCATGGTTGTCAAAAGCAGACCGCCAAGGGCTGCCATCAGCATGCCTGCGACATTTAGCTTTCTAAGCGGAGACGATGTGGGAGGATCCACCGCCTCCGCCGTTCTGTCACCGGACTGGTCCGGTGACATTGTCTGACTTTGCGTCATTGGGTGACGCCCGCCGCCGCGATTTCTGCTTGCAGCATTTCATAGGCTGCCATTCCGTCGATGCCAGTTTCTGAAACTTCTGCAATTTTTGCATCAACGATAGGCTGTAGGGCTTCTGTCCATGCGGCGGTTTGTGCATCCGTTGCCGGCGTCACAATCGTTTTGCCAACCATGGCTTCTTTGCCTGCGGCATCTGCGGAATCCCACATCTGTCCAGCCATGCGTGCCAAGGCTTCGCCCGTAACACTGTCAATTGCCGCTTGGTCTTCTTCGCTTAGGCTGTCCCATTTGGTTTTATTCATAACGATGTAGAACGATGTATTGTACAGGCCACCGGGCACGGACACACCAACAGAAAGTTCTGGGATCAGCTTGAAGAAATTGACAGATTCATAGGGGAACAGAATGCCGTCCGCGACGCCTTGGCTGAGCAATTCATATGCTTTTGAAGACGGGCCTTCCACTGGAACGGCACCCAATGTGGATGCTACTTCGTGAACGATACCGCCGCCAACGCGTAGTTTTGTGCCCTTCAGCAGATCGGGCGATGTCGCATCACCGTCTTTAAGGAAAATTTCGCCCGGTCCATGAGTGAAGACAGCCAACACTTTAACATCATCATATTCGCCGGCATCTTTCAGCATGGCCTCATATGTGCGCCAGTACGCCACAGATAGGGCTTCCGCACTGTCAGACATGAAAGGCAGCTCGGCAATATTGGTCGTCTTAAAGCGACCTGCATTGTAACCTTGAACGCCAAAGGTGATATCGGCCACGCCGTTCACAGCGAAATCAAAATGGGCTTGGGGCGGGCCAAGCGGTGCTGGCAAAATGTTTGCTGTCACCGAACCACCTGTCGCTTCGCTGATTTGTTCGGCCATGGGAACGATCACCTCGGATACCAATGGGTGTGACGGCGGTAGCCAGTTGGCCACGGTTAGAACTGTTTCAGCCATGACAGGTGTGCCAAGGGCCAATGTGAGTGCTGCGCTGTGCAGGAGATGTTTCATCTGATTGTGTTCCCTGTTGCTATTTTAATGTCTCATTTGGCTATGAACGCGGTGAGGTCGGTTCAAATGTCATCGGGTTTGCCAATAACAGCTTGATCACACCGGATCGGGTCATTTGTTATTTACAGTAAAATTCCTGCATTCAGCGCCCTGATGGCAATAATATTCACGTGAAAAGTGCGGTAATGTGCGTTTTTGATGCGCGCTTGAGCAGTTGCGGTGAATTATGTGGCAATTTCGAGATCTGCGGCCGTCGGAAGTTCGCGCGCTTTGATTCGATTCTGCAAAATGTCTGTCATCATTTCGTGCGCGGCTAAAATTCAGGTTTTGACATTTTGCCGCGCGTCAGTTGCGATCTTTCAGTTTATGGTGTCATCAAGACTGATGCTTGCGGATAGTCAGATGCCCAGGTGGAGGGAAGTGGGGCGATGAAAACGTTTTCGGTTCGGTTGCGCGTGAAGCGCCACATGCCATCGCTGCACTTTTTGTAGCTATTATATAGTCGGGAAGAGCGCAGCAGGGCTTTGCCATCGGAAAATAGCCATGGTTGCATATGGACCCAATTGCCCTCTGCTGTTTGAGCGTCCTCAGACACGCGAATATTTTCGGATGTCAGATAGTGGCAATTTAAGATCAGCTTTGGGTCGGACTTTTCGTTCCAAAAATTTTCGAAATGCGTTTTGATGGCCTGCCAGCCTTCTGCGCGACCAAATTGCCCGTCGTAATATTCACCAACGCCTTCCCAAACAGCATCTTGTTCGAACAATTCCATGATCAGATTGATCCGCGCACTGTCATCTGTGCATCCGAATTCCGGATTGGGTGTGTCGCAAAGAAACATGTAGCGGGATTGCACCCGGCGCACGTCCGACTCGGCCTGCAGGCGCGCGATTTGCATTTCAAGCGCGTGAATTCGTGCGTTTTCTGAAGATTGTTCCATCAAAGTTTTCCCTAACTGCGGTAATTTTCATCTTTTTGCCACAACGATATGCGTTGGCGAGGAATTAATGCATTATTCACGTGAAATATCTTGATAGACACAAGAACTGCGGTAATTTTACCGTAACCCGACTGATATTCATGCAGAGTTTGATTTTCCAATGACCCTAGCCAACGCTTTACCCTCTGAGCTGATATGCGCCCTTGATATAGGTGGTGATGGCCTTCGTGTGGTTGTCAAAGACTGTATAGATATCGCGGGTTACGTTACTGCCTGCGGATCATTGGCCTTTCAGAAGCAAACACCAGCGCAAGTGCATGCCGAGGTGGTTGATCAGCTTTTGAACAATGGATGCCGCATTGTTGGTAAGTCCAAGATGCACGAACTGGCCTTTGGCATGACTGGCGTAAATGCGGCCCTCGGCACCCCGATCAACCCAAACTGGCCAGACAGGATCCCTGGTGGGTCGTCGTCGGGCTCGGCCGTATCTGTTGCGGCTGGTGGTTGCGATTTTTCAATTGGCACGGATACAGGCGGTTCTGTTCGATTGCCGGCGATCTGTTGCGGTGTTTTTGGCATAAAGCCCACATTCGGCCGTGTCAGTCGCCAAGGGTGCACGCCTCGGAATAGCTCTTTGGATTGTGTGGGCGTGTTTGCTGGATCGGCAGACATGTTGACCACGGGTATGCTGGCGATAGATTCAACTTTCGAAAAAGTTACGTTGGATCAAGAGCCTCGGCTTGCTGCATTGGAAGGCCCCTGCGAGACGTCCATTCAGGTCATGTTTGACGCGCTATTCCCAGAGGAAGATCGCGTAACTTTGCCCTCATTGGACGCAGCATTTGATGCAGGCATGGTGGTCATCAACACAGAAACCCATGCAGCGTTTTCACACTTATTGGGAGCGGATTCTGTTTTGGGACCAGATGTCGCAAAACGTTTGGCGCTTGGTGGTGAAGTCAGCGAAACCGCACGAACGGATGCCGAAGCCGTCAGATCGCAATTCACACGCGAAGTCGATCAAGCGCTGGCAACATATGACGCTTTGGTGTCCCCAGCGCTACCGATTGTGCCGCTGAAATTGGTTGACGCAAATGATCCATCCAAGCTGCTGCCGATGTCACGTTTTATTCGCCCATTTAATCTAAGCGGTCATCCAGCCATTGTTTTACCGGTTCGCGTTGGATCTGAAGGGTTGCCAGCCGGAATTCAGATCGTGGGCCGCAAAGGCGAAGACGCCAAACTATGCGCGATTGCTGAGCATCTCGTCTCCCGTTTCCCAAATACATTTTCCTCACATTCACAGGAGGACTGCTGATATGAGCGTCCAAGCGGCGACACTGCCCACGTCTTTGAACAAAGACCAAATTCTGGAAGAGATTCGCAAACGCGCGCCTGAATTCCAACAGCTGCGGCATATTCCACAAGACACGGTCGATCAATTCAAAGCGCTTGGCGTTTATCGTGCCTTTGTGCCCGAACGGTTTGGTGGCGATGCCATCAGCCCCGCCGCGTTTTGTCGTTTGATCGAGGATATCGCGGCGGCCGATGCATCGGCTGGCTGGGTTGCCAGCTTTGGGGTTTCCGCAACCTATCTGGGGACGCTGCCCCCTGAAACTTATGCCAAAATTTTTGGAGAAAATCCTGATACGGTGTTTGCTGGCGCGATGTTCCCACCCCAAGCTGCGACGACCGTTGCAGGTGGTTACCAAGTGTCCGGGCAATGGCCGTGGGGTTCAGGCATTATGGGCGCGGATCTGGCGGGCGTCGGCATCAAGGTTGAGGATCAACAGACGAAATTACCTCTGATTGCGATTATGCCAAAGGATAAAGTCGAGGTTGTCGATACCTGGAAAACCATTGGTCTGCGCGCGACGGGGTCCCATGACATCAAAGTCGATCAGGTGGTTGTCCCCAAAGAGTGGACGTTTATTCGCGGGTCCAAACCCAGCATGGAGGATCGGATATTCCGCTATCCTGCTATGGCATTGGCGTCACAAGTTTTGGCTGTTGTCGCCCTTGGGGCCGCACGATCCGCGTTGGATTTTTTGCATGAAAGCGGCAATCGTCAATCCGTAACCGGTGCCCCTAAACCAGGTGCACGCCCTTATTTGCAAAGTGAATATGCCAAAGCGCGCGGTAAGTACCTTGGTGCGCAGGCGCTGTTCTATGACACGCTTGAAGAAGGGTACGAAGAGCTGGCCCATAATGATGTGATCAGCCCAGATACCCATGTTCGCCTACGTCTTGTCGCGTCAAAAGCGGCCAAAGATGGTGCTGAAGCCGCGCGTATGGCCTTTGCACTGGGCGGATCCACCGTGATTGCCGAAGGGCACCCGATGGGGCGCTACATGCTGGATGCCGCCGCTGTCGCACAACACGCTTTTCTATCGGAAGGCACATGGACCGGCGCAGGCGCGGCCATGTTTGATGAACCCACCATGCCTGGATACCCGTAAGGAGACCTGAAATGTCCGAGACCGCACCTCTGCGCACCCTGTTGTGCTTTAACAATCACCCGACCTTTTTCAGCTTGCCTTTCGACCAGATCGGTCCGGTCTGGAAAGCGACGCAAGACTTGATGATGGGCATCGACCAAATGGAAGGCGTCAATATCGTCGGCACGTTTGATGATGATCAAACCATGGTCGGCGCCACACAGGGCTTTCCTTATACATGGTATATTCTTGCTGATTTTCCAGATCGTGCTGCAGTCCAGGCTGCGTGCAACCTGTTGCGCACAATCGTCGTTGGCGAAGGCAATGACCGGTTGTGGAAATACATGACAGTCGAAGCGCGCATGGGTCGCGCATTGGAAATTCCACAGGCACATCGGAGCTGACATATGTCACTTGATTCACCTAAATTCAGCGATTTCGACGCGCTTTATTCGGATAAAGCTGAAGTCGCCACACAAATGTACGAAGATCCAGATCTCTTTGCTCAAGAGATGGACAAGATTTTCAAAAAGACCTGGGTTTGGGTCGCGCATGAAAGCGAGTTCCCAGATAAAGGGTCGTTCAAGCTGTCCAATGTGGGTCTGGACCCGGTCATTGTCGTGCGCGATCGCAAAGGCAAGATCCATTGCATGGTCAACCGCTGCCGCCACCGTGCCGCGACTGTCTGTGAAGTGAAAAAGGGCAAAACATCGTCCTTCCAGTGCCCCTATCATGGATGGGGCTATGGTCTGGACGGATCATTACGTGCTCTGCCCTATCCGGAACAATATGGTGATGATTTTGATAAATCCCAGCATGGCATGCTCAAGCTGAAAACAGCCAGCTATAATGGGATGGTCTTTGCCAGCTTCAATGAAGATGTTGAACCGCTGGAAGATTTCTTGGGGCCAGAGGTTTGCCGCTATATCGACTTGTTCATGAAGCAAGGTGGTGGTTTCCCGGTCAAAGTGTTGGGCGAACATCAATTCACCGTTCCGATGAACTGGAAAGTGCAGCTGGAAAACACCACTGATGCGTACCATTTCCCGATTGTTCACAAATCTTTCTTGCAGTCCCTTGATGATGCAACGGCTGACATTTTCGATTTTCTTGATAAGGGCACTGGCTGGGTCGAGGATTTGGGGAACGGTCATTCTATTATGATGATGATCCCCGATCGTGAAGATTTGGACGAAGGTCTAGATGAACCGGTCGAGGAACGTTTCGCAGAGTTGGCGGAAGAGATCCGGGCCGAGGGTTACGATGAACACCAAACCCGCAAAATCGTAAAAGCGGTCGGCGGATCTGGGTTCAACATGAACTTGTTCCCGAACGTTTCCTTTTCCTTATCGTTCTTCCGCGTGCTGACACCGGTTTCAGTCGAACAGACCGATATCCGCCACATGGCGCTGGGCATGGATGGGGGCCCGGTCGCGGCCAATCAAATGCGCCTGCGTCTGCATGAGCATTTCCAAGGTCCCATGGGGTTTGGCTCACCTGATGATGCCGAGGTTTGGGAACGTGTGCAGCGTGGAACCAAGGGGGGTGAAGAATTGCCGATCCTCGTCAACCGCGGGATCGTCGATGAAGAACCAGGCGTTTTGGGGCCACGTGGCCATATCAGCGCCGAAACGGGCATGCGTGCAGCCTATGAGATGTGGAAACGGATGATGTCCGATGACTGAGATGGTAAAAATTGATACGAACCTTGTGTTCGAAGTGACAGAATTCCTTTGGTACGAAGCGGATCTTTTGGACCGCAAAGACTATGACACTTGGCTCGATCTTTGGACCGAACGTGGTTTGTATATTTTGCCGATTGATGGCGACAGCGACGATTACGCCAACCAATTAAACCTATGTTATGACGACGCCAAAATGCGCAAAGATCGCATTGGGCGTTTTCAGCAGGGTTTTTCCATATCGTCTGCGCCTCCTGCACAAACCGTTCGGACGATTTCCCGCATCGTTGTGGATGACGTTATGGGGGATACGATCACCGTACGCGCGGCCGAACATCTGATCGAGGACAAATTCGGTCGGCAACGCGTTTGGGCTGCGAATGCCAAATACACCCTGATCAAGACCGAAACTGGTTTTAAATTGGATCAGAAAATCGTGACCTTGCTCAATTCGGATGGGATGCTGAATTCGTTCAGCTATTTGTTCTAATGGTTGCGCCTTTGCCTGAACAAATCCAAACGGCTGTTGTTACGGGTGGTGCCCGTGGTTTTGGTGCGGACGTGTGTCGCGCGCTGCACGCAGCAGGGTATCGCGTGATCATCACAGATGTGAATCCCGGTGATGAAGCGGCTGCATTGGCGTCAGAATTGGATCTGGCTGGTGAAACCGGGATGACCGCGACCATGGATGTGTCCAACCCTGACGATGTGCAATCTGTTTTGGACAAATGTATCGAACGTTGGGGATCTGTTGAAGTTCTGGTCAACAATGCGGCCCGCACGCAGGCGCAGCCGTTGATGGAAATCGATCCGGCGGTGTTCAATGATATCATGGCGGTGAATGCAGGTGGTACTTTTACCTGTAGCCAAATCTTCGGCCGCCATTTCAAAGAACGTGGCTACGGTCGCATCGTCAATATGGCTTCATTGGCAGGTCAGAACGGTGGAACGGCGACTGGTGCGCACTATGCCGCGTCCAAGGGCGCAATCTTGACGCTCACGAAGGTCTTCGCGCGGGATTTTGCGCCGTTTGGTATCACCTGTAACGCCATTGCCCCAGGTCCAATGGATACACCTATGGTGCGAGACGTGTTGGGTGACAATATCGATAAGGCGATTGCCAACATCCCTGTGGGACGCCTTGGGGATGCCGGTTTTGTGGCTGACATGGTTGTTATGCTGGCATCACCAAAATCTAATTTTGTCACCGGTGCATGCTGGGATGTGAATGGTGGGCTGTATCCGAGATGAGGTTGCAAGATGACTGACAAACAAACGCTGGTAGTGACCAAACGGATCGATGATCGTGGCGATATTGCGCGCATTCGGTTTGCATCTCCGGACGGTGCGCCATTGCCGGTTTTCACAGCGGGTGCGCATTTGGATATCCACTTGCCTGACCTTGATATGTGGCGGCAATATTCGATTAGTTCCGATCCTGCGGAGCCCGGCTTTTATGAAATCGGGGTTTTGAAGGACCCCAAATCTCGTGGCGGCTCTGAAGCTGTTCATCAGCTGGCGTTAGAGGGGGCACAGTTCACGATAGAGGGCCCACGCAACCTGTTTGAACTGGATGAAACCGCAGAGATGACGGTGCTGTATGGTGGCGGGATTGGGATTACGCCCATGATTGCCATGGCGCAACGCCTGCATGCTTTGGGCAAAGCGTTTACTTTGCACTATTGCACGCGTTCTCAAGATGTCACGGCCTTTCTTGATGTTTTGGCCGATGCTCCTTTTGCGACGAATGTGCGCTTTCACTTTGATGACCAGGCCGATGAGCAGCGTTTGTCTTTGTTCAAAGATCTGCCTAAACCCGATCCTGAAACGCATCTCTACGTTTGTGGACCACAAGGTTTTATGGACTGGGTGATTTCGGGGGCTGAGGACGCGGGCCATGCGACAGCAAATGTGCACCGTGAATACTTTTCGGCCGACGTCGCATTGGATGGTGATGGGTTCGAAGTAGAATGTGCACAAAGCGGTATAACGGTGACCATTGGTCCAGATGACACGATTGCAAAAGCATTGGCTAAGCAAGGCATCAAGATCGAAGTCAAATGCGAAGAAGGTGTGTGCGGCACCTGCATCACGGATGTGTTGGAAGGCGACATTGATCATCGCGACCAGTTCTTGACGGAAGAAGAGCGCGAGGACGGCGATCAAATTTGTGCCTGCTGCTCGCGTGGCGTCGGAAAACTGGTGTTGGATATTTAAGGATACGGCGATGGACCTGACCCAGACACAACAACACTTCCGTGAAAGCATGGCGCGCATGGGAGCGGCGGTCAATTTGATCACTACCGACGGGCCTGCCGGGCGGCATGGGTTTGTGGCTACGGCGGTGTGTTCTGTCACGGATCAGCCACCGACCATATTGATCTGCGTGAATACAAGCGCATTTGCACATGATGCATTTGTTGAGAATGGTCATGTATGTGTGAATATCTTGGCAGCACAGCACCAAGAGTTGTCAGGTGTTTTCGCGCGCTATGTTGAGGGCGTGGATCGATTTGCACATGGGGACTGGGTCACTTTGAAAACCGGGTGCCTGGCCCTTAAAGACGCCAATGCTGCGTTGGATTGCACGATTGCATCTGTACAGCAACAAGGATCACATTCCGTTATGTTTTGTTCTGTGAAGGCTGTTCACTTGCCTGCGGCGCCAAATCCCGGCTTGGTGTATTTCGGTCGCAATTATCACCATTTGGACGTAGAATAACGCTGCGTATAGAACGCAGTTTCACGGGAAAAATCACATTTGCTTCCACTGCGCGCATCGCTATGGTAGGCGCGCTGATCAAACATGAGCGAAGCAGTGCCCGAGCAAAAAGACAATCCAAAGCAGTTCAAAGAAAACTGGCCGTTTTTCTGGTTCAGCCAAATCAATGCAGCTTATGCCGCTGCGTTGGAGCGGCGGATTAAACCTTTGGGTTTGGACCTGCCAAGATGGCGCGCCATGATGAGTTTGTATGAGGATCAGTTCCTGTCCGTTTCTGAAATCGCAGATTTTTCTGCGCAGAAGCTGAATACGACAACCAAAGTGGTGCAGCGGATGATCAATGACGGTTTGGTCGATACACGCGTTCGCCCCTCTGATGGTCGTGTCACCGAAGTCTGTTTGACGGAAAAAGGTGAAATGCTGCGCCGGCAAGCTTTTACCGAAGCGCAATCCATTTTCGATCATGTCTTTGCGGACTTGTCACAAGACGAATTGAGCCAGCTGAACGCGACCCTCTCTGGCTTGCATGCGAAATTGAAAAAGCTCTGATCGCATATCGATACCCTTTGCGGGGCTTTATCGGGCGTATTTCGTCTGCTGTTTGCTAAAGAAGTGGCCGTGTGCCCGTCTATACGTGGTAATCCCCACCGTATTGTTTGCATGAAAGCAGACCCGTCCCTAGGCTGTATGGAAAATAAGACATTCTGCTCGGGGGAACACAATGAAGACATGGCTTTTGGCAAGTGCTGCAATCGCATTGCATGCATCGGCTGCATTTGCGGATCTTAAGGTCGGTATGATCACGACTTTATCCGGCGGTGGCGCGTCATTGGGATTGGACGTGCGTGATGGGTTTATGTTGGCGATCGAACAATCTGGGCGTGATGATATCGAAGTCGTCATCGAAGATGATCAACGCAAACCCGATGTTGCGGTCCAACTGTCTGACAAAATGATCCAATCCGAACGCGTTGACGTCATGACCGGGATCATCTGGTCCAATCTTGCTATGGCTGTTGTTCCTGCGGCTGTTCATCAGGATGTGATCTATCTGTCCCCCAATGCAGGCCCTTCTGCCTTGGCGGGTAAGGGGTGTCATGCAAATTACTTCAACATTGCATGGCAAAACGACAACCTTCACGAAGGGGCAGGGGCCTATGCGAATACGGCCGGATACGGTAATAGTTTTGTCCTGTCCCCCAACTATCCTGCCGGCAAAGATGCGATAACAGGGTATAAGCGGTATTTTGAAGGGGATGTGTCGGGCGAAATTTACACCAAACTGGGCCAAACTGATTATGCTGCTGAAATTGCGCAAATCCGGGCAAGTGATGCGGATAGCGTGTTCTTTTTCCTGCCCGGTGGCATGGGGATTTCGTTCCTAAAACAATACGCCGATAGCGGTTTGGATCTGCCTGTTATTGGCCCGGCGTTCAGCTTTGATCAAGGTATTTTGCAGGCGGTTGGTGATGCAGCTTTGGGGGTTGTGAACACCAGTCAGTGGAACAAGGATTTGGGCAATCCAACGAACGTCGCTTTTGTCGAAAGTTTCCAAGAGGCGTTTGGCCGCTTACCTTCGCTTTACGCAAGCCAAGGGTTTGATACGGCAAATTTGCTGATCTCGGCACTGGAAAAAGCACCTGTATCAGATGCAGATGCCTTTCGTGCCGCGTTGAAAGCGGCGGAATTTGACAGCACGCGTGGTAAATTTGCCTTTGGGTCTAACAACCACCCGGTTCAAACGATCTATGCGCGGGAAGTCGTGAAAGAGGGCGATGTGTTTACCAACAAAACCCTGGGTGTGGCATTGGAAAACCATGCGGATTTTTATGCGGCGGACTGCCCATTGCCATAATCGCATTTGACCGCGCCTGCTGCCGGTCGGCGGATGCGGTCACTTTGAAAGTCCAAGAATGTCTACTGTCCTTATCATCGAGCAAATCCTGAATGGTTTGCAATTTGGGGTGATGCTGTTCCTCATGGCGGCTGGGCTGACCCTGATTTTTGGGGTCATGGGGCTTATCAACCTGGCGCATGGATCCTTTTATATGATCGGGGCGTTTGCCGCTGCGGCCGTCGCGGCCCTTACGGGATCTTTTGTTTTGGCTTTGGTCGCAGCGCTGATTGCTGCGGCCTTGGCTGGCGCATTGGTGGAAATGACGGTGATCCGCCGGCTTTATGCCACGGATCACCTAGATCAGGTTTTGGCGACCTTTGCGTTGATCCTTGTCTTTTCTGAGGGCACGCGTTGGATCTTTGGGTCTTTCCCGCTGTTTTTGGATATTCCCGAATTCTTGTCTGGGCCGATCACGTTGCCGGGTGGGATTGCGTATCCGCTTTATCGTTTGGCATTGATTATTGTCGGATTGTTGGTCGCGGTCTTCCTTTGGGCGTTGATTGAAAAAACGCGTCTTGGCATTCAAATTCGCGCCGGAGAAAATGATCGTGAGATGATTGCGGCCCTTGGTGTAGATATATCGCGCCTCTACACTATGGTCTTTGCGCTGGGGGCTGCGCTGGCGGGGCTGGCGGGTGCCTTGGTCGGCGCGATCCAATCGGTGCAGGTTGGCATGGGCGAACCGGTTTTGATCCTTGCATTCGTGGTCATTGTCATTGGTGGCATTGGGTCGATCAAAGGGGCCTTTATTGGTGCATTGCTTGTGGGGTTGACCGATACGTTGGGCGGTATTTTCCTGCCTGAAGTGTTCAAACTATTCATGGAGCATTCTGCGGCCACAACTATTGGGTCCTCTCTGGCGTCCATGGCGATCTATATTCTTATGAGCGCTGTGTTGATCTTGCGTCCAACTGGTCTGTTTGGAGCCTCGCAATGATGTCTGAGCGCTATTTGAATGCGGGCGTTTTGATAGCTTTGCTGATTGTACCAATTTGGGCCCATCTGGCGGATGCGCCTTATACGATCACGCTGGCCACTCGGGTGGCCATTCTTGCGCTCGCTGCAGTTGGTTTGAATATCGCACTTGGGCTGGGCGGATTGGTTAGTCTTGGACACGCAGTGTTCTTTGGGATTGGTGGCTATGCGATGGGCGTATTGGCCCATCACGCCCAAACATACACAGCCTTGGATCTGGGCATATTTACTGTCGATGGCACGAAATCCATGCCCATTATCTGGCTGGTTGCGGTGGGGACATCTGCCGTGGCTGCGGTCATTATTGGTGCTCTTTCGTTGCGCACATCTGGCGTCTATTTCATCATGATCACGCTCGCATTTGGTCAGATGTTTTACTATTTTGCGATCTCTTGGAGCACCTATGGCGGCGAAGATGGTCTATCCATCTATCTGCGCAATGACTTTCCGGGGCTCAATACCCTTATCCCGATCCAGTTTTTCGCCATTTGCTTTGCCGTGCTCAGCCTCGTTTTGCTGTTGCAGGCAGGTGTTTCCAGATCTGCGTTCGGATTGGCATTGAACGCAGCACGCCAAGCGCCGACACGGGTTGAGGCGGTTGGCCTCAATCCAAAGCGTCTGCAATTTGTG
This sequence comes from uncultured Pelagimonas sp., assembly GCA_947499735.1. Lineage (GTDB taxonomy): Bacteria > Pseudomonadota > Alphaproteobacteria > Rhodobacterales > Rhodobacteraceae > CANMPP01. The sequence continues at coordinate 64,140 of CANMPP010000006.1, forward strand.
GCATTCATCCTGTCCGCAACCATCACTGGACTGGCGGGTGCGTTATTTGCCGATCTGAACCGGTTTGTCAGCCCAAGCATGTTCAGTTGGCAATTCTCCGGTGAAATTATGGTCTTCGTTATTTTGGGAGGCGTGGGGCGTTTATGTGGGCCCGTTGTGGGGGCTGCGGTTTTTGTTCTGCTTGAACATGTGCTGGGCGGGCTAACCGAGTTTTGGCACATCTATCTCGGTTTGATTTTGCTGATCATCGTCCAATTCGCCCGCGGCGGTATTGTTGGCCTGTTGGCCACAGATCGGGGGCAGCATGGCTGATCCCATTTTGGAAACACGCGGTCTGTCAAAAAGCTTTGGTGCGTTAAAGGCCAGCGATGATATATCCATGACGCTGAAACCGGGTGAAATCCATGCTTTGATTGGTCCGAATGGCGCTGGAAAATCCACATTAATCCAACAAATTTCGGGGGCGTTGCAGCCGGATGCTGGGACGATTGCCTTAATGGGCCAAGATGTGACAGGGCACAGCATGCAGGCGCGCGCCAAAGCAGGCTTGGCACGGACCTTCCAAATATCGAACCTGGTGATGAAAGACACGGTCTTGCAGAATGTGATGTTGGGCGCTTTGGGGGCCTCTGGGCGTGTTTGGCGGTTTTTCTCGCCTATCCTGTCCAATCAATCGCTTTTGGATGTAGCCGAGCATGCGTTGGAACGTGTTGGGTTGCACGATCATCGGGATCGTCGCACGGATGAGCTAAGCCATGGACAAAGGCGACAGCTAGAGGTCGCCATTGCCCTGACCCTGAAACCAAAAGCATTTGTGATGGACGAACCCATGGCGGGCTTGGGCGCGGACGGATCAAAGCGGCTGACAGGGTTTCTGGATACTTTGCGAAACGAGGCGCCTATTTTGTTGGTAGAGCACGATATGGATGCGGTGTTTGCCTTGGCCGACCGCATAAGCGTGTTGGTTTATGGACGCATTATTGCCACGGGCAGCGTCTATGACATTCGGGCCAACCCGGATGTGCGTGCGGCCTATCTGGGGGATGAAGCGTGACCCTGTTGTCTGTGGCCAATCTGAATGCGTCTTACGGTGTCAGCCAAGCCTTGTTTGGCGTTGATCTAGAGATCGCAGAGGGCGAAGTTTTAGCGCTGTTGGGGCGCAATGGCATGGGCAAATCGACCACCGTCAAATGCATTTGTCGCATGATGCCGTCAGAGGGGGAAATGTCGTTCTCTGGCAAAGATCTATCCGCTTTGCCCAGTCATCAGGCGGCACGTTTGGGTATCGGTCTGGTGCCGGAAGGACGACGTTGTTTTCGGGATTTGACAGTGTACGAAAACCTGATTGCGGCTGCGCGCCATGGCGCTTGGACTTTAGACCGCGTTGTGTCATTGTTTCCGCGCCTTGGCGAACGTCAAAAGCAATTTGCCCGCTCCTTGTCTGGTGGAGAACAGCAAATGTTGGCCATCGGAAGGGCCTTGATGACAAATCCACATTTGCTGGTTCTGGACGAGGCGACAGAAGGATTGGCCCCCATCATTCGTCAAGAAATATGGGCGGCGATCAGAACGTTGAAATCGGAAACGTCCATGTCGATCCTGATCATCGATAAATCCATGAAGGAACTGCGTGGGATTGCAGATCGCGCCGTGATCTTGGAACGTGGAAAATCTGTTTGGCATGGAAATATGGCCGATCTTGATCCAGAAACCTGTGAAAGATTTATCGGCGTTTGACCAAACCTATGCGGGGGTTTGGGCTGTAGGCTTTAACCTCATCAGGCTTTTTGTCTGGATTAAGAGGTTTTGATCAATTAGGCTCAATAGCATGATTGAAATATCATTTTGGTGTAACCGGACGTAAAGTTGCGCTGTTTGGTTTTTGATCGTCACAATATGTTTGGTGTTTCGTTTCTTATTCGACGCCCGCGTTAAGTATAGTTCAGTTTTACAAGTGGACCTCGCATATGTCGCAGTTGCTCGACGTCATTGTTGCAGAAGATAATATCGTTCAGAGCGCGTATCTGGCGCGATTGATCGAGAATTTGGGTTATCGCGCATTGACCGTTGAAGATGGCAAAGCGGCCCTCGACTTGGTTCAAGATTCTGGCGCGCAAATTCTGATAAGTGACTATCAGATGCCTTATTTAAACGGCGTTGAGTTAACCCAAGCAATCCGGGACCTTGATCTGGATCATTATGTGCATGTCATTTTGATCACGGGAATGGATGAGGATGAAATCCGATCCAATGCGCTGGCAGCGGGCGCGGATGATTTCCTGCCCAAAGGGCATAATCCTACAGCGCTAAAAGCCCGCTTGCGGGCGGCGACGCGACTGGTCCAGCACTCTAAACAATTGGCAGAACAACATCGTATTCTCAAAGAGGCCAATGACCGCATCAATGACGATCTGAATGCGGCAGCCAATGCGCAAAGACAGCTTTTACCGGACATCCACACAGAAGTTCTGGGTACACAAATTGCATCTGCCTTTGTGCCATCGGCTGTCGTGTCTGGTGATATGTTCGGGTGCTTTCCGCTAACGGATACGTTGATTGGGTTTTATGCCGTTGATGTTTCAGGGCACGGTATTCATGCATCGCTTTTGTCTGTGGCGATTGGTCATCTCATCACCCCGGACTTTTTCGCACGCGTTGTCCTTAAGGGGCAAGAACAGCCTGCACCGGCGAATTTGGCACGTGATTTGAATGCGCGGTTCAGTCGGTCAGAGAATGATGATTACTTCACAATGTTCTGCGGCGTTTTGAATTCGCAAACGGGCCGTTTGGATTTTTGTCAGGCGGCCTATCCGTCGCCGGTCTACATTGGCCCGCACGGGAACGCGCAAACCGTCGGAGATGGTGGGTTTCCGATTGGGATGTTCCCTGATCTGACCTACGAAAATGATCATATGACCTTTGATAAAGGGGGGCTGCTTGTTCTGTGTTCAGATGCGGCCCATGAAGCGGAAAATACGCAAAATCAGGCTTTTGGATCTGAACGGCTGGAAAAAGTTATAAAAACGTCTCATCGTATCGAAACGGACGGAATACCCGAAAAGATCGTAGAAGCTTTGTCTGTTTGGCGTGACCGCATACCACTGGAAGATGACCTGACAGTGGTGGCATTTAGGAGGACCTAGACCATGATCCATTCTACTGTACATGAAAACGAAATAACCGTTATTCGACCCGGTGTTGAACGTTTGACTGCGGTCAATGCCAAAGCGTTTAAGGACGATGTCGCGGGTTTGATCGATGCAGGCGCGGGCATGTTGGTGATCGATTTTTCGCAAACGTCTTTTCTTGACTCGTCAGGATTGGGGGCTTTGGCGGGTATTTTGAAAAAAATTGGCCATCGCGGTGAATTGGTCGTGTGTGGCCTAAATCCAGACGTGTCCCAAATGTTCAAAATATGCCGGATGGATCGGGTTTTCACGATTTATCAAGACGAAGCCGCAGCGCTGCAAGCCCTGAGCGAGAAAGCGTGACAGGTGCTATTCTGGTAATGGAGCGAAAGCTGGAGGCGGTTGATCCAATGGTCCAGCGCCTGTCTCAATCTGTTGCTCATAATTTGCGCGATGATGCGCAGTTTCGGTTTGCGATCTGTATAAGTGAGGCGCTGACAAATTTGGTGCTGCACGCCCAGAATTGTGAAAGTGACGCGCAAATAGACATTGAAATCGAACAGACGGATCATGGTGTTGCGGTTGATATTTTTGATCCTAAAGGTGCGAAACCCTTTGACCTAAAGGAAAATGCGCGCAAACTATCAGATATTGACGCGACTGCCGAAGGTGGACGTGGATTGGGCCTTATCCTGGAATGTGCGGATCACGTGACATATGGGCCCGTTAAAATGCGAAATAGACTAAGACTGGAATTCAACGTAAGGTAGTAATTACTCGTATAGGTGCTGTTATACGGGTGTTTGTGTAAAGAGGGGGGAATTATGACAGCTTTGGCTTTTGCAAAGCGGCTTGCCTTGAGAGCTGCAATTGGTTTGTCTGCAACGTGCCCGGTTGCAGCACAGGATACAGCCTTAGATCCTTCAACAAAACGTATTGTGATAGATAGCGTGACGCTGAACGGGGCCGAATATAATTCGGTCACGATTACGTCTGACTCTCCTCTGGTCATCGAATATGGCGACGGAATTATGCCACAAAGCTGCGAACGTCGCGGCCCGCAGGTGTCCAGCGCCCATTTCGGTCGCAGTGGGTCCCTTAGCCCGCGCGAATTCCAAATGGCCCGCACGGCTTGGACCTATTTCGAAACCTTCCTTCAGGAGGAAACAGGCCTCGTCAATGCGGTTGGCAATTACCCATCTACAACCTTGTGGGACACAGCGTCTTACCTCAGCGCTTTGGTTGCGGCCTATGAGCTTTGCGTCATCGATAAACGTGAATTTGACACGCGGGCGACCAAGCTGATCAACACGCTGCGCAACCTAGATCTCTATCGCAGAGAAGCGCCAAACAAAGTGTACCACACCAAGACGGGCGCAAAGGTGAACTATGCCAATGAAGAGGGCGAGGTCGGCATGTCCGCGCTGGATATCGGCCGCATGTTGGTCTGGCTGCGGATTTTGAAGGAACGCCATCCGCATTTGGCCAATAGCGTCGACAATATCCCGATGCGTTGGAATTTCTGCAATTTGGTCAGCGATGACGGGCGCATGTATGGGTCTTTCACGCAAGGAAATGGCGAAACGCGCTATGTGCAAGAAGGGCGTTTGGGATATGAGGAATACGCGGCCAAAGGATTTGCTTTATGGGGCTTTGATGTACCCCGCGCTTTATCCCCCGAACCTTTGGCGTACACCACGATTTATGACGTCAAAGTACCCTATGACGGGCGTGATCCGCGCGTGTTTAAAAACCAAAATTATGTGCTGACCGAAGGATATATTCTGGATGGTTTGGAATTGGGATGGGACATGCCAACCGACAAAACGGGCGATGGTTTGACCGCGTCACATGGTTGGCGCGCCGAATTTGCGAACCGGATTTATCTGGTCCAGCAGCGCCGATTTGAGCAGACGGGCATTATCACAGCACGGTCCGAGCATCAGGTGAATGGCAAACCCTATTTCGTGTATGATTCAATCTTTGCGGACGGATATGCGTGGAACACATTGGATCCAACTGGCGAATACCAACCGGATCGTGCAGCCATTGCCGCCAAAGCTGCGATTGGTCTCTGGGCCCTTTGGGAGACGGATTATACCGATCTTTTGTTCGAAAGCGTTGCGGATTTGTATGATCCTGAACGCGGGTTTTACGAAGGCCTATATGAAAATGGAAACGGGTTCATTCCACTTCAAACGGCCAACAATAATGGGATCATTCTGGCCGCATTGCTGTACAAGGTTCAGGGCCCGATCCTGCAGCAAGTCAGTCAGAACACGCAATATTGGAAAACTGCGTTCTCTGGTACAGATTTGCGCGACAACAAATGTCATCCCCGTTTGATGGAGGTTGAAGTGTCCTGTTGTAATTGTGACGGCGTGGACATTCCTCCTGTCATCCCACTGGAAGAATTCACCTATTGCCGCCCAGTACCCACAACAGGGGAAACCGCGGCGACAGATTGCGGAACACAAGAGCATAATTTCCCGCTACCTGAACCGCGACGCGTCATACCGCAGGCATGTCGCGCGCCGGTATCTTTAGACGAATGAGCGCTGCAAGCAGAAGAATGGTGTGGTTCGACGCCAATCGGGTCTTTGCGGCCCTTGGCGTTGTTCTCATCCATTCCACGACCGATTTTGGTGGAAAACCATTCGAACATGCCACGCCGGGCGAACGGTTCATTCCTGTATTCCTACGTTCAATCGGTGAATTCTCTGGCTCCGAGATGTTTTTCCTGTTCTCGCTCTTTCTGATGGCCTTGCGTGTTGATCGGAAAATGCCACGCTATCGGGAAACCATCAGCACGCAGGCACAACGATTGTTGGTGCCCTTTGCCTTTTGGGTCGTGTTCTATGCGTTTTTCCGTCTGATCAAGGCAGATGCGTTCAATTACTCGGATTATATCCTGGATCAGCTAACGGTTCCGTCGAATTGGGTTGGGTATTTCCTGCTGGGTAAAGTGCAATATCACATGCATTTCCTACCAACACTGTTCGCCCTTTTCTTATTCTATCCTTTGATGCGCGGGGCCACGCGCTATCCCATTCTTGGGCTGACATTGTTTGTGACTTTGGGAATTATGAACAACACGCAGGCCTTTGTCTGGGGGCTGGACCTAGACCCCCAAATCCGAGACTACGTTATTCGCGCACTCAAGATCTTTGGCTATGTCGGCTATGGGTTTGCGGCATTCGCGCTATATGGGCTGTGGAAAGATGGCATTCCGCGGGGCGAAAGCCGCCTTTTGCGTCGCGGTGGTCTGTATTTCGCGGCGCTGGCCTATGTCGCGACAATTCCATTCTTTGCCGTTGCTTGGGAAACCGGGAATTGGGGCATCCGCAGCGGTTGGGATTTTTACGGGCATTTCTTGATGCCGATTTGTGTATTTTTGGTGTTTTTGGGCGGCCAGTATCTAGATTGGTCGCCGCAATGGTCCAAATGGGCCAAATACACGTTTGGTGTCTATCTGGTGCATCCAGCGATCATTGATTTGTACGACATCCTCTTGTTCAAAACAGGTTTGTACGAACATCTATCGCCTGCAATGATTGTGGTCAGCCGTTATGCCGTGGCGCTGCCATGTTCGTTTTGGTTTGCAGTTGCACTGTCGAAAATAAGTCTTTTGGCGTGGACGATTGGTCTAGGTCCGACCCCTTGGGCCAAGCGCAGTGTGCCGGGGTGAGATATGATTGAAGATGACTATTTTCTAAAATTTGAGCACCGTAAACCTCCGCCCCCCTTGCCCTACAATCCTTGGCGCGAGGCCGTTTGGCAATTTTTGGCGGTCGTCTCTTTGGTTGTTGGCCTTTGGTATATCTCATGGCGTTGGAGCGTGTCACTGAACCCGGATGCGATGTGGTTTGCAATCGCTTTGGCCCTGTCAGAAACCTGCGCATTTATTGGCATGTGCTTGTTTGTCTTTAACCTCTGGAAAGACGATCCGATTGAAATCTTGGATCCGCCCATGGTGTTGGGTGATGTGGTGAAAGATCACCCAGAAGCTGCGCGTAAGCTCAGCGTTGATGTGATGTTCGCCACCTATAATGAAGAACCCGAACTGGTGCGACTGGGTCTGCAAGATGCCAAAAAGATGGCCTATCCGCACCCAATCGACATACGTATCCATGTTCTGGATGACGGGCGCCGTGATGCGATGCGGATCGTGACACAAGAGGAAGGCGCAAACTACATATCGCGTACAACAAATGAAGGGTTCAAAGCAGGTAATTTGCGTAATGCGATGGAGCAGACACATGGCGACTTTCTGGTCATTTGTGATGCCGACACACGCCCTTTTCCGACGCTTTTGAAACACACACTGGGCTATTTCCGCGATCCGAAAATGGCCTGGGTGCAAACCCCGCAATGGTTCTACGACCTACCAGCGGGGGAACGTTTGCCCAAACGGTGGAAACGCAAATACGGCCAACGCGGGCGCAAGATTGGTCATGTGATCGAACGTGTGTTTGGCCCGATACATCTGGGCCGGGATCCTTTCGTCAGCGATCCCAAGATGTTTTACGACGTGATCCAGCGGCGCAGAAACCGGGTGAATGCATCCTTTTGTTGTGGTGCAGGGTCAATTCATCGACGCGAAGCTGTGATGGAGGCAGCTCTGCGCAGTTTCGGCCAAAAGGTTGAAAGGCGTTCATGGGACGTTGAAGAGGTCGTGACCGTGTCTTCAAAAGAACGCGATCTGGCACCGGAATTAATGGAAGCAATCAAAACCGAAGCTGCCGCCACCGAAGCACTGACACCTTATAAGTTCCACGTGTCCGAGGACATTTATACCTCAATCGTCTTGCATTCTGATCGTGAACGCGGCTGGAAATCCAAGATGCACCCGATTGTGGAAAGCAAAATGCTGTCCCCGCAGGATTTGCTGACATGGACTGTTCAGAGGTTCAAATATGCAGGCGGTAGTTTGGACATTCTGGTGAATGATAATCCGATCTTCCGCAAAGGGCTGACTTTGGGGCAAAGACTGACCTATGGCTGCACATTTTATTCCTATCTTGCGCCCTTGTGGAACGTGATCTTCTTGGTCGCGCCTGCGATCTATTTGTTCACAGGCCTCTCGCCCGTTTCGGCCTATTCGGCTGAATTCTTTTTTCACCTCATTCCTTTTCTGGTCACATTGGAATTGGCGATGATGGTCGGCACTTGGGGCATTGCGGGCTATGCATCTAAGGCAAGCTACCTTTCGTTTTTTCCATTGGGCCTAAAAGCGATCTATGCGGTGGCACGTGGGGAAAGCATTTCTTTCAAAGTCACGCCAAAGGTGCGCCAATCTGGCAATTTCCTTGCCCTTGTGCGTCCTCAAATTGCGATTGTGGTTTTGACGGTGCTGGGGGCGATCTGGGGCATCGGTGCGCTGGCGATTGGGTCCACCGATCATTCGGTTAGCGGTGTAGTCGCGAATTTGCTTTGGGGACTGAACAACTGTTTGGCCATGGGTGGGATGATTGCGGCAGCGCAATGGCAACCCCCGGAACTAAAAGGGACGGTAGAGACATGAGCTTTCGCGATAACCTTATCAAAGCCCGCAGCCATATTATTTTTCTGGTCGCATTATTTTGTGGCTTGGGGCTGGTTCTAACCTTGGAGACATACATGCCGGCAGAAGTTCAGGGCGTGACGCAACCTGTAAGCGGATCGGGATTGATTGAGGTATCCGCCCCGGTGTCTGATCCTGCGCCGATTGAAGCCTTTGAGAATGTTGAACCGCTGCCATTGGCCATCACTGGGCAGAGCAACCCAGAGGATTTGAAATATGCACGGATCGCTTGGGCTTATTTCGAAAACAACACCCATCCTGAGACCGGTTTGGTCAATTCGGCGGATAAGTATCCATCCACCACAATGTGGGAAACGGGTTCTTACTTTATCGCTGTGATTTCTGCGGATCTTTTGGGGCTGATTGATAGAAACGTGGCGCAGGCACGGTTGTCGCGCGCGTTGGATACGTTGGCCAATATCCGTCTTTTTGACGATCTTCTGCCAAACAAGGCCTATAATGTGACGACCGGGGCTTTGGTGGATTATTCCAACCAACCCGTTGAACGTGGTCTGGGATGGTCGGCTTTGGATATTGCGCGGATGATGGGCGCGCTTAGCCATGCCGAACAGCATTACCCGCAATTGGCGGGAAAGGTCGCCGCCGTTTTGGATCATTGGGATTTAAGCCAGATGGTCAAAGGGGGGCAGCTGATCGGTGGCAATATGGCCGGTGATACGCTGCGATATGACCAAGAGGGACGGGTCGGCTACGAACAATATGCCGCCAAAGCCATGATGCTTTACGGCTATGATATGGTCCGGGCTTATCAAGTCAGCGATCACCTGATGGTTCAAGAGGTCGAAGGCCAGCCGGTGCCGGTGGACGATCGTTTGCATCGCAATATCACACCTGCCTTTACCGTATCAGAACCCTATGTTTTTGACGGGCTGGAATTTGGATTTGATGCCCGTTCCCATAGGTTCGCATCTGCTATCTATCGCGCGCAGGAAACCCGGTGGCGAGAAACAGGTCAGTGGACAGCTGTCAGTGAATCCCATCTCAGTGAAGCGCCTTATTTTGTGTATTCGACAATTTGGGGGGGCGGTGCGCCATGGGCCGTCATGACATTCCGAGGGGACAGGTTAGACAGCAAACGCACGGTCACTGTCAAAACGGCTTTTGCATGGGATGCATTATTTGGCACCGATTATACGGGTGAACTGGTCAAAGCACTGTCCCATTTAGGGGATCCAGAACGTGGATGGCCTGAGGGCATGTATGAAGCGGATGGTGCGGTCAACAGTTCCGTGACAACCAATACAAATGCCGTGGTTCTGGCCTCATTGGCGTTTCGGGTCCATGGCCCATTGGCCCGGTCATCGCGATGAAGGTGTCGGGATGAACGGCCTGCGTCACATTTTTGCTGTGCCTGTGGTGCTATCGGGCCTTTTGCTGCCTGCCACGGCGGGTGCCGCGCCGTGTGTTGGAGATCAGTTTGCACAGGGGTTCCCCGGTGCATCAGGGGTGGTGACGAAAGTGGCCGATGTTCCATCCTCTCGGTTTCCCGGTTTTTGGCAGGAAGGTTTTGTTGGTGGGCTGGCCTACATTATGTTCGCAAACGGGGAAGTGAGCATTTCAGAACCGGGTGATACCGCAGATTGGTCGATATCCTTGTTCTGCGACGCTGCCGAGAAAACATGTGTTCGTGAACAAATCGGGACGCCGCCAGCATTGGCCGATCGCGTTGCGGTACAAATGGAGCTTTGCTTTACCGATCCCGCGGCTGCGACGGCACCGTCGTTAGAAGAAGCCGAACCTGAACCTGAACCTGAACCGGTGCCAGAGCCAGAGCCAGAGCCAGATTGCGGCATTGAAACCCTGCCAGAAAGCGATCCGACCAGCATGTTGCAAAGGCTTTTGATCTTGGCCGGTGCTGATCCTGGGCCGGTGGATGGCCTTTGGGGGCGCAAAACACGACAGGCGTCAATCGATGTGATCGGGGAACGTGCACAAGATATGTCCGTTGAAGACCTCGTGCTGGCTGTGGATGCGTCGCTCTGCAAAGGGTGATGGTGCAAGGAGGATGGGGGCACCGAAATGACAGGCACAGGATTGGCTTGGTTAGAGCGGGAAAAACAAAGAAAGCTTGAGAAAAAAGGCCGTTTCAAGCACTCTCAATCAACCGATTGAAGATCTTGAGTTTGGGTGACGGCGGTAAAACGTCGATTAACGATTTATTCATAGGGAAAGGGAGGCACTACAATGAAAGGCGTCGTCTTTGTTGAACTGATCAAAATGGCAGAAGACGCATTCGGCGAGGACACCGTCGATGATGTGTTGGAAAAGGCTGATTTAGAAAATGGTGGGGCGTTTACGACTGTTGGCAATTACCCCTGTTCCGAATTGGTCAAAATCGTCGTTGCTTTCAGCGAATTCTCCGGCCTTAGCCCGGATGTTCTACAGACGAAATTTGGCCATTGGATGATGGGTTTTTTCATCCAACATTATCCCGAATTCTTTGAGAAAAAGGATTCCGCCTTTGCCCTGCTGGAGTCCGTGGATCAAGAAATCCATGTCGAGGTGCGTAAACTGTACCCAGATGCTGAATTGCCGCGTTTTGATACCGCGCGTCGGGGCGATAACACATTGGAAATGGTGTATTCATCCCCACGTCCGCTACATGCGTTTTGTCAGGGATTGATCGAAGCCTGCCTGCTGCACTTTGATGAAAAGGGCGACATCACCAGCACACCACATGCGTCAGATGACACGACCACCACCTTCGAAGTAACCGTGACGGGATGAAATTGGCCTCTCAATGACAGACCCATCTGATGATCGAGTATCCCGCCGCCGATATACACGGGAACAAGCAGCCCGGGCCGAGGCCGAGTCTCTTTTGGAACAAAAAAGCCGGGACCTGTTTCTGGCCAATCAAAAGCTGTCTCAATATTCCGCCGATTTGGAACGGGCCGTTTTGGAACGTACCGCGGAATTGCGCGTGGCCTTAGAACAGGCCGAAGCTGCGTCGACAGCGCGCAGTCGCTTTCTGGCCACAATGAGTCACGAGATCAGAACGCCTCTCGGTGGGCTTTTGGGGATGATCGATCTTTTGGCGATGGATGAGACCGAAACAGGCAAATTGGAATTGCTGAACTATGCCAAGACAGCCGGGGTTGGTCTAAGTCGGATCGTCAACGACGTGCTTGATTTTTCAAAGATGGAAGCGGGTGTCTTTCTGTTTGAAGAAGAGAATGTCGATATCCGTGCTCTGATCGATAGCATTCGGATTTTGGTGTCATCCAATGAACACGGGGCGCATCGTCAGATCATCACAAAAATCAGCGATACGGTGCCGAAACTGTTTTTGGGCGATGCCACGCGGATCCGGCAGATCCTGTCCAATCTGGTGAGCAATGCATTGCGGTATTCTAATGAAGGGCCTGTGATCATTCGCGTGCGAGCCGATGAACGGAATGGGAAATATCTGTTGCGCGTTGAGGTCGAAGATTTTGGTGTTGGAATCGCGCCTGACGCCATTCCTGACCTGTTCAAAGATTTCACACAGATCTCTAACCCATTGACGGTTGCCGCCCAGGGCACTGGGCTGGGACTTGCGATTTGCAAAAGGATTGTCAACGGAATTGGGGGTGAGATTTCGGTCGAAAGCACCCCGGATGAAGGGTCTACATTCTGGTTCGAAATTATGGTCGAGGTCGTAACACACCCTGATGCACTAGGTCGTGATGGTGGGCGCGACGTTAAAGGCCTGCCACCGGATGGGATCAAAGGGCGGCGTATCCTGATTGCGGAAGACAACCTGATCAATCAAAAGCTTCTTTTGACCTATCTGGATCGTATGGGCATCAAACCGGATTTGGCGGAAAACGGTCTTGTGGCGTTGGAAAAATTTGCACCCGGAAAATATGACATGATCCTGATGGATGTCGCGATGCCGGAAATGGATGGGTTAGAGGCCACGCGCCGCATACGCGAGAAGTGGTCAAACGAACATGTCCCGCCCATCATGGCGTTAACGGCGCATGTTATGGACGCAATCGAGGAAGAAGCAGGGCGTGTTGGTATCGATCGTATTTTGTCGAAACCCATCCCCTTTGATGATCTAAAACACGCGATTGAAATTGCCATCGCAGAAGACACAAATACCGTGGCCAGAAATACTGATCCAATGCCCAACATCCCCCAAAGCCGCAAAGAACCGCCCAAGACAGAAACAGTGCGATCCTTGGTCGATCTGATGGCGCCGGATGCTCATGAAAGGCTTGTAGAGATCTTTGGAATGGACGGATTGTCTGATTTCGCAGCGAAGTTTGTCAAAGATTCCAGCACGCGTATTGCCAAACTTCTGGAAGCGGAAGAAAGCGGCAATCGTCAGGAAGTGCGCGAACAGGCGCATTCCTTAAAAGGTGCGGCGATGGCGTTGGGATTTTCTGATATGGTCAATTGGGCCCGCCAGATCGAACATGGCGAAACCCATTTAGAGGACAAAACTGTCGTGGAAACAGCTGCGGCCTTTAAGGCGAAATTGGATGAACTGGATACTGTTCTAAAGTGATAGCTTTGATGCTTCAGCGTTGTATTCAAAAAGAAAAGCGATAGCTCAATGACATGCTACCACCTTTAAAGCCTGGACCAGGATCGTCCCCTTTGTTCCAGCCCCAGCGGTTGTTGCTGTAGTTGTTATAGGCCAGCACCCAATTATCGGTGATTTTATAGCTTGCGATGTAGCTATAGTCGAAATCATACGTTTCTTGTGCGCCCGGAAAATAGAAATAGAGCGTGCCGCCTATGCGCAGTTTGTCGGTAACGGAATATCCGCAAAACAACGTGACGCTTTCTTCTGTTGGGTTGGGTAGGCCAATACCAGCGCTGCACGACATTGATTTTTCATTGGGAAAGGTCAGAGCAGGCAATTTGTAACTGGCCCTGAAATTACCGTCAAACAGATCTGCCAAAGGTATGATATGCGGGCTGTAGCGCGCAAGGTAATGGCTATAGGTCAACGTTATGCGGTCATTGACCCGATATGTGAACGCATAGTTATAATCTGGATCCCAATCCTCTTGAAGGTCTGGGTTCCCATAGCCGAATATCGTTGTGCGCAAGGACAGGCGTTTCGTCAGCTGGGCGCCACATCCAAGACTGGCGCGGGGTTTTCCGACGCCTCCATTGAAATGCGCAAGGCTGCCCGTCATGGAAATGCTGCAATTGAATTTGGGGCGTTTTGCCTTTTTATCTTCTTGGGGCGTCTCTGCTATTGGGGTCTGGGCTGTTTGATCAGCAATTTCGGTTGCCGGTGATGTTGCTGCGCGGGTGGCGGTAATGTTCTGGACGCCCACTGGTCGTGATTCAACAAATGCCGCGACTGGAGCTTCGACAAGGTTTTCAGGGCGCGGCGTTGGCGTTGCAACGGGTGGCTCAGCCGGAACAGATGTTGGGCTCGTAGGCTGTGGCGCTGTGGTGCTCTCGGCGGCGGCCAAGATGGTTTGTTGATTGGGTTCGGACGCCTCTTGCCTAACTGGCGCCTCTGCAATTGCAAGGATAAGGGTATCTTCGGCGGCCGGGATTGGATCAGGTTTAGGATCTGGTATCACGTCTATCTTAGACGGTGGTTGTATAATCGGATCAGGCGCGGTGCCTGCAAGGATCCAACGTGCAAGATAGGTTGTAACAGATGCCAAATCGGTCTCTGACGGTAATGTTGGTTGCAACCCGGCCTCAACTGGAATTGTCGTGTTGCTTTGACCGTGATTGGACACATTGCAGGACTGGCCTGCCATGCAATCCAGTGCCGCAATGGTTTTCAGTTGTCCCTGTCCAGACATGATTTTAGCACTGCCGTCGGGATAAAGCACATAGGTCCAGGGTCCGATTTGACCACGCTGATATCGTGTAGAATGAAATGCGCTGGGCACATCCATGACAAATTCCTGCGCATTTGGCGTCGCCAGCGCAGATGTATCTACAAATATGGATGTCTTGGTATCAGCACTAGGGCTTGTCGTGTCGCCCTTAGCAAAAGAGGCGGCGGAGACAACCAGGATCCCTATACCAAGGGCATACTTGTTACAGTTTTTCGTATCACGCGTATTCATTACAATGAGCGGTTCCCTTCGCCAGAAATTCGGAGAAGATAGTGTCCCTGCACAACAGAGACTCGCCTAAACTTGTTGGATTATAAGCGCTCAAGATCAAATTTCAAAATTGAATCAACAGACTCTGGCACATCATGCCAAGGTTTTTCCAATCAGTTCGATGTTTTGGGCTGTTCAGCCATCCATATAGCTCGTCGCACAGGATAGCGCGATATCGGCCGCTTTGGCACATAAGTCATTGCGTGGTTCGCCGAGGAAAGACGCGGTAAACGCCAAATCGTCCAAGGTCCAGCCGGGATCAAACGTTTCGATACGTCCTTGATTGACCAACTGTGCTGCAAACAATTGCGGAAAGAGCCCAACGCCAATTCCAGTTGCAACCATTTCAAGACCCGCATGAATGGAACTCGTGGGGAACAGTTGCGCAGAATGACCATGCCGGTCGGTCAACTGCCGCCGCAATTCACGAAAGGGCCGGGAATTGCGGTGATAGGTGATGACAGGTGTGGTGCTAAGGTTTGGGTCTGGGCGACCTGCGGGTTTGAACCAGGCCAATTTAATCTTTGGCAATTCTACATTATCAACGGTGTAGTCTGAAATAGGACCCATCAAAAGCGCCAGATCGATGTTTCGCTCTAACAACTGCTGGCGTAAATTGATGGACACATCCACCACAATTTCAACGCGAATTTTGGGGTAGGTTTCATATAGGGTTGATACAAACCGTGGAAGCCAGAGTTGTACGATGGTTTCTGCAACACCCACCCGCAATAGGCTGTCTTCGGCTTCGGCTGGGATGATATCTGCTTTGATCCCTTCCACCAGATCCAATATCTTTTCGGAATATTCCTGCAGTAAAGCCCCTTTTTTTGTTAGGGTCACACCCCTCTGTGCACGTTCAAACAGCTGCGTTCCAAGCGATTGTTCCAACGCCGCAATCCGCCCGGAGACCGCGGGTTGTGAAATATTCATTTCCTGCGCGGCACGGCGCACACCACCCAGACGTGATACCCAAAGAAAAGTGATCAATTGGTCTAACGTCATTGGGGCGCTTCCTTCACAATGGTCTCGTCAAATGGGCGACGTGTTGTCGGATCATACCAAGAAGAGGCGTCTTGGAAACTGCAGCATACGTTCTGTGCCTTCAGGTGTGACATGAAACATATCGCCCAAAGCCGCGCCACCAACACCGGGGACAAATAAATTCGGGTGAAGTTCTAGGATCATACCGGATTTCACAGGTATCGGCTGGCAGCAGGGCGCGCGAAAGCGGGCGGGGGGCCAATGCTGGGGGAACTGGTTGGACAAAACGGGGTCTTCATAGGACAGACCCAGGCTGTGCCCGTTTCTAAACCGCTGCATTTCCGGCCAAATGCTGCTGCGCGACAGGATCACGCCGGATATGGCGCGCTCTGAATCATTGACGAACATGTCGGGTCGCAATGCATTGTTGCCAGCACATTGTGCGTCAAAAGCAATGTGCCAAAGCGTTTCATGTTCTGTGCGAATGGATCCAATCGCGCCCATGCGAATGCCATGTGCCCAATAGCCATCAACTGTCAGTGCAATGCCAAACAGCACTTGATCGCCCTCAGATGGGGATGTGCGGTTTTCCTCTGGCCAATAACGGGGACGATCCGCTTTGGGCATCACCGTCAGCCATGTTTTGCAATATTCGGCACCTTCCAGACGCGCGTGGGTTTCCAGATGTAGCTGTGTTTTCCACACGGGTTCATTCTGGCGCAGCTGATGTGGCAGGCGATCAAAAAGGTCGTCGCAAATTGCAGCGCCGGCACGCAAAGCGGCGCATTCTGCGTCATCTTTGACCATGCGGAGGCCGGACAAGATGTTATCGATAGGATGGAACTGTGACGCGTCCAATGTCGATGTAATTTCGCTATGTATGGCATTTGGCATTTCGCCAAATCCAATCGTTGCGATTTTTCCTACAGATCCTAAAGACGCTGCCAGTATTTTGGCCCAACCTGCTGGAGGCGCAGCGCAGCCTTGGCCAGCAAAGGGCGGTTCAAGAGTGCTTGCGTCTAGAAAAGGGCTACCGATCAACAACCGATAGCCTTGTCGCGTTAGGATCGCCAGACTTTGCGCCTCATGGCTGTTCCAGCCGGTTAGGTAGCGTAAGGCCCCGTGGGACTGGCTACCTGCGCCCAATGCATCGCCATAGCCGAAGACCAAAATCGCATCGATGCCATCCTTGGAAACTGCTTTCCAGAGGGCGGCATGACGGTGCAAATAGGATTGAGCAGGGCGATCCATTTCAGGCATAGTTGTCTTAGGCGATAACGGGCAGGGTACGGACGCTATAATCCAAAGCAATCTTGCGCCCACGTTTGGGATCTTCCAATTCCATACGATAGTCACTTGCAGGTCGCACGCCACCAATTGCACCCAATGTGCCACATAGCATCGCGGTGCCGTCGGTGAAATCTGTACCGGCCATAAGGTCGCTGAGAGGGCGGATCGCAGACAAGGTCCCTTCCTGATACGTGACCCAGTCGCCATTTTCCTTGATGGAGCAGCGCAGGATCAAATCCTCTAGGTTATCTTGGATCTCTTCAAAATCCCAAACGTCACTCGCCATAGGTTTCAGGCAGGCCTGTTTAGAGGCTGCGACGGAATAAGCCTCTAATTCCCGATCTGTATGATCTGACGCAAGACCAAGCCAGATTTTTCCATTCTGCTTGATCAAAAGCGGTTCGACCTCGCCGGAACTGGTTTCGCCGACGACCTCAATCATTGCGTCCTGTGTCAGCAACGCGTTTGAGACGCGATAATACAGGGGTACTTGTGATGGCGGGGCGATGCCCAATTCGGCTAGTTCGTCAATATGGTGCTGCACCGCGGCCTGATCGCGACCGGTCCAACCGGCAACAATAAGGCTGTCGACAGTCAATGTAATGGACTGTCCTGAATGTGTGACAAGCATGTGGGTATTCCTAATTTAAGTCTGGAAGAAAAAGAGCAATGGCCGGGAACATGATCAGCAATCCTACCATCACCAACATGGCTAACGCGTAGGGGATCACGCCGAGCATGACGTCAAACAGTGTTCCTGTTTTGCGCACGCCCTGAACAACATACAGGTTCAGTCCAACGGGCGGTGTGATCAACGCCATTTCAACGAGGATGATCATCAAAATACCGAACCATAGTTTGTCATAGCCCAGCTGTTCCACGATCGGCACAACGATTGGGATTGTGGCGACCATCAGTGATAGGGTTTCGATGAAAAAGCCCAGTACGATATAGATCAAAACGATGACCAATAGCGTCGCAAGAGATCCCCAACCCAGACCTTGTAAGAATTCTTGCAAGGCGCGGCTGACACCAGCGGCTGTCAGGGCAAAGTTCAAAACATATGCGCCGATCACGACCAGCATGATCATCGCTGTGGTGCGGATCGTGCCTTTCAAACTATCGACAATCATGTCCCACGTGATCGCGCGTTGGGTTGCGGCGATGGCAAATGCCATAGCAACCCCAATTGCGGCGGCTTCCGTTGGGGTGGCCCAGCCCGCATAGATAGATCCAACGATTGCCCCAAAGAGGCCCAATAGAGGGATAAGATCTACCAACCCAGACATGCGTTTCTGCCATGTGGCCGTGATGCCGGGTCCGCCCAAGGAGGGTTTGGCGATGCAGAACAGTGCGGTGACGACCATAAACAGCAGGGCCAGCGCAAGGCCCGGTATCAGGCCGGCTAGGAACAATTTGGGGATCGAGGTTTCGGTCAAGAACCCATAAACGATCAGGTTGATCGATGGCGGGATCATAATCCCCAACGTCCCCCCCGCAGCAATCGCGCCGGAAAAGAGTTTTGGATCGTAGTTCAAGCGCTCTGCCTGCGGTGTGGCGACTGATGCCACGGTTGCAGCGGTGGCCACAGACGACCCCGATGTGGCTGAAAACAGGGTCGCCGTGGCGATATTTGCATGGATCAGCCCGCCGGGCAGCCACGACACCCAAGATTCCAACGCCGCATAGGTGCGCTGTGCCACGCCACTGCGCACAAGAATTTCGCCCAAAAGGACAAAGAAAGGAATGGCGATCAGGGTTGCGCTATTTGACGAAGACCAAACAACCTGACCCAAGCCGCGCATAAGTGGAAAGGGGCTAAAAAACGCGTCGATGCCAAAGGCCAGCAGAAACAATACCACGCCGACAGGGATCGATAAGGTCAAAAGCGTCAGCAACCCGACAGATGTGAAAAGGATCATGCTTCACCTCGCGATCCAGCGAATTCTTCGATATCGTCGTATTGGCCACGAACGATAAATAGCAGCACGGCGAATGCGACCACTACGGCGGAAATGGCGAACCACGCCCAGCCCGCCAGCCATAGGGTTTGTGGTATCCAAAGGGGGGTTTCCAGCGTGGTGTTTGCGGTCGAGTTATTGGCGATGGACCGTTCCAATACAGGCCATGCGCGATAGGCGATCGTCGCAGCAACCACCGCAAGAGATAGGATCGCCACAGCATCAAACCACGCCCTAAAGCCTTGCCCACCGCCCGCTCGAACAATGTCGATGCGCACATGAGCAAGGCATGTCAGGGCATAGCTGACGCCCCAGCTCGCAACAATGGCCATGGCGTATCCCGACAGTTCATCGGTTCCACCAATTGACAGGCCAAACGGTCTGGCGATTACATCATATAGAGTGACGCAGACACTGAGCAGCAAAAGCAGCCCAGCACCAATAGCCAGTTTTTCATTAAAGGCCCGCAGTTGCGAGAGGAGCTTTGTCATAGTTACAGGTGCCTTTTACTTAAGCTCGATCTGAACGCCGGTTACGGCACCAACAGTTTCGTTCCAGCGTGCGCCCCAGTCACCGCCAGCGCGCTCGGCCCAATCGGGCAGAACTTCTGACACCAGAATGTCACGGGCTTTGGCTTCGTCTGCGGCTGTTGCGGTGACCAAGGTCATGTCACGCGCATCACCTGGGCATTCACCTTCACCTGTCAGGCAGGCAACATCTGTCGCAAGCGCGCTTTGTGCGCTGGCCCATGCTGGGTTTTGTAGCTCTTCCACAACTGTGGTTTCAATCAGTGCTTGGTCTTCGGCGCTAAGCGAATTCCATTTGTCGAGGTTCATTGCCGTTACAACCGGATCCCAACCACCCAAAGGAATTGGCATAAGGTGTGTGGACACTTCCCACCAACCTGCGCTGTAACCAGAGCCCGCACCTGTCACGGCACAATCAACAACGCCCTTTTGCAAAGCGCCAGGAACCTCACCAAAGCTGATGCTGACAGCTTCTGCGCCCAGTGCTTCCAATAGCTTACCTGTCATACGGCCAGACGCGCGGATCTTTTTGCCTGACAGATCGTCCAAAGACGCAATGTCTGCGTTACAGAACACGACTTGGGGTGGGTAGGGTGCAACACCCAGAACTTTGGCGTTGAACACATCTGTGAACACTTCGTCCATCAAAGGACGGGATGCTGCGACCATGTCTTGTGCTGCAGCCGCGTCGGTTGCGATCAAAGGCACGTCAAAGCCCTCTAGTGCAGCGGAATCGGCAACAGCGTAATCTGAAACTGTCATGCCAACGTCAAAGATACCTTGGCCCAGCATACGGAATACGTCGCCACCTGAAATGCCCATTTGGTCATGCGTTGTCAGGTTTGCCGTGATTGCGCCACCGCTGGCTGCAGGCATTTTGTCATCCCAGAATGGTTTTTCGTATTGCTTGTGCAGCGGCAGGCCGCTCCAGCTGCCAACAACCGCGAATTCTTGGGCAAATGCAGCGCCGCCAGTGAGTGCGACGGTGGTTGCCAAAAGGCCGAGTGTGGATTTCATTATGTCTCTCCTGTTGTGTATTTTGGTGTTTGTTTTTGTACCGGCTTAGATCGTTGCAAAGCCTGTTGGTGCGGTCTCGGGGGTGTCCGTGATCAACATCGCGCCGGGGGCATGCGTGATGGCAATGTCAGGTGCGGCATGCGTTAGGGCCACTTGCGTGGTGACGCCACAGCCCCAAAATGCGGGTACTTCGTCGTTTTTGATTGTGACATGGGATCCCCATTTTGGCTTTCTAAGGTCCGAAATGCCAATATCCGCAGGATCGCCGATATGAAGCGGGGCTCCATGCGCGTGGGGGAAGGCCATGCAAATGCGTTTTACATCCTCAATGCGATCCTTGGGGATAGGGCGCATGCTGACCACAGCGGGGCCTCCGAAACGCCCGGCGGGCACGGTCGCAATGCTGGTTTGATACATGGGCACGGTCACACCTTGTGAGATGTGGCGCATATCAATCCCTGCATTCATAAGAGCGTGCTCAAACGTAAAGGAACAGCCTACAGCAAAAGCCATAAAGCCATCTTCCCACAATGTATGAATATCCAAAACCCGTTCGATGGCTTGCCCAGGCCGATACACGAAATACATCGGCAGGTCGCGACGCAGATCGATATCCTGACCCAGCTTTGGCATTCTCGGGTCGCCGGTGGAGGATACGGAAATCAAAGGACAGAATACGGAATTCTGGCGGCAAAATTTCTGAAAATCGATGCCGTCACGTTCTCGCAAAATAACCAAATTGCATTGTAGGCGACCGGTACACAGCCCAGCCGTATGTCCACTATAAGCATTATTTCGCAGTGCCAAACGTACCTCACGCGGTGTCAGTCCAGCCAGTTGTTCATATGTGCTGCGACGCTGTGTGACTTCCAAATTCATACCAATCTCCTCGTGCATCGAGAAACTGGCACAATCCTTGGTATAAGGTATAACTGTATTTATCTATCATAATTGATCCAAAAACCTGATATCAAAACGCAGCATAAGATTGCGTTTTTTGAATGAAAAATATGATTTGGAAGAAAATTTTATGAAAACAAACGCTTACATTGATGCTTGGGCGAGGATGGAAATTTTGTCCTTCCAAGACCTGAAATTCAAATGAGACGCACAGAATTTCCGGGACCGTTTCACCAAATGTGTCACGAAATCAACCGCCTATTTTTTAAGCAAAACGTTCGGCGTTTCACGGTGAATTGAAGCCAACCAAAAGAAAATCGCGCCCTAGGCAATCAACCTGAGGCGCGATTTTCGTAGCGTGTAAGAGTGGTGGCCTTATAGCTGCGGCATCAATCGAGATAGGGCCGCGAAACGTGGCCACGATTTTGCATCTGCAGGCGTCCATGCTGCCTCAGCGACTGCGGCAATCCTTGGAAAGGCCACTGCGTTGATGCGTTCGGCTGTGTCGAGATATTCACACCAGATCGCGGCCTGAACACCCAATAGCTGACCGGGGCCATCTGGCAGGCCATCGGACACTTCATAAGCATAGCTGTCATAGGGCGTTGCTACACCAGCCCATGAAATGCCATTGGCATCCCAGCCATCAAATTCGATCATATCAAGGTAATAGGCCTGTCCCGGCGTGGCGACGACATCATAGCCGCGCGATAGCAGCTCGGCTGTTTTTTCCTTGGTGCGCCATGCGAATAAAAGGGCATTGTCTGGCGCGATGCCGCCACCCTCTGCGGCTTCATCCCATGCGGCGATCCGACGGCCGCGTTTTCCCAGATGTGCCTGAACGTGGCGCAAAAAATAGGCCTGCATTTCGTGCGTTGATCCCAGACCTTTATCCTTTGCAAAGGCCTGCGCTATTGGCGAATTCTGCCATGCAGATGTTTCGACCTCGTCGGCGCCGACATGAATTGTGTCAAAAGAAAACAGATCAATCGCTTCATCCAGCAGTGTTTCAGCGACCTCGTAGCTCAGCGGCAAGCCGGGATTGAGCGCGTTATTGGTGAAGCCTTGGACAGATCTGTAGATTTCATTTGGTTCGTTTGGATCACGCAATTGCGGAATAGACGCGATCAGCGATGCCGCATGACCCGGCATTTCGACCTCAGGCATGACCGCAATTCCCAAAGATTTCGCATGGGCGAGAATTTTGGCGATATCGTCCTCGCTATAAAACCCGGATTGCCCTTCGGGTCCGTCGCGATATTGCGGCGGCATCGGTGCACCGGGTTTGCGGGTCGCGCCGATATCATTGAGTGCGGGATAGGCTTTGGATGGCATGCGCCAGCCTTCATCATCAATCAGATGCCAATGAAACCGGTTCATCCGCATCCATGCCATAACATCCAGCAAGCGTATCGTCGTATCGCAAGAATGGAAATTGCGCGCCGCATCCAACATCACGCCACGCCAATCGAAACGAGGGCTGTCGCTGATATGTCCGGAACTGGGGAATTGGAACCGGCTGTCTGTTCTCGCCGCATGGGCCATCTGGGCCAGCGCAATCAATCCATGTTGCGCCCCGTGAGGGCCGTTGAACGACAGGGTGATGCCGTCGTTTTCAAAGCTTAGGCGATAGCCATCTGACGGAAGTGTGGCATCCTCGATGGTGGCCACTGGATGGCCGTAGGATAATGACACGGGTGCCGGATCCGTTGGGAAGAGACGGCGATGCAATGTTGCGACCTTATGAAACAAGGCTTTATCTGCATCGTCTGCGGGGCAAAGTGTGGGCGCAGATGCTATCCAACCCGATACCGAAACGTCTGCAGGCCAAGGTAGCAGGCCGAGGGGCAGGTCTATCTCTCCCGCAGGCCAATCTTTTCCCGGCCCGGGCGCAGCACCGTCTAGCGATTGAATATCGTCGATCGTTGCCTCAAGGGTCTGGCCTTGCTTTGTGACGGCCCAGGCGGTCAAAACACCCTGTGCCCTAGTGCGCACGCCATAAATCAATCCGGTTAGACGCAAGACCCAACACCCCTGTGCTGGAATAGGGCCGTCTGGGATGATTTCAACGAAACTGCCAAAGCTACGGATCAGAGTGCCCCCATCTAGCTGCGTCGTGTGATCGATCCGGGCAAGCGACGTATAGCAAAACGAAATTGGTTCGATTGGGGTGTCACCCAGATTGTGCAAGGTCAGGATAAGTGTGCCAAACGTGCCTTCAGGTGCGGCTGTCCAGGCTTGGGTCAAGTGCAGGGTCATATGAGGAATCTTTGTTCGGGTTGAGGGCGTAAAAGAAGGGCTGATGCGAACCATCGACCAATGTGATCGAAAGGCCTAAAAATAGGGCAGCAGCGCTTCTTGGACATGGGCTACCAATATGGCGCTTGCCCATGGCAGGTCTAAGGTCGCGGCGCGTTCCAGGGTTTTCTCTGGCAGATATTGTTGCAGGACGGGCATTGGAATTTCGATGGTTTCGATTTGCGTCTTCAGCTCATCAACTGCAGTCGCTGCGCGCGGGTCCGTCCAATAATACCGAATGCGATCTGCATAGCCAAAATGGCGCATGACATGCTGGTGCTCAACATCGCCATGGTAATGCCCCTGCCAATACCCGGGGCTTTCCAACATGATCTGTTCCATCAAGGCGCTGATGTGATCTCCGCCATTGCACCAGATCGCCGCATGAGACAGCCCATATAATGCTTCGCGCCAAGCAAATGTTAGGGCAGGCCCAACCTTTAGGATCGCAAAATTTCGGCGCG
Source organism: uncultured Pelagimonas sp. (assembly GCA_947499735.1). Lineage (GTDB taxonomy): Bacteria > Pseudomonadota > Alphaproteobacteria > Rhodobacterales > Rhodobacteraceae > CANMPP01. The sequence continues at coordinate 88,370 of CANMPP010000006.1, forward strand.
CCAGCTCTGGGTACACGGTGTCATGCTGATAATCTGTTGAATGTGCCTCAAAGCACATATCGGGCCATGTATTCAGCACCGGTGACAGGTCATCTGGGCCGTCCATCGGGAAATGATCGATATGCGCAGGCGCAAATTCCAGACCGGGTTGTACCACCAGACCGCGTACTTTTTCAAAAGCGGTATCAAGTCCCAGCGCTGAAAAGGCATCTTTATGAGCGGCCAACGTCGCTGTTGCCCTGTCAGGTGGCGTGGGCGCGATTGTTTCGCCATCATGCCGCGCACCGCCCGGAGGGGGCACTTCGGTGCCAACGATATAGCGCAAGGCGCTGGGATTGGGCGCAGCGTCTTCGGCAATCTGGGCCAATCTGGCCGCACGTTCGGCTGCAGGCCCGTCACTGAGTGCCGCAGGTTCGCCAGCGCAGCCTTCTGAGCAATCAAGATGGATCTTGGTAAACCCAGCACGCACATAGGCGGCGATCATCTTTTCAGCCTCTGCCATCGCGCTATCGACATCCTGAGATTTCCACGCCTGTGGCCCAAGGTGGTCTCCACCAAAGATCAGCATATCTTGGGCAAGGCCGAGCGCATCCGCACGTTGGCGTAGGTTTGTAATGAAATCTTGCGGGGACATGCCGGTATAACCGCCATGATGGTTGACCTGATTGGACGTTGCTTCAATCAGGAGGGGGCGGTTCAATTCCACCGCCAGCAACATGGATGCGGTGATGACATCGGGATGTGCCGAGCAAACAGATGGCAGGGCCGGACCGTTTTTCGTGCGATTGGCTTGGATCAGAGTATCTAGCAGTGTCATTATGTGGATTTCATTGCCTGTAATGCGGCGCCGCGCGCGCCAGAACTGTCGCCATGTTGGGCCAAAACGATGTCTGGCTGGTCGATATTGGCGATCATATGGTTTGCCATGCTGGCGTGTAGGATCTTGGTGATATCGGGCATTTTCGAAACGCCGCCCCCCAGCACGATACATTCCGGTGCGAGGGATAATTGCAACGCAGCCAGGCATTCGCCTGTAATGTCTGCCCAAATGTCTAGACAGTCTTGATGCCCCTGCGCGATCAAGGTTTCCGCGCTGTGGCGTTGGCCTAGTCGAGCTTCGGAAATATTCGCAAGGCCGGTGCCAGAGGAATAGGCTTCATAACATCCAGAACGACCACATCCGCAGGGCAAAACAGACAGGCCGTGTCGCGCAAGCGTGTGTGCGGACACGCCGACATGACCGATCTCTAGGGCGATTCCACCATGACGCGACAAAAGTTGTCCATTGTTACAAAAGCCGCCGCCCAAACCTGTTCCCAGAATAAGCCCGACAACGGTTTGATAATCTGCACCCGCACCACCTACGGCTTCGGACAGGGTGAAAGCCATGCAATCGTTCATGATCGCAAAGGGGCGTCCAAAACGTGTTTGCAAATCCGGGCCGACCGTCTGACCAGTGGCAACTAGATTGGCTGCGAACAGTTTTTGGGTCTTAGGGTTGATGATGCCGGGCACGGCAATACCGATTGGCAGATCCGACAGACCAGAAACCTGCGCCAGCCAATCGATCTGTTCGCCCAATGCATTCAGAAAACTGGCATAGCTGTCCCGAGGGGTTGCTATGCGTCTGGTTTCAATTGTGCTGGCCGCGCCTCCTTCAAATAGGCGTGCCTCAATCTTGGTGCCGCCTAAATCAATGCCGCCGCAAATCATGATGGCCATGGGTATAGTTGCACACCCGAAACGACGCGTGTCAGGTTTTGGCCGAAAAATGGATCATCCACATTGAGGCCCAGTGCATCCGACCATTGCGCGGCACGAACCTGCGCCAATAGGATGTAGAGCACGGAATCTACAACCGCATCGCCGGTGCCTGTAAAGGCGATATCCCCGTTTGGCCCAATCGTTGTGACCGAAATGTCTGGATATTGGCGCTGAATTTCATTTGCAACATCAAGATCATAGCGCGCTGTTGTCGGGTCGGGATGCAGCATGACGTAAACCTGCGTTGCATCATTCACGGCTGCCTTGGGACCGTGGCGATAGCCCAATGTGCTATCCCATTGGGTGGTCGTTTTTCCAGCGGTCAGCTCTAACACTTTCAACGCGCTTTCGCGTGCGATGGATTTCAGCGGGCCAGATCCTAGGAACACGGCGCGTTCAGGGCACGGCGCTGGATTGTCCGCAAGCTGTTGCAATAGTTGCTTTGCTTCACCGGCCAGTTTCTGGATCTGCGTGCCATCGATCATGCCCAAACAGGCCAATGCGGATAGCAGCATCGTCGTGAAACTAGATGTCATGGCAAAGCCGCGGTCATGGGTTTGTGGTGGCAAATTTAGCACTTTTAATTCGCCGGGACCGGGCATTCCGCGTGTGGCCAATGCGCCATCTGGATTGCAGGTGATGTGCAAGCGGTCGATGTCGGGGCGATGTGCGTCCAGTAGGTCCATCACGCCGATGGATTCCGAACTATCACCCGAACGGCCGAACTGTATCGAAAGAATGCGCCCTTGCGCCTTTAGCGCATCTTGGGGGCAGGATACGATGTCTGTGCTGGCCCTGTTTTCCAGACGAAGCGGGGAAGGGCATGCAGCAATCACGCCGCCGACAAATTCAGATGTGCCTGCACCTGTCAGCCAGACGGTGTCGATCTTACGTTCGGAAATCCAATCCGCGATCTCACCGGCCTGCTGCATCAAAGGCAAGGACCAGTCCTGCCAAATCTCTGGTTGCGCCATGGTTTCTTGCCATGTCGCCGTATCATAGAATTTCATTATGTTGCTCTTTGCTTGCTAAAGCGGACACGACCTCTATTCCCTGGGCTTCTATTGCCGTGAAAGACGGGTCGTCTTTGGGCAAATCCGTGACCAAGATATCGATTTGACTCATTTGGCAAATCAAATGCAGGGCTGGTTTAAGAAGTTTGGTTTTGTCAGCCAAAACGATGACGCGCTCTGCGGCATCCATCATGCGTCTGGTTGCGTGGGCTTCATCTTCTTGGAAGGTGGACACGCCAAATTGCGGATGCAGAGATGCTGCGCCCATAACGAATGTGTCAAACCGCATCTGTTGAATGCAGGTTTCTACCAAAGGGCCCGACATGGACATGGCGTTGGGCCGAATGCGCCCACCCGCCAGCATCACAGTGTGTTTTTCATGTTGCAGAACATTTTGTGCTACAAAAATCCCATTGGTCATAACGGTCATGCTGGGAAGATCGCCCAATTCTTGGGCAAACGCCTCGGCGGTGGATCCGTTGTCGATCAGCAGGCTGCGATCCTTGGCCACCAATTCAGCGGCAGCGCGTGCAATGCGGGTTTTGCCAAGCTGATTGACCTGACGCCGGTCGCGGGCGAGGGGTTCAACAAACCGGGATCCGCCACGATTCTGTGCCAAGGCGAGGGCTAAATCGATCCTGAAATCGGACAGGCCCGAAAAGCCAAAGGACTGGCAAAACTTAATAAGGGTAGGCTCTGACGTCTTTAGTTCAGCACAAATCTCTTTACTTGTTTTGCGGATGAATTGCTCGGTTTGATCCAGCGCGTAAGAGGCAATCGCCGAGAGTTTCGGGCTCAGATGGCCGCGTGCAGCGCTGATTGCAGCAAATATATCCTGTGGTTGTGCAGAGTCGGGCACCTGTTTCCCCTTCGAGTTTTGCTATCTTAAAATAATGATCATTTTTTAAGTCGTGTCAAACGGAACTCTTTGCTTAAATTTACTTAAGCAAAAAAATTACTTGCATTTAGGAAAACTATTGGCTCACGTTTAGATGTGAAACGACCCGTGGATTTCTATGTCTTCTGTCTTGGTACACCAAATGGCCTTTTTAGCTCAGCGGGGCATGCCCGTTTGCGGGGATGTCTGTGATATGGGCCGGACTGCTTTGCACAAGGTGCTGGGCACATGAAGGTTGGGATCATAGGTCTTGGGGATCGCATTGCGTCTTTGGCGCCCAGATTTGTAGATGCACATCCAGGTCTGACATTTACCGCAGTTGCTGATCCATTTGAAACACGACTGCATGTTTTGAAGGATTTGGGATCTGATCCTGTTCGATATGATCGCGCAGAAGATATGCTGGCTGCGCATCGGTTTGATCTGCTGATCATAGGGTCCCCCAATCATTTGCATTTGGATCACCTAGGTCAGGCATTACAGTCTGATGTGCCCTTTATATTTGCAGAAAAGCCACTGGTGATTTCTGTTGATGAAACGCTAAAGCTGGCGCAGCTGATTTCCTGTCATGATGGCCTGCGTCGCATCATGGTTGGCATGGTTCTGCGGTATTCGCCGCTATATCGCGCGCTACGACAAGCCCAGTCTGACGGGCATCTTGGCGATATCATGTCGATCGAAGCCAGCGAACATATCGGCCCCTATCATGGTAGCTTTTTCATGCGCGACTGGCGGCGAAATCGCGATATGTCGGGTGGCTTTATGCTGGAAAAATGTTGTCACGATCTGGACCTATACCAAGGTGTTGTTGGTGCGCGTCCGCAAAAGGTTGCCAGCTTTGGTGGCCGTAAAAAATATCTGCCCAAACACCGTCCAGATGGCGCAACCTATCTGCAAGATAAATTGCCACGCTGGAATGGCTGTGAAGACGCGTTTTCAGGTGACGGTGATCTCATCGATTATCAGACGGCTCTGGTCCAATATGAAAACGGGGCAACCATGAGCTTTCACACCAATCTGAACGTACCTGATGAATTCCGCCGTTTTGCTGTGATTGGCCGTGATGGGATGGCCGAGGGTGACTTTATTCGCAACAGCTTTCGGGTGACGCTGTCTGATGATGGCAGCATGCCGTTGGATTTGCCGAATGTTGTGGAAAGCAGCGACGGGCATGTTGGGCATTACGGTGCGGATGCCGCAATGGTGCAAGATTTGATGGCCTATATCGCAGGGGATTTGCCTGACCTGCCGCTGAATTGCATCGATGCATTAGAGGCCGGCGTGACAGCGTTGGCTATGGATGACGCTATGAACCAAGGGCAGGTCATTGATCTTACGGCCACGTGGCAGGCTTTTGACACAGCACTCAACACACAAAGGAACGTCGCATGAAAACTAGGGTCGACAGTTTTCCGTATCTGCTTTTGATCCCGGCCTTTCTATTGACGGTGACAATTGTGGCCTGGCCTTTGTTTGAAACATTCCGCCTGTCCTTTACCAATGCTTCGCTCCGGCCGACCCAAAAATATGTTGGCTTTGAAAACTATATCGAAATTTTCGAAGACGACTTTTGGGAAGTGATGTCGCGCACCTTTATCTGGATGTTCATCGGGGTGTCGCTGAAAATGATCATGGGGCTTATTGGGGCGGTTTTGTTAAACGCCGCGCTGCCCGGTCGTGCGGTATTCCGATTGCTGGTCATGCCCCCTTGGATTGTGCCTGTGGCCATTGGCGTGTTTATGTGGACATGGATGTATAACGGTCAATTCGGAATGATATCCGGCCTCGCCCAACGCATTGGTCTGCTGTCCGGCCCGTTTGAATTTCTGGCCTATAAGCAGTCTTCGTTCATAGCCACGATCGTAACGGATGTCTGGGTCGGCACGCCTCTTGTCACGCTGTATTTGCTGGCATCGCTGCAATCCATTCCAAAGGATTTGTACGAAGCTGCATGGACCGATGGTGCCAGCCGGTTTTACCGGTTCCGCCGGGTCACTTTGCCTTTGCTGGCACCGGCTATTTTCACAATGGGGCTGTTGTCTGCAATTTGGACGTTCAATTCCTTTGAGGTGATCTGGATCCTCACCGAAGGCGGTCCACGTGGTGCAACCACCACCATGATCATCGACACATATAAAACTGCAATCAGCCGGTTCCGCTTTGGCGAAGGGTCCGCGCGGGCGGTGATGATCCTGATCAGCATGTCGCTGTTTATGGTGATCTATCTGATCCTGATGGCGCGCAGTGCAAGAAAGCTGGGAAAATCGTCATGATCGATAAGTACAAATTCCACGAAAAGATCGGCATTTACGCGGCAATCGCTGTGTTCCTGTTCTTTGTACTCGCGCCGTTTCTTGAAGCGTTTCTCGTCTCATTGCGCCCACTGGATGCGGTGTTTCGCGCGCCCTATCGCATTTGGACCGATGATATGTCGTTCCAAGCTTACATCGATATCTGGAGCTCGGTCCCCGGCCTGCCACGATACATTTTCAACTCGCTGTTCATTTCAACAATGGCGACCGTTCTTGCGCTGATCTGCATTATCCCGGCGGCGTATTCCGTGTCGCGCTTCAAATATCGGGGGCGGGATACCTTTATGGGTGCTTTGCTGGGGATCAATATGGTGGGATCCACCGTGCTGATCATCCCGCTTTATAAGTTGATGCTCAACCTAGGCCTGCTGAACACCTATTCGGCCATGATCATTCCCGGCGCGGCGTTTACGGTGCCAGTGGGTATTTTCCTAATGCGCAGCTACTTCTTGCGTGTGCCGAAAGAACTGGAAGAAGCCGCCTATGTCGATGGGGCCTCGCGCCTTTACACATTGTGGCGTGTGATTTTACCAGTGGCTGCTCCGGGTATCGTCGTTGTGGCCGTCACAGTTTTCCTGACCACTTATGCGCAACAATTCCTCTTTGCGCTGACCTTCAATTCCAAAGACGCGCTCCATCCTCTTCCTATCGGGCTCTTTTCTTTCTTTGGGCGCGAACGCGTTGTCTACAACGAATTGATGGCCGCCTGCTTGGTCGGGATCGTACCAGTTCTGATCGGTTTTATTTTCCTACAAAAATACATCGTTGCCGGGCTGACCGCCGGTGCGGTGAAAGAATAATGGTCACCAACAGAGAGATACGACAATGAACGTAAAATCATGCCTTCTGGCCAGCGCTGCCGCGCTCTTTCTGGGGCAAGCGGCCAGTGCCCAAACCGAAATCAGCTTTATCAATTGCGGTGCCCCTGATGGTGCAGCACCTGAACAGCAAAACATCGACGTTGCTGAATGGGAAGCCATGAACCCAGATTACAAAGTGGTTCAGGAATATGTGCCTTGGGGCCAATGTCAGGAAAAAGCAATCACGTTGGCATCCGCCGGTGATCCTGCGGCTTTGGCCTATATGGGCAGCCGTACTTTGCCTCAATTGTCCGATGCGGGTTTGATCCTGCCCATCGAGATGTCCGCAGAGGAACAGTCCAGCTATGAACCATCTGTTCTGTCCACTGTGAAATTTGACGGTTCCATCTGGGGCCTGCCACGCGCGTTCTCGACCAAGGCTGTGTTCTACAACAAAGCCCTGTTTGCGGAAGCTGGTCTTGATATGCCAGATGGACCGCAGACATGGGATGACATGATCGCGGCTGGTAAAGCGATTACGGAAAAGACAGATGCTGCAGCATTCGGTATGCCGGCTGCATCCTTTGACAACACAATGCACGCATTCCTGAATTTCATCTACTCCAACGGTGGTGAAGTGGTGAACGCGGATGGCGAAGTTGTCTTCAACAGCCCAGAAGTTGTTGAAACCTTCCAGTTCTACAAAGACATGGTGCCCTTCGCACAAGAAGGTCCAGTGGCCTATGACCGCGGCAAAATCGAACCTCTCTTCTCCGAGGGTAAGGTTGCGATGATCGTGCAAAGCTTTGGCTATCGTGGCCGCACAGGCGATGTGGATTATGGCATCACATGGATTCCAAATGGCCCAAGCGGTGACCACGCGACTTTGCTGATCACGGACAGCCTTGCTGTGTTCAAAGGTTCTGGTGTCGAAGAGGCGGCAATGTCGCTGGCGAAGTTCCTGAACGAACCGATGCGTCAGGCGAACTTTGACGATATCGCGGGTTGGACGCCTGTGCGCGAAACCGATATCAGCCGTGCATTGGTCGATAAAGATCCGAACTGGAAATATTATCTGGAGTCCATCAAGCTGGGCGGCCCAGAGCCACAGATCATCGACTACACCGCGCTACAAGACGTGATGAATGAAGCCATCCAAGGTGTTGTTCTGGGCGAATTGTCCCCAGAGGATGCCGCGAAGGATGTCGCGGATGAACTTGAAGATCTGATGGAAGACTAATCTACCTCCCCAACTTTGGGCGGCGTCCTTGTGATGCCGCTCATTTTTTTCAATTTAGGGGGTCCTATGGGACAGCTTAAACTGACCGGCGTTACAAAAAGTTTTGACAAAGCGCAGGTTATAAAACCCACTGATTTAACCATCGAAGAAGGTGAATTTGCCGTCTTCGTGGGGCCGTCTGGCTGTGGTAAATCTACGATGTTGCGTATGATCGCAGGGCTTGAGGAAATCACATCTGGATCGGTCGAAATTGACGGTCAGGTTGTGAATGACATGCCGCCGGTGAAACGTGGCATTTCAATGGTGTTCCAATCCTATGCGCTTTATCCGCATATGAGCGTTTTTGAGAATATCGCCTTTCCTTTGCGTGTGGCACGTATGGACGAGGTCGAGGTAAAATCCCGTGTTCAGCAGGCCGCCGAGGTTTTGAAACTGACCGAACGTTTGGATCACCGGCCCAGCGAATTGTCCGGTGGTCAAAGGCAACGTGTCGCCATTGGGCGTGCAATCGTGCGCGAGCCGCAGATTTTCCTTTTTGACGAACCGTTGTCCAATCTCGATGCGGCTTTGCGCGCCGATATGCGGGTTGAGCTGTCTCGCTTGCACGGCAAGCTGGGCAATACGATGATCTATGTCACGCATGACCAGATTGAAGCCATGACTATGGCCGACAAAATTGTGGTTCTGCGCGATGGTATCATCGAACAAGTTGGATCTCCGTTGGAATTGTTCCACAAGCCCGCCAATCAATTCGTCGCTGGGTTTATTGGCAATCCGAATATGAATTTTCTGCCCTGTACCTGTTCGGACATCGACAGCACAGGCGTGACGGTCGCGTTAGAAGATGGAACATTGGCGCAAATTCCTGTTCCTGCCGAGACTGTCCAAGTGGGCGATGCATTGACATTGGGCATCCGTCCTAATGATTTGTCTGCGGATGCTGGTGAAATTGCGATTTCCTTTACCCCGGAAGTGATCGAAAGATTGGGCAGTGAAACCGTCATTTATGGCGCCACTCAAGGGGATGTCGCCCTGTGCGCTGTTGCCGATGGCAGTGTGCGGATGAAAGCGGGTGAAATGCGTTCTCTTTGGTTGAATCCTCCTGACGCGCATTTGTTCCGTGCGGATGGGTCTGCTTTTGATCGGTCTGTCGATCTTGAAGCATTGGCGGAATTGGACTGATTTGAAATGCGGGTAGTGATTTGTGACACCGTGGATCAGGCCACGGCCCGCGTTGCGGATGTGATCGCTCAACAGGTCGCAAAGGTTCCACATTCCGTTCTGGGCCTCGCGACAGGTGGTACGATGGAGCCGTTATATGATGATTTGCGCAAATCTCATGTCGCGGGTCTGTCGTTTGCCGGTGTGACGGCCTTTAACCTAGACGAATATGTTGGCCTGCCAGCAGATCACCCGCAAAGCTATGCAACCTATATGCGCAAACATCTGTTTGATCATATCGATATCGATTTGGAGCACTGCTTTATCCCAAGTGGGATGGGGGACCCAATCGTTGCGTCCCGCACCTATGAGGCGCAAATCGCTGAACATGGTCCAATTGATCTGCAATTGCTGGGGCTGGGGAAGAACGGGCATATTGGTTTTAATGAACCCGGCAGTTCTTTGGCGTCACTGACGCGGGAAAAGGTGCTCAGTCAGGATACTTTGACGGCAAATCGTCGTTTTTTTGCGGATGATGAAACCATGCCTAGCTCTGCGATCACGATGGGCATTCAAACGATTTGTAACAGCAAAAAGATCGTCCTTCTGGCCTTGGGCCAGGCAAAGGCCAAAGCGGTGCAAGCCATGATTGAAGGCCCGGTTTCTGCCTTTTGCCCAGCATCTGCGCTGCAAATGCACGCCAATACAACAGTCGTTGTAGATGCCGAGGCCGCCGCTCTTCTAGAGTACAGCGACCATTACATACACGCCGAACGTCTTCAGCGACGACGTGAACAATAGCCCAAGCCAACCTGTAGAGTGTTGCAGAGCGGTGACGTAACCAGCGACGAAAACTGAAAAACCGTCTTTTTACGTCATTCAATTCGGGGGTAAGCAGCCAACAATTCTTGGCCAAAACCGGGCACCAGATAGGATCAATACCTAGGTCTAAAGTGTGGAGCCTTCTTGATCTTGAGAATTTTGGCTGAATTTGCGCATTCCGTTTCAACCTTAACCGCTAGATGTTATCCAAAGACAAATCTGAACACATAGGTTCATTAATCTTGGGGAAGTCATGCATACAGTAGGCATTATCGGTTATGGTGCTATGGCAAGTTTTGTGGCCAAGCGCCTTGCGTGCAGCCCATGGAGGCTGACCCACTGCATTGCACGTAAAGGACGAGAGGCGGCGGTATATGCAGCCGTCGGTGATGACGTTTTAATTTCTTACGGCGCAGATGATTTCGACAGTTTACCCGACCTTATTGTGGATTGTGCCGGCCATCACGGTTTGAGGGCGCATGCCGCAACGTTCTTGAAACGCGGCGTTCCCGTGGTGACTGCGTCGCTTGGCGCTTTAGCGGATGAAAAAACTTACCAGATGCTTCAAGAGGCTGCACAAAAGGGCAAAACCCAGCTGAAACTGGCTTCTGGGGCGATTGGCGCCTTAGATGCGCTATCTGCTGCAAAGATTGGTGGCCTAGAAAATGTCGTCTATACCGGACAAAAACCCCCTGCAAGTTGGCGAGGCACACCCGCCGAGGATGTTGCATCCCTCGTTGATCTAAAAGAAGCGATAACCCATTTTGAAGGTTCGGCGAGAGATGCAGCCCTACGCTATCCTAAAAACGCAAATGTCGCAGCGGCCGTTGCCTTGGCAGGCGTTGGTTTTGATAAGACACGCACACGTTTGATCGCTGACCCGAACGCGCAAGGAAACATGCATCTTATATCGGCTAGCGGCGCATTTGGATCATTTGAGTTTTCAATATCAGGCGCAAGCCTTCCTGACACGCCACGCACATCTGCACTTGCTGCAATGAGTGTTGTTGATCGGATTTTTCGTCATAGTGCGCCGATTGTCATTTGATTGTGAAAGCTATGCCTTTGGCTTTAAATAGAAACTGACATTCCTGCCGCCTGCAGTATTCAACACAATTGGCTCAAACCAGCCATTGACTGCTCACTGCGCCAAGGTTCGCCTAGTCCAACCGTGATGGCTGGATCAGGCGTCAATGCAACCTTTCACTGAGTGGGCTATTTCCAAACCGGGTTGGTCCAGGCGCGTTTGCCGTGGGCGTCAATGACGGTTAGTCGCATCCAGTCGCTTGCTTCGACGCGGCCATAGGGTACGGTCACCTCGCCCATGGCACTGCCATGAATGGCGGATGTGGCTGAACCGCTGCCTTGTACGATGACCGTTGCGGCAGGTGAACAGCGCACGACTACCTCTTTTGGGCCCCATTGCACATCATGGATCATTGGCCCGGTCGAGGCATACATGTGACCCGCCTTTAATGCGGTCAATAAGGCCTCTGGCGTGTTTTCTTCTGCTTTCACCATGGTCCAGCCACCAAAGTGATCTGGCTCGGAAAAATGGGCATCATCTGTCGCGCAGAGGGTCAGTTTCCGCCCGTTTTCCAGCATGCGATCCAGATGCCAAAACCCTTCCGCCCGATCCGCACCGACCTGACAACCGTGATTGTAGATTTCAACCGCATGTGCCGCATCGATGCTGCGCGCATCATCTAGGGTCAAACCGCCCCATTCAGGATGTGCAATGGCCACAAAAGCCCCTGCATCGCGGGCGCGGCGGGCGATGTCTGGTCCGGTCTCCATGTCATCGATTGGCATGAAATGTGGCGTGTTCGACGGCGCAAAGTCCTGCGGCAAACCAACCGCCAGAATATGCCAAAGTTCACCGTTTTCCATAGCGCCTGAATGCAGTTCAGCGCCCAAAATGGTGGTGAAATGATCGGTGCGATAGCCTGTCGTATCCACGATCGGGTAGTCATACATACCGATGAAATGGTCCGTCAGCGCGATAAAGTCATATCCTTCGTCGCGGTATCGGCGGCATACCTCTTCTGGCGACAAAATACCGTCCGAGCGGTTTGAATGTGTGTGCAGATTGCCGCGCCAAAAGCGGCCCGGTGCGGAAAAGGTTGGATCTTGCATAATGCGTCTTTCGTGTAGCGATGTTGCGCCAATCTATCCGTCAACTGTAACAGTTCCGCGTTCAAAACTGACGACACGCGACCTTTGATCGGGATCCAGAGATGGGATCGCGGCCAACAGCGCTTTTGTATAATCATGTTGGGGATTGGCAAAAATTTCGCGCGTTGGGCCTTCTTCGACAATCTCACCCAGATACATAACGGCGACATAGTCGCACACATGGGCCACAACGGACAAATCGTGCGAAATGAACAGATAGGTCAGGTCGAGATCGCGTTGCAGCTGCTTTAGCAGGTTCAAAATATCTGCCTGAATAGACACATCTAGGGCGGCCACACATTCATCGGCCACAACGAATTTCGGACCTGCTGCCAATGTGCGCGCAATGGAAATCCGTTGCCGTTGTCCGCCGGAAAATGCGTGCGGGTAGCGGCGCAAATGTTCCAGATTGATCCGGCATTTCGCGGCAATTTCGCGAACGCGTGCATCTGTTTCTTCGCGCGTCTTCGTCAATCCCATGACCTCAAGGGGTTCGGCAATGATATCCCGCACAGTCATGCGTGGGGATAGGGCTGCATAAGGGTCTTGGAAAATCAGCTGCGCCTGCGATCGGAAATCCCTCAGCTTGTCCTTTGACAGGCTGGCAATATCATACCGGCGTTCGCCGTCATCATATGTGATTTTGCCATCCGTAATTGGCGCGGCCTGCAAGATCGCGCGACCCAGTGTTGTTTTGCCCGATCCACTTTCCCCAACCAATCCAACAAAGCTGCCTTTGGGGATGCTAAGCGAGACATTTTTGACGGCTTTCACCATTGGGGGCGGGCCAAATAGTTTGCGACCGATCGGAAAGGCGACCGTTAGGTTGTCGATAGAAACCAAAGGGGTTGTCATTGCACATCCTCCGGGAACAGGGCGGCGAAATGTCCGGGTCGGATTTCACTCATGGGGGGTATCTCGGTTTCATAGCGAGATCCCGGCGCAAGTTCGGGGTTGCGGGTGTGGAATACACAGCCGCTGGGGCGTTCCAGAGGAGATGGAATATCGCCAGGGATCGGTGTCAGCGGAGCATCAAGGTTGTCGAGGTTGGGCAAAGCGTTCAGCAGGCCGCGTGTATAGGCATGGGCAGGGGTGCGCAACACATCGCGCACGGCCCCCTGTTCCATGATCCGCCCCAAATACATCACCGCAACCCGATCCGCCGTTTGTGCAATGACGCCAAGGTCATGGGTGATGAACAGGATCGACATGCCGAAGTCGCCGATCAATTCCTTCATCAGATCGATCACCTGCCGCTGGATCGTTACATCCAATGCGGTGGTCGGTTCGTCCGCGATCAAGAGCCGTGGTTTGGTCGTCAAAGCCATGGCAATCATCGCCCGTTGACGCATGCCGCCGGAGAATTCGAACACATATTGGTCAAAACGCCGGGCGGGTTCGGTAATGCCAACACGATCCAGCATTTCAATGGACAGCTCTTTGGCTTGTGCCTTTGACATGGTGGTGTGGATTTGCAGCTGTTCGACCATTTGCTTGCCGACGGTGATTGCGGGGGCAAAGCTGGCCATGGGTTCCTGAAAGATCATCGAAATCTGGCCGCCACGGATTGGCAGCATATCGCGTTCCCGTTTCAGGCTAAGTATGTCGATATCAGGGCCACCATGCAGCGTTATCTTTGACGCAGGGTCATAGACCGTATTGCGGCCGTTTAGCTGCATAATTGCCTTGGCTGTGACGGATTTACCCGACCCGCTTTCGCCAACAAGGCCCAGAACTTCGCCTTCTTGGATATCAAAGGATACATTTTCGACTGTGGTGATCAGGCCTTCATCTGTTTTGAAGCGGATGGATAGGTTTTCAACGCTCAGTAGGCTCATTTCTTTGCCTCGCTATAAGGGTCAGCCGCATCGCGCAGGCCGTCGCCAACAAAAACAAAGGCCATCACCAAAGCCACAAAGAAAAGAACCGGTATGAAATACCATTGGTAGTTCAACAAGACATCCGCGTTGGTGGTGTTTTGCAGCAAAACACCCAGCGAGGTCACAGGGTCCTTTAGGCCCAGGCCGATAAAGGACAGCGCAGTTTCGGACAGAACCATATAGGGGAACGAGATCACCAGATCGACGATGATATAGCTGGTGAAACTGGGCAAAAGGTGCCTGCGAATGATGTGGCCGGATCCGGCGCCAGACAGTTGTGCGGCCAGCACATAATCCTGTGTTCGTTCCACCAAAAGATGGGTGCGCACACGCCGTGCAAGCGTGGGCCATCCGATTAACCCGAGGATGATTGAGATGAAGAAGAACCGCATCTCAGCGCTCCATGTATCCGGCACAAAAGCGGCCAATGCCATGAAGAGAGGGATGGCTGGCACCGTTCGGATCGCATCGGTGATCATTTGTAAAACGCCATCTATGACGCCGCCATAATATCCGGCAATTCCCCCGATCACGAGGGCCAGAACAAAGGATATCACCACACCCATCGTGCCAACGGCCAGCGAGGTTTTGATTGCATGTAATGTGCGGCTGAAGATGTCCTTGCCTGTGTCATCTGTGCCAAACAGGTGGATGGTTCCGCCCTCAACGCCAAACAGATGCCGGTTAAACGTTACGCCGAACCATTTGTAATCATCGCCCTTTACAAACCACTGCACATAGCGACGGTCTTCGGTGTCGATTGTGCTGACCCATCTGAAATTCGTGGCAAAAGATCGCTCTCGTTTCACGCCATAAATGAAAGGACGGGCCGAGCATCCATTGTGATCGCAGAACATGGGCATTTGCGGCGCGCCATTTGTGTAGTCTTTGTTCGCACCAGAGATGGTTGGATTGTAGGGGCCTACGAAATCCGCAAAAACGCCCAGCAGGATCAGCGTCACCAGAATAAACCCGGCAATCATCGCGGCCTTTTGTTTGCGGAAACGGGACCAGATCAACTGGCCTTGTGAGGCGGTGAAATAGGCCTCTTTGGATTTTTGGGTGACGGTTTGCATCAACCACGCCCTCCCATAACCGAATTGCGCATACGAGGATCCAAAAGGGCCAGCGCGATATCAGTGATAAAGTTGAGACCAACAATTGTTGCGGTCAGCAAAAAGATAATCGCCCCCGCCAGCTGTTGATCGTTTGACCGCGCCAGCGCTTCAAGCAGCAGCGCACCGGCCTCGGTTAGTGTTAGGATAACAGCCACAATGGGCAGTTCATTGAAGATCCGGTTTAGGTCAAATCCAAGTGAATTCACGATGGGCCCCAAAGCGTGCCGGGCGGGGTAGCGCCACAGCAATTGTCGCCCATATAACCCGCGTGCTCGCGCGGCGGTGACATAGAGCTTTGATTGTTCATCCAGCATCAATGCCCGTACGGTTTGCAGGGCAAAGGCGGTGGCTGACCAGCCAAGGATAAAGATCGGCATCCAAGCACGGGACAGGAAATCAAGAAATTTGGCCATAGACCAAGGCGCGTCGCGGAATTCTTTGCTGAATAGCCCGCTCATCGAGTCGCCAAAATACACAGTCGCAATCAGCATGATGATCAGCGCCAGTAGGAAATTGGGCAGGGCCAGGCCAAGATAGGATACGAAACGCAGGATGTTGTTGACCACAGGATTGCGCGATGCAGCAGCGTAAATGCCAACCGGAATGGCGACGAGATAGGCAACCAAAAGTGCAGCAAAACAGATGCCCGCTGAAATCAGGAATTTAGATCCCAAAAGCTGGCTGATGCTGACACGCAAAATGCAGCTGTCGCCAAATTCACCGACGAAAGCGCCGGACACCCACGTGACCCATCGGTATATAAAGGGTTGATCCAATCCCAAACGCGCGCGTTCGGCATCGATATCTTCCATCGTCAGGCTTTGACCTTGCGTGTTTTTATAGGCCAGATAGCGTTCTGCGCAGTCGCCGGGCACGAATTCCATCAAGGAAAAGACGATAAAGGACACGATCAGCAGCGTTACGACCGCAAGGATCGCGCGAATGCCCATAAAACGTATGAAATTTGCCATTTATCCCTATCCTTTTGCCTCTGAGTTCACAGCCCAAAGGTCGCTGTTGCAAAAGCCGGATGCGATACATGCATCCGGCTTTCACCAGTTCGATTAGAGTGTCGTCTTAGTTGTCTTCCGCCAGGAACCACTGGCTGGCCCGGTATGGGTAGGTCCGGTAGTATTCATATGAAGACGTCTTGAACTCGGTGACGTTCTTCAAACCATTGCGATACACGATTGGCGATGGTGCAATCACTGTACCGATGAACAGCATATTGTCAGTGAAGGCTTTCGCAATCGCTTCACCTGCGGCGGACGCTTCAGCGGATCCGGGTGCTGCAGATTGCAGCATTGCAACTTCGTCAATCAGGTCGTCGACCCATGCAGGTGGTGCAATGCCAGATGCGCCATCACTGTCGATATATTCCGCCCATTTCATACCTGTCCGGTGTGTGAAATATGAACCGAATGGAGGAACAAGCCCTTCATTTGTGCCCAATGCGATGGCCAAAGGTTCGCCTTTCCACCATGCTAGAACGTCCAGTTCATTGGCGGATTGTGCCGCGCGATATTCGTCTGGTGTGACCTCTTTTACAGTGGTTTCAACGCCGATATCTGTCCAGTGCTGTGCAATCAACTCCAGCAGATCACCGGAAATACCTTGTGTCGCAAACTGAATGTTCAGAACAATGTCTTCGCCATTTGGAAGTTCACGGATGCCATCCTCATCAACGTCAACCATGCCTAGGGCATCCAGCGTAGATGCTGCCATTGCCGGATCAAATTCGGTGCCGACCTTGCCATAAGGCGCAGCGAAATCTGGCAGAGGGGAGAAACCTGTATAGGCCATTGGTTCGCCCTGACCGAAAAACACAACTTCGTTCAGCTCATCCCGGTTGATCGCCGCAGACATGGCTTTGCGGAATTCTGGCTTGGCAAAAAGGTCGCGCTTGGCTTCGTCTTCGGATGTCACGTTGAAGGACAGGGTTGGGATTGCAACCGTTGGCTTCAATTGGACAGAATAGTCGCCGTTTTCCTGATTTTCCAACAGGATTGGCGCATTTGGCAGCTGCAATGATTGCGATTTATAGTCAACTTCGCCGTTGATCAGCGCCAGAATGCGGACTTCGCTGTCATTCTTATAAAGCTCGTCCTGACGGCTGATATAGGGCAGTTGCTGGCCGGTTGTATCCACTTGGTGGAAATAGGGGTTGGCAACCAGTTTGCGGCCTTCTGTCGTGTCGGCAACATAGATATGGGATTCCAGCGTTGGCTGGGTTGCATAGGGCAGGGATGTCGCTTTGGCTGGGTCACGCAGCATGGGCGATGGCGTATCGGTCCAGTCAGACGCGCCAAAGTAGTAATTCACCGCCTCATAGCCGCTTTCAAATCCATATTTTGCAGCTTGGGTATCTGCAGATGAATTCAGCGCAGGGTGGAACATGCCAAGGAAATGCGCCGGCTGGAATGGTTGGGCATAGCTGGTTGCGAAATGCACCAAAAGACCGGGTTTGGGGGCGGCCAGAACAAATTTAAATGTCTGTTCGTCGATGATTTCGATTTTGATCGGTTCGCCGCCTGCCAGAACATAGTCTGCAGCTTTTTCGCGAATATTTGTGTCGAGGCTTAGGTTTTCTAACCAGAAGCGTACGTCTTCAGATGTGAAGGGCGCACCGTCAGACCATTTGTGCCCTTTGCGCAGGGTCATGGTCAATTCGGTGAAATCGTCGTTCCATTCCCATGATTTGGCAACGTTTGGAACGATTGTGGTCAGATCGTCAGAATACCGCACCAGATTGACGTGACGGATGGACAGAAAGTCGGATGTGCCGGCTTCTGTATTGTTGGACAGGGCGTCAAATGTGCCGCCATAGGTGCCGATCATGTCATAAGGAGCCACCACAAGAGGTTCAGATGGCAGACGATCGGCCAGTGGGGGAAGGTCGCGATTGCCTTGGATGGCTGCATTCAAATCGGCGATTTCGGGATTGGCACTAAATTCCATGCTGCAGCTTGCCGCCGCTTCGAATTCGGCCAATTCATATTGTTGTGGAAACGCGCCAGCGGCAACGCCCATAGGATCAGCAACAGTAACAGCAGGACAGGCGGCGAATGCGGCATTCCCTAGAACGGCCAAAGCCGTACCACTCAGTAGACGTAATTTCATGATTCCCCCGGATGTTCGGTTTTAAATTCGGGGAAGGCTAGCACTGGTGTACAAGCGGTTTATGACAAACAAAGCTGCACTAGGCATCATTGTGATGCTCCGCTCAATTGCTGAGCAGATGCCATTGAGACGCCTAGTTGCTTGGCGGTGCTAAGATTTGTGTGATCTTACCCTTGTTTTACAAAAACCAAGGAATACCGATTTTCTGCACTTTGACGCAGCTTTTGCGCAAGAGGCCAAGACCGCATGCCACGCCCGTAAAGGGGGCGTGCGTCCAGTTCTTCATGAAAGACAAAGCCACAAGACTGCATGTCAGATATCAGGACCTCTTTGGTCAAACCGCCCTGATAATGAAGACGCTCTCGAATGGATGTGTTTGCATCCTTTTCCGATGTGGCCCGGGGTTGATCAGGTTGTAGCCATTTGGCGATGGTTTTCTTCAGCCGATGCCAATTGGAAAATGGCAGCGAAAAGTTATGATCGTTGATCAGGATGCGGCCATTTGGTTTTAGCACCCGATGCCATTCCGCATATGCGTTTTCTGGATTTGTAAGTGTCCAGGTCAGGTGGCGGGTTACAGCAAAATCGATGCTATTATCAGGCACCCCCCGCAAGTCTTCTGCATCGCATAAAAGGGGCGACCAATCCTGTTTGGCCAGTTTTTCTTTGGCCTTGCCGAGCATGGTTTCGGAAAAATCCAAACCGTAAACTTGCGCACCCATCGTGCAAAGGACACGGCTGATTTCACCGGTTCCGCATGCGATATCTAGCGCCTTTAATCCGGCCATGTTTTCGTGATCTTCCAAACCGACGGCTTGGCGCAACAATTTGTGCCATTCAGGCAGGCCATAGCGGTTTTCGATCAGATGCGAAGGGCTTTCGTCAAACGTGGCAGCACGTTCAGACCAATAGGCTCTGATTTCTTCTTTTAGGTCAAAATTTGACATAGTGTTGTCTTTCATTACGCCGGCAGCCTTGCATCGACATAGAGCGCGCCTCGTTTGGTGCGTTCGAGATCGGTTTCGACCCGATAGGTTTCGCCAATATCTGGTAGCGCCAAAATGTGGTCGGGGGCGCCATCGGCAAGGATCACGCCTTCGCGCAGCAAAACCAAACGGTCGCAAAATTTGGCGGCCAAATTCAGGTCGTGCAATGCGGCCATAATGACGGGCTTTTTGCGATCCATTTCATTCCGAATTGAGGTCATGATCGACAGCTGGTGGTGCAGATCCAAAGCGCTGGTAGGTTCGTCCAGCAAAATGACTTCAGGCGCACGCACAATGGTTTGGGCCACAGCCACCATCTGCGCCTGTCCACCGCTGAGATCGGAAATGCCGCGGCTGGCCAGATGTGACAGGCCAAGAGCATTTAACGTGTCCGACACCCGATCAAGGTTTTCGTCATTCACCCGCCACCCAGTTGTTTGCTTCAACGCCAGAAGGACGCTTTCAAATACGGTTAGCAATGCGTTGCAGCCAAAGGCCTGTGGCATATAGGCAATGCGCCGTGCACGGTCTTTGCGGCGCATGTGGGTGATATCCTCAGTGCCAATCTGGATCGATCCGCTTGTCGGTGGGACCAATCCGGCAAGGGTTTTGAACAATGTGGATTTGCCAGCCGCATTAGGACCGATCAGGCCGACAAAGGTGCCTTCGGTTATGTTGGGCACAGAGATGTCATGTAGAACCTGCTTTTTGCCATATCCGGCCTTCAGGTTGGATATGCTCAGGGTCATGATAGTTTCTCCCGCCGCGTGCTGAGGATGATCGAGATGAAAACTGGTACACCGATCAACGATGTGATGATCCCGATTGGATAGATAATCCCCGGTGTGATGGATTTAGAGATCAGGGATGTCAGTGATAAAACCAACGCGCCGACGATCGCGGACAATGGAACGAAATAGCGCTGGTCTTCACCAACCAGCAATCGTGCAATATGTGGGCCGACCAAGCCGACAAAGCCGACGGTTCCAACAAAAGAAACGGCTGTTGCGGCCAGCAAGGAAATGCAGACCAACATTTCGACACGCAGCCGCCCCACATCAACACCCATGCTTTCGGCAGTGGCTTCGCCCATGCGCAGCGCGGTCATGGGCCATGTGCGCAAAAGGCTGAATGGGATAGCCAGGGCCAGCAGCAAAGCGCCCAGCGAAATCTTTTCCCAGCTTGCCCGGCTGAGTGACCCCATCATCCAGAAAACGATACGGGCGATTTGATCCTCGGATGCCATGTATTGCATTAGGGCCAGCAGGGCCGAGAAGGTAAAGAAGATGGCGATGCCGAATAGGATCATAGTTTCTGACCCAACGCCTTTGAGGCGCGTGGCGAACAGAATGAAACCACATGTCAGCATAGCAAACACGAAGGCGTTTATGGTGACCAAAAGCGGCCCGACGGCGGGAATGACGCTGACGCCCAGCACAATGGCCAGCGATGCACCAAAACTGGCAGCGGCCGATACGCCCAATGTAAAGGGCTCCGCGAGAGGATTGTTGAGAATGGTCTGCATCTGCGCCCCGGCCACGGCCAGTAATGCGCCAACCAAAACGGCGGTGATGGCGACGGGCAGGCGATAATCCCAGACGATCACTTTCAATCGGACACCATGGGATAAGGGGTCGATAAAGACGTCCAGAACGGTCGACAGGCTGTATTTGCCCGGACCTGTCGCAACGTCCAAAAAGAAACTCAGGGCCAAAAGGCCAAAAACCGCCGCGATCATCAGATAGCGACGCGTGGTTTGCGCAAAATACGCTTGGCGCATCTGCGTTACATTCACATCAGTTGTCATGATTTGCCCTCCAAAGGCAAAGAGGGCCCCGCATGTCGCATGCAGGGCCAATGGGTGGGATCAACCACCAAATTCCAGACTGCCCCAGAACACGCCGGAATAGTCGATTGGAAGGAATTTATCATGCAGTTCGCGCATGGTCGCGTCAGGGTCTAGGTCCTCGAACAGCTCTGGGTGCAGCCATTTGGCAAAGGCTTGCATCGCCACAAAATGGTACGGGCTGGTATAGAACTGGTGGTAAACTGAATGGAAGCGACCGTTCTTGACCGCAGACAATTCAGGCCAACCTTCGCGCGCCGCCAAAGTCGCTAGACGATCTTGCACCATCGCGCTGTCGGCCTCATAGCCAAACAGAACCGCTGTCGTGGCAGGGTTGGCCTCTGACCAGTTTCCGCCGGTGCCGATAATGACGTCTGGATCATCGGTAAATAGGGCTTCTAGGCTGACGGCTGTTGAGAAGCCTGGTGTCTTCATTGAGCCCCAGTTTTTGCCACCCGACAGATCGACCAGACGTCCCAGATTTGCGGCACCAAATGTGTTACAGCATTTATTCGGGTTGTAGCCGGCCGCACGTTCGATAAAGACAATCGGCTTATCTTCATCCGCGATCTGCTGAATGCGTGAATAGATCAGTTTCATCTGTGCTTGGTAGTAATCACCAAAGGCGTCTGCTTCATCGCGTTTGTCGAAGATCCGACCAAGTAGTTGGATGCTGGGGACGGTGTTTTGGGTCGGGTTCTGACGGAAATCGACAAAGACTGTTGCAATGCCCGCTTCTTCCAGCTTTTCGATGATCCCGCTTTCTTGCGCTTTCAACAGGTTGCCAAGGTTCATCAAAACAACTTCGGTGCCCAATGAAATCACCGCTTCCAGATTCCATTCATCTGTATAGGGGCTGCCAAAGCTGGGCAGGTCGGCAATTTCTGGGAACACTTCTAGGTATTTACGATAAGCGTCTGGATCGAAATTCACCATATCGTCTTTCCATCCAACAACGCGTTGGAAGGGGTTGTCTTGATCGATCAGGGCAAGGGAATAGATCATCCGACCTTCGCCGATGACGACTTTGGATGGGTTCTTTTCCACTTCGACAACGCGGCCGGCGATGTCTGTGACGGTAATTGTCTCTGCAAAAGCGTTCGTGGCGGACGCGATGGATAGCGTCATAGCTGCGGCTGCGGAGCAAAGACCCCGCGTCAGTGTTCTGACATTCATGGGTCTCTCCTAAATTTCAGTCTTGGCAGTGGCCAAGCATGGGCCGGAAATGACATTTCCTGATGGTAATTGTCAACTATTCTGTGAGGGGGGGATCCAGCCGTGAAACGATCAATTAACTGCCCAGAAACAGGCCATTGCCCCGGTGCCACGCGTCCACATCAAACGCAACAGTTTCGCCAAAATCGACGGCTTTGTGGGTGTCTGGCAGATCGCTCAGAACGATGCGGGCGTTTTTAACCGGCATAACATCTTGTGTTGCCAACCAGTCGGTAGGCGGCAGCAGGGTGCTCTGCTGTTTCGTGACATTCCAAATATAGTAATGGCAAGGAATGGTTAGCCTTGGGAGAAGGCGGCGTTGGATCGCGGCGATATGGTCATAGCTGAGCACATGTTGCGATCCATCAATGGGAAGAATTGCGACATCAATATGCCCCAGCCGTTCCCAAACATCTTCGGGCGGATTATGACGATTGTCGCCCCAATGTAGGATCCTCAGGCCGCTGGTTTCAATCAACATCAGACAGTTGTCCCAACTGCGCCCGTTGTCGGGTGGCACCATGTTGGGTTTGCCAAAATATGTGGCCAATCGGTGCATGTCATAAGGGGCTGCTTGATCGTCAATTGCATGTTTGTCCGCAATGCCCGTGATGCGTAAATCGCCCAGTTCGTAGGTGCCGATCAGGCGATCTAAACCAACCGAGGCATCGACCAAATGCAATGCGTCATGGTCAAAATGCGCATGCGTGGACAGGGCAATGTCAGCGCGTGTTGGCGGAAAATCGTGGAAAAACCAATCCATGCGGCCTGACGGATGATTGCGCCATGGATCAATCATGACTGTGATGCCCGCGGCTGTGGTTAAACGGAACGCGGAGCCTCCAAAATAGTCCAGTGTCACTGGGGCGTTGCCGGTTTTGGGGGTGAGCAACCGGTTATGGTTCGTGTTCCGTTGCCAAGAAAGCGCGCCACTCATAAGGTTTGCGTCACTTTGGATAGATGGGCCGGACTGTCTGGGTTCAACCCTTTTGCCCGAGCGGTACGTTCAAGGGCACCATACAGCATAACCAATCCTTCCAAAGATGAGGTTTCGCGAGACATCACCGTTTGAGACGCTGAAAGGGCCGGCATCTTAGGACTTCTCCATAGATGACAGTGTTGCGATTTTATGGAGGCCTTGCGCCCCCCCAACATGTTGGACGGCTGCCGCGCCGCATGTGTTGGCCATCTTCAGGCAGGTTTGAAAGTCGGAACCTGACAGCCATTGGGTCAGGAAGCCGCCATTGAATGCGTCTCCTGCCCCTGTTGTATCTACAGCCGTGACGTTCAATGCTGGTTCAGATATCCAGGTGGATCCATCCCATAGTTTTGCGCCTGTGCTTCCCAATTTTATCGCCGTTAAGGGAAGGCGTGCGATATTCAGACCGGATGCCATCAAGCCTTCAAATTCGGATTGGTTGGGAAGGAAAACATCCACCTGTGAAATCAAGTCACTCAGGGCTTTGCCATCTGCAATCAGGTCGGAATCCCAACCGCAATCGCACGACACTGTCAGACCCGATGCATGCGCGCGTTCGCATAAGTCTGGTTTTTCGATCAAAGTACTGAGTTCGCCAATATGTAAATGTCCAAAATGCCCCTTTGCCAAATTGGTCTCTGGCGCAGGATCCCCAGATTGGTGGGTTAGAAAGGCACGGTCCCCGCCCATAACCGTTGCAACTGTAATTTGGGGGGCAGCGCCCTGTGGGCTGTCGACGCATAAGGAATTGTCGATGCCAAATTTCTGCATCGCGTCGCGGATCACCATGTCAAATGGTGCAGCGGGTAGAGTTGCCAGAATAGACGTTTCCCACCCAAGGGTTGCGATTGTCGCAGCCGTGATAAACGCGCCACCGCCTGCATGTAGCGATAGATCATCAGAGAACACTTCTTGTCCCATCACGGGCATATTGGGCAGGCCGGTGAAAATCAGATCGCAATAGACCCGACCGGTACATAAGATCGGAAAAGGTGTCTGTTTCACTGAACCGCTTCCCCTGTTTCACCGTCAAATACATGCAAGTTGTTCGCGGCAACCGATAGGGTCACGCGTGTTCCCACGTCAGGCGGCGTGCGCCCATCCGCCTTGGCGATCACTTCGCCGATTTCTGTATCGACATAGATCAAAGTTTCAGAACCCAGCGGTTCTTGTACTGTGACAACACCGGATAGGATTTGCAGCGCATTCGGGTTTATCGTCAGATCATCAGGACGTATGCCGACATGAACGACACGTTGCGTCGTTGCTGCTAGGTTCGTGTTGATGCGCTGGCCATTGTCCAATGTTAGACCGGTTGCGGATAAGGTGCCCGGCACCATATTCATGGAAGGGGCGCCGATGAATTGCGCAACAAAGGCGTTGGCGGGTTTGTGATAAACGTCTGCGGGCGTGCCAACCTGCTGGATATGACCGTCTTTCATAATGACGATCCGGTCCGCCATAGTCATCGCTTCGACCTGATCATGGGTGACAAAGACAATCGTGTTGCCGACGCGCTGGTGCAGCTTTTTGATCTCAAGACGCATCTGCGTGCGCAATTGTGCATCCAAGTTTGATAGAGGCTCGTCAAAAAGAAACACGGCCGGGTCGCGCACCATTGCCCGTCCGATGGCCACACGTTGTCTTTGGCCGCCTGACAATTGGTTCGGTTTGCGGTCCAACAGATGCGTCATATCTAAAATATGCGCGACTTCTGCGATGCGTTGCTCTTTTTCGGGCTTGGACAATTTGGAAGAGCGCAGGCCAAAGGCAATGTTTTTGCGTACCGACATATGCGGATAAATGGCGTAATTCTGAAACACCATCGCGATATCGCGGTCTTTGGGTTCCAGATTGTTTACGACGCGATCTCCGATGGTGATTGCGCCGCTTGTGATGTCTTCTAAACCGGCGATCATCCGCAATGTGGTGGATTTTCCACAGCCAGATGGCCCGACAAACACGACGAATTCCCCATCCGCCACATCGAGATCAATACCGTGAAGAACCTCGGTTTTATTGTAGGCCTTGGTCAGTTTGCTGAGAGAAAGTTTGGCCATTTTCAGGTCTCCACATAGGTCTTAAAGGCCGCTGTCAGGCATTCCTGTGCGGCTGTGTGGCGAATGGTGCGCGATTGGCGTTGTGCGGCCAGTGCTGCGTGACGTTCGCGATATTGTGCGATCGCATCATCCATCGCGTGTGGCGCTGGGCCTCCGGGTCGGTTGCGGATGGTTACGAAATGGCGGGCGGATGTGACTGTTTTAAAGCGGTCTTCGGTTAGGGCGCTGGGGCGTCCTATTTCGGCCTCGAATGCTGCGCGAAATGGCGCAAAGCCTGACCCCAAAGATGTGCCATCGGCTATGACGGATTTGGCCGTATGTGCCGCAATTTCATGGGCTTGGCGGAATGTCAGGCCGTCTTCGCGCACCAATGTATCGGCCAGCTCCGTGATCGTAATACAGGCGGCATCGGTGTTTTGGGCCACGCGATCTATGTTGATCTGACATGCGGGCAAAAACGCCGTCAGAAGATCGATCATGCGCATGCCAGAGGCAAATGCGCCATAGCCTGCCTGCTGAACTTCGCCTTCGCTATCATTCATGTCGGTGAAGGGGGTGTTGTGCATCGTATTGATGACCATGTCACATCGACCTGCGGATACGCTGGCGAGGTGACGCATATGTTCAATGGGCACAGGATTGCGTTTTTGCGGCATGATTGAACTGATCTGCACCAGACTGTTGGGCACGTAGAGCTGCCCAACTTCAAACGCCGCCCAATACCCCATATCCTGAACGACACGCCCTAAATGCACGAACACCAGTTTCAGCGCGCTATATAAGGCTGTTACGTAATCCACGCTGGCAATACAGCCATAGGCGTTCAAAAGCGGCGCTTCAAATCCCAATAGATCCGCCATCCTTTGCCGGTCTATGGGAAATCCGCTGGTCGTAATCGCGGCGGCCCCCATTGGGCAATGTTCCAGCCCGTCCGCTGCAGCGTTTAGGCGTTCCATGTCGCGTTGCAGGACTTCGATCACAGCAGATAGGTAATGGCCAAAGGTGCTCGGCTGGGCTGGCTGGCCATGGGTATAGGCAACGATTAGGGTTTCTTTTTCAACATCAGCCTTGTCGATTAATGCGGATGCCAGGATCTCTAACTTTTGCAACATGACATGCGCGTGATCGCGCAGCGCAAGTTTAAACAGCGTGTGATCCATATCATTGCGGGACCGTGCCGTGTGCAAGGCACCACCCAGATCACCAAGCCGGTCCCGCAGCGCGGCTTCGACCACAAAGAAATAGTCTTCGTATTCACCCGTATAGGTTAGGCTGGCGATATCGATGCTGGCGTCGATATCCATCAATGCCGTCGCAATGGATTTCGCGTCTTGCAGTGACAAAATATCTGTTTCGGCCAGCATCACCAGATGGGCGCGGTTGATCTGCGCCATATGTGTCGCGAAATGGGTTTTGACGCCCTCAAACAAAGGGGCAAGCACCGTATCGCGATAGGTGGGGTCTGGGAATTTTGTGGTGTCGATCATTACAATGCTCAGCCTTTCAGTCCGGCCATGACAACGCCGCGAATGATGAAGCGTTGGAAAATCAGGAAAACGATCAGGGTTGGAATGGTTGAAATGGCCGCTCCGGTCATGATCAGTTCCCACGCAACATCGGCTTCATCGCCAAAGCCGGACAACCCAACCGGGATCGTGTACATTTCTACCGAATTGGTGACGATCAATGGCCATAGAAACGCGGTCCAGTTCCCCAAGAAAACAAATATCGCAAGAGCGGCCAATGCGGGTTTGACCAAAGGCATGGCCACGATCCACCAAATTTGAAGCTCGTTTAACCCGTCAATCCGTGCAGCTTCTAGGAAATCATCGGGCACGGATTCAAAGAACTGTTTCATCAGGAATGTGCCAAAAGCCGTCATCAAACCGGGGAACATAATGCCCCAATAGCTGTCCAGCCAACCAAAGGATTGGCTCATCAAATACCATGGGATGACCAACATTTCTGTAGGGATCATCAGTGTTGAAAGGATCGCGATGAACACGATTTGGCGGCCGGGAAATTTGAATTTGCACAGTGTGTAGCCAACCAAACTGTCAAAGAGCAGGTTAGATATGGTGGTGATCACCGCAATGATGATGGAATTCATGAACCAAAGGTAGAACCGCCCATCTTCAAGAACATAAGTATAGTTCTCAATCGTCGGCTCCTCTGGGATCAGGTTCACATTGTAGACCTCATGCGGCCATTTCAAAGAGGTCGAGATCATATAGGCGATCGGCATGATCATCATTATGCCGCCCAAGAACAGCAGGACCCAACGTAGGATCTGCCCCATGTTTTTAGGTTTGGACGCGGCGCTCTGATCCAAAACAGCGGCGGTTGGGCGGAGGTCGGTTGCAGTCATATCAGTCGCTCCGCAGCAGGCGCAGTTGGATCAACGACACAACCAGCAATATCAGGAAGAGGACAACGGTTTGGGCTGATGCATAGCCCATATCAAATCCGTTGAAGGCGGTGTCGTAGATCATCAAAACCAGTGGTTTGGTCGCATTCAAAGGCCCGCCGGGATTGTTGGTGGTCATGTTGAAGACGTGATCAAAGATCCGCAAAAAGCCGATGGATGAAAAAACCACGATGAAAACGATGGTTGGGCGCAGCAAGGGGATCGTGATCTGGGTCAGGATTGTGAACCAACCAACACCGTCTATTTTGGCCGCCTCATAATAGCTTGTTGGAATGGCGCGCAGGCCAGCCATGAAAATGATGACCTGAAATCCCAGCCCTGCCCAGACCGCAGGTGCCAAAACGGCGGGTAGGGCGTTGGTTGTAGAGTTCAAGAATTCAATCTGAGGAATGCCAATGCTGGCCAGCATATTGTTGAACAACCCAATCGGGACGCCCTGATAGAACCAGCGCCACACCCATGCCATTGCGACGGCGGAGGTCATGAATGGCAGGAAGTAGAGCATACGCAAAAATCCATGCATGAACCGCAATTTATCCAGATGGTATGCGATTAAGAAACTGAGGAATAAGGAGATGGGTGTGCCAATCAAAAGATAGGCGAACGTGTTTTTAAAGACTTTCCAAAAGACCGGATCATTCCAAAGTTTGATGTAATTGTCCCAACCGGTCCAAGTGCGTTTGCCCAGCAGGTTCCAGTCTTGGAACGAGATCAGAAACGCATTTCCTGTCGGGTAGAACCGGATAATTCCGTAGAACAACACAGGCAAAGCTAAGAAAGCCCATGCCCAAATGATGTGTTTCTGGCGGATGGTGAGGTTTGCATAAATTTGCATGATCTGGCCTAGGGCAAAGCGACGTCAAAAGGGTGACCAAAGCGCGGATGCGCTTTGGTCTGTGTTGCGAGGTCAGTCGTAGTAGTCGTCGAGGATCTTTTGTTCTTCGGCCACGGCCACAGCTAGGCTGTCTTCCAATGGTTGCCCTTCGATATCTGTCCGGGCGACCAGGTCGACCAAAACCTGACGCTGGGCGGATTCATTGGCGAATTTAGTCGTATGGGCGTAGGCGAGGCCTCGAATGAAGGGGCCGTAGGTTGGATCATTGGCATTGCTTTCGGTCAAACCGACCGATGGTTTTGCCGGCAGTTCGCCAACCACGTCCAGCCAGACCTGCATGGCGTCATCGGACGTGATGTATTGCATGAACTTGACCGCAGCGTCGTATTTTTCGCCCTCGGCTTTTGTTGTGATGCCATTGACCCAATAGGATGAATAGTTGGAACGCACACCGTCACTGGTGGCTGGCAGCTCTGTTACACCCCATTTCAGGCCGCGGACACCGTTTAGGGATCCAATCCGGAAAGACCCGTCAATATGCATGCCTGCGCGGCCTGCTTTAAATGCGGCCTGTGGTTCGTCCATAAAGCCGGATGCCGTGACTTCGTGTACTTTTTCCAGATCGGTATAGAATTTCAAGGCTTCCATGCCAGCATCTGAATTGTAGTTCACGGTGTGGTAGTCATCCAGATAGGGTTCGCCGCCGAACTGGCGCACCAATCCTTCACGGAACCAGTGGTGGTCCTGCGCGGTCATTCCTGTTGTGATGCCCACCTGCGTTATATTGCCTGCGCCATCTTTCTTGGTCAGCTTTTTGGCGACCTCGATAAATTCATCCAATGTTTCAGGAGGCGATTCAATTCCGGCCTCGTCAAACAGGCGTTCGTTATAGAAAAGAGCCAGTGAGCGAACAGCGGTGGGCAAAGCGTAATAAGCGCCGTCGCCTTTCATCGCCTGAACCATTGGGAAAAATTCAGCATCAATTGTTGCAGGATCAAACACATCTGCTGGCAGCGGCTGGATCAGCTCGGCGGCGATGTAGTCATTCAGCCATCCGTAGAAGAGTTGCACAACATCTGGGCCTTCACCTGCAGGAATCGCGGCAGCCACCTTGGTGCGATAGTCTGCGTAGGGAAAATGTGTCATTTTGACTGTGATGTCTGGATTTGCTGCCTCGAAAGATTCGATCAACTGTTCCATCGCCGTAACTCGGGCGTCAAAGAAGTATTGCCAATATTCAATTTCCACAGCGTCTGCGGATGACGCGAATAGAGCGGCAGCACTTGTCACGCTGGCCAGCACAAGGCCGTTCCATTTCTCAAGCATTTTAACTCTCCTGTTGAATTTAATTTATTAATTGACGTTTTATTAACTCAACTTGCTTGAGAATTCAAGTCACTTGAGTTAATATACCCTTATGACGACTTCACAATCACTTCCAGCAACCGCTTTAAGCCCAAAATCTGAGCGCACACGCAGTCGGAACCGGCAGGCTGTGCTCAGTCAAATTCGCCAGCGCGGGCAAGTTGGGCGTGCCGCCATTGCGCGTGCTTTGGGTATATCCACGCAGGCGGTCAGTAATATCATATCGGATCTGCAGGCCGATGGCATGTTGGTCGAATGCGGGGTGCACAGCGCTGGGCGTGGATTGCCTGCGATGCAATATGGGTTGAACCCGTCTGGCGGATACGCGTTGGGGATTGAAGTACGTCCTGATGTTTTGATCACCATCCTTTTAGATCTGGCTGGTGCGCCCGTAGCGACGCTGCGCCAACCGCTAGATGACCACGATCCAGCTGCAGTTCTCAAGCATGTTGAGACGCTTTTAAAGCGGATGCTTGATGTGGCCCAAATTGATGCCAGCCGCGTCTTAGGTGCCGGAATTGTGCTGCCGGGGCCGTTTGGGGACACAGGCCTAAGCGGGTTGGGTCCTGTGTTGAAAGGCTGGCAGGATGTGCCGACCGCTGAATTGTTTGCGACGGTTCTGGATGTGCCGGTTGAAGTGTCAAATGACGCCAATGCCGCAGCTCTTGCAGAGCGGTTTGAAGGTGTGGCCAAAGATCTTGATCACTATGCGTATTTGTATTTTGGTGCCGGTCTTGGCCTAGGATTGGTGTCACAAGGGGCCTTGATTGGGGGGGCTTTTGGCAATGCTGGCGAAATTGGCCATTTGCCGATTATGACCGCTCAGGGCATATGCCCGCTGGAACAGGTTCTTAGCCGCGATGCCGCGCGTCGTTATCTGAATTGTGACGCGGAATTGGATGTTGATCGGCTGGCTGAACTGTTCGAGGCACAAGACCCCAAGTTATTTGCGTGGCTAGAACAAGCAACAGACGCATTAAGCCAAGCTATTGGTGTCATCGAAAATTTCTTTGATCCGCAATCGATCGTTTTGGGTGGTGCAATGCCACCCGCTATTTTGGATTATTTACAACGCAACACGGTACTTCCGGACCTGACCGTTTCAAATCGTGTAGATTCCCAATGGCCAAGGCTACAAGTTGGCGATGCCGGACGTCTTACTGCGGCGCGGCGCGCGGCGGCCATGGTTTTGAACCGTGCTTTTACGTTGGATAATCAAACGCTCCATCATTTTAATGCCTAAACGGTGAATTATGCCTGTTTCTGACCAATCTCGAATTTTGCGAGAGCGCCTTGCGCCAAGAATGTTGTCTTTGTGGAAGGCTTTATCGCCTTTGCAAAGCGTCGTTTCATTTATGAACACGGGGGCGCATCCTGATGATGAAACATCGGCGATGTTGGCGGCCTTGGGCCTTCGGGATGGGCTGGATCTTAGCTATTGTTGCTCGACACGCGGTGAAGGTGGGCAAAACGACATCGGAACAGAGGTTGGCGCGGCTCTTGGCGCGCTGCGTACCGCAGAAATGGAACGGGCCTGCGATGTTTTGAACATGCGGATGTATTGGCTCTGCCCTGATCCGAATGACCCGGTGACGGATTTCGGGTTTTCCAAATCGGGCAAAGAGACATTGGAAAAATGGGGACGCAAGCGAACTTTGCGTCGTTTTGCGCGCGTATTGCGCATGGAACGTCCTGACATTTTGTGCCCGACCTTCCTTGATATTCCCGGACAACACGGCCATCACCGCGCCATGACGGATGCCGCCCATAAAGTTATGGATCTTGCGGCAGATCCGAAATTCGATACAGGCGGGCATGCGCCCTGGCAGGTCAAAAAGCTTTATCTGCCGGCGTGGTCTGGTGCGGGCCAAGCCTATGACGATGATTTGCCTCCGCCGCCAGCAACATTGACGATTCAGGCAAAAGGTTTCGATCCCGTTTCTGGGGCAAGTTATGAACGCATTGGCCAACAATCTCGGTCCTATCATCGCACCCAAGGTATGGGAAAATGGATCGAGATTGGGGATGAACGCAACTGGCCACTGCATTTGGCCGATAGTCGTGTTGACGGGCCAGATTTGGATCTAACATCAGGCCTGCCCAAAACGCTGCGGGATTTGGGGCTTGGGTCGATACAAGATCACCTAGATGCAGCCCGCGCCGCCTTTCCTGATTATGATCGGGTGGCGAAAGAGGCCTGCGAGGCGCTGCGCCTTTTGCAAAACTGCGATGTAACGCCCGAATATGCCCATCGTATCGCGCGCAAAATAACGCAAGTTTCGACAGTCATTCGCATCGCGGCGGGCGTTCAAGTTGAGGCGCGATTAGAGCAGGACCAGCTGGCGCCGGGAGATGAAAGCGCAGTCCATTTTGGTGTGCGCAACGGGTCGGCCGATTTGGTGTCGACGCAGGTGATCACGACACCAGGTTGGCGTGCGACAGAAGTATCTTTGGTCAATGATAGCGCTGGCCCCAGTGATCCTTACCCAAACCGGTATTTGCCAGATACGCCTTGTGCACCTTGTGTGTGCGTAGAGACAACGGTTCACGGTGTGACCAGCACCACACGTGTCGCGTTTGAAACGCCCCCGCTTTCTGTTCCGCCGGTTGTCACGTCTCTGGCACCGCGAGCGGGCGTGATAAATCTGCGCGCAGACAACAGAACCTTGTCAGTCGCAGCACGCTCTATTCACCCCACACATGGAAAGGTCACTCTACATCTGCCAGAAGGGTGGACGGCCGTGCGGACCGAGGCGGGATTTGATCTAAGCATCCCCAAGGCCGTTTCCCCCGGTGCCTATTTGGTGCCGATCTATGTGGATAACCAGCCAGCGCAATTGGTCGAGACGATCGCATATGATCATATTGCGCCTCGCACGCTGTCTACGCCGGCTGTCTTGCAAGTCCAAGTGATTGAAGCAGACCTTCCGCAAGGACGGTTGGGCTATATCGGCGGCGGGAATGATACGGTGGATCAGTCAATTCGGGCGATGGGTTTGTCTATTGACGCGTTGGAAGATGCAGATTTGATCAGCGATACGGCTTTGGCCGAATTTGATACATTGGTGATTGGAATCTTTGCGCTGCGTTTTCGGCGTGGCCTGGCCGAGGCGATGCCCCGTATCCATCAATGGGTCGAAAACGGTGGAACGCTTGTCACCCTGTATCACCGTCCTTGGGACAATTGGTCGTCTGATACAACACCGCCGCGCCCGTTGGAGATCGGCCAACCTTCGCTACGTTGGCGCGTAACTGATGAAACTTCGGCGGTCACACAGCTGACGGATCATCCGATCCTGTCTTATCCAAATGCTATTGGCCGAACCGATTGGGATGGGTGGTACAAAGAGCGGGGGCTGTATTTTGCGAAATCATGGGATGCGGCCTATACGCCTCTGCTAAAGATGGCAGATCCGGGCGAAGCGCCACATCAAGGTGCTTTGCTTAGCGCAGATATAGGCAAAGGGCGGCATATCCATTGCGCCCTGATCCTGCATCTTCAAATGGCAAAACTGGTGCCCGGCGCGTTTCGATTGATGGCCAATATACTTGCACCCAGACAGTGATCTGCCATGTTGCCCGGTGTCTACTGGCCTATGTGACAGGTCCTGTGCGTGTCACGGGCAATGCGTGTGTCAGAATGGATCCCATTTCAAAATAGGACGCACGTAGGGAT
Organism: uncultured Pelagimonas sp.; assembly: GCA_947499735.1. Classification (GTDB taxonomy): domain Bacteria; phylum Pseudomonadota; class Alphaproteobacteria; order Rhodobacterales; family Rhodobacteraceae; genus CANMPP01. The sequence continues at coordinate 122,063 of CANMPP010000006.1, forward strand.
CTAAGCCGTTCTTTGTACGTATCGCTGATGGCGATGGGCAGTGCATCATATTCGTCAAAGAGCAAAGCACGCGCAGCGGATTTGCCAAAGACCGTGCCGGGGCCAATACCCCGCCCAGAAAAGCCAAAGATCGATACGGCATTGGGGCCAAGACGCACAACTTTTGGAATGTGGTCGGATGTCATCGCGATGCGGCCATGCCATTGATGTTCGAATTCCAGATTGGCCAATTCCGGGTAATAACTGGCCAATTTGCGTCTGGCCCAAGCGGCATGAATAGCCGATCCGGGACCTGCTTCGTTGCCGATGCCGCCAATAATCAAACGACCTTCTTCATTCAGACGGATCGATGTCATAACCAGGGCTGTGTCCCAACACCCCTCACCACCCGGCAAAATGTGCTGGCGTTGGGCATCGGTCAGGGGCTTTGTCGCGAATTGTGAATAGGCGACCGGAACAAATTCTGATTGGCTCACACCATTCAGGCCGTTCAGATAGGCGTTGGTGGCCAAGAGAACGTATTTTGCCGAAACGACATGTCCGTTAGCCGAGGCCTGCCATATCCCATTTTCATAGGAAAGATCTGAGACCTTCGTCTGGTCAAAAATCTGTGCGCCTGCCTTAGCTGCGGCTTGTGCCAGACCTCGACAATAGGCCAGCGGTTGAATGGTTCCTGCGCGAGGATCGAACAACGCGCCGTGAAACGCGTTCGATCCCGTGCGTGCTTTTGTTTCGTTCGCGTCAAGCAATTGCAGGGGCGCGCCATATTGATTGCCCTGGCGAAACCGCGCTTCGAGATCCTTTAACCCTGAGGGAGCATGGGCCAGATGCAAGGTGCCATTGCGTATCGCAGAACACGAAATCCCTTCCCGATCAATCAATGAAAAGACGTCATTTGGAGCTGCGCCCAAAGTTTGTATAAGCTTGTCGCCTGCGGTTTTTCCAAGCTTTTTGATGATCTCTTTGGGCGGCAGCCAGAGGCCTGCATTGACCAACCCGACATTGCGCCCAGAGCCGCCATGCCCGATGGTTTGGGCTTCTAAAACTGCGACGCGCGCGCCTGATTTTGCGGCCTCCAAAGCGGCAGAGCATCCGGTAAATCCACCCCCAATTATCAGCAGATCGACATCAATCTTCTGATCTAAAGCGGGATAAACGTTACCGGTCTGATGACTGGCGCGCCAGAGGTTTTGGTCTGACTCAGACGTCAAATTTGACACCTTGCGCCAGTGGCAATTCGGCTGAGTAGTTCACTGTGGATGTTTGGCGGCGCATATACCCTTTCCATGCGTCGGAACCGCTTTCGCGTCCACCACCTGTTTCTTTTTCGCCGCCAAAGGCACCACCGATTTCAGCACCTGAAGGCCCGATATTCACATTCGCAATGCCGCAATCGGATCCAACAGCGGATAGGAATGTTTCTGCTTCGCGGACATTCAACGTAAAGATACAGGATGACAGGCCTTGGGGCACATCATTTTGCAGATGGATGGCCTCTTCAAGCGTGTCATATTCCATGACGTATAGGATCGGGACGAAGGTTTCTGTCTTTACTGTTTCGGTCTGTCCGGGCATTTCGACAAGGGCGGGCGTGGCATAGGCTCCGCCAGGCACACCTTCTGTCACCGGTGCACCACCGTGAACGATGCCACCTTCCGATTTAGCAGAGGCCAGCGCGGCCTGCATGGCATCCAACGCTCCTTGACCCACCAATGGGCCAATCAATGTGCCATCAATGCGGGGGTCACCAATTGGCAGGCTTGCATAGGCGGCCGCCAGTTTTTCAACCAGATCAGCTTTGATGGATTTGTGAACGATCAGGCGGCGCAATGTTGTACAACGCTGACCTGCGGTTCCCACAGCTGAGAACACAATCCCGCGGATGGCCATGTCCAAATCGGCAGACGGGGCGACGATCATCGCATTGTTGCCGCCCAATTCAAGGATAGAACGTCCAAAACGTGACGCAACCTTGGGGGCAACAATTTGGCCCATGCGCGTTGATCCTGTCGCAGAAATAATCGGAACGTCTTTGCTGTCGACTATAGCTTCGCCGATATCGGCCCCGCCAATCACCAATTGATGTAGGTCCGCCGGGGCATCATCACCAAATCGCGCAAGCGCGCGGCCCAGAATTTTCTGGCAGGCCATCGCGGTTAGAGGCGTTTTTTCGGATGGTTTCCAGATTACGGGATTGCCGCAAATCAGCGCCAACGCAGTGTTCCAAGACCAGACAGCCACAGGAAAGTTAAACGCAGAAATCACACCACAAGGTCCCATTGGGTGCCATGTCTCGGACATTTTATGGCCGGGGCGTTCAGAGGCAATCGTCAAACCGTAAAGCTGACGGGACTGACCGACGGCAAAGTCGCAAATGTCGATCATTTCCTGAACTTCGCCCAGACCTTCTGAGGTGATTTTCCCGGCTTCCAACGTCACCAAAGCGCCCAATGCGTCTTTGGATGCCCGCAACTCTTCGCCCAGCAAACGCACCAATTCACCACGACGCGGTGCCGGTACGCTGCGCCATTCTTTAAACGCAGCTTGGGATTTTGCGATGACATCGGCCATGTCGGCGGCGGGTGTTTCAGCAATACATGCGACCTCTGCCCCATCAATCGGGGATGTGACGGTCAAAGAACCGCCTGTCAGCTCTGCTTCGGTAAAACCAAGTGTTTTCAAAACAGTTGCATGGTCCATTTGGAGGTCTCCAATCTAAAAGTAGTCCGAGATGCGGGGCACATCAAAGCCACCGCACGTTTGCCGGCATCCTGTGCCTTCTGTCACCTTGGTTCAACACCTTGCGCTGATTGTCGCGTGAAATAATGCGCAGGTGATTAAGCAAAGCGCAGCGCGCTGAGCGATGGAAATGTGTGATCCTAGTGTTTGTGAATGAAACGGTTTGGGTCAAAGGGGCTGGGGTCTAGAGCACAGTCCCGACCCATCACCAAATCCGACAATATGCGCCCAGTTCCTGTACCTGACATAAAGCCGATATGTTGATGGCCAAAGCCCAAGGCAATTTTGCGCGATCCCGGTGCCCAACCAATCACAGGGCGGCTGTCTGGAAACGTCGGACGACTGCCCATCCAAGTTTGGTCATCCGCGCGATGCCCCAGATCAATCGCCTGACGCGCGGCCTGTTCGGCCTGTTTCAACTGCTGCCAATTCTCAGGAGCGTTTTGATCTGCCAATTCCACCCCGGTCGTCATACGAAGACCTGCCTGCATGGGTGCTAAAACATAGCCCCCCGACGTGTCATAGATGGGCCGCCCGAGGGACGATGACTGTGTGGTTGCGTCATTCGTTGCGCCTGAAAAATGGCGATGGTAGCCGCGTTCATAGGCCATGCGCACCGAATAACCGTTTGCTTCTAGAAACGGTTTGGCCCAAGGGCCTGTGCAAATGACCACTTTCTCGGCAGCAAAGTGGTGACCATCACGACAGGTCAAAGATACGCCTGTTTCCGTTTCTGAAAGCGTGCTGGCCTCTGCCCGCTTAATATCGCCGCCCGCAGCTGAAAATGCCCGTGCATAGGCCGACACAATAGCGCCGGGGTTGTTTACGGAATAGCTGCCCTTGATCCAAACTGCCCGTTTGAAAATCGGGGCAAGGCAGGGTTCTAGATTTTGGATGTCGTCTGCGTCTAAAATTTCAAACGGCACGTCATGTGCTGTCATAATATCGCGATTGGCTTGGGACGCGGTGAATCCCTTTTCGGCACGATACAAATGAACCCAACCTTTATCAGACAGATGATCAGTCAGGCCGAATTCTTGCATAAAAGACAAATGCGCCTGAATGGAATACGTGACCAGCTGGTTGAGGGCGGTTGCGGTTTCTAGACAGCGCGCAGGGCGGGCATTTGACAGAAACTGGAACAGCCAAGGTAAATGACGCAGCAGGAACTGCGGATCATACCTGATCGCTGCGGTTTTGTTCATAGCGAAATGCGGAAGGCTTTTCCAAAGGCCGGGATTGTTCAGTGGTATCAGCGACGATCGGGCCAAAATACCTGCATTGCCATAGGATGTTTCACGCCCAGGGTCCTTGCGGTCTATCAGCGTAACCTGAGCCCCGGCGCGCTGCAATGCAAGTGCGGTGCACGTGCCCACCATACCAGCGCCCAAAACGATAACCTTCTGTTGTGTCATGTTTTTCGCTTTCGAAATGTCTGAAACTCTGTGCCCCAGCGCGCGTTTGTAGTGCTATTGTAAGCTATGCGCGCTTTGCTTTGTGCGGCCAGCCTATTGTGATCTATGTGATCATTTTGGCCATCAGCGGGACGTTCTTTAGGCAGAACCTGTCTGGTCCTGCGTTTGACGCAGGGTTGATGACAACATGGTCACCTGCAAAATTGGATGCGCTGGTGAAAGAGTTGGATTATCCCTAGTCGAATGCGACACGCCGTTACCTATACTCTGATTGGTGCATTCGCCCTCGCGGCGCTGATTGCCGGTGCTTTGCCGCCGACCGAGGCGTATTTTTTGCGCCAAGAGCAAACGGCAGCTGCGGGTACGCATCGTATCATTGGGCAGACATTTGATCAGGCGATGGCGCGATTTGCCCCTTTGCCTCAATTGGTGGCCGATGACCCTATTCTAAGGGATCTTTTACGTCAGCCCGACAATGCTGGGCTTGTGCCATATATCAATGAAAAGCTGCGGTTGACGGCGCGGGCGCTGGATGTCTCTGATATTTTCTTGATGGATATGCAGGGGTTTACGTTAGCGGCCAGCAATTATCGTCTTGATGAAACGTTCCTGGGTAAGAATTTTGGCTATCGCCCCTATTTTCAATCCGCGGCCCAGGGGGAAACGGTTATGTTTCACGGTTTGGGGGTCACATCCGGCGTGCGCGGTTTTTTCTTTTCATCGCCTATTTTGGACGGGATCGAAGTAATTGGGGTGCTTGCCGTTAAGATCTCGGTTGCGGAAATAGAAGCCGCACTGGGGGAAACTGCGCGGGATGTTATCGTTGCAGATCCAAATGGAATTGCCTTTCTGTCCAGTCGTGCGGACTATCGCATGCGTGCGCTTGCGCCGCTGAGCGAAGGGCAAAGGCGGGATATTACACAAACGCGCCAGTTCCCGATGGGGGCCATCACCCCATTGCCGTTATCAGCAGGCTTGATTGCAGATGGTGTGGTCGAATTGCGGCTTGGCGCGGCACCAAATGATGCGCGCTATCTTTCAACCAGCGTCCCGTTGGGTTTGGCAGGGTGGCATTCGATTGTTTTGACACCATTGGAAAGCATCCGCTTTCAGGCGTTAGGGGCGTTGGCGGTGATTGCATTGATTGTCACAACACTGATCTTGCTGATTGTTGTTTTTTATCAACGGCGGGTCAACTTTATGGATCGCTTGCGGCTGATCCAAGATCAAAGCGCGAAATTAGAGCAAACTGTCAGATTGCGTACGGCAGATTTGGACGCAACGAATGCATCTCTTTTGGTGGAAATTGCCGAACGAAAGGCCACTGAGGATCAGTTGCGGAAATCTCAAAAAGAGCTCATTCAGGCAGGGAAATTGGCGGCGCTGGGCAAGATGTCGGCGGCCTTGTCCCATGAAATCAATCAGCCACTGGGTGCGGTTAAGTCCTATGCGTACAATGCGGGTCAGTTTTTGGACCGAGGACGATCGCAAGAGGCGCGGCAAAACATCGAACGGATTTCGGAAATGACGGATCGCATGACGAAGATCGCAAAAGATCTGCGTGTCTTCGCGCGTATGCCCGGCGATCAGCTTCGTGCTGTTCCGATCGGTAGAACGATTCAGGATGCCCTAAACGTGTCCGCACCACAAATGCGCGAGCAAAAAGTACAGGTTCATTTTGAACCTCCGGTGACTGAGGTGTTTGGTATTGGCGGCGGGTTGCGCCTACAGCAGGTCATCGTGAATTTGCTCAACAATGCGGCGGATGCCATGGCGCAGATGTCCCATAAGCGCATCGAGGTCATGGCAATCGCTGCGGCCGATCAGGTCAGTGTTGTTGTTCGTGATTTCGGCCCTGGGCTAACCGAGGAGGGCAGGGATCAAGTGTTTGATGCCTTCTACACGACCAAGGAAGCAGGGGCTGGCATGGGTTTGGGTCTGTCCATTTCCTACAATATTATTGAGGATTTTGGCGGGGCGATGCATGTAGAAAACCACGCAGACGGTGGCGCTGTTTTCACGGTTGTCTTGAAACGCGCTAATATGGATGCGGAGGTAGAGCGATGAACAACCCGCAGATTCTCTATATTGATGATGAACCGCACCTACGGCTTGCGGCAAGTCAGACATTTGATTTGGCTGGTTTAACCTGCGAGGTGCTGGAACATGCCGATCTGGCATTGGACCGTATCAAAGGTGGGTTCGATGGTGTTGTTGTTTCCGACATTCGTATGCCAGATATGGATGGTGTTACCTTCATGGAAAAAGCGCTGGCATTAAAGCCAGACTTGGCGGTTATTTTGGTAACGGGCTACGGTGATGTGGCCTTGGCGGTCGAATGCATCAAAAACGGCGCGTATGATTTTTTGGAGAAACCCTGTGATCCAGAACGCCTGCTTGCCTGTGTGCGGCGGGCGATTGAACGAGGTCGTTTATTGCGGGAAAATGCGCGGCTGAAAGATCGGGTTGGAACGGGCGATGTCATTGCAAAGGAATTGCCGGGCCGCAGCGTGATTATGAAAGATCTGCGCATTACGTTAAAAACGGTGGCTGCGACAGATGCGGATGTGCTAATCACCGGTGCGACCGGCACAGGCAAAGAACACGCGGCCCGGGCCTTGCATGCAGCCAGTGCGCGGGCGCAGAAACCGTTTGTCCATATCAACTGTGCTGCATTGCCTGATGCCCTCATTGAGAGCGAGCTGTTTGGCCATGAGGCAGGCGCTTTCCCCGGTGCGACACGCGCACGGTTTGGCAAATTCGAACACGCTCGGGGTGGGATTTTATGCCTGGATGAAATCGATTCATTGGCGATGCCGATGCAGGGCAAGCTTTTGGATGTGCTGCACAACCGGGTGATCACGCGGTTGGGGTCAAATGATCCTGTACCTTTAGATATCCGTGTGGTGGCCTTGTCCAAAACGGATCTGGTGCACGCCAGCGAACAAGGGCTTTTTCGGGCCGACCTGCTTTATCGATTGAATGTGGTCAGTATTGATCTGCCTCCTTTGACCAACAGGCGCGAAGATATCCCATTGCTTTATTCGCTTTTGTTACAGGATGCGGCTGATCGGGTGGACCAACCGGTTCCTGCGTTACAAGCACATGAACTGGTGGAACTGTCATCTCGGGACTGGCCGGGGAATATTCGTGAACTGCGCAATTTCGCGGAACGACAGGTTTTGGGGCTGAATGTACAGGCCGAGCATACGCCGCCTAAGATGACATTGGCGGAACAAATGACGATTCACGAAAAGTCTCTGATTTCTGCGGCGATTGCAGCCAGCGGAGGGCGGTTAAAAGAGGCCTATACGGCCCTCGGTCTCTCGAGAAAAACACTTTATGATAAAATGCAAAAATATGATTTGAACCGAGAAGACTTTGTAGATGAACAGTGATGGGTGGGTTTCCCCCCACTTTCATTCGCATTTGTCACCAAATTTACCCACTAAGCACTTGCTGCGGCAGGTTTTTTATAGATTTTGAGCGCATAGCACTTTCACAAATGGGGAATGGTATATGAGTTACGCTCTAGAGAATCTGCGCACTGTTGTTTGCGCTAACGGGAGGAATAAAATGACCAAGACATCGATCGCTGCTTTGGTGGCAGTTTCGTTGGCAGCACCTGCAACTGCGCAAGACCGTAGTGACTGGCCTGAAAGCTTTACAGTGGGCACAGCGTCGCAGGGCGGTACATATTTCGCTTATGGGTCTGGCTGGGCCAACCTTGTCGCAGAAGAGCTGGGCATCACCGGTGGTGGCGAAGTTACAGGTGGCCCGATGCAGAACATGGCGCTGGTTCACACCGGTGACGCACAGTTCGGCATGACCACAATGGGTCCGGCGGCTGAATCCATGAACGGCACCAACCCAATTGCGCCAGGTCTACCAATGACCCATGCTTGCGCGATGTTCCCAATGTACCAAACGCCGTTCAGTGTGACAGCGTTGCGTTCCTCCGGAATCTCATCCATCGCGGATATCCCAGCCGGTGCACGTATTGGTTTCGGTCCAGCGGGTTCAACATCTGACACCTATTTCCCACGTATGATGGAAGAACTGGGCGTTGATTTTGAACGCCGTAACGGTGGCTGGTCTGACCTTGGTGGTCAGCTGCAAGACGGTCTGCTGGACGTGATTGCGTTTGCGGCTGGTGTTCCAGTACCTGCGGTAAGCCAATTGGAAGTTCAGACTGCGGTGAACATCATCGAGTTCACAGAAGCAGAGCAATCCACAATCATGGGTGCGTTCCCAGTTGCACCTTACGAGATCGCATCTGACACATACACGACATTGCAAAACGATGCGCGTTCGGTTTCCATGTGGAACTTCACAATCGCGAACTGCGATCTGCCAACGTCATTCGTACATGCAGTTGTAGATGTCGTTATGTCGGATAACGAACGTATGGTAAACGTTCACCGTGCCGCAGGTTCAACTTTGCCTGAGCATTGGGACAAAAACGACGTTCTGAAATGGCACCCAGGTGCAGCGCAATGGTTCATGGAAAATGCAGGGGCGGATATCCCTGACGACATGATCTACGGCAAGTAATTTTAAGAATTACATGATAAGATTTCCCGCGCATGTTCACCCTGCGCGGGAGTTTTGGTTTTGACCGGGGGGATATGTCAAAAACCAATAATTGTGTCTCATTTTGTGAGAAAAGGAAGGCCTATGACCGCTCGTGAAGCTGAAAAAACTGACGCCACACTGGAAGATACAGAAGGTCCCATTATCGCGGAAGGCGTTGATGAGGAACCGGTTGAAAAAAACCGACGACTGTTTTCAGGTGCGACAGGTATTGCCGTTGCAGCACTTGCAACCTTTTATGCGGCCTTTCATATGGCTGCCCTGTTTGGTTTGTCCCTGTCAGCCATGACGGGAATCGAGATTGGTTTTCTACCGGATCTGCCGGTTGAGACATGGAATTTCCGTATCATCCACGTCGCTGGCGCGCTGGCTTTGGGCTTTTTGCTGTATTCTGCCCATATGTTCAACGATGACGACACGGATAAAGGCGGCACATTGCCTGCAATACTATCCGCGATCCTCGCGCTACCCGCGCTGTTTGCAGGTGTCACGGCCATTGGATTTGCCGGACAAATTTCATCAGGCGACCTTCCGGTTATGGGCGGCTTGACTACATGGAGCTCCTTCCCGGGAACAGAGATCTATAGCGCTGAAACGTATAAATTCGGCCTTCCTTTGTTGGTGTCGACCATCGGTGCATTGGTTCTGGGCTGGGTGTTTCCTGTTTCACGCGAAAAGCTATCTTTCCCAGATGTGGTGATGGCATTATGTGCCTTTGTGGTTGCGATCTATCTGGTCGCTGTCTACGGAACGGCAGCGCGTAATGCCGTTGGAACGCCTTATGTGCCGATTGGTGTGGCCTTTGCTGCGACGGCTGGCATCATACTGATCCTTGAACTGACACGCCGTGTTGCCGGTCTGGCGCTGGTCGTGATCACCGCGATTTTCCTGATCTACACATTCACCGCCCACCTGTTGCCGGGTATTCTGGCGGTTCAAAAGCCCTATAGCTGGCATCGCTTCTTCGGCCATGTCTATTCTGATGCCGGGGTTCTTGGGCCAACGACAGCGGTGTCGTCCACCTATATCATCCTGTTCATCATCTTTGCGGCATTCTTGCAGGCATCCAAAGTTGGTGATTACTTCGTGAACTTTGCCTTTGCAGCAGCTGGTCGTGCACGTGGTGGTCCGGCCAAGGTTGCGATCTTTGCATCGGGCCTAATGGGAATGATCAACGGAACGTCAGCGGGCAACGTGGTTGCAACTGGTTCTTTGACGATCCCGCTGATGAAAAAAGTAGGCTATGACAAAAAGACCTCGGGTGCGATTGAGGCTGCGGCATCGACCGGTGGTCAGATCATGCCACCCATCATGGGTGCGGGTGCCTTTATCATGGCGGAAATCACAGGCATTCCTTATCAGGATATCGCCCTGGCTGCCGTGATCCCGGCGATCCTGTATTTTGCCACGATCTACTTCATGGTGGATTTTGAAGCGGCAAAACTGGGTATGCGCGGCATGCGTGAAGACGAACTGCCGAAACTGAAGCAGCTTATCCGTCAGGTTTATCTGTTCATTCCGATCATCATCCTGATCTATGCGCTGTTTGTCGGATATTCCGTGATCCGCGCAGGTACCTTGGCGACCGCAGCTGCGGCAGTTGTGTCTTGGTTGACACCACATCGCATGGGGCTGCGTTCCATCCTCAAAGCGTTTGAGCTGGCAGGTGTTATGGCCATTCAGATCATCGCGGTTTGCGCATGCGCCGGTATTATCGTTGGTGTGATCTCGCTGACGGGTGTTGGCGCGCGGTTCTCGTCGGTTCTGCTGGATCTGGCGGCGACATCTCAGCTATTGGCGCTGTTCTTTGCAATGTGTATCGCGATCCTGCTGGGGATGGGCATGCCGACCACTGCGGCCTATGCAGTTGCAGCCAGCGTTGTGGCGCCGGGTCTTGTGCAGTTGGGCATCCCAATGCTGACAGCGCATTTCTTTGTCTTCTACTTTGCTGTGGTTTCGGCCATCACACCGCCTGTGGCCTTGGCCAGTTACGCGGCAGCGGGTATTTCAGGGTCAAACCCGATGGAGACATCTGTTGCGTCTTTCAAAATCGGTATCGCAGCCTTCATCGTGCCTTTCATGTTCTTCTACAACGGTTCGTTGCTGATGGATGGCGAATGGTTTGACATCCTGCAAGCGGGTGTCACAGCGATGATTGGCGTGTTCCTGTTGTCCTCGGGCGTCCAAGGGTGGTTCGTTGGCAATAAGGCAGCACTTCTGTTCCGTGTTGTACTGATCGTTGCAGCATTGCTGTTCATCGAGGGCGGTTTGCTGACAGATCTGATTGGTCTGGCCGTGGCTGCAGGCGTTGGTTTTTACCAACGTACGATGGCCACTAAGGAAACAGTTGCCTAAGGTCGGCTAAGCACCGATATAAGATATGGAAGGCCCCGGGATTGAAGATATCAGTCTCGGGGCTTCTTTTTTGCTTGTCGTGAAATGCGCATTATCGATTTCTTTGAGCGCCCCAATAGGCCTGATTGTCCCGGCGCAATGCTTCATATTTAGCAATACGCCTTTTGACCGGGTCGCCCCCTTTGGCAACCAATGTGGCAATAAGCATTTCTATCAGGCACATCGCGCCCGTGTAGCACCCAAATGGGTAACTGGACGTTGCTGCAGCTATTAAAGTTTCATCCGCGGAAAAGTCCGGAGACAGGATGTCGCTGTCGGAAATCAGGATCAGTGTAACGCCTTTGCGCCGCGCGAAGGCACAGGCTTCGATCGTTTCTCGCGAATAGGGGGTAAAGGTGATCGCGATCATCACATCGCCGGGTTGGGCGGCTTCTAATTCATCAATTGCGTTGCCCATATGGCGCGGGATCAACTGCATGTGTGGCAGCGCCATTCGGCCGACATAATGTAGGTAATATGCCAGAGAGTAACTGGCACGCATCCCTGTTAGAAACACGCGCGGTGCGCCCAGTAGCGTATGAGCAACGCGGTCCAATTGGCGATAATTCTGCCGTGCATATGTTTGATCAACGATCGATAGGCCATTTGTCGCAGCTTGCGCTAGATCAGGCCCAAAGGGGCGGTGTTCGCGCATTTCGCTGACCCAGACGGGTTGATCGCGTGATGTCGCAGCCGAAACCAACGCCTTTCGAAAAGGCGCGCGCATGGCGTCATAGCTGTCAAAACCCAAATGTTCCGCCATACGGACCAGTGTGTTGGTGCTGACAGCGGCTTTTTTGGCGGTCATACGAATGGGATCGAGACCAATATCGCCGGGATGATCGATGATATATTTCGCAACCCGTAAGAGGCCACGCGGCAGGATGGGCAGGTCATCTTTCAATTGAACGAGAATTTGATCTTTACTGGGCACTGTCATCACTCTGCTTTGCATTTAAATGATACGTATGTTCTTTTTTGAAATATTGACGATTTTTGTTTTTATTGCAAATTTCAATTCTATGAACCGTCAGGGCGCAAAGCCGTTCTAGCGCGATCTAAAGTCCCAAGTTGAAAGTAACGCAATGCCGACCCCCTTCATTATGGTTGCGCCGAACGGTGCCCGTCGCGGTAAAGGCGATCATCCTTTATTGCCAATCTCAACGGATGAAATTGTTGCAACGGCGATTGCGTGCCATGAGGCCGGTGCAGATGCGCTGCATTTGCATGTGCGCGATGATGACGGGCAGCACTCTTTGGATGCCGGTCGGTATTTGGAAACATTGGACGAATTGTGCCGATCCGTCCCTAATATGCGTGTGCAAATCACGACCGAGTCCGCTGGGATATTTGACGTATCCACGCAGTTAAAGTGCTTAGAACATGTTCAGCCAGACTGGGCCTCTATCTCGGTGCGCGAAATGGCACGTGACCCGCATTTGGCGCAACGTGTTTATGCAACCTGTGCGGAACACGGTATCGAGGTTCAGCATATCCTATATGACACCAAAGATGCCGCCTTGCTGCGGCAGTGGCAGTCGATGGAAATCGTAAGGGCAGGGCAGGACGCCGTATTGTTCGTTTTGGGCCGATACGCCGAGGGGCAGATTTCGACGCCACGTGATCTAGACCCATTTTTGTCTGATACATCACGGCCTAGGGATTGGATGGTCTGTGCGTTTGGGCCAGATGAACATTCTTGCCTTCTGGCTGCGGCCAAGTCGGGGGGGGCCGTACGCGTTGGGTTTGAAAACAGCCTGATGACCAATGATGGGCAGGTACATTCAGACAATGCTGCCTCCGTATCTGCCTTGCGCAATCTTATCGAAAGATCATCTTCATGAGCCATGTTTTCCCAAGACATTGTCATTCTGACCTACCAGCAGCCGTTGCTGGGGATGGATGTTATCTGATTGATGCATCTGGAAAACGCTATTTTGATGGGTCCGGCGGGGCGGCTGTGTCGTGTCTAGGGCATTCAAATACCCGTGTGAGGAATGCGATTAAAGCGCAAGTAGATGAACTTGCCTTTGCCCATACCGGTTTCTTCACGTCGGAACCTGCGGAACAGCTCGCGGATCTGTTGATCCAAAACGCTCCGGGGGATTTGGATCGTGTCTATTTCGTATCGGGCGGATCAGAGGCCGTGGAAAGCGCGATCAAACTGGCACGTCAGTATCATGTGGAAAACGGCGAGCCCCAGCGCAAACACATCATTGCACGACGCCAAAGTTATCATGGCAACACGATTGGCGCATTGTCCGCAGGTGGCAATGAATGGCGTCGCCAGCAATTTGCGCCGCTGTTGGTCGAGATGTCGCATATCGCGCCTTGTTATGAATATGCGGAACGTTCCCAACACGAGAGCGCAGAGGAATATGGGCTGCGTGTCGCAAATGAATTAGAGGCAGAAATTCTGCGTCTGGGCGAAGATCGCGTCATGGCCTTTCTTGCAGAACCGGTGGTGGGCGCGACATTGGGGGCAGTGCCTGCTGTGCCCGGATATTTCAAACGTGTGCGTGAAATCTGTGATCAATATGGCGTTTTGTTGATCTTGGACGAAGTCATGTGCGGCATGGGGCGGGTCGGGCATCTGTTTGCCTGCGATGCGGATGACGTGGTGCCAGACATCCTATGTATCGCAAAAGGTCTGGGGGCCGGATACCAGCCCATTGGTGCGATGCTGTGCTCAAAGCAGGTGTATCAAGCTATTTCTGATGGCAGTGGCTATTTTCAGCACGGACATACATATCTGGGTCATCCAGTTGCGGCTGCGGCGGGTTTGGCCGTTGTTTCTGAAGTGTTAGAACAGGGTTTGATCGAACAGGTTCGTTCAAGAGGGCACTATCTGCAATCCGCATTGGAGGCGCGATTTGGTCAACACGCCCATATCGGTGACATCCGGGGACGGGGTCTGTTTCGTGGTTTGGAATTTGTTGCCAACCGGGATGACAAACTGCCATTTGACCCGGCATCTGGCCTGGCGGGCAAATTAAAGAAGGCTGCTTTCGCAGAAGGACTGATTTGCTATCCAATGCCAGGCACGCGCGACGGTGTGCATGGCGATCACGTTTTGTTGGCTCCGCCATTCATTGCAAACGAGGCGCAAATGGATGAGATCGTGGATAAGCTAGGGCGCGCGGTTGATCATGTTTTACATGACATCACTGTGCGACCTTAAACTGGTTTGTCATAGTCAAACATTTCATAGTCGCGGCGATACAGTTGGCCAACCAATGTATTGGCGCGTGCGTCAAACAGCGAACCGGTCTCGGGGCGTGCGGATTTGCGTTCATGGGGCAGTGCTGAATGTTCAATGCCAAGCTTTCCGCATAAGGTTGCCACGTCCTGAGACAAGTTTTCGAAGTAATAGACCGCATCCATCTTTGCATATTTCGGGCCAAACGGGCCCGTTCCCTGCCGCAAATAGGCGCTTTGTGGCCAAAAGAACGGTTGGGACATGACGATTTGCCGATAGAGAAAATCGCGGCGGAGCTTTTCCATAAATTCTGAAAAATCCAAGCCTTTTAGATTTTTGTCAGCCCAACGTTGTTGTTCGGGCCAGTTGGTTCCATCGCGTAAAAAGTGGAATACGGACACCAAACGGTCGCGAGGATCGCGCACAAATGTAAATTTAAACGAGCTTTGCCATAATTCGGGATGAATGCGTGCATAGGCTTCTGCAGGCGCATGTGTCAGGAAATTCGGGTGCTTTTCGACGTTCAGCGTCTTAAGCAGGCTGGTTCCCGCAGTTTTCGGAATATGCAGGAAGATCGCGTTATTTTCAAAATTCCACGGAAGGGCAACGTCACGAGATCCGTTTGTCCATTGGCTTAAATACCGCTTGTGAAGTTGCCCAGTTAAGCGAAAAAAAGGTTCTGGTATGCGCATTTACGTCTCTTTTCGTCTTACTTATTGCGCTTCAAAAAAGCCTTGAAAACGTATTTAGATTGTTCAGGAGCGATTAGAAAGATGGCTGGTGTATAGATTGCAACGCCCACGGTCACACCTATCGCAATCTGTGCGATATTGGGCAGATCCCAAAGGCGCAAGACAGCGGTAACGGTTGTAAACATAAGGGCGGCGGCTGCGACGGGTGGAAAGAGAGCTTTCAGCAATCGCAGTGGTGAAAGGCCCAACCTAGTTTGTGTATATGTTGAAAGAACTGGCGTCAGGATCAGCACGATGCCGATGCGCCCGATGATTGCAGCCTCTAACCCGTAAGGTGCAATGAACGAAATGGCAGTTAAGGCAATGCAGGCCGTCATCAGGGACCACCAAAATTGAAACTTTGCCCGGCCGGTGGCGGCCAGTGTCACTTGGTTGACACGCTGAATCGGAACTAGTGGCATTTGCAATGCAACCAACATGATCAAAGGCGCCACAGGTGCCCATTGTGGGGCAAACAGAATGGCAACCAAAGGTTCTGAAATAGCGGCGATACCAATGCAAACCGGCATCATCACGGCGGCCATGGTAAATTGAATCCGTAGATAGGCATTCCCTAAACGCGGCAGATCATCTTGTACCGAAGACAGGACGGGAAAGAGCACTTTGTAGGCCATTTGCACAATGATCTTGAAAGGTGAATCGATCACCATTCGCGCCATTGAAAAATACCCCAAGGCGGTCGGAGAAATGACACCACCGATGATTGCGCGATCGGAGTGGTTGTTTAAGTATCCAACGACATTTGTGAGCATGACGTATCCGCCATAACTGATCAAAGATCGAAAATCGGTCCAAGAAAAGTTGAACGCGGGCATGAAACGGGCGGAACTGCAAATGATGAGGGTGGTTGTGATTGCCAGAACGATCTGCTGTGCGATCAAAGCCCCCATGGACCATCCTGCCATGGCAAGACCGATGGCAACAATCGCGCCAACGACGGCTCCGCTTAAATCAGAAAAGGCTATTCTCTTGAATGCGAATTTGCGTTCGAGAATTGTCATGGAAACGCTTTGGGCGGCAGATATGGGAAAAACGAGGGTGATCCAACGGATCAGTGGTTCAACATCAGGTGCCCGCATCAGCATGGAAATTGGCCCTGCTAGGGCAAAGACGACAAGCGCCACGGCGCAGGATAATACAAAGGTGCTCCAGAAAACGGTATCCTGCTGTATTCTCGTCACGGATTTCGCCTGGACAAGAGCCACGCGAAGACCAGAGTCGACAAAAAGTTGCGCGAAACCAGCAACGATCGTGACCAATAGGACATTACCGAATTCGGCTGGCGTCAGGTAATAGGACAGAACTGCCATTGTACCCACGCCCAAAAGCGACTTTAACAATCGGCCCATGACGGCCCATTGAACGCCTGAAATAGCGTGATGGCGCAGGTTTCCCGTGCTCATTTGTGTCTTAAATCCTTTAAGATTAGGCCGGTTTCGGGCGCCAAGCGAAGCGATGGTTTTTGGGTCGGAGTAGGGCCAAAATAGGAATGAACAACAATTTCAGTGCTGATTTCTTATGTCCCCGGTTTGCCAGAATACGCAGCGTACCGCGGCTTAACAAAACGCTATATGCATCTTTTCCAAACCCATGCCAAAACATGTCATGCAACCAAAAGGCCAGCAAATCGGCCAGCGCTTGTTCAGCTTCATCCGGGGTCGGATCATTGTAATGACCTTCGTGATACCGCCCAAGCATGAATTTGACCCCTTTCACCACCGCTGATGTGTCCCGCGTTAGGGAATCTTCGTTGGATTGTCTTTGGCCAACCAGAACAGGGTGCTGAATTGCAAGGAATTGGCCCGCAGGGGACAGTCTGTAAAAGAGATCCGTATCTTCTGCGCTGCGCATGTCTGGTACAAAGCCACCGCTTTGGGCGAAAACGCTGCGAGGTAGGGCAAAATAACCGCCACCTAAGATAACGGGCACCGGGCGTAACCGCGTCAGTTCAAAGAAGTTTGCACAAAGGAAAGTTCGGCTGTCCTTGTCTTCGAAACCATCTAATATATCCGGTACATCAAACGGTTCGACATTGAAAAATATGCATGCGACATCGGAATTCTTTTCAATCGTGTCGCGCAAGGTCTGGCCAGTCCAAGGCATCCAGATATCATCGCTATCGAAGAAGGCCAGCCAATCCCCGGTTGCCTCGGACGCGCCTGTATTACGTGCAGCTCCGGGCCCAGTGTTGACCTGTTCAATCAATCGCAGTTTGCTGCCCGCATTCAGAGCCTCAATTGCCTCCCGCGCAGCTTTAGGTGTTTCACCGTCTGTAGAGCCATCATCGACAATCAAGACTTCATGCAAATCGTCCAAAGATGGGGCGAGACTTGCAAGACATGTTCGGATCATGTCGGGGCGATTGTAAACCGGAATGATCAGGCTAATGCTTGGTCTGGACATATGGGTCTTTTTTCACGTTGTGGCCATGGGGGATGACCGCTTGTTTGTGTGGGATGGCGAATAAATTATGTGACACTTGAAAACCTGTACAATACCGTGTGCCACATTCGCAAAACGCTGCACAAAAGGCAATCTGGGTTGCGAGGATAAAGGGTCATCGCGACATAATTTACAGCTTTCGCGCTATTTATCCTACAATAACTGTCTTGTGCCTGATTTTGCTGGCTTGTTTTCTGATCTATAACGACGGCAGTAAAATGTTTGTCGTCGCTAAACCTAATAGATCCTAAGGATTGATAGGAGACCAGTATGTCCAATTTTTGGCTGAAAGACCCTGACTGTCTATTCATACACATTCCCAAAACGGGAGGGTCAACAATACGTCGTGGGTTGTGGTCAGGGCGCTATGAGGGACCTGCATTTGGAAAATTCGAAGAGGATTGGCCGAAACTGTATAGTTTCGCATTTGTGCGCCATCCATTGGACAGGTTTGTATCGGCCTATTGTGATTTTACGCAGATCCGCAATTTTCAGATCTCCATAGAAGATTTTGCTGACATCGTGATGGATGACAGCATTGTCTATGATGAAACCCGTTCGAACCGCAAAGAGCGGGTGCGCCATCATTGCATACCGCAAACCCATGCGTTCAACTGTTTAACGCTGGCACAGGACATCTACCGATTTGAAGATTTCGAGGAAGAGGTTCAAAGGCTAGGCGCAAAAGTTGGACACAACTTTGATCACGTGCCACGTCGACGCAAAACGAAACATGGCGGCTGGTATCGGTATTTGGATATCGGACTTATCCTAAGGTTGACCGAATTCTACGAGCAAGATTTTGTCGAACTTGGGTATGAAACGATTTAATCGATACCCTGTTTCTATGCCTGCCACAGCTGACCGTAAGGAATGTCATGCCGCAAGCCGGCCAAAGTCAGCATATGCCACGCAAGAAGCTGATTGCTGGTCAGTACAGGCTTGCCCGATTTAGCTTCGACTTCTTCGATAATATCCAATGTGCGCAGGTTCGTGCAGGAAATGAAAATGGCCTCTACATCCGGTGACGCCGCGATCTCTAACGCGCCAGCCATTATTGATGCCGGTGAAATGCGCACCACGCGCTCTTCTTGTTCTTCATTGAAACTGGCAAAATCGACGACCTGCAATCCCGCGGTTTCAATCACGTGGCACAGTTTTTCTGACACTGCTTGGACATAGGGGCTCAGAATTCCGAGGTTTCGGACCTTAAGCGCGCGGGTCGCGGCGCATAATGCCGTGATCGGGTTGGTGACATGCGTTGTGTCCACACCGTTTTTGATAAGCCGCGTGACATCATCCGTGCCAATTTGGGCGCTGCCAGACGTGCAGCCATAGCCGACAGAGGTCATTTGGACAGAGCGTGGAAATAGGGACGCGGACTGTTGGAGTTCCGGTCTCATGGCATCTAGGGTTTCTGGCGTTACGGCGGTACCGGATGGCACGCGTGACACAAGCAGTGCGACTGTGTCGGGCAAAAGGCGCGTCATATCTTGTTCGATTGTTTCATCTGCTTGCAAAACGATCATGCCAAATATGTGGCCGGCGCGCATGACGTATTCCGGGTCGAGTGTTTTCAATACAGCTTCACCTTTTCCGCCGTGTCTGATCGAGACATACGTTGTTTTTGGCATTTGACAGATTTTACATGCAAATTCACATTTCTACGTGCTTAAAATTGCCGTGATTTTTATCGTACGCCCAGCAATTGGGCGTGTGTCAGGTACCAAAGTATTTTTATCAGATGTTTTTGCCGATTGGCGTGACCTTCTCAAATGACCTTGTTTTTGTTGGCGATACCCAAAAGAAAAACAGGGAGACCACATTTATGGGATTTTTTGACGCAATATTTGGCGTAATCAATGACCTCACTTGGGGTTGGGCACTTGTCCCAATTCTGGTGATTTTTGGCGTATTTTTTACGATCACCAGCGGCTTTGTGCAGTTTCGTTTTTTCAAAAGGATGTTTGATGTCCTCAAAGGCGAGGAAAGTGCAGATCCCACAAAAATTTCGGCACGCGAAGCATTGTTCGTGTCGGTTGGCGGACGCGTAGGCGGCGGCAATATTGCCGGTGTTGCGGTTGCGATCACAGCTGGCGGACCCGGTGCTGTATTCTGGATGTGGATGATTGCCCTTGTTGGCATGTGTACAGCGCTGATCGAAGCCAGCCTTGCACAGGTCTATAAGCGCAAAACAGAAGCGGGTGATTATCGCGGCGGACCAGCGCGTGCGATTATCCACGGTCTGGGCGAACAATATCGCTGGTTGGCGGTTGTTTATGCGATCTGTTTGATCGCGTCTTTCGCCATCGGCTTTAACGCATTCCAAGGTAATACAGTGGCAGGTGCCGCGCAGGACAGCCTTGGTATTCCGCGCATTTATACCGGTGCGTTCCTAGCGATTGCCACGGGTTTGATCATCTTTGGCGGCATTCACCGCATTGCCAAAGCGGCTGATGTCGTGATCCCGGTCATGGCTTTTGTCTATATCCTGATGGCGCTGCTGGTGATTGTGATGAACCTGGTCAGCTTGCCTGGTGTGATCATCGATATCGTTGCCAATGCCTTCGGCTGGCGTGAAGCCGTGTCTGGCGGCATGGGTGCCGCGATTGCGCAAGGTCTGCGTCGTGGTCTGTTCTCGAATGAAGCGGGTCTTGGATCGGCGCCAAACGTTGCGGCGACGGCCTATGTGAAGCACCCGGTTAGCCAAGGTATCACACAATCCTTTTCAGTCTTCATCGATACAATCTTGATCTGTTCCTGCACGGCATTCGTGATCCTATTGGGTGATGTATATCAACCTGGAGCAGAAGGTGTGGACGGTGTCGTCCTGACGCAGCAATCCATGGTCGGCCATTTCGGCAGCTGGGCACAATATGTCCTGACCTTCTCAATCTTGCTCTTCTCGTTCTCATCCATCATGTACAACTATTTCTTAGGTGAAAACGCGATGACCTTTATGACAGAAAATCCAATGGGTGTTCTGGGTCTGCGTATTGCAATCATTGGCATCGTCTTCCTCGGCGCGGTGGCACCGGGTGCGACGGCCGTCTTCTCCTTCTCGGATCCGATGATGGGGATTTTGGCGGTTGTGAACTTGCTGGCCTTGATGATGCTCTTCCCGGTCGCATTGCGCTTGATCAACGATTACCGCGAACAACTGGCACAAGGTATCATGAAACCGGTTTTCGATCCTGCCAAGTTTGAAGATCTAGATACAGATCCAGAAGCATGGCCAGACGCGTTGCCTGCAAAAACTGAAAAGGCATGATGTTCTGATCTGCAATCAGTGAAACAAAAAAGGGCAGGCATTTTGTCTGCCCTTTTGCTTGGTCACAGGGCCAGATAACCCACGCCAGCAAAAGCCAATAGGCAGCCGCCCCATTGAAGCCAATTCATTTTCTCACCCAGAAAAATCGAAGCGAGCAGAATGGCAGGTAGACCATACATGGATGTTGTCACCGCCGCATATTGTTCGTTTGCTAAGCCACCGGCAGAAACAATTGCCAATATGGCCAAACAATCGGATACGCCCATTAAGGCCAGAACCCATAGCGCATTGCGACCCGGCCAAAACGGCATCCGGAATGCGAACATAACAGCGATAAGAACGATAATGGCAAAGATCCGTGTGCCAAACGCGGACATCATGGGGTTCGACAGCTCCGTGGCAGCTTGGCCGAATTCGAACATACCCGCAAAACCGATGGCCGCCAGCAATGCATAGAGGGCGGTTGGCCCTTTGGCTGGGATCTCAGCATCGTTGTCATTTGAAAGCGCAGCGACAATTGAAATGCCCGCCAGAATGACACCGATCGCACCCCATTGCGCAGCAGAAATATAGGTGCCTGAAAGTGCGGCAACCCCCACGGTGATGACCGAAAAACACGCGACCAAGGGTGCCGCCAGCCACACCGGCCCGCGTTGAAAAGACCAGTACAAACCAAAATTGGCCAAAACAAAAAACGCCCCGGCCAGAAGCGCATTCGTAACTGCATCACGTGCCGGGATGATGAATTCTGCTGTTGCCGTAGTGATCCCGATCTGGATGAGCAGGCCAAAACTTAGCACAAACAAAACGCAAGCCCCGATCGGGGCGCGTTGCGAAATGAAACGCACTAAGAAATCATGTAACCCCCAGGCCAGTGCCGCAAAGAGGCCAAGTGTAAGGGCTGTCATATCTGAGGCATCCGGTTGTCAATTTCGTGTGTAAAAGCAGTTTTTAATTGCGGCAGGCGGCCGTTATTCATATTCTTATCATTAAATAAATTTTCCACATATGCAACATGAGGATGCTGATGCTGGAAGCTTTCGCAAATGTCATCCCGGGCCCTCCAAAGCCAAGTGTGATTGTTCAGCCCAAGGTGTTTTCCTTACCGCCGGGGACAGAGAAATACGTGATTGAAGGCGCAAGCGCGGCCTTGATTGCGATTGAGGTTGGCGATCAAATTACCGTCATCAATGATGAAGGGGGGCAACATTGCGAAATGGTGGTCGTCGATGACAAAGGCCAAGCCGATCCAACGATCATTGGTGCGTCTGGTGCTGGTCTAGCCTCTGGCTTGATGGCCCTGCTTGGGCAGTCAGACCGGTCATTGCGCGGCATGCGCATGGGGATCGAGGCGCGCGGTATTGATCTTGCGACGAGCAACGCAGTGTATGTGTTTGAAGAAACAACACCCGCCGGAACCGAGGCAAGCTTTACGGTATCCCGAAACGGGTCGGTCCTGATTGCTGCGCCGGGTGGTGAGATGGATGTTGAATTGCAAAACACCGCGACATCTTTGACGGTGATGATTAAGCGCGCCGTCCTTAAAACACATGCGCGCTTTCAGCTGCCTGATCCCTTGGCAGATCCGTTGCAGGATATCCGCGTCCATTCCCAAACGGCAGAAGCCTATTTCGTCAAAGCAGGCGATTATATCCAGATCCTAGATGTGGATGGTCGCCAATGTACGGATTTCGAATGCTTTAGTGCCCGCAAATTGGATAAGGGTATCGAACACGCCTTGGACGTCACCACGACGCGCACGTTGATGGGGCATGCCTATCCGATGCCGGGTTTGCATGCGAAATATTATGATCAGGATATGGTGCCACTGGTCGAAGTGGTTCAGGATACATGCGGACGCCATGATGCCTTTGCCATGGCCTGCACGGCCAAATATTACGACGATATCGGCTATCCCGGTCATCCCAATTGTTCGGACAATTTCAATACGGCGCTGTCTGAATATGGCGTTGCAGGGCGTCCGGGTTGGATGGCGATCAATTTCTTTTTCAATACAGGGATTGATGATCACGGGGTGATGTATGCGGATGAACCTTGGTCGCGTCCCGGCGATTATGTGTTGCTGCGCGCCCTGACGGATATCGTCTGCGTCTCTTCTGCGTGCCCAGACGATACAACCGCCGCCAATGGGTGGAACCCAACGGATATTCATGTGCGCACCTATTCAGGCAAAGAAACCTTCACAAAATCCATCGCCATCCGTGCGACCCCAGATTCAGAGCCAAAAATGACCAAAGACACCGGTTTCCGCGACAGTTTCGGCAAACATACCCGTAATTTTGTCGAATATAACGGCTATTGGCTGCCCAATTGTTTTGCCGCCTCTGGGCCTATTGCGGAATATACGGCCTGTCGCACGCATGCTGCGATTATGGATCTTTCGCCCCTGCGTAAGTTTGAAATCACAGGACCAGATGCAGAAGCGCTGTGCCAATACGTCTTCACCCGTAATATGAAAACCCTGCCTGTGGGCGGGGTCGTTTATACGGCGATGTGTTACGAACACGGTGGTATGATCGATGACGGGACGGTGTTCCGATTGGGGCGCGATAATTTCCGCTGGGTGGGTGGCAATGATTATGGCGGCGAATGGATCCGCGAACAGGCGGCGAAACTGGGGCTGAAAGTGCTGGTGCGCTCGTCCACAGATCAATTGCACAATGTCGCAGTGCAGGGGCCGAAATCCTATGACATCTTGCGCGATCTGATCTGGACCGCCCCCCATAATCCACGCTTTGACCAGTTGGATTGGTTTCGTTTCACCCCAGCGCGCCTAAAGGGCGAAGGCGGCACGCCTTTTGTGTTATCGCGCACCGGATATACGGGCGAGTTGGGGTATGAGGTCATGTGCCATCCCAAACATGCCACACAGATCTTTGACGCGATTTGGGAAGCGGGCGCGCCGCATGGCCTGACACCAATGGGGTTAGAGGCGTTGGATATGGTTCGGATTGAGGCTGGTTTGATCTTCGCCGATTACGAATTTTCGGACCAGACAGATCCGTTTGAAGCAGGCATCGGGTTTACTGTACCGCTGAAATCCAAACCGGATGACTTTATCGGGCGCGATGCGTTGATCCGACGAAAAGAGCACCCGATGCGTAAGCTGGTTGGCCTGGATATCGATAGCGAGGTTGAAGTTGGCCATGGTGATTGCATCCATATCGGCCGCGCGCAGGTGGGCGAGGTCACATCCTCGATGCGTTCGCCTCTTCTGGGCCGTAATATTGCCATCGCGCGGGTCGATGTCGCCCATGCCGCGCCCGGCACCGCATTAGAGATCGGCAAACTAGATGGTCATCAAAAACGCTTGCCTGCGGTGATCCGCGATACGGTTGCGGCCTATGATCCGAAAAAGGAAAAACCGCGGGTGCAGGTGTAGTTGTTGAAAAAGACCTACCAGTGCGAAACTTGAGACCAAGATTGGCTGGCTTCGCATCTGGAATGACAACATCACGTGCCAAATTTTGAGTGTCCGGCAAAGGATCAATTCAAGCCGTTATTGAAATATATTGTACGAAGGTCGGTTTCTCTAATGGGCATGGTTCTCTCCGTGCTGGCAACAGATGCTTTCGGAATGTCCATTGTCATCAACGCGGTTTTACCCGACTTTATCTTCCTATGGATTCGAACCGTTATCATCATCTGTCTTGGCTGCATGGGATTGAGCTTTTTGAAGCGGCGCTTAGTACGCAGACCTTTGCGCGCCATGCCCATGAGGGTTTTGCAATTGGAGCCATAGCGGAAGGTGTTGGCGGGTACTTCTGTCGTGGCGAAAGAATGGTGCTGCCTGCCGGATCGCTTTCACTGATGAACCCTGAAGAAGCACATACTGGCTACGCGGATACGTCGTGGTTGCGCTATAATATGCTGTATGTTTCTGAGGTTGCCGTTTGCGACATATTAGGAGTGCGCAGCCTACGTGGGTTTTCAACCGTCGTGCCACAGGACAGAGACTTTGCACTCTCTAAAGCTCTTGTAATATTGGCGGCCAGATTGAACTCAGAACGATCGCCTGATTGGCATCTCGGTGTTGAAGAAGCTGTTCACGACGTGCTTTCCAATTCATTCTGTCGATACGGCCGCACCGAACTGCGTCCGGCCGGGCGGGAACACAAGGCGATCACAGGCTTGCGCGAACAGATCGGGGCAGGCGTTGAAACAGGTGCTGACCTTAGTTTGTCGCAACTGGCTGACGCCGCGCAACTCAACCGGTCCTACCTGATCCGAACCACGCGTCTCGCCACTGGGATGACCCCCCATGGGTTGGTCCTGCGTGCCCGTGTTGAAAAGGCACATCAACTACTGCTCCAAAATACGTCTGCGGCCTCAGCCGCCTTGGCCGCAGGGTTTTGCGATCAGGCACACATGATCCGCCAGTACCGCCGCCATTTTGGGGTCACGCCGAGCGCGGTTATTCAACACGCGTAAAGGTCAATTTTGTCCAATACCCACGACGCTGTCTTGTCATATGTCTCGTATTGATTGCGAAAGAGACGGAGAAACACACAGTGATGAAACGCATTTGGCAGGCCTGTATGATCGGGTTGGCGCGGTCAAACGCCACAAAGAACTTTATGCAAAACAGCCGCGCCACATCATTCTTGCGCAAAAAATATGTGGCCGGGGAAACTGTTGCTGCCGGGGCCGAGCGGGCAGTTGCCTTGCTTGAACAGAACGGAATCTGTTCATCGTTGTTCTTTATGGGTGAATATGTCGAGGATCCAACCCTTGTCGCGGAAACTGTGCAGCAAAAGCAAGATGTGGCCGAAGCCATTGCGCAGCGCCAACTGGACATTCACATATCCGTCGATCCGACCCAAATTGGGCATGTCATTTCACCCCAGCTCATGCAGGGATATGCTCAACAATTGGCACAAAAAATCCAACGCCTGTCAGCAGACACCAAAGGCATCCATTGTTTGATGTTTGATATGGAAGATGCAAGCCTGAATGACCCAACAATTGCACTGCATAATACACTCCAAGATCAAGGTTTGCCTGTTGCCTTGACGCTTCAGGCCTATATGCGGCGCACGATGAAAGACATGGAACACCAAGTGCAGCGTGGCAGCCGTGTCCGATTGGTCAAGGGGGCGTTTGCCGCGGGACCAAAACAAGCGTTTCAAAGCACTGCGGAAATCAAAGATAACTCCAGACGACTTATTGAAGTGATGTTTTCCAAAACGGCGAAATCGACGGGTTTCTATCCGATCATTGCCACCCATGACACCAATTTGCATGATTTCGTAATCGATCTGGCCCAGCAAAACGGATGGGCGAAAGGAGAGTATGAATTCGAAATGCTGCTTGGGGTACGCGAAGACGTAGCACAAAATTTGGCACAGAATGGAGAACGTGTCCGCCTTTATGTTCCATTCGGACGCGATTGGTGGCCACATGCCGTGCGCCGTATTGGCGAAAACCCTAGGAATGCTGTGCTGCTCGCACGGTCACTGTTCAGCTAGAGGTACTCAACGCAGTTGCCCCAAATGAACCTTGTGATCGCAGACATTAGAATATTTCGACAACGGCGATCGGGATCTAGGCCGTTAGGTCAAACTCTTTACCGATGATGCCTTCAGGTGTTCGATAGGTTTTGAATCCCATTGCTTCATAGTAAGCCAAGGCCTCTGGGTTCGTTGCTGCGATTGTGGCATCGATCTTGGTCAGGCCAAACTCAGCCGCTGCGGCTTGGGATTTCGCAAAAAGCGCACGGCCTAAACCCCGACGTGCCGCCGAGGGCCGGATATGGGTGCCAATGATTCCCCAACCGGGTTCCACGCCCCACGCATTGCCAGAAACGGCCTGCTTTAGGGATTGAAACCCGAGGATTTGATCGTTTTCTTCGGCAACTGTGCAGCGGATCTTGGCGGGATCTTCGATGTAGTATTTCTGTACAAAATCTTCATCATCGGGGCTGGTTCGTTTTCCTGCGGTCGTTAGTTCTTTCAGGAAGGCGCTCATTTGAGCGACATCACTTAGTGTGGCATCTCTATAGATCATGCAACGTCTCTACATTTTTAGCGCAGTTTCGAAGACAAAAGAGCCTACATTTTTCAGATTGGTCAAGCCAGAAGGTTTCGCCAGATAGAAAAAGGGGCCGTTTGGCCCCCTTTCGCTTAGTTTTCCAGATAAACCTCTAGGCTATCATCCAATGCGTCTTTCCATGGGGTGTGGTGTTTGGGGGCCATGGTGCCTGTTATGACAGATTTATAGCCATTGTCGCGGAAGGTCATAATGCCTTGCTTTTTATGGCCCTTCCATTCTTTGAATGCCAAGCAGGCGCCTTCCACGTCAAAACTCGGGTAATCCGTTTCTTCGATCAGTTCTTTGATATAATCGCCCTGATACCAGATCGCATCATAGTCGGTTTCGCCCGCATCCTCGCGGGCTACGCGATCGGTGACATCGGCCTCTAGCACGGCTTTGTCGGTTGGAATGTCGATTTTACCCATAATCGCATCCCGAACCCACCAGGCCTGTGCGTCAAACATGTTGAAGGTGAACCACTGGTCCTGCATGCCGATATAGAACAGGTCCGTATCTGGCACGTAGGCCACGCCTTTATAGA
This sequence comes from uncultured Pelagimonas sp., assembly GCA_947499735.1. GTDB lineage: Bacteria > Pseudomonadota > Alphaproteobacteria > Rhodobacterales > Rhodobacteraceae > CANMPP01. Next base: position 149,463 of record CANMPP010000006.1, read on the forward strand.
GGTCTGCACTCGCCAACCGATTGGCTGTTTTAAGCTTTAGATCGTCAGGCAGGAACGGGAAATGGTGCTTGTAGCCTGTGCATAGGATCACAGCATCCACGTCTTTGGATGTACCGTCTTTGAAATAGGCGGTTTTGCCATCCACATGGGTCAATAATGGAACCTCTTGCCAATTGTCAGGCCAATCATATCCCATGGCAGCCGTGCGGTGGCTGACCGTGATGGATTTTGCGCCGTATTTCCAGCATTGCGACCCGATGTCTTCGGCGGAATAGCTGGTGCCAACGATCAGGATATCTTTGTCTTCGAATTCCATGGCGTCGCGGAAATCATGAGCATGCAAAACGCGCCCCTGAAATGTGTCGAAGCCTTTGAAATACGGCACATTCGGTGTGCTGAAATGGCCAGTACACACGATCACATGATCAAAGACTTCGGTATAGGTTTTGTCCTCGGGCAGGCTGCAAACGGTGACTTCAAATTTATCACCCACTTTTTCAACCCAGCGTACGGCTGTGGAAAAGCGGATCCAATCTTTGACACCCGCCTTTTCGACACGTCCCTGAATATAGTCAAACAAAACCGCGCGAGGGGGGTAGCTGGCGATTTGTTTGCCGAAATGTTCTTCAAAGGAATAATCCGCAAACTCCAGGCCTTCCTTTGGACCGTTTGACCAAAGGTAGCGATACATAGACCCGTGAACCGGTTCGCCATATTCATCCAGACCTGTGCGCCATGTGTAGTTCCATAACCCACCCCAATTGGATTGCTTTTCAAAACACACGATTTCTGGGATGTCTTCGCCCTTGGCCTGTGCCGATTGAAATGCCCGCAGTTGGGCCAAACCAGATGGGCCAGCGCCCAGAACAGCAACGCGTTTTGACATTGGAAACTCCTCATCATGTCACTTGCTGTCAGTGCATCGCATTCATCACTATGGGTCAATAAATATTCTTAAAAGGAAAGTTGCGATCAGTGCAAACGCTGTGTTTTTGCTCAGTCTGCGCATGATTTTAAAGCACAGGGGCTGCCCGTAGCACTGGCAGGCAACCCCTTGGTCTTAGGCAGGATCAGATATCCAGCGTGTTGTCTTTTTCCCACTGGCTGAAATGGCTGACAAAGCTGCTCCATTCCTGCATTTTCATCTTGATATATGACGCCGAGAATTCGTCACCCATCGCGGATTTGAGCGCTGAATCGGCATCAAATTCGCGGATCGCATCCAGCATGTTCAGTGGCAGCTTTGGGGCGTCAGTGACCGTGTGACCTTCGGCATACATGTTGATGTCATATCGTTTGCCCGGATCAGCCTTTGATTTGATGCCCGACAGACCGGCCGCGATGATCACGGCTTGCAACAAGTATGGGTTCGCGGCCCCGTCCGGCAGGCGCAATTCAAAGCGGCCTGGTCCCGGAACACGTACCATATGGGTGCGGTTGTTGCCGGTCCATGTCACGGTGTTGGGTGCCCATGTGGCCCCTGACATGGTGCGCGGCGCGTTGATGCGTTTGTAGCTGTTCACAGTTGGGTTTGTGATCGCCGCCAGCGCGCTGGCATGTTTCATAATACCGCCGAGGAAATAGCCACCCTGTTCGGACAATCCGACTTCGCCAATCTGGCCCCCAGCATCCCCGGCAAACACATTTGTTTCACCTGCCAGATCCCAGACAGAGATATGCGCATGACAGCCATTGCCCGTCAGACCCTCAATCGGTTTGGGCATGAATGTTGCGCGGAACCCATGTTTTTCGGCGACGGATTTGGTCATGAATTTAAAGAAGGAATGTTTGTCCGCCGTTGAAAGCGCATCGTCGAACTCCCAGTTCATTTCGAACTGACCATTCGCATCCTCATGATCGTTCTGATACGGGCCCCATCCCAGTTCTAGCATGTAATCGCAGATCTCGCGTACCACATCATAGCGGCGCATGACGGCCTGTTGATCGTAACAAGGCTTTTCCGCGGTATCATATTCATCGCTGATCGCACTGCCATCTGGTGTCAGCAGGAAATATTCTGCCTCAATGCCTGTTTTGACACGCAACCCATGTTCAGCGGCTTCATCAATCAATTTGCGCAACACGTTGCGCGGTGCTTGTGCGACGTCTTCACCTTCCATGACGCAATTGCCCGCGACCCACGCAACTTCGGGTTTCCAAGGCAATTGAATAACGGATGCGGGATCGGGCACGGCCAGCATATCGGGATGCGCAGGTGTCATATCCAGCCAAGTGGCAAACCCGGCAAAGCCCGCGCCATCCGCCTGCATATCTGCAATCGCTTGCGCAGGTACCAATTTGGCGCGTTGACCGCCAAACAGGTCCGTAAAGCTGATCATGAAATATTTGATGCCTTTTTCGGCGGCAAATTCGGCTAGGTCTATGGTCATCTTCTGTCCTCGTCGTCGTATGAAAACGGCGCGTGCTGAAACCAGCCGCGCCGCTATTTATGGGGTTAGTAGGATGTTCCGGGCTTGCCGGGATACCAATCTGTTCCTGCCAATGGGATCTTGGCCATCGCTGCGGCCTCTAGCGTGACGGCGCACAGGTCCTCTGGTTCCAGATTGTGCACATGGCTTTTCCCACAGGCGCGGGCGATGGTTTGGGCCTCTAGCGTCATAACCTTTAGGTAGTTGTTCAACCGACGCCCGCCTTCAATCGGGTCAAACCGGGCCATCAGTTCTGGATCTTGCGTGGTGATACCTGCCGGATCCATGCCTTCGTGCCAGTCATCATAAGCGCCTGCCGTGGTGCCAAGCGCGTTATAATCGGCTTCCCATTTCGGGTCATTGTCCCCTAGGGCGATCAGGGCGGCTGTACCAATGGCCACCGCATCTGCGCCAAGCGCCATGCATTTGGCGACGTCCGCGCCATTGCGAATGCCGCCGGACACAACCAGCTGGACCTCGCGATGCAGGCCAAGATCCTGCAGCGCGCGAACGGCTTCACGGATGCAGGCCAAAATTGGCTGGCCAACATGTTCGATAAACACGTCTTGTGTGGCGGCCGTTCCACCCTGCATACCGTCCAAAACGACCACGTCTGCGCCTGCTTTCACAGCCAGCGTTGTATCGAAATACGGACGTGCACCACCGACTTTGATGTAGATTGGTACTTTCCAACCGGTGATTTCGCGCAACTCTAGGATCTTGATCTCTAGATCATCAGGGCCGGTCCAATCTGGATGGCGGCAAGCCGAACGTTGATCGATACCTTTGGGCAGATTGCGCATCTCGGCCACACGGTCGCTGATCTTTTGTCCCAGCAGCATCCCACCACCGCCCGGTTTTGCGCCTTGGCCAACCACGATTTCAATCGCATCGGCACGACGCAGATCATCCGGGTTCATGCCATAGCGAGAGGGCAGATATTGATAGACCAATTTGTTGGAATGACCGCGTTCCTCATTGGTCATGCCTCCATCGCCTGTTGTGGTTGATGTGCCTGCCAATGTCGCACCGCGCCCCAGGGCTTCCTTTGCGCCGCCAGAGAGCGCGCCAAAGGACATGCCTGCGATGGTGATTGGAATATCCAATTCAATCGGGTTCTTCGCATAGCGCGTGCCCAATGTGACGGATGTCTCGCATTTCTCGCGATACCCTTCCAACGGATAGCGCGACATGGATGCGCCCAGAAACAAAAGGTCGTCGAAATGGGGCAATTTGCGTTTCGCGCCACCGCCGCGAATGTCATAGATGCCAGTTGCCGCTGCCCGACGGATTTCTGCATTGACGGGGTTGGAGAACGTGGCCGATTGGATCGGCATGGTCCGCGGTGCGCCCTTGTGATCGTCTTTCATTGGCGTCCCTTAATATGCATTGTCGATGTTAAAATTGTAAAGCTGACGGGCAGAGCCATAGCGTTTGAACTCTTCTGGTTTGGCATCGCTTTCCGCGCGCTCGAGAAGATCCGCCAAAAGCGTCAGATGTTCGGGCCGCATTTCCTTTTCAACGCAATCCGCGCCCAAAGATTTGACAGATCCGCGCACGAACAGGCGGGCCTCATAAAGGCTATCGCCCAAAGCTTCGCCTGCATCACCGCAGACAACCAAATTGCCAGATTGCGCCATAAAGGCCGACATATGGCCGATATTGCCATGTACGACGATGTCGACACCTTTCATCGAAATGCCACACCGGCTGGATGCGTTGCCCTTGATCACCAACAGGCCGCCATGTGCAGTGGCGCCGGCATATTGGCTGGCATCCCCGTCAATCACCACAGTGCCGCTCATCATGTTTTCGGCCACACCGGGGCCTGCGGATCCTTTGATGTTTATGGTGGCCTGCTTGTTCATGCCCGCACAGTAATAGCCGGTTGATCCCTTAACGGTGACCTCAATCGGGGCATCCAATCCGCAGGCAATCGCATGCGCGCCTTTGGGATTGTCGATCACCCATTTGGTTTGATTGGTTGTGTCCGTCTGAGCATGCAGGGTTTCATTCAATTCACGCAGTGCGACGGTTTCCATGTCGATAACTTGCATCTAAGCAGCCTTCCCTGTTGCGGATGACGTGTCATCGTGGCTCCAGAAATACACGGTGGCGGGTTCGGGTTCCCAAACGCGTGCCGTTTCTATGCCGGGTAGGTTCACCAAAGCGCGATATTCGGAGCCAAAGGCAACGTATTGATCGGTTTCGGCCATAACGGCGGGTTTGCAGGCAATTGGGTCCCGCACAACGCCAAACCCATCCTTTGTACCAACGACAAAGGTAAAGAACCCGTCCAAAGCGTCCAAACCGCTTTCCAGCGCTTCGCCCAGTGTCGCGCCATTTTGCATCTGCCATGTCAGATAGGCGGCACCGACCTCGGTATCGTTTTCGGTTTCAATATGAACGCCTTCGCGACGCAATTTGCGGCGTAGGCTGTTGTGATTGGATAAAGATCCATTGTGAACAAGGCATTGGTCCATGCCTGTGTTGAAAGGATGTGCACCCATTGTGGTGACGGCCGATTCGGTGGCCATGCGCGTGTGCCCTATTCCATGTGTGCCTGACATCGCACCAATTGCAAATCTCTCTGCTACATTTTTGGGCAGGCCGACTTCCTTGTAGATCTCTAAATTCTCGCCCCGGCTCATGACGCGGATGGTCGGATCCAGCGTGGCGAGAGCTGCTTTGATATCTTCGAACGCGCAATCCGCCGTCAGGACAGCATGGGTGCTTTTGACATCAATTGTCACCTCTACGGCCAAAGATTTTGCCAATGATTGATCCAAATCTTTAAAGGCTTCTTCAGGGGTGTCGGATTGGACAACAATCTTATTTTTATTCGTATTTTCAGAGTTGTAGATCGCTATTCCGGCGCTGTCCGGCCCGCGATCTGTCATCGTGACCAGCATGTCCGACAACATTTCACCCAATTTGGGTTCGAGCGTTTTGTCTTTTAAAAAAAGCCCAACAATCCCGCACATATCATTTCCTCACGCCAATTATCCGCTTTCCAACGCGGGTTCGAATCTAACCTAGCATCATTAAATCACGGCCTCAACTGGCAGGAAATAATTATTCCCTAGGGGTAAAAAATTTCTAGGTCGCCTTCGCGCCTCATGCTTGAATTGACTTAGGGACCACCTCCGTCAGGCGAAGAGTCCAAGGGAAACCAAAACAACAGGGAAGTTGATTGTGGAAGAACAACTAGCGGAACTGGCAGCCCAGGTCGCTGCCATAGAAACCAAGGGGAATCTGACGAACACGATGTTCGCAGAGCTCTATTATTATCTGACCATTCCATTGATGGTTATCATTCATGCGGGATTCCTCGCTTATGAAATGGGCGCATCGCGCGCGAAAAATGCTCTGGCGTCAGGCGTGAAAAACATTCTCGCCTTCGCTTTCTGTATTCCAGCCTTCTACTTCTTTGGCTGGTGGGTTTATTGGGGCTTTCCAACGGGCTTTACCCTATCTGAGGGACCAAACGGTATCTCAGGCGCGGCATATGCCAATGCGATCGCATGGCCATGGGGTGAAAGCGCCATCTACATGGGTCCAAACACAGAAGACCAAATCGATGGTGTTTTCTGGGGCGCGTTCACATTGTTCGCGGCGACCACAGCATCCATCATGTCTGGTGCTTTGATCGAACGGATCCAAACCGTTGGCTTCGTGATCTGTGCGATTGTTTTGGGTGGCTTCAGCTGGACCTTGGCGGCGGCTTGGGGTTGGCACGCAGATGGTTGGTTGATCACTCAATGGGGTGTTCATGACTTTGGCGCGGCGGGCCTTGTGCACGCGGTTGCTGCATTCTTTGCCTTGGGTGTTCTGATCAATCTTGGACCGCGTATCGGCAAGTTCAACCCTGATGGCAGTGCAAACGAAATCGTCGGCCACAATATGCCCTTCACGGTGACAGGCTTGATGCTGATTATCGTTGGGTTCTGGGGCTTCTTGATGGGCTGTGTCGTTGTTGGCGGCGAAGCTTGGTCATGGGGTGGGAACTATTCCACGATCTATGGCACGCCAACCAATCTTGGTGCATTGGCATTCAACGTTCTTATGGCCATCGGTGGCGGGATCATTGGTGCGTGGATCGTTGCGAAAGACCCGTTCTGGATGATGTCCGGTGCTCTTGCAGGCATTATTTCGGTTGCTTCTGGTGTTGACCTCTATTGGCCCTCACTGGTGTTTATCATCGCTTTGGGTGCAGGCGCGCTGATCAAACCAGCGGCAGGCGTTCTAGAGAAATTCGGCATCGACGATGCGGTTGGCGCTGTCACTGTGCACGGGACAATCGGTATCTACGGCATGTTGATCCTTGGCATCACGGCGGCAGGTTACCCGGCGCTGGGTGGCGAAGGTGCGCCAACGATTTCCTTCATTGGTCAGCTGGTCGGTTCTATCGTCTTTATCTTGATCGGTTTGGTCACAGGCTACGGCACATCATTTATCCTAAAGATGTTTGGCATGCTGCGCGTTCCTGAAAAGGCCGAGTTGGCAGGTCTGGATACGGTTAAAATCCCGGCACGCGCTTATCCTGAAGGCATGCCAATCTCTGCCCCGGCGGCGGAATAATCAAACGTGAAAAAGGAGAAATGATATGGGATGGCCATTTGATGACCCAACTTGGGACGGCGTATCCGGAGCAATCTATATGGGCCTTGGAACGGCTTTGCCGGGTGTGTTCTCGGTGATTGCAATAGGGCTATGCATCGCAGCGCTGGCCTATGGTCAGGCGCAAGAAGCGGCGAGCTATAAGAAGTACAAGTAGCGCAGACCTAAAAGAAGAAAGGAGCCCAAATTTTGGGCCTCTTTTGCCTAACAGGAAACAATTTTGCCTCTCAGTCTTGATTTTAACAGCCGTATTAGGCTCAATCAGATCAAGCAAGTGATATGACAGGAGAGACTCGTGGCTATTCTTTGGAGAGCATCTGCGCTCGCTCAGCGACATGCAGAAATCGGTGGCGAGTTGGAAGACTGGAATGGTATGGGAACCGCCTGGTTCTATGACCAAACACCAGAACGCGCCAAAGCTGATTATGAAGCGATCCGCACCAAAGCCGGGCTTATGGATGTATCTGGTCTTAAAAAAGTGCATGTGATTGGCCCTGATGCAGCCTATGTCATTGATCGGGTGACAACGCGCAACGTGGAAAAGATCGCGCCGGGTCGGTCAACCTATGCCTCTATCCTGAATGATCGCGGCCTTTTTGTGGATGACTGCATCATCTATCACCTGTCGGTCAATTCTTGGCTGGTTGTCCATGGTACTGGCACCGGAATGGAGCAGCTGGGTGCGGTTGCTGCAGGCAAAAACTGCCAGATCCTGTTTGATGACGACCTGCATGATATGTCACTGCAAGGCCCCGTCGCTGTTGATCTGCTAGCAAAAGAAATTCCTGAAATCCGTGATCTCAAATATTTCGGTCTGATGCAGACCCGCCTCTATGGTCGCGATGTCATGATTTCCCGTACAGGATATACGGGTGAGCGCGGATATGAAATCTTCTGTCGCGCCAAAGACGCCGTCCATCTCTGGGACAGCATTCTGGATGCTGGCAAGGATATGGGTGTGCGTCCTGTGCAATTCTCGACCCTCGATATGCTGCGGATTGAAAGCTATCTGCTGTTCTATCCCGGCGACAATTCCGAAACCTTCCCGTTTGATGACGAACCATGTGGAGACACGCTATGGGAGTTGGGTCTCGACTTTACCGTTTCGCCTGACAAGGTTGGGTTCATCGGGGCCGAAAACCATTACGCAGCAAAAGGCAAAGAGCGGTTCAAGATCTTTGGTGTCAAACTAACCGACAGCATGGACCAGATGGAAATGTATGCTCGTGTGTTCTGCGATGGCAAAGATGTCGGGGTCATCACCTATGGCCTGTCTTCCGAGCTGAACGGCTATTCTGTGGCAATTGCCCGTCTGTCTCCAGATGTCGCCGTTGCGGGAACGAAACTGGTGATCAAGCAACCAGACGGAACTGAACTGGCTGCGACAGCAGAAAACATGCCGTTCTATGATGCAGACAAATCGCTGCGTACCGCGATCGGTTGATTGCCACTTGATATCCAAGGCTAGGTAGATGACGAAATTCAACTTCCCACCCAGTATCACCAGTCGTCCGGTTTGGGGCGAATTGCAGGCGCGTGCTGGCTCTGGTCATGTCTTTATCGCGGATGCTCACGGCGCTGGGGCCATTATGGATATGGCAACGCCGGACCTCATGGCGAAAGCGCATATCATCTACATCCCGAAAGGGCACGATATGAGCGCCGAGTTAAAGGCGCTGGGACCTGCGCAATATTACGAAGGCCCTAGCTATGCTGCGGCATCGTCGCGGATTGCACATGTCTTGGGGCAGGCAAAAATGGGCGTTCAGGTCTATTTGGCCGGAACCGAAAGCGTAATGGGGCAAGCGATGCATGCGGCGGTTCAGGCAGGCATTCCATCAGGCAGCATTCAAACAGAACATCGTGGGTCCACCGCAAGACGCATGCAATGCGTGCATTGCAAAGGGTTCACTGAAGATGTCGAAACGGACCCTTTTGTGTGTAGCCATTGCGGTCTGAATCTATTTGTTCGGGATCACTATTCGCGACGTTTGGCGGCCTATCAGGCGGTCTGCATCGATGCTGAAGACCCCGGCAATGTGCCCGAAAGCAAGGGGATCTACGAATGAGCGCAGCCCCACAAAAAACAAAATCAGGATCCGAAACGCTAAATGTTGTTGTTTCGGCAAAAGTTCCGGTGACCGACCTGGTCACGAGATTTGAATTCACTCGCACGGACGGCGCCCCCTTTCCTCCCTTTTCCGGGGGGGCGCATACGGTCGTGACGATGCAGGACGGTGACCGGACCCGAATGAATGCCTATTCCTTGATGTCGGACCCAGCGGATTTGGGCATATATGCCATTTCTGTGCGTAGGGATGATACAGGGCGTGGCGGATCAAAATTCATGCATGAACATGTCGCGGCGGGTGATGAAATCACCATTACCTACCCAGTGAACCTGTTCAGCCTTGATTTGACGGCCAAGAAACACATCTTTTTCGCAGGTGGCATTGGAATTACGCCCTTCATGTCCATGATTGGGCAATTGGATCAGATCGGTGGCAATTGGGAATTGCACTACAGCGCACGTTCTGCTGCGCTGGGGGCCTATGCAGATGTGTTACGCGAAAAATACCCGCATAAAGTTCATCTGTATTGCGATGACGCAGATCAACATATCCCGCTGGAAGCAATTCTAAGTGGTCAGCCTTTGGGCACGCATACCTATGTTTGCGGCCCCGAGGGTATGATTTCATGGGTACATAGCACGGCGGCCAGCTTGGGATGGCCAGAGGCGCATGTGCATTCCGAAGCTTTCTTGGCTCCAGAACCGGGCCAGCCGTTCGAGGTGCGTCTTTGCAAGTCTGACAAAACCATCACGGTGGGTGAAAATGAAAGCCTGCTCGAAGCGATTGAACGGGCAGGGGTCGATGCGCCATTCCTGTGCCGCGGTGGGTCGTGCGGGATGTGTGAGACCGATGTGGTGACGGCTGACGGTACATTTTTGCATCGTGATTACTGGCTGGAACAAGAAGAACAGGCAGCGGGCAAGAAAATCATGCCCTGTGTCAGTCGCTTTTTGGGCGGCGTATTGGAGCTGGACAGATGACCATTCAATTCAACGACGAAACCTTTCGCGACGATTATTCCTTCCGCAATTCTGACTGGGCGATCAAACGCTTTCCGTTCCCCTTCCACGAAGACAGCTACATGTATTCGATGAATGCAGAACAGCATCGCGGCGGGCCTGCGGGATCCGTGTTTGAGAAACGGTTTGACGTGGATGAACACTATATTTCGGAAATGCGCGATAGGGCCATTGTGCTGGATCAGGATCCGCTGCGCTGCCAGTCCTTGCCGCATATGACGCTTGCGGGATGGGATCTGTTGGAACTGATCATGGTGTCCAAATCTGAGGATTACCCGGATCTGTTCGAACTGTATCGCGATGGCGCGCAATGGCGTTGGGTGAACAAACCCTTGGGCATTGATGACACGTTCACGTTTATGGACGAAACCACGTTGCCATATGGTCCGTTGGAATACATCACGCGTCAGTCTCAGGGTGATTTTGCGCTATTGGACCAGCGTGAAAACAATCTGTGGATGGATGCCGGTATGATCACCACGCAGGCCGATTGGTCGCTAGATTTTGACATCGGCATGAACTTTTTCGAATGGCATGCACCTGTGCCTTTGGCCCATGAAATGGGTATTTTCAAACGGGCGTTGAAATTTCTGATGAATATCCAACAAGGTGCGCCGGGGCGGCGTTTAAATTGGACGATGACGGTCAACCCATTACTGGATACCTCGCCTGAGAATTATCACAAATGGGGTATTCAAAAGACCAGTCTGACGCCTGAAAATATCGGTGCGAAACAGCATGTCCGGGTTGAATTACAGACATTCTATCGTTTGCCGCGCTCCAATGCGCTGGCCTTTCCGATCCGCTGTTATCTGTGCAGCTTTCAGGATCTGATGACGGTGCCCAAATGGGGGCGTCGCCTGCACCGTGTTGTGCGCGATCTGCCCGTGGAGCTGGCGACCTATAAGGGGTTTATCGACAATCGACCGATGATGCTGGACTATCTCAGCCAGTTTGACGATGGCCTGCCCACCAGCTTTGGTGTGTTCCCGGACCTCGACAGCGAACCACCTTTGCAAAAGTGATCCGACCTTGTTGTACGTGCTGTTGATCCTGATTTTGGGATCGGTAGCCTATGTATTTTGGGGGTAGCTGATGATCGACAAATAGCGCGATGGCAGTTTGATCAGCTCAACCGGGCCATGTGGGGCATCTGCGTCAAAGAACAAAGTATCGCCAGGCTTAAGATGGTATTCTTTGTCGCTATGCCGATAGGTGACTTCACCCTCTAACATATATATCGTTTCGATACCGCCATGCTGGAACGTCGGGAAAATATCGGACTTTTCGGTCAACGTGATCATGTAGGGTTCGACAATCACGCCGCTGGAATTCGCGCCGATATGACCAAGCAGATTATATTGGTGATTGGCCCGTGTGCCTTCACGTTCTAATTCAACACCTTCGCCGCTTTTTGTGTGCACTGCGCCCCTGGATTCTTCGAACCCTTTGAAAAATGCCGTGATCGGCAAAGAAAGCGCATGGGCCAATGTCTGTAGCGTCGTCAAAGACGGTGATGTGTTGCCGTTTTCGATTTTGGACAACATGCCAATCGACAGACCTGTTGCTTCTGAAAGCTCGGCCACTGTGATGTTTTGTTTGTGACGATGGGCCCGTACTTCGCGCCCAATGGCTACCTCTAAAACCTTTTCAGAAGTTTCACGAACACTGTGTGGATCTTGGGATAAGGGAGATGCAGCCATTGATTTCATCATTAAATAACTTTCGAGCCTTTTAAAGTTTTGGCGCTAGAAAGCAAGGAACAGATCGGTATCAAAAATCCAAGGTGGTGACGATATGTGCCCTTTGGCCGTTTTTGGGCATGGTGTCTATGCAATGGATCGCGCCGCAACGGTGAGTGCGTGATACAATGAAGCGGCAGAAGATCGCGGGCCTAAGATTAACAATGCCTCGGGTGCGAGGGTTAGAGCAAAACAATTCATTTGATGAATCATGGTGCGCTGAACTTGGTGGCTGCCTAGTTTGCGAAGGGGCACGTTGCATAAGCGTTCCATCATGTCGCACACAGTGCTGCCCGACACATCCAGCGCCACCCAACCCCCCGATTGTTCGGTGACGGATGCGGTATCGCGGAACTCTGCTTTTACATCTGAAGCAAGATCGCTGAATGACTGGCTTGAACAACACAGCATCCATTGATGTCGCCCGACCCAGAAACCGAACTGATCGTCGTGCGTAACGACCTGACCAATATCTGGCGCGCGACCCAACAAAATTTCCAATTGTGTAACACAATCCGCTTTATGGCCGCGACGTGCCGCAACCGAGGCAAGCTCTAAATCTGTACGTTCCTGAATCTGGATTGCGCCAATGGTCGCAGAGGCCATGTTCAAGCTGGGCAAAGGTTTTAGGTCAGACACGCAACCGTTCTCCTTCTGGGTCAACGAAATGAGGGCTGCAGAGTTCTACGGTGATGTCCACATCCGTGAGAGGACTGACCAAGCGCAGTGTTTCCCCCAACCGGTTGGCCCCATCTTTGACAAAGCCTAGGCCGATGTGATGGCCGAGCGTGGGTGAAAAACACGCTGATGTCACATAGCCCTGATCATGGGTGGCATCGACTGGCCCTTGTGCATTCATCAAATGCGCGCCTGCGGGGACCTTATCGTCCAAGTTAACGGGCTTAATCCCGACTTGGCGTAAATCGCCCGGGGCATTCAGGCCCTCCCGCCGGGACAGAACCGCGCCGATACTGTCCTTTTTGGTGGATACCATACGACCAAGGCCTAGATTTTGCGCCGTTGTCGTGCCGTTCAATTCATTTCCAGCGGCATGGCCCTTTTCGATCCGCATCACGCTTAACGCTTCTGTGCCATAAGGGCTGATGTCATAATCGGCGCCAACTTCCATAAGTCGCCGGATCAACGCATCGCCATAGGCGGTCGGAACCGCGATTTCATACGCCAATTCGCCGCTGAAACTGATACGGAACAGACGTGCGCGCAGTCCGCCGCAAATTGTAATATTGGCACAGGCCATGAACGGAAAGGCGTCATTGCTGATGTCTTGATCAACGATTTTTTGCAGCACATGACGGCTGTTCGGGCCGGCGACGGAAAACTGCGCCCAAGCATCCGTCGTTGAGATCATTTGCACATCCATATCCGGGCACAGGCATTGATGGACAAATTCCATATGGCGGTAGACCGAAACCGCATTGGCGGTGGTGGTTGTGACGACAAAATGATCCTCGGCCAACCGTGCGGCGGTACCATCGTCTTTTGCAATGCCATCCTCGCGCAACATCACGCCGTATCGCACTTTTCCTACAGCCAGTTTTGCAAAACCATTGCAGTAAACTTTGTTCAGGAAAGCCGCGGCATCACTGCCTTGCACATCAATTTTCCCCAGCGTCGTGACATCGCAGACGCCTACGGAATTGCGTGTGGCGAGGACCTCGCGATCTACGCTGTCCCGCCAGGTTGTTTCGCCGCTGCGGGGATACCATTGCGCGCGCATCCAGTTGCCAACCTCGACAAAAACAGCCCCCTGTTCTTCGGCCCATTTATGTGACGGGGTCAGCCGTTTGGGGTGGAATTCCTGTTCGCGATGCCGTCCTGCGAAAGCGCCAATTGCAACGGGCGTATATGGGGGGCGGAAGATCGTTGTGCCAACCGCTTCAATCGGTTTGTCTTCTAGCTCGGCCATAATGGCCATTCCGAGCAGATTTGAAGTTTTGCCCTGATCTGTGGCCATGCCAAGGGTCGTGTAGCGTTTCAAATGCTCGACAGACCGAAACCCTTCCTGATGGCTAAGTTTCACATCCTTGACTGTGACATCGTTTTGTTGATCGACCCACGCACGGGATGCGCCTTGGACATACCAAAATGGCGTGATTTCTACGGGCGCATTTTCGGCCGCTGGCACATCTGGCAGGTTCGCGGATAGATCCAGTGCTTGTGCGGCAGCGGTGACACCCGTTGCCAACGCATCATAGGTCGACATTGCGCCTGCGGCTGCACCCGCGACCAACATGCCTGCAGGCATGTCACCCGGCACAAAGGCCTGTTGTTGCGCATTCCAAACGGGCCGTCCCCGTTGATGGCAGGTCAGGTGGACATTCGGGTTCCATCCGCCAGAAACCCCAAGTGCGCCGCATTCAATAATACGGGTGCTGCCATCTTGCAGCTGGACGTCAACAAATCTGAGACCCAAGCGCCCGGTCGTGTTGATCACTTGCGCCCCACGGAGCACTTCAAAATCCATGGACATGGGTGCATCGGGGCGAACATCAACGACGATGACCTGTACACCTTTGGCATGTAGATCCTGCGCCGTTCTGTGCGCATCATCATTATTGGCAAAGACAACAGCCCTTTGATCGACAGCCACCGCAAACCGATTTGCATAGCTGCGCAGGGCCGAGGCCAGCATAATGCCCGGACGATCATTGTTTTCAAAGGCAATAGGGCGTTCGATCGCGCCTGCGGCCAACACGGTTTTGCCTGCATAGATCCGCCACAGTATCTGACGTGGTTTATCGGCCTCTGAAACGGAAAGGTGATCGCCCAACCGTTCTACTGCGCCATAAATTCCATGATCAAAGGCACCGATGACGGTTGTGCGCGGCATCAGGCGGACATTGGGATATGTGGCCAGTTCGGCCACGGTCGCAGCGGCCCAATCTGCGCCAGATTGATCGGCAATTGTCAGGGTTTCGCTGTTCAGCTGTCCACCCAGCTTGAAATCTTCATCGGCCAAAATGACATCAGCGCCCGAACGTGCCGCAGTTAACGCCGCCATCAAACCGGATGGGCCCGATCCAATAACCAGCAGATCGCAATGCAGAAACCCTTTGTCATAGACGTCGGGGTCGTCTTTTTCTGACATTGCCCCAAGTCCAGCTGCCCGCCGGATCACTGGTTCGTATAGCTTTTCCCAAAAGGCTGCAGGCCACATAAACGTTTTATAGTAGAAACCCGCGGTTAGAAAATTCGACATCAGGTCGTTCACGGCCAGCACGTCAAATTTCAACGAACCGATACGGTTCTGTGATGTCGCGGATAACCCGTCAAATAGCTCGGCGGTGGTGGCCCGCGTGTTGGGTTCGCGAAGCGCACCATTGCGCAGCTCTACCAGCGCATTGGGTTCCTGCGAACCAGCACTGAAGGGGCCACGTGGACGGTGATATTTAAAACTGCGCCCCATAAGGCGCACGCCATTGGCCAGAAGCGCCGAGGCCAATGTATCGCCGGGATGGCCGGTGTAGCGGCGACCATCAAAAGAAAAATTCAGGCTTTGGCTGTGATCGATCTGGCCGCCGGTCAGTCGGTTTTTGGCAGAGCTCATAGGGACCTCCCAGCCAAGCGGGCAACATCTTTGGCAAATTCCACTTTGGTGATTTCATGGGTTTCTGTGTTGCGCGTCACAACCAGCCAAGAACGATCTCCAGCCTCATGAAACCACAATTCCCGATGTAACCCAGCCGGGTTGTCCCGCAGATAGGCGTATTCGTAAAAAGCGTGGGATGCGTCCTCTGTGTCGGGATTTGGCCGGTCAATTAGGCTGGCATCGCCCAAATAAACGAATTCAGAGGCGTCACGCGGTCCAAGCAAAGGGTGATCGATAATCATCAGTGCAAATTGGGCTGATTGCCCATCCCTTTTTCGTCAATCATCAGACCCTTTTCGAACCGATCAAACCGATAGGCTGTGGCGGTTGGGTGGGGTGTATCGGTGGCCAACAGATGCGCAAAGGCATAGCCGCTGGCGGGCGTGGCTTTGAACCCGCCATAACACCAGCCACCATTGAAATAGAGGCCCTTAATATGGGTGCGATCTATGATCGGGGAGCCATCCATAGACATATCCATAATCCCGCCCCACATGCGCAGCAGGCGCGCGCGGCCCAGCATGGGAAAGATTGCCATGGCCCCTTCACAGACGTCTTCTACCACAGGTAAATTGCCGCGCTGGGCATAGGAATTGTACCCGTCGATATCGCCGCCAAACACCAAGCCACCTTTGTCAGATTGACTGCAATAGAAATGACCAGCACCAAAGGTGATCACGCCCGGGATAACAGGTTTCAAACCTTCACTGACAAAGGCCTGCAAGACATGGCTTTCAATAGGCAGGCGCATGCCTGCTTTGCTCATCAGGCGGCTTGAGCTACCCGCCACGGCGCAGCCAACTTTAGTCGCGCCAATGAAACCGCGCGTGGTTTCGACGCCTGTGCAGGTGCCGTTTTCGATGCGAAATCCCGTGACTTCGCAATTCTGAATAATGTCGACCCCGTGCTGGTCGGCGCTGCGGGCATAGCCCCAGGCGACTGCATCATGGCGTACAGTTCCGCCGCGATGCTGTGCAAGCCCACCCTGAATGGGAAAACGCGCGTTATCAGTATTGAGGAACGGATATTTGCGCTTGATCTGCTCTGTGCTCATCAGGTCTGCATCGGCGCCGTTCAGGATCATGGCATTGCCACGCCGGATAAACGCGTCGCGCTGTCCGTCAGAGTGGATCAGATTCAGAATGCCACGCTGACTGACCATAGCATTATAGTTCAGATCCTGTTCCAGACCTTCCCATAGCTTAAGGGAAAATTCGTAGAAGGGTTCATTGCCATCCAGCAAATAGTTTGACCGAATGATAGTCGTGTTACGGCCCACATTGCCACCGCCAATCCAGCCTTTTTCCAAGACCGCAATGCGCTTTTGCTTGAAGGTTTTTGCCAAATAATGCGCGCAGGCCAACCCATGTCCACCCCCGCCAATAATGACGATATCATAATGGTTTGCTGGTTCGGGGTCGCGCCAAGCTGGAATCCACCCCTTGTGGCCACGCAAGGCCTGCTTGATCACCTGAAAAGCCGAATACTTCATTCTAAACTTCTACCCTACGGATTTGCATGTCGTGTCAGGACGATCCCTTGTATCCTGTATAGGTTACGCAGTTCAATCACTAACATGAATAAAAAATTCTTGTGAAGAAATATTTGTGTTGCAGAAGCATTAGATTGAGGGTTGCCTGAACCTTAGGCTGAGATGGCATAATGGGCCGCTTGTCCCACTTGGGAAAAAAATGGATGCCCACCGGTTGTGATATGGCTTGGCTAAACGGTTGTAGCGCAGCAGGATATCAATCCCCCTTTTGCCATTCATCTATGTTTTTAGGTGATCGTACCGTGAGACATTAGAAACAATCACGGTTCTTGACTGGCTAAGACTTTGTTTTGCGCATGCTGATTGAGGACCATTCAATCGCAAAGGCACAGCGGGCATACCAAATAAATAGCTTTATGCGGTGCGAATACGTCGCTCAAATATTGGGTGATAAGAAAATGGCGGAGAGGAAGGGATTCGAACCCTCGAGACGGTCTCCCGCCTACACACTTTCCAGGCGTGCGCCTTCGACCACTCGGCCACCTCTCCGCGGACCGCTCTATATTAAGGGGCAGGGGGAGTGCAAGAGGCAAACTGCATCCGTGTTACAAGATTTTTATGTTCCGTGTTGCGACGCAGGGTCAGGCAAAGGCACCATGTGATTGTCCCATAAAAACGGGGTTCTAGCGCCAGCGTTTAGCCCGGTTTTGTCTATATTGGCGATCACACCTGTTCCGGTTGAGACGGTGAAGCCCGTTTCACTGGCCGCGACACCACAGACATCGGTTAGATCGTAGCTGGTTTCAAATGTTTGCAAGTGCCAGTCAAAGATATGGATCTTGCCACCACGTGGGCTGGTGATGGCCGCTTGTTTTCCGTCACGGGATAGGGCGACGCTACCCGCATAATTGTTCATGTCTTGCTGCAATTCATCTGGCGCGGCCAGCAAGATCGGGTTTTGACCCAGTTTATGGTATCCCAGCAATGGCGGTGTTTCCGAGGAAGACCCTTCCCATTGCATTGCAAAGGCCACATTCCCGGCATGATCGACATCCAAATGGCGGATCGAATTTGTGTGCAAAGAGCGATCTAATTCGATTTGTTCAATTTGCCCTCCAGTGAGATCGAGATAGGTGAGATTGGGCCGCATCATCGGGATGTTTAGCTTTGTACGGCCACTGTCTGGATGTGTTTCAATACCGCCATTTGCAATCACCAGAATATCTTGATCCGGCAAAAGTGCGATATCATGGGGGCCTGTCCCGCCAGACAGGAATTCACCAACCCTTTTGTAGTTCCGGCGACTATCCCAAATCCCAATGACGCCATTGGCCGTTTCATAATCGTTTTCTGTCGTGAACAGGTAAGCGCCGTCACGTGTGAAAACGCCGTGTCCGTAAAAATGGCGGCCGGGTGGTGCATGTAACATGGCCAGATCGGCGCCTGTTCGGCAATCTAGCACCCTAGCGAACCGTCCAGGGCGTCGGGCGAAACCAATGACATGTGGATGTTTCGGGTGTAAAACCGTGTCATGACCGCGATCAGGTAAGGGTTGCTGAAACACAATGTCGCCCTGCGCCGATACACCAAGCAGTGCATGTGACCCATCTGGTGTTTTGGCGGCTGAAACCCAAGAGGGATTGCCTAAATCTGCCCAGCTATATGTGGGTGTTGTCCCAAAAGCCGCCAGCCCGGCCAGAAATGTACGTCGTGTTGTCATAGCACTGCCTGCCTCAATCGCCGTCCAAAGCGTTAAAGCCGACGGCCACGCCCCAAAATGTCGCCAGGGTTGTGTTTGCGGCCTCGCGCAAACGGGCGGTTTCCTGTTGCAGGATTTCAACCTTTAGCCGGCCGGAAATGTCTTCTACCTCTGCAAAAGTGGGGGAAAGATCGGCCATTCTTATATCTGCGCGTTCTAACCCATCGGTAAACACTGTTTGCAATTCTGGATGACCTTCAGAAAGCCGTTGGGCAAGATCCGTTAGCGAAGCCAAAGACAACGCCACATTGCGCAAAGAGCGCTCGGATCGCTGGGCCTCGGCGCGTTTGGGGCGAGGGCGGTCAAATGTACCCAAGGGGCGGCCAAGGCGCGCCTCTTCTGTGAATTGGTAGCCTGTCACGAGGGCGTTCAGCAAAACCTGAACCGCGCTTTCCTCGTTTTCATGCATTTGATCTGCACCCAGTGTTCCGAATTTGGCCACATAAGGTCCGGTCCAGTCCGCGTTTAAGGCATGCGCATTCCCGGCGATATCCGTGGCCACTGCGCGTATCAGCGCACACCGATATTCAGCCGTTCCTTGGGCATTGATCCATTCATCAAATAGCAAGGCCTCCAATGCGTAAAATCCGCGGGCGGCGATGGAAACTTCTGTATATTCTTGCGCGTCAAAAACGATTGGATCTTCGTCTGTGATCAGGCCTGCCAAGCTTTTGGTCGTGAACCCTTTCGGATCGGGCCAAAAGCCCATCGCGTAACCGCGTTGCTCGTCTTCGGCGGGGCCAAAACGAATGTGGCTTGCCGAAATCCATGCATCAAACGCGTTGTGATAGGCGGTCCGCAGCGCGGGATCATTGGGCGCACAATTGGCCTGTGCCGCTTTTTGCAATTCTGCGCCGGTGTTGTCTATTGCTGCAAATCTCGGCAAAATATGATTGTCGATGACATCTTGAAGAACCGGCGCATCCTGTGCGCGAAGCGAAAGCGTGCTTAGACTAAGCAGCGCAGTTGCCAATAGGGTTATAGATCTCAGCATTTAAAGGCTCTCCAAAAATTGAACCAAAGCGTCCCTGTCTTCTTTGGGCATGGCTATGACGGATTGCTTGTGGCGTTCCGCTTCACCCCCATGCCACAGGATGGCTTCAATCAGGTTGCGCGCGCGGCCATCATGTAAGTAGCCCGCCTGTTCAGACACTTGTTTGGTCAAACCAATACCCCAGAGTGGTGGCGTACGCCATTCACGACCTGTTGCGCGCCCTTCTGGGCGATGATCTGCCAGACCTTCGCCCATATCGTGCAGCAGCATATCGGAATAAGGCCAGATCAGTTGAAAGCTCTGCTCGGGCTGATCTTCTAGGCGTTCCGTGACGAACGCGGGGTGATGACAGGATGTACAGCCTGTTTGATAAAAGATGTCTTTGCCGCGTAGAACGGTTGGGTCGCTGGCATTGCGCCGTTGAGGCACGGCCAGATTGCGGCTGTAAAATGTGACCAGATCCAGCCCTATCGCATCAATTTCATCCATGCGTGCATCACCCGCACCATGGGGTGCGTTCATGCAGGTTTCCTGTGTGGTTGTGCAATCTCCCTGCGGTGCAGGAAACAAGGGGCTAGAGATGCCGATATCGTTTGAGAATGCAGCGGCGCTTTGTTCTCGTATCGTTGGCATGCCCGCTTTTAGGCCAAAGCGCCCCAGCATCGGACGATTAAATTCTTGCGACATAACGATGTTGGCCCGGCCTGAAATGCCATCTTGATTGGCGTCGTCAGGATCGGTGAGGGTCAGAATGTCAGAGGCTGGAATGGCTTCTAGCAGGCCAAGACCTATCATCGGCGGGGCAATGCGTGGGCTGAGCATCGCATCTGGGTGCAGCGGTCCATAGCCCAGATCCTTGGCCTGATAGGTCGGTACGCGTAGCGACGCAGCTTCGCCGTCGGACAAAAGAATTTCCCGCTCGCTATAGGAAAGGTCGAGACGATATTCCGCGATATGGCCAGCTAGGCCGAAATCTTGCAACTGTACGCCATAGACAGGATCGGGCAAGGTCGGTGTAAAGCCAGAAATGTCGTGATCGTCGCCCCCCGGAATGGATATGCGCATGAGCATCGAGATTGCGGAATCTTCCGCATTGGCAGGGGGATGGCCGCGGCCGTCTTTGATGTGGCAACGTTGGCAAGACCGCGCGTTAAACAATGGACCCAAACCGTCCGATGCCAATGTGGAAGACGGGGACGACACCCATAGCTTTTTAAACAACCCATCACCGAGACGAAAATTCAGTTGATCTTCAAAGCTGATATTCGCGGACGGCTGAGAAAACGCTTCGTTGTCTTTTCTGGCGCGGGTCGTGGTTGCACCTGCTTGCATCGTTTCAAACCGATGCACACCGTCGCTTTGCATGATTTCGTCTAACACAATGCGAATCCTCGTGGCTTCATTTTCGGTGCGCGGCAGGACAGAAAGATGCGGATCACTCAATTCTTGAGCGATCAGACCGGTTCCGGCGATAAAAAAACTGATGGTCGCGAAGAGTTTATGCATTGGGCGTATCATCGATATTGCATTTTTTATCTTTTCTTATAAGAACTGTCAGATATCAACCCATCGCTATTCAAACGGCTGTGATCCTATGTCTCTTGTTCAACCTCTCTTTGCGCCTGAAACGCTGTCACCGCAATCAGAGAAGACATCACAATTTGGAACCCCGCGTTCCATATCTGTAATCAACCATTTGCGTATGGTTGCATTGCAATGCCGTGCCTTGCCACAGCAGAATATGGTGCATGCTTGTGCCATGCTTGCGTTGGATGGCGGCGAAGCGATGCAGGCCCATGCACGGGTTTTGATGCGCAGTCTGCCCCAGGCAATGAATAAAAGACCGATTCTCCGTGCGCCGGGAAATACCGATTATAGTTTCGACGAAACATGGCTGATGGGCCTGATTGAAGCGCTAGAACGCGATGACGACGACAGTTTTGTGTTTCTGATCAAGTCTAGGATCGATCCAATTGCTCAACGAAATATGGCCTTTTTGATACGGGCCATTTCCGACAGGTTTTCTCAAGTTTAGAATTATTCTAAAAACTCTTGTCATCGAATGAAGCTGGGTCTAAGTTAGACCTCAGCCAGCTATCGCCAGCCAATTCGTATCTCAATTCTCGGATTTTAGGATAAATCGATGACACAGACCGCTGCCTCTCTGGGTGCATCTGCTCAAGCAGAAATTTGCGAAGCCTTGAACCAAGCGGTTGCAGAAACCGCTGTGACAACAATGCTTGCTCAAAACTTTCACTGGAATGTGACAGGCATGGCATTTGGCCCTTTGCATGAGATGTTTCAGACGATCTACGAAGAACTGTTTGTTGCGCAGGACGATCTGGCAGAGCGCGTGAAAGCGTTAAAAGGCTATGCAGATGGTACCCTTGCTGGCATGGTCGAACGTTCGAAAGTTCAAGAAGCACCAAACAGCGCGGATATGTCTGCCGAAGACATGGTTGCTGCATTGGTTGAAGCAAATGAAATTCTGGCCAGCACATTGTCTGGCGCCGGCGATATCGCTGCTGCGCATGGTGACAAGTTGACAGAAGATCTATGTGTTGAACGTGGTCGTTCACATGAAAAGACAGCTTGGTTGCTGCGTGCACATATCAGCTAAGAACAGATCATCTGTTCGTTACGAAAGGCGAAGCCGTGGGGCTTTGCCTTTTTTTGTTTAAACTTATCTAATTCGCTTCTTTCATCACGTCGGCAATGCGGCGGGCAATCGCATTTGTTGCTTTCATGGATGGGTGGATGCGATCGGATGAGAAATAACTAAGATCCCCTGGCGGGACCAAATTGTGCAGCGAGACATAATGCATGTTCGGGTCGTTTTCCACATATCTAGAAACCCGACGTTCCAGTCTGTCGCCCCAAATTTTGCAACCCTCAATGGGGGTTACAATTTCTGGGCTGCGCAAATAGCCCACATAGATCACCTTGGCACCTGATGCTTCTGCGTCGCGCAGCAACCGGCGTAGCGCACCGCTTCGGCCATCGAACCCGATCAAACCGTCGACTTTGCGCATGCAAACCGATGTACAACCACAGCCCAACAGCAAATCATTGCCGCCACCATTCACGATGATCCAATCCCAAGGCTTATCCCTTTGAGCGTTGAATTGTTTGTGGATCGACATTCCCAACGACCCCGAAATGGGCAGCCGATGAATGATACGTGCCCCAGGCACCGAACGATTCTTGACGGTAAAACCGGTGTGCTTGCGAAGGTAGGATGCAATGGAGGCGTCTGAAAGGCGATGCATGGCCATCAGGGAATCGCCAACAATCAGAACGCGTTGGCTGGCAAATGCTGGCGTCGAAAGACCAAAAGAAAGACAAAGAAAGAGTGCTCGTAAAAACATACTACCAATCCTGAAACCAATAAAACGACCGCGTTTCCACGGTGGAGACAGGTTTCAGACTGGCAGGACGCTCTTAAAATATCTTCAATGTGCCTCGGCCCAATTCGCACCTTGTCCGGCATCCACGATCAGCGGCACATCCAGTTTCACCACAGGTTCCGCTGCGCGTTCCATGATGCCTTTCGCCGTGCCGATTAGGTCGTCGACCGCTGCTGTTTCGACTTCGAATAGCAATTCGTCGTGGACCTGCAAAAGCATTTTGGCCGGTAGGTTTGCGATCGCATCGGGCATTCGGATCATTGCGCGGCGAATGATGTCCGCAGCTGTCCCCTGAATGGGTGCGTTGATCGCGGCACGTTTGGCAAATCCCGCATGCGGTCCCTTGGCATTGATTTCGGGCGTATGGATTTTGCGCCCAAACAAGGTTTCCACCCGCTTATGTTCTTTGGCAAAGGCAACTGTTTCATCCATATAGGTTTTGATTCCCGGGAACCGTTCAAAGTAGCGATCGATAAAGCCTTGAGCTTCGGCGCGAGGGATGCGCAGATTGCGGGCCAGACCAAATCCGGAAATGCCATAAATCACACCAAAGTTGATCGCCTTGGCCTGACGACGGATGTCTGGCGTCATCTCTTCCATTGGCACGTTGAACATTTCTGACGCGGTCATGGCGTGAATGTCATGACCATCGCGGAATGCGGCCTTCAAGGCGTCGATATTTGCCATATGGGCCAATATGCGCAGTTCGATTTGTGAATAATCGAGACTGACCAACACTTTACCCTCTGGCGCGATAAAGGCCTCGCGAATGCGGCGGCCGTCTTCGGTACGCACAGGAATGTTTTGAAGGTTTGGATCGGTCGAGGCCAAGCGCCCAGTATTCGCGCCAGCGATGGAATAAGAGGTATGAACACGGCCAGTTTCGGGGTGAATATGTTCTTGCAATGCGTCCGTATAGGTCGATTTCAGCTTTTGCAGGCCGCGATAGTCCAGAACCCGTCCAGCAAAGTCATGCTCGGTTGCCAGATCTTCAAGGACGTCGGCGGGGGTCGACCACTGCCCCGTTTTGGTTTTTTTACCGCCCTCCAGCGCCATGTCTTCAAATAGGATCTGGCCCACTTGGGCGGGTGATTGAACGTTAAAGGGGCGTCCAGCCATGTCATGCAATTCGGCCTCAAGGCCTGCCATTTTTTGCGCAAACGTATTGGACATGCGCGACAGCACATCACGGTCTACCGCAATTCCGTCCATTTCCATCTTGGCCAAAACCGGCAGCAGAGGGCGTTCTAGCCCCTCATAGACTTTTGTGACCTGTTCGCGATGCAATTGTGGCTTGAACAACTGCCACAGACGCAGGGTGATATCTGCGTCTTCAGCCGCGTATTTGACGGCATCTTCCAGCGGCACTTTATCAAAGGTGATCGCGCTTTTCCCAGTCCCAAGCAGGGTTTTGATCGAAATCGGCGCATGGGACAAATACCGTTCGGACAGAAGGTCCATACCGTGATTATGCACGCCGCCATTCAGCGCATAAGACAACAGCATCGTGTCATCCACCGGCGCAACGTTGACGCCATAACGGGCAAACACCTTGGCGTCATATTTCATATTCTGCCCGATTTTCATGACGGCAGGATCTTCTAAGAGCGGTTTAATCGCCTCCAACGCAGTATTTAATGGGATCTGCCCGTCAATCAAATCATCGCCGCCAAACAGATCATCTTTGCCGCTTCTGTGGGTCAATGGAATGTAACAAGCTTTACCGGCTTCAACGCAAAGTGAAATGCCGACCAAATCGCACTGCATCTCGTCCAAGCCGGTTGTTTCTGTATCCACAGCCACCCAACCGCGCGCTTTTGCGGCTTCGACCCATGTCTCCAACATGGCCAAATCAGACACGCAGCTATACTCGGCCTGTTCAAAATCAGGCTGTTCCGGCACATCTGCTTCGTCTTCTTTAGCTTCGGCAATAACGGGGGCTTCGGCCCCAAGAAGATGCGCGATCCGTTTAGATGCTGTGCGAAATTCCATATCGGTATAGAAGCCAAGCAAAACATCGGGATCTGGCGGGGCAATGGCCAAGCTGTCTAGCGTGAAATCCAGCACCATGTTTTCGTCTAGGGCCACCAATTGGCGCGAAATCTCGACCTGTTCTTTCTGATCTAGAACTTTGGGCACAAGATTAGAGATGATTTTCGTTTTCTCACGCGCGTCCAGCAACCATGCTGCTGCCTCAAACCCACGCGTTTTCAGATCTTCGATGTCCTTGGCCGCCAATTCGGTCAGTTGCAGCTCTGGATACATCATGTTGAACAGTTCAATCGCGTCTTTCTTGGCAGACAGCTTGAAATTGCGACCCAGCGTTTCCGAAAAATCAGCGACATATTTATCCACTTGGGCTTGGATGCGGGTCAGTGCCGCGGCGCGCTGATCTTCGTCAAAGATCACATCCAAGGACCCCATGGCCCGGATAATGCCAGGTGCCGATTTCGCGCCGATACCGGCCGCGCCCGGCACGTTGTCAACACTGTCACCCATCAGGGCCTGCACATCGACCACACGATTTGGACCAACGCCAAATTTTTCAATCACGCCATCATGATCAATGCGCTTGTTTTTCATTGGGTCCAGCATTTCAACGCCGTCCCCAACCAGTTGCATCAGATCTTTATCAGAGCTGACAATCGTCACGCGCGCGCCAGCTTCGCGCGCACGACATGCCAGAGTGGCGATAATATCATCGGCCTCGAACCCTTCGATTTCGTGGCATGCAATATTGAACGCACGGGTCGCGTCGCGCGTCAGCGGAAATTGCGGGCGCAGATCTTCTGGCGCTGGCGGGCGGTTGGCTTTGTATTTGTCATAGAGATCATTGCGGAAGGATTTGCCGGAATGATCAAAAATCACTGCCACATGTGTGGGCGCATCATCGGAGTTGTTCGCTTCGATATAGCGCTGGAGCATGTTGCAATATCCAGCAACTGCACCAACGGGCAAACCATCAGATTTTCGCGTTAAGGGGGGCAATGCGTGATAGGCACGAAAGATAAACGCAGAGCCGTCTATCAGATGCAAATGCGAACCTTTTCCAAAACTCATAGCGCGACCCCTTTAGCCTGTTTGGCGATGGGGCAGACCTATACAATCGTGCAGACCGGGTCTAGTTGGGCTTTTGTGGTCAGCCCTTTCTTTATTCATTTAGTTTTGCGTGGATTTCTTGGATGTCGATTTGTTGGGTTGGGAATTTGTTTTTG
>CANMPP010000007.1 GCA_947499735.1 uncultured Pelagimonas sp.
CATAGCCTTGTCGCTGGCAGTGACAGGGTATTTGGCAAAGCCAAATGTCCCGAGAGCTGCACAGATGCGAAATCAAATAGAAAGGGCTGCAAAATCGCGGCCCTTTTTGCTGTCTGAGCTTCTGCAATTCGCGCGGAATCAAGGCTGTAAGCCGCCGCGCGAGAGCCGTCCCGCCCCATGGGGCGGCTCTTTTGCACCCTTCTGGTAAACGCGACCTTAGATGTGTTTTGCGGACATAAAGTGCCATACGCGCTGTACCGACGCTGCCCCGCGGGACTATGTTACTCTATCAATTCCAGGAGCCTCCACAGACTCTTTTGTACTTTGGCAGGCTTATTGGAAGCAGGAGTATCGTCGGTGGTATTTGCGTGGAAGGTCAGTGCTTTGATTTGAGCTGCTGTATTATAGTCTGGAATAACTTTACTGAGTAAGCTGATTACCGGTGTCGTGAGTTATCCTTTCAATGGATAAAACGCCCCCTAGACTCCCCCCATTCCATCCGCTATACGCGCTCCATCTAACAGCCCCGGGATTCGTTCCGGGGCTCTTGGTTTTTCGAATTCGGGGACCTTCGGGGCCCTATACCACTGGGACCTACGGGGCCCTTCACATAGCAGGGCAATCCCCTGCATAAGCAAACGGAAGACAGAAAGCATGGCACTTAAGTCGTATAAGCCGACGACGCCGGGCCAGCGCGGGCTGGTGCTGATCGACCGTTCGGAGCTGTACAAAGGCCGTCCGGTCAAATCCCTTACCGAGGGTTTGACCAAGTCGGGCGGTCGTAACAACACCGGACGTATCACATCCCGTCGCCGGGGTGGTGGCGCAAAACGCCTCTACCGGATCGTTGATTTCAAGCGCAACAAAGTAGACGTTGCAGCAACCGTTGAGCGGATCGAATATGACCCGAACCGGACTGCATTCATCGCGCTGATCAAATATGAAGATGGCGAACAAGCCTACATCCTGGCGCCTCAGCGTCTGGCGGTTGGTGAGCAAGTTATCTCAGCAGAAAAAGCCGATATCAAGCCTGGCAACACAATGCCTTTCTCAGGCATGCCAATCGGTACAATCATCCACAACATCGAGCTGAAGCCTGGTAAAGGTGGTCAGATCGCACGTGCAGCCGGTACATACGCCCAATTCGTTGGTCGTGACGGTGGTTACGCGCAGATCCGTCTGTCCTCTGGCGAGCTGCGCATGGTACGCCAAGAGTGCCGCGCGACTGTGGGTGCTGTGTCCAACCCGGACAACTCCAACCAGAACTTCGGTAAAGCGGGCCGCATGCGTCACAAGGGCATCCGCCCAAGCGTTCGTGGTGTTGTTATGAACCCGATCGACCACCCTCACGGTGGTGGTGAAGGCCGGACATCTGGTGGTCGTCACCCAGTGACACCATGGGGTAAGCCGACCAAAGGTAAGCGCACCCGTAACACAAACAAGGCAAGCCAGAAGCTGATCATCCGCTCGCGGCACGCTAAGAAGAAAGGGCGCTAATATATGTCTCGCTCTGTATGGAAAGGTCCTTTCGTCGATTCTTATGTCTTGAAAAAGGCAGAGAAAGCGCGCGATTCCGGACGTAATGAAGTGATCAAAATCTGGTCCCGTCGTTCCACCATTCTGCCACAATTCGTTGGCCTGACATTTGGTGTGTACAACGGTCAGAAGCATATCCCAGTCAACGTGACTGAAGATATGATCGGTCAAAAATTCGGTGAATACTCCCCGACCCGTACCTACTATGGTCACGCGGCGGACAAGAAAGCCAAAAGGAAGTAAGCCATGGGTAAGGATAAAAATCCCCGCCGCGTGGCGGACAATGAGGCGATGGCCAAGCTGCGTATGCTGCGCACGTCTCCTCAGAAACTGAACCTGGTCGCTCAGATGATCCGCGGTAAGAAAGTTGAAAAGGCCCTGACGGACCTGACTTTCTCGAACAAGCGGATTGCGATTGACGTGAAGAAGTGCCTTCAGTCCGCGATTGCAAATGCTGAGAACAACCATGGTCTGGATGTTGACGAGCTGATCGTTGCAGAGGCCTGGGTTGGTAAGAACCTGATCATGAAACGCGGTCGCCCTCGTGCGCGTGGTCGTTTCGGTAAGATTCACAAGCCGTTCTCGGAGCTCACCATCAAGGTGCGCCAAGTTGAGGAGCAAGCCTAATGGGTAATAAAACAAATCCGATCGGCATGCGCCTGCAGGTGAACCGCACCTGGGACAGCCGCTGGTACGCTGACACGAAAGATTACGGTGATCTGTTGCTTGAGGATCTGAAGATCCGCGACTTCATTCACACCGAGTGTAAGCAAGCTGGTATCGCACGTGTGATCATCGAGCGCCCTCACAAGAAGTGCCGTGTGACAATCCACACTGCACGTCCAGGCGTGATCATCGGCAAAAAAGGTGCTGATATCGAAGTGCTTCGCAAGAAAGTTGCGAACCTGACCGATAGCGAACTGCACCTGAATATTGTTGAAGTGCGCAAGCCAGAACTGGACGCACGTCTGGTTGGCGAAAGCATCGCACAGCAGCTTGAGCGTCGTGTTTCTTTCCGTCGCGCTATGAAGCGTGCCGTTCAGAACGCAATGCGTATGGGTGCTCAGGGTATTCGTGTGAACGTAGCTGGCCGTTTGGGCGGCGCGGAAATCGCGCGGACCGAATGGTACCGTGAAGGCCGCGTGCCTTTGCACACACTGCGTGCTGACATCGACTACAGCCATGTTGAAGCTGAAACGCCTTACGGTATCATCGGCATCAAGACATGGATCTTCAAAGGCGAGATCATGGAGCACGACCCTCAGGCGCGTGACCGTAAATCTCAAGAAGTTCAGGACGGACCAGCGCCTCGCGGTGCAGGTGGCAACCGTCGTGACGATCGGAGGTAATCATGCTTCAGCCAAAGCGTACTAAATTCCGCAAAATGCATAAGGGCCGCATTAAAGGCCTGGCAAAGGGCGGCTCTGATCTGAACTTCGGCACATATGGTCTGAAAGCTCTTCAGCCTGAGCGTGTAACAGCACGTCAGATCGAAGCGGCACGTCGTGCCATGACGCGTCACATGAAGCGTCAAGGTCGTGTTTGGATCCGTATCTTCCCAGATACACCAGTTACTGCAAAACCAATCGAAGTTCGGATGGGTAAAGGTAAGGGTTCCGTGGACCGTTGGGTCTGCAAAGTGAAGCCTGGCCGTGTCATGTTCGAAATCGATGGTGTGGGTGAAGAAGTCGCGCGTGAAGCGCTGCGTTTGGCGGCAATGAAATTGCCAGTCAAAACCCGCGTCGTGGTTCGCGAAGACTGGTAAGCTCTGCTTGCTTTAGTGGGTCTATGGATCCGCTAGGAAAAACAATCCCCGTGCATTGATTTGCGCGGGGGTTTTTCGTGCGATCTTGTTGCAGGTGCTTTCAGGTTGTAGCGAAACGGTCTTCCCAAAATCTTGTATCTTAGAAAAGATTGCCCATCTTGGCGTCAAACTGCGCGCGGGTGATGGTGGCCCTGTTGCCAGCGTGACCTTGATAATAGGATTTGCCGTTTTCCAAAGGTAAACCAGCCCAGATTTTAGCCAGATTGTTTTGGAAATTCTTGACCGCCAGTTGCCCATTGACCATGTCTTCAAATCCTGCCTCGTCCAACAGGATATCAGCAAGTTTGTCCTGCACTTCGGGGCTAAAGCGAGCGTTTTCGGCTATCCCCGCTTTCGTAGCCAGACGTTTTAAGGTCTTGGGAATGAATTGATAGCGCCCGATGGCATGGTGTTGATTGGGGGTCGCTGCAATCCACTGATAGATTTCGCGTAATGTCATCCGTGTAGGTGGCTTACGGGGGTTGACTTTGGCGGCATAAATAACGGCGTTATAGCCCGCTGGCCCTGCTTCGGCCAATGCGATGACATCCCGAATTTTGTCGCGGATCGGCGTGTTGGATGGGCCAAGGCGGCTGCGTTCCAGTTGCGGTACGAGATCTTGATATGGTGCAAGAAGGCTGCCTTCAACGACGCCGACAAATAGGCTGCCACGCCGTTCATTGCCTGCGGTTGTTCCGGCGCTATCAGGCGTTACTTTTGTTGGGATAAGACTGCTTCTGGC
Source organism: uncultured Pelagimonas sp. (assembly GCA_947499735.1). Taxonomy (GTDB): domain Bacteria; phylum Pseudomonadota; class Alphaproteobacteria; order Rhodobacterales; family Rhodobacteraceae; genus CANMPP01. The sequence goes on from CANMPP010000007.1 coordinate 4,083, forward strand.
GGGATTAGGTGTAGAAGCAAAGAGCGATCCGCGCGGCTCTAAAGAAAACAATGCACCACTCTCACAGAATGCTGGTCCACAGAGTGAAACCAAAAAAACAATCAAAGCGTACTGCCGAACCATGTCATCCTCATTTCTTGAGTCCGACCAATCCTGACACAAACTGGTTTAGGCTTTCTTTCTCGTGGCTCGCGAAACTTCAGACAACTTTGACCTTAACGTCACCATCCCGACTGAAATTCAAATTTCGTCCGGAAATAGACCTTTACGCAAACAGCAGTGAAATTACATTTCGAGCCCAACTTTGACCGATGCAGCGCAATGCACCAATTGCCGCAAAGCAAAGGTAGCGCACTTTGAAAAGTCGTGGGGAAAGCGATTTTGCATTTTAGATGCCACGACGTACGTTACCAAGTGAGGAACATCACACGTTGTTCAAAACCGCTAATTCAATAGTTTGATTGTCAAAAATATGGGTGTTCTGATTTTCGCTCCATCGGCCTATGATCTCGGTCCCCGCACTCGCCAAATCAATCTTGGCAATCTGAAGAGTCTCTTCTTCGTGATAAGGTGCAGTGAGGCCTTCAGGAGTGTCGGCATCGCCGACAATGACATATTCAAAGCTGCGACAATTTTCTGGGGTTATGGCTAATTTTTTTCCGGCTAAGGGAATGGTTTGACTTGGTGCAACGCCAATGCGAAAAACCTTGGGCAACACGATTTCGTAGTAGTTAGCTTCTTGGAATGGAGCGTGCAGCCAAAGATGGCTGGGCGAAATTGTTTCTACATCTACCCAAAACGGCATCGGAATTTCTATCTCGTGTGGGGAACGTTTGTATATTGGCCAAGCGACTGAAAACTGTGGTTCGTTGGGCGCATTTGTCGGCAAGAAAAGCGCAATGCCATTTTCCGCCATCGCCACCTCGCTCAAGTCGAGCGTATTCTTGATCTTAGGGATAGATGTGAAGTATCCGTAAGCAATATTCTTAAGCTCTTGGGTGCCTTGAATATTCCAAGGCGAGCTCAATAGCTTTTGGCTCGACTTTATCCCTTTTTGACCTTCTTTGGTCGTGTGGTGATATAATTCCAATTCGAACTGGTTACCCCGCGTTCGCCATGTTCCCTGTGGCGGCGGCAACGCTTCTGCGTCGATCGTTGCAAATGCACACTTGTATATAAAAGATCCATCTGCGCAGGTCTTTACCAAACGGGTCCGAAAAAATGCGACTTCAACATCAATTTTTCCCAGAAGTCCCAGACGCAAAGTGCAGAAATCAAGAGATCCATCACCGCCAAAAAATGCGATGCAGTTTGGAAAGAAAAATTGCGGTGAATAAAAAACACGTTTGCGTCCACTGGCCATCAGAATGTCGGGAAGAACGAAAGAGCGATCTTTCATATGCACTAGCCGGCATTTCAGGTAACCATGATAAATTTTCTTTGTTTTCAAAATGTTCTTGTATGAAGGGTCCAGTGGAAAATGTGGGTCCATCAAAACTTTCCTTTACTCTAAAATTCGTTAATTTACGCTAGGCTTCAACTCAAATGTAAACAGTGCCCGCTCCGGCTTGGCAACAAGCATCAGTTGAAGTCGTAAGCTTTGGCATCCTCTTGTTGGAGGCCGAGTAAACGAAGTGAATGTCCAGAGCTGTATGACGTGCTGAACCTTCTAGGCCGCTTTGGGCTGGCTGCTGTCGCTTGGAGAAGAAACCGCGAACGGCTGCAAAGTTCTATCTGTTTCCGTCGGCTTAGGTGTCGATGGAGGTTTTAGTTTGGTCATAAATCCTTGGCGTTTGGACCATTATTGCATGGCGCGTGTCATGAGGGGATTCAACCATTCCGTCACATCCGGTCAAAGATGTGCGGTTCTGCAATGCAAAATGCGCTCGCTCCCTTGCTCTGGCTGTATTAGAAGGCTGCCATGGCACATATAAAATCTCTCTTTTCGACCCGTCTTTACCGCGCTCAACTGACTGAATTTGGTCACGATATTGATGCGCAGGAACTGGAAGTCTCTTGCTATTCCATCGCGGAAGATGATGAGGCAGGCCAAGATTGGTGTGAAGAAAAGGGCTATCCGGGCTACACGTCTTACGCGTCACTGACCGACCTACCGTGGCGTTTCCCGATCTTCCAAACCATTGTGGATGCGTTGGATAAGCACGTGGCGGCCTTTGCCGAGGATCTGGAATTTGATCTGGGTGATAAGGCACTGATGCTGGAAGATATCTGGATCAACATCCTGCCAGAGGGCGGCATGCATTCGTCGCATTTGCATCCCCATTCCGTGATTTCTGGCACGACCTATGTGTCGATGCCGGATGGTACGTCGGCATTGAAGCTAGAAGATCCACGATCGGGACGCATGATGGCATCCCCGCCGCGCCGCAAAGGCGCACGTGAAGATCTGCAAATGTTTGTTTATGAGGCACCAAAGGTGGGTGATGTCTTGCTGTGGGAAAGCTGGCTGCGACACGAAGTTCCGATGAACATGGCTGAAGATGAACGCATCAGCGTTAGCTTTAATTACAAATGGGAATGACCAGATTGTGATCTGCATGATTGGTCTGCCCTGTTAAGCTAACCTTATGAAAACACATCTGGCCGTTATATTCATCGCTCTTGCCTCGACATCTTATGCGGATATGCCTGTGATCGAGGCCGTTGATGCCATACAGAGCGGGGACACTTGGCGTTTTGATGTAACGTTGTCACATGCCGATACGGGTTGGGAGGACTATGCCGATGGTTGGCGCGTTCTTGATGTTGATCAGAATGTCCTAGGTACCCGTGTTCTCTATCATCCCCATGTCGATGAACAGCCCTTTACCAGATCACTGTCAGGTGTTCGAATTCCTTCGGGCCAATCAGAGGTTCTGATTGAAGCGCGCGATCTGATCGGCGGGTGGAGCGGCCAGTATTTTCGTCTAAAGTTACAGTGATCGACGGAACCGTCCCGAGTATCCGTATAACGGACACATACAAGTTGGAGGTTCTTATGAAACATATATCTCAGGCCATTCTGTTGTCAGGCCTTATTCTGGCCGGCCAATCGGTTCGTGCGGACACATATAATGTCGATGTTTGGGCGGATAATTGGTTCGCGATGTATGTGAACGGGACTGAAGTTCTAGAAGACAGCGTTCCGATCACCACCGAGCGTTCCTTTAATGCAGAAAGCGGTACGTTCTCGGTAGATGGTCCAGCGCAGATTGCTATCATCACCAAGGATTTCAAGGAAAACGATACCGGTTTGGAATATATCGGGTCGCGCCGCCAGCAAATGGGCGATGGTGGTTTGATTTTCCAAATCAAGGACAGTGCCGGAATGACGGCCTTGGTCAGCAGTTCAGCCGTTAAGTGCCTTGTCATGCATTACGCTCCAATCGATACGTCCTGCGAGGGCGAAGCCAATCCGGTTGAGGGGCAGGGTGTTTGCGCGTCAGAAACGCAAGCGGAACCAGACGGGTGGATGTTGGCAGGTTTCGATGATGCGGCATGGCCAGCGGCGACCGAACATACAGAACAAGCGGTTGATCCTAAATTTGGTTATGATGAGATAACCTGGGATCCATCCGCGCAATTGATATGGGGCGACGATCTAGAGCGTGACAATACGCTGATCTGTCGTGTGACCCTGGGCGAATAAAATCAGGCCGAGGCCTGCGCCGCATTTTCGCGCTCCCTGTCCAGCCGTTTGTCGGCTTGGTGTCCGTCCTCGGTCCGTCCGATTTTCCAATAGCTGGAAATATAGATCTGTTCTTTTGGGATACCGCGTTCGTTTCGCAGGTAGCTCCGCAGATCTTGCATGGAGTGAAATTCGCAAGCGCACCACGCCCCAACGGTACCGTCTTCTGGCCACGGCATGTCACGCACATGTTGTGACAGGGCGCGGGGCGTGTGTGCGTAACCCGGATTGACCAGCCAATGGACCTCGACGCCCTCGGGATGTGTGATGTCTTGCCGATCTGCTTCACTGGTGATTTCTATGAGCGCGATGCCTTTCGCGTCCGCTGGCAAACGTTCTAGGTTGCAGGCCAGCGCGGGCAAGCCAGTCATATCAGCTGCCAAAAGCACATAATCCGTATCGTGACTGACCGGCTTAACAGAGCCGGGGCCACCAATTTCGACGGGATCTCCGGGTTTCGCGCCTTTGGCCCAAGCCGAGGCAAGGCCTTCGCTGTCATCATGCAGGGCGAAATCGATGCTCAACAAGTTCTTGCTGCTGTCAAAAGCCCTAATAGAATAGGTTCGCATGATCACTTTGTCCGGCGTGCTACCCGGCGCGTCCGGGAAGCGAAACTTCACATAGCCGCTTTCAAACCCTTCTGGGAACCCGCGCAATCCTTCACCGGTCAGGGTGACACGCAGCATATTGGGTGTGATCTGCTGAGTGGAGAATACTTCTACGTTACGAGGGGCAGGTCTGGGCATGGGACGTCCGTTCAAAAATGCGGTCGAGCCGCTTATCAAACAAAAATAGTCAGAAAACAACGGTGGTTGTGGTAATAATCACGAGAAGAGGGTTGGAACATCCAGTATGGCCCTACCCAAAGAATGCTGAATGTGACAAATGAAGCTTACGCAGATCATAGGTGAGCATCTGTCAAAATGTCCTTGCCAGATAGGCGATTCCCCCCTATAGACGCACCTCATGCACGGCAGACCAGAATCACGGCGCCCTGATTTCAGGGAACAGTGGCTCTTTTTTGCTTTTCAACGTCACCAGATCCAAGGTGACCCGATACCATAAAGATCGGGGCCTTCTGGTGAGCTAAACAAAGGAATAGGCGATGAACGCCAAGGAATTGCACGACAAGACCGTGGATCAACTCCGCGACGATCTTGTGGCTTTGAAAAAAGAAGCCTTCAACCTGCGCTTTCAGCAGGCCACCAATCAGCTGGAAAACACTGCTCGCATCCGCAAGGTGCGTCGCGATGTTGCCCGCATCAATACCGTTATCAACCAAAAAGCAGCAGCTGCTGCGACTACTGCGGAGGCCTGATCTATGCCCAAGCGTATCCTGTCCGGCACCGTGACATCCACAGCCAACAAGCAGACTGTGACAGTTCAGGTTGAGCGTCGCTTTAAGCACCCGGTTCTTCAAAAGACGATCAAGTCCACGAAGAAATACCGTGCGCATGATGAAGCAGAAAAATTCAACGTCGGCGAAGCAGTTCGTATCATCGAATGTGCGCCGAAGTCGAAAACCAAACGCTGGGAAGTGCTGGTCGATTAAGGCCAGCTTTTTCAGTTTAGTCGAAACCCTGGGGGGCTAACCAGAACAACCTCCAAAGGTCGGGAGAAACCATATGATCCAGATGCAGACCAATCTGGATGTTGCTGATAACTCCGGCGCACGCCGAGTTCAGTGCATCAAGGTCCTGGGTGGTTCACACCGCCGCTACGCGTCCGTTGGTGACATCATCGTTGTTTCGGTGAAGGAAGCCATCCCGCGTGGTCGTGTGAAGAAGGGTGACGTGCGTAAAGCCGTTGTCGTTCGCACCGCCAAGGAAGTTCGTCGCGAAGACGGCACATCCATCCGCTTTGACCGCAATGCTGCGGTTATCCTGAACAATTCAGGCGAGCCGGTTGGCACACGTATCTTTGGCCCAGTTGTTCGTGAACTGCGCGCAAAGAACTTCATGAAAATTATTTCGCTTGCTCCGGAGGTGCTGTAATGGCTGCTAAGCTCCGTAAAGGTGATAAAGTTGTTGTCTTGGCCGGTAAGGACAAAGGCAAAACTGGTGAAATCACCCAAGTTCTGCCTTCTGCAGGCAAAGCGATCGTAGACGGCGTTAACATGGCCGTTCGTCACCAGCGTCAGACTGCATCAGCACAAGGCGGCCGCCTTCCAAAGGCTCTGCCAATTCAGCTGTCCAATCTGGCAATTGTTGATGCAAATGGCAAAGCGTCCCGCGTTGGCTTCCGTATTGAAGACGGTAAGAAAGTGCGTTTCGCAAAGACCACGGGAGACGTGATCTAATGCTGGATACTGCAAACTACACACCACGCCTGAAGGTTGCTTATGCGGACACGATCCGTGCAGCCATGAAGGAAGAGTTTGGTTACAAGAACGAAATGCAAATTCCAAAAATGGAAAAAGTCGTTCTGAACATCGGTTGTGGCGCGGAAGCGGTTCGCGATTCTAAGAAGGCAAAATCTGCCATCGAAGATTTGACGAAAATCGCAGGCCAGCTGGCAATCGGCACCAAAGCGAAAAAGTCTCACGCGCCGTTCCGTCTGCGTGAAGGCATGATCATCGGCTCCAAAGTGACGCTGCGTGGCGATCGTATGTTCGAATTCCTCGACCGTCTGATCACAATCGCAATGCCACGTATCCGCGACTTCCGCGGTGTGAAGCCATCTTTTGACGGTCGTGGCAACTTTGCCATGGGCATCAAAGAGCATATCGTATTCCCAGAAATCGAATTCGACAAAGTCGATGAAGTTTGGGGTATGGATATTATCATGACCACCACTGCGCAGGAATTCGGTGAGCACACCGCAGACGCGCAGGCAAAAGCGCTGTTGAAGCATTTCAACATGCCGTTTACTGCGTAAGGGGACGAGAGACATGGCAAAGAAATCCATGATCGAACGCGAAAAGAAGCGCGAACGTCTGGTGGCGAAATATGCCGCGAAACGTGCCGAGCTGAAAGAAATCGCGAAAGATGAAACCAAGCCGATGGAAGAGCGTTTTAAAGCGCGCCTGAAGCTTGCAAAGCTGCCGCGCAACTCTGCGCCGACACGCCTTCACAACCGGTGCCAGCTTACTGGTCGCCCACATGCCTACTACCGTAAGCTGAAGATCTCCCGTATCGCCCTGCGCGAACTGGGTTCGACCGGTCAGCTGCCGGGCATGGTTAAGTCAAGCTGGTAAGGAGAGACAGATATGAACGATCCTATCGGCGATATGCTGACCCGTATCCGCAACGCATCTATGCGTGGCAAATCTCAGGTTTCAACACCAGCGTCCAAGCTGCGTGGTTGGGTTCTGGATGTGCTTCAGGATGAAGGTTACATCCGTGGCTATGAATCCGCGACGGATTCAGCGGGTCACCCGACACTGACCATCGAGCTGAAGTACTATGATGGCGCACCTGTTATCCGCGAGCTTAAGCGCGTGTCCAAACCTGGACGCCGTGTTTACATGGGCTCCAAAGATATTCCACAGGTCCGTCAAGGTCTGGGTACTTTCATCGTTTCCACGCCTAAGGGCGTTATGACGGATGCAAGCGCACGTTCAGCCAATGTTGGCGGCGAAGTGCTCTGCACCGTGTTCTAAGGAGGGCAATATGTCTCGTATCGGCAAAAAACCGGTTGAACTGCCTTCCGGCGTCTCTGCGACCGTTTCTGGCCAGACTGTTGAAGTAAAGGGCCCAAAGGGCACTCAAAGCTTCACAGCGACTGATGATGTTACAATCACAGTTGAAGAAGGTTCGGTCAAAGTTGACCCGCGCGGCAAGTCCAAGCGCGCGCGTCAGCAATGGGGCATGTCCCGCACAATGGTTGCGAACATGGTCCACGGCGTCCAGAACACGTTCAAGAAAGAACTGGAAATCCAGGGTGTTGGTTACCGTGCAGCACTTCAGGGCAAAACTCTGAAGCTGAACCTCGGCTACTCCCATGATGTAGATTTCGCAATTCCTGATGGAATCACCATCACTTGCCCAAAGCCAACAGAGATCATCGTGGAAGGTCACGATTCTCAGCTGGTCGGCCAAGTGGCGGCGAATATTCGCGACTGGCGTCGCCCAGAGCCTTATAAAGGCAAGGGCATTCGCTATAAGGGCGAATATATCTTCCAGAAGGAAGGCAAGAAGAAGTAAGGACGGACGACAATGGCAAACAGCAAACAAGTACTGTTCCAAAAGCGCCGTCTGCGCGTTCGGAACAAGCTGCGCAAGGTCAATGCTGGGCGTGTTCGCCTCAGCGTTCACCGCAGCAACAAAAACATCAGCGTTCAGCTGATCGACGACGTAAACGGCCGCACATTGGCAGCAGCTTCTTCTCAGGAAAAAGCTCTGGCAACTGGCAAAAACAATCTGGAAACCGCGGCCAAAATCGGCGCAGCGATTGCAGAGCGTGCCAAAGCAGCTGGCGTTGAAGAAGCATATTTCGATCGTGGTGGTTTCCTCTATCACGGCCGCATCAAAGCTTTGGCTGATGCAGCCCGCGAAGGCGGTTTGAAAATCTAAAGGCCATTTGGCCAAGCGTAGGCGGCCTGTTCTTAACGGGCCGTCTCGATGATCCGGGGCTTGGATCTGATCCGTAAGCCACCTGGATTGGGATAAAAGTGCAAGACGCACATTATTTTAAAGGAATGCCACATGGCAGAACGTGAAAACCGCGAAGGCGGCCGTGGTCGTCGCCGCGATCGCGAAGAAGCGGCTCCAGAATTTGCAGATCGCTTGGTTGCGATCAACCGTGTTTCCAAAACCACCAAAGGCGGTAAGAACTTCGGTTTCGCTGCTCTGGTTGTTGTTGGTGACCAAAAAGGTCGCGTAGGTTTCGGCAAAGGTAAAGCGAAAGAAGTACCTGAGGCGATCCGTAAGGCGACTGAGCAAGCTAAGCGTAAAATGATCCGTGTACCTTTGAAAGAAGGCCGCACGCTGCACCACGACATGCAAGGTCGTCACGGTGCGGGTAAAGTGGTCATGCGTACAGCGCCAACTGGTACTGGTATCATCGCCGGTGGTCCAATGCGTGCTGTGTTCGAAATGTTGGGTGTTCAGGACGTTGTGGCGAAATCCACAGGTTCCCCGAACCCATATAACATGATCCACGCGACGCTGAACGCTCTGAGCAAAGAGCAATCCCCACGTATGGTTGCGGCACGTCGTGGCAAGAAAGTCGCTGACATTCTGCCAAAGCGTGACGAAGCACCTGCAGCGGAAGCTGCAAGCGAGGAGGCGTAAATCATGGGTAAGACTATTGTTGTAAAGCAGATCGGTTCTCCGATCCGTCGCCCAGCTATCCAGCGTCAAACGCTGATCGGTCTGGGTCTGAACAAAATGAACCGTACACGTGAACTGGAAGATACACCTTCTGTTCGCGGCATGATCCGCAAGATCCCGCATCTGGTAGAGATCGTGGAAGAAAAAGGTTAAGCCTTCTTTCTTTTGGATTGTAGAAACCCCGGCCAACTGGTCGGGGTTTTTTCGTTTCAAGATGTGGTGCCAAGCGATCGAATTTTAAAACTGGTTCCGAATGGGTTGGGATTCACAGAATCTAAGGGTTTCGTTGATAGCCATTAATGCGATGAATAAGAGTTTCAGGTGGTTAGAATGGCCCAGTTTACGCATGCTAAATGCGATGTGCATCTTATGATGTCTCGCAATGATCTAATGGCAACCCTACATAGAAGTCGAGAATTGGCTTGGGGTTCCAAAGGATATGATTTCGTTTCTTATAGCGAAGGAGCGGTGGCATGAGTGAATTAACAGATGCATTTCCACATCTTGCAACCGAGCGTCGGTTTTTTGAAGTTCCTACCGCTGCGCGGATAGCGAACGGGTCCAGCGCGAAAGAATTGGCGCATGTCGTTTACCAGGCCTGTGTTAAAAAGAAGCGGCAAGATGATGGCACATGTGATGATGGTTCGCAGTCGGACAAAAAGAACTGAGCGTTCTAATAAATGCATAGGTGTTGCGCTAAATGCATAGCGGCTTGGCAAAACCAACGATTGTTAACGCTACCAGCTGAGATTACTTTGAAGTCATCGAAAGAGACCAATCAGACGCAAATTAAAGAGGACTGCGCCTGAACCATTCAAAGGATCAAGCCATGACAAATACAGTTACTCAAACCGCATCTAAACGTTCTAACGCTGCTCTGACCGGCGTTATCTCTGCCCTGAAATCACGCTTTGATTGCTACACAATGCAACGTCGCGCTTTTGCTGAATTGAATGACCTAACAGACCGCGATCTGGAAGATCTTGGCCTGATGCGTTCAGATCTGGCGCGTGTCGCTCGTGAAGAAGCGCGCAAAGCGTATCAAGGCTAATTTGGGTTCTGGTCTGATGACCCTGCTGACTTAACAGCGAGGGCGGATCATCAGAAATCCAAATTAACATGCGGAAATTCGTTCAACGCGTACCGGCCTGGTGCGCGTTTTGCGTTTTCAGACCATGGCTGTCCCTGAACCCGCTTTGTAAAATGCGAAAGCACTGTTTGGGGTCAGATGGGCGAAAATTCCTTGAAATCTTATGTGCTGGCGCATACAAGCGCCCGGTGGCCCGTATTGGGTGATTCAAAACAATCAAAAAAGCCGTGTCTTCCCAATTCGCTTCGCGGGGAGTTCCGGCAAGGAGAAGCGATATGAAATTGCATGAACTGCGCGACAATCCTGGCGCAACACAAACCAAAAAACGCATCGCGCGTGGTCCGGGTTCCGGAAAAGGTAAAATGGGTGGCCGTGGTATCAAAGGTCAAAAATCCCGCTCCGGTGTTGCGATCAAAGGCTATGAAGGTGGCCAAATGCCGCTGTACCAACGCTTGCCTAAGCGTGGTTTCAACAAGCCGAACCGTAAATCCTTTGCTGTTGTCAACCTGGGCCTGATCCAGAAATTTGTTGATGCGGGCAAATTGGACGGTTCCGCAGCCATAACAGAAGATGCGTTGATCGAATCCGGTCTGGTACGTCGTAAACTGGACGGCATCCGTGTTCTGGCGAAAGGTGAGGTTTCTGCGAAACTGAACATCGAAGTAACCGGCGCCTCCAAATCCGCAATTGCTGCTGTAGAAGCGGCAGGCGGTTCTCTTAAAGTGGTCTCTACAGAAGCCGCGGCGGAGTAAGCGCTTGTGAGCGCCCAACAAGGCGCTTACATAGACTTTGAGTATTCCTTTACGCCGCCCGAGCAGGACTCGCTCAGGCGGCGTTTTTCATGACCGAGGATCCATTATGGTATCTGCAGCTGAACAAATGGCCGCCAACACGTCCTGGGCGGCGCTTGGCAAGGCGACAGATCTGCGTAACCGCATTCTGTTCACCCTGGCCCTATTGATCGTGTACCGTTTGGGCACGTTTATCCCTGTACCTGGCATTGATGCCAACGCTTTGCGTGACTTCATGGAGCAAGCCAGCAGTGGCATTGGGGGCATTGTTTCAATGTTCACCGGTGGCGCCTTGGGGCGCATGGGTATTTTCGCATTGGGAATCATGCCCTATATTTCCGCCTCTATTGTGGTTCAGCTTTTGACAGCTATGGTTCCCGCGTTGGAACAGCTGAAGAAAGAAGGCGAGCAAGGTCGCAAAAAGATCACGCAATATACGCGCTACGGCACCGTTGCACTGGCATTGTTCCAGGCATATGGCCTTGCAGCGTCGCTTGAGGCGGGGAACCTGGCGTATGAGCCCGGTTGGTTTTTCCGAATCTCTGTGATCATCACATTGGTTGGTGGCACCATGTTCCTGATGTGGTTGGGTGAACAAATCACCGCGCGCGGCATCGGTAATGGTATTTCACTGATCATCTATGTGGGCATTCTCGCCGAAGTTCCTGCTGCCATTGCGCAATTGTTTACGCTTGGCCAGTCAGGTCAGCTTTCATCGCTAGGCGTGCTATTGATCGTTTTGATGGTGATCGGAATCATTGCGTTCGTGGTCTTTATGGAGCGGTCTTTGCGTAAGATCACAATCCAATACCCACGTCGTCAGGTTGGCATGAAAATGACCGAAGCGCAGCATTCGCACCTTCCGGTCAAGGTCAATCCGTCGGGCGTTATTCCGGCGATTTTCGCAAGCTCTTTGCTGTTGTTGCCGACTACCATCGCAACATTCAGCCAAAATTCAGCGACCAACCCGATTATGTCGACCCTATTGGCGTATTTCGGTCCCGGTCAGCCGCTTTATTTGCTGTTCTTCGCTCTGATGATCGTGTTCTTTGCGTATTTCTACACGCATAACGTCTCTTTCAAGACGGATGAGGTTGCAGATAACTTGAAGCAGCAAAATGGCTATGTTCCCGGGATTCGCCCTGGTCAAAAGACCGCGCAATATCTGGAATATGTTGTTAATAGAGTACTTGTTCTCGGTTCTGCCTATCTTGCCCTCGTTTGCCTCTTGCCCGAAGTGCTACGTGCGCAATATGCTATCCCCGTCTATTTCGGCGGAACATCTGTTTTGATTATCGTCTCTGTTGGTATGGACACCATTCAGCAGGTGCATAGCCATCTGCAAGCTTATCAATACGAAGGCTTGATCCAAAAGTCGCAGTTGCGCGGCAAGGGTAAGGCACGCAAGCGGAGGGGGCCTGCACGCCGATGAATATCATACTAATTGGACCACCCGGGGCGGGTAAGGGAACTCAGGCGGGTATCCTTGTAGAAGAACGGGGCATGGTACAGCTTTCAACAGGCGACATGCTGCGCGAAGCAAAAACCAGCGGAACCGAAATGGGCAACAAAGTTGCCGATGTCATGGCCCGCGGTGAATTGGTGACAGATGAGATCGTGATCGGTCTGATCCGCGAAAAGCTGGAAGCTGGTGGAACTGGCTTTATCTTTGATGGGTTTCCACGCACCTTGCCGCAGGCAGATGCTTTGGAACAGCTGTTGGCGGATATGGGTCAGAAACTGGATGCCGTCGTCGAGCTAAAGGTCGAAGACGAAATTCTGGTTGAACGTGTTGTCAATCGCGCCACCGAGGCGCAAGCGGCAGGTAAACCTGTCCGCGCGGATGACAACGCAGATGCTATGAAGACGCGTTTGCTGGCTTATTACAAACAGACGTCACCGCTGATTGGCTATTACTATGCAAAAGGTCTGCATGATTATGTGGATGGCATGGCCGATATCGCGGATGTCAAAGCAGAGATTGCTGCGGCGCTGGACGACTAAAGGCCACGTTTTATACGAAAAAATCTGACAAAACCGGTGCTGAAAGGTGCCGGTTTTGTGTTTAGCAATGGTTGTGTTGGCCCTAGCCTTGACACAGGCCTGAATTGACCGTACGCACCCACATCTCCTTGTGAGAATCAGCCGCTGATTGGGTCGCCCCCATGATGCGATCACCTAGAATAGTTCGGCCCGTTGGCACTACGCCTCGGGCTCTTGCTGTCATTAAAGGGCCTGGAATTACGGGCTCGCAACGAAAGGAAATGCACGTGGCACGTATTGCCGGCGTAAACATCCCGACAAACAAGCGCGTCATCATCGCGCTGACATATATTCATGGCATCGGCCCTGCTGCTGCTAAAGAAATCTGCGAATCCGTCAACATCGACGTCACACGCCGTGTGAATGAACTGTCCGATGCTGAGGTTCTTGCTGTTCGTGAACACATCGATGCAACATACACCGTTGAAGGTGACCTGCGTCGTGAAGTTCAGATGAACGTCAAACGCCTGATGGATCTTGGCTGCTACCGCGGCCTGCGTCACCGTCGTAACCTACCGGTTCGCGGTCAGCGTACCCACACAAACGCGCGCACCCGTAAGGGCCCTGCGAAAGCGATTGCTGGTAAGAAGAAGTAAGGGGAGATTTGATCAATGGCACGTGATACACGCCGTTCAGGCAAGAAAAAGGTCTCCAAGAACATCGCAGCTGGCGTTGCGCATGTGAACTCGACCTTCAACAACACAAAAATCCTGATCTCCGATGTACAGGGCAATGCGATCTCTTGGTCCTCTGCCGGTACAATGGGCTTTAAAGGTTCTCGGAAATCCACACCTTACGCAGCGCAGTTGGCTGCTGAGGATGCAGGTAAGAAAGCACAAGAGCACGGCGTGAAAACGCTGGAAGTCGAAGTTCAGGGTCCAGGTTCTGGCCGTGAATCCGCTCTGCGCGCTTTGGCATCTATTGGTTTCAACATCTCGTCCATCCGTGACGTGACACCAATCGCACATAACGGCTGCCGCCCACCAAAGCGCCGCCGCGTATAATTACCAAAATTGCCGAGGCCGGACACATTTTTGTGTCCGGCCTCGGCGCGTCAATTTGAAACCTCGGGCGTCTGTCCTATTTGGACATGGGGGACGGACAGGAATGGAGGGACTTCATGATCCAAAAGAACTGGGCAGAGCTGATCAAACCAGCGCAACTTGAAATCAAACCAGGCGTCGATCCATCGCGCATGGCAACTGTTGTTGCTGAGCCTCTGGAACGCGGCTTTGGTCTGACAATGGGTAACGCGTTGCGTCGTGTTTTGCTGTCAAGCCTTCAGGGCGCGGCGATCACATCGGTACAAATCGACAATGTTCTGCATGAGTTTTCCAGCGTTGCAGGTGTACGTGAAGACGTCACCGACATCGTGCTGAACCTCAAAGGTATCGCATTGCGCATGGACGCTGAAGGTCCAAAGCGTGTTTCCATTTCTGCCAAAGGTCCTGGTGTTGTCACAGCTGGTGACATCACAGAAAGCGCTGGCATTGAGGTTCTGAACCGTGATCACGTGATCTGTCACTTGGATGATGGTGCGGATCTGTTCATGGAGCTGACTGTCAACACTGGCAAAGGCTATGTTGCAGCAGACAAGAACAAACCAGAAGACGCGCCAATCGGCCTGATTCCAATCGATGCGATCTATTCCCCTGTGAAAAAGGTTGCTTACGATGTTCAGCCGACACGTGAAGGTCAGGTTCTGGATTATGACAAGCTGACATTGAAGATCGAAACAGACGGCTCTGTTACACCTGAGGATGCTATCGCATTCGCAGCGCGTATTCTGCAGGACCAGCTGTCTATCTTCGTCAACTTCGACGAACCAGAAAGTGCATCCCGTCAGGACGAAGACGATGGTCTCGAGTTCAATCCACTTCTGCTGAAGAAAGTGGACGAGCTGGAACTGTCTGTTCGCTCTGCAAACTGCCTGAAGAACGACAATATCGTCTATATCGGCGATTTGATCCAAAAGACCGAAGCAGAAATGCTGCGCACGCCAAACTTTGGCCGCAAGTCTTTGAACGAGATCAAAGAAGTTCTGTCCGGTATGGGTCTGCACCTCGGTATGGATGTCGAAGATTGGCCGCCAGAGAATATCGAAGATCTGGCGAAAAAGCTGGAAGACAACTTTTAAGTTTTTGCGGGGGTGTTCCCCGCAGCCGCGAGGCAGCGTTAGTTGCCTCGCACATTCTGGGTAAATCATTGCCCCAAGGAGAGTCTCTGACACGCATCGGAGGACAGACAAAGCAAAACCGCCTGTAGAAGGCACATTTAGGAGACCGACAATGCGTCATAAAAAAGGTTATCGCCGCCTTAATCGTACCCACGAACACCGTAAGGCTCTGTGGGCAAACATGGCTGGTTCTTTGATCGAGCACGAGCAGATCAAAACAACCTTGCCAAAAGCGAAAGAATTGAAGCGCGTCATCGACAAGCTGATCACACTGGGCAAGCGCGGCGATCTGCACGCGCGCCGTCAGGCTGCTGCTCAGCTGAAAGAAGACAAAGACGTTGCGAAACTGTTCGAAGTTCTGGGCCCACGCTATGCAGAGCGTTCCGGTGGCTACTGCCGCATCCTGAAAGCGGGCTTCCGTTACGGTGACATGGCGCCAATGGCGATCATCGAACTGGTGGACCGCGACGTTTCTGCAAAAGGTGCAGCTGATAAAGCGCGTCTGGAAGCGGAAGAGGCTGCAGAATAAGTTCTGGCTCAGCCCATTTATGAAAGCCCTGCCATTTGGCGGGGCTTTTTTGATTTATGGATTCCTAGCAACTATGTGGTGCAGAGAGCTTCAAATAGCTATGCCGCTGACGCCCAGCGACTGATCAACTCCGATTCGTCTACTAGAAGGTTGGACCAAGCAGCATTTGAGCATAGACAAACCAGCAATGAATCATCGTCGCTAAGCAGTGTTTTCAATGCATCACGTAGCTCGGATGTCGTGCCATTATAATCGACCCACCAAACTGTTTCGAGTAGTCGTCCGCGCGATGTGCCCAAGTATCCCAGTAGTTCGTCTACTTCATGATGGGACGGGTCAGAACCATTAAGGTCGTATGAAATGATAAAGTTTGCCATATTGTTTCCTTTCGGCGGCATGATTGGAGCCGTCGGAGGGTTGACCCTTACGAGCAAACAAAGTTATCAAGACCAAGTTATATAACAAACCAGCGCCTCCTAACGGCGTTACAAAAACGCAGCCGGACCACGAATCCGCGCTGCGTTTTTTTGTTAACATAAAGATTTCGTAGCGTCGACTCTTTATTCTATATGTGGGGTTTCGCGCGTGGACATTGGGAGAACATGTCCACATATAGTCATTGGTTCCGAGTTAGCCACCCACCAACCCGCGCGCTTTCCGACGGAGGTGCCGGTTATAGATGATGCGGGCGACGATATGGACGTAGGACCAATCCGCAATCTGGTAGATCACGGGCAGGCGTGCAATCCGGGCCATCCAGCGATAGCGTGGCATCTGTTCCCATAAGATCACCATTGCCTCGAACCCAACATACAACTGGTCGTTATGAATCACATGTAGCAGGCGGGTTGCTTCATCCTCGGTGACGCCCCATGCGTCCATGTCGATCTGATTCAGATCGTCGAAAGCAATCGGCAGATCTTTGGTTTTGGAATAGGCGTCATAACTGCACATTTCGGCGTTACAGACCGGGCAGTCGCTGTTGTAAAGAGCGCGGGTTTGAGCGTGATCTTCCATAGGAACCTCCTGCATATGCAAACAAAATAAGCCGTTTTTTGCGTTTGCATAGCCCCCTGCGCGGCCATGCCGCAGCGGTCGATTTGCCTGCAAATAAGGCAGTCAAAAAACTTCGTGACAATCTGACGAATCTCTACTAGCGTCAGCGGCATGACACAAATGACCCAATCATATGCCGTTTTTTGGTATTTTTATTATCCGAGCCATAAGGCGGTCGGACGGGTCTGCGTGTGAACTGACATCTCACAACAGAATGTCAAACCAACCGCCCCGTGAGGCGGTTTTTTTGTGCGCGTCTCCGGGGCAATCCCTCTTTAAGGACCTCGAAAATGACCGACACAGATGATCTTAGAATTACAGACATGATTGAACTGCCTAGCCCGGATGGGTTGATGGCGGCGCGCCCTGCATCAGATGCAGCGGTTTCAACGGTAAAGGCGGGTCGCAAAGCGATCCAATCGATCCTGCGGGGCAATGATGACCGCTTGCTGGTGGTTGTTGGACCATGTTCGATCCACGATCCAGAATCTGCCTTGGAATACGCCCGCCGCTTGGCGCCTATCCGTGAAGAACTGGGTGATACGCTGGAAATCGCAATGCGTGTGTATTTCGAAAAGCCGCGCACTGTTGGTGGCTGGAAGGGCCTGATCAACGATCCAGATCTTGATGACAGTTTCAACATTCACAAAGGCCTGACTGTCGCGCGCGGGCTGTGCCATGAAATCAATGCGATTGGTTTGCCGGTCGCAACGGAATTCCTGGACACTGCAGTTCCTCAATATATTTCCGACCTCATTTCATGGGCGGCTATCGGCGCGCGTACAACAGAGAGCCAAATTCACCGCGAAATGGCGTCTGGCCTGTCCTGCCCGGTTGGGTTCAAAAACGGTACGCGCGGCAACGTTCAGATCGCATTGGACGCTGTACGATCTGCGGCGCGGTCACACCATTTCATGGCGATGTCCAAGGCTGGACGCGCGGCGATTGCGGCCACCAATGGCAATCCTGATTGCCATATCGTTTTGCGCGGCGGTGGTGGCACCAATTATGACAAGGACAGCGTCGACATGGCCTGTATCATGGCGACACGTGATGGCGTGCGTCCACAGGTGATGATTGATGCCAGCCACGCAAATAGCGACAAGAACCCGGAAAAACAGCCGATGGTTTTGGCAAATATCGGGGGTCAAATCGCCAATGGAGATCACCGCATTACGGGCGTGATGGTGGAAAGCCATCTGGTCGCAGGACGTCAGGATCTGGGCGATGCACCGCTGACCTACGGACAATCCATCACCGATGGCTGCTTGGGCTGGGAAGAGACTGTTCTGGCGCTGCGTAAATTGGCAGATGATGTTGCGGCACGCCGCGCAGTTTTGTCTGCCAAAGCCAGTTAAATCCAAACACATGCGGCCCCGCTTGCATTCGTGCAACCGGGACCGCATATCTGGACCATGGTTTTGATCCGCATGAGAGGTCACATGATCCGTTTCGCCATCCTATTGCTTGCTGTGTTTTCAGTTCCCCTTGCAGCACAAGACAGTCGTGTTCCGACATCTCAGGCCGAAATTTCGCTATCCTTTGCGCCTTTGGTCAAGCAAGCAGCACCCGCTGTTGTGAATATCTATGCATCCCGGATGGTGCAGAGCCGCAGCAATGCGTTTATGGATGATCCCTTCTTTGGGCAGATGTTTCGCGAATTGCAGCCGCGGCAGCGCACGCAAAATTCGCTTGGCTCTGGGGTGATCCTATCTAGCGATGGAATTGTTGTATCGAACTATCATGTTGTGGGCATGGCCACCGAGATTCGCGTCGTTCTAAATGACCGCCGGGAATATGCCGCGCAGGTTTTGTTGGGTGACGAAGCCTCTGACCTTGCGATCTTGCAATTGGTCGATGCGGAAGGAATGCCTTTTTTGGATTTGCGTCACGGGGATCCGGTTGAAGTTGGCGATTTGGTTCTGGCAATCGGCAACCCGTTTGGGGTGGGGCAAACCGTTAGCAGTGGTATCGTTTCGGGTCTTGCACGGTCGGGGGCCGCTCGTGGTGATGGAACTGGTTACTTTATCCAAACAGACGCGCCGATCAATCCGGGCAATTCCGGTGGTGCCTTGATCGATATGCAGGGACGTTTGGTTGGTGTGAATACCTCTATCCTCACCCGTTCGGGGGGATCGAATGGTATCGGGTTTGCGATCCCTGCTGGTCTGGTTCAACAATTTGTCGCGCAGGCCCGCGATGGGCTAGCGTCATTTCAACGACCATGGGCTGGGATGACCGGACAGGTGGTCGAGGCGGATATGACCGATATGTTGGGGTTGGATCTGCCCGGTGGCATGCTGATTTCCGATCTGCACGCGCAAAGCCCGTTTCTGGCGGCAGGGCTGAAAGTCGGGGATGTCATTGTCGCGGTGGATGATCAGCCCGTAAATACACCTGCCGAGATGCTGTTTCGTATGATGGTGCGTGGGATTGGTGATGCGGCAAATGTGCGGTTTGTTCGCCAGGGGAGCGCAGACATCGCAACGGTCGAGATGATCACGGCCCCTGACACGCCATCGCGCGATCCAGTTACATTGACCGACCGCGAGATCCTGACTGGTGTCCGCTTTGAACAGATCAATCCGGCCGTGATTGCCGAAATGGATTTGCCCATGTCATCCGAAGGAGTTGTCGTGGCAGATCCCGATCGCATCGGTCGCAGGATTGGATTGCAAACGGGTGATATCATTTTGGCGGTGAACGGTGATCCGATTGACCGCACCGATCAAGTGGGTCGTTTGCTGCGTCGGGCTGGTCAACGTGTGCAATTAGAGGTGCTTCGCGGCGGGCGGCGTATTTCATTGCGGTTTAGGTTATAGCGACGTGAGCAATTTATTTGATCAGGCGGGTTTGTCCGACACAGCAACGCATCAGCCCTTGGCGGATCGTCTTCGCCCCAAAAACCTGTCTGAGGTCATTGGGCAGCAACAGGTTTTGGGCGAAGATGGGCCGCTTGGCGCAATGTTGGCGGCAGGATCCTTGGGATCGTTGATTTTTTGGGGACCGCCCGGTGTTGGGAAAACAACGATTGCGCGCCTGTTGGCCCATGAAACCGATCTGGAATTTGTGCAGATCAGTGCCATTTTCTCGGGCGTGCCTGAACTGCGAAAGGTGTTCGAGGCTGCCAAAGCACGGCGGTCGGTCGGGCAGGGAACGTTGCTGTTCGTTGACGAGATCCATCGTTTTAACAAGGCGCAGCAGGATAGTTTTTTGCCCCATATGGAGGATGGAACGATCCTTTTGGTCGGGGCGACGACAGAAAACCCGTCCTTTGAATTAAACGCCGCTGTTTTGTCGCGATCACAGGTTTTGGTGCTGGAACGTTTGGATCTCGATGAATTGGGGCAACTGGTGCAGCGGGCCGAGGACGAATTGGGCCGCAAGTTACCCCTGGATGAAGGCGCCCATAAAGCGCTGCTTGAAATGGCCGATGGGGATGGTCGGGCCTTGTTAAACCTGATTGAACAGGTCGCGGCATGGCCCGCGGACAAGGTGCTGGATGCGCCGTCTCTGGGCACGCGTTTGATGAAACGGGCCGCGAATTATGACAAGTCGGGGGATGGGCATTACAACCTGATCAGCGCGCTGCACAAATCTGTGCGCGGTTCGGATCCAGATGCCGCGCTTTACTGGTTTTGCCGCATGCTGGAAGGCGGCGAAGATCCCCGCTTTTTAGCCCGTCGTCTGACCCGAATGGCGGTGGAAGATATCGGTTTGGCCGATCCACAGGCGCAGGCCGTGTGTCTGCAATCTTGGGAAACTTATGAACGGCTGGGATCGCCAGAGGGGGAACTGGCGCTGGCGCAATCCGTGATCTATCTGGCGCTGGCCCCGAAATCCAATGGCGCTTATGTCGCGTACAAAGCGGCGAGACGTGCCGCGAAAGACACTGGGGCTTTGATGCCACCCAAACATATCCTGAATGCGCCGACCAGTTTGATGGCTGATCAGGGATACGGTGCGGGATATAACTATGATCATGATGCGGAAGATGGGTTTTCTGGCCAGAACTATTTCCCGGATGATATGGACCGTGCGCGGTTTTATGAACCTGTTGAGCGCGGGTTTGAACGGGATCTGGGCAAGCGACAGGCCTATTTTGACAAATTGCGTTCGAAGCGCGAGCAGGATCGGTGAGCATTAATCTGACCACCGATTGTTCAGCCTGTGTTGGCTTGTGCTGCAAAGCGTTCCAATTTGAACCGGGACCGGATTTTGCCATACACAAACCTGCGGGCCATGGCTGTCCTAACCTTGGTTCAGATTTCACCTGCACCATCCATGCTGATCGTGTGGATCAGGGATTTTCTGGCTGTTTGGTCTTTGACTGTCAGGGGGCCGGGCAAAGGATCGTGAATGAGGTTTATTCTGATTTCGACTGGACCCAAAACATCCCTGTCAAATCAGATATTATCGACGCGTTCCGTGTGCTGCGCGAGGTGCATCGCCTATATGAATTGATCGATGTCAGCGCAGCATTGCCGTTGAACGCGGACCAGACCAGCGAACGGACCGCCTTACTAAATGCGCTTGGCCATCATCCTGTTAGTGAGACGTGGTTGGCCGGGTTTGAACAGGGACCGCTTCCAAAACGTGTCGCGCAATACCTGCAAAGCCTAAAGTCATTGTTGCCGCGCCCTTGACTCTTTGAGGTCCGCACGCAACAGAGACCGCATGATGACACCCCTTATTCAAGTAGCCCTCGGCGGCGCCATTGGCGCATCGCTTCGTTTTTTAACCGTGACCGGCGCAACGCGCTTGCTCGGGACAGGATTCCCGTTCGGCACGATGACTGTGAACCTGCTGGGATCCTTTATTATGGGGCTGGCGGCTGTGTTTCTATTGGAACATTTGCCACGGTATATGCCCCTAGTGATGACGGGTGTCTTGGGCGGTTTCACAACATTTTCAGCGTTTTCCCTTGATGCGGTAACGCTGTATGAACGCGGTGCGCTTGGATTGGCTGCGCTGTATGTCACAATGTCCGTTTTTGGCGCGATTGTTGCGCTGTTTGCTGGGCTTTTGATTGCGCGGGGATTTGTATCATGAGCAGAGTTCAGACGATCGTAATTGGTCCGGGCGATGGGGATCAGCGTTTGGATCGCTGGTTAAAGCGGACCTTTCCACATGTGCGCCAAGGTCAGATCGAAAAGATGTGTCGCAAGGGTGAATTGCGCGTGGATGGTGGCCGTGTCAAAGCATCGACGCGTGTTGACGTCGGTCAGAGCGTCCGTATTCCACCGCTACCAGAACCCGGTCAGCAACCCGCACAACCGGCCAAGTCCAATGTGTCGGATGCGGATGAAAAGTTGATTCAATCTTGTGTGATCTATCGCGATGATCATATCATTGCGATCAACAAACCTCCGGGCCTGCCAACGCAAGGGGGCAGCAAACAGACCCGCCATGTGGATGGTTTGGCAGAAGCATTGAAATTTGGTTATGACGAAAAGCCACGGCTTGTGCACCGGTTGGACAAAGACACATCAGGTGTTTTGTTGCTGGCCCGCAGTCGCGAAGTCGCACAGGCACTGACAGCGGCCATCCGTCATAAAGAAACGCGCAAGATTTACTGGGCCTTGGTTGCCGGTGTTCCTGTGCCTTACTTGGGCGAAATCCGCTATGGCTTGGTCAAGGCTGGTGGCCATGGTGCTGGTGGCGAGGGCGAAAAGATGCGCGCTGTGCATCCCAATGAGATCTCTCGTGTTGATGGGGCCAAACGCGCGCATTCGCTTTATGCCACTTTGTATCGCGTCGCGTCGCGTGCAGCCTGGGTCGCGATGGAGCCGATAACTGGCCGGACCCATCAATTGCGCGCGCATATGGCTGAGATCGGGCACCCGATTATTGGTGATGGAAAATATGGCGGATCTGGTCAGGAAAACCTTGGCGATGGTTGGGGGGCTCAACTAGGTGGTGCGATTTCCAAGAAACTGCATCTGCATGCCCGTATGATGAAGCTACAACATCCGATGACGCGCAAACCTTTGACCGTGACAGCCCCCTTGCCCGAACATATGGCCAATAGCTGGGACACATTGGGCTGGGAAGAGAGCTTTGCAGAGGAAGATCCGTTTAAGGATCTCTTCTGATGGATTTGCGGCTGGTTCTTTTTGACGTCGATGGCACGCTTGTGGATTCACAGGCTGAAATTGTGGCTGCTATGCATGCCGCCTTTGATGCGCTGGGCCGCCCTGCGCCGGATCGCGAGACAATATTGTCAATTGTTGGTCTGTCTTTGCCCATAGCGATCAAAAAATTGGCCCCGAATGCGCGCGACCATCAATTGGACGCGATGTTGGCGGCGTATAAAGCATCGTTTAAAGCAAGTCGCGAAAGCCAGCAGGGCAAAACCCATGGGCTGCTTTATCCGAATGTCATGGATGTGATGAAACAGTTGCATGCGCAGCCTGAAACCTTGTTGGGCCTAGCAACAGGCAAATCCCGGCGCGGTTTGAATGCGCTGGTTGAGGCACATGATATGGGACCGATGTTGGTGACACAGCAATGCGCCGATGATCACCCGTCTAAACCCCATCCCAGTATGATTGAGGCCGCGTTTGCAGAAGCTGGCGTGTCCAAGCGGCACACAGTGATGATCGGCGATACATCGTACGATATGGAAATGGCTCAAGCCGCAGGGGTTTTGGCGATCGGTGTCAGCTGGGGATACCACACGGCCGAACAGCTGAAAGACGCACATATGGTGATCGACGATATTCGATTGCTACCGGGATTGTTGGAACAAATTTGGAGCCAAATGGCATGAGTGAATGGGCGCCTAAGGTTTTTTGGACAGAGGTGAATGTCACTGAAAAGGACGATGGGTATGCTGTCTTGTTGGACGGTCGCCCGATCCGAACGCCTGCAAAGGCACATCTGGTCGTGCCAAGCCAACCATTGGCTGATGCAATTGCGGATGAATGGCGCGCGCAAGACGAACACATCAATCCCACGACAATGCCGTTCACGCGTATGGCCAATGCTGCGATTGATAAGCTGAGCGTTCAGCACAAAGAAGTGTGCGATATGCTGGCCGCATATGGGGACAGTGACCTCTTATGTTACCGCGCCGAATCTCCAAAAGAGCTGGTCTCTCGGCAATCTGCCGCTTGGGATCCACTTTTGCAGTGGTGTGCTGAAAATTTAGGCGCATGCCTCGAAACCCGCTTTGGGATCATGCCAAAATCCCAAGCGGACGAAGATCTGGGGCGTCTTTCCAAATTGGTTCACAACTTAAAGCCGTTTGAACTGTCGGCATTTCACGATTTTGTTGTGATATCAGGATCGCTGGTGATCGCTTTGGCCATTTTAGAAGGCCAAATAGACGGTGAAACGGGCTTTTCTCTCTCGCGGATCGACGAATCTTTTCAACAAGAGCTTTGGGGCGTTGATGAAGAGGCGGCGGAGCAGGACGCATTTAAAAAAGCTGAATTTTTGACCGCATGCCGATTCCTGGCGCTTGTCCAAAGGGCTAAATCGGACTGACTGATTAAAAAATAGTCTGTTGACTGCCCGATTCTGCCTTGTTTCCGAGCAAAGCGCCTTGACCTTATGAGACTATTCCTCTCAGAATTGCGACATCGACCGGCCAGCGTGCCGGTGGGTTTTAGAGGCTCTTCAAAGAGAGTCTATCCAGATCCGTTCTTTCTTGAGAGGACCATTGGAAAGAGCGGGAAACAGGAAGAGGTAGAAATGAAAAAAACCGTATTCTTCGGCGCACTGACCGTCGCTGGCCTTGCAGCCGGCGCTGCTGCCGCAGCCACCCTGGACGATGTAAAAGAGCGCGGCAAGTTGAACTGCGGCGTCTCAACTGGCCTTGTCGGATTCGCATATCCTGACGATGCTGGTGAGTGGAAAGGCTTTGACGTAGGCGTTTGCCGTGCAGTTGCAGCTGCTGTGCTTGGCGATCCGTCTGCAGTTGAGTTCGTACCAACAACCGGTAAAACACGCTTCACAGCGCTGGCATCCGGCGAAATCGACATGTTGGCACGTAACACAACATGGACATTCACACGTGACGTTGACCTGAAATTCGAATTCGTAGGCGTAAACTACTACGATGGTCAGGGCTTCCTAGTCCCTAAAGAATTGGGTGTTTCTTCAGCGAAAGAGCTGGATGGCGCGACTGTATGTATCCAAACAGGTACAACAACCGAGCTGAACCTGGCTGACTATTTCCGCGTGAACAACATCTCTTATGAGCCAGTTCCAATCGAAACAAACGCAGAAGCGCAGCAACAGTACCTTGCCGGTGCTTGCGACGTTTTCACAACAGACGCATCCGGCCTAGCCGCGACACGTGCTGCTTTTGAAGATCCAAGCGCGCACGTTGTTCTGCCAGAAATCGTTTCCAAAGAGCCTCTGGGCCCATTGGTTCGTCACGGCGACAACGCATGGGGCGACATCGTTCGCTGGTCTCTGAACGCATTGATCGTTGCTGAAGAGCTGGGTGTTACATCCGCGAACATCGACGAAATGCTGGGCGGCACAAACAACCCAGAAATCAACCGTCTGCTGGGTACCGAAGGTACACTGGGCGAGATGTTGGGTCTGGAAGCTGACTGGGCGGTTAAAGCTCTGAAAGCTGGCGGCAACTATGCTGAGCTGTTCGAAACAAACATCGGTGAGAACACACCAATCGGTCTGGCGCGCGGCCTGAACGCGCAGTGGACAGATGGTGGTCTGCTGTACACACCTCCATTCCGCTAAGGAATTGTGAGGCGCGGATCAAACCGCGCCTCATTCATTTCCGGCACGGGTTCGTTGCCGGACTATCACGACCGGGTAGATGATAGCGGGTTAACCCCGTACACGGCCAAAATTGGCCAAACCCGGCTTATCAGGGATTTCTCATGACCATAGCAAGCGACCCTCAAAGGGAGTCGTTTCAGCTGTCGCAGCTGATTTACGACACGCGATACAGATCTATGACGATCCAGGTTGTGGCATTGATGGGCTTTATGCTGTTCTTTGGATGGCTCATCAGTAACACGCTGACCAACCTGAATGCGCTCGGCAAACCAATTGACTTCGGCTTCTTTTCAGAACCGGCGGGTTACGACATCAACCAACGACTGTTAGACTATACAAGCCAGGACACGCATTTGCGCGCCGCGCTGATCGGCATTTTGAATACATTGCTGATTGCAGTTATGGGCTGTGCCTTGGCGACAGTTCTAGGTGTTTTGATCGGTGTTCTGCGTCTGTCATCCAACTGGCTTATTTCTAATTTGATGTCGATCTATGTTGAAATGTTCCGGAACGTACCGGTTCTTCTGTGGATCGCATTGATTATGGCTGTGTTGATTGAAGGGCTGCCCGCACCACGCGCCTTCCGCGGCGAAGACCCAGCGGCAACGATGAGTTTCTTTGACACTATAGCTGTTACAAACCGCGGCGTTTACATTCCAGAACCGCTGTTTAGCCGTTCCCTTGGCGATGTCCATTTCCTAGGCGCTGGTAGCCTGCGATTTGATGTCAGCCTTGATCTGATGCTGATCCTTGCTGTTCTGTTCGCGGGACTGTTCGGCGCGCGTCTTGTAAAGCGTAACGCTGATCAAATTCAGGAAGCGACAGGTGACCGCCCAACAACGTGGTACTACACGCTGGGCTTGATCTTTGGTCCGCTATTGATCGTTCTGATCGCATTGGGCTTTCATCTGGGCTACCCAGAGCTGAAAGGATTTAACTTCCAAGGCGGCACCCATATGCGCAACTCGCTGATCGCGCTTTGGTTGGCTCTTTCTCTCTATACAGCTGCCTTCATCGCTGAAATCGTGCGTGCAGGTATTATGTCTGTTGCAAAAGGTCAGTCAGAAGCCGCAAGCGCGCTGGGTCTGCGCCCCGGCCGTACCATGCGTTTGGTTATCCTGCCACAAGCGATGCGCGTGATCATTCCACCGATGATTTCCAACTATCTGAACCTTACCAAAAACTCGTCCCTGGCGATTGCGGTTGGTTATATGGACGTAACAGGCACATTGGGTGGTATCACAATGAACCAAACCGGCCGCGAGCTGGAATGCGTTTTACTGCTGATGCTGTGCTACCTCGCGATCAGTCTGACTGTTTCGGCTGTCATGAACGCCTACAACAACAAAGTAAAATTGGTGGAGCGGTGATATGAGCGATACATCTTCAAACATCGCCTATGTGCGCAAAGATATGTTGCCACAAAAGGCGCCACCAAAGACCTCTGTTGGGGCGATTGGTTGGATCAACGCAAACCTGTTCTCAACGCCTGCAAACATCTTGCTGTCCGTGGTTTCCATTGGCTTTATTGGCTACATTCTGTCGGGGCTTTTGCCTTGGGTTTTCATGTCCGTATGGAACGCAGATAGCCTGAATGAATGCCGTGAGATCATTTCAGAAGCTTATGGCAGTACCCATGGTCACGCTTGCTGGGGGGTGATTAAGGAACGTTGGTTGCAACTGACATTCGGTTTCTATCCACCTGAACACTACTGGCGTCCTATCTTGGCGTTCATTCTACTCTGTGTCACGATTGCGCCAGTGTTGTTTGAAAAGGTTGATCGCCGTCTGTTGATTGTGACAGCAATCTACCCGTTCCTAATGCCATTCCTGATGTGGGGCGGCACGATTTGGGGTCCTCTGACCGCAGCAGTAGGTTTTGTCATCGGTTACTTTGTGTACAAAGCTGCCGCGAAAAAATTTGGAACGCTTATTGCTGTGATTGCAGCTGTGATGCTGCCAGTGATCTGGTGGTTGTTCATTGCGGGTCCAGTTGCCGGCCTTCTGTCCGGTATTCCAATTGGATTGGAATTCGTAGAATCCCGTCGATTTGGTGGCTTTATGTTGTCCATCCTAATCGGTGTCGTTGCGATCGGGTGTTCGTTGCCAATTGGTATCGTGCTTGCTTTGGGGCGTCAGTCTGATCTGTGGATTGTGAAATCCATCTGTACGGGCTTTATCGAATTCATCCGTGGTGTTCCGTTGATTACACTACTGTTTGTTGCGTCGACGCTGTTGAACATCTTCATGCCACCCGGCACGAATTTCGACATCATCTTGCGTGTTATCATCATGGTGACCCTGTTTGCTGCGGCCTACATGGCTGAAGTGATCCGGGGTGGTCTGGCCGCTTTGCCGAAAGGTCAATACGAAGGTGCGGATTCTCTGGGCCTGAACTACTGGCAGGCACAGCGTCTGATCATCATGCCGCAGGCATTGAAGATCTCTATCCCGGGCATCGTATCAACCTTTATCGGCATCTTTAAAGACACGGTTCTGGTTTCGATCATTGGCTTGCTCGATCCGATGGGTTTGACAAACGCAATTCGCGCGGATTCCGCTTGGAACGGTATTTACTGGGAGCTCTTTGCATTCGTTGCATTCGTGTTCTTCGTCTTCTGTTTCTCCATGTCCCGCTATTCCATGTATCTCGAGCGCAAGCTCAAGACGACACACTGATAAGGAGTTCACAATATGTCTGAACTTGCACTCGACCGTGAAATCGACCGTTCAAAGATGGAAGTCTCAAACGAGGTGGCCATCCAGATTTCAAACATGAACAAATGGTATGGCCAGTTCCACGTGCTGCGCGATATCGATCTGACCGTCCATCGCGGCGAACGGATCGTTATTGCGGGCCCGTCCGGTTCCGGTAAATCCACACTGATCCGCTGCATCAACCGTCTAGAAGAGCACCAAGCGGGTAAGATCGTTGTGGATGGAACAGAACTGACATCGGATCTGAAGAACATCGACAAGATCCGTTCAGAAGTTGGCATGTGCTTTCAGCACTTCAACCTGTTCCCGCATCTGACGATCCTTGAAAACTGTACTTTGGCCCCAATCTGGGTGCGTAAAGTGCCGCGCAAGGAAGCAGAAGAAACCGCGATGCATTTCCTGGAAAAGGTCAAGATCCCAGAGCAGGCCAACAAGTTTCCTGGCCAATTGTCTGGTGGTCAGCAGCAGCGTGTGGCGATCGCACGTTCGCTTTGCATGAAACCACGCATCATGTTGTTTGACGAACCGACATCCGCGCTTGACCCTGAGATGATCAAGGAAGTTCTGGATACAATGGTCGAATTGGCCGAAGAAGGCATGACAATGCTTTGCGTGACGCACGAAATGGGTTTTGCCCGTCAAGTTGCGAACCGCGTTATCTTTATGGCTGATGGTCAGATCGTGGAACAAAACGAGCCAGAAGAATTCTTCACCAACCCGCAAAACGAGCGGACAAAAGAATTTTTGTCTCAGATCATCGGTCACTAAGACCTCTGAGATCCAAAAAAGAAGGGCCTGGCGATTGCCGGGCCCTTTTGCTTTTTGTGTTGGTTATTCCGCGGGTGGCGGTAGATCATCAGGTTTGATCAGTGATCCCGCACCTTGTTCAGTGAACAGTTCCATCAGGCAGGCATTGGGTACACGACCATCAATGATCACGACGGCACGCACACCTGCCTCAATCGCGGCCAGTGCTGTTTCCGTCTTGGGGATCATCCCCCCGGCAATAACGCCCTCAGCAATCAAATCGCGCACTTCCTGAGGGGTCATGGCGGTCAAAACGTCGCCGTCTTTGC
This sequence comes from uncultured Pelagimonas sp., assembly GCA_947499735.1. Taxonomy (GTDB): domain Bacteria; phylum Pseudomonadota; class Alphaproteobacteria; order Rhodobacterales; family Rhodobacteraceae; genus CANMPP01. The sequence continues at coordinate 33,280 of CANMPP010000007.1, forward strand.
CTTTAACGCCAGACACATCGGTTAGCAGCAAAAGGCGATCCGCCTGCAGTGCACCAGACAAGGCCCCTGCGGCTGTATCCCCATTCACGTTGTATGTCTGACCGTCACGGCCAACGCCCAAGGGGGCAACAACTGGGATGATACCGGCATCAAACAGATCGCGTAGGACCTGCGCGTTTACGTCAACAGGTTTGCCAACAAAGCCCAGCTCTGGATCATCGGCTTCGCAAACGATCATGTTGTCGTCTTTGCCAGATAGACCAACAGCGCGGCCACCCTGTGCGCAGATCGCATTCACGATCCTTTTGTTCACTTGCCCAGCCAGAACCATTTCAACAACTTCAACGGTGGCTTTGTCGGTCACACGTTTTCCGCGTACGAAATGGCTATCGATGTTCAGGCGGTTCAGCAGGTCATTGATCATAGGACCGCCGCCATGCACGACGACTGGATTCAGCCCGACTTGTCGCATCAAAACGATGTCACGTGCGAACTCTGCCATGGCGTCATCATCGCCCATTGCATTGCCGCCGAATTTGACGACAACCACGGCGCCTGAATAGCGCTGCAGATATGGCAGGGCCTGACTGAGTGTGCGGGCTGTTTCTGTGCGGTCGATTTGCATGTTTTGCACCTTCATCACCGTCTCCTACGTGCTTCGCAGCCTTATAAGGCTGATGAGACGCCTTGCAAGTGAGTCGTTAATTAATTCAACGTGGCAATGATGCTGCGTAATGTTGGGATGCCGGTACCCTTTTCAGAACTGGTCAGGACCAGCTCGGGGTAGGCTGCGGGGTGTTTGGACAAACCTGCGCGGACTTGTTCCAGCAGTTTGTCATGTTCTTTTACATGGATCTTGTCGGCCTTGGTCAGGACAACCTGAAAGGTGACAGCCGCGCGATCCAGCATCGACATGATTTCATCATCGACCTTTTTGATCCCGTGACGGCTGTCGATCAGAACAAAGGCTCGGCGCAGTGTCGCACGTCCAGACAGGTATGATTTTAGCAGGCGCTGCCATTTCTCAACGACGGGTACCGGGGCATTGGCAAACCCATAGCCAGGCAGGTCGACAAGGTACTTTTCCTCACCAAGGGTGAAAAAGTTGATTTCTTGGGTGCGACCGGGCGTGTTGGAGGCACGTGCAATCCCTTTGCGCCCTGTCAACGCATTGATCAAGCTGGATTTTCCAACATTAGACCGGCCTGCAAAACAAACCTCGCCACGATCCCCAGCAGGTAGGCCATCCATGGCTACAACACCTTTTAAGAAATCCACCGGACCGGCAAATAGCTTGCGTGCGGCTTCACGTGTTGCATCATCTGGGTCTTCAGCCAATGGGAAAGGAAGCTGTGTCATAACAAAGTCACCTCATCACCTTGGCGGATGATGCCGCCATTCTTGACCGTCGCCTGAACTGTGAATTCGTGGTGACCGAATGTTTTGAGAAGTTTCAAAACTTCGACATCCCGTTCACCGGTTTCAGGATTGGCATGGGTCATCATACACCGAACGGAGCGTTCAGTGACCTCTAGCACAGCTTCGCCGATCTGAATGGTCCGACCGACCCAGTCAAATTCGTCCCAGGCGGACAGCCCGTCGAGCCACAGATTGCAACGCCAGCGATCTTTGGACAATGGGATGCCGGCCTTTTCGGAAACCGCGTCATGTGACGCAAAGCTTGCAATCGAAATGGATTGATAGGCCGTGTCGTGAAATCCAAACCCTTGCCCGCGGACAATGCGTGCCGATTTCGTGCGCCCTTCTGGAACCAATTGATTGGACCATGCCACCAAGGCCTCTGGGTCTTTATCGGGATTGCAGATCAGGTCGGCCAGATCAGGATGGCGGAACGTTACCGTACCCTGCTCTTCATCTACAGAACTTGTGATGGCCTGCAACCTTGGCGCACCCGCACCTCTGGTGAAATTGCGACAACGGGCCCATTCGGACCCGTCGCTATCGCTTCTTTCATGCGCCACAGCCCATATGCGATCCCAAGGCAGTCCCTGTCCGGGGCTAAGGGGGGCGGAATCAACCTGTTCGCGCCCATGTGCCTTAACCGGATACCGCCAAATCTCTGCTAGCTGTGTCACGTATCAGACTCGTTTTTCTTTTTGAACGTGCTCATAATATTGCCGAACACGTCAGGCTTGGCACCTTGGCTGCGCATGATCAGGTATTGCTGGGTAAATGTGATCGTGTTGTTCGCGATCCAGTACACAACAAGGCCAGAGGCAAAGCTGCCCAGCATGAACATGAAGACCCAAGGCATCCATGCAAAAATCATGGCCTGTGTGGGGTCAGCGGGCGCTGGGTTCAGTTTTTGCTGCAGCCACATGGAGATACCCAAGAGCAGCGGCAAAATACCGATAAAGGCCAGTGCCAAAATTGAACCTGTTTCCGGTGTTCCCCATGGCAGAAGGCCAAAGAGGTTGAACAGGGATGTTGGATCTGGGCTGGATAGGTCTTGGAACGGACCAAAGAAGGCCGCATGACGCAGTTCCAGCGTCACGAAGATCACTTTGTAGAGCGAGAAGAAGATTGGGATCTGCACCAGCATTGGCAGACAGCCAGACGCGGGGTTAACCTTTTCCTTCTTATACAGCTCCATCATTTCTTGCTGCATCTTCTGGCGATCATCACCCGTGCGCTCTTTGATCTTTTCCATTTCTGGCTGCAGCGTTTTCATCTTTGCCATGGAGACAAAGGACTTTACCGCAAGAGGGAAAAGCAGGGCTTTGATCAACAATGTCAGTGCAATAATTGCCCAACCCATATTGCCGATCATTTGGTTTAGCCAATGTAGAACAGCGAAGATTGGTTTTGTCAGGAAGGCAAACCATCCCCAGTCGATTGTTTCGATAAAGCGATCGATTTGCGGACGTTCTGGATCGATGGAATCGCCAAACAGTTTTGCCAACATGCCTGGATCGTTTTCGTAGGCGCGGATGGTTTCCCATTCTTTGGCACCCGCAAACAGTTGTGTGGTTACACTGCGGTTTTGACCCGGTTCCAAACGTGTTGTCGCTAGGATCGCTTCGGCCTGATAGGTATCACGCGCTTCGTCGTATTTCGCGACCTGTTTGAACCCTTCGCCTTGGGCCGGGATCATCATGGCCATCCAATAATGGTCCGTGAAGCCGATCCAACCATCTGTTTCGACGCGTGTTGCTTCCGCGCGACCGCCTTCTTGTGGGTTCACGTCCAAATCACGCAGGTCATCATATCCCATATGGTCTGTGATGCCGTCTGCTGTTGCGATCAAACCTTCGTGCAGGATGAAGAAGTTTTTCAGATCTTCGGGCTCACCAAGACGGGCTAGAATGCCATAGGGGGCCAATGTGACGGCATCGGACCCGCTGTTGCGCACGCTTTGCGTAACGGTGAACATAAAGTTTTCGTCGACCGAGAACTCGCGTGTGAATTCAAGACCTGTTGGCCCTGTCCAGCTCAGTGTCAATGGCGCATCAACGCCGAGCGTTTCACCTGATGTGACGCTCCACAATGTGTCAGAGCCCGGGACATCGGCGATTGTCAGGCCTTGACCGGGCGCCCACCCATAAAGGGCGTAGTACGGGTCTGCGCTGCCGACCGGGCCTAGAACGCGTACCGTGTCAGCATCGCCGTCCAAGGACACATTATAATCGTTCAGCTTCAGGTCGTCGATACGGCCGCCAGCCAATGAGATAGACCCAGACAGGCGGTTGGTTGCGATTTCGACGCGAGGCGCATCTTCGACATTTACCGGGGCTGTGACCTGTGTGGATCCAACTTGGCTACTGTCCAAAGGTGCCGCGCCAGGCGTCGCAGCGGTCAGGTCATCAGGGGATGCCAGTTCCAGCGTTTCTTCGGCCAGTGCCTCAGTCTCAATCGCCGGGCTTGGCGGTTGAATAAATACGGTCCAAACCACGATTACCGCGAGGCTGAGCGCCAATGCGAGAAAGAGGTTCTTATTCTGATCATCCATTTTGCGTGCCGTCCGTCATGACAATTTATCGAGGGGTTCAACTAGCCTACGGTCAAAAGGTCAAGCCGTTTCGTGTCTCACCGGGGAGATCAGCAGTAATTTGGATGATAACGGGGGGCGTATCACGGCTTTTTCTTAGAAAAGCGTAATTATGATGTCGTATAGGCGAAAACCATCATTTTTATTTACGGTGTTCGAGGCGTGCATGAAAGGATGATCCTTTGCAGGAATCATCCCATATTGCGGCCCTGCCAGGGTGTGGATGGGACACAGGCATCGTGGTTTTTGACCCAATCTGCAACTTGCGATGCCGGCATTGGGCGGCTGATACTGAATCCCTGAACATGGGCGCATCCCAATTGCGCGAGAAGGGCGTGTTCTTCAGCAGTTTCGACCCCTTCAGCCAGTGTTTCTAACCCTAGGCGATCGGCGAGTCCTAATACCGCGGCGAACATGCAGCGCTGGTCCTCGTCGCGGTCAATACGTGTCACGAAACTGCGGTCGATTTTCAATCTGTGCACTTTAAAGCGTCTCAACGTCGTAATGGACGCGTGACCCGTTCCAAAATCGTCGAGATCAATGTTGCACCCAATCTTTCCCAACTCGGTGATATTGTGAACAGTGATACCTTTAGGGGAATCTGCGATCACGGTTTCTAAGATTTCGACGCCTAGCCGATTTGCGGGGATTTCGAACCGGTCCAATTCCCATTTCAATCGATCTACGAGACGGGGATTGCGCAATTCGCTGGCGGAAAAATTGACGCTGACACGGGGAACATGAATGCCTGCATGGTCCCAACTTTGTAGTGCGGCGAGGCTTTGTTGAAACATGGCTTCGCTCAGGCGTTCCATCAATCCTGCCTGTTCGAGAATTGTTAAAAATTCGCCTGGTGGGATGATGCCCCGTTCGGGGTGAACCCAGCGTGCCAAGGCCTCCATGCCGCTGACTTTTCCGGTCGAGGTGCATAGTTGTGGCTGAAACCATGGCTGAATTTGGCCATTGGCGATTGCGCGTTGGATGTCATTTAGCAAAGTTCGGCGCGCAACAGATGTTTGGCCAATGCCTTCTGACCATGCACGTATGGCTGATGGACCATGCGAAATTGCTTCACCCAATGCGGATTCAGCAGCACTTAATAGCTTTTTTCCACAACAGTTGGGAATTTTTGCAGAGGCGCAAAATCCTATGGATGCTTTCAATGAATGGGTTTCATCATCGTATTGGGCCGGGTCTTCAATTCCGGATTGAAGGCGGTTGGCCAATTGCATCATAGAATCCAGATCCAAACGCAGGCTGGGTGACAAGCAAATCGCGTAGCAATTGTCTGAAATTCGAAATACATGATCTTCTGCTTTGCAAATTTTGCGCAACCTGTTCAGGGTTAATGTTTGCAAAAGATCGACCGCTTCTGGTCCAGATCGTTGCTGAACCTCGTTCAGCCCGTCAATTCTGGCAAGATAGATCGCCGTAGATAGGTTTGCAGCGACAGCGCGCAGTATTGTTTGTGCTGCGTAATCTTCCAGCTCGGACCTTGAAATATGGTCTCTGACGGATTCATTGGCAGAAGCGGGCGTACTTTGTTGCGGGGAACGAGCCAAAAGCAACAAAAGAGGGGCCGCCAACGCAACGATGATCAAAACGGGTTCGCCACCGATCCAATATGCGGCCAAAGCAGCGGCTGGGACGAACGCCAGTAGATGCGGACCCATAATAGTATGACGCAGTCGTGTATGCAGCTTACGCAAAGTTTGCTGGAAATCTGTCATACCATGAGCACCTAAAAATTCTTCTAGCGTCGAATCTACTTTGGGCTGGTAAGCGCAAACTTAACGGCGTCTGACGAACTAATTCAAATTGTCTGACTTTTCCGCAGCTTGGAACAAGGTGGCAAAATCAAACAGCTTTGCGTCCAACATATGCGATGGGCGGATATTGGAGAGCGCTTTGAACATAACCTGTCGGCGGCCAGGGCTGTTTTCTTCCCATTTGTCCAAAATTTGCTTCACTTGCTGACGTTGCAGCCCGTCTTGTGATCCGCAGAGGTCACAGGGAATGATCGGATAGTTCATCGATTTGGCGAATTTCTCGCAGTCCGCTTCAGCCACATGGGCAAGAGGGCGCATAACCAGCAAATCGCCTTCTTCATTCACCAATTTCGGCGGCATGGTTGCAAGGCGACCGCCGTGGAACAAGTTCATAAAGAACGTTTCCAAAATATCGTCGCGGTGATGCCCTAGGATAACAGCGCTACACCCTTCCTCGCGCGCAATTCTGTATAGATTGCCGCGCCGTAAACGAGAACAGAGGGCGCAAAACGTGCGACCTGCAGGGACTTTATCCATCACGATAGAATAGGTGTCTTGATATTCAATGCGGTGCGGGACGTCCATCTTCTCCAAAAACTCAGGGAGAACGGTAGCGGGAAACCCGGGCTGTCCTTGATCCAGATTGCAGGCAAGTAAATCAACGGGCAGCAGGCCGCGCCATTTTAATTCATATAGAATGGCCAGCAATGTGTAGCTGTCCTTGCCGCCGGACAAACACACCAACCAACGGGGCGGTTTTGCGTCTTTATCATGGGCCTCGGGGGGCACCATTCCATATTGAGATACGGCTTCTCGGACGTTTTGAACGATGCGTTTGCGCAGTTTCTTGAATTCGGTGGTCTTTGGAGCACCATAAAACAGCGGGTGAATGTCGTCTGCATTATCTAACATAGCGGCCAATTACCTTTTGAATGGGGTCTGCGCATTGTAACAATTCAATCGGGGACGTTGTCTATGCCTGATCCGCCTAGCGGGTGACATTTGGACAATCGCTTCAGTGTCAGCCAGCCGCCCTTTAGCCCGCCATGCTTTTCCAAGGCTTCCATTGCATAGGTGCTGCAGCTTGGTTGGAAACGGCAAGAATGACCGATCCAGGGGGAGCCGATCAGCCGGTAGGCACGGATCGGCAGGGAAATGACATAGGCCAACGGAGTCATCGATCGCGTCTCTTTTGAGGTCCGTGAATCTTTCCTATCGCCCATGTGAGATCTTTTTGCAAAGCCGCATAGTCGCGGGACGCTGTTGCACCCGCTTTTGCGATCAAAACATAATCGCAACCAGACTGCCCATGTAGTGTCAAAACGTCTCGTGCCAAGGCCCTCAGGCGGCGTTTCGCACGATTGCGGGCGACCGCATTTCCCACCTTTTTGGACGCTGTAAAGCCCACACGGATGCCATCTGCCTCGCCCTCGATACGTTTGCGCATTTGCAAAAGGAAACCTGCGCATGGCTGCTTGCGCGCCTTTGCGGCCTTTAAGAAATCAGCGCGTTTGCGAAGTGTTTCCAAAAGGTTAGCTTTCTTTTTGTGAGGGGTTGGACTGATGCATCAAACGAAAAACAGCCGCTCTGGACATCCAAAGCGGCGGATTTTCATCATGTAGCACTGCCAAAATGCGCGAATACGTACAGATCCTTTGCGCAAATAGCGCGATGGATCGTGACTTATGCGCTCAGGCTCTTGCGGCCACGCGAACGACGTGCGTTCAGAATTTTGCGGCCAGCTTTTGTTGCCATGCGGGCGCGGAAGCCGTGGCGGCGCTTACGAACAAGGTTCGAAGGTTGAAATGTGCGTTTCATCGAGGTGCTCCAACTTTAAGCGGGACGCGGATTCGCCCGGCCCATAGATATGAAGCCTGTGCTATAGGGAGCAAGTGCGCTTATGTCAAATACCAATCGAGGCCGAAATTGGTGCTTTTAACCAAATTTCACGCATATTCGTTGCGAGTCCAGCTAGGAATTAGGCTTTGCGTTTAGAGACGTGATCTATCGTCACATTTCTCACGAAAGGCAAGGTATCAATCAACCCGGCGTGAGAATGCTGGTTCTTCATTGCGGCGAGGCACAGGTTTGACGCATCAAACAAGTGACACCAGTGAAAGCAAAGGTAATGACAGACACATCAGAACACGACACACCATCCATCAAGCGACATTTGCCGCTGATCATCATCTGCGGCGTGGCATTGATTGGGTTTTTCACATTGCGCGATTACCTGACATTCGACACGTTGCGCGATAACCGGGATGCGCTTTTGGCATTTCGGGAATCAAATTACGTGTTGATGGTTCTTGCCTTTGTTACGATCTATTTCGTGATTGTTGCGTTCTCTTTGCCCGGCGCGGCGGTTGCGTCTGTGACGGGTGGGTTTCTATTTGGCCTTTGGGCAGGCACCGTATTTAACGTGATCGCGGCGACCTTGGGTGCTACAGCGATATTCCTTGCTGCGCGTGCAGGATTGGGGAAAACGCTGTCCGCCAAATTGGATGCATCCGATGGTGTGGTTGGTAAATTGAAAGCTGGTTTGCAAGAAAATGAGATCAGCGTTTTGTTCATTCTGCGCCTTGTACCGGTTGTGCCCTTCTTTATCGCAAATCTCGTACCCGCTTTGGTGGGCGTGAAGTTTCGTAATTTTGTCGCAACCACCTTTTTGGGCATTATGCCCGGAGCCTTTGTCTTCACATCCATAGGTGTTGGACTAGGAGAGGTCTTTGACCGTGGTGAGCAGCCCGATCTTAGCCTTCTATGGGCACCTCATGTGATTGGTCCTTTGTTGGGGCTGGCGGCCCTGTCCGCGCTACCGATTGTGATTAAAGCGTTCAACGGTTCTAAAGGAGTGTAACCCATGAAACAGATCGAAACGGATCTTTTGGTCATAGGAGCGGGCTCTGGTGGATTATCGGTTGCGGCTGGTGCGGTGCAAATGGGGGCCAAAGTTGTTCTGTTGGAAGGGCACGAAATGGGGGGCGATTGCCTGAATTTCGGTTGCGTCCCGTCCAAGGCGCTGATTGCCAGCGGCAAGACGGCCTATGCGATGCAGAATGCTCATCCGTTCGGGATCGCGAATGCGACGCCGGTTGTGGATTACGCCAAGGCGAAAGACCATGTTGATGATGTGATCGCAACGATTGCGCCTGTCGACAGTCAGGAACGGTTTGAGGCGCTGGGCTGTAAGGTTATTCGCGCATTTGGCCGCTTTACCGGGCCGCAAAAGGTTGTGGCGGGGGATACGGAAATCACCGCGCGCCGTATTGTGATTTCAACAGGGTCTTCCCCTTTTGTGCCGCCCATAGAAGGGCTGAGCGATGTGCCCTATTTGACCAATGAAACGCTGTGGGAATTACGAGAGCAGCCCGAGCATTTATTGGTGATCGGTGGCGGGCCTATCGGATTGGAAATGGCACAGGCACATCATCGATTGGGCTGCAAAGTTACGGTGATAGAAGCAGGCAAGGCCTTATCTAAGGATGATCCCGAACTGGCTGAAATGGCGTTGGATTCGTTGCGGGCTGAGGGGATCACCATTTTGGAAGGCACCGCTGCTCAAGCGGTCTCGGAAGAAAATGGCATCATCACTGTTAAAACCAACACTGGTAACGGCCTATCAGGGTCTCATATACTGATCGCTGTCGGGCGTCGCGCGAATATGGATAAGCTGGATTTGGACAAGGCGGGAATTGAAACGACCGCGACCGGTATAAAAGTAGATGACAGCATGAAGACCACCAATAGCAAAGTCTACGCGATCGGTGACGTTGCTGGTGGGCTACAATTTACACATGTTGCTGGCTATCAAGCTGGTATTGTTATTCGCTCGGCGCTTTTCGGTTTGCCGGCCAAGGCGAAAACCAACCACATGCCATGGGCAACATATATTCAACCGGAATTGGCCCAAGTCGGTCTTACAGAGGCGCAGGCAAAGGAACAATTCGGATCAAAACTGGAGGTCGCGCGTTTCGACATCCATCACAATGATCGCGCCATAGCCGAACGTAAAACCAAAGGCCTGATTAAAGTTATGGTCGTGCGTGGAAAACCTGTTGGTGCGTCGATTTTCGCCGATCAAGCTGGCGAACTTATACCCATATGGTCATTGGCCATCGCCAATGGATTAAAAATGAGCAATATATCTGCCATGATCGCGCCATACCCAACGGTGGCCGAGGTCAACAAAAGGGTGGCAGGCGCGTATTTTACGCCTAAACTCTTTGAAAGCGATAGAGTTAAGAAAATCGTTGGGTTCGTTCAAAGGTGGTTGCCGTAATCTTGGCGGGGACTGCGTGAAACGAGATGGGTGGGCAGTGATGTTAAGATCCCTTTCGGGTAGGTTTTTTATTTTGACCTTGGTGTTCGTAATGGCCGCCGAGGTGATGATCTTTGTGCCTTCTGTTGCGCGATTTCGCGAAGATTACCTGTTGATCCGTTTGGAAAAGGCGCAAATTGCGTCTTTTGCCTTGCTGGCAACAGATATGGTGAGCGAAGAGGTCGAACAGGAGCTTCTAGAGAATGCAGGTGTCTACAACGTCATCTTGCGTCGGGATGAAGCGCGTCAATTGGTGTTGTCATCTGAAATTCCAGAAGATGTATCTAGCACCTTTGACATGCGCGACACGAATGCTTGGATTTTGATCCGTGATGCGATGGCGCAATTGTTCTATCCCGATGGCACAGTTGCCCGCGTTTTAGGGGATCCACAGCAGGGCGGAGGGGATTTTATCGAAGTCACAATTAATACCGTGCCTTTGCGCGCAGCGATGCTGGATTACGGTCTGCGTATTTTTTACCTCTCTGCGGTGATTTCTGCCATCACGGCGATGCTGTTGTTCTTTGCCGTGCAGCGGGTTCTTGTCCGCCCAATTCGGGGTGTGGTTGAACATATGCAATCCTATGCGGAAGCCCCTGAAGATGCGCGCCGGATCATTGAACCGTCGTCAGACGTAACCGAATTGCGCGAAGCGGAAGATGCGTTGCACTCAATGCAAATGCAGCTCAGCCAATCGCTGCGTCAGAAAGAACGCCTTGCGCAATTGGGCGGTGCAGTTGCGCGCGTGAACCATGATTTGCGTAATATGCTGACCACGGCCACATTATTTACCGACCGGATTGAACGGTCTGAGGATCCGGTTGTGTCCCGTCTAGCGCCAAAGCTGCTGAATGCGCTGACAAGGGCTGTGTCATTATGCGAAGGCACGCTGGCCTTTAGTGGGACAACGGAATCTGCCCCGGATTTGGTGCGCTTTGATCTGTCTGATCTGATCGAAGAGGTCGTTGAGGCAGAGCGCGTATCGATTGGCGAGTCACCTTTGGTCATCGAGGCAGAAATGCCAGATGGGTTCGAATTACACGCAGATCCTGAACACATGTATCGTGTGATTGGCAACCTGGTGCGCAACGCGCGTCAAGCGTTGCAACAAACAGGGCAAGAGGGGCGTATCTTGGTTGCCGCAGAGCCTTTGCAGGACCAATGCGTCATCACAGTGCAGGACAATGGCCCAGGATTGCCTATGAAGGCGCAAGAAAAACTCTTCAAACCCTTTGAGGGGGGGGTGCGAAAAGGTGGGGCGGGCCTTGGCTTGGCGATTGTCGACGAATTGGTGCGCGGACATGGCGGGCAAATCCGTTTGATGAAATCGGACGAGACCGGAACAGCCTTTGAAATTCGTTTACCCCAAAGCTAGGGTTCGAAGTCCTCCAAGAGAGGTTGAGCAGGAAAGAACAAAAAAGCTGAAATTACCCCTTGCCAAGCCGTCAGCCAAACTATATCTCCCCCCCTCACGGACCGATAGCTCAGCTGGATAGAGTACCTGACTACGAATCAGGGGGTCGGGGGTTCGAATCCTCCTCGGTCCGCCATTTCACCCTTGTGAAGCGACACATAGTTCTGCCTTTTGCGACAGAGCTTTACCTTTTTCGACGCATAGCTTTGCCTTTGGTGGTTTGAGGTGACGTCTTACATGATTTCCCTTTCAAATCTGGTTTTGAGCAAAGCGCTTCAGCGCGCCTGCCTCTAAAACCTGCTCCCGGCGAGGGTTGGGGGTATCAAGTGCAATATAATTCGACAGGGTAGGTGCGGCCCGCAGGCGCAGCCGAGGACACGGCCCTGCCTAATTGTGTTGCAGGCGCGTGGGGACAACGTCCCCTAGCTCTTGTTCAAAGAAAAGGGCGGTGAGCGGTCATTCGCTGCATATGCCAAGTCGACCAAATCTGATTGCAAAGCGGTCATTGGCCGCCTTCTGGCCCATCCGAACAAAGCCCCCAGGTGCAGTACCACAATATCTCTTTGGCTTGCGAGGTCCAATTTGGCAACCTGCCCAGGCTCTATTGACCCAAAAAGCTGTTCTGCATTTCGTGCTCAAGTCTTCCAAGGTATCTGTAGTTTGCCGCAACGGCACGAAATCGCTTTAGCCCCCGCCACTGGAGCTGAGGCCCTAGCTATGTGATTACAGGTATGGCAAACAAACAAATTCACAAGCTTGTCGATGTCTTCGAGCAGAACATCGATGTCGCCGCTCACGACCTTTTCTGGGTTATCATGAGAATCGAGATTTGCGATGAGTGTTGAGCCGGCAAGCTCAGCGAAGACCGCATCTTTTGCGAGGTCGGGCGACTTCACTTTGAGCGTTGAGCGAAGCTGCGATAGCAGTTCTTCCGGCATGCGTTTCTCATTAACTTCATTGAACCGGAAGGCAACTTTAACTTCCAGAGCATAGCAAACATCCTTCAAGATTGCTTCGAGGAGCTTGCGCAGATCGTTAGTAACGTCTTCCTTACCCTTTTTCTGATCGATCATCGCCCGCAGCGTCGCAGGGCTATTCTCCAGAAGTATGCCGTTTTCATTGTCGGCGCTGACCTCATGGAACAGCCAGCCTGACGGAGCCATTTCGCGCTTGATGAGATCGAACCAGACATTTTCGTGCGTCAGGATAAGTATCTGCCAGTCCGCAAACTCTTCTTTTAGCAAGCGGAGTAGCCTTCTTCTGTGATTGATGTCAAAGCTTGTGACGATATCGTCCAGCACGAGAAAACGCGCCTGCTTGTTGAATATCCGCGCGTTCGCAAGAAAGAGTACGACGCCCAAACTATTGAGGTGGCTTTCGCTCAGATACTTGCGCGGTGGCTGCGTCGCTTGGCTATGAAAAGAGTATTCAAACTCAACGCCTTCTTCGCCGACCATGGAAAGATGGACGTTATCAACGCTCTCTTTGGGGTGAAGCTTCTGGTAAAACTTGCCGACATCGGCGCTGATCATATCCAGAACAGCTTGAAGCGCTTCGTTCTGTACCTTCACGAACTCATCGAAAATGGTCGACAGCGTCAGGATTTGCGCTTCAAACGCTGCAATGGTGCGTTGGCAGATTTCGTAGGATTTGACCTGGCCGCCAACCGTTTGCAGAGTCGTCAGCACTTCGGTGATCTGTTTCTCGATTTCGGTCAGTTCGAGCTTTTTGGCGGCTTCCTGTGCCGCCGTGGCTGACGCTTCACACTTATCATTCAGGTCAGCAATTGCGTCCGCAAAACCTTCGGGCGGCTCAAACACCGCCAAGGTTGCAAAGGCCGTCTTGACTGCTTTGTAACCGTCGCAGAGTGACTGATAAGTCGTCTTGGCGCTATGCACCAGCGTCTCGAATTCTGCTAGATCACCGTAGTCTGAAACTACCGTATTGGCCTTGGTTCCGGCATCAGTGATGGCCGACAGAAGATCGTCCTTAGACTCACCGCATTCATCAAGCTTATCTTGCAGCTCGCCGAGTGCTGTGATCCGCTGCGCAACCTCGGCTTGAAGGTCCTCGAGCTTGTAATCGCTCAGGCAAAAGGGGCATTCATCCGTGGTGAATGCCTCGTCAGCGATGACTGTTTTCCCTTTGATTAGAAACTCGCTCAGGCGCAGCTTGTTGACGTTCTCGCGTTCGTTTGCCAGCGCGTTGTAATCTTCTGAAAAACCCTTCAGCTTATCGGTTACTTGTTCGAGATCGGTTTGAAGGTCGTTGCAAAGCTGCTCCAAAACATTCAGACGTTGCGCTGCCTTGATCTTTTCGGCGCTATTCCCGAGGCCGCGAAGTTCATCGACAGCTTTTTTGTAGCTCGTCTTGTCGCCGATCTCCGTGGGAATATCAAACGGATCTACAAGTCCCTTTGCGATTTCAAAAAAGGCAGCACGATCAGGCACAACCTGGCCAACGGACTCAATCATCGCGGATTGCAGACCTTCCGACTGCTGCTTCGCACCAGTGTAGGAGTCGTCTTTTTGTAGGGCGTTGCGCGACTGCTGGATGACTGATCGAAATTGAATGATCTCGTCAAAACCGATGATACGCGCTATCGCTTCGCGCTTTCGTCCTTTGGTTTCGTCCAGAAAGCCGACGATATCGGCATGCCGCAAGATGATCCGGTCGCCTTTGAGGTCGTCCAAGAGAGTCGCGACATCGGGATTGCCATAGACTGTACTTGTCTTCAGGGCCGCCGACAGGCTTTTGGAGCCGTTTTGATCCGCGCCGTCAAAGACGACTTCGACAAAACTCGAGTCACCGTCTTCGCATTTGACATGGCGTAGCGCGTCTAGCTTGCAATCTTCCTTCCACAGGTGCTCGATCCGGTCACGGATGAACCATTCCAGCGCGTCGGTGATCGTGCTTTTGCCAGCAGCGTTTTCTCCGTAGACCGCAAGGCTTCGATGTTTCTTGGTGAACTCCAGCGGCAACTCAAACCGAGCGCCACGGAAACCGGTGGCTTTGAGGGAACGCAGTTTAGTCATCTGCACCGCCTTCATCCGCCGGAGCATTGATCTCTGCCTTGCGCAGAACTTCGAGCTGGCGAAGCAGATTGACCTTGCTCAGCTTGCCTTCAACACGCAGAGCGCCGACCGCTTTAACGATGCCAGGATCAAGGTCTTCGTCCTTCGCCTGCTCGTCGAGGAATCCGGTGACGACTTCGGCAGCCGTCTTGATCTTTTCATTGGTCACAAATACTCATCCCTACTAGTATGCCACGATGAAAATTCTTTTCACCAAAACCTACAATCTACGCGAGCAAGAGATCAAGTTTGTTCGCGGCATTTCAGGCGTCTAGACTAATCTATATCGGAATGAGTGAGTCAAAGCAGAACAGTCTGTCAATGAGGCTGAGAGGACACCTTACAGGGCAATCTGGAAACCTCGGAATCAGCAACTACGCCAAGAGCTACAAAGTCAAATTCACCTATTACTCTGCTGACGTGCTAAAGACCTACGGTAATGATAATGTCTATGATCTTGAAAGCTTCTTTCTGACAGACTTTCTGGAACAGCACGGTTCGTACCCCATCTGCAATGGGCAAGCTGGCCATCAGTTATCTAACGACTCGAAGGCGCTATCCGCTTCAGTCGATTGGACATTCTTTGAACTCCCGTGACTGCAATTCTGATCTCGTTTCGGCGGTCTCGGCTTTCGTATAGATTTTCACCTGAACCATGTTCGCTTTGGCGCGGCACCGCGCCATGAACGGTTTTGGCAGCTAAGGGTCGGGTCTGCCGAGACAACTGTCGAGTAGAGCTTAAGGAAAGGGGTAGAAGCACGAAGCGATTGAATCCGCTGAAGTTTCTGTAACAGAATCGTGCAGTAGCTTCTTTTTACTGACAAACCGAATGCAAGGAAGTGCTGTTTCATCATAGACTTCCAACTTGACCAGATAATCGTCACCGAAGTCGATATAGACTGGGCATTCAGCATCTAACCATGTTTTTCTTGGGCGAACCCAGTCGTATTGGTGATGCCCACGGTAGGTTTCTTCAATCTTATCTTTGATAGTGTGGATGCTTTCGATGTAACCCCCACGCAAGGTCTCCTTGGTAGCGCCGGGTTGATAGTCTTGATTTGCAGAGACGCGAAAAAATAGACCCGCTGCTGCTCCTTGCATAGAACGTTTTGCTTTCGACCACACGAGGTCCTGCGCTAGCTCGGATTCAGGTGCTGGTAGCATGTGATAGATATCGAAGTTTTTACGGAAACCTCGACCATCTATGATCCAAATTAGGTTCTTATAGAACTTCTCTCGCGCAATACGCTCGAAGTCCGACATGGGAGAATGCTGAATTTCAATGTAAATTCCAGTTGGCGTCTTGATATCGGCACGGTGAATTTCTCCGTCAGAAGACACATGGTGAATTTCACGGCACTCTTCAGGGAACAAGTTTTTCCATTCTCTGTGCCAGAGCGTTTCATTCTCCCACCAAGGATCACAATCTGTTTTTGATGCGTGTGCCCAATGATTGATCACGCGCGATCCGCACTTGGCGACCATCTCTGCCCCGCAGGTCTCACAGGTGCCTCTTTCGCCAGGGCGAGCTTCACTTCTTTCTCCGTTGACAAGTGCAAATTGCATGTTCCCCACCCTGTTTCCACGCATTTTCGGAGCTAAGTGAGTTACATGCAAGCCACTTCGCTTGAAGGTCCGCACTACCTAGCTGCACCGCAGCATTTCCCATTTTTTCCAGTGTCCGCTGTGGGCCGTTTGAAACCAAAACCTAGGAACTGTTGATAGTTTCTTTGTACAGCTTGTACCGTTGAAACGGTTTGCGAATTTCATGGGCTTGCAGCAATCCCGCTTCAGTGAGGAGCTTCTTTGCTGTTTGCCAATGTACGCGGAAATGCCGCGCAACTGAGACCACTGGCGCTTCGGGTTCAGCAACCTTTTTTAGCTCGCTATGATTTGCCTCGGTACGTCGTCGCCCACGCTTCAGCACATATCCATTCCTTTTGAACATTTGCCCTAAATGTTGGGCTTTCATCCCTATTTTCTTCGCGACTTGAGCGCATGTGAACTCTGTTTTCCATAAGGAAAAAAGATCTTTCAGATAGTCGATACCTGCCAGTTCGAAAATCTGACGGACGTGCCTTGGGCTGATGTTGAGCCGTTGGGACCAGCGCAAATGATCTCGGCATCTCTCATACTCATTTTTGATCTCATCGAGGCCGTAAAGCTCGCCGCCACACGTGTTGTTGCGCACGTGAATCGCGAGGCTACCCTGCCAGTTAATAAGTCTAACTTTTTGAGTAGATAAGCGCTCCATACGCTTTCTTACAGTGCGACCTTGTATGTGGTCAAAGGCTTATCGCTCGGCCATATGGCATCGAACTTATTGAGGTTGATGCATATGAATTGATTTCATAGATACGGCGGCCTTATAGGGGATGTTTGCTGTAAATTACTGATTTTATTATTTAAAAATTGATGGCCGCTCAAAATTTTCGTAGAAGTCTTGCCATCACTGGATTCGAAGGGCCTGTAATGCACAAACCGACGGCAAGAGATTTAAGACAACACGAGTGGTCCAAGTATCTTCTTCGTCTGGCAGGTAGTTCTATGGCGGAGATTAGTCTTGAATTGGGCCTGAAACAGAACACCGTATCAACCGTTTCGAAAGGTTATGGTCGTTCGAGGCGAATCCAAAGTGCGATCGCCGCCAAACTTGGCAAAGCGCCAGAGAAGATTTGGCCTGATCGTTACGCGTTAAAGGGGGGAGCCAAATGACCTAAAAGCAAAAAGCCCTCGAGAGCCGCAACTCTCAAAGGCTTCTTAGGTGTGTTCAAGATTGAGCCCCTGAATACACCTTCTTCATGAACCAATTTTTGAGTCCGGTCAAGCGTGCAGGTCAGCCTGCGGGCCGGTCTCGTTCATCCAAATTGAAGGAGCGCCTAACCGCCGCCCAGTTGCACGGGCAGCGAGGGTGAACTGTATGACAATCAATATACCCAATGACCCAAAACTAAATTTTGCAGCTGTGCGAACGCCCTTTCTCCAATCATCGCTACCGGCAGCGACGAATCTCTGGCCAGAAGTGTCGGAAACGATCGGCGACCTACCACCACTTCCAAGCCGTTCAATGAGGCGCATTGCCAGACGTTCAAAAAGTAGCTCACGCGGAGGCATCGTCGTACGACTGCCTGGCTGGCAAAGATCGAGGATTGTTCTGTTTGAAAGCCGCCTAGAGCTCAATGTTCTATACGTGCTTTTGGCACGTGGAGATGTCATTGATCTGTGGGAGCAGCCACCATCTGTCACTTACTACGATGCTAAAGGACAGCGTCGAAATCACTTCTTTGACTTCTTGATCCAAAGGGCGTCTGGGCGAAGGGAGGCGATCGCGGTTAAGCCAGCAAAAATTGCCCAGAGCAAAGGCTTTGCTGATGAACTGTGTTTTATTCGACAGGCCGTGAACAAGAATTTTGCCGACAGTGTGCGGTTGATTACGGATCAATGTTTTCCGCGAGCCGAAGCCATCAATGCGGAGCGCTACTTTGACTTCGCGCGCCACCGAGATGCCGATGTCGCGGTTCAGCTAAAGCACGTGCTAGAAACGACATCCTTTCCGACCACGATTGCGGAGTTGAGCCAGAAATTGAATGCGGGTGGGCAAGGATTTCGCACGGTGTTCCTAGCAATCTATGAGGGTCAGCTGAAAGCAGACAAAACCTCAATAATCAGTTTGCAAACGACGGTGTTTGGGGGAGCGACCAATGAGTATTCCCATGCAATTGTCGCCCTTTGATAGACTAACGGTAGACGCGCTGATGTACCAAAACCCGGTTGCATGTGAGCAAGGCTATACGTTGGATCGGGTCGGCAGGTTACAGGAGACGATATTCTTTTCATTTAAGGAATTTCGAGAGCTCTTAAAGCGGGCAGATGTTCTTCTGGAGCCTAATTATTTCCTGACCGAACGCCAGAAACTTCGTGAAACAGGCATTACAAACACAATTAGTAATTTGCCTGAAGAAACCCGCGCCGAAACAATGTGGCGCTACGCATATGTGACAACATTCCTGGCGCTTTGGAGGGCAGGTAAGGCTCAAAAAACCGAGTATTCAGCAAAAAATTGGCTGCCAGAGATCGAAAGCCATGTGAATAGCATGGCCCGATCTGAGCAAGATGGATGGCTGCCTAAACGTGCGGGAAAGAAGAGGGTAAACCGTGTAGCCCCTTGTTCGCGTACTTTGCTGGAATGGGGGCGACGCTTTGAAAAATCCGAATGTTCTGTGCTGGCACTTGTTCCTAGAACCTTTCGATCTGGGAACTGGAAAGACCGCTTTACCTTGGAAGAATTGCGGTTCCTAGGGCAGTGCATCGGTGATTATTTAACCCGCAGCCGATTATCCAAGCGGCGTGTCGCTGAAAATACGAAGAGTAAATTTGAAGCGGAGAACGCTCGACGTGCCGAGCTTGGAATGCGGCCGCTAAAGGTTCCCTCAAAGCGCAAGGTCGAAAGAGAGATCGCGAAGCTTGATCCATATACCACTTACGCACAGCGCCATGGTGTCGACGCAGCCAATCGGAAATTCATGCTGTATGAAACAGGCTTGGATGTGAGCTACCCGATGGAGCGCATTGAAATCGATGAATGGAAAGTTGATTTGATCACAATCCTTGCTGAACGCGGTGCCCTCGACAACCTATCGCCGGAACAATTGGCAGCCCTGCCAAGAGGGAGGCGTTGGCTTTATCTCGCCATTGATGCTGCTACGCGTTGTGTTCTCGGCATGCGGCTCTGTGTGGAACCAAACGCCGAAGATGCGATTGCATTACTTGCTGATGTGACACAGGACAAATCAAGTTTGGCTGCTGCTGCTGGATGCCATTCCGATTGGGGGCAATATGGCGGGCTCAAGACCGTCGCTACCGATCTCGGTGCGGCATTTGTCGATAATAGGTTTCGGGCGGCGGTATTTGATGCTGGAGGCTCTCCAGAAACGCCGACAGGTGGTTTGCCACAATTGCGGGCGCAAGTGGAACGGATCTTCGGAACTTTTGGGACAGATTTGATGCCTGGCCTTGCTGGCCGGACATTTTCGAACCCAAAGGAGAGAGGTGATTATCCTTCTGAGGAGATGGCCGCGATTACAGATGATCAATTGATGCAGATGCTGATTTTGTACGTCGCGGATGTATATCACAACCGGCCTCATGCTGGTCTTGAAGGTGAGACACCAAACAATTGCTGGAAACGACTGGGCAAAGAAAAGGGCGTTGTGCCTGATGTCCCTGAGCGAATCCGGCGTCGCGCTTTTGGGAAACCTCAAAACCGTAAAGTCTCGGGTCGTGGCGTCCGTGTGTTTGGTGTCGACTATACCTGTGCAGCCTTGCGTCACTTCCACCTCCACAGCCATGAAACCCATGTAGATCTGCGGGTCGATCTGAATGACATTGGTTGGATTATGGTTCGAATTGGAGAAGAGTGGTTCCCTGCAACAGCATTGCAAATGTGCTTTGACGGTGTGTCTTACGATGAGTGGGAGGCGGCAGCGCGCCAGTTGCGGCTTAAATATCGGGAGGAAGCGGCTCTTCATGAAAGTACGGTCGTGGAGGCCTTGGAAAAAATTTCGAGGGTGAATGCTACGGCTGAGGCGACAATTGGTGTTGCTTTGCGTTCCGTGACACCTGCGGGTTTACGCCGTGGAGAAGAAGATCTCTTTGTGGGGTTGTCTATCGCCCCAGATGATCCAGAGGAGTTTGACTTGCCTCCAGACGAGGACCTTTTGGGTTACGTAATACCTCTCGTCGACAAGGGGGGTGACGGAGCTGCTGCAATCCCAGAAGCAATTGATGCTCAAGAGCCCGCAGCCGAAGACGATCACGAGTCTCTTACATGGAAGTTCGATGATGAATAGCGTTTCCGAAACTCACATCCAGCTTGCCAAGCTCCGCGGAAAATTCATCCGGCATGCCGCTTACGAACAACTGTGCGATCAGTTCGACCGACATCTGCAACGGCGGCGTGCTGCGCTGTCCTTGGGCCTCATCGAGGAAGCACGGGGAATTGCCATCGTGGGTGCATCAGGCAGCGGGAAATCAACGCTTGCTACACGCCTACTGACGCAACATCCAGATATTCTGCAACCCCAAGCCGACAGTCAAAAGGCGGAAGTTATAAGCCTTCTGGTGCCATCGCCTGCCACACTCAAGGATGTCGGTTCTACGATTTTGGGCGCGTTGGGATATGACTCAATGCGTCGAAGTCCGGCGGGTGCAATTTGGGATCAGGTGCGCACCCTGCTGCACAATCGAGAAACCTTGTTTGTGCACCTCGATGAGGCACAAGATCTTTTCTCTAGCCAAAATGCGAATGTGCGCAATGACGTCGTAAATACGCTGAAATCTCTCATGAATAGTAAGGCCTGGCCAGTCGGGCTTATCTTGTCGGGCACCCCCAAGATGATTGAAATGATCAACTCAGACGACCAACTCAAGCGTCGGGTAGACATGGTGAGCATTGAGGCCGTGACTTGGGCATCCCATGAACGGGAAGTGCGGGCATACTTCAAATCTTATGCGAATAAGGCAGGCCTTTCTATATGCCCTGAACTGGACCTACAGGATTTTTTGCCTCGCCTACTCCATGCGGGAGCCAATGAATTTGGTCTGACGGTTTCAATGATTTTGAGCGGAATTGAGAACGCCGTTTTGGAAGGGACGAACGTACTGCGTTGTCACCACTTCATTGATGCTTTTCAGAGCAAATCTGGCTGTGTGCGCGGGCTCAACCCCTTTGTCGTCTCTGACTACCAAGCCATCGATGCACGTGCTGTCATGGGGACAATGAATTTCGGAAATGGGGAGGGTGTACGATGAGTATCAAGCATTCTCTATCCTTCCCAATCCTCACGTACGAAACAGCGACGTCCTATGTTTCCCGCCTCACGCGGTATTGCGGTTTGGCTTCGCCAAATGACTTTTGCCTAGATCACGGATTTCGGTGGCAGGACTTTGTGCGAGGCGATGACATCTTGTTTGATAAAATGGCTGCAATCGGTGGCGCAAATGCTGAGGATATGAAGCATTGGGCCATACGCACGGTTGATCGACAGTCCTTTCTCACTGCGGGAGAATACGTAACAAAAAAGTCGTTGGTAAGGACGCGTGTACGTGTTTGTCCCAAGTGCCTTGTTGAGGGCCGAAAGCTGCGAGGGCGCTACGGGGCGTACCGGAGGCATCTGTGGCATTTCTTATCGATGCGGTCTTGCGCCATACATGAGACGCCTTTGATGAATGTAGAACCCGAAAAGTACACAATCCGAAATTATGATTTTTGCAAGGTCATCGAGCGGCATTAGACAACGATTCAAAAAGAAGCGCATCGCGAGCGATATCGTCAGTTCACCTCCTTGGAGGCCTATATTCAACGGCGATTGGACGGAAGAAAGCAGAACCAGTTTTTGGATGACATGCCGTTGCACATAGCGGCGCGGCTTTGTGAACTGCTGGGGTTTGTTCTTGAGTTTGGACCTGACCGAAAAATCACGAGTGCATCAGAAGATGAACTTTCAGCAGGTGGCCAAATTGGATTTGACGCGTTGAAGCAAGGCGAGGCAGGGCTCTATGCGGCCCTTGATACGCTGGTCAGTCCGAATGGATTGCGTACCGTCCGCCATAGATCTGATCTAGGTGCTTTGTTTGAGTGGCTTCGACTGTCTCCTGCTGGTGGCGAGGCTGATCCGCTCAGGACACTTGTTCGAGAATACATTTTCCGAACGTATCCCTGCAGTGAGAAGGACGTTGTGTTGGGGAAGACATGTCCAACGACATCCAGGTATTCAATCCATGGGGCCTGGAAGTCATTGGGTATTTAGAGAGAACGAATGAACCGTATTCTTATTGCGGAAGGCGTTGCTCAGAAAAAAGACGGTGAGCCAGAAATTAGACTGCGTGATGGCTTGAGTGCCCAAGATATTACACGGCTGTCTGAGCAAATTTCTAATCGTTTGACCGTGGCAGAAGCGACTAATGTCTTAAATGTGAGCGCAGAATTTTTGATGCTGTTGCGTAAATCTGAAATCGTTGAACCGGTGATTGATGCGTTAGACCAAGTCCCTAAGTATGAAAAACGTGCGCTCGAGAGCCTAATGGAGGGGCTGACGGCTGCGGTGAATTCAAAGGTGAAAGAGACCGATGAATTAGTGTCGATCATTGACGCGGCAAGGCGCATCCGTTGTCCTGCATCAGACATTGTTGGCTTGGTACTGAATGGCGAACTGACCAAGGTTTCTCGGGATACAACGGTCCGTGGTATCGCCGGTTTTCGAGTAAACCCACGGGAAGTGCGCGCTTGCCTACCGCCACTGGAGATGGACGGCGTTACGAAGGGCGAGGCAGCCTCAACGCTGCGCGTAACATATCAAACCGTAAATTATTTTATTGATGAAGGTCTACTTAAGTCGCTTAGGGTAAGAAACCCAAAGTCTCGCCAGTTCTTGGATGCGGTGACGAAAGATAGCATCAAAGAATTCCAGCGTGAGTATGAGACCCTAGGCCAATTGGCGCATCGCTATAGGCGTGCATCGGGCCCTCTTGGATGTCATCTTGAAGCAAAGGGTATCTGTCCGTTCGAGACGCCAGGGGGGATAAGTTGGTACTACAGCCGCCGTGGCTTGGATCACCGGTTGAAGAAAGTGGGATTGGTTGCACCTGAAATGAAACAGGCAACGTCCGCGTAATCTGAACTAAGCATCATTCTGAACTTGGCGATCTCTGCGGGTTGTGTCGGATTGCCTAACCATCTTTTGGGAAACGTTTGGGACAAAGCAGTCTAACGGCAGTCTTTGGGGGAGGTGAAACTACAGTGCCGGTTGGTCGCGTAATCGGCTGCGATTTGTCTGATATAATTGAGTTATGATCGCAAATTTGGTATGCTATATTAGCTGGAACTAGAGAGCGCAGTGGGCAAAAATTTGTCACCTACAACCATCACACCGGACGAAGAAGCGCGACGTAGAAAGATCGTATCTGGCGCGAATTGGAGCGCGGAGATGGAAGGGCTTGGGCGACAAACGCCTGAATACAACGCCCTGTCTGAGCTTTGGATTACGGGAAAGATCGATCGGCAGGAGCTGCAAGAGCGACGCATGAGAATGGTCTTAGATAGGGTGCGCGACCTTGGTTGATCCTTTTTTTCAAGCCGATCAGAGGACGATGAAAAATCGTCTCGGGATCAACAATAATCCGGACATTCTACGGATTGCAGAACGTGAACTTGTTTCCAGTCGTACAGAGACGGTTGATGAAATCACCGGTGATTTCGATGCGGCACATCTGCGCGCAATTCACCGGCATCTGTTTCAAGACTTGTTTGAATGGGCGGGGACAATGCGCTCGGATGTCATCGTTTTGGAAGGTGAGACTTTTAATGCCCCCGATTTCGCGACCCTTTTGTCCAAGGGAGGTAGCACCTTCTTACCAGCGTCTCATCTGGACAATGGGTTGGCGCATATTCAGCGGCTCGCAAATGCACCAGAAGCAAGGTCAACGCATCTTGAGATCTTTGCGAAAGCGGCGACCGAGATTTTATCTGATCTCAACTATGCGCATCCATTTCGTGAGGGAAATGGACGCACTCAACGGGTGTTTATGGAGCAGCTCGCGCGGCGCGCGGGACATACGTTAGATTTTGAGGGTATCACTGCCGCGCGCAATAATGCCGCAAGCGTTGAGTCCCATAGCGGTACTACGTTAGCACTCGAAAAAATGGTTTCGGAAAGCTTGGAGCCTGAGGAGGTTCTGGTTCGGTTAAAAGCAGTGGCCGACTTAGAAGGATCCGTTGTGGACCGCCAGACGGTCTATATCTAGAAGTGCAGTTCAACCTTAAGGCGCTTTACATAACACCCGTTGGGCGACGTTCGCGTTTTGTTGCGCCGCAGGATTTCACCTAAAGATTGTCTGCGCGCACCCCTCGTCTGGGAGGTGCGCGCAGACCGCGCCATCCAGTGTTTTGCCAAACATATGGTCTGGCATGATGGGCCTAAGCGGGATCGCCGCCATTCCCATCGCCGCACTTGATCCGCCCCACAGTGCGGCGTCTCCTGCGGTCCCCGCGCTTAGTGGGTCCGGGTCCCCAAACAGGCTCTTCGGTTGATAAGTCTAGGACGCGAATGCCTCTCGTTCGGTGATTTTCTCAAACTCAGGTAGAAACTCCTCATGATGCTGGGCGAGGTATTTGCTGATCCGTTCATTGCTCACCAACCGGGTGACGTAGCCGCGCGCCAAAACAAGATCGAGATGGTCTTCTCCGTAACTGTCTTCTACCAAACGAACCTCGCGTTCGAGATTGGCCGTTTCACGTTCCATAAGATCAAGCTGTTCACGAGAAATGCCCTTGATCTTCTTCGGTGTCGCTCCAGAGACCAACTGGCTTTCGGACGTCCCGGCCAAGAGAGATTGGGCATAGTTGACGGTGTATTTGTTCATCGTCACCATCAGCTGCACCGCTTCAATTTGGCGTATTGGCTTCATTTTCTTGAGAATACGAAATCCGGTCAAAGCAACTTGCTTATCTTTCAGCATTTCGGCTGCTTCAGGACAAATGCCATCAAGCAAACGTCGCTTTTCTTGCAGCGTCTTGATGTTCACATTCAGTGCTTTTGCTATACGTTCTTCCGACGCACCGAGGGTCAGTGCGCGCAAAATCATCTTATGTTCTTGGATTGTCGCAAGCCTGCTGATCCTCTTGTTATAGGTGAAGGCTTCATCGTCGGTGGAAATAATGCAGGGCGTATCGGTGGCACCTTGATCCTTAAGGACTTCCAAGCGCAGATGCCCGTCAAGCAACGTGTATTGCGTCGGATCTTGTCGATCACGGGTCACAACGATCGGCTCAACGAGGCCAATCTCCGCAATGGAGGAGGCGATGCGTTTGAATTTGACCGTCTCTTTCGTTTGTGGGCTTACGACGTAAAGAGGTGCGATCTGATCAAAAGCGATACGTCGTAAGTCGCACTCGAATGCTGCGACAACAATCTGGTCTTCATTCCCAATTGTCATGTCGTAGCTCCATCAATGCGGGTCAATCGATCTGCGAGTGTTTTGGGAATGTTGGACAGGCCTTCGGCACGCAACAACGTCACAAAGTTCTCGTCTGAAAACAACGTCTTCAAGGATTGGGTCAAAAACATGATTTCGCTTCGTGTCGCCCCAGCCTTACGCAGCAGGATTTTCTTCTTTTCCACATCGTTTTGATAGGTTCGAAGCAACGTTTCGACGGAAAGGTTTTTCCGTGACCGTTTGTCCGAGGTGCCACGGCCTTTGCCAAACTGCTGGCGCGCTTCAACCAAACGTTTCGCCGCCATCAACCGACCACCGCGCAAAACCTTGCTTTCATAAGCCTGACGTAGCACCGTCTGTACGCCAACATCATCGGCCTCGGCGATATCAACGGCGACGCTGACCGGAATTTTCCCGCTTTCAACGGCGCGCAAAAGCCGGTGTTCATGACTTTCCAACAATCGAATGACACCGTGCACGTATTTGGCCGATAGCTGGGTCTTCGCGGCGATCTCACGCTCAGAGTATCCACAGTCTTTGAGGCGCTTGATATCCCTCAGTAGATCAAGCGAGTGGTGCTGCCTGCGCGCGAGGTTTTCGACCAAGCTCATCACAAGACAATCCTCAGAGCTGGCGGTGATGACAACTGCCGGTATTTTTTCTTGCTTTAAGGCCTTGAAGGCTTCCAATCGACCTTGGCCACACACCAATTCATATGTCAGGTCACCGCTCTCATCATCCGTGCGGGCGGCAACAGTGATTGGGCGTTTCAGGCCAAGTTCAGCGATATTCGCGACGATTCCATCAAAGACCTTTTGATTGCGGATACGCGGGTTGACCACGGTGATAGTATCGACGGCAATAAGCTCGGTGTGTTCTTGCGGGGCGTTAGACATCATGCGACCTCCAAGATCGAAGTGCGCTCACAGATGGCAAAGAAATGGGTAAGATCATCAAATCGGTAAGCGTCGAGCGACAAGCCATTGCTTTCCGATAGGCGCAGTTTGGGAAGTGTCATATCGGCAGTTGGCAGCAAGTAATAATCTAGCGGGGTTTCGTTTGCCTGGTCCATGCGTACAACTACTGTGATATCGGGCTGAAGCCCGGTATCTAACTTGATGTTCCATCGATACGCACCAGCACTGGTCTGCAGACACCTCGCAATGACGACGGACGCAGAAAACTCCTGATTAATGGTCAGAAGGTCCGTCTTGGTATCCTGTTTGACCAGCCCGCCGACCTGTTCGATCCCACAAACCGTCTCATGGATAGCCTCGGCATGGATCCTACGCAGACGCTTGTTGATTTCAATGTACCGGTAATCCCTGTCAGGGGTGAACCCGACCAACTTGTACGCTCTGAGCAAGCTACCAAACCTGCTTTGATATGCGCCACTGGACGGCAATGCGCTGGCTTCGTTGATGACAATGCCAGACAGAAAGCCATGTGTCTCCAGCGCGTCCCGCAAGCCATCCAACATTTCTTCGTCAGAATATCGGTGTGCTTTAGCAGCAAAGATGGCTTTAGCGGTGGCAAATAATCCAGCGTTGACAATCGCTTCAAAAGCGCCCTCCGATCTAATCCAGTTATCGGGATTATTTCGCACATGGCGTTTTTTCAATTTAAATGAGTGGCGGTTCCAGATGTTGTTGCCGATGTACTTTTCGTTTGAGAGTAGCTGGCGGACCACGGACGGTGTCCAGTCCCGATCCAAATCTGTTTTGATACCCTTGGCGTTAAGGCCGATCGCGATCATAGCCTCGGACTGATTGTCATCGACAAAGCAACGGAAAATCTGGTTCACAACTGCGATTTCGTCTTCAGGTCCTGGAACGAGCGTGATGCGGTCAGTCTGAATACTCTTATGCTCGCCTCGCGTTAGAATACCTTTTGGGTTGCCTGCTTCATCGATCAGCATCCGCCGTAGACCGTACCCGGGCGGCCCGCCTTGTCGGTAACCCATTTCAATCAACCGAGACTGTCCAGCAAAGACCTTTTGCGACAGCTCACGGCTGTACTCACCCGCCATCGCACGTTTGACGCCTTTAACGATCGTGGAAACTGGACTGCCGTCATTCTCAAACTGCTCGGCGCAATACTCGACTGCGATGCCAGCGCGTTTGCAGATATACTCGTAATAGGCGCTCTCATCGGCATCCTGAAACCGACCCCAGCGGCTGATATCGTAGACTAGAACAGTATCGAATTCTGTTTTCCCGGCTTGGATGTCATTTAGCAGCTGCGTAAGGCCATCGCGCCCTTCAATACGTAATCCACTCTTTCCTGCATCGGAATATGTCTCAACGATCTGGTAGCCGCGTTCATCGGCATAACGCAGAATGGCATCCGACTGGTTTTCGGTCGAGTAACGCTGATGCTCCGTCGACATGCGGACATATTGTGCAGCCTTTCGGCGGCTGCCTTGTTCATTGTTGTCTTCCAGCCAATTCAAGGTTGCGGCCCCCCAATATTCAAATTCGCAAACTTGTACGAGAACTCTGCGGTTCCTTGCCCAATCTTAACGGGAAAGGGTTGGAAGCATGTTTCATAAAAAGGGCAGCTTGTTTCATCGAGAATGCGAGGGACTGGCTTCTGCTTCAGAATACCGACAGGCGATCAGTTCAGCGCTGTCTCAAGAATTGGGTGGCGCTGGTCGTGCAGCAAAAGAAACCGCTCGGTGGACGGGAGCAAGCGAACGGACAGCTAAAAACTGGATATCGGAAACCTACGGTCCAACCGGTGAAAACCTGATTGAGTTGATGCGGCATTCAGACACCGTCTTTGACGTTGTGCTAGTTTTGGCGGGTCGTCACGAGGAACGGTTAGCTCGACGGTTCATTTTGGCTAGGGACGAAGTAGCAGAGGTTTTGCACGGTCTTGATGTAATCTGCAGGTCTGATGGCGACTGATTGGCTGCCTGATCTATAGTCGTCGAGATCTATCGCCTTTGGGCGAAAGGAAAACGTTTGAGTCGCAAAAGGCAAAGCTAGTGCGTTGCCGTTTCAAAATTCTCTTCAAAATCAGACCTTCGTCGTCTCGCAAAAGGTAAAACTATGTGTCGCCCCACAACCCTTGTAGAACGTCACACGAACCTGACCCAACCGTCACAGTTGGACCAGAATACTGTTGTCAGACCTACAATGTGAGAGGTTGTTTTCCAACAAGCTCGACACTCAAAAACGCGTAGTTCATTCGAACTGGCGCGTTTTTTGATTCTTCTTAGGGGTGTGAGCGGGGGGCTTTTGGTCCCATGTGTGTATGCGCGAATGCTGGGACAAGGTCGTGGCCGAGTTTGAATTGGACTATTGTAAGATCCCTCATTTTGGGGCGTTTCAAACAATTTTTGCATCGAAGTGGCAACGCAGTTTCAATTTGACTCCGATCCGTGACGTCTTTTGGGATTATCTGATTGAGCGTTTCCCCTATGCGCCTGGAACGAATGTGTTGGGGCAGGTTTTGGAAACACGCCGTGTGCACTCGGTGATCTCGGCTCAACGAGAAATTGGTAGCCGCGCTAAAATGTTTCATCAGCGCCTCATCAAGGACGGCTTTGCCATCCCGACCCAGGCGACGCTTCCACGATTGATCAAGCCGTTGAGAGTCGACGATTTCGAAAACTATGCGAAGGAATTTGACGATCTCATCTACGAGATGGAAGCTGCCGAGATCACGGGTATCACTGTCGAAACGTTTCGACTGCTCGCAAAGGCGAAGTTGATACCGGCATCCCAAGTTCAGCGAAGATCCAAGCGCAGAGCTTTTCAGAAATCAGATTTGAAGATGTGGTTGACAGATTTGATTAAACAGGCCCCTGCAATCCAAAACTTGAACAGTCAGCAAGCAATCTTGCCAAGAGCGCCCGTTATATTGAACTGCGATCTTGTTGAGCTGATCAGAGCTATGGTGATCGGCAATCTGTTCCCTGTTGGTCTCTTCGACGGTAGAGCAAGACTGGATCACTTTGTGATTGACTTGGATGCCGCAAGAGACGCGTTGCCGCGACCTGAGATGCCCAATGGAATGAAACGCATTCCTACGTTTCGGATGCTACGTGTTACTAACGCTACCTTAAATTATCTGCTGGAGCATGGGTATCTGGAAGCGTTCAAAGCTGCACATCCGGCAACGCGAAGACAGACGGCATTCATTTGTAAATACTCCATCGAGAAATTCAATCGAAGTTATGTGTCCCGAGGGGTTCTTGCTAACTCAGAAGGGGCAATTGGTGGACCACAATTTGCTAAGTTGAACAAACAAGGCATGCGGCCGTTCATCGACAAGCCTGGGCTCAGCAAGATTTACCGCAGGCAAGACGTGTTGCCAGAGTATCGGCACATTGGTCGGGATTTGAAGCTACTCTGATAAGGGCCCTCGTCAGGGTTTTGACGCCAAAGGCTACCTGAATCCAGAGGGAACCGATACGACCCCCGTTATCCATACCGTGCCGGGGGATCAATTCCCTGACGAAAACCACCCAGTTCTTTGCGGTCCTAAAGTCTTGAGGTTCCGGTTCATCAACGAACATGGCTGCGCATGCTGAATGGCGGCAACTTTGTTCCGCATAGGTTTACGCTTCCCGCAGCAAACTGAGACCAGTTCGAACTGGTCTGACAGCATCAGCTTATGGGAGCACTCATTCCCATTAATCTCAAGATATGACTTTTAGGTCTCGCGAAAGACCTGACAAGATCTCTGGCCCGTCGGCGCGCATGATGACGATGTCTTCAAGGCGGATCCCGAAACGGCCCGGCAGATAAATTCCTGGCTCGATTGAAAAGACCATTCCTTCGTCCAATACTGATTGTGACGAGGCTGAGATAAAGGGCGGTTCGTGGACTTCAACGCCCATGCCATGGCCCGTGCGGTGCATAAAGTATTCGCCATACCCCGCATCCGTGATCACTTTACGAGCTGCGTCATCAATAACATGCGCGCGAACACCGGGGCGTGCCGCTTCCATGGCAGCTTGAACCGCAGATTCGACCACAGCATGCACCTCTGCATAGCCTTCGGGGGCATGCCCCATGACAGCCATACGTGTCATATCCGAACTAAACCCGTCCTTGCCGCCGCCGATATCCATAACGACCGCTTGGCCCTCTTCCAGTACCGTTTCACCTGTTTGATGGTGTGGCATCGCGCCATTGCTGCCTGCGCCGATGATACTAAAGAGCGGCTTTGCGCCTAGATCTGCAAATTTTGCCCGTGCAATTGCTGCGACTTCCAATTCTGTCATACCGGGACGCATAGCATCCCATGCAGCCTGCATCGCAGCATCTGCCACTGCTGCATTCGCTTTGAGTATGTTGTATTCCTCAACACTTTTGCGCGCCCGTAGTGCACTGACCGTCGTTTCGCAAAACTGACGTTTGGCGTTCATCAATCGATCTTGCACAAGGGCTGCATGATCTGCACGCATGGTTTCATCCAAAACGATGGAACGCGCAGCGCTGGCATGTGTGGCCTCCAACAGCTGCTCTAATGCGCCCATTGGACCTTCGGCATCTGACCATTCAAAGAATGGAAGATCCGTTTGACGCCGCGCGCTTTCAGATTCCAAGGATGGCATTAGGATTGCAGCCTGCTCTGCAGTAATGCAAAAAATAAAGGGGCGTTCATCGGCATGAGGATGCATGCCCGTCAACCATTTAAGATGCGCACCTGGTCCAAGGGCCACGAGATCTACACTCTCTTCTGCCATTTTTGTGCGTAATGCAGAAATTTTGTCCATATGTTCAATCTCTTTTTATCTGTGTCGGTTCGACGGATCAGGTCGCTCGCCATAGGCGCAGTCTATTTCGCGCCTTGCAATTCCATTTTCAGCGCACCAAATCAGTCATAAATTTCTGCGGCGCGCTCGGGTGTGATGAGCTCGGCTTTGATATCCGCTGCGACCGCTGCTTTGTCGCGTTTCTTGGGATCACCAAAACCGGCGCCACAGGAGCTGACAACGCGAATGACATCATCCGTGGTCACATCTAGGCCAGATACAAAACTGTACTTGGTTGTTCCCTCGGGTTTAATCACCTCGACATAATTGCCAGAGCCTTCGACACCACCATGAAGCGCCCATGGTTTTTCTTTGAACCGGGTATAACCCATGGTGAGGAAACCTTGTTCCGCACGAATTCTGTATTCAAGGATCAGGCCACGCCCGCCGGTAAATTCCCCTTCACCACCGGGAGCGTCATTTAGCGCCATTTTGTCGACATAGAGACCATTGCGCGCCTCTGAAATCTCGGCTGGTGTATTGTAAGTCTCGCCGTGGAAGTTGCAGAAATTGCACGACACGCCATCGTGGTTGTGACCAGCACCCCAGCCACCGATTTGTGGTTCGATGATCGTGTATTGGCGGCCTGTATCAGGATGGATGCCGCCAATGAACGTGCCGCAGATGGAACTAAAATGACCAGCTGGCAAAAGTTCAGGAATATGCGGGGCAAGACATCGCCATATTAGATCGTTTGAGCGGATTTCGGTCTCGTAATAGAAACCTACGGCAGCTGGTTCCTTGGCATGAAATATCGAGCCTTCGCGCGTGAGCACTTTTAGCGGACGAAAGCTACCGTCATTCGCCGGTGTGTCGGGACCTGTCAGAGCCTTAAACAACATCTGTGCGCAGATTACTGTCCCGTCACGGGTCGCATTGCCCGGTCCAGCGGTTTGATCAGGATTGTCACGGAAATCAACGATGAATTCATTCTCGCTGATCGTGACTTTCACGTTGAAAATCTGGCCATCATCCTGTTCTTCATCCAACTCAAACGTACCCTTGGGCAGTTTGGCCAGCTCTGCACATGCCGATTTTTCGCCAAACTCCATAAAACGGCTCATGGCTTCTTGGAACGTTTCGGTTCCGTATTTTTCGGCAATCCCTTCAAGCCGCCGGGCACCAACACGCACGCCTGCGATCGCGGCCCATATGTCACCATATAGGAAATCTGGCATTCGGCTATTGCAGGAAATGACATCCATTACGGCGTCATCCGTCACACCTTGATTGATGATTTTGACAGCCGGTAGGCGCAGCCCCTCTTGAAAAATCTCGGTTGCATCCCCCGAAAGAGATCCCGGTGCCATCCCACCAATATCCGAATTATGGGCAATGATTGCGGTCCATGCGATCAATGTACCGTCTGAAAATACTGGCATCGCAAGAACGATGTCATTCAGATGCGTAACACCACCATGCCACGGGTCATTGGTGATAAAGACATCCCCGGGGCGGATGTCATCATGCTTTTGCAGAATGAACTGAACGGATTTATCCAGCACTCCGATAAAGGCGGGTATGCCTGCGCCGGAAGAGGCGATGCGCCCGTCAGCATCTGTAATGCCGGATCCCATGTCCAACACTTCATAAATGATCGAAGACATCGCTGTTTTGCCCATTGCCGCAAACATTTCATCTGCGGCAGCGCTCAAAGAGTTTTGAATGATCTCTAAAGTGATTGGATCATGGGTCATGCCTTATCCTTTCAGCATAATGTGGATGTTGGAATAGGCGTCTATGGAGACGTGGTTTTTCGGGTGGACCACCACGGTTGAACCACTGTCTTCAATGATCGCTGGACCTTTGAAAGCCATGCCCGGTTTTAGAGCATCACCATCATAAATCGTCGCTTCATGAATGCCTTCTAGGGCATAATCCACTTGCCGTGTTGCCTTGATCGCGCCTGATGCGTCAGCTGGCCCGGTCTCGGCCGGGGCCATCGTCAACTTGCCGACCTCGGCGCGGGCAACAAGATGGATGCCCACCATTTCAACCGGCGCATTCAGGCGATAGGTGTATTCCTTTTCGTAAAGGGCGTGGAAATCTTCTGCGACCTTATCAAGAATGACATCGGTGATTGTTCCGTCCAGTGGAACCTCGGTCGTATGCTCTTGGTTTTGGTAGCGAAATTTTCCATAACGCAAGAAACTAATCTTGTCAGAGGGAACACCCTCTGCTTCAAAAGTCGCACGGGCCTCTGCTTCCGTTTCAGCAAATACCGCTTCAATGCGTGCGCCAGCACCTGCGTCGAGGTCCATCAATTGCGTTGCGAAATAATCGCGCCGCAGATCGGACATCATCATGCCCCAGGCCGAGAAAACCGAAGCTGCCGCCGGAACGACAACCTTTTTAACCTGTAACTCTTGCGCCAGTGCTACGGCATGCATGGAGCCGCCACCACCAAAGGCTAAAAGCGTGAAATCGCGGGTGTCGTGACCTCGGTTCAAGCTGACTAGCTTCAATGCGTTGACCATGTTGTCATTGGCAATACGGACAATACCGCGGGCTGCATCGTCCACCGTTACATTCAGTTTCGACGCCAAATTGGTCAGAGCCGTTTCTGTTGACGACATGTCAGCTTCAATTGCACCACCGCAGAAGTAATCGCGATTGATACGTCCCAACCATAGATTTGCATCGGTGGTCGTTGCCTCTGTCCCGCCTTTACCATATGCGGCGGGTCCGGGTAGCGCACCTGCAGATTGTGGACCCACATGCAGTTTGCCGAAATCATCGACCCGTGCGATGGAGCCACCACCATTTCCAATCTCGACCAGATCGACTACGGGTACCATGATCGGATAACCGGCAGACTTGCGGCTGCGCTCGATCCAATAGTCGGTCATGATTTTGACCTCGCCCCCCTCGATGAGCGAACATTTGGCGGTTGTCCCACCGATATCAAGGGCCAAGATATTGGGTTCATCAATCAGTTTGCCCAATTCAGCCGCACCCCAGAATCCAGATGCCGGACCACTTTCCACCATCGTGATTGGAATAGCAGACGTCGCCTGCAACGAATCCACACCGCAATTCGACTGCATGATATAGGGTGATTTTGGCAATCCACGCGACTTTAGCCCCGCATCTAAGCGTCCAAGGTACCGTGCCGCCACCGGTTGCACATAAGCGGACAGAACGGCAGTATTTGAGCGCTCATATTCCCGCCATTCCCGTGTAATTTGATGGGATGCAACAACTGAAACCTCAGGCCAGAGCTTTTGGATTTCAGCCAAAACCGCTTTCTCATGTGCCGGATTGGCGTAGCCGTGCAGCAAGCATACGGCGATCGCTTCAACCCCTTCTTTGCGGAAATCGTCAAGAATTTCAGGCAACGCGCTTGCGTCTAAAGGAGCGCGTTCATCGCCCTGATAGGTCATTCGGCCCGGCACTTCGGCCCGCAAATGGCGCGGTACGAACGGCTCGGGTTTTTCATAGTGCAGGTTGAAAAAATCGGGGCGGTTGCCGCGGGCGATTTCCAGCGTGTCCCGAAACCCTTCTGTTGTGATCAACCCAACTGAAACGCCTTTGCGTTCGGTCAAGGCATTGATCACAACTGTCGTGCCATGCGCCATAAAGTCGACCGTTGATGGGTCAACTCCACCCTTGTGCAACACGTTCAAGACACCGTTTTCAAAATTGGGCGGTGTGGTATCAGATTTGGCGGTTGTGACTTTTAAACTGCCATCTGGCGCGGTTTCGAAAGCAACAAGATCGGTAAATGTGCCACCCACATCGGTGGCCACGCGGCAGGTCGTTTTGGTCATGAATTTAATCCTGTGCTTTGGCGTGCTAATAGAAAAGTGGCCGCGCCAGGAAGTCTTAGCTGCTCTGCAGCCGCAATCCGCTCAGGCGTGAAGTGACCCGCGATGCTGAGGCCATTCAAGCTACCCAGTGTTTTTCCATCCACAACAATCGGAAGGTTGAGGCAACTTTCAAGACCGAGGGACTGGATCTTTTCCCAGTCTGGGAAAACTGTTGCTAGATCCTCAATGGTGTTTCCCACGAAAGCTTTTTTCTCAACCAACAGAGAACGTGTGCACGCCGTATCCATTACTTGCTTTTCACCACCCACGGGGTAGGCATCTGGGTTATCCGTATAAATCCGCTGTGAGACTTTGCGCTCTAGGTTAAAAGTCATCACTGTAAACAGCCTTAGATCCAACACATCGCATGCTAGATCGCGCAACGCCTGAAAGACGGGTTGGGTCGCCTCTGACTGTGCTAGCGCGTCTGTGAATTTGACCAAATCAACCATTGGAAACTCCATCTTTATCTTCACCGAAAAGCTCCATGGTGTTGACCACCAGGACACTCACGGTTTTATTCGTTTCGTTAAGAACCTCGTGTCTGCGCCCAGAGTCGAAATGCATTGAGTCACCAACGCTCAACACCGTGCGCACACCGTCAACAATTAGGGTCAATGCGCCCTTCATAATGAAATAGAACTCTTCACCTTCGTGCACCATTTCGCCAAGTTCATAGGCTGGAGGATAATGCACCATGACAGCAGTCAAACGACTGCCTGGAAATGACGTGGACAACCGTTCAAAATCAAAGCCGCCCCCGGGTGAGGCATAGATTTCACGCATCTCTGCGCGACTTGTCTCAGACGGTTTTGGAGGCAACTCAAAGAACTCGGTAATATGCGCACCAAGCGCTCCGGCAATCGATGTCAAGGATGACAACGAAGGGGACGTGATGTTGCGTTCGACCTGACTAATAAAGCCGGTTGTTACACCCGCACTTTTTGCCACGGCCTCAAGTGTCATGCCAAGGTCCTTGCGGCGTTGGCGTAGCTTAGTGCCCAGTTCAGCATCAATTTCAGACAAAATCTCAGACTCTTTTTTACTATCAATAAAATTATGTTGACATTACCCGCTGAATGTCAAGAAAATTACAGTATAGCTAAATAATTTTGGTTGCCGATGACTGAATGACAATCACTTGTCAGAGATTCGGGTTGCGGCAGAGAATTGAAACAGGGGGACCCCTTATGACTTCCAATGCTAGATTGCTTGCTGGCACGACTATTCTGGCCGTTTCACTGTCGGCCATGTCGGCGCATGCTGAACGTGTCCTGCGCGCCGACGAAGTTGCTGTAGGAGAAATTGACCCCGCCAAGGCGACTGACTATGCGGACACCGTTTTGGCCATCAATCTTTATGACACGCTGGTTTATCCAAAGCAGGGCGGATCTGGTGTGCAGCCGCATCTGGCCACGGATTGGACAATCGATGGTGCCACCTACACGTTCAACCTGCGCCAAGACGTGACTTTCAATTCCGGCAACCCTCTGACCGCTGCTGATGTTGTTTATTCCTTTGAACGCATGATGGCGATGGGCCAAGGCAATAGCAGCCTATTCGCTGGTGTTATCGACAGCGTTGAAGCCAGTGGGGAATACACTGTCGTATTCAATCTTAGCTCTCCATTTGCACCATTCCTGTCAACCTTGATCCGCATGCCGATTGTCGACATGGCAACTGTCAAGGCCAACGAGGTGGATGGCGATTGGGCGTCAACTTGGATGTCGCAAAACAGCGCCGGTTCAGGACAATACATAGTTGCCAGCCATGATCCTCAAACAGAGACCGTCTTGACCTATGAAGGCGATTACTTTGTAGAGCCCGCCGCGAGTTATCCTGAAACCGTGCGCTTCAGCTATGGTTTGGAGCCTTCAACAGTGCGCGCCTTGATGAGCCGAGGTGAGCACGATATCACCAGCCAATGGTTGCCCCCAGAGGTCTATGCAGGTTTGGCAAAAGATGGTGCCACCCTCTTAACAGAGGCAGGTTTGACCGGTGAATATTTCAAGCTGAACACGCAGCGCGCACCATTGGACGACGTGCATTGCCGGCGTGCGCTTGCCTACGCGTTTGATTACGCCACAATGGGGCAGCTGACCCAAATTAATGATGAAACATCAACAGGCAAACCAATGTCTGGTGCAATACCGGCTGGTATGGTCGGCTACGACGCGACCAAGGCTGTTTTCGCACAGGATATGGCGCTGGCGCAGGAAGAATTGGCGAAATGTGCCTATGATCCTTCTGAATATCCTTTGGACGTCGCTTTCATTGCGGAAACACCTGCGCGCGAACGCGGGGCTTTGATGATGCAGGCGATCTACAGCCAGTTGGGCTTCTCTGTTGAAATCTCGCGCACCCCGTGGGCCTTGTTGACGGAGCAAGTCACTGCACCGGCAACCGCGCCGCATGTGGTCGAAATTGCCATTTCAGCGGCGTCGCCGGACACGGATTCCTTGCTGTATGCAATGTATCATTCATCGCAACCGCCAACTTGGATTTCTTCGTCCTACTTCAAAAATGAAGCATTGGATGCACTGCTGGACCAAGGGCGTGTTGAAACCGATGCAGCTGCGCGTGAAGATATATATGGCCAAGCCAATGACATCCTTGCCTCAGAAGTTCCTGATATCTTTGCATATGAGCTGCTCAGCCCCTTTGCTGTGCGTGAAGGCGTGACCTATCACAATCTTGCAGACCCAAGCCGAACCTATCCGGTTTCAGGTTTCAATATGCGCTTTGCCGACATCTCGGTCACTGAATAATCAAATAGTGGGCCACGGCAAAAGCCGTGGTCCTGAAAACCCAAAGGGTACGACGTGTCCATATTGAATAGATTCCTAGGGCGACTTTTGTCGTCCATGATCGTCTTGATCGGCGTCTCAATGTTGATCTTTTTCATCGCCCGGATCATCCCCGGTGACCCCGCGCGTATTGCTTTGGGGCCGCGCGCGACAGAAGAACAAGTCACCCAAATGCGCGAAACGCTCAACCTTAACGAGCCGATCATTGTGCAATATGGATTGTTTATGCGGGACCTAGCGCGTGGCGACCTTGGAATTTCGCTGTATTCTAACCGCCCGGTGATAACAGATCTGGCCGAATACCTGCCTGCGACATTGGAACTTGTGCTATTCGCCGGAGTTATGATGGTCGCGTTTGGCCTGCCTTTGGGCGCATTATCGGCGCGTTATCGTGGGCAGTGGCCTGATAGTTTGATCCGGGTCATCACCCTGCTGACGGTGTCTGCCCCTGCCTTTGTTTGGGCCGTTGGGTTGGTATTGGTCTTTGCGTATTTTACACCACTTTTTCCAATTACGGGACGGATCAGTGATGCGATGACCATCCCTCATGTGACGGGGTTTCTGTTGATCGACACCTTGGCGGCGGGGCGTTTTGATGGCTTTCTATCTGCCATCCATCATTTAATCCTGCCTGCATTCGCCTTGTCTCTATCCGGTATTGGTCAGGCAGCCCGGCTAACACGGGCGAATATGATTACCACTTATGAACAGCCAGCCATTGAAATGGCCCAAGCCTATGGGTTCTCTGAGGCGCGCATCGCAAACCGTTTCGCATTCAAACCATCCTTGATCCCATCGCTTACAATCATCGGGCTCGATTTTGCAGCGCTGTTGGGCAACGCCTTTCTTGTTGAGGTCATTTTCGCGTGGCCGGGCCTGTCGCGTTATGGCGTTGGAGTGATTTTACAAAAGGATCTGAATGCAATTGTCGGCACAGTGTTGATCATCTCGGCCACCTTTCTGATTGCCAATATTATAGTCGATTTCCTTGTGTCGATCTTGAATCCGCGGATTAGATTGTCGGAGAACAGATCATGAAGCGTGCTATCTATATTTTGCTTTCAAACCCGCTATCTATTCTTGGCCTGGTTTTGGTTGGTTTGGTGTTTTTCTGCGCGGCGTTTGCAGATTTCATTGCCCCATATCCTGAGCATGCTGGTGCCGTGATTAATTTTGCCTTTGCGAACAAACCGCCCTCAGCTGAATACCTATTGGGAAC
Organism: uncultured Pelagimonas sp.; assembly: GCA_947499735.1. Classification (GTDB taxonomy): domain Bacteria; phylum Pseudomonadota; class Alphaproteobacteria; order Rhodobacterales; family Rhodobacteraceae; genus CANMPP01. Next base: position 72,464 of record CANMPP010000007.1, read on the forward strand.
GGATGTCGTTGGGCGCGATCTGTTAAGCCGGATTATATACGCCTATCAAGTTGCCCTTGGCATGGGCCTTGTCGTTCTGTTGATAGCGCCGCCCATCGGTGTCGCTCTTGGGCTGATTGCTGGATATATCGGCGGTTGGACAGATTTCGTTTTGATGCGTATCACCGATATTTTCTTGTCAATACCACCCTTGGTTTTAGCCCTTGCCATCATGGGCGTCATGGAGCCAACCCTGATCAACGCTATGCTGGCCGTCACGGCCATGTGGTGGCCTTGGTACGCGCGGTTGGTCTACAACATCACACGGGGTGAAAAGGTCGAAGGTTATGTTTTGGCCGCCGAAGTTATTGGAGCGTCGAAAGCCCATATTATGTTTCGGGAAATCTTGCCCAATTGCTTTCCTGCGATTGTGACCAAGATGACGCTGGACTTTGGTTACGTGATCCTCATCGCATCCTCCCTTAGCTTCCTTGGGCTTGGCGTTCAGGCCCCAACCCCAGATCTTGGATCGATGGTGTCTGAAGGCACGCGATATCTACCTGATAGTTGGTGGATGACCGTTTTTCCGGGGCTGGCCATTATGATTGCCGTATTTGGTTTTAACCTTGTAGGCGATGTCCTGCGCGATGTTTTGGAGCCGGATTGATGCGCCCAGACTTGACACTTGATATTAAAAACTTGCGCCTGTCATTTCGCAGTTGGAGCGGTTCGACTGAAGTTCTGCATGGTATCGATCTAAGCGTTGCGCCGGGCGAACGTGTCGCCCTTGTTGGAGAAAGCGGATCGGGAAAATCCGTCACGTCGCGTATTGTTTTGGGCACCATGCAGGATGTGCGCCATGCCCGCGTCAGTGGACAGGTGACCTTTGAAGGCACAGACCTTGCAAAACTGGCAAGCGTAGAAAGACGCGCGCTGAGAGGTCGGGAGATATCGATGATCTTCCAAGACCCAAGCTCGGCATTGAATCCAGTTTTTCGCATCGGCGATTTGTTTCATGAGGTTCTCAAACGCCGCCACCCTAAGATTTCCAAGGGCGAGGCCCGTCAGCGGGCTGCAGCCATATTGCAAGATGTGTCAATCGCAGACGCAGAGCGCGTTCTCAGCAGCTATTCCTTTCAATTGTCAGGTGGCATGAACCAGCGCGTGATGATTGCGATGGCGTTGATCAACGAACCACGCCTGTTGCTTGCAGACGAACCGGGTACAGCGCTCGATGTCACGGTTCAGGCACAAACGCTCTCGCTTATGCGCGATTTGGTGGAACAAAAAAGGACATCCGTTTTGTTCATTTCACACAATCTAGGAGTCGTGCGCGAATTTGCCGACAGGATTTATGTGATCTATCGCGGCAATATCGTTGAACACGGGCCAACAGCCGCGATCTTTGACGCGCCACAACACCCATACACGCAGGCCTTATTGTCAGCGATCCCACGCTTAACCGGCGGCGGCGTACCTGATATTGAAGAAAGGTCTCTTTCCTTCAACGACCCAATGATCAGCCATGGGACGGACATTTAATGCCTGATCCAATTCTTTCCATCCGCGCAGTTTCCAAAGAATTTCACGTCGGTAAATCGCGCGTACAGGCCATTGATGACGTGTCTTTAGATGTCTTCGAAGGCGAATGTCTGGCCATTGTCGGCGAAAGCGGGTCTGGTAAGTCCACACTCGCAAATATGATCCTTGGCCTTGGCGCGCCGACCTCTGGTGCGATCAGATTTAAAAACGTAGAATTGCCTGCCAAACGCAGCAAATTACATCGACGCCAGATCCAATTGGTTCAGCAAAATCCGCTATCGGCGTTGAACCCAAGGCGATCCATTGGGGCCTCTCTCAGGCTGGCACTAGATGTTCATGGCCACGGTCAGCGGGCTGATCGACCTGACATGGTTGCGGCTTTGTTAAAGGAGGTTGGTTTAGATCCTGACATGGCCACACGTTCGCCTTCTGGCCTGTCTGGGGGGCAACGCCAGCGGATTGCGATTGCGCGCGCGCTCGCGTGTCAGTCACAGGTTGTTGTATTAGATGAACCGACTTCGGCGCTGGATGTCCTCGTTCAGGCACGTGTTCTACGGTTGCTTAATGCATTGCGAGCAAGCCGCAAACTGACATACATTTTCATCACCCATGATCTGTCTGTGGTGCGCAATATTGCAGATCGCGTGGCTGTGTTTCAAAAGGGAAAACTGGTCGAAATCGCTCAGACCGAAACACTCTTCGCCAATCCGACCTGTGATTACACAAGTACCTTGATTTCAGCGGTTCCCGTTGTGTCCCCAGAAGAAGTTGCCCTGCGAGATGCACTTGCCAATGTGAGGGTATTCTAATGCGTGCCAGCAAAGTCATAACGGCCATCGAGGCGCATGCAGAAGGAGAAGGCGGGCGGGTGATCACCGCAGGAATGCCGCTTCTGAAAGGTGCGTCTGTCAAAGATAAAATGCTCTACATGGCTGAACATCACGACGATATTCGCACGCTCATGTTGCAAGAGCCGCGCGGGAATCCAGCGCTGTGTTGCAATGCCATCGTGCCGCCCGGCCATCCCGATGCCGAAGCGGGATTTATCATTATGGAGCAGACCGAATACCCCCCCATGTCGGGAAGTAATGCGATCTGTGTTGTTACCGTTCTTTTGGAAACCGGTGTGATCCCAATGGTAGAGCCGATCACCGAGTTGACGTTAGAAGCGCCGGCAGGGCTAATTAAGGTTCAGGCCTATTGCAAAAACGGCAAAGTCGAGCGTGTCAAATTTTTAAACGTTCCGGCCTTTGCAGTGCATTTGGATATTGTTCTTGATGTTGCGGGCTATGGAACAATCATGGCCGATATAGCCTGGGGCGGCATGTTTTATGTCATCGCTGATGCGCGGCAATTTGATCTTGGTTTGACGGCCGATGAAGGCGCCAAGATTGTGCAAGCCTGCGAGGCTATGCTGGCGGCCAGCCGTGAGCAATTTCCCGTGACACACCCACTGCATTCGGAATTCAGTGGCCCCACAATTTCGCAATTAACTGCACCGCCCGATCAGCACGGTCTTGACGGAGTCAGCGCTGTGTCTGTGTCTGGTGGCGCATATAAACCGGGTGGCGTAACTGGCGCTTTAGATCGCTCTCCTTGCGGCACCGGCACCTGCGCGAAAATGGCAGTTCTTCATGCCAAAGGTCTTTTGGCAGAGGGACAAGACTACGTAAACGGCGGGCCTCTTAGAACGACGTTTACCGGGCGCATCGAAGACACAACCAAGGTCGGTCCGTATGACGCGATCATCCCAAGCTTATCTGGGCGCGGGTGGATATCTGGGATGAGCCAATATCTACTTGATCCCAGCGATCCTTTCCAAACCGGCTTTACGGTCGGAGATATATGGGCGAACTAACATGCAACATGATCCTTTTACAATTTCGGTTATTCAGGCTGGCCTAGATAACGCTGCCGAAGAAATGTTTGCGGTCCTACGCAAAACAGCAATGAGTCCAATCATCTACGAAGTGCTCGATGTTGGGACCGGCGTGACGGATGCCCAGGGCCGCCTTGTCGCATCTGGTGCAGGCATTCCGACGTTTGTTGGTGTGTTAGATAAGGCGGTTAAAGCCATTATCGAACGCTATGACGGCACGCTGCAAGATGGCGACATCTTTATCGTGAATGACCCAAACCATGGTGGTGTGACGCATCTAAATGACGTCGTTATTGCCAAGCCCGTGTTCTTTGAGGGCGCATGTGTGGCCTTTACTGCCTCGATTGGGCATTGGGGTGATATTGGGGGCAAGGTGCCGGGCTCTATTGCTGCCGATGCAACTGAAATTTTCGCCGAAGGTCTGCGTTTGCCGCCGGTTCGTTTGTTCAATGCGGGCGTTAAAAATCAAGCCGTCTTTGACATCATCGAGGTCAATTCCCGCCTTCCTGATTTCGTTTATGGAGATCTTTGGGCCCAAGTTGCAGCCAGCAAGAGCGCAGAACGTCAGATCCTGATACTGTATGAAAAATACGGAACCGCCACTGTTGAACAATCCATGTCAGAGGCATTTGCGACAGGCCGTGCGCGCGCCTTATCAGGCCTGCAGACCGTTCCTTCTGGTGTCTATGAGATCGAAGAACAACAAGATAACGGAGAATTATGGCACGCGACAATCCGTATTACGGATGAGATTTTTGAAGTCGATCTCAGCAACAATCCGGACGATACTGGAGGCCCATATAACACCAGTCGTGATGGCGCTGTGATCGCCTGCCAGATGATTTTTAAAGCGCTGTGCGATCCTGCACGGTTCGCAAATGAAGGATCATTTTCGCCTTTGCGCGTTATCACCCGTGAGGGCACGATTTTCCACGCAGGGCCCACCGCGCCGCAAGGATATTACTTTGAAAACCGCATTCGTTTGGCCGATATGCTGTGGCATTGCATGGCAAAGGCGTGCCCAGGACGCCTGCCTGCCGGTTCGTTTTCGTCGGTTTTCGGTACAGTTTTGGCTGGCAAGCACCCAGACACTGGCAGGACATACACAATGGTCGAACCCCAAATGGGCGGTTGGGGCGCAACGGATGATCGCGACGGATTGGATGCCATGTTCTCAACCAATCACGGCAACACTTTCAATTGCCCTGTTGAAATTTGCGAGGCCCGCTATGGGTTTTCAGTGGTCCACAAGCGTTTGACGGATCGACCTGAAAATCCATCTGGCCGCACAGGTGGGCGCGGCGTCAGTGTCTGTTATGAACTGCGCGCAGATACCACCGTTTCGATCGGTTACACGCGTGCCAAAGAACCGGTCTGGTCTTTGAATGACCAGCCCTCCGGTGGAACGAATTCAATGATGATACGACGCCAATCTGGCGAAAATGAATACCACCAATTTGCCAGCGGAATTCCATTGGCAGCAGGAGATCAAGTGTTGATCGAAACTGCAAACGGAGGGAATGCCTAGGCTGAATCATCGGCTCTACGTGATAGGCATGCTTTGCCGCTTAACAAAATGAGCGGTGAGCATGTCTGATCATGTTTGACTAACATATGCGCAATCACCACTGTCCGTCGTCAGGTTTTATAGAACTCAAAGTGTGCCGAACTAAACGAAAGTGCGGCAGCTCTATCACAAGGACAACTCTATCATCCGCCTGCGACAAATACAGTCCGATCGCGTCTGGGTAATGGATTTTGCCAATAACAAACTGAGCAACGGACGCCCCTACAAAATGCTGACGGTGCTGGACGAATACACTCGTGCGGTACTTTGCGTGACGGTGCGGCCCAAGATGAAAGCAACCGATGTTCTGCACAGGCTGCTTCTGAAACCAGGTATGAGGAATGAGAGCCTGAATTGGGGCAGAAATGTTTGACGTTTGGGTCAGAATTGAATGAATGGGATGTTGGTATTCCTTGGGAACTTCATGGTGTTTGGGTTAAATTCATCTGACGATCCACAATCATTTGCCGAATGTAGACGTAAGTTTCTTCTTTGAGCATGAATTTGCCTTTTTCGTTGGAGAATGTCCGATTTTTGGCGGATTTAGGGCCTGGTCTCTACGTCTTCCGACTCAGATGCAGACCGAGAAGCCGTTGATTTAGTTGAAAAGAACGGCTCACAGTCACCGTCCGACCCTGGTAACCGTCGCTGCGTTGTGGCCCGTCAGAAGAGGCATTCGCTGCAAGCGCAAAATCGAGCACTGGACGAACTGGAAGTTTGCGGGCTTTCGCTGTGTTTGCGCTAAGGTCCGCTCCTAATCAAGCGTAGGATGCGATATTGAACAAAGTTAGAAGCAGACATCAGGTAGTCAACCTTACGACCTAAAAAGCTATTGCATAGACTGGCTGACTAACAAGGCGCTAAAGCTGGAGCTCACAAATGCCGTTTAGAACCTATGCATTTAGGATTGGTCAGGACGCGTATCTCTTGGATGACGACGAGTGGGGCGAGATTGCGCCCCTCCTTGAGAACCGCATTGAATGGATCAAAAAGTACCGAAAGGAAAACGGTTGCTCGATTGAAGAAGCGCGCAAGGTTGAGCTAGTCGGGCAAATCGCGCTCGACAAATACGAAACTCTTACGGGCTTAAGGCTAAACCACCCAGATCAGCTTTGGGGGGTAAGAATGCAAGACTACGGCTCTCTTTGTCCGAAGTGTTTCTGTCCGTTTCGAGCCCCTAAAGCGAAGATGTGCGCCGAGTGTGGGTTCGAATTGCCAACTGGATTGCAAGCCGGCAGATTGGCGAAGCGCCGACACTAGAAGCCTACATTCGTTCACGGCGCAGCATCGGTGATATTGGGCTCCAAGCCGACCTCAGATGCGTTGCAGCATTAAATCAACACGTTAGGTCTACCAGGTCAAGGGCGGCCCAGTCCCGACCTTCGACGAAAGGTCAAAATGCTGCAGGAGCAACCCGTAAAACAGCCATTGGTGAATCCCGCTTGAAAATCAGTGAAATGGACCCGCCCGATTCATATCGAGCGGGGTTGTCTTAGCGGCGCCCTTTACGGCGTCGTTGGAAGCGGGGCAGTTCGCCAGCCATAATACATCCAAAGGGATCGATCCAGTCTTCAAACTCAGCAAGTCCGAACTCCGCGATCTGCGTCTGGACAGCTACCGCAGGCTTATAGCTTGACGGTAGCTCTGATGCGTCCACCTTTCCAGCTAAGAACCGCACGTCGAGCCCCTTGGTTTCATCTGCCAAGGCCTCTTCAGGTGTCGTCGTCCCAAGGCGGCGCATATGCTCGGTGCGCGACCAGTTACGCCCAGCCCCATGAGGGCTGAAACCCAGAGCGTTGTCAGCATCGGATCCTTTTACGATTAAGATCGGCTCCGCCATGTTCAGCGGAATAATTGTTCGACCTGCGGGATCCGCATCGGTGGCAAAATCGGTCCATGCTGGGGTCGCCCCTTTGCCATGGAAGTATAGATCGCTCCGGCGGAAAACGAAATTATGCTCGTTCCAGAAACGGTCGGTCGCAGATGCCCCCACCGCTTCAACCGTCGCCTGATGGATTGAGTTGTGATTTGTCTTAGTCCACTTCCGAGTAATCTGAAGGGCGTCCCAATAGGCCGTGCCATCGTCCGTGTCCGCTGGAATCCAAGCGTTCTGCTTAAGTGTGCCCTTCGCGTGCTTGCGCCTATAGCGCTCTGCAACCTCCATGCCCGCCTTATAAAGCTTGGCCCCCGGACCGCGCGACCCGTGGTGCGTAATCAACATCGTGCGGCCCGTGGCTCGAGACGTCCCGACGAACAGGAAATGGTTTCCATCGCCTTGGGTTCCCATGTGCTCCTGCGCCGCGCGGATGGTCTTGGCGCTGTTTAGGAACGGGTTTGCCCGGAACGCATCCAGCAGATCCAACGACACTGTGAACCGTTGACCCTGAGGTCGCCCTCCAGGTCCGAAATGCGTGATCGAAGCCGCTGCATCCAGAACCGCCTTCGGATCAGCATCGCCAAGGTCGCTAAGCATCAACGAACAGCAGATGTCGGCAGAGTGCATACCGGGGTGGATGGCGTTGCGCGCTGCGATAACACCGCCCACAGGGATCGTTCCGACAGGTCCCGCGGGGCAGGCATCGGGCATGATCGCGCCTGCGACTACGGTTGGTGTACGCATCACCGCCTCCATCGTGCAGCGCACCTTTGCCAGGTTCGCTTCCTCATCCGGATCGGTTGGTTTCAAATTCACATGAAGCGGTATTGTGCCTGGGTCCTGCAATGGGAACTGGATGGGTGGCTTAGGCAGATCTTCTGTCAGTACACTGCGAATTTCCTTAGCGCTGCGGCCGCTGGCTAGAAGGTCGTTAGCACGCGCCAGCAACGCTGGGAATTGCGGGCCCGGTGTGTGACCCCATTCGGTCAGATCGTGACCAGTCAAAGGTGTCAAAATGTTCATCTTCATATCCTCTCGTCAATGCTCCCCATGTGGGGGTGACAGCGTGGCGGCCCAGGGATGGGCCCGGACCGCCGGTCTTCGGGATGCGGATCATCCGTTGCTTTCTGTCTTCTTCTCTTTGGTGGGACTGTTGTGGCAGATGTTTACCCCCATCCCGAAGAAAAAGTAGAAATTCGCACAACTAATTGATTTAAATGTGGAATTGCGGGGATTGCACGAAGCGACCTCACCAATTATGATAAATCAGGATTGTATCTTATATATTTGGATCGGATATGCGAAACGTTGTTCTTGGGTTTCTAGGGACGCAGCTGGATCGTGGGGGGCGTCGCGGTTGGCGGCCAACCGTAGCTATTTGCCAAGAGCCGGGTTTCGAGATCGACCGCCTTGAATTGATCTATGACTACAAATTCAACCGCCTGGCCCATGATGTTATGGGTGAGATTGCCAAGGTCTCGCCAGATACTGAGGTACTGCTCCAGCGGATGGATCTGGAGGATCCATGGGATCTGCAGGAAGTCTACGGAAAGCTGTTCGACTTCGCTCAGAACTATGGGTTCGACGAAGATCGAGAACGGTACCACATTCACCTGACCACCGGCACACATGTCGCCCAGATTTGTTGGTTCCTGTTGACCGAAAGCCGTCACATCCCTGCAGCGTTGATTCAAACGGGCCCGCCCCGCAAAGGACAGGATGAGGCAAGCACGTTCGACCTGATTGATCTTGATCTTAGCCGCTACGACGCGATCCAGAAACGGTTCGACCAGCAAACCAGAGAATACGGGAACCTTCTAAAAGGCGGAATTGAGACGCGGAATACCACATTTAATCAGATCATCGACCGCCTTGAACAGGTCGCCGAACGCTCCGATGCCCCCGTTTTGATCTTGGGCGAACCCGGCGTGGGGAAAACGCAGTTGGCACAGCGTATCTTTGAAATGAAACTACAACGGCGGCGCGTGAAGGGGCGACTGGTTCAAGTCAACTGCGCCACCCTGCGCAGCGAAATGGCATTTCCAACACTCTTCGGTCAACGCCGCAGCCATACAGGTCTGGCAGGAAGTGAGCGTGGCGGTCTGTTGCGGGAAGCAGATGGTGGCGTCCTGTTCTTGGATGAGATCGACATGCTGGGATTGGACGAGCAATCCTTGCTCCTACATGCTATTGAGACCGGGCGCTATTACCCGCTCGGCTCGGACGCCGAAGCAACCAGCCGGTTTCAGGTTATTGCTGCCGCAACGCAGGACCTGGGCGCATTGGTGGCCGAAGGCAAATTCCGCGCAGATTTATTTTCACGGCTGAATACATGGACATTTCGCCTCCCCCCTTTGCGTGACCGCCGCGAGGATGTGGAAGCCAATCTGCGCTATGAATTGCAACAGGCGGAGCGGAAACTGGGCAGTCGCATCGGATTCAATACCGACGCATCGGAGGCTTGGCTGCGTTTCGCCCGCGCGTCAGACACGTCATGGTTGGGAAATTTTCGGGACTTTAGTGGTACGATTCTGCGGCTTTGCACACTGGCACCGAGAGGGCGAATTACGCTGAGCCAAGTAAATGAAGAGATCGAGACACTGAAACGTCGGTGGGACAGCGAGAAGAAGGACGGTGACACTGCGCTCGTCGCCGCGTTTGTTGACAAGGAAGTGGACCCTTTTGACGTGCCTCAACTGGCCCATGTGATACGAACCTGCCAAACCTCGACGACGCTAAGCGACGCAGGACGGAAACTCTATGTAGTCTCACGAAAACAGCGAAGCAGCGTGAATGATTCAGACCGTGTCCGAAAATACTTGGCTCGGTTTGACCTGACTTGGAATGATATTTTGAGTCGTTGACGTCCCTGAGCCGCCGTCTGTCACTTGCCTGGACGCTGCACCGCAGCTTACTGAAAGCTGCTGTTCAGTATGTCGCGCAGTATTTTGCCTGGCGGAAGGGCAGGGCTGCGGACGAGGCTGCAGATGCTATGAGAAACCTGCATGGTTGGTTTCAACCCAAAGCGAACAGTTACTTCTCTCGTGCGTGGGTGATTTCTAATTCGCAAAACTGCATCTTGAAACCTAGATCAAGGTCAATCATAAAGATAACCTGTGAGAGACGCAAATTACCCCCGCAGCTTTTTGCAGGAAATCGTTATTATGACTAAAGATAATCGCGCCATTGAGGGCGACGAGTACGGAAATATTTGGATAACCTCACGCGTAAGAATGTAATCACACGCTCGCTTCAAGAAATACGACCTCCTTTCTCATGTTGTCCTTACATTCTATTCGGTAACTCTTCTTGCATTTTCAGTTTTCGCTGATCACTTGACCAACAGTAAATTTGGTCCATACCTCTCCGAAGTATCAATTGTTCTTTCTCTGTCCATTCTTTGCGCATCATTGGTCACTTGGGGATTGAAATTTAGCAAAACTGCAGATGAACACCGAGAATGCTATCTTGCACTACAAAGGCTATATGAAGACCACTCGGAAAGAGAGGATAAATCGAATTACATAAAGATACTTGATCGATTTCCAAATCATTCGGAATTTGATTATGAAACTATGCTTTACCGCAGCATATGGTGCCATGGCAAAATTATGCAGGATAGAAATGGCCCCATCACTTTTGGACGGGGCAGAGCAATGAAGTTCTGGCTGACCCTTATTTTTCGACGGCTTTTTGGAGCACTTCTTTTGCTGCTTCCTATTTTATTTTTAGGGTTATTATACGTATTGTAGAATGCGAATTTCACATATTTTTATAAGCATCTGTTCCAGCGTCGACACCCAAGTTCCCATAACTAAACCATGCCATCCGACTTGCTCTCCAAGCATCCACGAAACTTGGCAATCGGCCATCAAAGGTTCTATGGGCGCGCAACCAATCTCCGGTGATCAGCTCATTTTTGGAGGGTGCAATCCATCTCAAACTTGGATGGATCGCTTGAACCAGTTTTTGACGTTCTATAAGCGCTCGACTTAAAGCCCAAAGCAACCATCCATCCAACTCTGAAAATGTATTAACCTTCTCCACAAGGCAATAGTAGGAAATCCCTCCTGGCATGGACTTCAAGCGACTATTGCCAGCCAAATACTTATCAAGTCTTCGCTGAGTTATGTTTCCATAAAGCATCAAACGAAGCTCTGTTATGCATGCTAGTAGATCCCAATCAGTACCAAAACTGTCTATCCTTTTCATCGGAATATAGCCATTAGACTTGGGGTACTTTAAGAGATTGTGGTGAATTATTCGAGAGCAACGTTTTTTTAATGAGTGCTTAGCTGAATTAGACAGGTGAGTGCCATTTTTAGAGATATAATACCCCAATAAATTCACACCAAAATGGGTTCGCATTTCGCCCTGTCGGTCAGCAACTAGGCTAATACCGCTTTCCTTCTCTCGGTTGATTTTAACACCCGTTTCTGCCGAAAAGGCGGAATATGATGAGATCGCATTTATGGAATCTTCATATGAATAATTTATGACAATACTGTCATCAGCAAAGCGGATATAATTCCCATTGGCTTTGTCAAGCGAGGTGTCAAGGTGATCACCGACCGCATTGGCAAGGAAGAGAGATAGGGAATTTCCCTGAGGGAACCCTTGATCTCGACGATGCACCGATCCATCCCGTAAAACATATTTATGACGGATCACTGCCCGTAATACAGTCTTCTCGAACCGAGTTATTTTGAATCTTCTAGAATTTATAATGCTTTTAATCAGATAGTCATGATTAACGCTCTCAAAGTAATCTTTAAAATCGTATTTACTGATGAATACTTTTTCTGCCTTGATAAGCCGTGAGAGGCGGGTAATTGCGTCTAAGGGGGTAACACCAGGGCGGTAGGCATAGCTGTAAGCTGAGAAAGCTCTATCATTCCTTTCCCGCAATGCCTCACTTAACAGTGTGCAAAGCGCAGTGTCGGCTATTCCAAAGCAATCAATCTTCCGAAATGCTCCGCTTTTTTAGGAATGCTGATCCGATAGGCCGCCTCAAGATCATAATCACCTCGCCGAACCTTTTTGATAATGGTATTTGCGAGATATCTAGCGTGTTTTATGCAGTGAAATGGGTTGAATTGCAGGGATCTTGACCAGGATTGCGGGTGAGGTGAAGGACGATATGGTCCCAACATGCCTGTTTTTTTTGGTAACGCTCAAATTTTCTTTTCCTAATCATCTCCCTGTGGCAATATTTGGAAATTTGCTTTTTCGCTTCTAATTCAATACGTTTTTCAAGTAATAGTTCCAAAAAAACCTCGCGCAAAGATCGCCAGTAAGCAGCAATAGATTATGTATGTTTCCAAGTCGCGAGGCCGTTGGCGACCTGCTGCAAAGAAAAGCTGCAGCTTACTGGCTAGCGCTTCTCGCACATGACAACACGCTTTGACAAATCCTACTCAGAGTCAATACCCGCGAACAACGGAGTTAAAGATATTTCTCGTTCACGTTGTAGCAACTCATCAATCAGCATGTGAAACTACACCGTCACAATCACTCGTCAGGTTTGGAGGCTGTTTTGCCTCGAAAGCGTTGTTGCGAGACCTCCTGTGTTATTGCTTGCGGTAGATGGCTCTTCTGATGAAGCGCTAAACGGGTGATTGTAGGGTTGACGAAGTGGCCGGTGCATGGCTTTTCAAGTATCGTTAACTGCCCATTTCTAAGCTTGATGCAAACCGCAACCGAGGTTTTCCTGCCTGTTGAGTTGTGAATGACCGCTATTCGCATAACCGGCCTAAGCGCCTGCAATAGTGACGAATGACCGGAATCCGCCCTTTTGTTGAAATACTCGAAAATCTGACAGTCGCGTTTTTCTGCCAGAATCCGTTTCGACGGCTAAATTGAAACCGACTACCCGGTGGAGCCTCTGAGAGCGTCGATCGTTACACACCCAGCGCTCGAGCGATTTGCGTGTTGTCTTGCCCTTCTTTGCGCCATTGCAAGACTAGCGTAAGCTGATGAGGTGACAGCTTTGGTGGGCGTCCCAAACGACGTCCTTCTTGCCGAGTCCACTCTCGGCCTTCAGCAGTCCGCTCCGCGATTAAGAACCTTTCAAACTCAGCCAGCCCGCCGAGTACTGTGAGGATCAATTTTCCAGTCGGTGTTGTTGTGTCCGCCCACGAGTCAGAAAGAGCTTTCAGTTTTGCGCCGCGATCTTCCAGCTCATGCATAATATTAAGAAGATCTCACGTCGAACGCGCTAGGCGATCAAGACGCGTAAAACACAAAAAAGAGGCGGAACTCACCGAGGATGTGGTCAGGAGGGCGCGGCAGGCGATCCGCCAGATCAATGCGGACGCGATGGCGTTACGCCGTCTTGCACCCATAACAGTCACGACTGATGACCTAGAGTGTGCTGAGCGCGAGGCGTTCATGTCCCTTACGATCAGCCCCCAAAGAACTGTAGCACCGGTCAAGGACGCGCCAGAAGGACAAGGATTGTTAGGTGATGTTGATCTTGCCAGAAGGACCGATCAAAGAATCTGACGATAAGCAAACACCGATCAAACCAAGCAGAGGTTGGGGGTTCCGTCATGACTAATAAATCCATAGCCGAGCAAGTTGTCGTGTTGCGCGGCATCTTCGCCGAAAACCCCACCTATTTGGCGCTGGAGCGCCAATTCCACGAACTTCTGGATCGTAGGCGTGCCGAAATAGCCGCAGGCGTGATATATGAGGCGCGTGGCATCGCCTTAATTGGAACGTCTAGGGCCGGAGAAACGGAGGCAGTCGGTAGGCTTCTCAAGACACTGCCGCTACCCGCAAACGAAAATGTCGAGGAGAATATCTGTGAAGCCCTCAGTTTCATCGTGCCATCTTCGGCAACCTTAAAGTTCGTGGGCCAAAGCGGATTGCGGGAAATTGGTTTTCCGCTTCGGCGTGATAAGACCTCGCAGATCATTTGGGACATGTTCAAAGATCATCTGCGTGACCGAAAACGCTTTTTCTGCACCTTGATGAAGCACAGTACTTATCATCGCATGAGATCCAACGTGAAATTCAGTCAGTCATCAATACTCTCAAATCACGGATGCAAAATCCGCAGTGGCCAGTTGGCTTAACCTTGTCCGGTACACCAACACTGAAAGCCATATTGAACCATGATCCGCAGCTTGCGCGGCGATTTTACCCGATCAATTTTCCTGCGCTCAATGCGATCCAAGACACGGATCAGATCTTGGCGACGGTCGCCTATTACTTGGAACAGACACAGCTTACTGTAGGCAAAGATCTACTGACGCAAGATTTTGCGGCAAGGGCGATCCATGCCGCCAATGGTGAATATGGATTGCTTATTGAGCACACGATTGATGCGATCGAAAATGCCCTGCGACGAAAGCAGTCCACATTAGATGTAGAGAACTACCGCGACTGGTTCTCTAAAAAGCAGGATGTTTGGATGGTCTGAACCCGTTCCATGCAAGCAGCTTTGAACGGATTAATTGCCGCAAGTTGCTTGGCGAGGAGGATTGATATCGCAAAGGACTACAAACGCTTCGATCAAAGAAAGCGCATAAGCGCATACTTGCTATAGACTGAAAGCGTTTAGGTGGTGGCTATCGAAGTGCACTGCGGCATCGCAGTGTCGCCGCGTCTCAATTGGGTGATCAGGTTCCATCCGGCGTAACCCGATTTCGAACGTGTTGTTGGCAAGCTCAATTGCGTCTTGGCGGTAGGCATCATCAAACAGCAAAGAGGCGATTTGATGATCTGCCCCAGGTTGCAGCTTGGCAACTATGTAGGGTTCAAAAATTGTGCAAATCAATATCGACAGAGGCCGTTCCTTCGGCGGAAATTGCGGCGTGCAAGACATTCTCGTTCAACCAGAATTCCTGCAAAGACAGCTTCTGTAGAACAATATGAACCGTGCCTACCCCTGATGGATCTGTATATTCGAAATTCGCCAAAGCATCGACTATGCTTTTGAAACGGGTATCGACGTTGAAACGCATCAAGGGGGCCGGAGCAGCCTCAAGCCCCGTTTCTGCATACCAGCCCACACGTTTAACGATTTCCGTGTTGCTTTCTATGTCCAGCTTTAGGTCATCGAGGAAAATTACGTCGTCCGCCCGGCTGAATCGAGGAGCTGCGGTAATGAAAAACGACACTCCGAAATTCAGGAAGGTCACTCCAGTCATTTCGACACCCAACACGAGGCGGTCTTTGCTTTGATAGGCGCGTACGGACAGGTTGCGGTAATTTAGGGAAGGTGCTTTTCCTGCGATATAAGCGCGGATTGCGGCAGTGGCTTCTTGCTCAACAAGATCAAGTGAAATTTGGGCTTGGGGTACGACGTAAAAACCACGACTGTTTTCAGACGACGTAATCAAGGGGATGTGTGTGCCGCTTGGGCCTGGGTCTTCTATCTGCAACACGGGTGCCGCGGACACGCCGCCCGCCACGCGAATTGTGTTTTCCCCCTCAGGTCCGGGGGTAACATCGGGTGAAATGATCATGCGATCTGCATTGATGCTAAGCCATATTGGGGGCGTTGTTGATAATGCGAGCGGGTTGGACAAGAGGTTTCGTGCATTTGCCAAGGCATGTGTCACGGTGTCTTCGCCCAAAGGTGTTTCGGTTCTTTCACCTACTGCGCCGATTAGTAATGACCGCAAGGTAGGTTTTACTTTTTCGCCGATTTCGCTTTGCAAAACGGTGTTTAGAGCGTTGAGGTCGATGTCTTTAAAGAAGGCCAGATTGCATTCCCCTTCTCCCAGAAAAAAATCCACCTCTCCGAATTTAGGGTCCAAAAGCACCCCTTCTTCGACGACATTCGCGCTTAGAGAGACCTCTGCGCCCACAAAAGCGGGTAAAGTGCATTGTTGTTTTTCAATCAGATCCAGACCGCGCAGGGTGTCGCCCTGAAGCTGTAACCTGAGATTTGCGGTAGCAGCGGCCTTGATCATGAACTGATCCCCGTCTGGGATAATGTTGATCTGATCAAGTGTTAAGCGATACGCCAGTTCTGGCACTGGGTTGAGCTGGTCGATTAAGTCAGCAATACCAGCGCATTCGCTGACCGTATCGACGACAGATTTTGTGACTTGTATCACCTTGCCCCCCGTTAAATTCCAAACGCATTCCCCGACCTTCCCAATGTCTTTAAGAACATCTCCGGACAGGTCCGAGCATTTGACGTCCTCTGTTATGGTCCGAAATATGGTCTTTTCGGTGCACACATCAGGCGCATCGGGCAGATTCAACCCGTTCAGCACCGCGTTGGAAATCAGTTGGGCCGAGCTGCCTTCGACCAGTGGTTCTTTGGAAAGTTCGATATTAGCCAATGCAGAGACATGTGTGGCGTCTACATCTACAGGGATAAAAACAGTCGAAATTGGAACGACGACATTTCGTTTCGTGGGGATGAATTCTGGTGGGCCGTCAGGGTCAATTTGTAATGCCCAGCCCGCCACAAAGTACAAGATGGCGCCAAACGGCAGGGTACCCACGGCGAGCAAGGTTTTTTTCTTGACGGCAAATACGGCGTGCCAGTTCATACCGTAGTCACCATGGCTTGGGGCAGGCGGGTTTCAGAAGCAATATCTTGCACAGTTCGGGCCCCGTCCGCACGAAGCTTGCGCGCTTCTTCTTGTTGCAAAGGCAGTTGACTGGCCCACAACACGACCTCAGCGCGGTCAATCCCAAATTTGGTGGCCAAGGCACCAACGTCTTGACCAGCAGAGAGGTCCGTTTTGGCCCTCAATTCAGTGTTAAGATCGGCATATGCATCGGCACGTGTCAGTGTTTCCTGGACCAAAATATCGAAATTGTCTCCGCTTTCGATGGTGGTCCAGTTTTCTGACATAGCGCGATCTAATGTTTCTTCGATCCCGATATATGAACCGTTGGAGATTCCGGTCAATTCCGCGATCTCGAGCTGGGTTTTTCCACGGACATACGCATCGCGGGCATCGACAAGCGCGCCTATTTCGGCGGCCTGTTCTGGTTCAAGATCAAGCGATGCTGCAACCGCCTCGATGGACCCACCATCCACAAATTGTTTTTCAGCCTCCAGCCGTTTGGCGATGCGCGCGACAAGGGTTTCGTCAGCTTTTTCCACCAATTCGACAACCAGAGAAGGATCCATGCCTTTGTTCAACATACGTCTTGTGATGTTAAATGTTTCCTGCAAGGCACCAGCGTCTACAAAGGCTTCTTTTAATTTGACGACGTATTCGTCAACCGTTGCCACGCCTGCTTCTTTGAGCATGGCTGCCTTGTCAGCTTTGGCTTTACGCGTTTGTTCCTTCAGTTCGGCCAGCTCAGCTTTGGCCTTGTCTTTGGACACACGCATTTCTTTGATGCTTTCGCGCAAATCGGCGTTCACCAGCTTGGCTTGACCTTCTGAATAGGCCCAAAGACCAATTTCCATTGCGAGTGCTACAGGCCCTGCGAATTTGGCAAACCGAACAATTTTGAGGCCATTGGACCATTTCGCCATTCTGGTAAATTTGCCACCGGCTTTTACCCATTTGGTGCGTGCAATTAAATTGGCTGTTATGGACAAAGCCATTGGCGCCGTCGACAACCATAAAAAGTTTTTGACAATGCCCCAGTTTGACGCTTCTGTCATCAAAAGAGCGACTGCGGTTTCTTCGGTATCTGCGGTATTAGGCAAGGTCACATCCATTGTCTGGCGCATGACATTGCTGAGAAACGCGATCTTATCGCGCATTAGCATGAGGTCCCCGGTGACCTGCTGATAGGTTGGAAAAGCGGCACCATAATCATCCATTAGGGCCGTGATTTCATCACGCGCTTGCGCCAAATCGGCTAAAAGATCTTGGGTTTGCCTTTGTTCCGTTTCAAGTTTCATGCGATGGGCTCCTTGGTTTGGATAAGCACGGCGGCGATGAAATCGGGTGACCAACCCGTCCATTCTGCGATGGTTGCGGGTGCATGTCCTGCTGAGGTTAGATCGCGTATCATTGCCTTCTGCGCGGCCTGACGGGCGGTATCGAGGATGTGATCGTTGATCGTGCGTGATGCCCCGTACAATTCCTGCAAACGGGCGCTTTCCATTTGTAACCGTCGGGTTCCCGCACGGATTTCTCGTGTGTTGGTTTGCAAATATTCTGTGCTTTTACGCAGGTCTTGGATTTGCTGCGTTATGCGTTCTTGATTTTCGACGATCCGATCAAAATGACCAGTTATCGTCTGTCCAGTTACAACTTTGGCCAGGTGATCCGGTCCAAAGAATTTTTTCATAGACACTTTTCTAGTGTCGACATTTGGAGCTTCAGAATAGTTCGGGATATTTGGGTCGCTGTTTTGGTCTGCCAGATCGCCCTCGAATTCTTCCGATAGCTTTTCATATTTGACGCGTTCAATCACATAGTTTGAACGGTCACTGGCATAGGTTTCATAGGCGCGTCGAAATTGGTCATAGGCCTGTTGGTAGTCGTTGACTTCGTCCTTTATGGCAAAGTCATGATCTACTTTGTTGCGAATGGGATTAATGACATACTCTTCGATGGGCTGAACGACATGTTCGTCAATTGGTTTGACAATGTGTGTGTTGGCAGGGTTGACCAATCGTTTTTTTAAGACGGAAACTACTTTTTTGAAAAAGCTCATGATCCCGCCTATGCCGGATCAACCAGCTTACAAATTGTCGCGCCATCGGGCCCTGTAATCTGGTCTTGAATGTCGGCAACACGGAGCGGATTGAGGCTTGTCAGCGAGGCAACACTGCCAGGTGAAGCCGCATTGTTACGGCAGAAAATGCGCGCGGCGGTTTCGACCATGATGGCCTGTTTAGACGTTTTTGTTGAAATATTTTCGAGCTGCGTTTTCAGCGCCTGAACATTGGCTTCTGTGATTGGATTTCCATCGTCGATACCGACAATACCCAGAACCAGCATCAATTGACGCAGATCGTTTTCAATCGTGTCAACACCGCCTGCCAGAGCTTCATAGCTTATACGGGTTTCGTCGTACCATTTTTGGAATCCAAACACACTTCTTTCCAGGAAGTTCCGTACTTGTTTTGCATCCTTGATGGCAGCATAAATACCGGCGACACCTCCAGCGGCACCAGCGATCGCACCGACAAAGCCCAAACCTTTTAGCCAATTGGTTTTTCTAAGCCCGGTCAACGCTTTTGCAGTTCCTTTTGGGATGACTTTGCCTTTGAATTTCAGTTTTACGTGGGCTTGTGCATTCGACGACGTGGAGCGTGCCTTTTTCCATTCTCCGTAAGATCGAACCACCGTTCCCACCGACGCCGCACCGCCGATGACGGTTGCACCCACGATGATAGCGCTCAGCTCGTCAGCAATGTCGCGAGCTTCACCATTCAAATCGAAAAAACTGAATGTTTCTTGAAGCTCAAAGTTTGGCAAAACGGCCGAGATTGTTTCGGCGACTGCTGACAGGACATCAAGGGTTGTGAAAATGGACACATATTGGGCAAAAAGCAGATCAAACCGCATCTCCATAAAATGGTGATGTTCGATCAGGTTCGGCCCAGCATTTTCGTATTCCGATAGTTTGTTTTCAAGGGCCTCGTCATCTTGCTCGGCAATCTGATCAATGTTGTCGTCACCAGCTTCGACATTCGTTCCAATCCGATCGATGTCTTTGATGACCGATGTGGGTGGCGGCGTGTCGAGCGTGAATTCTTCATCGACTTCCGTTTCGTTTGGCTCCGTCCGTTCTTGCAAGACCATAACAAGCTCTCCTTGAGTAAAAATGTTTTAAATATAGTGGTTTGAACTGAAATTAGCTCACCCTGTAGGCAGCAAGCAGGCCCAATGCGGCGAGTATCATCGGTAAGGTTGCAGGTAGCGGAACAGGTGCCGGGCTATCCGAAGGCAAGGCTGAAAAAGTCAAATTATCAAAACGCGCAGTGACGATGCTTGCATCATTGTTTGACACAGCGCCAAGCCCGAATAGTAACGTTTGCCCCATGAACCCGCTTAGGTCTACGGAAACGCCGGTATCAAAATCTGAATTGGTCGCGGTTGTTAATGTTGTGAAAGCATCAGCACCAGTTCCGCCGAAAGGATCGATCCCAGCGCCTCCACCGCTGACAAAACCATAGGGTCGGTAGAAATCGAAATTTTCGTCGAAAAAGTAAAAGCTCACGCTGTCGCGAAAAAGACTACCACCGCCAACGAAATCGACCTCTTCCGAGACAAAGTCTGCGTCAAATGTCAGAAGCGCCGATTGGGTGTCTATTGTTTTACTTTGAGTGATCGATGCAGTGTCGAGCCCCAATACCCAAGATGCTGTTGTGATCTCTACGTAGGAATTACCATTATCGTTTAAGATATTGACGAAGGCATCGAAGGCCACTCCAGACGCACCATATTTCTCGGCGGTGTATCCCGTTAGATCCCCGGTTTCAAAGTCGCCATTCACTACAGCGGCAAAAGTTGGACAGGATAGCGTACAAAAAGCGAAAAGCAGTAGAATGGATTTAGAGGTCCGGAGAGAAGTCAGTTTTTCATTTGCAATCGATCATTTGGTTGAAGTTTTTGTGGTTGAGATGGCTTTGGGATGGAATTGGCACGCAACAGGCTATGTCTTTGATTGCCTAGTCAAACGGGCCAGATAAGATAAATGGTGGAATTAAATTTGAAGGTCTCATGCGCTGCTCTTTACGCGGCCTCAGTCTTCTTGCTTCCTGCAGAACATGTACACGAGCGTGTTTTTCGAATATGGTTCCATATCCAAATGTGATTTAACCTCCGACGTGAGATCGTTTGAATTGGTAATAAATTTAACGAATTCTAGTTCTCTTTTTCGGATATTTTTTTGACGTTTGATTGAAAAAACGGATCGAAAACGGTTCTGAACAACTAATTTCGCCAATTTAGTCTCAGGCGGAACTATGAGCAAAATAGTGTGGACACTTGGCATGCAGAGGCCCGAGCTGGATTCTTTCGACGCGCAAATTCTAAGGCTTGTACAAGGCAATACCCGGATGACAGCGCAGGCAATTGCTGACGAAGTTGGACTATCCGCTGCTGCATGCCAAAAACGTCTCAAGCGGTTGCGCGAAAGCAAAGCCATTGAAGCTGAAGTGGCGATCCTATCGCCAAGTGCGGTTGGGATCGGCGTCATTGCAATTGTTCAAATACGGGTTGTGCGCGACAAAACTCAAGAACTGGACCGATTTAAGAAGGCGATGTTGGCTGCACCAGAAGTGACACAGTGCTACTATGTAACGGGCGATCATAACTTCGTCGTTGTTGTCGCTGTGCAGGATATGCCAAGCTATAAACGCTTTGCGCGCAAGCATTGTATTGAAAACCCTGATGTCTCTCACTTTAAGACGAACGTGGTTCTCGATCGGGTGAAAAAACATGGTATTCTAGACATTCCGGCTACGCCCTAAACTAGGTGCAAGAAGCAAGAGTTCGCTTGGGCTCTCATAATTGCCTGACGTCAAATTTCTCGTTTCCGAAATACTTACAAGACCGCGCCAAGCATTTCCGTACTATCTCTTCACGGTCGCAGAAAAGGTCTGTTTCCTGCCGATTCTGTTGAAAACACAGTACTGCGGGTGCTGCAAGTATCGCTCCAAACGGCGCGCGAACGCCTTTCTTGTTAGGCTTTGCGCGTTTGCTACGCTGCAGGAAAAATCTTAGCTAATTTGCGGAGGATTTGGGCGGTTGCGGCGAGGAGGAATTCGTCATTTACGCCGCAGGGCCCGCGTAATCGAAGCCTTCCTAATCCGAGGATGCGTTTGAGGTGGGCGAAGAGCATTTCAACCTTTTTTACGCAGTTTCATTGAGACTTTGTATTGCTTGGGTTTGGCAATGTCGCGGGCAACCTGACGGCATCTTCGTGTTCTTCGCGAGTGATCTTGCGGGCTTCGGCATTTGGGCAGCACTTCATCTTTGATGGGCAAGCTTGGTAGGTGTGTTTCAGAGCTTGGTACACCGCTTGGGCCACGGTTCGGGTCCGAGTAATTACGCCGAAACTGCTTAAGTGCTTCACCCTCAGGGCAGATGTATTGGTTGTTCTCCGGGGCTCCCATGATCAGCTTAGGCCGGTTCGTTTCACGGACGTGGATGATCGGCAGCGCGCGCATCGTTTTGATTATCTTGCTGAATACAGAGATGGTTCAAAAGTGGCCCTAGCGGTGAAGTCGACGGGCCGAGCAGGAAAGATGAATTTTCGGGCGACACTGAGTGCATACGGCGCGATCTCCCCAAAGGTTTGAGGACAAGGTTTGCCTGGTTATCGAATGAAGCCGGAATCCAAACGAAGTTCAAAATGTACAGCTGTTGAATTTCTTCCACCGCTGTTCGGATGAAGAAGCAGATACACTCGTCGGCGAGTGCATCAAGACGCTTTCTGACGAGAACACGTGTGAACTAATTTCCATAAATACAACCGTTGCGCGCGTTGGAGGTGACAAGTGAAAGATATAAAAATTTTAAATCGACATCAAAAGAAGTACGCATATGATGTTATTTTATAAAAAACTCAAGACGAGATCGTTTTTCAAAGAGAAGGCGAAAAGTTTAAGGTTGCATTTGATCTGTCTGAGATTTGCAATCTCCAATTCTCCTGCATGTTCGAGCAAAGTTTGCATGATCAACGACTTGAACCCTGTCTTGGTGGATTGTCAATTTTTGATGCATATGAAGGTATTTTTTCTAATGATTAATCTCCGATAAAAATCGGGAAAGTTGGATCACTTTCCATATGTGCCCCTGATGAAAAACAATTTTTCTTTTTCTCGAAGGGTTTCGGAAAGAGGACGTTTTAGCATTATTCAAACAAGTACTTTAAAAATGTAGAATGGTGGAGTTGAAAATATTGGAATATTTTGGGGTATTAAATATATGTTTTTGAATTTGTCGTCAGTAGATTTTGTACCTTTCGGCAATAATTTTTAGACGATAAATTTCGAAGGTTTAGATGTTATAGATGTGCATGTGGATTCGGATACCGATGGCAAATAAATGTTATCCGTTAGATCAAATAAATCAGGCATGGTCACTTTTCTAACCGTGGATCATGAAGTCTTGAGAAGTTTATTGAGTGATTGATATAAATTGCTAAGATTTAGTTTAATGACCAAGTTCTTCTGGCCAATAAGTTAAAGTACCCGGCCCGATTTTTTGGCAAATTTCGCAAACAAAGAAATGTGGTGCTGAATGAGGCATATGGGACATGCGGCGGTTGCAAGAGGGGATGCGGTAAAATGAGTTTTTCGATAAAGGAAGTGGTCGCAGATATCAGTGTATGAAACGTATTCTCGAGGCCGGCCAGCTCCGAAGCTGGATTTAGGTCGCATGCCATACGGTTATTCTGGGTCAAACACCTTCTTGGCTGCTCGGAAGCATTCCAGCCCCTGTGGGACGCCGCAATAAATTGCAATGACATGGATGATGGCGCGGATTTCTTCTTTGGACACTCCGTTGTTGAGGGCACCACGACAGTGTAATTCCCACTCTGACATTTTTCCCAAAGCGCCAATCATGGACAGGTTCATCATCGATCTGGTTTTCGCATCGATGACATCATCACCCCAGCCAAATCCCCAACACCATGCCGTCATTGCTTCTTGGAATGGTCTGGTAAAATCATCCGCAGCGGCAAGGTTATTTTCGACATATTCAGCGCCCAGTGTTGCCTTGCGTTGCGCCAGCCCCTTTAAAAACAGATCTTCGTCAAATGTGTCCATGATTGTGTCCTTATGATTGCCCGTCGATCAAAGGCAAACCTTCAACGATGACGATATTTGCTTTGCAGGCAGCGTTACGATGACTGCGCGCCATTTGGTATTCAGGTGAATTATAGCAGGCCAGTGCGTGATCTTTCGTTTCAAACTCTATGATCACATGGCGTTCGAACGCTTCACCCTCGAGTGTTTCGGCATCACCACCGCGTGCAAGGAATGTTGCGTTGTATTTTGCAAAGGCCGCGGGTGCGTGATTTTGATAGCCTTTATAACGTTTGGCATCGGTCACTGTGACGCTTGCTATCCAGTATCCTTTAGTCATTTGGAGCCTTTGTTTGTGCGTCCTGCAAAAACCGACTGGCGACGTTTGCAGCATCTGAAATATGGTCTTCGACGGCTTGCTGTGCACGCTGTGCATCGCGGCTGAGGATGGCATCATGGATCGCGACCATATGGCTCATCCCGGAACGTTCGCGGGTCCGGTCAGTGATCGTAACTGTGCGCAAACGGCTGATCCGACCATTTAAGCGTTGCACGACGTCCCATGCGATGCTGTGGCCGGCTTGTTCAAAAATCAACTCGTAGAAATCTGTGGTAGCCTGCAGAAAATCGCGCCATTCGGTGTCATGTACCTTGCTTTGCAGCGCCGCCAATGCAGCCGATAACTTCGGTGCAAAATCATCGCTTTGTAATTGCGTGCAAGCAACCACAGCAGCCCCTTCGAGCTGGCGTCGGATATCATAAATTTGTTTGGCTTGATCCCAGCTGAGTGTCGCCACGATGGGTCCACGGTTCGGGACGATTTCGACCAATCCTTCGGCTTCTAGATACCGAATTGTTTCCCGCACCACCGTTCGGCTTACACCCAATTGTTCACATAGCGGGCGTTCGACCAGGCGCGAACCGGGTGCGAACCGTCCACTTAGAATAGCCTCTCGCAAGCGATCTTGGACAATGTCGCGCAGTGTTTGTGGTGCTTGTTCTATTTTTTCAAGCGTCAGTTCAGCTTTTTTCATGGGCATCAACATAACTAAATTGTCTGAGATGAACAACATGATTGACATATTGTATTATGGTATACCAAGATAATGCAAAGAAACACGCCAAGGACCACGTCGCTATGCCCGCTGAAATTCGCAAAACGCTTTTGCATGTCGAAAACACTTTGATTGAAGGCGGCAAAGCCGCTGAAACACCCCTGACAATGATCGCCGCGATTGCGGTTATTCGTAATCCTTGGGCGGGACGTGGATTTGTCGAAGATCTTTCGCCTGAAATTCGCGATTGCGCATCAGGGCTTGGTACTTTGCTCACTGGAATGATTTTGGACGCAGCAGGTGGCGGCGATAAAGTCGAGGGCTATGGCAAAGCCGGGATCGTTGGTTTGAATGGCGAGGTTGAACATGCCTCGGCCCTGATCCACACGCTGCATTTCGGGAACCATTACCGCAACGCAGTTGGTGCAAAGTCGTACCTATCGTTCTGCAATACGCGTGGGCCAGCAAATGCGCCGTTAATGATTCCTTTGATGGACAAAAATGACGGCGGGCGACGTTCGCATTACTTGACGATCCAAACCTCGGTTGCAGATGCCCCTGCGAGTGATGAAATTTTGATCGCTTTGGGTGCGTCAATTGGCGGGCGTCCACATCACCGGATTGGCGATCGCTACCAAGACCTAAAGGAGCTGGGACATGACGTTGACAACCCTGCGTCTGTCTAGCTCTGGCCGCACGGTCACATTGCGTGAAAAGGGCGTCGGTGCGCCCGTTTTGCTCATCCATGGTGTTGGGATGCAATCAGCTGCGTGGGGACCTCAAATTGATGCGCTAAGGCATACGCATCGTGTTATCGCGATAGATATGCCGGGCCACGGTGGCAGTACCTCGCTTCCTGAGGGAAGTGACCTGAACGCGTATGTTGCATGGTGTCACGAGGTTGTTCTGGCGCTGGATCTTGGTCCCGTTAACATCGCTGGCCATTCCATGGGTGCGTTAATCGCTGGTGGATTTGCGGTGGATCATCCTGAACTGACGTCCCGTGCCTGCCTTATCAACGGTGTTTATTGCCGCGATGCCGCTGCACGTGCTGCAGTCATAGATCGGGCGGGGCAGATCAAGACAGGTGCATTCGATCTGCAAACACCACTGGCGCGTTGGTTTGGCGATAGCGATGCGGATATCGCTGCGCGTGATCACGTCGCTGGATGGTTAAGTGCCGTTGATCTGGCCGGTTATGCCACCGCCTATCAGGCCTTTGCGCAAGGCGATGCAACTTATGCGGCCCAATACGCGCATATCACTTGCCCCTTTGTCGCGCTGACAGGGGGCGATGATCCCAATTCAACACCAGACATGTCCCGGGCCATGGTTGCTGATGCGTCCCATGGCCATGCGATCGTGATCGATAAGCACCGCCATATGGTAACGTTAACCGCGCCGGATGTCGTCAATGCACATCTGGCTGCTTGGCTGAAAATGCCCATCCAAACGAAGGAACTGCCATGACATCTCCGCTGGATACGCGCGCGCTGCGCAATGCTTTTGGTAGCTTTATGACCGGTGTAACGGTTGTAACCGCATACGGCAAAGATGGCGCCCCTATCGGTTTTACGGCGAATTCGTTTACTTCAGTCTCGCTTGACCCGCCGATGGTGTTGGTCTGTTTGGCCAAGACATCCAAGAACTACGACGCTTTGGTGTCTGCAAGCGGGTTTGCCGTGAATATCCTTGCGGAAACCCAAATTGAGGTGTCCAACACATTTGCACGTCCTTGCGAAGACCGGTTTGCAACGGTTGATTGGAAAAACGGTCCACACGGATCGCCCGTCCTTGCAGATGTGTCAGCGTGGTTTGATTGCGCGATGCACAAGACCGTTGATGCAGGCGACCATGTCATTTTGATCGGCACTGTCATGGCGTTTGCACAGACGGCAAACCCGGGGCTTGGCTACGCCCTTGGCGGATATGTAACCCCCACATTGTCAGCCGAGGCATTGGCCCAGAACAGCAACCTTGTTGTTTCAGCTGTTATCGAACGTGATGGTGAGGTTCTGTTGGTCGACGATACACAGGGGGGACTGGCCCTGCCTGAAGCGATTGTCAAAGATCAAGGCGCAACAGCTGCTGTCCAAAGCCTGATTGATGCGTCTGGGCTGACAGGGCAGCCCGGCTTTGTTTATTCAATTTTCGAAGATGTCGAAAACAAACGCCAACACATCGCGTTTTTATGCACCGCAGCGCAAGGCACCCCAGAACAAGGCGCATTTGTTCCGCTGACCGCCGCGGCGCTTGATGACGTATCTGATCCGGCCATCCTAACGATGTTGGAACGTTTGGGGCGCGAGGTCAGTATTGGTAGGTTCGGGATTTATTACGGCAACCAAAACAGCGGCGAAGTCCGCCCGATAGCATAGGGGGACCAGATGCGATTTTCAGTTTTTGCCCATATGGAACGGACCTCTGCCGACCAAGACCAGCGCAAATTATATGATGAATTCATCGCTCTTGCGAAAATTGCAGATGAAGGTGGCATGCACGCCGTGTGGACAGGTGAACATCATGGGATGGATTTCACCATTGCACCAAACCCATTTCTGAACCTTGTCGATCTTGCGCGCCAAACCAAAAATGTACGCCTGGGCACAGGCACAGTCATCGCGCCTTTCTGGCACCCGATCCGGTTGGCTGGCGAGGCTGCAATGACAGATATGATTGTGGACGGCCGCCTTGATTTGGGCATCGCACGCGGTGCCTATAGCTATGAATATGAACGTATGATCCCTGGGATGGATGCCTGGGATGCAGGCCAAAGGATGCGTGAATTGATCCCCGCCATTCAAGGTTTGTGGCAAGGTGACTATGCGCAAAAAGGCACATATCATTCGTTTCCCAAATCAACGTCATCGCCCAAACCTGTACAGGAAAACGGCCCTCCGCTCTGGATTGCTGCCCGCGATCCCAATAGCCATGAATTCGCGGTTTCTAACGGCTGTCACGTGCAGGTGACCCCGCTTTGGCAAGGCGATGCCGAAATCATCAACCTGATGAACACATTCAACGCCGCCTGTGCGAAATTTCCTGATATCCCGCGCCCCCAAATCATGCTGTTGAACCATACCTACATCGCAGCCGACGCTGCGGATGCACAACGCGCTGCCGAGGACATCAATCGCTTCTATTGTTACTTCGGTGCTTGGTTCAAAAATGAACGACCCGTATCGCAAGGGTTGATTGCAGAGCTGTCGGATGATGAGATTGCGGCACACCCGTTCTATTCCCCAGAAGCCATGCTACGCGATAACGTGATCGCAACGCCTGAAGATGCAATCGCGCGGATCAAAAGTTATGAAAACCTTGGCTATGACGAATATTCATTCTGGATCGACAGCGGGATGAGCTTTGAACGCAAAAAGGCATCGCTTGAGCGGTTCATCACAGACGTCATGCCAGCTTTCGCATAAGGACACAATATGCAGCAGTTCCAACAGTATATCGGCGGCGCATTTTCTGATGGCAGCGCGCAATTCGAAAGCCGCGATCCTGCAACGGGCGATGTTTGGGCCATGATGCCGGAGGCACGGACAAAGGATGTCAATGCGGCCGTGACCGCCGCCCATGAAGCGTTCTTTGACCCTGCATGGGCCAACATGACGGCATCAGCACGAGGTAAGCTGCTGTACCGGCTGGCTGACTTAATTGCTGAAAATGCACAAACACTGGCCCAGTTGGAAACCCGGGATACTGGAAAAATCATCCGCGAGACAATAGCCCAGATCGCATATGTCGCTGATTATTATCGCTACTACGCAGGGCTGGCGGATAAAATTGAAGGCGCGCATTTGCCGATCGACAAACCCGACATGGAGGTCTGGCTCCGCCGCGAGCCGGTTGGCGTTGTCGCGGCCATCGTACCGTGGAATTCCCAGCTATTTTTGTCTGCGGTGAAAATCGGACCTGCTTTGGCAGCAGGTTGTAGCGTGGTGCTGAAAGCGTCTGAAGAAGGCCCAGCACCCATGTTGGAATTTGCGCGACTTTTTGATCAGGCAGGTTTTCCGCCCGGCGTTTTGAATGTCATCACTGGGTTTGGTCCAGAATGTGGTGCAGTCCTGACGGCACATCCCAAAGTAGATCACGTGGCCTTTACGGGTGGTCCTGATACGGCGCGACACATCGTGCGGAATTCGGCGGAAAACCTTGCTTCGACGTCCCTTGAACTTGGCGGGAAATCTCCTTTTATCGTGTTCGAGGACGCGGATATTGAAAGTGCCGTAAATGCCCAAATTTCGGGAATTTTTGCGGCGACAGGACAAAGCTGTGTCGCAGGATCGCGGTTGATTATTTCAAACACGATCAAGGCGGCCTTTCTTGCCCGCTTGAAAGAAAAGGTCGAGGCGATCGTGATAGGCCCTCCCGGTGACATGGCAACCGAGGTCGGGCCGCTTTGCACCCAAGGCCAGCTAAACACAGCCGTTGACCTTGTCGCCGCGTCACAGGCCGCCGGCGCTAAGGTCATAACCGGGGGTGCAGCAATTGACCGTAAAGGCACTTATTTCCAACCGACAATTATTGACTGTTCCGACGCCCCAAACGCACCCTGCCTGACTTCAGAGTTTTTTGGTCCTGTTTTGTCCGTCCTTGGTTTCGACACAGAAGCCGAAGCTCTGAAACTCGCCAATGATACGGATTTTGGTCTGGCATCAGGTGTTTTCACCAAAGACCTAACACGGGCGCATCGCATGATCCGCGGTATTCGTTCAGGTGTCGTCTGGGTCAACACCTACCGCGCTGTTAGCCCCATCGCGCCCTTTGGAGGGCATGGCTTGTCAGGCCACGGCCGCGAAGGCGGCATGCAAGCCGCACTCGACTACACCAAAGTCAAAGCAGTTTGGCTGCGCACCAGCGACGACCCAATTCCTGACCCGTTTGTCATGCGATAGGCCATCAAGCTTCGCCAGTCTATTGGTGATTTCTATGTCGGGGCCATGGATGCCAAGGACGTGGTGTTTGCCCCGTCATCTCGGTCATGAGGCCAATTTAGTTTCTTCCTTTTCTTCCTGAAGTGGAGGTTCTCGCGAGGCAGTTCAGAAAGCTCACATTCCATGTTGGTGTGCGCCATGCTGATGTTATGTCGTTTCTCCTTGTTGGCAAAATGCCTCGTTAGAGAAGCGGAGGAATTTCGTAAGAGCTCTAGGCCTTTTTGAGGATCAGTAGATCGAATAACGCGTCAGGGCTGAATGGCGGGGCTATTGAAATTTTGTAAGATGTCTTTGTTCAAAGCGCTCTATTTCTGCGGCGGTCGGTGCGGTGCTGGCGAATAGTTCGACATAGTGTTGCACGCGGGCCAGTCGTTCGTCCGGGTGCTCTGAAATGTCCATCGAGATATAACCGATTTGCGTATAGATCACCGTCATGCCCCGCACTTCGGCCTGCTCGGGCGTGTAACCAAAGCGGGTGAACATCTCTGTCACAGCACGAATGCGCGCCGTATCTACATGGTCCAATTTCTGCTGCAAATCTGGCGCAATGCGGGCCCAGTTGCGAATGGCGAGGTCCAGCTTGGCGTCGAACAGAGTCGTGTCCAGCCAGCAATCCATAAGATTAAAAAGCGCCTCGGTGATCGTCGCAGCGTCAGCGTCGCATTGTGCGATTAAGTTGCCGGTGTTTTTGCTTTCCCACCGTTCGATCATCGCGTCGTGCAGTTCGTCCAGATTGTCGAAAAACCAATAGAACCCTGTGCGTGTCAGATTAAGCTGTTTCGCCAATGGCATCACTTTGACCGCACTAATGCCATCCGAGATCAGCAGCTCATAGGCCGCATCCAACCATCTATTTTTTGAGCCACGTTGCTTGGGGGATGTTTGATTTTCCATGCGCCGATGATGGTATGTCTTGACAGGAGTGTAAAGTCACCGCAGCTTGACACATATGTAAAGTACGCCCGGCCTAGGAGACCCAGCATGTCAAATGATCCATTGCTTCAGCCTTACCAACTGAAACACCTTACACTGCGCAACAGGATCATGACGACAAGCCACGAACCTGCATATCCCGAAGATGGCATGCCAAAAGACCGCTACCGGGCGTATCATGAAGAACGCGCAAAAGCGGGGGTTGCTTTGGCAATGACGGCTGGGTCGGCGGCTGTGTCCAAAGACAGCCCACCCGTTTTCAACAACGTGCTTGCCTATAAAGACGAAGTTGTTCCTTGGATTCAAAACCTGACCGATGGCTGCCACGAACATGGCTGTGCGGTGATGATCCAGTTGACACATCTGGGCCGTAGAACTGGGTGGAACAAGGGCAATTGGCTGCCGTCAGTATCATCGTCGAAACACCGCGAACCTGCGCATAGGGCGTTTCCTAAGCTGATCGAAGATTGGGACATCGACCGGATTATCAATGATTTTGCCGACGCTGCCGAACGTATGAAAGCGGGTGGCATGGATGGCATTGAACTGCAGGTCTACGGGCATTTGTTGGATCAGTTCTGGTCCCCCCTGACCAACGATCTGGTTGGTCCTTATGGCGCGGATACACTGGAAAATCGTATGCGGTTTCCCATGGATGTTGTGACTGCGATCCGCAAACGTGTGGGCGGTGAATTTATTGTTGGCCTGCGCTACACGGCGGATGAGGCGCAAAAAGGCGGCATCACCGAAGAAGATGGGTTGGAAATTTCCAAACGTCTGGCTGCGACCGGGCAAATCGATTTCTTGAACGTGATCCGGGGGCGTATCCATACCGATCCCGCGATGACTGATGTGATCCCGGTTCAGGGCATGGCCAGCGCACCACATCTGGATTTTGCCGGGCGCGTTAAAGCGGCGACTGGCATGCCGACATTCCACGCAGCCCGGATTCCTGATGTGGCCACCGCACGGCACGCAGTGCAGTCGGGTCTGTTGGACATGGTGGGCATGACCCGCGCACATATGGCGGATCCGCATGTGGTGCAAAAGATCGTTGAGGGCCGCGAGGACGATATCCGTCCATGTGTCGGGGCGACATATTGCCTGGATCGGATCTATCAGGCAGGCGATGCGTTGTGCATTCACAACGCTGCCACGGGGCGCGAATTGACGATGCCTCATGACATTCCACCAGCTGCCCAAAAACGGCGTGTTGTGATCGTCGGTGCAGGCCCGGCGGGGCTAGAGGCCGCGCGGGTTGCGGCCGAGCGCGGGCATGAAGTGATCGTGTTTGAGATTCAGCCAGACCCGGGCGGGCAGGTGCGCCTGACCGCGCAGAATGAACGCCGCAAAGAAATGATATCCATCATCGACTGGCGCATGGCGCAATGTGCTGCGCGCGACGTTGTTTTCCATTTCAACACATGGGCCGAAGCCGAGGATGTGACCGCATTGGATCCTGATGTGGTAATCATTGCAACGGGCGGAATGCCAAATACCGAACTGTTCGAAACCGGCAAAGAGGCGTCGCATGTCGTGACAAGTTGGGACATCATCGCGGGGGATGTGAAACCAGCGGACAATGTCCTGATCTATGATGAAAGCGGTGACCACGCGGCGCTACAGGCTGCCGAGGTTGCGGCAAAAGCCGGATCCAAGGTCGAAATCATGACCCCGGATCGTACATTTGCACCAGATGTGATGGCCATGAACCTGGTGCCCTATATGCGGACCCTGCAAGACAAAGATGTGACCTTCACGGTCACCCGGCGCTTGCTGGGTGTTCAGCCAAACGGAAATCAGCTGACAGCTAAAATCGGCACGGATTATAGCGATCACACGAGCGATCAAACCTATGATCAGGTGGTGATCAACTATGGGACACTGCCGTTGGACGATCTATATTTT
The DNA here is from genome assembly GCA_947499735.1 of uncultured Pelagimonas sp. Classification (GTDB taxonomy): domain Bacteria; phylum Pseudomonadota; class Alphaproteobacteria; order Rhodobacterales; family Rhodobacteraceae; genus CANMPP01. The sequence continues at coordinate 104,788 of CANMPP010000007.1, forward strand.
GATCTAAAGGATCTTAGTACGAATGCTGGGGCGGTTGATTATGACGATCTGATCGAGGGCAAACCGCAAACCATTTTGAACAATGAAAACGGCCGCTTCCAGTTGTTCCGCATCGGTGACGCGGTTTCTGCCCGCAACACCCACGCCGCAATCTACGATGCGCTACGTTTGGTGAAAGACATCTAGTCCTATTGCAGTCTGTAGAAATTCACCTACAGGCGCAGAGATCGACAGGCCTAGATTGATGCCGCCTCAACCAACATATTGATCGCGACGCAGGTGAGGAATAGGCCGAATATTCGTTTTAGTGGTCTTGGGTTCGTTGCGTGCGCCAATTTCACACCCAGCGGTGCGGTAAGCAGGGTCATACAGATCACGATAAAAAACGCGGGCAAATTGATGGCGCCAATGGTCAGTGGGGGGCGCGTTGCAGCATCGATATTAGTGAATAAGAACCCAATGGCTGAAGGCACGCCAATTGCCAATCCAAACCCGGCGGCCGTTGCGACGGCGCGGTGGATCACCACTCCATGTAGCGTCATAAGGGGCACACCAAAGCTGCCCCCGCCAATCCCCATCAGCACCGATAGAAAACCGACGGTCGCGGATATCGCGCGTTGTTTTATCCCTGTCGGCATTTCAGGAGCAATCTGCCACGTCGCCTTGCTGGCCAGCATATAAAGCCCGATCAAGCTGGCCAAAACCCCGAAGATCATTTGCAGATAAACCGTCTGCAGCGAAGAAACCGTCAACATGCCAAAGATTGCGCCAACCGAAATGCCCGGGGCCCATTTCTTTAGGATCTCCCATTCGACAGCCCCTTTTCGATTATGTGCCATGACAGACCTGATCGAGGTGACGATAATCGTAGCAAGTGACGTGGCCAAACAGACCTGCATCAAGTCCGGACCATCATAACCAAGATTTTGGAATATATAAAAGAAGGCGGGAACCAGCACGACGCCCCCTCCAACTCCTAACAGCCCGGCCAACACGCCTGAAACGCAACCAACGGCTGCGAGCACAGAAATGAGTTTTACAAAGAGAAGGATGTCATAGTGCATGTCATGCGTACCGATCGATAGTGAGGAGAGTGCGTGGCTATTCACCTTGGGACAGTAGATTTGCCAAGGTCAAAAATGATGAGGCGACATGTTCTCGCATAAGTTTACGGGTCGCATTGGCATCTGCGTCTAAAATAGCTTCGGTTATGCTGCCATGTTCAACACGTGATGTTTCAAGGCGGCGGGCATCGCGCCTAAAATTTGCCACACGCCAGGCCTGGGTCCGCATTGTTAGGCTGGCATGTGTTGCATTGAGGATCTCGTTATTTGCACCTTGATTGATCAATGCGTGAAAGCGCGTGTTGATATGACTATAGGCCGCCGTGTCATCGCCACAATCCTTGCCTTCGGTCAGGATCATCACAAGTTGGCGGCGCTGCATTTCAGACATGCGTTGCGCGGCAAGGGCGGCAAGGGAAGCTTCGACTTCGCCGACCGCTTCAAATAGATCTTCAAAATCATTGGCCTGCATTTTGCGTACAACATAGGCCCGGCGTGGTCCGCGTTCGATCAAGTTTTCTTGCTCAAGCCGGTGCAAAGCTTCGCGGACCGGTGTTCGCGACACATCAAATTTTTCGCTCAGCGCGATCTCGGCCAGATTGTCCCCCGGGCGCATATGCCCACCGATGATGTCATTCAAAACCAGATTGTATATCGTTTCAGCTGCACGAACAGTCATCAAGGTGCCCTTGCGAAATGTGTTCTTTACTGCATTAATGTATACATTATATTTCGACTTAGATACCAGTGACAAATCGGTACCTCTCACCATCTTTGCACCCATCATCTCAGAGGCATGCTTATGGCTTTCAATTTTTTCTCCGCAGGCCGTCCTGAAACGCTTGCATCCAAGGCAATGATTGCAACCTCTCATCCGCTGAGTACTGCGGCAGGTTTGGATATCTTGTCTGCGGGCGGCACTGCGGCAGATGCTGCGATTGCTGCGTCAGCCGTGCAAGCGGTTGTTGATCCCCTGATGACAGGTATCGGCGGTGACTGTTTTGCGCTCTATGCGCCAGCAGGTGGTGGCATAAAGGCGCTAAACGGGTCTAGTCGTGCCCCGGCTGCTGCAACCTTAGATGCGTTGCGCGCAGCTGGCCTTACGGATCACATACCGCAAACCAGCCCCCATGCAGTCACGATTCCGGGGGCGATTTCCGCATGGTGTTTGCTGCACAAAGATCATGGCTCATTGCCCTTGGCTCGCATATTTGCACGCGCAATAGATTATGCAGAAAACGGTTTTCCCGTAACACCCCGCGTGGCCGCAGATTGGGCCGAAAATGCCGAATTGATAGCCCAAGATGCGCATGCGGCTGCTGTCTTCTTACCTGATGGGAAACCACCTGCAGTTGGCGACATATGTTACCAACCCTTGCTTGCCGCACGCTTGCGAGAGATCGCCGAACACGGTGCAGACGGATTCTATAAAGGAAAAACCGGCGCGAAAATGGCCGCGCATTTGCAAGGCTTGGGCGGACTGCACACAGAAGAAGACTTTCACGCGGGCGCGGACCAAGCTTTTTGGACTGCCCCCATCTCGGCCCCCTATCGTGGCTATGATATTTATGAATGTCCGCCAAATGGCCAAGGCCTGTGCGCGCTATTGATTTTACGCATCCTGTCGAAATTCGATCTTGGCCCGGATGTGTCAGAGGCTGACCGCATTCATCTACACGCCGAGGCCACCAAGCTGGCCTATTATCACCGCGATGCGTTGATTGCGGATCCCAAAGACTGCGAAGGTCTGGCGGAGCAATTGCTGTCTGATGAGGTCGTTGACGCGTTGGCCGCGCGGATCGATATGACAAAAGCCATGCCTCCTGCCATGTGGGACGAACCAGAGCACAAAGACACGATTTACCTTTGCGTGGTCGACCAAGACGGCAATGCGATATCCTTTATCAACTCGATCTTTCACGGTTTTGGTTCGACCCGGCTGGATCCTGAAACCGGGGTTTTGTTCCAATCACGTGGCGCTGGGTTTCGGATGATTGACGGGCATCCTAACGCCATCGCACCGTTCAAACGCCCCATGCACACGATTATTCCAGGCATGGCAGTCAAAGACGGTCGCACCGTGATGCCATTTGGCGTGATGGGCGGACAATATCAGTCTGCCGGGCACGCTGCGTTTTTATCAGGCGTGATCGACCGCGGCATGGATCTACAAACCGCCATCGATACGCCGCGCAGTTTTGCCTTCGGTGGCGTCTTGCAGTTGGAACCAACGATGCCCGCAGACATCCGCACAGACCTCGAAGCACGTGGCCATACCTTAGAGATCCTGACATCCCCACTAGGCGGCGCGCAGGCAATTTACATCGAAGGGGGCAGTTTACGGGGGGGCAGTGAAACCAGAAAAGATGGGTGTGCACTCGGGATCTGAGATAGAGGCAGGTAAGGATCATTCCTTTACGGTTTTCTCCTGCACTCCTCGTACTTCCTCCGTTTGAGCTGGTTTGGTTAAGTGGTCGTCCAATATATAGTTCTTGCTATGGCTCTTGCGAAAGCGATGGCAGATAGATCATTCCAGCTAAAGGTTGATGCCTCATGATGATGACGTTGCGCTGTCATGGTTTGTATTTCTAACGGATTGTTTAACACGATATTGTCCGGCATGATGTGGGCTAGAAAATGCTTAAGTTTGGCATTTTCTCCCTCCAGCGCCTTCAGCTCAGCAGGCTAATTCTGACTTTGGCGTTAGTTTTAGGACGTTCAATTTTGGAAAACTGACGCGTAACGAAACTAGATTCTAGAATCGTAAGGGCCGGGGGGTTTGGTCATATGTCTCTCTCTATCCTTGCGAATGCGAAGTTCGCGTCGACAGGTGATAGTCTCTTAGGTGAAGTTAAAACCCTGTTTCCAAACCGGGCCGGTGTCCGGATGCGCTGCGATCCATTTGTTTAGCGTCGACGGTCTGGGCTCAGATTATCTGTTATTTGGTTGCGCTGAAGCTAACAGGTTCGTGAAATGCGCACCGCACTTACTTAGAATGCTTCTGTCTGTTTCACTCCTGTAGCAGGCATCCTTCATTGCCGTAAGTGCTATCAAAGGAACAGCATCAAACCGGGGCGGTAATGACTGTTTCTGATACAGGTTAGAGCGAGGTGCGTCTAATCTATCCGCTTTTCATGGTGCCGACTTGTAGTGGGTGGAATTGGTGTTGATCTGGAGACGTCCATACCATGCCCACTCACTCCGGTGTGGGTAAGTGAGGTGTTTTGTATAGAGCAGATGACTCACCAAAGAGCTGCGGCCTGATTCCGGAATTTAGCAGTGCGACTCGCTGCAGAATTCTGAATTTTTAGGTGATTCAGGTTCGTGAATGGTTGAAAATGAACTGATTACTGGCGTTATGCACAAAAATACGACGAAAAAAGTTGTTTATAATCAGTAGTTTGTTTGGTTTTTTGATGTTTTTTGTGTTTTTTGTGAA
>CANMPP010000008.1 GCA_947499735.1 uncultured Pelagimonas sp.
CAAAAACAAATTCCCAACCCAACAAATCGACATCCAAGAAATCCACGCAAAACTAAATGAATAAAGAAAGGGCTGACATTGCCAGTCAGCCCTTATCCACTTTCGCATTTGAATGGATTAGAACAATCCGGTTTCTTCTATAAAGAACGCGTCAGTCGCCAAATCCTGTTCAATCTGAGCAGCGTATTCGTCACCTTTTGTTCCAGTTAGCACAGATGTGTTTGCGACTACGAACTGGGTGTAATCTTCGCCACCACCAATGTTCGGGCCTGTGACTGGCGATTTGAAATCGAATGTATCGATTGGTTCGCTGCCCGGATTGATGAGCGGATCCAAACCATCATCAAATTGCGTCGGATCCACCTGGGTTTTTCCCACATCATCAGGATCCGGTTGCGTGGTTTCATCCAGATCATTCAAATCATCTTCATCAAAATCAGGCGCAGATTTGTAGTCCTGATCTGGGTCAGATGGGATGGTTGTTTCTGGATCAGCTTCGCCCGGCTTTAGTTCTTTTGCGGCAAGTTCTTCGAATTCGGCACGCGACAGGCTGCCATTGTCGCTATTGGGATCAACCGGCATGGAATCATCATCGCTGCCCAGCTCTTCATCAACATAGTCGATACCGACTTTGGCACCCCCCCGCAATTGCGCCGACAACGGCCCCAATGACAGCCCCCCACAGTGTTCCTGCCGCCGTAGTTGCAGGGTCGGGACTGACAGAACCGGCAACAAAACCAACGCCTGCCCCTACAGCCCCACCAGCCGCGCCACCGGCCGCCGCCCCATCAAGGATCTCGCCCACGATATCATCATCACCGTCCATAAGTTCGCCTTGGCTGGCAAGAAGGGTTTCTATCGCGGCCGCGTTTTCATCCTCGGTCTCTGCTGGTCCTTTGCCTTTCCCTCCTAAGGTGGGAAGGCCCCAGGACAACATATCCGCCAGATCCGTGCCTGACATAGAGTCAAACCCGTCAGGCAGAAATGACTCGTTCGGGGAACTTGGTTTGCCAGATGCAAAAAACGCATCGTGACCAGACGCAGCCAATTCGTTTAGCATCGCAGTCAGCCCATCCATGCCACCAAGCGCGTAGGCCCCTGCCAAATCCGCTCCAAGGCCAGAAATCGCACCCATCGCATCGAGCAAAGCAAGGGCCTCTTCGCCCAAAAGGTCCAAAGCAACGCCGATCAAATCCATCGGTGCCGCGCCGCGTAGATCCATGTCGGACATGGAATTCATCACGTCTTTTGAAAGGAAAAGCCCGGTCTGACCTGTGGCCGTGGACGATACAAAAGAAAAGGATTTCGTAGTTTTTACAATAAATTGGGTCATAAAATGTTCCTAAAAATTAACCATAAAACGTCAATGACACGAACCCTAGGGATCCGTGTCATTGTTCGATAGTCAGGAATTCCATGACATCACCCGCCACACAGGTAGGGAATTTCCGACCTTTGTGTGGCTAGGGTGTTATGCCTGTACTTTAGGCGGCCGCGACCTGTCTTTTTCGATCAGCTCTGCCGCGCCCAAAGAAGACGAAATAGAGCACAGGTGCCGCGATCAAGGTCAGGATCGACGCGAATGCCAAACCCCCCATAATCGTGACAGCCATGGATTGGAAAAAGGCATCCGAAATCAAAGGTATCATACCCAAAATCGTCGTCGCTGCGGCCAGAATGACAGGTCTCAAACGCGATGTAGATGCCTCTGTGATCGCGTCAGCCAATGCCATTTGCGGGTTTTCACGTCGAACGATGTCAATTTCTTCGACCAGAACAATGCCATTTTTGATCAACATGCCTGACAGGGACAATAGGCCCAACAACGCGGTAAATGTGAAAGGCAATCCCGCGCCAATAAGGCCCAGCGCAACGCCATTGACGGACATTGGTACCAGAAGCCAGATGATCAAAGGTTGGCGCAGAGCATTGAACAACAGAATGGAAATCAAAACCATAATCAGCAAGCTGAGGGGTAATTGCCCTGCTAGACTGGCCTGCGCATCGCCGGAGCTCTCATATTCTCCACCCCATTCCATTTTATATCCCAGTGGCACAGGCATATCTTCAATGGCTTGTTGAATTTGCGCCTGAACTTCCGCCGTTGTCAGACCTTTGGTCACATCCGCACCAACGGTGATCGTCAAAAGGCGATCCTTGCGTTGGATCAACGTATTTTCGGCCTCAAACACCAAGCCATCCGTCACCTGTTCGAAGGGCACGAATGTACCACCTGCGTCAGAATAAATCAGATGATCTGTCAAAGCGATTGGATCGTCCTGAGGTCCTCTGACCACGATTGGAATCTGGCGATCCCCTTCGCGAAACACACCAGCGGTCAGACCCTCTGTCGCGAATTGCAGCGTTTGGCTGATGTCATCGCGGGTGATGCCGACCGACTGAGCGCGATCAATCGCATAGATTGGGCGCAAGACCTGTTCCTGTTCCCGCCAATCAATCCGCGGCGCGACAATGTCATCTGATGCCGAGGTCAGAACAGCAATCGTTTGATCGGCCAGATCGCGCAATACTTCGGGATCAGATCCAGAGAGACGTACTTCGATTGGATTTCCACCACCGGGACCAAAGGCCAAACGTTTGGCGCGGAATTCCCCCTGCGGCAGGGCAGTCGCAGCAAAGGTTTCCATATCGGCGATCAGTGGTGCGATTTGATCAATATTTTCCGTACGCACAATGATGTGCCCATAGCTGGGATTGGGATCTTCGGACTGATAGGTCAGCATAAAGCGCGCCGCACCTTGGCCAGAATAGGCCGTGCTGGACACCACGTCCTGCTGCTGGGCCAGCCACGTTTCCAGAACCGCCAGATCTTTTGACGTTTCGTGAATAGACGCACCTTGGGCCAATTTATAATGGACGAAGAAAAGCGGCGTGTTGCTGTCAGGAAAGAATTGCTGCTTGATTTGACCGAACAGGCCAAAGCAGACCACAGTGATACCCAACAATGCCGGGATCACCAGCCACCAGGTTTTCAGGCAGGCCCGCAAAAGCGCAGCGTAGGATCGGAACAACACACCGTCATAGCCATCACCTGTATCTTCTTTGCCTTGTACAAAAAAGTAGTGGCCCAAAAGCGGCGTCACAGTCAGTGCAAGAACCCAGGACAGCAATAGTGATATCCCAATCACCGCAAAGAGTGAGAATAGGAATTCACCCGTCGCATCAGGGCTAAGGCCAATGCCGGCAAAGGCCATAATACCGATCACGGTCGCGCCAAGCAGTGGAATTTGCGTTTTGCTGGCAGCATCTGATGCAGAGTCGCGCGATGTCATGCCCCGCTTCATGGACATTTGCATGCCCTCTGCGACAACAATCGCGTTGTCCACCAGCATACCCATAGCAATGATCAAGGCACCAAGCGAAATGCGTTCCATTTCAATGGAAAACAGCGCCATGAACAATATCGTGCCAACCACGGTCAACAGCAGTGTCGTACCCACAACGATAGCAGCCCGCCATCCCATGAACAGTGCGAGGACAAGAACAACAATACCCACAGATACGGCCAAGTTTACCAAGAAATCATTGGATGCGGTTTCAACAACCAAATGCTGCTGGTAGATTGGGTTCAGCTCGACACCCAGCGGAATTTGATGCGCCAGTTCTGCCAAACGTGCGTCCACGCGATGTCCCACATCAACAATGTTTTCCGAGCTCAGCCCCGCAACGCCCAATGTAAACGCCTCTTGCCCATTATGGCGCACGATCAAATCTGGATTCTGTTCGCGTGCACGGTAAACATCGGCAAAGTCATGCAGATTGATCAATTCCCCACCGACACCAACCGTCAAGTTGGCGATGTCTTCAACCGTATCATCCCCCTTTGCGCGCTGGATCAGCGTGCGCCCGTTCTCATCCTGTAATGAACCAGCATAAGAAATAGAGTTCGTCAGAGAGAGGGCGGACTGCAACGACGCGGGTGGTGTGTTCAGATTTGTCGACAGGCTGAGATTCGGTTCGATATAGATCACTTCATCCGGGACACCGCTAAGGTTCACATCAGAAACGCCTTGAACAGCCAGCAATTCCCGGCGCAAAAATTTGGACAGCTGATAGATCTCGCTATCACTGTATCCCGGTGCCGTTACGGCGTAATAGATGCCATACACATCCCCAAAACTGTCGTTGACATAAGGCGTGGTTGCACCGCTAGGCAAAGACGCTGCAGATACGCGATTGCGCAGCTTAGTCCAGACCTGGGGCAGCTCGGTCCCGTCATATTGATCCTTCATATCAATCGTGATCCAAGACAGGTTTGGCTGGTTCATCGAGCGGATTTCTTTGACCTCGCCCATTTTCTGGATCTCGGATTCAAGAGGCTCGGTCACCTCGCGCGCCACCTCTTCTGCGGATGCGCCGGGATATTGCGTGACGACGACTGCCGTTTTGATGGTGAAGGCCGGGTCTTCCAATCGACCAAGCGAATTGAACCCCCAAAGCCCCCCGAAAAGGCAGCCCAAAATAACGATCCAAGTATAGACCGGACGTTCAATAGAAATGCGTGCAATATTCATGTCAGTCGCCGATCAATTCGAAAAACCGGTAAAGCGGCGAACAGTGTCACCATCATTGAGACGCGATGCGCCAGAGGCGATGATCTCTTGCCCGGCTTCCAATCCGCCACGCAACTCAATCGCGCCATCAGAATTTGGAGCTATTGTAATCGCTGTTTTGCTCACCTGACCTTGTGACGCACCAGCGGGTTCAAATACCATAACGTATGTTGACCCATCATTGCCGGTGACGATCGAAGATATCGGCAAAGTCGGGTAATGTACCGGACCTTTCAATTCCGCATATACCGTTGCAGAGGACCCCGGCAGAACGACCAGATCTTCCGGTGGCGTCATACCCAGGGTAATCTGGAATGTCTGACCGATCGAAGAGGTCTCTGCCGTGTATTCCCTTATGGTCACAGGAAAGAGAGTGTCGCTGGCCGGAAATTTCGCATGCAGCGTCACGTCAGGTTTTGTGCCCGTCGATTGGAACAACAGTTCCGGCACGTCAATTTCAATCCGGATTTCGGTCATATCATGCAGGCGAACCACAGGTGATCCCGCGCCGATGGATGAAAAATTGGTACTGTATCGCGATGCCACCAATGTATCGAACGGGGCCGTCAATGTTGCCATGCGCAAAGAACGTTCAGCATTGCGCAATGCGATCTCTGCCAATTCAACCTGCGTTTTGGCGTCGTCGACAGAAACCTGGCTGGCCGCGCTACCCTGCAATTTCTGCAACCGGTCATAGGTGCGCTGCGCTTGATCCAATTGCGCCTTGGCTTGATCGTGGCTTAGCTCGAACGGCTCCAGATCCAATTCAGCAATCAAATCCCCCGCGCTAAGAATATCCCCTTCCCCAACAGGAAAATCAACCAGTTGCCCGCCAACCTGAAACGCCAAATCCACCGTTTCCTTAGCAACCACGCGACCAAAGAACGTTCGTTTTGATGTCGCATCTGGTGTTGCCACCGTCATGATCTTTGCCATCGGCGTAACACTAGCCGATGTATCTTGGGCATGAGCGACAGCGACGCCGCCTATCGTAAAGAGAAAAACTGCAAGGGATCTTAGGGTCATAATTCCTCCAACACGGAACCGGTCGCTGTGAGTGAGTATGCCATATTGCGCTGCGTGAGTCGCCTTTGGCGTGAATGTTACGGCTTCGATAGCACAGTTATTTGGACAATCAAGTCACATGTGTCCAATTGTCTAAATCTTATTCATCCCATCTGTTATCGCTGCAGGAAGTTAAAGAGCCTTTGATGCTCTGATTTTGGGCACCCCCAAACCGCAGAAAGTCCTTTAAAGCCCTTCGTGAAAAAAAGAGATGGATTTTCACGTCGCTTTTTTGTGAAAAAGTAATGCGCGGCTTTATGTACCACGAAAGCCAAATTTCAGACGACATTTCCGAGGCCCATCCGTGAATAAACCTGATCAACTAGGCCAAGACATTCGCGCCCTGCGCAAATCCCGTTCGATGACGATCGAAACCATGGCGCAATCATTGGGCCGCTCACTGGGTTGGGTGTCACAAATCGAACGCGGTCTTTCAACGCCCACTGTTGACGACCTCCGCGCCATATCTGGATTGTTCGGTGTTCCACTTTCGCTTTTTTTCGGCACATCCGACGCCCCAGAAAGCGAATTGGGTCATGTCGTTCGCGCCAAAGCGCGTCGCGAAATCGGATCACGGGAAACCGGGTTGATCGAAACGCTGATTTCCCCTGACCTGACAGACGACTTCGAAGTCGTGCATTCTACTTTTCTGCCACAATCCGAAATAAGCGCCCCAATCACGCGCCCAACAACAGAAGTCGCCTATTTGATTTCAGGTAAGCTGGACGTTTGGATTGACGGGCAGGCGTTCACCATTGCCACCGGCGATAGTTTTCGCATTCGTGGCTCAGCTTATCGCTGGGTCAACCCCTATGACGCCCCTGCCATCGCAGTTTGGGTCATTTCACCCCCAGTTTATTAAGGCTTAGACATGTCATTACCCACAACAGCCCGCGTTGTTATTATTGGTGGCGGTATCGTCGGCACCTCTGCCCTTTATCATTTGGCAAAAGCAGGATGGTCCGATTGCGTTCTTTTGGAAAAGAACGAGCTAACGGCAGGATCAACCTGGCATGCCGCTGGGAATTGCCCGAATTTTTCAACAAACTATGGCGTCATGAACATGCAACGCTATGGGTTAGAGCTCTATCGTGGTTTGGCTGAAGAGGTGGATTACCCGATCAATTACCACGTCACGGGCGCGCTGCGCTTGGCCCATAGCCAAGAACGGATGATGGAATTCGAACGCGTTCGCGATATGGCCGCGCAACAAGGTCTGCAGATGGATATGTGCACGCCAGATGAATTGCAGGCGCATTTCCCATTTATGGAAACCCACGATCTAGAAGGTGGTCTATGGGATCCTCTGGATGGGGATATTGATCCATCACAAGTCACCCAAGCCTTGGCAAAGGGCGCGCGAGCATTGGGCGCAACCATTGCCCGATTTACCCCAGCAACAGGTGTCAGCCGCGAAAATGGTGAATGGGTTGTGCACACAGATCAAGGCGATATTCGCTGTGATTATGTGGTGAATGCGGCAGGATACTATGCCGCACGCGTCGGCGATTGGTTCTTAGCCCATGGCGGACGTAAAGTTCCGCTGACCGTGATGAGCCACCAATATTTCCTGACCGAAGCGATCCCAGAGGTCAAAGCCTGGACCGAAGAACATGGGCGCAAATTGCCGATGATCCGGGATGTGGATACGTCTTATTATCTGCGCCAAGACACCTATAGCTTGAACCTAGGCCCGTATGAACGCAATTGTCAGGCGGCCTGGGTCAATCCAGATGATCCCATGCCGGATGACTTTAGTTTCCAACTTTATCCAGACGATTTGGAACGGTTGGAGTGGTACATTATGGATGCGATGGAACGCGTTCCTTTGCTGGGCAGCCAAGGGGTGCAGCGCAACATCAACGGCCCCATTCCTTATGCACCAGACGGTTTGCCCATGATCGGCCCCATGCCCGGCGTCCCCAATGCGTTTGAGGCACACAGCTTTACCTTTGGCATTGCCCAAGGCGGTGGCGCGGGCAAGGTTCTGTCTGAATGGATCATGCATGGTCAAACTGAATGGGACATGTGGTCGTGTGACCCACGCCGCTACACTGATTATGCCGATGCCAGCTACAACAAGGCCAAAGCACTGGAAACCTATGGTCATGAATATGCGATGCATTTTCCACACCACGCATGGCCTGCAGGGCGGGACAAAAAGCAGTCCCATAACCATGACCGCCTGATCGCGGACGGCGCACAGATGGGCGCATATAACGGTTGGGAACGGGCAAACTGGTTTGCAAAGCCCGGCGATGACACAACTGAGGCCGCCACACAGACCTGGGATCGAAACGGCCCATGGGAAAAGCGTGTGCGCGAAGAGGCCCTAGCAGTTCGCGATGGATGCGGCGTGATCGATCTATGCGGCTTTTCGCGTTTTGACATGCGCGGCGAGGACGCGGCAGAATGGCTGCGCAGCCGGATTACGGGTGCTTTGCCCAAGGTCGGACGCCTGAACCTGATCTATTTCGCAACTGAAACCGGAACGGTTCTGACCGAGATGTCCTGCCTGCGTCACGGTGAAAACGAATTCATGCTTATGACAGCCGCGGTGGCGCAATGGCATGATTTTGAACTGCTGTCGCAGAATATGCCCGAAGGTCTGACGCTAACGGATATGACCCCTGATGGCATAACGACAATGCTGGTCACCGGGCCCAAGTCGCGCGAGGTCTTGACGAAAATCAGCGATGCTGATCTAGACGCCGGCTGGTTGACCCATCAGATTGCCAAGGTGAACGGCAAACCAACACCTCTGACACGCGTTTCCTTTGCAGGTGAATTGGGTTGGGAAGTGCACGCCATGCCACAGGACGCCGCAGATATCTACGCCGCAATCCGGGACGCGGGCGCAACGCCGTTTGGCATGTATGCGCTCAACTCATTGCGGATCGAAAAGGGCTATCTGACATGGAAAGGTGACCTGTCCACAGATTACACAATGTTTGAAACTGGCCTAGATCGCTTCGTGAGATTGGACAAACCCCAAGATTTCCCTGGCAAATCCGCCCTGATGGCCCAGCGCGACGCCGGGGTCCGTAAGCGGTTGGTGACCCTAATAGTCGAAAAAGGCCAACAAGATGCGCCTTATATGGCTTCGGTGCTCCAAAATGGCGACATTGTTGGCGAAGTCCTATCCGCGGCCTATGGATATCGCGCCGATTGCGCAATTGCGCTGGCGATGGTGTCGACCGCATCAACAGAACCCGGCACAGCGCTGGAAATTGATGTCTATGGCACGCGCCTGACCGCAACAGTCGCACCGCAAGCCACCCTTTGGGATCCGCAAAACGATCGATTGAAGGCCTAAGACCACCGCATAGTTGCGTGTAATAACTTGACCCAAATACAAAATTTCACCCCATCACAGACAAACGTCTGTGATGGGTATTGCAGCAATTCACCTTGAACCACGTGTTCAAAAGCTGCCCATTTGCCCGCATATTGCGCTTTTCCCTTGATCCGACCTAACGTCACTTTCAGCATTTTTTTGACCTAACGGTCCAAGCGTAACAACCCTGTCACATCGACGTGAAAAAGACGCGCTTAGCAAAAAGCATTTGGAAAAATTCCATACGAGGGGACAAGAATATGAGCTTTTCAGGTTTTTCTGGTTTCACCAGCAACGGATGGTCGACGAAATTTACGTTCGGCACCCAGTCTGATGACAGCATTGAAGGCAGCACATTAGACGATATCATTATGGCCGCTGATGGCGATGATACGATCTCTGCCAGTACCGGATCAGACACAATTGTCGGTGGTAACGGATTTGACACCGTCACATTTGAACAATCCATCCGCGATGTGGTGATCGAGGAATTCACCTTTTCCAGCTGGATCCCTTGGGCGGTGACGAAAACATATTACGTCTCCACCTTTGATGCATCCGGCCTGCTGGACGGCTACACAACAATCCGTGGTTCCGAAGCCCTGTATTTCGCGGCGGATGATTATACATATTATCTAGACGGCACAAACAACGCCGTTTTGGCAGGTGATGACACTGTTTCTGCAAGCGAAGACAGTGGCGCGGTTCTGACCGCAGCCAGCCTATTGGCCAATGACCTGGAATATGATGGTGACACGGTTGCGCTGCTTTCCGTTGATACCGTATCGGCATCAGGTGCCAGTGTTGCACTGATTGACGGCGAGATTTCTTACCAGCCGGGCACAACATTTGATGCGCTAGCGGCAGGCGAGGTTGCGACAGACACGTTTTCATACGTTGTCACAGACGGAAAAGGTGGAACTGATACAGCAACCGTAACCGTTACGATCACCGGCACCAATGACGCCCCAACCCTAAGCGTCGATGATGCTGCGATCACAATTGACGAAAACACATCCGCAATCGCGATCAGCGTATCTGCAATGGATCTGGATACAGGTGCGGTCCTGACATTTAGCCTATCCGGTGATGACGCGACCTTGTTCGACATTGATGCCACGACCGGCGATATCGCGTTCAAAACAGCCCCTGATTTTGAAGCACCATCAGATGCCAATGGCGACAATACCTATGATCTGATTGTTGTTGTAAGCGATGAACACGGCGCAAGCGCCGAGCACGCGATCAGCGTATCTGTCGAGGATGTTTGGGATCCAATTTCCCTGACGCAAAGCTTTGAATCCGAGGCGACCGGATCATTCTACAACGGCACAGCGGGTGCTGCCGCAGATGGTGATCTGATTGATCTGGGCACAGAGGTCGATTTGGAAAATGTCGACGGTCTGGCAACAGTTGATAGCACAGACACGAGCGAAGGATTGCTTGGCTTTGATCTGACATGGGTCAACACACGCGATAGCGACGGTATCTCCGATGGAGATTGGATCGGCGTGCAAAGCTATACTGGCGATGTTGGTGACTTCAGCGATGGCAGCCGCGGCTATGAACTGTCCGACGCGGACGGTTTGCTGCGCCTGACCTTTGACACGATCGATTTGTCTGCTCGCAATGAGTATAGCAAAATCAACCTGTCTCTGGACGCGTTCATCAACAGCACCGGCTGGGAAACAGACGATCTGGTCAACATCTATGTTGAAACCAATCTCGGCACCGTATCGCTGCTGGATACTACTGGGCTGGATATCGACGATCTGGGCATCGAAGATGTGTGGCAAACCCTGTCCATCACATTGGACCCAGAGGTTACTGAGGCTACATTGATTGCCGAGCTGGACAGCAATTCATCGGCAGAAGCGCTCTATGTCGATAATATCAAGGTCGAAGAAGAGTTCCTGATCGAACAAAGCTTTGAAACAGAAGCGGCTGGATCCTTCTACAACGGCACAGCAGGTGCCGCCGCAGATGGCGATCTGGTTGATCTAGGTGTTGAAGTTGATCTGGAAAATGTCGATGGGCTTGCAACCGTTGACAGCACCACAGCGTCTGACGGCCTGTGGGGCTATGACCTGACATGGGTCAACACCCGCAATGATAGCGGCATTTCCGACGGTGATTGGATTGGTGTTCAGAATTACACTGGCACTGTCGGTGAATTCTCGGACGGCACACAAGGTTACGAACTGTCAGATGCCGACGGCCTTCTCCGTATGAATTTTGACGAAATCAACCTAACCGGCGTTGGTGAGGTCACCCTGTCCTTGGACGCGTTCATTCAATCCACAGGTTGGGAAACCAATGATGTGATCAACATCTATGTTGAAACCGATCAAGGCACAGTGGCCCTATTGGACACAACCGGCCAAGACATTGATGATCTCAACATTGAAGGCGCCTGGACAACATTGACGACAACACTGGATGCTTCAGTGAACAGCGCGCAATTGTTTGTCGAATTGGACAGCAATTCATCCGCAGAGGCACTGTATGTCGACAACATCATCATGACGACAGATCCCGAAGCCGTCGTGGATGATGGTGGATCCAGCGACGAAATCACACTGATCTCAGAAATTCAGGGCGAAGGCGATGCATCCGACATGGTCGGCATGACGGTCACAGTATCTGCGGTTATTACCGAAATCACTTATGACGATGACGGTGTCACCGGGTTCTATTTCCAAGAAGAAGATGCAGATAGCGACGGCAACGCCCTGACCTCTGAGGGGCTGTATGTGTTTACCGGCAGCGGCTATGCGTTTGAAATCGGCGACTTGGTCGAAGTCACTGGCAGCGTGACGGAATACTACGACCTGACAGAACTGACCTCTGTTACCTCTCTCAACGTGGTCAGCTCCGGCAATGACATGCCAGAGGCAACAGTTGTGACACTGTCACCAGACACGGTCCAAAACTACGAAGCCCTAGAAAGCATGCGACTGTCTGTTGTAACCGGCACCACGGATGCATTGCTGGTGAACGAGAACTACAACCTTGACCGATATGGTCAGATCTCGATCTCAGCCGGAATCCTGACACAACCCACGCAGATCTATGACGCACAAACAGAAGCGGCTGAAATCGCAGCGCTGATACAAGCCAATGAAAACGCCAGCCTCCTGCTGGATGATGGATCTTCTGTGCAGAACCCGACTGAATTTGCCTATCTGTCAGGTGGCGCAGGCGATGATGGTGACGGAATCTTGGACAGCGGTGACGACTTTAGCGATACGGGCACAACTGTGCGTTTGGGCGCTGAAATCGACGGAACAGTCGAGGGCGTTCTAGGCTATTCCTTTGAAGAATGGACACTGAATGTCACAGACACGATAGAGTTTGTCGAAGGCACCAATACCGACGCACGCGAAGAGACGCCCGAAGATGTGGGCGGTACCTTGCAGGTCGCATCCTATAACGTCTTGAATTACTTCACGACATTCTCCGGCGGCACAGGCCCTGATGGCGATCTGGATCCACGTGGCGCTGACAACCAAGACGAATTCGACCGCCAGTCATCCAAAATCGTCGAAGGCATCATTGGCACGGGTGCAGAAGTTGTCGCACTGCAAGAGATTGAAAACAATGGAACGACCGCGATTTCAACACTGGTCGACCAATTAAATGCCGCAGGAACCGATGCAACCTATGCCTATGTGGATCCAACCGGTACGGGTGACTTCATAGGAACAGATGCGATCACAACGGGCATTATCTATGACGCTTCGGCGGTCACGTTGATCTATTCCGACTACATCGTTTATGAAGAAAGTTCCGCCGATGCGACATATGCGATTGCAGACGCATTAACGGCCTTGGTTGGTGGTTCGGACATGGGAGATTATCAACGCAACCGCCCCACTGTCGCGGCGACCTTTGTTGATAATGCCAGCGGTGAAACATTCACCGTGACCTCTTCGCATTTCAAATCAAAGGGCGATAGCGGTTTGCAAGATGTCGCGGATGCTGCGGAAAGCTGGCTGACATCGAATGCCTCCAGCGCGGATTTCGCTGCAGTTCAAGAATTGCTTGATGATCTTTATGCGGATCCAAACTTTGATCAAGGTGACGGTCAGGGCTTCTGGAACCAAGTCCGTTTGGATGCATCCGTCGAATTGGCGGATTGGGTTGCAACCGAATATGGTGCGGATGGCACTGGCGTATCCAATTATCTGTTGCTGGGCGATATGAACGCTTATGCCGAGGAAGATCCGGTTCAATATCTTGACGATGATGCAGAGCTCGTGGACCTGATTGACACCTACATCGGACAGGATGAGGCATATTCATATGTCTTCGACGGTCAACAGGGCACTCTGGATCAGGGCTTCGCGGATGATAGCCTTGCTGAATTTGTGACGGGTGTCACGGAATGGCATACCAACGCAGATGAACCAGATCTTATCGGTTACGACAGCAGCTATAATGACGAAGGGTTCTACAATGATGGTGTCTACGCAGCCTCTGATCACGATCCACTGATCATAGGATTGGATCTAACCGCCACGGATGATTTCGTGTTTGCCTAACAGACCAGTCTCCAGAAAAAGAAAAGCGCCCCATTTAGGGGCGCTTTGTATTATCGTCACATCACAAGTTTAACCTTGTTCGTATTGACGTTTATATGCGGAATTCATCATATTCATGACTTTGGAAAACCCATATATTTCTAGGGTTTCAACATATTCCAACCAATCTTTTTCAACATCACTTTTGCCTGTGATCCATGCCTTTTGCTTAGACAGCATGTGGGATTGAATACGTGGCCAATACCGATCGAAAATAGACTGTTCGATTTCGTTTAGCGCAACACCCAGATACTCGTCTAGCAAGTAGTCCCCCTGATCATAAAGGTTTACACCTTCCAGAGCGATGTCGTTAGACCATTGCAATTCATATTGGTAATCTTGGTAATACCCGCGCACCGGAATTTGCGCACCAACGGCCCAAAGCTGGGCATTCACAGCTTCTGAGCCATGAATAACGTCATCATGGAAAACGGCCTGACCATCCACAACTTCGTATTGCTGGCCTTCAACACCGAAATTGGACAATCTACGCCCTTCTTCCGAAAACCAAAAATCAAAATATTTGATTGTTTCGATAGGGTGCTCATTCTTATACCCTATCGCCCAACCATCAGGTTTGACCTGCGCACGGCGGTGTTCGGCAACTCTTCGTCCAGAAACACTTTCTGGGGGCAGTAATGCGCTGAATTTAAAACCAGGAATTTTGTCTTTCAGGCTCGTATTGTACAGAGATGTCGATGGGAACCAATCATGGGTCACACCACCCAAGTTTTCTGACAAAAGCTGATCACGCGCCTTTGAGCCACGCGAAAAAATCTCAGGATCAATCAGCCCCTCAGCATACCACTCACTCAGGTTTCGAATACCTTCTTTGTAATTTTCACCGCTATATGGGTGCTTCAAGACACCATTTTCCACGTAAAAATCATGCCTATTGTCAGACCCGGTCGAACGACCGTCCCACAGCGTCAACAAACGCAACATTTCTTGCCAATTGCGAGCAAAAAATGGGATCTCGTCTTGCTCTCCATTTCCATTGGGATCGCGGTCTCGAAACGCAATGAGGACTTGTTTTAATTCAGCTACATTTTCAGGAGCTTTTAACCCCAATCCGTCCAACCAATCCTGGCGAATGAAATATCCTCGCCCGAATTTTCCATCCGGCAGGTATGGGATGTAATAAATTTCCCCATTAGCAGCTTGGATCGCCGAGCGAATTTCCGGCCGCTCTTTCAACAAAGCATTTAGATTAGGTGCGTGTTTTTCGATGAGTTCATTCATACCCATGAACGCACCCACAGGTCCGTATTCATTTACAAAGGGCTTAAGGTTCCGGGCCCCCACGATGTCCGGAACCGTATCGTCTTCCAACATATTTTTAAGGGATTTACTCTTCGGCGCATCATCCGAATTTGCGCCAAAAAGAACAAGATGAATGCCAGTCATCTCGCGAGCAGCTTGCTCAACTGGCCAAGTTTCATCGAACTCATAATTGGAGTTACCTGTAAGAAATGTCAGCTCCAGAGGGGTCTCCACAATGCGAGAAGACGTCTCGGCGCATAGCGAAAAAGGTGTTCCAAGTGCCGCAATCGAAACAAACGTTCGTAGTATATTTTTCATAACTGTTACCCTAGGCTTTGCATTTTGGATGCAATTCGGTGCTACAAAATTAAATGCCAATTTCTGTTGTTTCTCTTTAACTTGCCCGCTTCGCGTGATCCGGGTTTTCGCTCGCATTTGACTGCGAATTTGTCTCAAACCGCGAAACCATATCGTTCAGCTTAGATGCATCTGTGGTCAAGGATTGGCTGGAAGCCGTAGCCTGCTGAACCATTGCAGCGTTTTGTTGCGTAACCTGATCCAACTGAATGACGCCGGTATTGATTTCCTGCAGGCCTGTTGATTGCTCTTCTGCGCCTCGGGCAATATCTGTGACCAATTGTGAGATATGGTTCACACGTTGCATAATATTTTGCAGCGCGTCGCCAGCCTTATCGACCAGTTCAACACCTTTCCCAACCTGTGTAGCGCTGGACGAAATCAAACTTTTGATTTCCATCGCCGCTTCTGAAGACCGTTGCGCCAGCGCCCGAACTTCTGACGCCACAACGGCAAAACCTCGTCCCGCTTCGCCAGCACGCGCAGCTTCGACACCCGCATTCAGAGCCAGGAGGTTTGTTTGGAATGCAATGTCATCAATCACACCGATAATCTGAGAAATATGGTTCGAGCTTTGCTCGATTTCTGTCATTGCAACAACAGCGCTTTCAACAACGGCACCACTTGTTTGGGCTTCATCGCGCGCATCGCCAACAGTGCGCTCAACGTTTCGCGCACCTTCCGCTGCGGACTTCACACTTGCGCTCAGCTCGTCAAGAGCAGCAGCTGTTTCTTCCAGTGTCGCAGCCTGACTTTCTGTACGACGTGACAGGTCTTCCGCAGATTGGCTAATTTCTGCTGAGCCCTCATGCATAGACACAGCCGCCCCGACAACTTGAGAAATCGTGTCGTTCAGAACCTCGATCGTATCGTTGAAGTCTAGGCGAAGCTGTTCATAGCCTTCTGTCAATGGCTCACTGATACGAGCAGTTAGATCCCCTTTTGAAAGGCGCGACAACCCTGTTCCAAGCGCGCCCACGGCTGCATCTTGAGCAATTTGACGTTCTTCCCGCTCTTTTTCAGCTACCGCCGTCAAATGTTCTTTTTCAACCAAACCGTCGCGGAAAATCGATAGAGCCCGAGCAATTTTGAAGATTTCGACGCTTGCGCGCTCAAACCCTATGATTGGTTTCCGATCACCTTCGGCCAATCGCTGTGTGGCGGAAGAAATTTTATTCAACGGCCAAACAATCCAATATTGTGAGAGGATAAGCGAAACAACAAAAATGCCTGCCGTCAAAGCGGCCATCCAACCCAATTGAGTTGTTACCGCAGAAATATTTGCGGACATATCATCTGCCATACCCGCAATGTCACTTTGGAACGCATCTGACCGTTTCTGCGCTAGTGCCACAATGAGCGACACCTCTTCCGCAGCGGATTCCACTGCTGCTTCCAGCGCTTCCGTAGAATTCTTATGAGCGATCTTTACCGCTACAAGTCCCTTTTTCTCATTCCCAAGCGAGTTCAGAACCTTTTTGACATCGTCCAATTCGTCAAAGCGGAAAAGCGTTTTGCGCTCGATGATGTCAAATGAGGCTTTCATCGCGACCGCCGCCCGACGGATTTCTTCATCCGTGTTGGCAGTCAAAACACCCATCACAGCCGTTTGATATGCGCCAACCGCGTTGTTGATAATCAGCAAGCGGTTCAGATATCCGACTTCTTTCTGCAGCAGGTTCTCAATTGAACGGCTGTTTTCCTTGTTCGTCTCTTCAGTCCGAATGATCAACTTCTGTCCCATTTCGGCGATTGCAGCTGCCAAGGTATCGTCAGCATCTTGACGCACATCTAGCGCAGACTGGCGTAAAACGTCGGAAGGAAAACGGCTTTGATCTATGATACTTTCCAGCTTGGCTGTCGCATCTTTGATAAGCTGAATATCCAAGCTGCTTTCAACGTTGCTATTTTCAACCAAAGAAAGTTGCATTTGCGCGTTCATCAACGAACGGATTGTCAGGCTTTCAAGCTTTGCGGTGACCTCTGAATTCGTGCTCAAACCCATCGCGATCGCCGCGCCCGTCAGCAAATTGATTTCTGCGCGCATTGCAAGCAAGCCTTGCATGTACAACACTTCGCTATTGACGAGCTGATCTAGGCTACGATCAACGGCAGAAATCGTTTCTTCGCTGCCATGATCTAAGATCTCTAGCGCCACCAGGGCAAGATCCATCATTTCGTCCTGAAGATTGTCGCCGGCCCCTTTTAGCTTTTCGACATAATCTGCAATGATGGCTTCATTTTCCAATTGCGCCTTTTTAGCTTCTGCAAATTCCAAAAGGGATTTGGATGTTGCTTCTAGGCGCTGTTCAAATTCCGCTTTTTCGGATGCAGGTAACTTGTCCACCAATCCAAAAAGCACCTTCTCCGACAGAGTAATGTCTCGTTCAATTTGGTTTAGCTTTACCTCATCAGGGGCCAGCATAATTTCGATCATCGCGCTCTTTTTCGAATTCGCGAGTGTTGAAATTTGGGAATTCAATGTAATTTCGGGCAGCTGACCTTCCGATAAGATGAGCATATTATGCGAAACATCTTCGAAAACATTCATTACCTTTACGCCGATACCTGCGACGCATGTAGCGACAACGATCAAAATCGCCGCAATCTTAAACTGAATACTATTGAGGCTGAATTTCCTCAATTTTCTTTCCGTCTGAACAGTATTGCTCATCTAGCCACCTAACAATATGGGTATGTTCCCACCCCAGAAATCCATGAAAACCACGAACGGTTGACGCAGACGGAAGCATAGAAGTTTTAATCGCCCGTAAATCTGAAAATTTACATTAGCTTCGAGACAGCTGAGAGAATTTCAAATTCATAAATCCGCAGGGGGAAATGATCGGATATTTCCCCAAAAATTCAATCAAACGAAATCTACGCGGCTTTCTTTTCCCTATTCACAACCAAATCTCAGCAAATTGTCTTTATTTAAAAGGGCGTGAATAAGTTTAGCAATCGATCCGATATTATCGCGCAATTGGTCCCTTGAACCACCTTGGAACCGTCCAGTGAAACGGAAGAAACTTCACGATCTCTTCTAAAAGGAACAATGACAGCGCCCAAACAACCGGCGCCTTTAGGAAAAGAACCAAAAAGATCGTTGCGGGCACTTTGAATAACCATTGTGATCCTAAGAATATATTCATGACATAAACTGTCCGCCCTGCTGCGCGCAATGTATTGCCGCAAATGGCGTTTGAATTCTTGGGCCAAGGCAAAAGTATTAGAACCGGGATAAACGTCAGAAGCGCCGTTTTTGTTTTCTCATCTAGGGCTGAATAGAAAATGTCGGTGGATAAAATCACGGCCAAATAGACCACAGAAACAAGAAAAGCCGTTATGAAAGCGCCTTTCCAAACCATCCGCAAAAACGCGACTTGATCCGGCCAATCTTTGTCTGAACCAAGCTTTTGTGCGACCACAATTCCCGTTGCTTGCGCCCAAGCCATTCCAAATGTGCCGACAACCTGTATCCATGGTTGGATTAGGGTCAATGCCGCAAATTGATAGACATCGTAAGATGCATAAACAAATGTGCATGCCGTTGTAGAGGCGCGCGCACTAAAGAAGGTCGCCGCTATGGGCAGAGCAAATTTCAGATGATCCCAAAACACGGACTTGAACCGCGTGAGCACAGCGTTTTTCCACGCTGCTTCCATTCGAACGACGCAATAGATCAAATACCCCGTCCGCAATGCCGCGCCCACAACACTGCCGACCGCCGCGCCAGCCAATCCCATCTGGGGCAATCCTGCATGCCCGTGGATCAGCGCATAGGACAATAGCAAATTTACAGGAACAGATACGAGGTAGCTATAAAGTGGAGATTTCGTATCGCCACACCCGTTGAAAAAGGCCGATAGGCTTTGCCCTAACGCCTCAGCCACAATCACGCCGGTAAAGATGATCAAATAAATCCGGGCTTGCGCATAGACCTCGGGTGTTTGGGCCGTGGATTGCAAAGCAAGATCGCCAAACCCAAACAACAGCGCAAGACCAACACAGCAAACCGCGATATTGATCGCTATGCTAGAGACAAAAGCATCCTTTAACGCCGACGCCTTGCCCGATCCCCATGCACGCGCCACCAAGATTTGGGCCGCATTCGAAAACGCATTTTGCGCCCCTAGCAATAGGCCCCCAATCGCATCGGCCAAGCCCATGGCGGCCACCGATTGTTCACCAAGCGCGGCCACCAACCAGGTATCGGCAACAACAATCCCGAAAAGCATGATCATGCGCAATGCCATTGGCCAAGCCAATGACAAATGCGCATGCCAGTCATGTACTGGGCGAGCGCCCGTCAATTAAGGAGAACCGACGGGAGCCATAGAGAGACTTGTGGGACATATGTCACGAGCATAAGTGCTCCAAAAATGGCGATATAGAAAGGGAAAATGGATTTCATTGCCTCTTCTATTTTGATCCGCCCAACGGCACAACCCACGAACAGACACGTGCCAACCGGTGGTGTGCACAGTCCAATGCCCAGATTGATCAACAACATAATCCCGAATTGCGCCGGATCCATGCCCAGATCCTTGACGATGGGCAGGAAGATCGGCGTACAGATCAGGATCAAAGCCGCCATATCCATGATCATACCGAGGATCAGCAGGATGAGGTTGATCATCAGTAGGATCATGATCGGGTTTTCGGAAATCGCGACCAGCAAGTTCGATAGCTTTTCAGGTACCTGATACAGCGCCAAAAGATAGGCAAACGAGCTGGCAAATGCGATCAGGATCATAACCATCGCTGTTGTGCGCACGGCCCCCTTCACCGCGATGAAAAAGTTTTCAACCGTCAGGCTGCGATAGAAGAACGCTGTCAGAAGCAGGGCGTAGATCGCGCCAAATGCACCGGATTCCGTTACGGTGAAGATACCTGATAGGGTACCGCCCACGATAATGACCGCAGTGAAGAAACCAGGGATGGCATCAAGTGCAGTTTCACCAACCACTTTCCAACCGGGGAATGGTTCTGATGGGTAGTTGTGTTTGACCGACAGGATGTATGCGGCGATTGCAAGGCTGACGCACATCAAAACACCCGGCAAAACACCCGCCAAAAACAGTTTGGACACAGACAGGCCACCGCCAGCCGCCACAGCAAAGATGATCATGTTGTGGCTAGGTGGAATAACAATACCTGCAATGGATGATGTCACGGTAACGTTGACCGCGAAGTCAGGGCGATAGCCGCGCTCTTTCATAACTGGCACCAAAAGCGACCCTAGAGCGGAAATATCTGCAACCGCGGATCCCGAAATGCCGCCAAACAGCATAGAGGAAAAGATGTTCACCATCGCAAGGCCACCTTTGAGATGACCAACCATGGCAGATGCCAACCGGACCAAGCGTTTGGCAATGCCACCATGCAGCATGATTTCACCTGCAAAGATAAAGAATGGGATCGCCAACAGTGAAAAGACGGACACGCCCGCTGTTGCACGTTGGAACGTGATCAGCGTTGGGAAACCTTCATACCAAAAGGCGCTGGCAGCGGCGATGCCCATGGCAAAAGCAACCGGCATTCCGATAACAACACCAAGGGCAAAAACACCCAATAGAATAGCCAAACCCATCAGAAATCCTCCAAAGTTTCAGGCGACCAGGATGGAAATTCGACGATGCGCAAGATCGCGCGCAAACCAGCGAATAGCATCATCAATCCGCCAAGCGATGTAATCGCCGCGGTTCGGATGCTTTCGGGAACATTTAGCATCGGCAAAAGGGTCGCCCAGCCAAATTCCATCAATTCCAGACCAGCCATCAGCATCACAAAGCCAAAGCCTGCCAGAATAAGATCGATCACGATCAAAACACCCTTCTGCAACGCCGTGGGAAGTTGGTCGCGGAACAAGGTCACACCGATATGCGTATTTTCATAGACGCCAGCGGCGGCACCCAAAAACGCGATGTAGCAAATCAGCAAGAGTGCCAATTGCTCGACCCAAGTTGGTGTCGAATTCAAAAGATATCGGCCTATGACAAGCCACCCGAATGTCACGATCAACGTGACCAGCGCGGCTGAGGCAATCAGCAAGCAGAGTGAACGCAAGTGGCCAAGCCACAGGTCCACGCTCCGCGCAAAAGCAGAACCGTGTTTCATGGATTTCTTTCTAATGGGAGTGAGTGTTTGGGAAAGCTGGGGCATGACGCCATGCCCGCCCCAGCTTAAAGGTACCGTGAGTGACTTAGCTACCGCCGTCAGTACCGCGCATTGTGTTGACCAGATCCGTCAGATCAGGATTTGCAGCCAGGAACGTATCGTAGACAGGTGTCATTGCGTTTTGGAACGGCGCTTTGTCAGCGATTGTATTCACAGCCGTGCCGCCTGCTTTTACGATTTCCAGGCTGGCCGCTTCACGCTCTGCCCATAGCTCACGCTGATAATCCGCGCTTGCTTTGCCTGCAGCCAAAACGGCTTCTTGCTGCTCTGGTGTCATCTTTTCCCAGGTCTTCAAGCTCATGCACAGGCATTCAGGAATGATCAGGTGCTCAGACAAGGAATAGTACTTGGCAACTTCAAAGTGGTTTGTGGATTCATAAGAAGGCGGGTTGTTTTCCGCACCGTCCACAACGCCTGTTTTCAGCGACTGATACACTTCTGCAAATGCCATAGGTGTCGCATTGCCGTCCATCGCTTCGATCATCTTCACGAAGAGATCGTTGGACATGACGCGGACCTTCAGGCCTTCGACATCAGCAGGTGTATTGATCGGGCGAACAGAGTTGTAAAAACTACGTGCACCGGCACCATACCAGCCAAGAGCAACGATGCCCTTTGCCTTCATACCTTCATTGATCGCAGCACCAACTTCGCCATCCATCAGACGATACATCTCTGGAACAGAGGCAAAGATGAAAGGCAAGGAAACAACATTGGTTTCTGGAACAACCTGACCCATCGGCCCTAGGCTAAATACACCGAAATCCAACGCACCCAGACGCAGCTGTTCAATCGCGTCAGGCTGGGATCCAAGAACACCATTGTGGTAGACTTTACCTGAAATATCGCCGGTCTTCTCGGAAACTTCTGCAACGAAGCTCTCCATGGCGATGGAAACCGGATACTCTTCGACGTGGATGTTCCAACCGCGTAGGTTCATCGCCTGCGCACCTGTCGCCACAGTCAAACACGTTGCTGCAGCCACAGCTGCGCCCGTAAAACGAGTGAAATAGGTCATGCTGATCCTCCCTGATTGCATGATGTGATGCCGTAACTCCTCCTTACGGCACGTCACAAAGCTTATTGGGATCTAAACTTGGATACAAGAAAAAAGTTAATTCGCTAAGATCCCAATTTTTAACGAAAACTCGACCAGCCCCCACGGATCATCGATTTTTTATGAATTGGCCTCATCCACAAAATATGCCGCATTATTCTTACGAATCGCCGCGATTGTTTCATCCAAACGCGAAAGATGCTTCATGCCAGCGGCCACAGCCGCTTCTGCATCTCCAGCCTTTACAGCAGCAGCAATGTCTTTGTGATCCTCGATCAATTGTGGCATGCGCTCTTCTTTCGACAAGCCCAAGATGCACAATCGATCCACGCGTTCCTTTTCTGTCTTGATGACTTCAAATGCATAAGGAACACGGCCGATTTCACATATCGCCATGTGAAAATCGTAGTCCAAATTCGCAAAGCTTACGAAATCTCGTTCGACAAACGCTTTTTGCTGCAAAGCGACACAGGCGTCTAACTGGAAACCCCCTGCGCTATCGCAGTTTTCTGCAGCGTTTCTTAAGGCAGCAGCCTCAATCGCCGCGCGTACAAACCTGCTCTTTTCTATCGCTCGGGCGGAAAATTTCTTAACCTCCGTTGCCTTTTTTGGCCGTACCAAGATCAAATCTAAGCTTTCAAGCTTACGAAATGCATCTCTTACCGGCTGTCTCGACACGCCAAAGATTTCCGCGACTTCTGATTCAGAAATACGCGTGCCCGGCAATAGCCTGAGCGTTGAAATCTCACGTTGTAAGTGAATCACGATGTCATCTACAACGCTGCGTCGATCCCCCCCCATTGAAGTCGACTTCATTATGTTCGCTCCTTTTCGAACAGCCCCCTTAGCGCGTGCACTCCTCCTTGTCAGCAATCTTTTGAAGACTTGCAAACATGCGACACGCCAATACCATGGTCGAATAAGTTAATTAACGAATCTTACTGACATACAAACTAGTATACAAGTATTGACAACCTTTCAGAATCAAGCGAAACAACATCATTAAACTAAACGGGACTGTGCGTAATCCCGTAGGAGGGATTTGCGCACGTAGGGAGGAAAGCTTTGCCAGGTGTCCGATTAGACGGAATCGTCAAAAAATATGGTGCGGTACAGGTAGTACACGGCATCGATCTTGTTGTTGAAGAAGGTGAATTTGTTGTGTTGGTCGGGCCATCTGGCTGCGGCAAATCAACAACTTTGCGCATGATCGCAGGATTGGAAGATATCAGCGGTGGGTCACTCACAATTGACGAACGCGTCATGAACAGTGTTGCTCCAAAAGACCGCGACGTGGCAATGGTTTTCCAAAACTACGCCCTGTATCCGCACTTGAATGTTGCAGATAACATCGCGTTCGGTCTTCGCATTCGTAAAGAAAGCAAAGACAAAATTGCATCCGCAGTAGAAGAAGTCGCAGGCATCCTAGGCCTGACACCATATCTGGAACGCCGTCCGGCGGACCTGTCAGGCGGTCAGCGTCAGCGTGTTGCGATGGGCCGTGCGATTGTACGCCGCCCTAAAGTATTCTTGTTCGACGAACCTCTGTCCAACCTAGACGCAAAGCTTCGGACGCAAATGCGCGCCGAGATCAAGCGTTTGCACAACCGTTTGGGCGCGACATCTATATACGTTACGCACGATCAGGTCGAAGCGATGACGTTGGCAGACCGTATCGTGGTTATGCATGATGGTCGCATCGAGCAAATCGGTTCCCCAATGGATCTGTTCCTGAATCCTGCCAATACATTTGTTGCAGGCTTCTTGGGCTCGCCACCCATGAACATGTTCACAGCAACAGTCGTAGCAGGCCCGAACGGCCCGGTTGCAGAATTCCATGGCCAGTCTCTGGAATTGCCAAATCTGGATGCTTTGGAAATCGGCAGCGAGATCACATTGGGTGTGCGTCCTGAATTTGTTCAACTGAACGACGATCCTAACGCACCTGGCGTAAAAGTTGACGTTGATCTGGTTGAAACTCTGGGATCCGAGGCCTTGATTCACGCAACTCTGAACGGATCTCCTTTCGTGATCCGCACAGAGACGATCAGCCGTGCGCCAAGCAACGCTGCTCAGCAAAGCTTTACAATTGCACCTGAATTGCTGCGCATCTTTGATGTGGAAACAGGTGTTGCTCTGCCAGGTCAAGAAGTGGCCGTTCCGGAGAATGCGGCATGAGCGACGCAACAGGACCTAATCAGGAAAACGGAGAGGGGCTGGTCGCCCATCTCATCGACCACTTTAAGAAAGAGTGGCAGCTTTATGTAATGCTGCTGCCAACGATCGCATGGTTGGTCGTGTTTTTGTATAAGCCGATGTACGGCCTGCAAATCGCGTTCAAGGACTATTCGATCTTCCGCGGTATTTCTGGCAGCCCTTGGGTGGGTTTCGAACATTTCGAAACCCTGTTCCAAAGTGAACAGTTCATTCGGGCGCTGAAAAACACGGTTATCATCAGTTTCTACACGTTGATCTTCGGGTTTCCCGTTCCGATCTTCTTGGCTTTGATGTTCAACGAAGTCCTGAACCGCTGGTTCAAGAAAACATCACAAACCATCGTGTATTTGCCGCACTTCATCAGTTCGGTGATCATCGCTGGTATTGTGATGACAGCCTTTTCGCCATCCGCGGGTATTATCAATACCTTCCTCGGCTGGTTTGGGGTCGAACCGATCTACTTCTTGACCAAGCCGGAATGGTTCCGCCCGATCTTTATCGGTACGGGCATCTGGCAAGAGGCAGGTTTCCAATCGATCGTTTATCTAGCTGCGATTGCTGGCGTGTCTCCGACACTTTATGAATCTGCTGTTGTGGACGGTGCAAGCCGTTGGCAAATGATGTGGAAAATCACCTTACCATCGATCCTTCCGACGATCATCATCATGTTGATCATCCGGATCGGTAACATCCTTGAGGTGAGCTTCGAAATGATCATCCTGCTCTATCAGCCTGCAACCTATGAAACCGCTGACGTTGTGAACACGTTCATCTATCGTCAGGGTATCCAAGGGGGTCAATATGACCTGGCTGCCGCTGCTGGTCTGTTCAATGCTGTTGTCGCGTTTGTTCTTGTGATTTCGGCGAACACAATTTCCAAGCGCTTCTCGCGCACATCACTGTGGTGAGGAGTAGTTTATCATGAGTATGAAGCATCTCTACAGTAAAGGTGATCGCCGTTTTGTTCTGATCAACTCGATCTTGATCGGCATCTTCACCCTATCTACCTTGTATCCTTTCATCTACATCACATCACTGTCCTTTAGCTCTGGCTTTGCAGCCCGCGCCGGTACCGTGGTGCTGACACCGATTGATACAACAATTGAAGCGTATAAATACGTTCTGGCCCAGCCAATGTTCTGGATCAGCTACAAAAACACGTTTCTTTACACTATCCTTGGAACATTGATGAGCTTGATCATCATTATTCCAGGGTCCTACGCCCTATCGCGTCCTCAGTTGAAAGGTCGCAGGTTCTGGAACTTGGTCGTTGCGTTTACCATGTGGTTCAACGCTGGTCTGATCCCGTTCTTCCTGAACATGCGTGACCTAGGACTGTTGGACAGCTATTTCGGCATCATCATCGGCTTTGCGGTCAACGGATTTAACATCATCCTGCTCCGCAACTTCTTTGAGGGCATTCCGCAAAGCTTTGAGGAGGCTGCGCGGATGGACGGTGCAAACGAATTCCAGGTACTCTGGAAAGTGTATGTACCGCTCAGTAAGCCTGCGATCGCAACAGTGTCCCTGTTCTGTATCGTTGCACGTTGGAACGGCTTTTTCTGGGCAATGGTGTTGTTGCAAGACGAACAGAAGATTCCACTTCAGGTCTTCTTGCGCCACACGATTTCGACCTTGTCGGATGATAACGAATTTGGTGCCTCGCTGGTTGACGCAACGTATTCTGCGGAAACTGTTACAGCGGCCATCATTGTCTGCTCTATCATTCCGATCTTGATCATTTACCCATTCATCCAACGCTATTTCGAGAAGGGTATCCTTCTTGGTGGGGTGAAAGAGTAATATTGTTAAATTCGCAACGGGAGGAAACTATGCGAAGAATAACTTTAGTATCAGCACTTATGGCAGGGACCGCGCTAAGCGGTCCAGCCTTCGCCGACGGTCACGCACATAAGATCGTTGACGAACCTCTGGAACTAACGATCCAGATGAACCACGCACGCTACCCAACTTATAAAGAAGATTGGCCTGTTGAGCAGGTTGCGCGCGAGATGACAGGTATTCACCTGATTGACCAAACAGTGGGTGCCAACACACGTACCGACGAAAACACAGGTAAGACAGAAGCTCTGAACCTGATGCTTGCAACAGGTGAAATCCCTGACATCGTTGGCTCCAGCCGTCTGAAGGACTTTGTCAACCAGTACGGTCCAGAAGGTGCATTCATCGGTCTGAACGATCTGATCGAAGAGCACGCGCCAAACCTGAAAGCTTATTTCGACGCACGTCCCGAAATCCGCTCTGCGATTTCAGCTGCAAACGGCGAAATGTACTACATTCCATATCTGCCAGATGGCAAATACGGTCGTGCATATTTCATCCGGACTGACTGGTTGAATGCTTTGGGTCTGGAAACACCAGAAACTGTTGAAGAACTGGAAGAAGTTCTGCTCGCATTCCGTGATGGCGATCCGAACGGCAACGGCCTGAAGGACGAAGTACCTTACTTCGCACGTCAATGGCCAGAGCTGATCCGTCTGGTCACTCTGTGGGACGGTCGTTCCTCTGGTTCCGACACGTCACATGACTTCTACGTTGATGAAGGCATGGTGAAGCACCCATACGCTCAGGAAGGTTACCGTGATGGTATCTCTAACCTGGCACGTTGGTATGCTGAAGGTCTGGTTGACGCCGAAGTATTCACACGCGGTTCTTCTGCACGTGAATATCTTCTGTCCGAAAACCTCGGCGGTATGACACACGATTGGTTCGCATCCACAGCGGGTTACAACGATTCACTGGCGGATAAAGTGAACGGCTTTGAATTCAAAGCAATGGCACCGCCAGCATCCGTGTCCGGCGTTCGTATGGAAGAGCACCGTCGTATTCCGATCAAGCCAGATGGCTGGGCGATCGGTTATACAAACGAGCATCCTGTTGAAACCATCAAGTATTTCGACTTCTGGTTCTCCGAAGAAGGCCGTCGTTTGGCGAACTTTGGTGTTGAAGGCCTGACATACAACATGGTTGATGGCGAACCTATCTTCACAGAAGAGTTCCTGACAAACGGCAAGCCGGTGAACAACCAGCTGTACGAAATCGGATCTCAGCTGCAGGCGCGCGGTTACTTCCAAGACTACAACTACGAAAAGCAGTGGTCCAACAAGCACGCGCTTGAAGGTATCGCCCTTTATGA
This sequence comes from uncultured Pelagimonas sp., assembly GCA_947499735.1. Taxonomy (GTDB): domain Bacteria; phylum Pseudomonadota; class Alphaproteobacteria; order Rhodobacterales; family Rhodobacteraceae; genus CANMPP01. The sequence continues at coordinate 27,791 of CANMPP010000008.1, forward strand.
CGAAGGCGACTACCTGATCGACCAGTTCCTCGGCGTTGCATTCAACGAAAAGGAACAAAAGGTTTATGACCGTTACTGGCCAGCGATCCGTGACTACATGCTGGAGCGTCAGCAGGGTTGGATCTTGGGCAATGGCGACGTCATGACCGACTGGGATGCATATGCAGCGACTCTGGACAAAATGGGTTACCAAGACGTTCTGGAAGTCATGAACTCTGCGTATACACGCCAGTACAACAACTAATCTAAACACCATGGCAGGCGCGGTTTTCGGCTGCGCCTGCTTTTCCCTTTTTTTTCGACGATCTAAAGCGAGATACAAAAAATGCCCGCCGCCACTCTTCCTGCGCTGGACGAACCACGCGCTGGCCGCCTAACCATCGATTACGCGCCGACTGCCGGTGAAACTTGCGTTGAGAACCCTCCGCGTTTCACATGGCTACCTGAAATTGAAGAGACGGCACTATATGTTCTTCGCATTTCTTCGGACAACACATACCCCAAAGCGAAAACGCTGTCTTATGACCGTCTGGGCCTGAATTTCTTCACACCAGATAAGGCACTTGAGCCGGGCACATATTACTGGTCCTACGCAGTTTGTGATCCAGAAACCGGTAGCCCGACATCAGAATGGAGTAGCTCGCGCAGCTTCATCATCGAAGAAGGCTGCCCAGAAAGCCCTCTCGCATCCCGTAAAGATCGCTATGCATCTGCAAACATGGCGCATCCACGCCTGTTCCTGAACCCGGATGAACTGAAAGAGTTCAAAAAGGCGGTTAAGGCAGATCCCGATCATTGCACATGGTCCAATTTCTACGAAAAATCTGTTGAGCCTTGGTTTGGTAAAGAGGTTCTGCCAGAGCCTGTCGGTTATGAAAACCACAAGCGGACAGCCCCAGTTTGGCGTGCAACTTATATCGAACTGCAAGAGCGTTGGTATGCAACACGCCATCTGGCGATTGGCGGTAAGGTTACTGACAATCAAAAGATGCTGGATGAGGCCAAAGCCCTGTTGCTGGCACAAGCGGAATGGGAGCCTATGGGCGTCACATCCCGTGCTTATACAGATGAATGGGCCTATCGCGTCTGTAACTCTCTGTCATGGGGCTATACATGGCTGCACGATCAGATGACAGAAGAAGAGCGCGCGAAAGTACGGGCCTCTTTGCTAGAGCGTACACGCGACATCGCAGAGCATGCGATTGAGAACGCGAAAATCCACCTATTCCCATATGATTCACACGCTGTCCGTTCAGTGTCTTTGACGCTGGTTCCGGCCTGTATCGCCCTATTGGGTGAAACAGAGGAAGACGAAGCGCGTGCATGGCTGGATTACTGCATCGAATTCCTGTTCACCGTATATTCCCCTTGGGGTGACGCGGATGGTGGTTGGGCCGAGGGTACCAACTACTGGATGATGGGCATGGCCTATCTGATCGACGCTGCCAACCAGCTGAAGCAATATACAGGTCTCGACCTTTATACGCGTCCGTTCTTTAAGAACACAGGTGACTTCCCGCTCTATTGTAAAGCGCCAAACACACGTCGTGCCACATTCGGCGATGACTCCACTCAGGGCGACCTGCCTTGCGTGAAAACCGGCTACAACACACGCCAATATGCGGGTGTGACTGGCAATGGTGCTTATCAGTGGTATTACGAAGAACTGAAACGCGTGAACCCAGGCACAGAAGGTGCGTTCTATAACTGGGGTTGGTGGGACTTTAACTTTGATGACGTGGCATATCTTGCACACAACCCAGTCATCGATGCGACACCACCAGAAAGCGGCATGCGCCACTTTAAAGGCATCGGTTGGGTTGGTATCCAGCACGCGTTGGGCAATGAAGACGAACACATCCAGTTCGTATTCAAATCCTCACGCTTTGGCTCTATCAGCCACAGCCATGGCGACCAAAACGCCTTTTGTATGGCGGCATACGGCGAAGACATGGCGATCCAATCTGGTCACTATGTTGCCTTTAACTCGTCCATGCACCGTCAATGGCGCCGTCAGACACGGTCCAAGAACGCGATCCTGATCAACGGTAAGGGCCAATATGCTGACCGCGATAAGGTCAAAGCAATGGGAGCCACAGGTAAGATCCTGGCAGCTGAAGAGCGCGAAGATCATATCTACATCAAAGGCGATGCAACCGCCGCGTATCAAAGCACGTCACCCGAGGTGACATTGGCCGAGCGCGAGATCTATTTCGTGCAAAACAGCTACTTCGTCATCATCGATTCCGTTGATGCTAGCGAACCAGTCACACTGGAATGGTTGCTGCACGCAAATGACAAATTTGATCTGGGCGCGACATCGTTCCGCTATACGGGCGAAAAAGCTGGCTTCTACGGTCAGGTTGTTTGGTCCGAAAGCGGCAAGCCAGAAATGACGCAAAAGACCGAGTTTACGGATGTTGATCCATCCGAAATCGAAGGCCTGCCTGTCAGCACATTCCTGACTGCAAAATACCCTGCATCCAAACGTCACCGGATCGCTACATTGCTGGTTCCTTACAAAAAGGACAAGCCAAAGCGCATCTTCAACTTCATGGATGACCAAGGCTATGACGCCGATCTTTACTTCACCGATCAGGACGAAAAAACGTTCAAAATCGTGATGAAGAAACTGGCGGCTACAGGAATCTAATAGGGTTCTAAGAAAAAAGGAACGCGGGTTTTATTTTCCGCGTTTCCATTTCCATATGACCCCTGCTAGGAGCTAGCCGGGGAGAACATTTTGAAAGACTTCGGGAAGGAAGACTTATGAAACTCAAGGGACAAACAGCTATCGTTACAGGTGGCGGACGTGACATCGGCGCAGCGGCTGCAAAAGCTCTGGCTGCTGAAGGCGCAAACGTTGTCATCAACTACTTCTCCTCCTCTGCGGGCGCAGAAGCTGTTGTTGCAGACATCACTGCAGCTGGCGGTCAAGCGATTGCAGTTCAGGGCGACCTGAACGATCCAGCACAGGTTAAAGGCCTGGTTGACGCAGCGGTTGAAAAGTTCGGTGGCCTGAACATTCTGGTCAACAACTCTGGCGGTCTGGTTGGTCGTGTTTCCATCAAAGAGATGACTCTTGAGCACTGGAACACTGTTATGGACCTGAACCTGACATCCACATTCCTGATGATCAACGAGAGCCTGAAGCACATCGAAAAAGGCGCAATCGTCAACCTGGCATCCCAAGCTGGTCGTGACGGCGGTGGCCCAGGTGCGGCGGCTTATGCTGCGTCCAAAGGTGCTGTTATGACGCTGACACGCGGTCTGGCCAAAGAACTGGGCCCAGATATCCGTGTGAACGCGATCTGCCCAGGTATGATCGACACAGATTTCCACAACACATTCACCAAAAGCGAAGTTCGCAAGAACGTTGCAGCAGGTACACCACTGAAGCGTGAAGGTCTGCCAGTAGATATCGCGAACCTGGTTGTGTTCTTGGCGTCTGACGATTCTGCCTTCATCACAGGCACAAATGTCGACATCAACGGCGGCACGCTGTTCAGCTAAGGCGCAATAGGATGGCTTCGTTCCCTCGTATTGACGCTGGCAATGATGTGACAAGACAGGTTCTGTCTGAAAGTCCTGATTTGATGGTCGTCGAGTTCCGATTTGAAAAGGTCGGAGCAGAGGGAACGATGCACAGCCATCCGCATGTGCAATCGACCTATGTTAAAAGCGGTAAATATCGCTTTTTTCTTTCTGACAAAGTCATAGAAATTGGACCGGGCGACAGTTTTATCATCCCCTCCAATGTAGAACACGGCTGCCTCTGCCTAGAGCCCGGTGTCCTAATCGACAGCTTCACCCCACGCCGCGACGATTTTTTGTAATCCAACGGCAACATAATCGATCCTCCAATATATTGTGAGTGTTCGAAATACGTAACGCGTGATGCAATCATCATCTCTATGAATGATATATATTCCACTGAACCCGATTTTATCGCTAAAATTACGATCCTTACAGCCGACAAAGGCAGTAGGCTCAATCCTCCAGACAATTTTATCCGTTAGGAGTAAGCGTAGTATACAGTGCCCGAAACGCCACTTTCAATGTTTTCCAACCAGTTTACGATTATCAAGTAAGCGCTCGTAGATCGCTCTTTGACATCGTTACTCGCTCCCTGATCTAGGCATATTGCAACTCGTATGCCGGAGTCATTCCAGGTACAAAACAGCCGTTCCGGTTGTATGCAATAAGGTCTTCTGCCATTCTTCAGCTGTTCTTATGGTTTGTCGGAACCTACTCATACCGCAAGCTTTAAGAACGGCTCGCGACTAGCTTTCTAAATGATCGCATCTTTGATGCATGAAACCCGTGCTAACGCAAAGGCTTTGGGTCGTTGTGTGTGCAATATTGTCTGTTGGACACCTGCCGAAATTCGGCGCAGAAGACCTGAACGCTTTGCGCAACGGAACGGGCCCGATTATAACGGATCTTAAACAGTTATTGGAACAGCACATAACTCAATTGTCCGAACGCGAAGACATTGTTCGTATAGCCGGTAAGATGCTGTGATAAAATACAAAAACAGTGAAGACTTAGCGATCGGCACAGCGTTGGTCCTTGTTTGATAGGGGCAAGTTGATGCATCGCAGCCTTTGCTTCCGATGAGTGGTGGGGTTAATGGTCAGCTATCGCGTCATGTCTGGATCTGCGCAACACTTTGCCAATCGATGCAACCATTTTGTAAATTTCACGATTTATTGATCGAACGAAACCGACGGTTAACGCGCTGTGCGCCGTATCACCACCTGAAAATGAAATTTTATAAAATGACCCCGATACAAGAACAGCGGTTATCGAAAGACTAAATCATGAAAAAACTCGTCTATGTTGTCGTGTCGCTCGCTATCCTTGCGGGTGCTTATGTCTGGTCATTCGGTGTTCCCGGCATGTCGCCGTCCGAAACAGTCGAAACGACGCAGGCACCTGGGGGGCCAGGTGGACCGGGCGGCCCACGTGGTGGAGGCGGTGCAACGACCGTGGTGTTAGCACCGCTTGATATGCGACCCTACGAAGATGTCTTCCGCGCAGTCGGTGGTTCGGAAGCGATCAAAAGTGCCATCGTAACCTCGGATGTGTCTGGTCGAATCGTTGAAATCAACTTGCCGTCGAACGAACAGGTGTCGCAGGGTGATATTTTGATCCAGCTTGATGCGCGGGCTGCGCAGCTTTCGCTTGAGACCGCACAGAGTGAGCTAGAGCAGGCTTCAGACACGGTGGTCCGCTATGAGCTTTTACAGCAATCCGGCAATACCACTGTATCAAATGTAACAATGTCAGACGCCAAAGTTGCGTTGCGTCTTGCAGAAGCCAACGTTGCACAGGCTGAACTTGCTTTGGAAGACCTCACCATTCGGGCACCGATTTCGGGTCGACTTGGCCTAAGTGACGTCAACGTTGGGGACTTTCTCAGCGCCAATAGCGAGATTGTCACAATCGACAATTCAAGCGCATTGCTGGTGGAATTCGAACTGCCGGAACGGTCTGTCGGGTTCTTGTCGCTTGGTCGCGAAGTGTCACTGGGGACACCATCTTTGACAGGGCATTTTTTCGAGGGCGAGATCACTTCATATGATAGTCGAATTGACGCGGTGACCCGCACTGTGACGGTCAAGGCACGGGTGGAAAACCCTGATGAAACACTTTGGCCGGGCATGACATTTACCGCGCGCCTCACCACCCTGAGCGATCCACTTTTGGTTGTTCCAGCCACGGCGATCACATGGTCACGGGACGGGGCCAGTATCTGGTTTGCAGATGAGGGCAAAGCAAAAAGCACACCTGCAACGATCCTGTTTCGACGCAATGATTCTGTCTGGCTGGATGTTGATTTGCCACTCGACACTATGATCATCACCGAAGGAGCGCATAAATTGCGCGCAGGCACCGCGATCACCGATGCGAACGCACAACCACAACAAAATGCTCGGGTGTCGAAATGAGCACGCCAACCATTCAACGCGCGGCCGCTGGTCTGGCCGATCTGTTCGTCGCACGGCCCATTTTCGGCTTTGTCATTAATCTATTGATCCTGATTGCCGGTCTGGCGGCCTTATCCTCTGTGGATGTTCGTGAAATGCCGGATGTCGATCAACCAGTGCTGTCTGTCCGTACAAGTTACGAAGGTGCGACACCGGCCACCGTCGATCAGGAAATAACCCAAGTCCTGGAAGATGCCCTGAGCGCATTGGAAGGGCTGTCTTATATGGAATCCAGCTCGACCACGGGTTCAAGTAACATCACCATCGATCTGTCATCTGACACCGACATTGATGTTGCGGCGAACGAAGCCCGCGAAATTGTGTCTGCAACAGTGCGTAGTCTGCCAGGTGATTTGGATGATGATCCGACAGTTTCAAAATCCGATAGTAACGCGGATGCTATCATGCGATTGGCGGTTTTGGGCGATGCCACTTTGGCAGAACTGACGGCTTTGGCGGAAGGGCCGATCTACAACCGGCTTTCCTTGATCGACGGCATCGCCGAGGTCACAACCCGCGGAGATCGCTCTGATGAATTCCGGGTGACACTTGATGAACGTCTTTTACTCAGCCGCGGTTTGACCGTGTTTGACGTCACCTCGGCTCTCTCGAATCTACGCGATGACACGCCATTGGGGTCGCTTGAAACCGCTGCGCAAACGATTGCCCTGCAAGTGGGCAATGCCGATGTCACTGTCGACAGCATCGGCCAAATCCTCATCGGGCCAGATACGCGGATTGCAGATGTCGCATTGGTACAGCTGCTGCCCGAAGATACAGACGTGGCCACGCGCGTGAATGGCCAAACGGCCATCGGATTGGATATCACGCGCCAATCAGAGGGCAATACTCTTGAAATCTCACGGGCTGTGAACGCGGCTGTTGAAGAACTGCGCGCAGATCTTCCGGAAGGCGTCGAACTGATCATTACAACAGATGATGGTATCTTTATCGAAGGTGCTTTGAACGAAGTTGTGACATCCATTGGCTTGGCCACTGGCATCGTGATCCTTGTGATCTTTACGTTTTTGCGATCAATTCGCGCAACGCTCATCCCTGCGATTACAATTCCGGTTGCTTTGGTCGGAACCATTGCAGCGATTTGGTTGACAGGTTTTTCGGTCAATACAATCAGCCTTCTGGCTTTGGTCTTGGCGACGGGGATGGTTGTGGATGACGCCATCGTTGTGGTGGAAAACATCGTGCGTAAACGCAAAGAGGGCATGGGCGCCTTTGCTGCGGCAGCTTCAGGCACTAACGAGGTTTTCTTTGCAGTTATTTCAACAACAGCAACTTTGGCGGCCGTGTTTATCCCGATTTCGTTTCTTCCGGGACAGGCTGGTGGCGTCTTTAGCGAATTCGGATTCGTTCTGGCCTTTGCTGTGACCTTGTCTTCAATGGCTGCACTCACTTTGGCCCCTGTTTTGGCCGCACTTCTTGATCCGGGAAAAGAAACTACCACACAGAAGGGCACACCAAAAGCGCCCGGCCGCCTGTCGCGTGGATTTGACTGGGTCATGGATCATGCCATCCGCATGCCTTTGCTTGTCCTGGCTGTTGCGATTGGGTTTGGGATGATTGCATTGGGTGCAGCAGGCACGTTGACATCGACAATTACGCCCACTGAAGATCGTGGCGTATTCTTAATCCAAGCACGCGGCGCATCCGATACAACATCTGACTATTTGGATTCCCAGGTTGCACAAATCGAAGAAATCCTTGCTCCCTATCGCGAGAGCGGTCAGGTTAGTGCTGTTCAAAGCATCATCGGCATTGGTGGCGGCACAAATGCGTTTATCGTGGTGCGTCTGCCGGACTGGTCCGAACGTGACTGGACACAACAGTCGCTGATGGCACCAATCAACAGTCAGCTTTCGGCTGTGCCTGGTGTACGTGTCTTTGCGATTTCGCCTAACAGTCTCAATATTCGCGGCGGGGGCAGTGGGCTGACCTTTGCGGTCAGCGGAGCTAATGTGGACGAGATCACAGACGCCGCGAGCAACCTTGTGGCTGCTATGGCGCAGGACGAGACTTTTTCGAATCCACAGATCTCGGGGGACAGCGTTCTGGCGCAGTACCAAATCACCGTGGATCAGGAAATGGCAGGCCTCTTTGGATTAAACCAAGCAGACATCACAAGTACAATAAGCGCTTTGACACAGGGCACTGTTGCAGTGACTGTTTTCGTGAATGATACAGAGACTGACGTGAACGTGGTTCCTGGTGGGCCACCGATCAACGACCCTAGCGACCTTGAGGCAATCCAGATCCGTTTGCCAGCGGGCGAATATATACCGTTATCATCCACGGCAACCTTAGTGTCGGACATCAGCCAATCGTCAATCGAACGCCAAGGCGGCACTTTGGCTGTATCAGTTCAGGCAAACCTTCCTGATGGTGTGGAGCTTGGCGATGCAATGGCACGTGTTACCGAACTGGCGGAGGAGATCCTGCCTGAAGGAATGGGGATCGTGCTAACCGGCGAAGCCGCGACACTGGGTGAAAGCCAATCTGGCATGTATCTTGTGTTCGGGGTAGCCGGCCTTGTTGTGTTTCTTGTTCTTGCAGCACAGTTCGAAAGCATTGCCAGTGCAGTTGTCATTATGTTGACGGTTCCCTTCGGCATCGCGGCAGCCTTCCTTGCGATCTCGCTCACGGGCGGGTCTTTGAACTATTACAGCCAGATCGGGTTGGTTTTGTTGATTGGGGTTATGGCCAAGAATGGCATTTTGATTGTTGAATTCGCCAATCAACTTCGTGAGGCCGGACAGGACATTGATAGCGCCATTCGTGACGCGCTGCGACTGCGAATCCGACCAGTGATGATGACCATGGTGTCGACAGTATTTGGTGGGCTACCACTGGTGTTGTCGACGGGTGCAGGTGCCGAAGCACGCATTGCCGTTGGTTGGGTCATCGTTGGCGGGCTTGGGTTTGCAACAGTTTTCACCTTGTTCCTGACGCCGGTGTTCTATCGCTGGATCGCACGCTGGGGCGCAGAACCGGGCAAGTCGTCCAAGCGTTTGGAGCGAGAAAAGAATGAGCTTCTTATGTCCAATATCTAGAAGAGTGTTGAAGATGGCGACTATGATCTGAAAAATGTCCGTTGAGGGATCCGCGACCACCCTGGTCGTCGCGGATCCCTCTCCGGCCTTTTGGTAAGACTACGCCGACTTATTGTGGTTGGAGTACTAACGGATATGCAAAGCGTCCAGCGAACTGCTTTTCTGCTGAGCAAAACCGGCACAGTGGGAGCAGAACACTTCAAGGAACGGCATAAAGTGACTTGTTTCTGGGTCAGGTTGGACCAGTAATGTGATGCACCTCAAATGTTCGCAAACACAACGATACAAAATACGATGCTGCTTAGAAGCGGGTTCCTCTGAATTCACAGACTCGTTCTCTGATAAATTAGCGTGTGAACTTATCTCATAACTGTTACTGCAACCGCCATTCCGGCCCAGATGTATGTGCCGGCTGCTGTTCGCAAATAATTTCTAGCATGTTCTCGGAAGTCGCTCATAGCCCAAATACTGGGATCGCCGTAAAACCCCAGTCAATTTGCGAACCGGATGGTGTATTTCAGGGCATCAAGGATATTATCAAACCATTTGGTTGGTCGGCCGACGTTGCCTATACAGAAAGTGATAGTAGTGATATCGACATTCGCGCTATGATTTCAAAGAGCACCGCACATTCCTCAAGGGAAGAAAGTACGCTAGGTTTGAGCCATTGTTGCTTGAGGTTCTGGGCAAGAACCGGAACCATTGGACAAATCTGTACATGACCATCGAGAATTTATTTCTTCGTTAACAGATTGAGCGCCTTTCGGTAGGAGCTACCTAATGCTGTAAGAAAGAGAAAAATTACTGATCCGAATTGGCTAAAATTTTGAAGCTAATGCCACCGCGCGGTTAGCAATCATTATCGTTTTCGCAGTTTTTTTCTTAGGCATTTGGGCATCGACTTCCTAGTTAACAACTTTGAGGACGGCGATGGATCGCCCTCCTATTCAAATTAGGGGCTAAGAACCCCATTTCTCGGAGAGACCTTCTGCAGACCAGTTTTCAACCCAATCCGCCGCCACTAACCGTTAAGTAGCCAGCGGTAGATCTCCGTTTAGCCCCGTTCGATCATTTTGTCTCCCTCTAGGATTGGCGTGGTCAGGATACGGTTCTTAAAAACATCCACAATCCCGACATCGCTAAGCCTTGGGCCCGCATTGCAGACAAGGGATGCGCCAAAGAGGGCTTTGAACACCAAATAGGGTGGGTGCCAATCGATCAGTTGATCTAGGGCTTGGCGCAGATCAATGAAGTCTTGGGCTAAATTTGCCAAAGGTTTTTCACTGACCAGCCCGGCAAGCGGCAAGGGGATATGGGCCTGCACCTTGCCATCTGCAACAACACATAATCCGCCACCAGAGTGACGCAATGTGTTCGCCGCAAGCGCCATATCTTTTGGATCGCGCCCAAATACTGTCAGGTTGTGACTGTCATGGGAAACCGTGGTGGCAAAAGCCCCCCGCCATGTCCCCCAGTTTTCCAAAAAAGCGACCCGCAGGGGCGTATCCTGCCCATATCGATTGACGATGCCCATGCGGATCATGTCATCCGGTAGGGCCACTTTCCCATCAACCACGGCGACATCTCGGCTGCTCCATTCGGGGAAGCGTGGCTTGGACAATGTGGCAAGCTTGACCTGTGCAGCCTCGCTGGTGATTTCAAAATCTCTTGGCGTGATGTCTTTGACAACGACCGTATCGCGCAATGCGGTAGGGCTAGGCGTGGTCAGGAGCGGTGCCGTCATTGCGCAATCCTGTGCAACAACCTTGCCGTCAGCAATGACACAATTGGCGCGTACATCATCCAGATCATCGAGCAAAACCATATCGGCCCGTTTTCCCGGGGCGATCAAACCCAGATCAGGGCGTCCAATACGCTGGGCTGCGTTCAAGCTGGCTGCGCGATAGGCCCATGAGGCAGGCAAGCCATGCTGGATCATCTGTCGCACCACATGATCCAACCCGCCATGTTCATTCAGGTCATCGGGAAACACATCATCTGTGCAGAGAGTCACGCTATGCGGCAGATGGCCCAGATCCAGCAAAGCATGAGTAAAATCACCCAGCAAATGCGGATGGGATCCACGCAATTCTACGGTCAATCCGGCCTCTAAGCGCGACATCAGATCGGCGGCGGATGACAGTTCGTGATCTGTTTCAACCCCAGCCGCTGCATAAGCAGCAAGATCGACGTCACTCAAGCCACGCGCATGCCCGCAGACGCGTTTGCCACTGGCCAGTCCTGCATTCACAATCCCGGTAACTCTAGGATCGCCCTGCAAAAGAGGGTGCATTGTCATGAGCTCCGCCGCACCATGAATGTCTTCGCGCGCCAAAAGATCAGCAAGCACATCAGGGCCAAAATCGGCACCACTGCTTTCAAATCCGGGCGCGGACGGCACACATGTGGGTGCAAGCGTTAGAAAACGCAGCGGCAGGTCGCGACCGGCCTCGATGGCATAATTCACCCCGTCCAGACCGCAGACATTGGCAAATTCATGAGGATCCCAAACCACGGTGGTCACACCGCGTGGCATGACGGCCTTGGCATATTCCAAAGGGGTCACCATGGAACTTTCGACATGCATATGCGTGTCGATCAATCCGGGCACCAGATAGCGGCCGTTGGCGTCAATACGATCAGACGTTGCTCGGCTGGGGTCAGGCGCATGCACGCTGGCAATCAATCCGCCTACAATACCGATATCGACCATACGCTCGCGTCCAGTGGTCATATCCAGCAGGCGCGCATTCGCCACAAGCATATCAAACGGGGATTGCCCACGTGCGGCGCGGACTGCACGTGCGCGCAAGTCCGGTGTATTCAAATTGCTATCACGGGCCATCAGGTGCGTCACCTCCTGTTAATGCAGCAAGGCATAGATGTGCGAGATCACGATCTGCCCCTGTCGCAAGCCGGGTCGGACTTAACCCAACTGGTGTGAAATGCGTTGCCCCATACGTGTCGTTGACCTCTGTCGCGACACACATCGTTTGCGGCGTGAATACAATATAGTCTGGCACGGCAATGGCAAGCGCAGCCAGAGGGTCATAAATGGCCATTGCATCCCGCCCCCGGGACAGTGCGATATCCAGATATCCACCCAATAGATCCGCAGTCAACGGATCAACATTAGGCATGTCGTCCTCGCGAAACATGTGTTGCCGGCAGAATTGCAAATCAACCACATCCAGCATAACCCCATGCGCCACAACGCAGTCTAGGGCTTCGGGATCTGCAAAGGCGTTGAATTCCGCATAAGGCGTGTGATTTCCAGCCCCTGCACTGCCGCCCATCCAAACCAATCGCGAAATACGCGGTGCTAGGTCCGGGGCCTGTTGCAGGGCACGAGCAATATTGGTCAAAGGACCAAGCGCAAGAATGTCGCGCTGGGCTTTGGTGTCATCACGCAGCCACTTTATCAGTGCCGAAACAGCACAGTCGCCAATATGTCCCGGCGCATTTTGGGGAAGCTGCCGTCCCCGGCTGCACAGTCCCGTTGACCCTAGGATCCGTTCGGCCGTTTCAGCAGGGCGGCATAAGGGTTGCGCCTCACCGCGCCATAAAGGCCAATCAAACCCATATGCTTGTTTTGCACCCAGCGAATTGCGGCAGACCTGCGCCAAGGGGGCATTGCCTGCGACCAAAGATACGCCGGCGATTTGGCATTGATAGTGACGCAAGATAAGCAACGCCCACAGGTCGTCAAAGCCAAAATCAGTATCGACCCAAACCTGCGTCATTTGGTCAGCGCGCGTGCAGTTGATTGCGGCAAGTCAAATGCCAATTCCTGCCCGATCACCACTTCGGAAATGTCAATTGATGCATCCGCTTTCACGGGGCCCAGAGCACTGTCGATGACATATTCACGGTGCCCACCAGCAAAGCTGCTGGCAACCACGCGTCCAGTATAGGGACCATGACCAACCGCAACCCCGCTTGGCCGCCAAGCGAGTTGTTCGGCAGTTGACTGGAACTGTAGCGGCAAGCTGCCCTTATCGGACACAAGAGTATCGCCCTTGGTGGCAAAAATGTTTTCAAACCCCATAAAGTCAGCCGCAAAGACTGTGCTTGGCTCAGCATATAGCTGGGCAGGTGTGCCCAATTGTTCGATCTTGCCACCTTTCATCAGGACAATACGGTCGGCCAATGCCAGCGCTTCGGCCTGATCATGCGTCACGAACACCATGGTGATCCCGGTCTCTTTTTGCACCCGCTGCAATTCATTGCGCATTTCAAGCCGCAACCGAGCATCCAGATTGGAAAGCGGTTCATCGAGCAGCAGCACCTTTGGCTCCATGACTAGCGAGCGCGCCAATGCCAATCGCTGTTGCTGCCCACCGGACATTTCTGCGGGTTTGCGATCCTCAAATCCTTCAAGACCAACCGTGGACATGCCTGCTTGGGTCTTTGCTTGGATTTCGTCGCGGCCCAAATTCTGCAACCGCAGACCGAAGGCGACATTTTCGAACGCGCTTAGATGCGGGAACAATGCGTAGGATTGGAAAACCAACCCGATCCCACGTTTGTTTGCAGGCACGCGGGTCACATCGCGACCGTCAATCGTAATCCGCCCAGATGACGGTGTCAGCAGCCCTGCGATCGCACGCATGGTTGTGGTTTTTCCGCAACCGGATGGCCCCAATAGGGCGATCAATTCGCCCTTTTTGATGTCCAGATTGAGCCGCGGCACAGCAACTGTTTTGCCGTAAGACAAGGTAAGATCGGTCAGAGAAACAAATGCATCAGACATAACGTGAAAATCCTAAAAGACGCTCGGCGAGAAAGACGATCCCGACGGACATGAAAGCAAGAAGGGCTGAAAGGGCGGCCACGGACGGATCAAACGTGATCTCCATATAAGACAGCATATCAATCGGCAGCGTCCTGACGCCGGGACCGGACAGAAAGAGCGAAGCAGGCACTTCGTTAAACGAGGCAACAAAGCCGAGGATGAATGCGGCAAGGATACCGCCCCGTATATTGGGCAAGACAACCTTGATGAACGCCTGTAGGCGGGTGCACCCCAGAATGACTGCGGCTTCTTCCATATCAGCGCGCAGGTTGTTTAGGCTGGATGACACGACGCGCACCGCATAGGGCAGCACCAGCGCGGTATGGGTGACAAACAGCGCCACTAAGATGCTGACATTCAAGGGAACAACAAAATAGCGCAGTAATGACAGGCCTACGATAATACCCGGTACGATGATCGGGGCTGCCACAACTGTGCGGATTGTTTCTGCACCGGGTAACTTGTAGCGGTTCAGCGCATATGCGGCAGGAATACCCAAAATCAGGGCCGCGAGCGTGCCAAACACAGCCAGAAACATTGATAGTGCAAAGGAGGCGCGAAAGCTTTCGACGGTGAAAACCTTGGCATACCATTTCAACGACAGCCCCTGCGGTGGAAACGCCAATGCTTCACCGGCAGACAGGCCTGCAAAAATCACAATAAGAAATGGCCCAATCAAAAAGGTCAGCGTCGCGCCAAGAATGAGCCAAATGGGAAATGCTTTCATCGTATTTCTTTCTTCTCAGCGTTTTGCGGTGGCGATGCGTTTGAGCAGCAGATTGGCTGAGAAACTCATAACGATCAGGATCATGGCAATAACGCTGGCCGATACAAAATCATTGGACACATTGACCTTTTGATAGAGCAGGGTTTCCAGCATCAAAACCTTGGAACCGCCAAGGATTGCGGGCGTGATATAGGCCGTTAATGCCCCCGTGAAGACCAGCGTTCCCCCGACAACCAAACCTTCTTTGGTCAAGGGCAGGATGACGCGGAAAAAAACCTGCATCCAATTGGCGCCCAGCACACGTGCCGCTGGCACAGCGTCTTTGGGCACATTTTCCATGGCCGATACCAAAGAGATAATCATCAATGGCAAAAAGAGCTGCAAAAGGCCGATAAACACTGCGGTTTCCGTAAAGAGAAAACGAATAGGTAGGCGCGATAGTCCCAGACCAACAATGACATCATTGACGATGCCTGAGCGCCCAAGAATGACGATCCAGGCATAGGTGCGGGCCACGGGTGATATCATCAGTGGCAACACGATCAGGCCAAATACACGGCCCCGCGATGTCGCAGGCAGGCTGACAATGCAAAAGGCCGCAGCATACCCGATCACCGCAGATACAGCCGCCACAAGCACACCTAGCTTCAAGGTTCGCAAAAACACTGTGCGATTCAGAGGTTGCGCAAAAAAGTCGACATATCCCTGCAAACTGAACCCGCCGCCTACGTTTTGAAAGGCGACAGATAAAAGGATACCCACAGGCACAAGAAACACCAAAAATGTGAACAGCGCAGCAGGCAGTGCCAGTGGCAGACCTTCGGTTCGATTAAGAAACATAAAGTGTGGATCCTTGAAAAAAATAAAGAAAGGAAAGGGGCGGTGATGACACCGCCCGCTTGGAAATTATCGGATGACTTCCGTATTCCATTGGTCCACCCATGCATCGCGTTCCGCAATAATGGTGGACGGTGGCAAAATGTTCAGGGAATTGATCAAATCCGCCCCATAGGTCAGATTTTCGGCGATCTCATCGCTCAGTGTCACGTCCATGTTGGCTGGGCTGTCGATCAGCGCTTCTGCGATCCGGGTTTGAGCCTCGGTAGACAGCCAGTAATCCATCAGCTTATAGGCCAGCTCTTCATTGCCGTTATTTGCCGTCATGATCATCACGTTCATGCCGCCAGCTTGGCCTTCTTTGGGTTCTGCCCATGCGAATGGAAGTGGGGAACTTTTGAACCGGCTCCATGCAAACCGTCCAACTGGGGCTGCGATAACTTCTTCTTGGTTCATCAACTGGGCCAATTCAGAGGACCGGGAATAGAAGGTCACGATATCATCGGCATGGGCACCAATATCGGAAATTGTTCCGGTGAAATCAGACGCATCACCACCGGCTGCTTTGTCCAACATCATCAGGGTCAGGGGGCCCTGTGTGCCGGTGATATTTGGCAAAGATACATTGCCGGCCAGATCATCACCTAACAGGTCGCCCCAGCTGTCGATCGTGACCAGATCTTCACGATAGACGATGGAGCTGGCGTAGAATGTATAACCCACACCCATATTGTCCCCAAGGGGATCCTGCGCAGCCGGGTATAGCTTATCAAAGCTGGACAGCTTCGATGTATCAATGGGTTGCAACAAACCCTTTTGCGCCAAGCTCAACGCATCATGGGAAGAGATCACAGCCATATCAATGACGGGGTCGGCTGCGTTGGCTTCGATCTTGGCCATCCGTTCAACCGAATTCCCGGTTTCAATAACCAACTCGCAGTCACAGATCTCTTCAAATGGATCGTAAAGCGCTTCTTTGTAAGCGTCTTGGGCAAAGGAATAGACCGAAATAGTCAGTTTGCCCTCTGCAGCAGCAGCGTTTGCCGCAAGGGCAGCCGATAACGCAACGAAAGGAATAAATGTCTTCATTAGGAAAGTCTCCTGTTGATGGAATTTTTTGGAGGGGAGGTAGAATCGCGCACCACAAGACGCATGGGCACCGTTTCGCCTTCTGCATCTAAGGTATCGCCGCGAATTTTTGCGCAGATGATATTGATCGCTCTGGCAGCAATCGTGTCGACGTCTTGGGCGACGGTCGTCAGTGCCGGGTGCATAATGGGGGCAAAGTTCATGTCGTCAAAACCGGTTAGGCTGACATCCTCGGGCACCGAAATCTGTGCATCGATCAGTTCAGATCGCATCTGCAGCGCAATCAAATCAGATGTCGTTAGGATCGCCGTCGCACCGGCACGGACCTCTGCAATGGCAGCTTGAATGCCACCTACACCCCAATGCACGCGCACCAAAGCGTCGCTTGGCAATGCAGATAGCATGCCGGAAATGCGGTCATTTTGCACCTCAGACACAGGATCGCCACCCAACAGCACGATATGACGATGGCCAATATGTTGGATGTGGTCCGCAATCAAAGCGCCACCGCCCACATGATCCGCAGAGACCGAATTTTCAGGGTCAGACGCGGTATTGATCACCGCAACGGGCACAGGCATTGGATCGGGCGACACACCTTTTTGTGGCACCACAATCAACCCATCAACCCCACGGTCAAGCAGTTGCTGCAAGGCGCGGCTTTGGGTTTTGGGGCTGCCATGCGAATCTGCGATTAGAATGCCAACCTGCTGCCTCTCTGCCGCAATCGACAAGGTTTGTGCCATACGAGGAAACAAAGGGTTTGTCAGATCTGGCATCACCAAACCTAAAATGCCCGACTGGCCGGATTTCAGCGCTCGCGCTGCAGTGCTGGGGCGATAGCCCAACTCAGAGGCGCGTACACGGATACGCTGCGCAAGCTGCTCAGACACCCGACCTTTGCCGGTCAAGGCGTTCGAAACTGTTGCCACAGAGACGCCAACGTCATTTGCGATATGTTTAAGGCTAACCATGAACTCTCCTGATAGAACGTTTAATCAGCCAATTTTTCGCCCAGTCAAGCGAAAGTTAAACGATTAACCATCCACATAAGACTACTCTGCCGTAATTGAGCCATCCCGCCGAAATTTTGGGCGATGAAGTCGCCATTTCAAATTGCAAATTTGTAAGTCAGACTATGCGTAGAAGGTGCATTCGCACATGAGACCCTCGAAAAACCTACCCAGCGCTCTGAACCCATTGAGGGAATGCCGTTTTCAGACAGAACCGAAGGCGTTCAAAAGCCTTCAGCAGCATAGCTTGGCGCCACTAAACCGACGCCCTTAGCAGTTCTTGCGAATAGGAATGTTGGGCCTGCATATCCCGCAATGCGTTTACTGGCATGATCTCTACGATTTCACCGTGCCGCATCACAGCCAATCGGTCGCACATATGGCTCACCACGGCCAGGTCATGGGATACCATGAGATATGTAAGACCCCGATCCTGTCGCAGGTCAGCTAGCAAATTCAGAATTTCAGCTTGTACAGATACATCCAAGGCTGATGTCGGTTCATCCAGCAACAAAATGTCGGGTTCTGGTGCAAGAGCGCGTGCGATGGCCACACGTTGGCGTTGACCGCCTGATAGCTGATGTGGATAGCGGAAGCGGAACTTTTGCCCCAAACCAACATCATCCAACAATTGGACCACGCGCGCATCAATGTCGCGGAATCCATGCAACGCCAATGTTTCGCCAAGCACCTGATCAACCGAATGGCGCGGATGAAGGGATGCGTAGGGGTCTTGAAACACCATTTGCACGGATTTGTAGAACGCCTTTTGCCGTTTTTTACGCACAGCATCGCCATTCACTGTGAGCGTGCCGGACCAATCTGGCGCCAGTCCCGTGATGGCACGCAAAATCGTGGATTTCCCCGAACCGCTTTCCCCCACAAGGCCAAAGCTTTCGCCAGCGGCAACGCTAAACCCAGCACCCTTCACGGCGTCAACGCGGGTATTGCCACGGCCGAACCAGACATTCAGATCTTTGATATCAATCATGTTTACACCCGCCCACTTACACTTGTTCCAGCCGACCATGCCGGGTCGCGTTTCAGGACATCTAGCCGTTCACGCGGGCTATCTAGCCGTGGCAGCGAATTGAGCAATCCGCGCGTATAGGGATGTTTGGCCTCATGCAGCTTGCTGGCTTCACAGACCTCGACAATTTGACCCGCATACATGATCAAAACCCGATCACAGAAATCAGCCACCAGATTCAGATCATGGCTGATAAAAATCAGGCCCATCCCGCGATCTTTCACCAGCTGATCCATGATACCCAGAACCTGCCGTTGGACGGATACGTCTAGGGCAGATGTGGGTTCATCGGCGATCATGATTTCGGGATTGGGGATCAACATCATAGCGATCATGATCCGCTGCCCCATTCCGCCAGACATTTCATGCGGATAGGCGCGCATAACGCGTTCAGGATCTCGAATGGACACCGCCTGAAGCATTTCAATGGACTTGGCATAGGCCTCGGATTTCGATGCTTTGGAATGCAGGCGGTAGGCTTCCATGATCTGGTCGCCAATGGTCACAACGGGGTTCAACGAAAATTTCGGGTCCTGCATGACCATGCTGATGCGTTGACCGCGCACTTTGCGCATTTCTTTTTCGCGCAGTTTCAGCAGGTCCTGACCCTGCAGCGATATATGATCTGCCTCAACCATGCCCGGTGACCGGATCAGGCGCAGAATGGCCCGACCTGTCATAGATTTGCCAGAGCCGCTTTCTCCAACGATGCCCAATCGTTCACGGCCCAGTGTGAAAGACACACCGCGCACGGCATCGAATACGCCGTTGCGTGTGGGAAATTTGACCCAGAGATTTTCAACATCAAGTAATGTCGACATCAGTCACCTGCCTTCGGATCTAGAACGTCGCGCAAACCGTCACCCAATAGGTTAAAGGCCAAAGATACCGTGAAAATGGCCAGTCCGGGCATTGTTGCGACCCACCAATAGTCCAAAATGAAACGGCGGCCTTCGGAAATCATGGCGCCCCATTCCGGGCTGGGGGGCTGCGCGCCAAGACCTAGAAATCCTAGGCCAGCTGCAGCCAAAATGATGCCTGCCATATCCAGTGTCACCCGAACGATCAGGGATGAAATACACAAAGGCCAGATATGTTTGGTGATGATACGCAACGGACCTGCCCCCTGTAGTTTGATCGCGCTGATATAATCAGAGGATCGAATGGTCAGCGTTTCGGCCCGCGCAATCCGCGCATAGGGTGGCCATGCGGTCAGGGAAATCGCGATCACCGCATTTTCGATACCAGCCCCCAGCGCCGCCACAAAGGCCAGCGCCAAAACCAGACGCGGAAAGGCCAGAAAGATATCGGTGATCCGCATAAGAACCGTATCGGCCCAACCGCCTGCATAGCCAGACACGGTACCAACCAGTAGGCCAACAACAGGCGCGATCAGCGCGACCAGTGCAACGATATAGAGTGTGATACGCGACCCGTAGATCAAGCGAGACAGGATATCGCGTCCCAGACTATCCGTGCCTAATAGGTGGCCGGGGCTGCCCAATGGCATCAGACGGGCGCTGAGGTTTTGCACAAACGGATCATGCGGTGACAGCAAAGGCGCAAGCAGAGCAATCAGAACCAGCGCAACCAAGATCAGGAACCCGATCATGGCCATCGTGTTAGATCGGAAAGACAGCCAACCGTGGTATAAAGCTGATAGTTTCGCGTGACGGCGCGATGTGGGCGTTTCGGTCAGCAGCCAGGCCTTAAGGCTTTGGAGTTCAGACATTATTTCGCCCTCGGATCGAAAATTTTGTAGAGCAGATCAGATAGGATGTTCAGCAGAATAAAGATCAGGCCAACCACAACGGTACCACCCAAAACCGCATTCATATCGGCCCGCAACAATGCGGTGGTGATATAGCTGCCGATGCCAGGCCAGCTGAAAATGATCTCAGTCAGAACAGAGCCTTCCAACAGGCCTGCATAGCTCAGCGCAATCACAGTGATCAGCTGGACGCGGATGTTCTTAAACGCATGTTTCCACACGACATTCCATTCAGATAGGCCCTTGACCCGCGCAGTTGTCACGTATTCCGCGCTCATTTGTTCCAACATGAACGACCGTGTCATGCGGCTGATATAGGCCAGCGAATGATAACCCAGCAGCGATGCGGGTAGAATGATATGGCTGAACGCGTCTTTGAACACGTCGATATTTCCGTCGATCAAACTATCGATCAAGATCATGCCGGTCACAGAGGGCACCACATCGACATAGAAAATGCCGACGCGACCCGGCCCACCGACCCATCCCAGAATGCCGTAAAAGATCAACAATCCCATCAGACCCAGCCAGAAGATGGGCATTGAATAGCCCACCAGCGCCACAACACGGGCGATCTGGTCGATCCACGATCCTTTACGGACCGCCGCCAACACGCCCAAAGGCACGCCGATCACAACGCCGATCACAATGCCCAACGTGGCCAGTTCAAGCGTTGCGGGAAAAACACGCGCGATGTCTTCGGAAACGGGACGGGCGTTTAGCAGGGAAATGCCAAAATCCAGATGCAGCACATCCCAAAGATAATAAAGAAACTGCACCAATAGCGGCTTATCAAGCCCAAGCTGATTGTAGACAGCATCATAGGTCGATTGCGATGCCCGTTCGCCAACAATGGCTAAAACGGGATCGATCGGCATAACGCGACCGATGATAAATGTCACAAATAGCAGTCCCAACAGCGTGACCAAAACAGACCCTAGCGTGCGTAGGGTGGTCAGTGTTGCGGGCCAAAGGCTTTGCGAGAGGGGCGCCCGATTGGGGCGCCTCCCTTTTGATGTGTCGCTGAGGGACATTTATTTCGTCACCTGCCAATATGCCGCCGCCGTGACGGCCTGACCGGTGGAGAAATTCATCACATTGTCCTGCATTGCAGATTGTTCGATCTGTTGGAACATGATCGTGAAGGGTGATGTTTCCCGGAATTCAGCCTGAATATCCTGATACATTTTGATGCGCATATCGCGATCAGTTTCTGTCACAGCTTCTGCAACCTTATCGGTCAAATCGCCTGGGTTCCACGCAGTGCGCCATGCCAATAGGCCCGTTGCATTGGCTTCATCGCTGTTGTCAGGGTTATAGGCAAAAGTCCCCGCATTTGTTTGCGGATCAGGGTAATCTGGACCCCACGCCCCAAGATACACATCCAGATCACGCGCGCGGTAACGGCCCAAAATCTGCGTCGCTGTGCCCAATGTGATATTCATCTTAATGCCAGCCTGCGCCAATGTGTTTTGCAGGGATTGCGCGATTTCAATCCGTTCCTGCGCTTCGCGCACGCCCACTTCGATCTCTAGGCTTTCTACACCCGCTTCAGCCAGCAATGCTTTGGCTTTTTCGATATCCAGCGAGAATGGGTTTTCGTCGGATGCACCCAAATAGGTCGCCGGTAGGAAGTTCTGGTGGATCGTATACTGACCTTTCAGAAAGCTGTTTTGCATGCCTTCATAATCTACCAGATATTTGAACGCTTGGCGGACCTCTGGTTTGGACAGTTCAGGGTTTTTACCGCTCAGGGCCAGATACATCAGACGACCTTTTAGTTCGTCCACAACTTTGATGTCAGCATTGTCAGATACGCCGGCAATGTCTTCTGGGTTCAGGTTGCGGGCAATATCGATGTCACCGCGTTCCAACAGCAGGCGCTGTGACGCGCTTTCCAAAACGTGACGCACAATGACGCGCTTCATTTCAGGCGCGCCGCCGTAGAAATCTTCATAGGCAGACATGGTCACGCTTTCATTGGGTTTCCAGCTGTCCAATTTATATGGGCCAGATCCTGCAACATTGGTTTTCAACCATGTGTTGCCCATGTCACCATCAACTTCATTGGCCATAACCAATTCTTTGTCGACAATACCGCCGATCGTTGCGGTCAGGCAGTTCAGGACAAAGGATGTTGCGTATTTTTTGTCTGTCGTGATGCTAAGCGTGTTGCCATCCGCCTTGATCGTCTCGGCCACATTTTCAGGTGTGAAACCAAACTGCGTCAGAATAAACGCAGGTGTTTTGTTTAGGATGACCGCGCGCTGCAGGGAAAATGCCGCATCTTCAGCCCGCACCGGATTGCCAGATTGGAAGGTCACACCTTCGCGCATTGTGAAGGTGATGGTTTTACCATCCTCAGACACGTCCCAGCTTTCTGCAAGACCGGCCTGATAACCTGCGGATAGGTCCATCGGATCCAGATAAACAAGACGGCTATAGACGTTGCGGCTGATGTCAGATCCTGCAAATTCAAAGCTTTCCGCAGGGTCCAGCGTTGTGACGTCATCAATACGGTTTGCAATCACCAGCATATTGGCAGGCGTTTCTGCAAACGCGGTTACGGCGGTTACGCTGGCCGTTAGACCCAAAGCCGCGCTGCAAAGCAATCGATTCATCATATTCATAAATACTCTCCTGTTGGTTTTATGGTCAGTTGCTGCGCATGTGGGCTTATTGGCCCCAGGTTTTTTCCAAAACGCGCAGCCAGTTTTCGTGACACAGCTTGGCGATTAAGGACTCGCCATATCCGTGCTGTGCCATGGCCTGTCTTAGTTTGGGCAAACCCGCGCAGCTGGTTAGGTCCGGCGGAACAGTTGCCCCGTCATAATCAGACCCCAAACCAACACGGTCTTCGCCTAAATGTGTGATCAGATGATCCAGATGCCGCAACATTTGCGACAGTGGGACATCAGGCACCATACGCCCGTCTTCCCGTAGAAAGGCGACGGCGAAATTAAGCCCCACCATCCCATCACTTTCACGGATCGCTGCCAACTGTTTGTCCGTTAAGTTACGGCTATGTGGGCAAATTGCATGGGCATTGGAATGTGTCGCGACAAGCGGGGCATCAGTAATATTGGCAACATCCCAAAACCCAGCTTCATTGAGATGCGATAGATCGATCATGATCTTTCGTGCGTTACAGGCCGAAACCAGCCTTTTGCCATCTTCCGTCAAGCCCAGACCGGTGTCGCCTGTGCTTGGATAGCGAAATGGAACGCCATGCCCGAAAATCGTCGGTCGGCTCCAGACAGGCCCCAGTGATCGCAAGCCCGCCTGATAAAGGACATCCAGCGTGTGAAAATCAGGGTCAATGGCTTCGGCACCTTCCATATGGAAGATCGCCGCGATCTGGCCGGTTGATAGACAGCTGCGAATATCCTGCGCGCTGCGACAGATTTTCAACGCGTTGCGCTTTTCCAATTCAAACAGGATCGCCGCCTGCGACATGACCACGGGCATCGCATCAGACCATGCAATTGGGTCCGGCAGGGGCAAACTATAAGACGCCTGCGTCATCTGATCCAATTTGGCATCAAGATCCGTCTGTGACGGCACATAAATTGCGAAAAACCCGCCACCGAAACCACCCGCTTTCGCAGATGGCACGTCGATTGCACCCTCACCGCCTGTTAAGAACCCATCGACAGCATCAATGCCACCCGCGCTAAACAGTTTTAACAACACGTCATTATGACCGTCAAAGACGGGGGGCAGGCAGGTTAGTGGCATAGGGAATCCGAAATTGTTTCTATACGAACAATAACCAAACATCCCTCAAGAGAACTGCAAAGATCGAAAATAGAGCGCCTTGTAACAACTTTGACGGCCTTGCGAGAAAAATGCAGGCACACCCAAACTGAACTGCTTAGTTTGCGTGCTTTTTGAAAACCTACTACAAAGGGCCTTGCCTATTCTCGCCCCTTGATGTCCTTTAAATCCACCACATTCCAAGGCAGATCCGTGGTTCTGAACATCCGCTTACCCTGCTCTGGATAATCCACCACATCCGTATCAAACCGCTGCCCCACGACGATGCAACGCATGACGGTTGTGCCGGTGTTCTTTAACCCATGGCGCTTGCCACCCTTGCGGTAACCCAAGAAATCACCAGCCGAGACATCAAACACATCATCCCCGATTTGCGCTTGCCCCTGCCCTTCTAGAATATAGACGCATTCGTCTTCGCGGTAATGGAAATGCGGGGTGGTCGTGTCGCGACCGGGCTGCACCTCCATCAGGTGAAATCCAAACCCGGTCAGCCCCGTGACATCCCCCAAGGACCTGTTCACAACCCGCGCATTGGGATTGAGGAAATGCTGTTTTTCCTGCACCTCCATCTTGTCGATATCGGCCGCTTTCAACAGATAGGTGTCATTCGTCATTCTAACCTCCCTCAATAATTCCAGAGCGTTCCGTCCTCGAGCCGCACAATCGGATGGCTTCCCGCTTTGTATTCATAGCGCGCGGCCTCTGTTTCATCGAAATCTACCCCGAGCCCCGGCGCATCGCTGACATGGAACAACCCGTTTTCCATCTTGTGCGCTGATGGAAACAGCGCGTCACATTCAGGCGTGCCCAGCACCAGATATTCCTGAATGCCGAAATTGGGCGCCCAAGCATTCAAATGCGCCTGCGCCGCCATACATAGCGGCGAATGGCTGGGCGCGCCGTGAAACCCGGTGCGCACGTGATGCAGACCAGCCAGATCCACGATCCGTTTCACATGCGTAATGCCGCCAGCATAGGTGACAGCAACCCGGATGAAATCGATCAATTCGTTCTGGATCAGTTTGTTGCAGTCCCAGATCGAATTGAACACTTCGCCAATCGCGATGGGCACGGTGGAATGCTGACGGATCATGCGCAGCGCATCCTGATCCTCGGCCGGTGTTGGATCCTCTAGCCAGAATAGTTTGACCGGTTCGACTTCTTTGGCAAATTCCGCCGCTTCGCGCGGCAACAGACGATGATGCACATCATGCAGGATATGCAAATCTGGACCAAAGCGGTCCCGGATCTCGGCCAAAGCTCCCGGCATGTAGCGCATATATCTGCCGCTATCCCAGATCTCTTCCTTGGGTCGAATGCCGCTAAAATCCGTGATGTAATCCGTGTTGCTGCCTGCCTGTTCTGGCACCGCATAGCTGGCCGTTGGCATACCGGGGATCCCGCATTGCACCCGTACCGCCTTGTACCCTTGATCGACATAGCGTGCGACGCTGTCCATCAGGTCCGGTAGGTCCGCACCTGTCGCATGGGCATAGACCATCGCGCCATTCCGGCTTTTGCCGCCAAACAGTTGATACAGCGGCAGGTTGGCCAATTTTCCTTTGATATCCCACAGCGCCATATCAATTGCGCCAAAGGCCGCCATTGCAATGGGACCACGACGGAAATAGGCCCCACGGTAGAAATATTGCCAAATATCTTCACTGTTGCGCGGATCCATTCCGATCAGACAGGGGATCAGATAATCCTGCAGATATTTGGCGGTCAGGGTTTCACGATTGTTCAGCGTGCCATCGCCTAGACCATAAACCCCCTGATCCGTTTCAATTTTCAACGTGACATAGTTCTTGCCCGGTCCGCCAACGAAAACCTTTGCGCCTGTTATTTTCATCAGACCAACCCCGTCACATCCGTCCAGTTGCCATTCTTGCGGATCAAATCGATCATCTGCTGATACTGCGCGCCCTCTTTGAATGTCGGATACGGATCGACCGATTCACCGCGCAGATCCGCCACGAAATCCCGCACCAGATAGTGCCAGCACTGTTCGGTTTCCCCAGAAACATCTGGAATGGTTGCAACAATGTCCTGCGCCAAGGGGATCAACGACCACTGCTCTTCTCGGAAGAGATGCAGTTCGCCGCTGCCATAGTGGCCTTTCATATAGATGGCCCCTTTGGAGCCATAGATGACAATATGATCCTCGCGGAAACGCGGCTGTAGCCCACCATGCTTGAATAATATAGAGACAGGTTTCTTTGCCAAAGCGCTCTCGATTTGCGCCATGACCGTATAGGTCCATTCCACATTGCTATCGCCCCATTGCAGGTCCGGGTCGGTCAGATCCTTGGGAATAAAATCGCGGCGCTTTTTAAAGTTATGCACCCCAGAGACAATTGGTGCCTTGCCCAGGTCATCGCGCACTTCACCCGCAACATTCAGGATCTTGTCACCTAGAATAGAGGTCACAATGGATAGCTTATGTGTAAAGTTGTTGTTCAGCCGACCGCCGCCATCCTCGGCCCTATGGGACCATCCAAATGGAATGTCGCGTTCTAAATTGAAATGCGAAATGCACTCCACTTCCAATGGCTCGCCAATTGCGCCTTCCGCAACCATCCGTTTGGCATGCTGCACTGTCGGAATGTAGCGGAAACTGGCTGCATATGCGGTTTTCACGCCTTTGGTTTCGGCCAATTTATACAATTCTAATGCGCTTTCCCCGGTTGTGGTCATCGGTTTGTCGCAAAAGATATGACACCCAAAGGCAATCGCCTGTTTGATCGGATCATAATGGGCGCCCCCCGGCGTTGCGATCGACACAATATCAGGTTTGCAAACCTCTAATGCGGCAGCCCAATTCGTGCCAAAATAGGGAATGTCCATTTCCTTCGCGACATCGCGCACGACCTCTTCCGTGCGCCCAACAATCCCAACGATATCGCACCCCATAGCGCGAAACGCGTCGGCATGCCCCTGCCCCGCAAACCCCGTTCCATGAACCAATACTTTCATTTTTTCCTCCCCCTCAGACAGCCTTTCTATGGCCTGTCACTTTTCATTCATGCTGAAACTCAAAACCCGAAGACACATCCAGCATCCCCCTCAAAGACGCATCCTGCAGCAGCGGATTAATATGCCGATGCAAATTCCCCAAATGCCGTCGCAACCGTGCCTCTGCGCGCTCGGGGCATTGGGCTTTGACCGCATCAACGATTTCCTGATGGTCCCGCACAGTCAACTGGCCTTGAATTTGACCCATCTGCCGTCGCAGCATCCGCACACGGTTCAGATCAAACTGAGATCGCCTGGAAACATTCCAAGCATCCAAATGTCCGGCCAAAACAAACAAAAACCGATGGAACCGATCATCCGAAGCAAATAAAAAATCCCGATCCCCATCATCCAAAGCCCGCTTTTGCTGCGCAAGGATATCGTCCAAAACGTCCATCGATTGCATCGGATCAGGCGAAGTCGCCGCGATACGAATAGCCCCCACTTCTAGATTCAGGCGAATGAAAGACGCGGTCACAAAACGCTGGATACAAATCTTGCGCACATATGTTCCGCTTTGAGGAACAATCTTAACGAGGCTGATTTCATCCAAGCGGATCAGCGCCTCTCGTATCGGGGTCTTGCTGGTCTTCAACGCCCCGGCGATTTCGTTCTCAGACAATCGCTGACCGGGTTTTATTTGAACATTGACGATCAAATCACGCAGAATATCGAATGCTTGAAAGGCGATATTGGCGTTCGGATCTAAACTATAATTGGCCAATATTTCAGAAATCTGATTCTCGATCACAGGGTGTGCAATCCCCTTCATAAATCCCTCGGATGCATGGGCTGGTGTCTCTTATATATCAATGATTCAAACTGATATATCAGCTGGCCTGAGACGTAAACAGGTCGCGCATATATCACCTAACTTGAAAACCGAATCTTGCCCCTCCAGACAAAGGACTTAGTCGCATTCACGCATAGCCCGCGCACATAAGCTATAAATGGAAACTCATGTCGCGTACCGGAAACAGAATCTCCTCAATAGGTCACACTTGATTACGTTTCTTGGGAAAAGCCAGTCGCAACAGACGTTTCGCCTGTCGTAAAAGCGATACCGTATTATCCAGATTCATGCGCAGCATATCTAGACAAAAAAGACCATTCGGTGCCAAGCACCGCCATACTGAAGGGAGTATTTAAGAATGAAGGTGCTCGTGCCCGTTAAGCGGGTTATTGATTATAACGTCAAGGTT
>CANMPP010000009.1 GCA_947499735.1 uncultured Pelagimonas sp.
TGGTACTCCGTACGAGAATCGAACTCGTCTTTCCAGGTTGAAAACCTGGCGTCCTAACCGATAGACGAACGGAGCACATCTGGCGTGAAGCGGCTTTTAGACAGACAGGCCTGCGAGGGCAAGAGGGAAATACATTTTTTTTGTCATACTCTGCCCGAAAATATCATCACACTAGGGATCAGAGGGTGCAGCATCTTCTATTTGCAACTGCGGGTTGCGACGACCACCCCATTCGTTGACTTCCAAACGGCCCGCTAGGTGAAATCGTTTGCCGCTATGACCGACAATCGCCGGCCCAATCGGACCATCCATAGCCCCGAAACAGATGCCATCCAGCCGGTTGCCCATTTCATCGCCAAACGTGACCTTCAAATGGCTGGTGCCAACTGGTTTGCAAAACGCGATCCGCATATCCGCAAAGGCAAAACGCGGACCAGACGCGCCCGCACCAAAAGGACCTGCTTGTTGCATCTGTTCGATCAAAGCGACCTGAGCAGCCCCGGGCATCAGGACGCCATCAAGACGCAAATCAGCCGCTCCGCCCTGCCCCGCGCCCTGTTGCGCCAGTAGTTCACCTAGCCGCTCCATGGCCGGTTCCAACTGATCCCGTGTCAGGCTAAGACCCGCCGCCATGCGGTGACCACCACCTTTTTCGATCAATCCGTTTGCGGCCAATTTCTGAATCGAAGCACCAAGATCGACACCATTCACAGATCGCCCAGACCCTTTGCCTGCGCCGTCCTCAAATCCGATGACCACCGCCGGTCGGTTAGTCAATTCCTTCAAACGTGACGCAACAATGCCAACAACGCCGGGATGCCATCCTTCGCCTGCCGCCCAGACCAGTGGCGCGTCAAAGCCACGTTCTTCTGCCTGTGCTAATGCCGCCGCGCGAACGTTTTCTTCGATCTCACGGCGTTCTTTGTTCAATTGATCAAGGCGCTCGGCCATCGCTTCGGCCTCGACAGGATTCGCACATGCCAATAGGCGTGCCCCCAGATCCGCCTGACCAATTCGCCCACCCGCATTGATGCGTGGGCCCAAAACATATCCAAGATGATAGGCCTGAGGTGCCGTATCCAGTCGCGCGACATCAGACAAGGCAACCAAACCGGGGCGTGCGCGCCGTGACATGATTTTCAAACCTTGCTGCACAAATGCGCGGTTCACACCACGCAAGGGCGCGACATCCGCCACTGTGCCCAACGCGACAAGATCCAGCATGCCCATCAGGTCAGGCCCCGCCACACCGGCCTCACGCAGTTGGCGCCCTGCTTCGACCAACATCAGAAACACGACCGCCGCCGCACACAGATGGCCCAGTTCGCCATCTTCATCCTGACGGTTGGGATTTACGACAGCCACACAGTCGGGGACCGTTTCGCCCCCCAAATGGTGGTCCAACACAACCACATCCGTATCTTTGGCCGCCGCAATGGGTTCAAAGCTAAGCGTGCCGCAATCAACGCAAATGATCAAATCATGGCTTTCCGCCAGTTGCTGCATCGCGGGCACATTCGGACCATAGCCTTCATCAATACGATCAGGCACATAGAGCGTGGCGCTGTGCCCTTGCTGGGCGAACCAATCCAACAAAAGGGCAGCCGAGGTGCCACCATCCACGTCATAATCCGCAAACACCGCTATCTTTTCGCGCGCCTTGGCGGCGGCAATAACGCGGGATGCTGCGGCCTCCATGTCCCGCAAACTGCGTGGGTTCGGCATAAGATCCCGCAATTTTGGCGACAAGTATTCACCAACTTCGTGCGGGTCCACGCCAAGGCGGGCCAGAACCTGTGCCAAGGACAATGGCACATGCGAGGTTTGCACAATGGCCTCTGCCTGACGCTGAATTTCAACCTCGGGCCCAACCCAGCAACGACCAGATAAAGACGCCTCGACACCCAAGAACCCTCTCATGTCAGGTCCCGGTCTTGATCTGAATGTTGTGTAATCTGCATAAACCGTCTCGCCCTGCGCGTTTCAGGCTGAATACCAGCCCCCCCGCCAAGCGGGAAGTTAAAAACGCATATCCGGCCGTGTTTCAAAACAGGCCGGATGCAAAAGGATTTGGGATCTGGTCAGACTTCTTCGATCCGAATGGCAACGGGCCGACCAACTGTCACGTCGCTGTCTTTAAGCTGCTCTAGCGCTGCATTCAAATTGTCAGACGTCGTTTTATGGGTCACGATCAAAACCGGGGCCGAGCCAGATTCATGCGCGTATTGGCGCATTCTATCGATCGACACGCCATTATCGCCCAGCGCGGCCGTGATCTTGGCCAAGGCCCCCGGCTTATCCACCAGTGTCAGACGCAGGTAATAACGCGCAACAGCAGCGGAACGCGCAGCAGGTGCATCTTTCAATGTGCTTGCTGGCTGACCAAATGTGGTTAGGCGTGTGCCCCGGGCGATATCGATGATATCGCTCAACACCGCACTTGCGGTTGGCCCCTCGCCTGCACCCGCGCCACGCAGCACGATTTGACCGACCTCATCGCCTTCCAACACAACCATATTTGTGCCGCCCTGCAGCTGCGCCATGGGCGAACTGTCAGACACCAAACAGGGCGTCATGCTTTGCTCTAATCCGCGACCCGTGATCTGGGCAACGCCGAGCAATTTAATCTTATAACCCAAATCAGCAGCCTGACGAATGTCATCCAGCGTGATGTCTTGGATCCCTTCCAATTCAACACCCGCAAAATTGACCTTTGTGCCAAAAGCAATTGACGACAAAATCGCCAGTTTATGCCCGGCATCAATGCCGCCAACATCCAAATTTGGATCTGCCTCTAGATATCCAAGGCGACCACATTCATCAAAGAGCACGTTGTACCCTTGGCCGGTTTCTTCCATGCGCGTCAGAATGTAGTTGCAGGTGCCGTTCATCACACCCAAGACACGGGTAATTCCGTTACCTGCCAGACCTTCGGTCAACGATTTGACGACAGGAATGCCCCCGGCAACGGCGGCTTCAAAGCGCAGAACAAGATCTGCGGCTTCTGCAGTTTCAGCCAAAGTCTGACCATGTTCGGCCAGCAAAGCTTTGTTTGCCGTGACCACATCTTTACCTGCGGCCAAAGCGGCTTCGATCGCGTCTTTGGCTGGGCCTTCGCTGCCACCGACCAATTCAACAAACACATCCACGTCATCGCGTTTTGCCAGGGCAACAGGATCCGTTTCCCAAGCATAAGGTGTCAGGTCAACGCCCCGGTCTTTGCTTTGGCTGCGAGCAGACACGGCTGTGATTTTGATTTTACGACCGGTGCGCGCTTCCAGAAGCGCCGCCTTTTCTTCGATGATTCTGACAACACCGACGCCGACCGTTCCCAGCCCTGCAATCCCAAGACGCAATGGTTCTGACATGAGGGCTGTTCCTTCTGCTGGATCCGTTGACGCGTATTGCGCCCGTCAGACCGCTTAATGAACTGTCTCGGAATGTGCAACCAACAGCTGCGTTCAAATGCGCGTCACCTAACGCACCCCACGTTCCATCCGACGCCTTTGCGCTGGTTCTATGACAGGCCCTTGCAAGCGCGCCACCTTGGCCTGCAACGCGGCGAGGCGAGATTGAAGGTCATCGATATCGCCCTCTGTGGCCAGCGGCTCCGGGGCCGCCAACACGTCATCAAGTGGCAAAAGGGTCGGATAATCCGACGATTGCGTTGACGCCCCTTGGAACGGAACATCAGGAAAGGACACGCATGCACCAATCCCGACGCAAAACGCCAATGCACACCCCGACCTGCCCCAGCTGGACGGACCTTTATGTGCTTTTCGCACGGATACTGGCGCTTCCTGAGATAAATGCATTTATGAAACCTATAAACCTACCGGAATTTTTGCCTCAAGCCTCTGCCACAAACAAGGTGGAACTTATCAGCGTTCCACCAGGCGACCAGCCTCCAATTCAACAACCCGGTCCATACGTTTTGCCAAATCCAGATTGTGGGTGGCCACAAGCGCGGCAAGCCCGGTTTCCCGCGCCATGTCTACCAGCGCTGCAAACACACGATCTGACGTGCCGGGATCCAGATTGCCGGTTGGTTCATCTGCGAGCAACAGGTTGGGTTTATTGGCCAATGCCCGACAAATCGCAACGCGCTGCGCCTCGCCGCCAGACAAAGCCGCCGGGCGGTGATCTGCACGGTCATTCAATCCAACAAGGTCAAGCAAGGCTTGCGCGCGGTGCTCTGCCTCGGCAGGCAAAATGCCATTGGCAGCCTGCGGCAGCGTGATGTTTTCCAGCGCAGAAAATTCAGGCAACAAATGGTGGAACTGATAGACAAACCCCAGCCGATCCCGGCGCATGATCGTACGTTTCTGATCCGATTGTGATTGCATTTCATCGCCGCAGATCTCGACCTGCCCCGTATCGGGTGTATCCAGCAGTCCCGCAATATGCAGCAGCGTGGATTTACCAGACCCCGACGGCGCAACAAGAGCCACCATTTCGCCCGCTTTGATTTCAAGATCTATGCCTTGCAAAACCGGGACCTCGCCATGATGTCCCTTATTATAGGTCTTTTCGATCCCGCTGAGGCGTAGAACCACGTTTGAAGAGGACATGTTATTCATAGCGCAGGGCCTCTACTGGGTTCATACGTGCCGCGCGCCATGCAGGGAACAATGTGATGATAAAGCTCAATCCGATCGACAGACCAACCGCGGTGAGCACGTCCACCATTTGCAATTTTGCCGGCAAATAATAGATCCCGCGGATGGACGGATCCCAAACGCCGCCGCCAGAGAAGGCATTTACGAAGGCAAATATTGGATCGATGAACAGGGCAAATAGGCAGCCAAGGATAACCCCACAAACCGTGCCAATCGTACCGTTAAAGGCCCCACATAGGAAAAAGACCCGCATAATGGACCCCTCGGTTAGGCCCATCGTGCGCAAAATTCCAATATCCCGCCCCTTGTTCTTTACCAACATGATCAAGCCCGAGACGATGTTCATTGAGGCCACCAGCACCAGACCGGACAGCAGCACGAACATGACATTATCCTCAATATCCAAAGCCCGCAAAAACCCTTGTGACGCCTGTTGCCATGTCCAGACGAACAAAGTTGGCCCTGTGGCTGATTGCAAATCAGATGAAATTTTCTCAACGTTTTCAGGCTTTTCGATCATCACTTCGATGACATCTGCGGCCCCTTCGCGGTTGAAATACAGCTGCGCTTCCTCAAAGGGCATATAGACCCGTGTGCGGTCGATATCGTAGCGACCTGCTGTAAATACATATGTCACCTCATACGATTTCACGCGAGGGGACACACCAAATGCAGTTTTGACACCATCTGGTGAAATCAATTTGACCTTGTCACCCAAGGACACGCCCAGCTCTAACGCAATACCAGACCCAAGCGCAATTCCGCGTTCATAGGTTTCGATATCGCCCAGCGCTGTTTCAGGATCGTTGATACGCGGGATATTTTTCAAATCTTCCAGCGCAATGCCAAAGATTTCAGCGGCCGAGTTGGTCCCATTGGAATTGACCATCACCTGCCCTTTTACCAAAGGCGCGGTATGCGTCACACCGGGCACATTGCGCAGAGCTTCAGCCTTTTCCACATAATCAGGAATGTTGCGAACCAAGCGACCGAATTCATCTTCGCGCGACACCGGATGCATTGTGGCATGTGCATTTGCCCCAACGATCGTGTCGACAAATTCAGCGCGAAACCCAGCCCGCACAGCCATCGTCGCAATCAGGATCATCACAGCCAAGGTGATGCCGATCAGGCTGATCCATGTCATCACCGAAACGCCCCCTTCGGCCCGTTTCGCGCGCAGATAGCGCCACGCGATTTTCCATTCAAAGGGCGCAAACGGCATGGTCTTGCGGGGCATTCGCCTCTCCTCGTTATTTATAGCTGTCTGTGCAGCCTCGCTGCTGAACGGTCAAGCATAAGCCGATAATAATCGCCAGTTTTTGCGGGTTGTCGCCTTGTTGCGCGAAATTCCTTCAGAACCCTTGCTTGTCGCCGCTCATCAGTCGGACTAAGAGGGGCGTCATGACATTACGACGCCAGCCAAATCTGATTCAATCCCTTCCCTCAACTGTACCTTTCGTTGGGCCAGAAACCCTGGAACGCCAAGCCGGGCGTGCCTTTGACGCACGCCTTGGGGCCAATGAAAACGGGTTTGGAGCATCCCCGAAGGCGCTGAAAGCCATCCGCGATGCAGCAAGTGAGTCTTGGAAATATGGCGACCCAACCAGTTTTGAACTGAAACAAGCCCTTTCACAGCATTTGGGATGTGGACCAGAGAACTTGGTTGTCGGTGAAGGCATCGATGGGTTGCTGGGCTATTTGGTACGCCTATTTATCGAACAGGGTGATCGCGTTGTGACATCAGATGGCGCATATCCAACCTTCAACTATCATGTTGCTGGCTTTGGCGGTGTCTTACACAAAGTCCCTTACGCCGATGACACAGAGGACCTGCCTGCCCTGATTGCCAAGGCGTGCGAAGTTGACGCAAAGCTGATTTATTTCGCCAATCCAGACAATCCGATGGGCAGTTGGTCAACCGGCGAAAAGATCCAAGAGGCATTGGCTGATCTGCCCGATGGAACGCTTTTGATTTTGGATGAAGCCTATATTGAATGCGCACCAGAGGCGGCGCATTTGGATGTGGCATGGGATGACCCGCGCATCATCCGGTTCCGCACTTTTTCCAAGGCTTATGGCATGGCCGGTGCACGGATAGGATATGGCGTAGGCGCAGCAGATCTAATCCAAAGCTTTGACAAAATCCGCAATCATTTTGGTGTCAACCTGATCGCGCAGGCCGGCGCATTGGCGGCCCTACAAGATCAGGACTGGCTGGCCCAGATCCAAGAACAAATTGCAACCTCCCGGACCGACATCGCCCGTATCGCCAAGGATAACGGCCTAGTTGCATTGCCTTCGGCAACGAATTTTGTCGCGATTGATTGCGGGAAAGACGGCGATTTTGCTCGGGCTGTTTTGGCCGAATTGGGCGAACTGGGTATTTTTGCGCGCATGCCCGGCGTTTCGCCGCAAGATCGCTGCATTCGCATCAGCTGCGGGCCTGCATCCGACATCGCAAAATTTGAACAGGCCCTGCCCAAAGCGTTGCACAAGCTATCCACGCAAAGTTAACGCCGTTTCAACCTCGTATCCTGCATGATCAAGAGGATTCCCCCTCTTAGCCCGTTTTGGATTCTCATGCATATCGTTCATCAATATCTTAATCAGATCAAAGATCACTTACGCGAGGCCGATTTGACAACGTTGGCCGTTCACCTGTTTTGGATTTTCGCCATGATTTGGTGGATGTTTGGTTTCACGACAATGTTGGTCTGTGCGGCTGTCATGAATCAGGCAATCACCACGGTGGAACGCCGCCGCAGTGACCACAACCTGAATGGCGCGCCTTCCGGATCAGGTCAGGAAGACGCGTAACTGCGCGAAACTAGACGTCCACGACGCTTTGCGACGCGGCATCCAGATTGGATACCGGGCAGATTTCCGCAATCACCTTTGCTGCGGCTGCAACGCCACCCGTTTCATGTGGGGCACCAACAGCTGACAAACCGGCCTCAACCGTGCCAAGCAGGCCAAAGATCATCTGCGCGTTCACATGGCCCATATGCCCAAAACGGAAAAAGCCGCGGCCCTCTGGATCGTCTGGCTGCGACATACCAATGCCAAGCCCAAGGGTAATGCCCGCTTGCGTTTCGCACCATTTGCGCAGCTGCGCGCCATAGGGCAGCCCCAATCCCATCGATGTGACGGCATGGCTACGTTTGCTGCGATCCTGAATATTTAGACGCAACGCACTATTTCCAGCACCCCATTGCTCTGTCGCCGCCCAGATCGCCTGCGCCAAATACGCATGCCGGTTCCAAACCTGCTCAATCCCTTCATCGCGGATCATGCCTAGCGCCGTTTTCAGACCGAAAATCAAGTTCACAGGGGGCGTGCCGCCGAAAAATTGATAGAACGCTTCTGGCGATGCACGTTCGGTCCAATCCCAATAGCGACTGACATGTTTCATCTTTTTGCGTTGCTCGGCAGCACGATCAGAGAAATAAACAAACCCCAACCCCGGAGGCGTCATCAATCCTTTTTGCGACGCAGTGACCGCAATATCGATCCCCCAGTCATCAAACAGGAATTCTTCACAGCCCATGGATGCAACACAATCTGCCAACAGCAATGCAGGGTGACCGGCATCATCCAGCGCTTTACGTAGGCTGAGCATATCGTTGCGCACAGAGCTGGATGTATCCACATGCGTGGCCAGAATAGCCTTGTATTCATGGGCTTTGTCAGCAACCAACGCTTCAGAAAACTTTGTTACATCGATGTCTGAACAGGTTCCAAAGTCGATAATATCGACCTCTAGACCGCATGCCGTTGCTGCAGCGGCCCAACCATGGCCGAAGCGACCCGTGGACAAAACAAGCACTTTGTCACCAGCCGCCAAAACATTGGCCAGCGCAGCATCCCACACGCCATGACCATTGCAGATATACATCGCGACTTTAGATTTTTCTGCACGCGCAACATACAGCAGATCTTTCGCAAGACCTGGCATGCTGTCGGCCAATTCGCCTTCATAAATATTTGGAGAAGCGCGGTGCATTTCGCGCAAAACAGCATCTGGAATAACGGATGGACCGGGAATGGCGAGATAGGTGCGACCCTGAGACAAGGACATAATTTGGGGCTCTCCTGATAGAATAGATTGTCAGTATACAGTCAAACGACTCATCCCGACCGCGGCAACCTACCCCTTTGACCCAAGAGGTCAATTGGGGCGGAGCAAACTGCTATGCTTGCGACTTTCTTTTTGCACAGGTAGACCGCAAAAGAGGCATCGGGATGTGACGCATGATTGTAAGACTATGGACTTGGCTAGAAGAGCAGGAGCGCAAACTGCGCAGATCTTTTGGCAAAGACATCTCAACACCAGAAGCACGCCGCTGGGCGCATGCGCATTTCCATCTTTTTGATCACGCATTTTTACGCAAATACTGGACAAATTTGGAAGAAATTTCGCCCGGTGTCTGGCGCTCTAACCAACCGGATCGCGCGCGTTTGGAACGCTATAAAGGCATGGGGGTTAAAACCATTGTCAATCTGCGGGGCGAAGACAAATTTGCGCATTACCTATTGGAAAAAGAAGCATGCGAAGAGCTTAATTTAAAGCTGGTCGATGCAAAACTATGGGCCCGCGATGCCCCACCGATCAAACGGATCATGGCCGCCTATGAAGCGGTGCGCGATGCAGAAAAGCCCGTCGTTTTTCATTGTAAATCTGGTGCAGATCGGACCGGATTTATTGCGGCCATGTATCTTATGGCCGTTGACGGCGTCCCTGTGGAAGAGGCGCGCAAACAGCTGGCCTTAAAATACTATCACTTGGATTTCACCAAGACCGGCATTCAGGATTACATTCTAGATATCTATCGCACGCGCCTAATCTTTGGCGACATATCCTTTGTTGATTGGATCGAAACCGAATATTGGCCCCAACCCATCAAAGATGGCTGGGCGGTTCGCGCGCCTTCGATCGATACTGCAAAAGTTCTGATGCAACATGTCGCCGACGGCACCCGTCCAGAAAAACATAGCAAAGCCGCGCGGGCACAGGCCAACCAATGACCCAGAACGCGCCGACCTCATCCCCACACACCCAAAACAAATCGGCTTTAGATCTGCTGACATGGGTCTGGCGCGTTTTTCTAAAACGCTACAAAGGTGGATTGGCCCTAGCGATGGGTCTGATGGTCATCGAAGGCAGCACATCCGCGATGCTTGCCTGGATGATGGAGCCCTTGTTCAACGATGTGTTCGGCGAAAACGCAACATCGTCTGTGGCCTGGATCATCTATGTGATTATGGGCATTTTCCTTTTGCGCGCGTTTAGCGGCGTCGCGCAAAAAACCATGCTGACGAAGATCTCAGAACAAAGCATGGGTGATATCCGCCGCGCTTTGCTGAGCAAAGTCATGTATCTGGATCTCGATTTTCATCACAAAACCGGCGCAGGCCATTTGCTGCAACGTGTTGATGGCGATGTGCAGGCCATTGGCAAGGTTTGGTCAACGGTCATCACAGGCGCGGGCCGTGATGTTGTGATGTTGGTGACGCTGTTGGGCACAGCGCTTTATATGGATTGGGTGCTGACCCTTTTGGCCGTCATTTGCATGCCCATTTTGTTTTACCCAACCACATTGGTGCAAAAATACGTCCGTAAGGCCGCGCGTGACTCTCGTTTGGTCGCGGCCAATCTGTCCGCACGCCTGACCGAAATTTTCCAAGGCATCACCGCCGTAAAACTGAATGGGTTGGAACGCTATCAGGGGCAAAAATATGCATCCCTGACAGAGAAACGTGTCAAATTCCAAACCCGCGCCAGTATGGGCCAAGCCATGTTGCCGGGGCTGGTCGATATCATGTCAGGTGTCGGGTTCGTCGCTGTCGCCCTCTATAGCGGGAACAAAATCACCTCTGGTGAAATGTCTTTAGGCGAATTCATGGTATTTTTCGTGGCCGTCTCGCAGATCTTTGAACCGTTGCGCCGCTTGGGCACAATGAGCGGTGTCGCGCAGGTCGCCGCAGCCAGCGTTGAGAGGATCCAAGAGCTGCTGGATGCCACCCCGCGCATTGATGACCCGTCAGACCCTTTGCCTGCCCCCCAAGGCATGCCTGAGATCCAACTGGATCAAGTACACCTTTCCTACGGTGAAACATCCGTTTTGAACGGCCTTAGCTTTGTCGCAGAGGCGGGGCAAACCACCGCCTTGGTGGGACCCTCCGGTGCAGGCAAATCCACCGTGTTTAATTTGATCACACGTCTGATCGATCCAGCTGAAGGCGCTGTGACCCTTTCGGGCATCCCTACGGCGTTGTTAACACAGGCGGATCTGCGCGGGTTGATTTCCGTCGTGTCCCAAGATGCTGCCCTGTTTGACGAAAGCCTGCGGGATAATATTTTGCTCGGCCGTGAAGATCTGGACGACACGGATCTAAAACCTGCCCTGGACGCGGCGTTTGTTTCCGACTTTTTGCCACGTCTTGAGGATGGTTTGGATACGGCCGTCGGCCCAAGGGGGGCCAATCTGTCAGGTGGTCAACGACAGCGGGTCGCCATTGCGCGCGCCTTGTTGCGCGATACGCCCATCCTGTTGTTGGACGAAGCAACATCCGCGCTGGATGCGCAATCGGAACGCAAAGTGCAGGAAGCCTTGGATAGCCTGTCCAAAGGGCGCACCACATTGGTCATCGCCCATCGGCTATCAACCGTGCGCAATGCGGATAAGATCGTGGTGATGGATCAAGGCCGGGTCGTGGAACAAGGCACGCATGACACATTGTTGGCGCAGAACGGCACCTATGCCCGCCTGCACGCCCTGCAATTCAACGAAAGCGAATAATTCTATTTGCGATACGCCTTTGCCAACACAGATGGATCTGCTCCGGCAAAGTATCGCGCCAATAGGATCAGGTTTCTGCGCCCACGTGTGAACCAGCCTTGTGCCTTAAATTTGTCTGCGCTTGTTTCAGCGATCATCCCTGATGGTCGCAACCGTTTGCCTAGACGTCTGGCGATAGCGACGTCTTCCATCAGTGGAATATCCTGAAACCCACCAATTTCCGCATATAGATCCCTTTGGATCAACAGGCTTTGATCCCCATAGGGCAGATGAAACACTTTGCTACGCAGA
This sequence comes from uncultured Pelagimonas sp., assembly GCA_947499735.1. GTDB lineage: Bacteria > Pseudomonadota > Alphaproteobacteria > Rhodobacterales > Rhodobacteraceae > CANMPP01. The sequence goes on from CANMPP010000009.1 coordinate 11,714, forward strand.
TTGGCCCAGCCCGCGACGAACCATGGCGCAACCCCATCCGCAAAAAAGCGCAAACGCCCGTAATAGGAACCCGGGATCGGCAAACACGCCACGGCAGCATTGCTCCACCCCGGTTGCAAACACGTATCTGCATGCAAGAACAGCAGCCATGCCCCCTGTGCGGCCTCTCCGCCACGCTGCAACTGGCCTCCACGCCCGGCTGGGCCCGTCACCCAGGTTGCACCGGCGGCAGCGGCGATAAGTTTGGTATCATCCTGTGATCCGCCATCAGATATGATCAATTCCCGGATCAAACCGGCATTCAGCCCCTCGCCCAAGGCTGACAAGCACGCTGGCAGGTCCTGCGCCGCATTATAGGTTGGTATGATCACGGATATCGGTGCGCGCATGGGCTTGTCTTCTCAATCTTCTGTCTCCTATATGACGTGGCATTGAAGAAAGGGAAAGAGCATGGGCGATACAGCTTACAGCACAGAACGCAAGGTTTTGCGTCTTAGCGGGGCCGATGTTGTGCCGTTTCTTCAAAACCTGGTCACAAACAACGTCCCCGCCAAGATCGACGCGATGATCTACACCGCGCTTTTGACGCCACAGGGAAAATTCCGCGCGGATTTCTTTTTGGTTCCCGATGGTGACGACATTCTACTGGATGTCGCAGAACCTATGGCGGCAGACGTGTTTAAAGCACTCAGCATGTACAAGCTTCGCGCCAAAGTTTCGCTGGAGGAAACCGACATCAGTCCGACACGCGGGATCGGGGATATCCCTGAAGGTGCCTATGCAGACCCACGCCACCCGACGCTTGGCTGGCGTGGCTATCACGGCCAAACCGGACAAGATGCGGATTGGGATGCCCTGCGCGTTGCCGCCTGCATTCCCGAAAGCGGTGTGGAACTGACGCCCGACACATTTATTTTGGAGGCTGGTTTTGAAACGCTGAATGGCGTGGATTTCAAAAAGGGCTGCTATGTGGGCCAAGAGGTCACGGCCCGCATGAAACACAAAACAGAACTGCGCAAAGGTCTGGTGCGCGTTGCCGTAGACGGTAGCGCCCCCGTTGGCACTGATATCATATCAAACGGCAAGATCGCAGGCACGCTGTACACGCAGGCCGATGGGCATGGGATTGCCTATATGCGATTTGACCGGATCAGCGACGATATGATCGCGGGCGATGCACAAGTCACCGCCCTGCCCTGATCCATCAGAAGCGTTTTCTATATCCACCGATGGTTGGTTCGCTCGCACGGCTGGCATAAATGTCCCCTGCCGTCTTATTGAACCCATTATAGTTCACGTGCCAACCTGTATAGCCCTCGGCCCTGACACGGTCTTCTGCAGCATCCAGCAAGGCGTGGCTCCACCCTTTCCCGCGGCAATTTGATGCGACATAAACATGTTCAAACCGGATTTCACGCCGCGGCAAGGCCAGCCCGTCACCGGGGCGAATATCAGGCACCGCCATCAAATAGGATCCTAGCCCCCAGCCCAGATCATGCCCAACGCACCAAGCGCCTTTGGCATGGAAAAACAACAAGATGTTCAGATAGTCCCGATCAGGTCCAGCCGCGTGATAGACCTTGGGCATATGATGCACATGATAATTATGCAGAGCCCGAAACAAAGGAACGATCCGGGGAATATCCATCCAGTCCAGTGAAATCGGATGTTTGGTCATGAAAAAAGCCTCCTAGGCGGTTAGGCCGGAGGCTTTCAGTCTATGGTTAACCCCCGGTAAATACGGGGATATGCGCGCGGCCCCAATTAGGCGCGCTCGGAATATTCCATTGTGTCTGTGTTCACGACGATCATTTCGTCCTGCCCAACAAAGGGTGGCACGGAAACACGCACACCATTGTCCAAAATGGCAGGTTTGTAGCTGTTCGCGGCTGTTTGGCCTTTTACAACAGGCTCGGTGTCGGCGATTTTGCAGGTCACCTTTTGCGGCACTGTCGCATTCAACGCTTCAGCTTCGTGGAATTCAACAACGATGGTCATACCGTCCTGAAGGAACGGGCGACGTTCACCCAAGATATCTGCGGGAACCTGAACCTGATCGTAGGTTTCCGTGTCCATGAAGATCAACATGCCGTCATCTTCGTAGAGGAATTGCATGTCTTTTTGTTCAAGACGAACACGTTCAACTTTGTCAGCTGAGCGGAAGCGTTCGTTGAGTTTGGAACCGTTGCGCAGGTTTTTCATTTCAACCTGTGCGAATGCGCCACCTTTACCAGGTTTCACATGGTCCACTTTTACCGCGACCCAAAGACCCGCATTGTGTTCCAATACGTTACCAGGTCGGATTTCGTTACCGTTGATTTTGGGCATAGATCAAAAACCGTTGCAAAAGCTTGATGAATTGTTACGGCTTTCTATATCTACCTAGTAACGACCTGACAAGACACTCTATATCGTAGGGCTTTTCAGAACCCATGCGCAAAATGCATAGGTGCCTTGCGATTTCAGGGTACCCGAATCGAACTGGATGGTACATAAGGCCTCCTACACCGAAAAACACAAGAGCAATAAGAATAGGTCTCCCATGAAAGATTTTGTAGACGGTGCCGCCTTTAATGCGGAACAAGGCAACCGTGCACGTAAACTGTTCGCAGCTGTTGTTTTGGCTGCGTTGGATGACGCCATCGCTGATGATAAAAAATACGGCAATGGACCAGAGCAAATCGCACGTTGGGCTAGGTCCCGCGACGGTCGCGAAGTTCTGAGCTGCGCAGGTATTGACCCGAACGAACGTGTCGTCGAAGGGCTGATGGACTTTGTTGGCAAAGGTGTGCGGACATCTGTTGCCCTGTCTCGCGAAGAAAGCGAACGTCGCAACGCGGCGCATGCAGAAGCAGCGTAACGTATGAATGGGCTCCCTCTTTGGGAGCCAATTCAATCACATGATCGAAGGCATCCCCTTCTTTCAAAATGAAAAAACGCGATCCAATGGGTCGCGTTTTTCGTTTCAATCGGGATCTTTCATCTAATTGCGTGGCGGCAGCAAAGCGGTCTGGACCTCGCGTCGAACCATCGCACGCAGGTTTTTCGACAATTCATCGCCCAAAACGCCCTGCAATTCCTGACGTACCATTTGCCCGATATAATCACGCAATACGTCATCATCCTGATCGCTGATCACCTCGACATCATCTTCAAGGACCTCATCCTCAAGGATCTCGCGGTGCGCCGTTTCCTGGGTTTCGATATTGGCGATTTCGCCTGCCACTGGATCTAAATCCAGATCGCCACCCTGAACATCATTCATACCGGCAACAGGCGACGACAACACCTCATCCTTAAGCAGCGCCAAAGCCTGATCAGGAGACAACTGCCCAACGGCCATCATCTTTATCACATGCTCAGCTGCGGCAAGATCAATGGCCTGAACCGGTTCGCGGGTCCGAGTCGGCGTTGTCTGCACCTCGGATGGCTCTGACGAATTGACAAAGTTGCGCTGTGGTTGGTGAACAAAAACTGCGGTTTTCTCTTCGCCAAAGCCCCGTGGTTCGATATCATCCTGAGGATAATTCACCTCTTGCAACATGCGCTCCAGCGCATCATCACCAATCTGTTCCGCTTTCTGTTCGGCAACACTATCTGCATCCAGCAAACTCGCACTGACAACATCCACGTCCACGTCATCCAAGACAGGGTCGTTCTGCATCACTTCATCCGCATGGATGGCATCTTGATTGCTATACGGGCTTAAGCTGAGAACCTTGGCGCCAGCGGTAGGTTCGGTGGTCTCGTCACTAAGATCGTCATTACGACCTTGTCGAGACAAATCAGAAACTGGTGATTCAAGGACCAAGCGGCTGGGAATACCCTCTGCAACCATTTGCGCGGGTGTCAGCACCAGTTTTTCTTCAAATGCACGCTGTGGTTTTACACAATCCACATCACCCCTTTCCACCATCAAAGGTTGATGCCGACCCGTGTTTTCACTCGGGCCGACAGATGCCGGATCTTTAGAGACCAGACGCCGGATAGAGGAAAGAACATCCTCGACTTCCAAAGGGGATATAGAGTCACTCATATCACAATCTCTCAATCTTAGAGATATGTTAGCGAAGGAACGCCGCACACACAACAGATTGATAAATTGAGGGTTTGAAGATTACTCTTTACCCAATGCCCGCAGGACACGATCCAGCTCTTTACCTTGTTTACTATGGGAAACAGGCGCATTTTTCACCAGATTGTAGTAATCAGATGGATCATATTGCGGCACATTCAGCCCAAGCTTTGCAGCTGTCAGATCGCCAATTGTGAAAAGAACCTGATACGCGGCGATTGATTCGTCGACTTGTGCCGAAATCAACGACGCGCGGGCGTCCAACAATTCTTGTTCCGCATCCAAAACCTCAAGCGTGGTACGAGAGCCCAAAGTCGCTTCTTCGCGAACACCCTCAAACGCAAGACGTGATGCCCGCACCTGTGATTCAGACGCTTGGCGGCTGGCGCGTGCTACATTCAGCTGCGCATAGGCATTCGCAACCGCCTGACGCACATCATGTGTCAAATCATGCAGTGAATTGCGCACCGCATCACGGTTTGCCCGCGCTTGACGCTCGGCAGCAGACAAAGCACCACCAGAATAGATTGGGCCAGAGAAGTCGAAACTAACCGTTCCGCCACTGGAGGACACATCGCTTTTGAACCGTTCGGTTACACCATATGTACCACCAAAGGTCACGGTCGGCTTCTTTGCACCTTCTGCGATACGAACAGCGATCTCTGATGCGGCGATTTGGTGTTGTAAGCCGATCAAAGATGGATGGTTCTGCGTTGCTTTGCTTTCCCCTTCTGCCGTTGCACCTGGCAAGGTCGGCAGACTGTTAGGATACACAAGACCACTTGGGCGATAGCCTATGACCGAACGATATTCCTCTTCGTCGATACGTTGCTGACCAATAGAGGCCGCCAATTCTGACTGCGCAGCAGCCAGGCGTGCCTCGGCCAGCGAAACATCGGTTCGCGTGGTTTCACCAAGCTCGAAACGATCCCGCGCGGCCTGCAATTCCTGTTGAATAACCCGCAGGTTATTTTGGCGCAGCGCGACGTTTTGTGAACTGCGCTTCACCTCCATAAAGGCAGAAACGGCCCGGAACAGAACCTGTTGTTCAACGCTGATCAGATCCGCCCGGGTTGCCAAAACCGTTTCTTTGGCCGCTTCGATCGAATTCTTGCTTTGCCCACCATCATATAGGGTGATTTGAGCGATCAAATTGATGCCGGCCTCAGTATAGCCTGTGTTCACGATGTCATCGGAACTGGCAGTGCGCGCCCGCGAATAGGTACGCTCGATATCACCACTCCAGCTGATGATGGGGCGCAATGCAGCAACCGCGCTCGCGACATCTTCATCCGCGGCACGTAGCAGGGCCCTGTTCTGCCGCAACAATCCGCTATGATTATATGCAGCGGTCAACGCTTGCGCCAAAGTTTCGGCACTGGCCACGGCAGGCGCCGTTACCCCCAACATCACCGCAGTTACCGAAATGGTTAAGTGCTTGAGCAGTCCCATAGTCAACAGCCTCTGTCTTTTTATCTATTTTTGCACGCCCAACAAGGCGCAAGATCCTACTTCGTCGATGATCCCCATCGACCTCAATTTATCAAACCGGGCACATGCCTAAGCCCACCCAACAAGGGAGGACACAGATCAAAGCACAAATTCTGGCTTGGCTTCAAATCCCGCCAAAACAGGAGCCGCGCCATTAAAGGCAAACCGCCAAGACACAGCCCCATCCAGTTTATATCCAATCTTTACTGAACCAACCGGCCCCTTCATGAACAAACAGGCAATCCGCCCGCCGTCTTTCAGTTGCGCTAGCACCTGATCCGGCAAGGTTTCAACGCCACCTTGCAGGATAATCGCATCATATGGGCCCAGATCTTTTGCACCTTGATCCAGCGCCCCGCTTTGTAAAACAACATTATCCGCGCCCTGATCAGACAACAGGGTCTCAGCCTCACGCAACATTGTGTCATCTTCTTCCAAGGCAACAACCGCCTCGACAATGCGTGCTATGACCGCAGATGAATAGCCAAACCCACAACCGATATCCAAAACGAGATCTGTCTTTGTCAGGTCCAAGACCTCTAACATTTTCGCAAACAGGCGTGGATCCAGCAGAACCCGGCCGTCTTCCAACACAACTTGTTCGTCAATATATGCAAATTCAGTTTTATCAGACGGAACAAACAACTCTCGCGGAATGCGCAGCATCGCATCGATAATCGTGAATTCTGTCACGTCTGATGGACGCACTTGTGTATCGACCATCATCGTTCTGCGTGCGGTATAGTCTGGCATAAACAAGACTCATCTGTTTAGTTTTCTAATCTGCTTGTGGCATATCAAAAGGAATCACGCAATCCGCTGCTTACTGAAATTCACATTTCAAAACCGCCAAATCACATTTGGCAAACAAAGCGCGCACTCCCTACGACATCTGTGACACCCCGTTTGGCCCAAAGACCATTGGGGATGCGCACAGTGCCAGATAGGTCAGAGATTGTTTAAGAAAGATTTGACCAAGCCCCGCTCAGAGCATTTGACAACCGCCCCGACCCAAGTTATCAGCCCATTCCATACCACAAGGCAGGCGAGTTGGCGGAGTGGTGACGCAGCGGATTGCAAATCCGTGTACACCGGTTCGATTCCGGTACTCGCCTCCATTTAATTTCAAACACTTAGTGGAAATCCAGAGGCGGGTAGGATCGAAGCTCTACTCATTCTCTACCCATTCACGTTCTATTCTTGCTTCGTTCCATTTGATTTCTTGCCTCTTGAGCACGTTTCGCGAGCTCTCTTTGCCGGATCGGCCCACCGTATTTTTTCAACATCTCAACGCCTGAGTGGCCGGTGACAGCTTTGACCATCTCGTCATCACATCCAGCAAGGTAGAGCTCAATCGTCGCGTTTTTCCTGAGGCCATGGGTTTTGTAGTAGCTCGCCTTCTCGTGCTTCATCTTCTTTTTGATGGCACGCATTTCCTCGGCAACGATCCGGTAGCTCACTGGCCGCCCCTTGACGTCGGTCACAACAGTGCCTTCCGTTCGTGCGAGCCTGTCGAGATGGGCTTTCAGGCGGTCGGTAAGCGGGATCCAAAGCGGCTTGTCGGTTTTGCCTTGCGTGAAATCGAATCCTTCATCGGAGAAGTGCTCCCACTTCATCTTCACGACATCGCCAATGCGCTGGCCTGTGCCAACGCAAAGCTCGTAGACCAACCGCGCCCGTTTTGAAGCCAGCGCTTCGAACTCTTCCCGAACATCATCTGGCCACGGCTCCCAGCCGTCGCTCAGCTGCTTGAAAAGCGGAATACCCTTCGCCGGATTGCCGTGCTCTTTCTTGATGAAGCCGATCAATCGGGCGTGATTCATCAAGACGACCATGATCTGGACAAGGTAGTTGGCTTGCCGCCAGTGATCCGCATTGGCGCGGTGCAATTCGTAAATGTGATGGGTTTCGACCCTTGCCGGGTCTTTGTCGGCCCAGATCTGGCGAATGTGGCTGATGTACCGCCGATAGTCGGATCTCGTGCGGGGCTTCAGCTTCTTGTAGGCGTCGCTCTCGTAGTAGCTGAGAATCAACGCCTCAAAATTGCGCTTCACCGGCGCTGGCGCTGATTTTCCCTTCAGCAGTCGATTGTAGTGATCCCAAAATTCAGGCGTGCCTGCTTCTTCGTGCATCATGACTGCGATGCCACGCGAACGGCGGATGAACCGAAGGTATCCCCTGTCATTGTAGACGTATTTTGGCAGGCTCTTGCGGGTCATTCTCCCATTCTCAAGTCGCTGTTCAGGAAGTCATCGGCGGCTTCCGGCTCGACCATATGCGCGTCAACGATGACACTGCCATCAGGTTTGATCTCGAATTTTGCGCGCTGCCAACCTGCCTCCCGCGCCTCGCGGATAAAGGCTGAGGCTGCTTGTCTCGCCTTTGTCTGTGTACTTATTTTGGTCATCGTGACGACCTCTCTCATGTCGCCGTCAATGCGAACCATCACATTGATTTATAACCTTTATTTTAAAATCATCGATCGCTATACACCTGTCTTTCGCCGCGCGGATTGCACGGATCACTTCAGAGTTTTGGGAGTTTCCATTGCGATAGGATTCTGCTTCGATCCACTCTTTAAGGTCATGTGGAATTCGAAGCTGCATGGGTTTTCGACTGTTCATTCATGGGCTCCTAAGTCAAGTTACCCTTGAAGTATGGCGCGGTGCCATTATGGCAGAAAATGGCGCAAAAAATCAGGATAAGTTCATCGTGCGATTGCCCGATGGGCTGCGTGAGCGTATTCGTCTCGCGGCAGAAGAGGCCAACCACCGAAGCATGAATGCCGAATTGGTTGCCGTGCTAGAAGAGAAATACCCTGCGCCGCTCCCGGTGAAAACCGAAGACCCGGCCGCGCGCCTTCTCATCTGGCTCGCCAAACGTCTCCGTCGTAGAAATCCAAAGTCCGGCTCGCCTAGGGATAAGCAGGCCGCGTTGTATGAGCGTATCGCGGGTGATATCGCGGCGCGTATGAAAGACATCGGTGAATAGCCCTAGTAGGCGACCCATTCATACCCATGGTTGCCGTCGTGATCTTCCCATTAGACACCGACGCCGCGCCGCCAGTTTGACGATGAACACCGCCGTGACGGTAAAACCCATTGCGGAGCAGCCGCTGGCGTCGTGCTCTGCCATCCGAATTCGCCCTGCATTCCATAAGTTCCAAGGCGCATGTTGTAGCTCTCGGAGCAATCGTCGTCACGGCCATGTTCGCGATGGCTGTAGTGCCGCACATCCCAGACTTGGATCGAGCGTACGAAATCGAACTCCAAACCACTGATGTCGATATCAGCACCGCCTTCGACCACTTGTGCCAAAATGACTTGGCCGAGCGTCTGACGTGTTCCGATGCTGGCGTCCCATATTTTCGGGGGCTGGCTTTGCAATGGCGAGTGCCCAGAAACACCCATCGGACAGCGCCAGATTTGCAAGGGCGGCTCGATCGGCCAGGGCGTAATCCGACGGATGAACACAGCGCGGGCATGGGCACATTCTGTCGACGCGGGCCAGCCATCGGCCAGACAAAGTAGAATGGCGCAGTCGATTTGGGAGACGCAGCTGACGCGAGTGCCATGACTGCGCCAAGGAGTAAACCGAGTTTCATATTCCACCCTCAATGACACATTATTGATCTTACAATCAAATATTGAATTATTTCATCAAGGGCGGAATTCTCTTTTTGCAGGGCTTTGCTGGTTGAAATTCTAGTGTTTTTTACGGCAAATCGTCAATGTAGATTTCGGTATAATATGGCCCGGTGTAGGTCACTGAATTAACGAAAATATTTGAGTTACGTAGCTGCAACCGAAAGCACTGCTTTAGGCCCATTCGAGAGCAGTTTTCCGTGGCAGCAGGTATAACGGCTGCCACGTTAACGAGGTCGAACCCACTCAAATCGCCGCAATGATCGAGTTTCGTGAGCCGAATTCTTTCGTATCGAACATCGATCCAACGGTTTGTTTTAAAAGGGGGACTAGATGTGCCCAATGCTGAAAATAATGGACATACAGCCGAAGCGATCGGCCGCATAACATGTATCAAAACTGGTGAGGAAATTGGCTTGCTGTATCGGTGGAACAATGGAGCTACACAAGTCGCGATGTATGATGACGGATATGGTGAGCCACTAAACTGCGCGCAGCCACCAGTTCCGGACATTGATGCAGAATGTGGCTAATGGCCGCTTAAAACTCAGATACTACCAGCTGAACGATACATTGAATGTGACTATCGCAGCAAAGCGCTCATTTAAGGTTTCGAAGGCGGTTCTGCATCCTGAGATGGGGATTTCGCCCGGCCTCATAGCATCTCAGGGTATCGATGATTGGTTCGCCAGGACAAAGCTCCCTGTCGCAGCGGCTGCGCCAATGACCGTTTTTTATACGCGTTTCATCGTGACGAGATGTCTTGCGATCGGGTCCTTGGCGCGTTGCAACGTTCTAGAAATCATCAAATTCTGGGACATTCCCGAGCCTGACGATGAAGCTCGGTGATCCGACTTCGCCACTGTTTGGGTCTTCACTGATCATATAGGCATCAGCCCCGGCGTTGTCCTCGGATTGCGCTTCGCGTTCAGCTCTGTTTTGGGCATCTGCTGCAGTGGAATATTGAAATTGCTTACCAATCTTCAGTCCTACTTGCCCGTTGCGCCCGGGCTTTTGCTCTACATATGTCTGACAAATATAATGAATTTTCTTTGCGCTCTGATCTGCAGGTGTCATGGGCGTTTCCTTGGCTTTTTCGCTATATTCGCTTCTCGTTCGAGGCGCGCATAGCGAAGTCGATCATTCTTGGCTTGTCGCACCTCGTCCTCTTCTTCGATCATCTTTCGTACGATGCGAGTTGTTTTGTCCATCGGTGTCTCTTCTTTGGGAATTTGCGCTTTAGAGGCCCTTGTTTTTTTCTGCTTGGCCAATCTATATTCTCCTAATTGGGTCGTCAGGCACATCGGAACGAATTCAGTCAAACCAATGCCAGATGTTTGCATGGGCCCTGAACATCTTGTGGGTTGGGCGCTGGATGGTCATTGAGTAGATTTATCTGAATATCCGGAGCGGCCATGGCGCGCATTAAGGCGCTATAATTCATTTGAAACCGCATTTCCGATCCGACACGGAGCGTTACATCCTTCGTGCCAACGACGAGGTGATCGCTTGTCGCACCGATAAGTGTATTGCCTGCAGGCATCGATAGCCCTGCTGCGTGTGTGTCCTGACACCCAATAGCAAGAATAACCTGTGTCGTTTCTGACGAGTCAGGGATAAGCCGAATTCTTGCCACTCTAGGATCAGCATTGCGCACGAGCGGGCGTATAGATTTGGCCCCTGTCTCGATCACTTCGGCGACAAGCGTGAAGGCATCTGGAGACAGACCCGCAATCTGATCCCCTGTGATCGGATCGACGCCAAGTAATATGGCTTCCCCAAGGCGCAGATTATTGATCCGCCCCGCCGCTCGCGTCCCAAGCGCCCAGGGCAGGTTTGCCGAGTTTCCGCCAGATACCGTCTGAAGGAAGGCACCACCGAGCCCCTCGACATCATTTGCAAGAGCAGACAAATCCCGCATCTGTTCGGCGGTTGGGCCAATGCCACTGAGACAGCCGAAGTTAGCTCCGATGCCTTGCAGGGCCACGCCGGGCATGTCCACCACCTGCCGGGCCATGTCGCCAAGGTTGTTTGGCATGATCCCTTCACGTAGATCGCCCATTTCGACCATAAGGAAGATGCCGTGAACCGTGTCTTGCCGAAGTGCCGCAGCGGCCAAGGCTGCGATCACCGCCAGCTCTGTATTATAGCTCGCCTCACAGACCTGAACGATATCATCAACTTGGCTCAGCATTGGTGTTCGGATTAGGGTGACAGGGCAAATCAATCCAGCCTGTCGTAATCGCTTCACATTGTTCAAACGCGGTTCCGCAAGGCCCGCCACACCACCGTCGAGCATGGCATTAGCGATGGCTGGATGCCCACAAACGGCTTTGCTCACTGCGGTCACACGAATGCCAGTTCGCTTTAACCGCTCTACAAGGCTGCGCGTGTTGTGGCGTATCTTTTCCAGATCCACATCTATACACGGGCAGTTCATACCGCAGCCTTGGGCGTTCCTTGTCGCAGGTCTGGATAAGCAGAAACAACCATAGCCAACAAATGTGACACTGGTCGGCTGAGGGCGTCGGTCACTGGCAGGCCGAGTTTCTCAGTTTGCCCGGCAATCATGTCAGTTATCTCAGCGTCGGACATGCCCTCGTGATTAATCGTTACGCCGATAACCTTGGCTTCCGAAAACGCCTCAATCAAGGCTATCTCACTTGCCGGGGTCGGCATTGGCATATTAGGGAAATCACAGCGATGCGCACGTTTTGGTGCGTGCTGCAGGATCACAGCGTCGGGTTGGCTGCCGCGCAGGATAAAAGCGGATGTGCAGAATGCGGGATGGCTCAACGCGCCTTGCCCCTCGATCAAAATGACATCGGGTTGCTCAACGTCTGATGCCGCGACAATTGCGCCCTCAAGCTCTCCACAGCAAAATTGGGGCGGAACGGCATCCATGGTCACACCATATTTGGCCCCCTGCATCAGGCCCGTCTGACCTGTGCCAACCAGAACAGTCTTGATACCCTTTTCGTTCAGTGCGCGGGCCAGGACCGTCGCGGTGGTCCGCTTTCCGATGGCGCAATCGGTTCCAAGAACGGCGATGCGCAACGCATGGACGTTTGCGACACTGCCATCGAACAAGCGCATGTCCTTGCTGGGTTTGGGTTTGCGGATATCGCGGATGGCGACCTGTCTTTCCCTTGCTGCTTGCGCAATTTCTTCGTCATCACTCAAATACTCATGCAGACCACTGACGATGTTCATACCACGCGCGATCGCTTCCAGTACGACGCCACGATCAACTGTCGAAAGCCGCCCGGTTGACGGGGCCATGCCATAGATAAAAGTATCGGGGATGATGTTTTCGCGGGCGACAGCTGCATTTAGGCTTCCGAAAATTGGTATGCTGTTGGCTGCACCGTCAAGAACCATTCCACTGTTGCGACCACTGTGATTGCTGTCGATGATCGCGACGATCTTGTAGACCTCTGAGTGCCGCACAAGGCCATTGGCTGTCTTGCCGTCAATTTTGGCAAAGTTACCTTCGCAATAGACTATCGCGGTTTGCGCTGCGGTGATCTGTTTCGCCGTGTTATCGGTCAAAGGAGGCGCTTGTGCGCCCTCGATGGTGTGACGAATGGTATCTATCGCCTGAAGCTCAGTTTTCATATTATTTCCTTTTTAATGTTGAGACTATCGTCCGAGAAGGTGTTTAAGCAGTCGTCTCGGTGAGGCGCGCTCAGTTATTGAGAACGCATTCTTCCTTAGATTTCTGGAAGTTCCGATTGCATTCCCAACGGTTTCCAGACCTGTCGAGATGGGCGTTTGCAGGGAGGTCAATCGCTTTGCAGGCGGTGCCAGACGCTTCATATCCCCTCTGACATTTCCATCCCTCACCGTAGGATGCGTCGTCAAAATATGCGAATTCGGGAATAACTATGGCTGCACACAGTCCGTCTTGTTCGAAGAACCCACGTTCGCAGGTCCACGGCTAGCCATAGCGTGATCCGCTCAGATATCCGTTGATCGGAACAATGATTGCGGTACAAATATCGCCCACCTGTTCAAATCCGCGTTCACACTCCCACGCGGACCCAAAGGCTGCATCCACCAAATATCCGTTTTCGGGTACGACAACCTCTTGGCAAATGTCATCGATTTTGACAAAACCGCGCAAGCAGTGCCAGCGTTCGCCCGATGGGTCTAAGAACCCGCCATCGGGAACAAGCACCGCAACACAGGCCGTTCCTTCGACCTCGCGATAGCCGTGATGGCATTCCCATCCGGAACCACGGGTGCGGTTTGTCTCATATGCATTTTCCGGCACGACAATGGCTGAACAGCTATCGCCAATAAGCCGATACCCGATGTTGCACTCCCATCCTTCGCCATATCTCCTTGCGCTCGCGTTTTCAGGGGTATCTTCCGGAATGGTTTGGGCAAAGACTGGTATTGCCAAGAGAAGCAGAGCAAAAATAGATCCCAAGAGAGCGCCCCAAAGGCTAGGGGTGTCCGCTAACCGTTTTGTTTTGCAAGTCGTCTGCGGTAAATACAGTCCTGTTTTTGATTTATGACCCATCCAGCTCAAGCCCCGCGAGGCAGGCGTCTGCTAGATCAGGGTCCGGCGTGTCTGACCCCGATCGGGTCGCCCATCCTGTTTCCATCATCGCATTGCGGCGCTCAAGGCCAGAGAGTTTCTCAAGACTTGCAAGTTTCGCTATGCGTTCTGGATCAGCTGCCGACATGTCGACACATGCCGAAACCATCGCCGAAGTTACCTCGTCTTTCGCCAAATCGCGTGCGATGGTTTGAACGCTGCTGTTTATTGTCCAACCACCCAGCGTAAAGCCGATGATGGTAAGCACAACTGCGCCACCTAAAGCACCGTAGATGCAGGGTTTCGTCCATTTTGGAAAAGTCATTTTTGATCCTTTGACGGAGAAAGCGCCGCCACACTGGTTGTTGCGCTGACACGATTTTGTGTCAGCGTCGTCTCTATGGCGTATTGATCGACTTGATCGAAAAGGCGCTATTCAGGCTCAGTCGTAAAACATGGCCCTTTTCCGCTGCCAGACGACATGGGCTTACTGCGTGGATATTTGATCATGCGCGATAGCATCCGCCATCGCCCCAAGCATCAGATCCCGATGATGGCATGTGACAGTTGAATTTCGCTGATAGACAATTCCAGTTCCTTGCATTGGATGAAAAACCTCTGCTGCAAGGAACCACAACTTTGTATAAGTTACATAGTCTCACTGCGTCCAAATTACAATGCGAGCTAGCCCTTTCTTTGTGTCTAACGCCACTCAGGGCCTTGTAACCACGAGCGCAAATAAACCCTAAATCTAACGGGGCCGCCGCTCTCCCGAAAATAAGATGCCTATTAAAGCCCCATCGAAAATCGACCTATGGTAGCGGACCGCGTGAGGCGTTTTTCGCAGTGGGCAGAAAGCCGGAATTCGAGCCCGGAAAAAACTCTAGCAAAGAACATCACTTTGGTTCCGCTCTGTAAATTTTGTCGCGCACGTGTATAAGACAGCTATCAGTACAATGGTAAGAAAGGTGCAGCTTCGCGGTACTTCTGATCATGAGAGTTCGAATTCTGGCCGATTTTACCATTAAGAACCTAACTCTATATCGGTAGCTTCGGGTTCGGTTGGGCAGCAGAGCTGAAGCTAAGGGTACCGTCGGCGGCAATTTGCCTGTCTTGCCTGTGCTCGGTGTCGGCGTTTTATATCGATACCAGCTGCATTTGGCGCAAAACCCATATTTTCTTTGGCGTTAAGGGGCTGATACAGTAGGTAATGATAGATGCATCAAGTGTGTTTGGAATCGTAAGAGCACCATTGATTGCAATACTATAATATTGTATTTGTTCGGTAGTCCATGAAGGACAGCCGGGCCAATGCACAATTCTGCAAGGCTCGATCATATGAATTTGATGCAAGACGCTCCCAATGTTGTCAGTGAAGAGGGGCTGCGCACGCTACTTGCCGAGGGCCATTCGGTGGATGTTGTGTGCCGGGTTACGCCCACACGTACAGGTGCCCAGTGGTCCGGAATTTGGACCGTGCATTGCGTCTCTCCAGATGGTGAGACGCGTCGCCTGCTTGTCACCGCGCGCAACAATATGGCTGCTCGAGAGTTCAAGACAATTAACGGCTTATCGAGCTTCCTTGCGGGTCTTGGCGTTTCGATCGTTTCGATCCCCATGTTCGAAGGCAAGATCGCCTCTCACAAGTTGGACGAAGCGGGCTAAGTCATTTGCTGTCCTCGCAGTATTCCTTGCTGTGCCTGCCTATTCCCAAGGCTTCATTCTCTCCATGCGGTCCGATGGCCAGTTGGAGACAAAAGCGCCCCAATCAGGTTTTGCGCGAAGCTATGTCGACGGGATTGGCGCGAACCCACCAGAGCTGACCGTTTTTGCAGCGCCTGAGCCTTTAGATCGGCTTCCGGCACCGGCCCGCGTCGTTCCTCGCCCCGAAATCCTCTCAGCACTTGAAAGTACCGCACACCGTTATGGCGGGCACCCGGCACTGCGCCGCGCGGGGCTGTCGGTGACGGAATGGCGGACCCTCTTCCAAGCCAATATCGAGATCGAAAGCACCTATCACCCGAATGCGCGCAGCTCCGCAGGCGCGATCGGCCTTGGACAGTTGATGCCTGCGACGGCCGCGCAGCTCGACGTAGATCCGTATGATTGGCAAGCCAACCTCGACGGCTCTGCCCGCTACCTTCTGATGATGTTGGCGCAGTTCGGCACACCCGAACTCGCGCTCGCGGCCTATAACGCGGGACCAGACGCGGTCACGCGCTATGGCGGCATCCCTCCCTACCGAGAAACCCAAAATCACGTACGCCGTGTCATGGCCGTGCGTGATCGACTGACTGGAGCCTCCTGATGCACATTCAATTCCGCATGATCCTGTCGCTGGCTCTGGCCAGTTTGATGATTGCCAATCCCGCCTTGGCGCAGAGCATCGACCTCTCGCCGGTGCAGAACCTGTTGCAAGGTATCGTCGACACGATCACCGGCCCCTTAGGAATAGTCATCGGCACCTTGGCTTTGATCGGCGTGTTCCTCTCCTGGCTGTTCGGCATTCTGGATTTCCGCCAAGCCCTTTGGGTGCTGGTGGCCATTGCGGGCATTGCAGCTGCGCCGACCATCGTGACCGCAATCTGGGGCGCGTAAATCAGGCATGGCAACGCAAACCCGCCTCTTCCTGGGCCTCATCCGGCCGCCAAAGCTCATCGGCTTGCCGATCATGTATTCCATGGTGTGGCTCTTCGGATTTGTGTTGCTGTTTCTTTGGGTCCAGAGCTGGCCGGTGATCATCATCGCCGCTCTGGCCTATCCCGCATTGTGGAAAGCAGCCGATTGGGATCCGGCCTTTCTTGAGGTGATGGTCACCGCGTTGCAGGAAACGCCGCCCACTCCGAACCGCAAGATCCATTCGGGGGACAGCTATGCTCCGTGATCCTTCGGATGTCATTGCGATGCTGCCGGACTGGGCGCGCAAAGAGCGCCCAATGACCAGCATGCTGCCCTATGTCAGCCTCGTGGATGACGTGACGATCCGCACGCGGGGCAATGCCCTGTTCCAATGCATCCGCCTAAATGGCGTCAACAGCTTGACCTGCGATGACGCGCATCTGGAGAAGATCCGCGCGCTCTTCGCGGCGATCATTGCGCAGATTGGGCCAGAGTACGGTTTCTACGTTCACAAGGTCTCCAAGGCGATTGAGACCGCTTTGCCACCGGTGCCCTACGAAGGGTTTGCGCAAGCGCTGGACGCCCGCTGGCAGCTGGCCATGGCGCAGGCGGGTCTGCGGGACAAGACGCTCACACTCACCGTGTTGAAACACCCTCCCACCGGCGCGCGGCTGCGCCTGAAGCGTTCAGACTCCATCGCACAGATGAAAGACCAGACAGCCAAGCAGCTGCGCAAGCTTGAGGAGGTCGTCGGATTTCTGCGATCATCCTTTTCAGAGATGAACCCGCGCATGCTCGGCGCTGAATGCGGCGAACTGCTGGGTTTTCTCGGGGCGCTCAACATCGGCCAGGAACGACCGCTCTTCGCACATTCCCGCTTTGGCATCATTGCCGAAGATGTGGCCAACACGCGAGTCACGTTTCAGGGGCGAGGCTTTACGCTCGACGATGGGACGGCAGGTAAGCGGTTTGGCACCAGTTTTGCGATCAAGACCTACCCGGCCAAAACCAGCTGCTCCATGTTCGATGAGCTGAACCTGCCCGTCGACATGGTGGTCACGCATTCCTTCACGCCCATAAACAGCAACATCATGGCCAGCCGGATCAAGCGCCAACAGCGTCTGATGAAGGCCAGCGATGACGGCGCGATTTCCCTCGCCGAAGAACTGGTCGACGCTCTGGACGATCTGGAATCCAAACGGCTGAGCTTTGGCGATCATCACATGACGGTGACGGTCTTCGCCGAGACCGAAGAAAAGCTGGAAGCCATCGCCGCCGAAGTGCGCAACATCGCGGCCAGCGAAGGTGTTAATCTGGTGAACGAGAGCTTTGCAGCGCGCACCCATTATTTCGCGCAGCATCCTGGCAATGGGCAGATGCGCAGCCGCAAGGCCGCCATCACCAACACCAACTTTGCCGACCTCGCAGCGCTTCATCGCGGTCAACTGGGCAAACCTGGTCACCAAGTGCCTTGGGGCAAGCCAATCACCCTGTTTCCAACGCCTGAACGCTCGGGCTTCTTGTTCAATTACCATGAAACGGGTCAGCCAAACAAAGAGCCGACGGGCGGCCACACTTTGATCCTTGGCCGTCCTGGGTCCGGCAAGTCGGTGTTATCAGCCCTCCTCATGACCCAAGCTCGTCGCTGCGACGCGCGCGTGTTTGTCTTCGACTATCGCGCGGGTATGGAAATGGCCGTACGCGCCAATGGCGGCCGCTACAGCGCCATCAAGGCGGGTGAAGCAACCGGCCTGAACCCGCTGCGCACAGAAATCGATGGGCGCGGTCAAGCCTGGCTATCGGATTGGCTGGCAACGCTGCTGCATCGCACCGACAAGCCCCTCAGCCCGGTTCAGATCAATCGCATTCAAGAGGTGGTTCGCCAGAACGCTGGGGCGAGCGATGCCGCCCTTCGCAATTGGCAGGATCTAGCCTCGCTCTTTGTGGCCGAGGCGGATGAAGGGGATCTGTTCGAGCGGATACAGGAATGGACGGCGGATGGCCGCTATGGCTGGATTTTCGGGCAAAGCTCTGTGGATACCTTCTCGCTCGATGGTGATGTCGTGGGGTTCGACCTCACCGGCATTCTCGACAGCGAAAGCGAAAAGGAACGCATGGCGGTCCTCTCCTACCTGTTTCGGCGGGTGGAGCGCGTGATCGAGGATCGCAAACCAACGCTGATCATCATCGATGAGGCCTGGAAGGCGCTCGACAACCCGTACTTCGCGGACCGCCTTAGCAATTGGCTTGTGACCGCCCGCAAACAAAACGCCGTGGTCGTAATGATGACCCAGTACGCCAGCCAGCTTGAGAAAACACGAACCGGCAAGACGATTGTCGAGGCTGTGCCGACGCAGCTCTTGCTTCCCAACATCCGCGCCTCGGCCGGCGACTACACCATGTTGGGCCTCACAGAAAAAGAACTCAGCGTTTTGCTTGGTACGGGCAGTAACTCCCGCCTGGCGCTGGTGCGCGACGACCAAGGCTCGGTCGTGATCGATGCCGATCTGAGCGCCCTTGGCCCTTACCTCACGATCCTTGGTGGCATGGAGAAAGGCGAAGCGCTGGTGGGCGCAGATTATCGCCAGAACCCCGATTTTTGGAGACAGATTTGATGCGTAGACTTTGCGTGCTGACCCTCACCCTTTTGACCCTGACAGCCTGTGCGGAATACCGGCCTTCAGAGGCAGAATGCTTCAACTCCTTTGCCGAGGTCAGCCGCAGCAATTGCAATTTCGAGCTGCTCGGGCCGATTGGTGGTCTCGGTGAGTAAGCACCGCCTGCATATCTATGCGGGCTTGGTCTGTTTCGCCGCGCCATTGGCCTATGCCCAAGGCGTGCCCACATTTGATGCGGGCATGTTTCTGCAACGCGAGCGCGTTCTTCAGCAGGGCGAACAAGATCTGGCGCTGCAGCGGGATCGGCTGTCCAAAGACGAAGAGCTTGAAGAACTCGAGCAAGAGCAACTCCAGGCGCTAGAAGACATTCTCGATGCCTCGACGCTTGCCAGCGGGAACTCAGGCGCACTGGTCGCAAGCCTGGAAGCTGGTTCATCGCCTGAGAGCGCTGCAGAGACGCTTTACGGCCCGGTCGACCCAAACCCCGGCGCGGCACAGATGTTCGGCGATGCATCCGGCTCGATCGAAGAGCTGATCATTCGGGCCGCGCAAGAAACGCACCATATGTCCGGCGTGCGCACAGCGGGTCTGTCGCCAAAACAGTGGCGCTGCCTATTGCAGGCGCTGATCTGGCAAGAAAGCCGCTTCACCATCGGCGCGCGCTCACCTGTTGGCGCATTCGGCCTGACCCAGATCATGCCCGGCACGGCGCAGGATCTCGGGATTTACCCGGCCTACTACGAAAACCCCTACATCCAGCTCACGGGCGGTGCACGGTATCTGGCGCAGATGCTTGCTATGTTTGACGGCAACATCATTCACGGGTTAGCCGCCTACAATGCCGGTCCTGGCAATGTGCAGCGCTATGGTGGCGTGCCGCCCTTCACTGAGACCCAGCACTACGTTCAAGTGATCCCCGAGCGCTACAATCTTTACCTTGCCCGTGTCGGCGGCGTGGACGCGCTCGGCACCATCGATCCCGTCTTGCTTGCCAACTCGACCATGAGCCTCACCTCGTTCGGCGCAGGGGTCTATGGCGATTACTCCTTGGTCTCCGTGCAAGCGGCCGCGCTGCGCGTGCAGGACATCATCACCCGCATTGGTGAGACAGATGACATTCACGCGGCCATGTCTCTCAACACCTATGCCCGGGCAGAACTCGCTCGCCTGATCGCCATCCGCACGCGCCTCATGGCCGCCCATACCCGCCCGCTCAGCGCGTCAGAACTGGCCATGGCGGCCGCGCAGGCACGCGAACAAGACTTCATGCAATTCGATCTGGAGGCATTCCGATGATCCGCTTTCTTACTACAGTAGCCACCTGCGCATTGTTGGTAGCGTCTCCTGCAACTGCTCAAGGCGTGCCGACGGTCGACACACGCAACATCGCGCAGGAAATTCGCCAGCTGCAGCAAATGCTGGAGGATTTCGGGATCCAGACCGACCAGCTCGACACGCTTCTCGAACAGCTCGACCTGGTGCAGCAGCAACTCAACACGCTTAACGAGACCTATGCGGCCCTGACCGGCGCGACGGATATCATTGAAATGGCCATGGGTGGTGATCTCGACGGGCTTCTCGATCAGGAATTCGATGACCTTCTGGGCACCATCAGGCAAATCCAGAGCGGCGATTTCAGCGGCTTGATCGGCAATGCAGCGCCTCAAATGGAGGGTCGCATGACGCAAGCCTTGGAGGACGCAGGCTTTGACCAAGACAGCCTGTCCGACATGGCCAGCAGCGGCAATCCTGGGGCGGAGCGCATTGCCAGCCAGGCGGGAACTGGGGCTGTTATGTCAGCAGCCGCTGAGAACAGCTATGAAGAAGCAGCGCAATCCCTAGAACGGGTCGAACAGCTGGTCTCGCTGATCCCCGACATGGAAACGCTAAAAGAAGCCGTCGATCACAACACCCGTGTCACCGCTGAGCTGGCCATCGCCATGACACGCATGTGGGAGCTCGAAGCCATTCAGACTGTCGGCGCCGGTCAATCCGGCGTGGTGGATGCCGCCACCCTGGCCGAAGAGCGCCGCTACATGGACTTCACCCTGCCAGACTTGCGCGCGGACTGACCCCATGAACAGCGAGGCAGAAATCATCGAAGAAGAGCTCGTCTACGGCGCACGACGACGCGAGCTCATGTGGCAGAAACTGGGACTGACAGGCATGGCGTTTGGTATGGCAGGCTGCCTCGCCGCCGCCCTCGTGGCCCTATTCGACGTGGACCCGCCGCCCATGATCGTGCCCTTTGATAGCGAAACCGGCATGGCCCTCCCCAATGCCGTGGTTGAAGCGGTCTCACTCACGGAACGCCCCGCGATCATCGAGGCACAGGTCTACCGCTATGTCATAGATCGAGAGACGTACAACCAGCTCGACAATGATGTGCGGGTGCGGCGGGTCCTGGACCATTCGGACGGCGCGGCCGCTGCAGGAATGCGCGCGCTTTGGACCAGCGGCGATGAGGCCTATCCGCCCGACAACTACGGCACAGATGCGCGGCTAGAGGTCGAGGTTTTGTCGATCACCCATGTCAGCGCCAACCGTGCCCAGGTGCGTCTGCGCAAGCGCTTGAACTCGCCGCGCGGCACTCAAAACGGACTCTTCACCGCAACCCTGATGTTTGAGTTTCGGCCCGAGAATAGCCGGTCGATCGATGATGTCTGGCAGAACCCTTTCGGCTTCACTGTCACCGAATATGCGATCCGCTCGGATCGTTTGGAGTAACCCATACGACGCCTGTTCCTGATCTTCGCCTTCCTAATTCCGCTTGCTGGCACCGCCTATGCAGAAACCCAGCCGCGCCAAGGCCCCTATGATGCTCGCGTCCGGCTGGCCACCTATCAGGATGGGCAGGTCTACCGCATCCGCACCAGCCTGACCCATGTGACCAGCATTGAGTTTGGCCAGGGCGAGACCATCCGCTCGATCATTGCGGGCGACACCGAAGGGTTTCTTCTCGACGGCGTGCCTGGTGGCCAGGCCATTGCAATCAAGCCAGTCTCGCGCGGCGCGCATACCAACATCACCGTCTACACCAACCGGCGCAGCTATTATTTCAACGTCACCGAGGCCAGTTCGCCGACCTTCTATGTCATCCGCTTCACCTATCCCGAGGCCGCCCCTCAGCAATCGCGTGTAGCCGCAAGCCAGCCTGCAAACCACGCCTACGGCGTCAGCGCACGGTCCGAGATCACTCCGCGTGAAATCTGGGATGACGGAGCTTTCACCTATTTCCGCTTCGCCGCGAACGCGCCGCTGCCTGCGATTTTTCGCTGGTCCGGTGGCAACGAGCGCAGCGTGAATGCTCTGGCCCGACCTGATGGTGTTATCCGCGTGTCAGGCGTCAGCGATCAATGGGTTCTCAGGCTCAGCGAGGACGAAATCTGCGTCCAAGAGATGAGCGAGGCAAACCACGATGAGTGAAACAGTTGAGCTTAAGAAGCGGCTCGAAGCGCTTGAAGGGAAACCACAAAATCGAAAATCGCGACCATCATTTTTTGCCATCGCCCTGGGCATTGGTGCAATCGCCGCCCTTGGCGGTCTATTGCTGTTTTTCTCTGGCGGCTCCGAACCCGACAGCCTGGAAACCGCCTCCCCAGATGAGTTCCAAGCGGCAGAACCGGGCTTTGGTGCGCTCGAGCCCACGCCCGCACCGATTGACACAGCCCCGCCGCCGGAGCCGGAACCGGCCAGCGACACAGAAGAGCTACGCGCGCAAATGGACGCCATGCGCACCGAGCTCGAAGCCCTGCGCAACGCACCCGCACCTGAAGTCCCAGCCGTCAACACTGAAGCATTGGAGACCTTAGGCGCAGAAATCGATGCCCTGCGCAGCGAGGCAGCAGCAACGCAAGCCGCCTTGCGCGAGGAGTTGGAAGAACGTGCCCGGCAAATCCAGCGACTGCAGAATGATCTGGAGCTTGCGCGCCTGGAAACCCCGCGCACGCCCGCACCAACCGGCCCCACGGCCGAAGAACTGCGCCTTCAGGAACTCGAGCGGCGGCGGCAAGCAGAACTTGAGGAACTCCAAGCCCGCATCGCCAGCCCAATCATCGCCTTTGGCGGTTCGGGCAACGGCAACAATGAAACCGCTGCGCAGCAGCGGCGACTTGATGGCGACACAGACTTTATCCGCAACGGCGCTGAACCTGCTGAGGTGACCCAGGCCCAGTTGATCGTGAACCCGTCAAACACGGTCGTTCAGGGCACGATGATCCAGGCCGTGCTCGAGACAGCGATCGACAGCTCGCTAGCCGGTCAGGTCCGCGCGATGGTATCGGAAGATGTCCACGCCTATGACGGCTCGCGGATCCTGATCCCACGCGGCGCACGTCTGATCGGGCGGTATCAATCCGGCCTCGATATCGCGCAGCAACGCGTGACCATTGCCTGGGATCGGATCATACTGCCCAGCAACCAGACCGTCGAAATCAGCGCTTTCGGTGGTGATGAACTGGGGCGGTCTGGCACGACCGGCTTTGTCGACAGCCGTTTTGGCACGCGGTTCGGTTCTGCTGCCCTGATATCTCTGATCGGAGCCTTGCCTGCAGTGGCTGCCCAAAATACCGGAGATGAGATCACTTCTGATGTGCTCGAGGGCATTGGCGAAGACCTTCAGGATAGCGCGCAAAGCGTGATCGGCGAATACCTTTCCGTCTCGCCCGTGATTTATATCGATCAAGGTGCCCGCGTCACCGTGCTGGTCGACCGCGATCTGGAGATTTTTTGACCATGGCAGCCAGCTATCTGCAAAGCTCGATGGACAAGATCCCCGAGGCGCGTGACCCAAAGCTGATCGAGCTTTGCATCAACCCTGACGGCACGCTGTGGGCGGAGTTTCAGGGGGATCACTTTATGCGGCCCGTCAATCGGAGGCTCACGCAGAACGAGATCAAGGACCTTGGCAATCAGGTTGCTTCCGCCGCGAACACCACGCTCAGCCGAACGAAACCCATCGTCTCGGTCAGCATTACCTACCGCGACCGCCCCATCCGCGCGCAAGTCATCCAGCCTCCCGCCGTTGATGGCGGTTATGCGATCTCCTTGAGGTTCTTCGCTGACCTGCCATTGGAGCAGATCAAGCTGTCCTATCTCTTCGGAAAAGAGCGCAGCAACGAAGGCGCACGACGCAAGCGCAATGCCGAGCTGCGCGATGTCGTCGCCACCGGCGATATCGACGCGGCGATCAAGTTCTGCGTCACGCACAAGCTCAACATGATCGTGTCCGGCGGCACCTCGACCGGCAAGACCGTCACGGCGCGCAAGATCCTCTCCTTCGTGCCCGCCGACGAACGCATCATCACGATCGAAGAGGCTGCGGAGCTACGCCCGACGCAGCCCAATGTCGTCACGCTGATGTCTGACCGCGATGAGGCCACGCGCAGCGCCGATGTTCTGCTGACTTCCACCCTGCGCATGCGGCCGGACCGCATCGTCTTGGGCGAAGTACGAGGCAAAGAGGCCATGACCTTCCTCGAGGCTATAAACACCGGCCATGGTGGCTCACTCACCACGCTGCACGCTGAAACACCTCAGCTGGCGGTTCAGCGTCTCGCCATCGCCGCCCTGAAAACCGATGTGCCCATGACCTACCAGGATATGATTCAATACATCACCCGGTCGATCGATGTGATCATCCAAGCCGGTCGCCATGAAGGCACACGTGGCATTACCGAATTCTACCTGCCGGTTGATCCGGCCCATTCAAAGGAAACAGCCCATGTTTGAATACAAGATTGAACAGATCAACACCGCCAAGACAAAGCCACCGAAGATCGAAGCGCAGCTGACGGCTCTTGGCCAAGACGGCTGGGAGCTGGTCTCCGTCGTGCCGGATTTCGACGGCGAACACATCCTGAAGGCCTTCCTGAAGCGGCGCACCGGCGCGAGCGCCTAAAGCCAGCCAGAGGAGGACACGATGGGCGTCGTCACCTGGATGGTAGAGACAACCAACAACTTTCTAGAAGACGCAGCCCAAACCACCTTTGGCAACGTCGCTGGTCAGCTTGGTGGCGTCATTGCCGTGGCCTCGACGCTGGCTGTGATCGGCGTGTTCCTCAACATGGTGTTTCAATACAAATCCATGGATGGGCGAACCGCCTTCTGGTTCGCCCTAAAGCTCCTGCTCATCTCTCTGTTTGCGATGAACTGGGTCCAATTCAACGCGGTGGCCAGCGCCCTCATCAACGGGCTCGACCAGCTCGCGGGCGGCATGGTGGCAGGGCTTGGCGGGGGCGGTGCAGGTGCATCCTACTTTGCCGAGGCCTTCGACAATCTTATCGAAGAATTTGGTGACTATCTGAACGCGGCCGGTGACAACATGCATTGGATGGCCGGAGCACTGATTGGCGCGATCGGAGCGTTCCTCTTGGGCGTCATTGGCGCGCTCTGCGGCCTTGTCCTGATCTTCGCCAAGATCATGCTCGCGTTCATGATCGGCATCGCCCCAATTATGATCGCGCTTTCGCTGTTCGACGTCAGTAAGGACTATTTCCACCGTTGGCTGTCCAGCACGGTATCCTATGCGCTCTACCCCCTCGTGATTGCCGGGGTGTTTTCCACCGTCGTCGGCATGTCGCGCTCGCTGATGACCGAACTCGGAGATCCCTCCGGCGCGAGCAACATCGGCGCGCTGGTGCCCTTCTTCATGATGATGTTCCTCGCAGGCGGCATGATCATCTCCACGCCGCTGATCGTGCGCTCAATCTCGGGCAATTTCATGATGGCCGGACCGCCGAACATTCCCAGTCCTGGCGGGTTCTCCAAGGGTTTGATCGGAACCAAGGGCTCACGGGCGCGGGCGCGGTTTGGAACGAGGTCAAATGCTGAGATCGCCAGGGCTGGGATGCGTCAGGCGGGCGGCAAGACTTTCTCGATGGTTCAGCGGGTGGCCGATCGGGCGAAGCGGTTGGAGTAAGATCGATACTTTGCCGTCATCCTAAGACCGAAATTCATTGTCGATGCAAGGATTTGAAGCAGTTCTTATTGCAGACGCAAACTCGCCAACAAAGCCCGCACCACTTTTGGCTACACTTCTCTTACTTCGTAAAGGAGGCGGTCTACCTGCGCCCTTACATCATCAAAGAAGTAGGTCTAACCCTATTGCCAAAGCAGTCTTCAACCGCTATCTGGGGTGCAGTTACCAAAATGGTAATCAACAAGTGATAACCAAACAGGTAACTTTAAGATGAAGGTTGTATCAAAAGAAAGGATCGAACACTTCATCAAGACACACAAGCGAGGGAACGAGGCGGCTGGCTCTCTTCGGGCATGGCACCAAGAAGCAATCGTGGCAAAGTGGCAGAACCCTGGCGAACTAAAGGCTCAATACCCTAATGCAAGACCGATCGGAAAAGGCAACGGGGTAACGATCTTCAAAATAAAGGGGAACCATTTCAGACTAGTAGTCCGGATCAACTACCAAGCTGAAGTGATAAAGATTGAGTTCATCGGAACCCATAAAGAGTACGATGAGATCGACGTAGGAACAGTTACATGGAAAAGCTAGACATCAGACCAATCAAAACCGCAACTGACCATGCATGGGCTATGGAGCAGATCGACGCGCTGATGTTGGAGGATGAGCTTTCTGAAGAGGGCGTTCGCAACCTCGAAGTTCTGGCGATTTTGGTCGAAAAATATGAGAGCGAACATTTCCCAGTTCAGCTTCCGACACCCGCAGAAGCGATTGAGTTTCGCATTGATCAACTAGGGATCAACCGCAGCCAACTTGCCACTGTTATCAATTTCCCCAAATCGCGTGTTTCAGAAGTCCTCAATGGAAAGCGCAAGCCTTCCTTGGATATGATGCGGGCACTTCATGAGAAGTTAGGGATTCCGGCGGACGTGCTTCTTGGAAAAGTTGAAGCAACCCTGCCCGAACCTTGCCCAAACGTTGACTGGAAGTCTTTTCCAATCACGGAAATGTTCAAGCTAGGCTGGCTAGGACACATAAAGCCTAAAGCTGATGAGATCGAAAGCCGCATTCGAAACCTTATGTCGGCAGCTCGAGTGTCCACTCCTCAATTTGCCGGTGTTCGCTTCCGTGGCGCAGATAACAAAGAGCCCAATCCTTATTCTGTAAACGCATGGCTTATGAAAGCTATGGGTGATGCAATTAATTGTGAGAGCGCGAATGACTTTAACACGGATGATGTGGGGCACCGATTTAGGCGCGAGATCGCCAAGCTGAGTTTATACTCCGACGGCCCCAAACGCGCATTTCGTAGGCTCGACGAAGTAGGCATCACGGCAGTCTATGTGCCTTGCTTGAAGAAAACACACATCGACGGCGCATGCTTCAGTCTGCCGAGTGGCAAACCGGCAATCGCTGTTAGCCTGCGTCACCACAGACTAGATAACTTCTGGTTCACACTGCTGCATGAATGTGTGCACGTGGAGCGGCATTTGACTGACGAAGGCATGATCATTGACGAGACAGAGGGATCAACCGGAGCATTCGGCAATGATCCAACTATGGAAGATGAAGCAAACCGATTGGCACGTAGTGCGCTAGTGCCGGACGACATTCATGATGAGCTCAGCCGAGCTCTAGGGAATATTTCCAAAGCAAAGATACAAGCTTACGCTCGAAAAGCAGATGTTCATGAATCAATTATCGCAGGCCAAGTGCGTGTGATGACAGGTCGATACACGCATTTTGCCGGGTTGGTAGGTCAAGGCGAGGTTGCCAAAGGCCTTGGATGCGTCCGCCAATAAAGGTCTCTCAGACAAACTCATTGGAAAGCTTCCGATCCGTTATTGCATATCGGTCTGGTTCATACTTCACTGAAGCAATCACGAACGATTGCCATTCAGCGTCACAACCAGAACTGTCGATATTTCAGCGCATGCACGGAAAACACCTTTCAAAGCTGAGCCGTCTCCGCCATGAACCTCTCCACCCGATCTGTTCCCGCCTGATATTCGCCCCGACTAGGCTTGTTCCCTGACGTCACCTCCCACTCTTCTCTGGCCAAATCATCGATCTCTTCACGTCGCTTCCCGCTACTTTCAGATCCCTCAGCAGGCACCACCTTCGGCACCTCAAGCGCCCCAATCTTCTCCTCCAGCGCTTTCATTTGCCCTTGCAGACCACGCATTTGGTCCCCGGCTGAGGGGTATGGCAATTCGCCGGTCTGCTTGTCGAAGATCTGCTTAAAGAAACGGTCGTCATAGTATTTGATCCGCTTGGCGCGCACGGGCATTTGTGCGTCGACCACAAGAACGATGTCATCAAGATCCATGCGCCGCGCCTCATCCTCGGGTAGCAACGCGGTTTCTTCGGTCCGTTCAGACATGCTGCGCCCAGCAAAAGGGTTACGGCCGACTGAGCGCGAGCGGGTCACAACCCGTTTGGTGGTTTTGCCAACGGCTTTGCTAAGCTCTTCGATGGTCTTCTCATCCGAGGGCGTCAGATAGAGCTTGATACCCGCGTTACCCTGCAGAGCACGGCGGGCGTTTTCACCGTATATCTCGTCCAATGCCGGGATCGTCTGCGTTACGATCGCAAGGTTTGCGCGGTAAGATCGCAGGGTTTCGATGCTATCGAGAACGATTGGCATTTTGCCCAGGCGGTTGAACTCATCGAGCATGATCATCACGGGCCAAGGCTCGTCCTTGCCGGGTTCATGATCCTGAAGCGATGCCAGCAAATCCGAGAAGAACAAGCGGATCAGTGGCGCGAGGGGTTTTACCATCAGCGGCTCGACCACCAAATAGACAGAAAATGGCGTCTTTCGGATGTCGCGAAAATCGAAGTCAGAAATCGCGGTTGCACGGTCGATGGCGGGGTTGGACCATTGTTTGAGGCCAGATGTCATCAATAGCGACAGGTAAGACGTCAGCGTGCCGTTGTTGGTCGAGGCCATGCGCATGAAGATCAGCTTGGCAGCTGGATTGACCACTTCATCGGCGCGGCGGCGATATTCCTTCTGCTTGTCCCCGCCAGATGCGGTGATGCGGTAGATCTCGCCGAGGGTCGGCCGCTTACGCTCGAACGCCAAAAGCCCCGCCGCCACGAATAGATCGATACCGCCATCGAGGAGCCCTTGGACGCGGTCGTTATCTGCTTGTAGGAACAGCGAAGCCAGGAGTTGCAGCTCCATCTGCTGGCGATCGACGTTTTCCAGCGCCGAGATGCGCAGCAAAGGATTGTAGCGGTGTGAGCGGCCGTCTTTCCAATCAGTGGGCGCGAACCGGAACACTTTGTCGCCCTGCGTAGCCCTGTGGCGCGCTGTTGCCTCGAAGTTTTCACCCTTCACGTCCAGCACCACGGCACTGCCCTGATAGGTCAGAAGGTTCGGGATGACGAAACCGGTCGTCTTACCGCGCCCGGTCGGGGCTACGATCAGGGCATGAGGGAACACCTTAGACATCACGAAGGGTTTGCGACTCTTGGGCTTGCCCATTTTGCCGAGGACGAAGCCGTGGCCGGGCTTTCCGAAAAAGCCGGTCCGCTTCATCTCCGACATCTGCTGCCAGTGGGTTTCACCGAACTTGGTCAGCGCATCGTTCATCAAGACCGCACTAAGCAAAACACCGGCACCAGTGCTGATCCCCACGATCAAGTGAACAATCTGCATATCGGCCGGATGGGTCATTCGGAGAACCCCATAGCTGCGTGCCAATATCAGGAAATCGATATCCGCCCCGACACCGATCCAGCGGAACGTCAGAAAGGCCGACGCCAAAACATACCCGAACACTGCGCCCAGAAGAGCAAAGCTCATGACGCCGAGTGCGATCCGAGCCTTACCCATGCGTCACGCCCTTTTCGCCGTCGGCATCGACATGCCGCTCGCGTCGGAGGTCTATTTCCTCATTGGCGATTTCGTCGAGGACATGCTCCATCGCCACACTGTTCGCCAAAGCGGCATCGCTCTGCAGATAGGCCTTAGCCGCATAGAGCCGGTCCAAACGGTCTTCGATATGTTCCTCCAGCGCGGTCTCATCGCCAATTGCCAAGTCCGGGGTATTTTCTTCACCGGCCAGATCCTCCAGTTCGGCCCTCAAAGTCTCGCGCTCCAGATCGTTTCGGAATGGATCTGCGGTCGGATCATCTCTCAAACGGCTCAGGATGTCAGAGGTGGTCGGCGGCAACCCGTCGACTATGGCTTCCTCCCGGTCGGCCTCCACCGCTCCACTGTCCTTGAGAACTTCAGCATCGGCCAACATCCGGCCCAGATCACTGTGCACCTGGTCAAGGCGGTCGATCGCTTTCTCAAGCTCATCGGCGCGTGACAGGTCAAAGCCGTCCTTCTCGGCAATCGCCTTCAAATCCTGTCCAAGCCATTGCCGCTCGAGCGCGGCATTGCCCGCGCCGATTTCGACCCGACGCGCTACATCCTGCGCGTCAATTCCGGTGCCTTTCAAAGCTTGCTGAAGACGTTCGGAAAGAGCTCGATCCTGCAAAGCGCCTTGGGCCTCGGCCCGTATATTCGCGGCCGAATAGATCCCACTTTGGGACGTGTCTTCGAGCAAGGTATGGGACTGCGCTCCCATTGGGCTCAGATGTGACAAAGATCGATAGATGTCGTTTAGTTCATGCTCGAGCGCCGCGCGCCGCTCCACTGGGGCGTCAGCTACGATGCGCTCAGCTTGGTTGATCTTGTCGTGGAAGGCATCCACGACCTCGTCAAACGAATGCTGTTCTTCGGCCATGCCATATACCTTTCCATCTGCTTCAATCGGTTTGCCCTGCGCCAAGAGAGTCGCGGCCTTGTCCAAGGCAGCTGCAATGTCATGCTGGTTCTCGCGCGAGGCCTCGGCAGCTAGGCCGCGATAAAGCCGCGCGTTCTGCGCCACCTCAGCCAAGGCACGGTCAAGCTCCAACCCCACGCGCTCACGCTCAGCCAGCTTCTGTTCAGTGGTTTCCGCGCGACGCTGCTCTACATCGCTTGGCCTCTTCGTCGTGATCCCACGCTCCAACTTTCGCGTCGCCTCTAGCCTCAGCCCATAGCGGTCGGACACCTCCACCATGGCCTCGCGAAAACTGTCGTAGTTGAAATGGTGCCCTTCTTTCAGAAAGAAGAATTCACCATCCTTGCTGCGCCGGTTCAGGACGACATGGGCGTGCGGGTGATCCCGGTCCTCATGCACGGCTGCGATGTAGTCAAAATGGCTGCCATCGCCCTGAAAGAACCTCTCGCAAATCTCGCGCGTAATCTCGGCAACATCCTCTCCGCGCGTGCCAATCGGGTAGGCCATCAAGAGATGCGAGGTATGCCCCAGTTTGGGATGAAACCCTTCATTCCACTGCGCTGAAAACCGGCGTGTGAGCTGCTCGATCTCTTTGGCTGACAGAACGCTTTGGCCGTCATAGGTGCCACGGCTGTCGATGATATAGCTCGACTTGGTGGTCAGGTATTCCAGCTGGTTGCGCAGCTGCGCTTTGTTGTGGGTGCCGCCGTCGCGAATGGCTTTGAAGATCGCGGGGGAATGGCCCATGGCGGCGCGGGCCATTTGCTTGGCACGGGTACGCGGCACGCTTCCGCGAATGCGGCTCCAGTCGCGATCGAAGAAGGCCTCCTGCGCGGCGGCAACGGCACTATTACGGGCCATCGGCAAAGCCTCCCAAAACGCGGGCAACTTCGCCAGACAGCGCACTTCGGCGGCGCTGCGCCATGTCTTGGACTTGATCAGCGATATCGAAGATCAGCCCGGCCAAGGCGCGCACTTGGCCATGGGCAGAATTGCCATAGGGCGGCGTTTTACCCTGGCGCTTTGCCTCGTTCAGGCGCTGCGCAATCTGGTTGATGTTGTTGCCGGTGCGATTGAGAGAGGCCGAGAGCCCCTGCATCTGATTGGCCAGCTCATCATCAGGAACAAAGAGATCATTCGACGCATGGATCAACCGCCGAAGCCTCTCGGCACGGCTGGTGATATCATGCCGCGTCAGCACCGTATCAAAGCTCGCAAGCTCCCTTGGGGTGAGCCGGACATTCACCAGTTCGGAGCGCACACGCGCATCGAGCTTGCGGCTTTGATCGGCTTTCAATGTGTAGAAGATGCTGCGGGTCGTGACACCGAATTCACGGGCCAGATCCTCGATCGGGGCACCTTCGGCACGCTTGCGCACGATAGCAAAACGCTGGTTTTGCGTCAGTCGCTTGTGCCGTGGTGCGCGCGGTCGACCCATGTGAAGTAATCACCCCTATTTCTTGCCAGCATCATACAGGCAGCTCTGTTATGGCATTTAGCCATAAATGATTCAATATTATAATATTGAACACACTGCCTGTATTCCGTTTGGAGCAGCACTAGGCAGCGACCAACGGGCAAAGCCCGGCCACATGCGCAAGGCATGAAAGTTAAACCAAGAAC
This sequence comes from uncultured Pelagimonas sp., assembly GCA_947499735.1. Lineage (GTDB taxonomy): Bacteria > Pseudomonadota > Alphaproteobacteria > Rhodobacterales > Rhodobacteraceae > CANMPP01. Next base: position 44,033 of record CANMPP010000009.1, read on the forward strand.
GCAATTTCAAAACCGCACGACTGAAGAAGCGTCGCTTTGCTGCCTAAAGTTCGTTCCTACCGTTTGGACAAGTTGGCTCGAGGGCGGAAAGGGAAGCCTCGCGTATCACGTCAGATCCAGAGGCGGGTATTTCCTATTTGGTGCAAGTGTAGTTACAGATAGGAGCATCCGCTATTTTTCAAATTGCTCCCAGCCCTCTTGACTGAGTGAGACCATGTCGTCGTATTCAAAAATCACCCCCTCCTATGATCTTGGGAAGAAGCAACCCAAGAAGAAAGCAATTGCGAAACTAATCAACACCTGCCGAGAGTTTAATCGACCGGTCCGTAATCGCCTAAACCCAGCTTTCGCAACGATTTACCAACCCGAATTCTTAATAGCTTTCCGAGAAATTTGCCGAATCTATTCGGAAAGCAGTTTTCTTAGCCCTGAAAAGCAGGTCCTGATCCTAATGCTGGACAACAAGATTTACCCTTGTCGCGCAGATCGGTTTTCAGAAGATATTGTGAAGCGTTTGTCTGCGGGCATCTTCTGAATTCAAAGGGCATCAAAATTCTTAAGAGATTACTTTTCTCGCAAAAACTCCCCAGACCGCGTTGCCGCTTTCGCCCTTGCGTAATCCCTTTTCACAAGCGAACATGGTCATTGCAGTCAACCGGGCCTAATTGCGGCACACCGCATCTTCATCGCAACGCCTCCTCAAGGATTGCGAGAGCCCCAAGGCAGTCGTGCGGTTTTGAAATTGCGTTCTTGGTTTGACTTTCTGCGTGCAAAACAAAGTCGGCAGCTTTCTGCGCCTCAGACGCCGCGCGAAAAATCGCCCGCTTGTCCTCTTTGAGCGCTTTCAACCACACTTCAACATAGGCGGCGCTTTGACCGAACTCAGGCGCGACGCCAATCTGAGCACCGAGGAAACAAGCGCCGATTTCTGCCACCAGCTCTTCAAAGGCATAGGCTTCGCGGTTCGCAAATTTCTTGATCCGCTCAAGCCGCTTTTCACTGCCTGTCCAGTGGATCACCTCATGGGCCAATGTCCCAAAATAGCCTGCCGCATTGTGAAACGTGGTAATTGGCGGCATATGGATGTGATCTTTTGCGGGGCTGTAATAGGCGCGCGGATCATCACTGGTGAGGATCTCAGCCCCTGTCCGGCTGAAAAACGCCTCAAGCTCAGGAACTTCGGCCGTGCCAAGATCGCGCGGGGCCTCGGGCCGGATGTAATAGTCCTCGGGCAAGCCTTCGATCTGGTCCGCATTGAAAACGCGATAGGCGCGCGCATAGGGCAGTTCTTCTTCAATGCCCAGCTCGTTCTCTCGGGTGAACGTCCCGTATTTGACCACGGTCGACGACGTCTCCCCTTTGCGGACTTGGCCGCCCAGCTCTTGCGCTTGCTTGTAGGTCATCCAGCGGCTGGACACATAGCCATGCTCGGCCGCCATGACCCAGAGCATCAGGACATTAATCCCGCGATACTCCTCGCCGTTGTGTCGGGTTGGCAGGGCAATGCCCGACGCGCTCCCTGTCCATGGCTTGCGCCATGGCGGCGTGCCCGCCTCGATCTCTGCAATAATAGTGTCGGTGACATGGGCATAAACATCAAACTTCGGTGCCATTTGTGGCCTCCTCGATCAAAGTGACGCGGGAGAGGCTTGGTGCCGTGGCTCGGGGAAACGCTCCCCCGGAGCCTTTCCAGCTTCCTCCCCACTCCACCGATGGGCTGCGCCTCGGCCACCTGATCTGACCGAATACGCATGTATTCGGCGGAACAGAGTGGGAGAGGGCAAAGCCCGACCCACGGCCCTGAACGGGGCTGTCAATCGGCCACATTTGCGAAGAAAATGTCTGCGCCAAAATCAGACGCCAATTTGCCCCGCGAGGAATGGCTCGCCCGCGAGACAGGGGAAATTGGTGGCTGATTTTGGGGATGGACTAAGGTTGACCGCCACGGTCAGGGATGTTGGGCGGACCAAATCAAAAGAATAATGTCTGGATCGGGGTGAGCGGGCCAACGGCCCGTTGAGCCCCGGTGCGGTCCGTTTAACTCAGTTGCCCGCGCGCGAAAGCGTGGGGTCTATATCTGAGAGCACTGCAGCCAACCCACCGATTGGGGTCATCTGGACATCATTTGGTGGTCTGCTGACATGCAGAACAACGAATAGTGCCGCGAGCATTGCTGGCGAAGAAGTCCTTTTCTGTTGCAATTAAAGGTTGAACAGGTCCTATTGGTTGACAATTATCCAAAAGCGGATTTCCGGTAGAAAATATGACTGAACAACCACTTACAATTTTTTTGACCTTTCCCCAGACGCACGCCCGACAATAAGGGCAGTTGGCGAAGCAATGGTCCAATTCGAGAAGATGGCAGGAGAAACTGTTTGTTTTAATGGAGCCCGGCGTCGAATTCTCACTCGTATATCAGTATTCCGCGCCGGGCAGCCTACGAATTATCACTGGCCTACGCGGGTTAGTCACAAAAGAAAGACTGTCCACGCTTGCCGTTATTATCGCAACCACCCTTGTGAACAATGGCTTTTCGCATTTCCAAGGGAAAGCAATGGACGAAGCCATCAAGGCTGTCGCTGGCGAACAAGCGGTGACGTTAACTGATGAAGACATCGAACGGATTGCCGAGGCCGTGCGAAGTATTGAGCGTTCAGAAACGGTGACTGCACCACGTCGCGAATTTTATCGGGCCGTGGAACCTGATCAGGCTATCATCGGCGTAGGAGCAGCGCCGAATGAGGAGGACGAACCGCCTGCCGTAATTGTTCCCCGTTCGGATTTTAGTGGACGTACTGGAGCCGTCATTGAAGCGACAACCGATGGTGGACCCGAGCCACGTGTTTTGTCCGAAAATGTCGAAGTCGTTTTAGCCAACGCACCCTTAATTGAGAGCAAGGCAAAGTGGCGCATCTTTTCAAATGGCCATCAGATTTCGGTCAAAATGCTTGATGAAGATTTCCACCAGCAGCTATTGAACGGCACTACCCAACTTAGACTTGCAGGGGGTGTCTTACTAGATGTCACTCTTGAGACGACGCAGGTTTATGCGGAAGGTGTTTGGAAAAACAAGTCATACACAATTGCCGAGGTTCATTCTTGGCGACAAAACCCAGAACAGGCCGAGTTACTACTTTCGCATAACAGCGATGATGACAATCAAGATGATCAAAATGCCCAGTAATATCGGCCAAGCCGCTTCGAAACCGACCCCCCCAATGAACAACTGAAGGAGCACAACAGCGATGGCTATCGCAGCTAGTTCCGCGATAAGTTTCGTCAGTCTCTTTAGATACGGTTCGTTCACAAAACTTCCACCTGTTCTCCCCCTAAAGGCAGCGTATGCCAAATCTCTAGCCGGAAGGTAAGAAAAATTGCAGATGTCAGCCAATCTGCAAAGAAGGTGTCAATCGGCTTTGTTGCACAAATCGGTATTAGGCCGGACTTCCCCTTACCCCTAACGGAATTACCCTACGGTAACAGTTTCGGGTATGCCAAGCGCTGTGAAGCCGTTGAAGATCACAGCACAGATTTGGATCTCCGCAACTTGGCGATCAAAGTCTCGCGCAGAGAGGCGCTGGCCGAGAAGTTTTACGCAATGTATTTTCGTCTCAACGCGGCTCCGGCGGTGGTATCCGGTCCGATGTCGTCACAATGCGCGACCTAGATACTTTGAGGATCGAACCGCGTCGTTTCGCGCTTTTGCTCCGGGCGTGTCAGGCTTCCAGAGCTTGGCGTTCTTGCGGGGCGGAATAACGGCATTGGCGTTACGGGCCGCGATGGCATCGTGGCATTTGCGTGTATCGTAGCCACCGTCTGCAGTAACGCGGCTTATCTTTTGGTCTGTTGGTACCTGGTCGAGAAGATTCGGCAGTATAGGTGCATCCCCGACGCTGCTACTTGTCACCTCTATCGCCCGTATCTCCAGTGTTTCCTCGTCGATCCCGATATGTATTTTACGCCAAAGGCGGCGCTTTGGGCCCGCCATGTTTGCGGGCATTCCATTCGCCTTCACCCTCAGCTTTGATCCCAGTGCTGTCCACAAGAAGGTGCAATGGCCTCCCTGATCCTCGGTAAGGAATGGCGACCGACAATGTCCTCTGCCGACGACACAGTGTGCTGAAGTCCGGCACCGCCCAATCCAGGCCGACCATTTCCAGCAGGCTTTCCACAAAACCCGTCGTCTGGCGAAGCGGCAATCCAAATAGCACTTTGATGGTCAGGCAAGCTTGTATGGCCGCATCGCTGTAAGCTTGCTGCCGACCCCGATTGCCTGAAGGTTTCGCCTTCCACACCATCTCAGGATCAAACCAGATCGATAGTGAGCCACGTTGCTTCAGGGCTCGATTGTAATCTGGCCAGTTCTTGGTCTTGTAAATCGTCCGTGTCCAGCTGCTCATGACCGCTAGCTATCACGCTGGATTCACAACATGAATCCCCTCAACCGATTTGTGCAACAAAGCCGCGCTAAACAATGCCAAATGTGTCGTCGTGAGTGCCTGCACGCCTCCTACCTTTAAAAAAATACCTTCAAAAGCTGATCCTCGCCGCCCTAAGCCGCAGCTTCCGCCACCCCAAAAAACCTGAGGGCGGAAAATTTGGAAGCCACCTCTCGCAAACTCTCGTTCTGACTGAGCGAACCTCAGCGGCATGTAAGGCGGAGAAAGAATTAGATGGTTCTCGCTCTGAAGAGGCCTAACGCTGAGCTAGAACAGACACCTTAGTCGCCAGTTCAGAGCAATGGGACAATCCACAAGAAAGCAAGCTGAACATCCACTATTAAAGATTATCTAACATTACATGCAAGAATTAGTCAATATCATATATCAAACTCACATGTTAATGTTTCTCAAAGCGTTTAGATCACCTCCGGATCCACAAGGATGCCGGTCTGCCCCTGAGGAATACTGACATGAGCACTG
>CANMPP010000010.1 GCA_947499735.1 uncultured Pelagimonas sp.
AAGCGCGCCAAGCAGATCCGGTGACAAATCTGGCATCGTGAATGGCGGTAAGCTTTGCGGTACAGCGCCTACGATTTTAACGCCCTTTCCCGCCAAATCCAAAGTCCAAACGACAACCGTTGTCGCAACCACTGCCGCAACAGGTCCGGCCTTGGTGAGAAGGTCCGCCATTAATGGAGATACACCAAGCTTTTTCAAGAGTGGTTTGAGGCTATTGCGTACCCAGAATAAAAACGCGGTAGCAGACACACCGATAGTAACAGTGATCCAATTGACGTGGATTAGATTTTCAAAGATCGACCCGAGCATTTTCGGTAAGGTGTGACCCTGTGCCTCGACACCTAAAATATGTTTCAGCTGACTGGCCGCGATCAAGACGCCGGACGCCGCAATAAAGCCTGAAATGACCGGATGGCTAAGGAAATTGGCCAAAAACCCAAGCCGAAAGATGCCCAGAAGCAAGAGAAAGCCACCAGACAAAAATGCCAACGTCAGCGCCGTAACGGCGTAACCTAACGTTCCGGTCTCTGCGATCTGACCAACTGCTGAGGCAGTGAGTAGCGACACAATGGCTACCGGACCTACTGCAAGTGCGCAGCTAGAACCGAAGATTGCGTAAAGAATGATTGGTGCGATTGACGCGTAGATCCCTGCTTCAGGTGGAAGGCCTGCCAACAAAGCATAGGCTAATGACTGCGGGATTAACATGATCGTCACGATCAATGCTGCGATCATATCGTTAGAAAGCGCATTACGATCATAGCGACTGCCCCAGTGAAGAATGGGGAAGTACTGACGAAAGGGCTGTATGGCCAAACGTCTGAGAAAAGCTGCGGTCATGCGCACTTACACCTCTTCCTTACCGATACCGCTTGCGCCAATGCCGGCTGTCTTCGAGAGCCCTCTTTATGCACGATCCGCCGAAGTTTTAGACCCGAAACGTTTCGGCTGGTAGGCAGGTAAGCCAACAGCTGGTAACGGTGGCCCTTAGCCAACTCGAGGTGCCCGTGAATTATGCAATTTTCCATCCCAATTCTGTGATCAACCAAAAACTGTTGACTCAAGAGTAATTCCTTTTCATTCTATATATCAATACCAATGTGCTGACATATAGCACAAACAAAAGGACAGGGAATGAAAAAATATATCACAGCTGGCGCACTTGCCGTCATGGGTGCCATCGCCCCCCAAATCGCGTCTGCACAAAGCGCGACGGTTCAACAAATTGTCGAACGTGGAACGATGTTGTGCTCTGGGCACAACGGCAGTTACTTTGGGTTTGTCGAAGTTAACGACCAGAATGAATGGAAGGGTTTGGACATCGATTTGTGCCGGGCGCTGACCACTGCAATTCTGGGTGACCCGGATGCCAACCAGATCGTACCACTAAGCTGGGCGCAGCGCTTTCCAGCACTTCAATCTGGCGATGTAGATGTGATCATCAAGGCAACAGGCTGGACAATGGGCCGCGATACAGAGCTTGGGCTTCAGTTCAGCTTGCCTTACTTCTTTGGTGGGACACAGTTCATGGCCCATGGTGATCTGGGCATCACAGATGCAACAGGTCTAGAGGGCGGTACAGTTTGTGTTGAAGCTGGTACAACGATTGAGCGTCTGGCAGCGAATTACATGACGACAATCGGTGTTGAGCACACGATGGTGTCATATGAAAGCCAAGCCGAGTTGCGCTCTGCCTACTTGGCAAACCGCTGCGATGCCTTTGCTGGTTGGGGCCCGAACCTCGCGGTTCTGCGGGCAACCGAACTGGACAATCCTGACGCCCACATCATTTTGAGCGATCAACTATCCAGTGAACCGATTTCTGCCGCGATGCGCCAAGGTGACGATGGTTTTGTTGATACCGTGAACTGGATGTTGGCTTCGCTGCTGATCGCAGAAGAAGAAGGCATCACATCTGCAAACGTTGAAGAAATGGCCGCAACCCCACCGAACCCGCGTGTTGCACGCCTGCTAGGTGCGGAGCCTGGCATGGGCGAACGCCTCGGCCTGCGCGATACATGGGCAAAAGAGATGATCGCAGCTGTTGGTAACTTTGCTGAAATCTATGATCGCAATTTGGGCAAAGACAGCCCTTATGGTCTGGAACGTGGGCTTAACAGCCTGTGGAACGAAGGCGGTGTTTTATACGCTCCGATCCTCGACTAAAGACAACGAACTTTGGACCGCCCCATGAAATGGGGCGGTTCTATTTACCCGTTTCAAATTGGAGACAAGCAGCATGCCGACTGCGGACGAACTACGCATACGCGCAAAACGGCGTAGCCGGGCAATTCAATCACTCATTCTCATACTGACGATCATTGCTATCTGGGGTGCTGTGTCGAACGCGCAGTACAATTTGACCCGAATGAATATGACCAGCGGGTTTTCTTTTCTAGAACGTGACACGGGGTGGGATTATTCGTTCTCACTGGTCGAGCGCTCTATCAGTGATCGTTATTATTACACATTGTTTATTGGTTTGCTGAATACCTTGTTCGTAGGGTTCATCTGTATTGTGACCACCACATTCTTTGGATTCATCATCGGAACCTTGCGGGATGCGCGCCATCCTGCGCTGAGCTTTGCTGCAAATGTCTACGTTCAAATTTTCCGCAACATACCGCTGATCCTGCAGGCCGTCTTTCTGTATGCGATTTTGATCCACCTTGGGGGGCCGCGTCAGGCAATCAATCTGGGCGATGTCGCCTTCCTATCTGGACGTGGATTGATGCTACCGGGGCTGAACATAAGCCCCGCAGTTTCTATTGGGCTCCTACTTGCATCAATCGCAATTGCGATTGGTTTGATCATCGCAAAAACTTCACTTTGGCGTGGGCTGGCGATTTGGTTCGTGAGCTCGATCGGGATTTGTTTGCTTGCTACGGCTGTTTTGCACCCCTCGGGGGAGCCGTTTTTCTCAGTGCCTTCGCTCCAGGGGCTACGTTTTCGGGGCGGTATTTCGGTCCCGATTGAGCTGCTGGCATTGGTCGTCTCTATCACCCTGTACGGAAGCGCCTACATCGCCGAAATCGTGCGTGGAGGATTGTCCCAAGTGCCAGCAGGCCTGGTCGAGGCAGGCCAGGCATTGGGGTTGAGCAGAATATCAATCTGGTCACGTATCAAAGTCCCGATGGCACTGCGCAGTATTGTGCCGCCCCTCGGGAACCAATGGATTTTCATGATGAAAGCAACCACCATCGGCATCGCGATTGGTTTCAGTGACTTGTTTTACATCACTGTCAATTCGATCAGCCAGTCAGGTCAGACATTGGAGCTCATCCTGATCCTGATGCTGACGTTTCTTGCCGTCAACTACTCTATCGCGATTTTCACCAATTGGCTGAATGCGCGTCTGCAACTGAAAGAGCATTAAAATGTCGATTGTAAATGTTGCCCCTCCCAGTAAATTCGATGTCGCGCGCAAGACATTTATTCGGAACGGTTTTGGGTCGCCTTTGACTACGCTAATTTCTGTCATCGTGATTGCGGGCTTGGCCTACATTGGTTGGGTTTTGCTTGATTGGGGCATCTTCCGCGCCGTATGGAGCGAAGAAGACGTCAGCCAATGTGGTGGTCATGCCGGAGCCTGCTGGTCGGTGATCGATGCGCGGCACCGTTTGATCCTGTTTGGAACCTATCCGTTTGATGAACACTGGCGCTCGACCCTCGCGGCGATTGCGATCGTTCTAACGGTTGTTGTTTCATGCCAGCCTGTCATTTGGCGAGCTAAACGGCTGGCAATTTTATGGATCGCAGGGTTTGCCACCTATTACCTTCTTATGGAGGGCAGCTTACTTGGATTGCCACAGGTCACGACGGATGGTTGGGGCGGACTGTCGCTAACACTGTTTTTGTTTGCTGCTGTCGTGTTGCTGGGGATGCCAATGGGATTGGGGCTTGCGCTGATGCGGCGCTCTGAGATGCCTGTTGTGCGGTGGTTTGCGACAATTTTAATCGATACGGTTCGGTCTCTCCCACTGGTGACGACCCTGTTTACTGCCGCTGTCGTGGTGCCACTCTTTCTGCCCAGTTGGCTGGAGGGTGATAAAATCTGGCGCGTGATTATTGCCTTTGCGATGTTCTTTGCGGCCTATCAAGCCGAAGTTTTCAGGGGTGGCTTCCAAGCAGTCTCAAAGGGTCAGTTTGAGGCGGGTAGGGCGCTTGGGCTCAGCTATTGGAGCATCTTGGGGCGAATTGTTTTGCCTCAGGTGTTCCGGCACGCGCTGCCGAGCACGGTCAACATGATCGTCGTGACCTTCAAGGAGACGGCGATCGTCACAATTATTGGTTTCTTTGATATCCTCGCGTCAGGAAAAGCAGCTTACGGCACTGCGGTTTGGGCCCCTTATTACATTGAGGTTCTTGTTTTCGTCGCAGCAATTTACTGGGTGTTCATTTTTCTGCTCGGCCAATATGGAGAGTACCTGAAGGGGCGTATGGCCCTTGCGGCTCACTAGGCGGAATGTCGAATGCAGCGGGTTGATATTGTCAAATGGGTGGCTACCGTCATTCAGTTGGTTGGTTATGGGCTGACAGGGCTGAATATCGTCCCGTGGAATGTTCTCGCCTTTGTTATAGGCATCGCACTTTGGTTTCTCGTAGGTGTTATGTGGAAAGACCGGGCAATTATGGTCGTTCACGTTGGTGCATTCGTAGCCTTGGTCGCAGGCTACTTAAATTCATGATGTTTTGGGGTGGTGGATGTACGGGAGATACCGTTGGGAAGCTTAGAGTTTGTTCACCGGAACTTTTAACACCATCGCCCCATCATCATCTTGGGGGATCTCGCCGGCTCGGATATTTACCTGAAGCGACGGAATGATCAATTTTGGTACAGCCAGTTCCGCATCACGGGTTTCGCGCATCTTTATGAACTCTTCGCGCGACACATTGCCGCCAACGTGGATATTGGCTTCGCGTTGGGCACCGATTGTGGTTTCCCATGCAATGGCACGGCCACCGGGGCCGTAGTCATGACACACGAAAAGGCGTGTTTCTGCGGGCAGCGACAACACACGGCTGATACTGTCATAGAGTTGCCCAGCATCGCCGCCTGGAAAATCAGCGCGCGCAGAACCACCATCAGGCATGAATAAAGTATCACCCGCAAAGGCTGCATCCCCAATCACATGTACCATGCAAGCTGGGGTATGGCCCGGGGTGTGAAGAGCCTGACAATGCAAAGAGCCGATGCCGTACGTGTCGTTGTCTTTAAAAAGCTTATCGAATTGAGATCCGTCGCGAGCGAATTCAGTGCCTTCGTTGAAAATTTTCCCAAAGGTATTCTGGACCGTTAAAACATGTTCGCCGATCCCGATTTTCCCACCCAGCTCACGTTGGATATATGGGGCCGCCGAAAGGTGGTCCGCGTGGACATGTGTTTCTATTATCCATTCAACGGTAAGCGCGCGTCTCTGGATGTCAGCAATAATGGCATCAGCACTGTCATAGGATAGACGCCCGGCGGCATAGTCAAATTCCATCACTGGATCAATAATCGCACAGCTGGTGCTATCAGGGTCTTTGACCACGTAGCTTATCGTATTTGAACTCGCGTCAAAGAAGGCTTTGACGTCCGGTTTCTTATCCATCTGCGCGGCTGATTGCTGTGCCATCATTTACCCCTATCGTTCAATCTAAAGTAACCGTCCCGTTTGGGGTGGCCAATGAAAAGGAAAGCGCAGCCGCCCCCTCAGTGACCTGCGCAAGATGATCTACGCCCAATGCCTTAAGGGTCGCGACCAATTCATCAGGATCAGGGTGTGACAGAACTACCTTTTCCAATGTGATGCCAAGGTCTTGCTGACCCGTGCTTGGGTGTGGGCCGGGCGACCATTCAATAAATGCGGGCAGCAGGCCGCCCATCGGCAAATGCCCGTCATTGGGGACCGTCAACCGCCATGACCGGTCACCACGTGTGAACAGAACGACTTCGCCAAGGTCGACGGGGCTTGCTGCGATCACTGCATCAAGATCGTCGGTGCCAACAACCCAACAAAGGGCCCGAGGGCGCTCAGCAAATCGGGCTTGTGTGGCTGGATCGTCCAAGGTGAACCAACGCACGCGGCCCGGGTCAGCGGGGGCATCAGGATCAATCGCGATCAGTTCAAAAAAGCTCTCGTTGCCCGATTGCATAACGCAGTTGTGGGTGCTCATGGCGTCATGCTTGCCCCCACGTGGGACTTCCACACCCAGCTTAGCTTGCATCGCGCTAACACCTTGCTCCAAGGTATCCGCACCAATGGCGAAATGGTCAATTTTGTTATGCATGGTTTACTCCGCTGCGGTGTTGAGGTGGGGTAGGGCGGCTGTCAGATCCGCCTTGAGGGTATTAAGATCTTCGAGGCCGATGTTAAAACGGACTAATTGGCCAGACTCGGCCCAGGTGCCGGCACTTCGAGCTGGCGTAACTGGGAGAACGAGGCTTTCGTATCCGCCCCAACTGACCCCAATTCCAAAGTGATGGAGCGCATCCACAAAGGCGCGAATTTGATCGTCCGAGCTCTCATGGAACACGACTCCAAACAAGCCAGATGCCCCGCTGAAATCACGTGCCCAATTGGCATGACCAGGGCAATTTTCAAATGCAGGATGCAGCACGGATTTGACCTGCGATTGGTCTGCGAACCATTGCGCCATGTCGCGTCCCGCTTTGTCGAAATATTCCATCCGCATCTTTAGGGTGCGAAGACCGCGCAAGGCTAAAAACACTTCTTGGCTGCCGGTTTTGTCACCGATGGCCATCGTCGTCTTCCGAATGTCTTTGGCGTATTGCTGCGTGGATGCAATCATCCCCATCATACAATCGGAATGGCCACTTAGGTATTTCGACATTGATGCTACAACAACGTCGACGCCCAGCGTAATGGGCTGGCAAAAAACCGGTGTGGCCCATGTGCTGTCTAGGATCGAAGGCACGCCCGCTGCTCGGGCGGCTTTGGCGATTGCAGGAATGTCAGGCACTTCAAATGTTCCGGATCCCGGGGCCTCGAACATCACTGCACATGTCGTGTCGCGCAGCAAATCTCGTATTCCCCCGCCAATCATAGGGTCGAAGTATTCGATGTCGACGCCCATGCGTTTAAGCACGGTCTCGCAGAACCCACGGGTGTTGCCGTAAACATGATCCGCCACCAACAGGTGCATACCTGGACGCGCAAATGTCAGCAGTGCCATGGTGATCGCGGCTACCCCTGAAGAGGTCAGCGTGACCGCGTCAGCCTTCTCTAGCTGCCCCAGCATGGTTTCAAGTTTAAATGTCGCCTCATTACCATAGCGCCCATAGTACATGGTGCCGCTGTCATATCTTGCATCGCGGGCTGCTTCGAATTCGGCGAGGGTGTCGAATACGATCGTCGAACCCAGTTCGGGTGGCAAGTTGACGTTACGTCCATTAATGCGGTCAGGGCGACCCATTTGCACTAAGTCATCTGATATGTTGGCAGTTGTATTTGGCATATGTGACTCATTTGTATTGTCTTTTGCAAGGTTGCCAGTAAGAGTGCTTTGTGTCAATATTTAGAATTACTGTTTTGAATATCAGCACGAGGTTGTAGATGAGTGATCACGGGAAAAAGCTGACAGCGAGTCATTGGGGTGTCGGTGTAGCCACCGTTGTCGAAGACAAGATAATATCTATCGAAGGACATTCTGGTGATCCTGCTGTATCTGAGATAAATTCCAACATTCCCGGCAGCCTCCATGGGAGAGCGCGTGTTTTGCGCCCTGCAGTCCGCAAAAGTTGGCTGGAGGGGCGGCCCAATGAGGTTGCACGCGGGCGCGACGTCTTTGTGGAAGTAAGTTGGGATCGCGCTTTGGGTTTGGTCACTCAAGAATTGGAGCGCGTCCGAGAGGTATATGGAAATCAGGGCATTTTTGCCGGATCTTACGGCTGGTCCAGCGCGGGCCGGTTCCATCACGCACAAAGCCAGTTGAAACGTTTTCTAAATACGCAGGGCGGTTTCGTTCGATCGGAAGGCAACTACAGTTACAATGCCGCTCTTGGTTTGATGCCATACGTCGTTGGTCCGTACCGTCAGCATGTGGCCCAAGCCACGCGGTGGTCGGTGATTGCGAAACATACTGACCTTATCGTCCTTTTTGGCGGAATGGCTTTGCGCAACACGCAAGTCAGCGATGGTGGCGTGGCAAAGCACCGAATGCTTGGAAATTTACAGGACTGTGCAGATGCAGGTGTTGAATTCGTTAACATCAGCCCACTACGCAGTGACGCGGCGGATGTGTTGAATGCCCAATGGGCGCCAATTCAACCAGGCACCGATACGGCATTAATGATGGGGCTTGCCCATACGCTCATCAAAGAAAACCTCGTCGACAACGCATTTTTGCAAACTTATACCACCGGCTTTGAAAAGCTCCGTGGATACCTTGTTGGGGATGATGATGGCACTCCGAAAGATGCGGAGTGGGCCTCTGAACTGACAGGGATGAACGCGGATAGCATCCGCACCCTCGCGCGGCGAATGGTGCAAGGCCGCACGATGATCAGTGTTGCTGCAGGCGTACAGCGGACAGATTTTGGTGAGCAGCCCATGTGGATGGCAATTGCGTTAGCCGCCATGATTGGCCAGATCGGGTTGCCGGGTGGCGGCTATACGGTGGGCTATGGCGTCAATGCCAACATCGGCAACATCGAGCGGCCATTCAGGTGGGGCACAATGGCGCAAGGCGTCAATCCCGTTAGTGATTTCATTCCCGTCGCAATGATCAGTGAAATGCTATTAAACCCTCGGGGGCGGTATGAATACCACGGCGAAAGCAGGGTGTTCCCTGACGCAAAGCTGGTTTGGTGGGCGGGAGGCAACCCTTTCCACCATCATCAAGACCTGAACCGGTTACACGCAGCCTTTCAACGGCCAGAAACTGTGATTGTCAATGAGCTGAACTGGACCGCGACTGCGCGCCGTGCCGACATTGTTTTGCCTGTTACATCGGCTCAAGAACGGACTGATTTTGGGGCCGGGAAGTCTGACAATGCTTTGGTGCCGATGCCGCGGGTAATCCCCCCGCAAGGTGAGGCGCGCGATGAGTATGACATTTATGCGGATCTTGCGGAACGTCTTGGAAACCGCGATGCCTTTACCGAAGGGAAGACAAGCCATGAGTGGCTAAACGAGATTTGGGAAACCACCCGCGACCGGGCTGATGAGGCAGGGATTGAATTGCCAGACCTGCAGACTTTCCTTGACGGTGATGTGGTTGATCTGCCCGACCCAAGCCCACAGCAGGTGTTTTTGGCAGATTACCGTGCGGACCCGATAGGTTGCGCTCTGCCGACCCCAAGCGGTAAGATCCAGCTATTCTCCGAAACCATCGCGGCTTTTGACCTAACGGACTGCAAAGGGCATCCATGCTGGTACCCGCCGCGTGATCGAACTGCAGACCACGATGCCGCATTCCCGCTTGCGATGCTGTCGGGGCAGCCCAAGACGCGGCTTCACAGCCAGCTCGATAATGGTGCGTACAGCCTAAGCCATAAGGTTTCCGGTCGTGAGCCTGTGTTGATCCACCCCGATGATGCTAAGGGCAGGGGCATCGAGAACGGCAGCATCGTCGAATTGTTTAATGCACGCGGCCGCTGCCTTGCCGGCGCAAAGGTCACAGATGAGGTCGCCAAAGGCTGTGTCTTTTTGTGGACTGGCGCGTGGTATGATCCTGATTTTGAGGCGCGCGATGCCCGAGACCGGCATGGCAATCCGAATGTCCTCACTCATGACTTACGATCATCCAGCCTTACCCAAAGCCCCGCAGCACATTCTGCGATGGTTCAATTGCGCAAATTCACGGGTGAGATACCTGCCGTAACAGTCCATGAACCTCCGCCTTTCGAAGAAGAGGCATAACTGATAGTTAGAATGAAAAGACAGGAAGCTGAATAACATGACCGATGCCAAAAAAAGCGAACCAAAGGTTGATTCAACGCTTTCAAAGGGACTTTCTATTTTAGAGAACTTGGCGTCGGCCCAAAAGGGTAAGGGTGTGACCGAGCTGTCCAAGGAGCTTGGCCTGACCAAGTCCAACACTTTTCGGCTTTTGCAGACGCTGACCACGCTTGGCTATGTGGAACACAGATCTGATAAGTCCTATGCGGCCACGCTTAAGACTTGGCAGGTTGGCCGCGCATCCGTCGAAAACCTGAATCTGCGAGAGCTTGCTGCGCCAGAGCTATTGCATCTGTCACAAGAAACGGGAGAGACCGTTTATCTTGCGGTCCGGAACAACCTGAACGTGATCTACATAGATAAGATCGACAGCCAGAAGCCGATCCGCTCTTGGAACACGATTGGAGGAACAGCGCCCCTGCACTGTGTTGGAACAGGCAAGGCGATTTTGGCGGTAGATTACCCAAACCTACGCGATCAAATCAGTGGCGCTTTGACGCAGCATACCGAGAAAACCTTAACCAATTTGGACGCGCTTGATGCGGATATCTTGGCAACCCAATCTCGTGGATATGCTTTTGATACCGGAGAGTTTCGGGATCGTATTGTGAGCTTTGGCGCGGCGGTCACTTTGCAAAACGGCGAACCAATCGGCGCCTTGGGGATTTCTCTGCCCGATATTAATCTGCCTGACGATGGTGTCGAACGTTTCGGGGGCCTAATTATGCACGCGGCCCGTTCCGTTTCGGAAAAACTGGGCCGCATGTAGGCGAGCTTTAAGTTTTCTTTTCGGGGTATTCGACCGGGCCGCCCTGTTTTTCCCACGTGGAAAAACCCTCTTTCAAATGTGCCGCCTCGAACCCCATGTCCTGTAAGGTTGCAGTGGTAAGTGCAGACCGCCATCCCGATGCACAGTGGAAGACAAATTTCTTTCCGTCTTGCGCAAAGGCTTCCTTGAAATAAGGACTGTCAGGGTCGACCCAAAATTCAATCATTCCACGTGGGGCATGAATACTGCCGGGTATGAAACCGCTGCGCTGACGTTCTCGTACGTCGCGTATATCGACAACTACGACATTCGGGTCATCCAGCATAACAATGAGATCAGTTGTTTCGATCTCTTCCACGCGCGCACGCGCGTCAGAAACCATCTGTGCTGCTGTGACTTTAAGCTTGGCCATCTTTAGATCCTGTATTGATATATGAAACATATATTTCACATATTGACACGATAAAGAGGGTCGTGCAACCTTCAAGCAAATATGAAATCGACTAACTGCGGAGAGCAAACGAATGACAGATCAAGTTGCAATCTCGCTCTGGGATGCCTCAGCCCAAGAGCCAGACTACCGCGCGGATTTGATCACAGACACGACAGTGGATGTCGCAATCGTGGGGGGCGGCTACACGGGGTTGTCCACTGCGCTGCACTGCGCGGAAAAAGGGCTGTCGGCCCATGTTATCGAAGCTGAAAAAGTCGGATATGGTGGATCAGGGCGCAACTGCGGGCTTGTCAATGCAGCCTTGTGGTTACCGCCCCAGAAAGTGCGTGAAAAGCTGGGTGAAACTTACGGCCCCCGCTTCATTAAGAAGTTCGGCAGCGGCCCCGAGTATGTTTTTTCTTTGATTGAAAAGCACCAGATTCGCTGCGAAGTAACGCGCACAGGGACGATCCATGCCGCCCATGGCCCAAGCGGTTTCAAAGACCTTCAAGAACGTCACAAGGAATGGCAACGCCTGGGTGAGCCCGTTGATCTGGTGAGCCGCGAAGAGGTGTCCAAGATGATCGGCACAGATCACTTCCATGGCGGGTTGCTGGATAACCGATGCGGCACGATCAACCCAATGGGCTATTGCCGTGGGTTGGCGCGTGCGGCCGTGGCCGCGGGAGCAAAGATTAGCACGGGTGTGAGGGCGACAAAGCTGCGCCGTGACGGGAAATTGTGGAAGGTCGAAACAGATCAGGGGGTCATTACCGCCAAAGCAGTTGTTTTGGGCACGAATGCATATTCCGATGACCTATGGCCAAACCTCAAACGCATCTTTACCAAAATTCACTACTTTCAGCTTGCGACAAAGCCACTTGGAAAAGAAGCTTCTCACATCTTGCCCGATAGGCAGGGGCTTTGGGATACGGGGCAGATCATGTTCAATATTCGACGTGATGCCTTTGACCGCCTACTTGTTGGATCGATGGGGAAAGTCGTTGGTAGCAAGGATGGTGGCCTGTCCCATCGCTGGGCAAAAAAGCAAATAGCGCGCATTTTCCCAAGCTTAGGCCCCGTCGAGTTTGATGAAGCTTGGACCGGCCAAATCGCAATGACGCCCGATCATTTGCCGCGTATCTATGAGCTGGAAACCAACCTCTTTACGCCAATCGGCTACAACGGCCGCGGCATTACCACAGGTACAATGTTTGGTGAAACCATGGCCGGCTTGCTGACGGGGATGGACCGTGCCGATCTGCCTCTTCCGATGACTGAAATGTCGACTGTTCCCTCGGCCCCCATTGTGTCGCGGGTCTACCAATCCGCGTTTACAGCGAACCAGATACTCAAGGCGATATAAATGACGAAGCTTTTGAACCGCGTCGGTGTCGACATTGGCGGCACCTTCACTGATGTTGCATTGGAACATGCGGGTGGGCTAGCCACCTGCAAGGTTCTCACCAATTACAATCACCCTGAACAGGCCATTATTGATGGTATCCAGATCGCTGCCCAAAAGGCCGGTATTGCCCTGTCCGAGATAACACAAGTGATCCACGGGACCACGCTTGTGACCAATTCCCTGATTGAGCGGCGCGGCGCAAAATTGGCCTTCATCACGACCGAAGGCTTTCGGGATGTGATCGAGATGCGCTCGGAGAACCGGTTTGAGCAATATGATTTGAACCTGACACTCCCCAAGCCAATGGTCCCGCGTGAAGACCGGCTGACCTTGAACGAACGCATGGGGCCAAACGGTGAAATCTTGCTGCCTCTCGATCCCGCCGAAGTCGATGCCATGGTCGCCACTGTGCTAGAAGGCGATTATGAAGCGGTTGCGATTGGGCTGATCCATTCTTATGCCAATGACGCCCATGAGCAGCAGATGGCCAAGGCCCTGCGGGCGGCAGCACCGGATATGTCGATTTCGATTTCCTCGGTGATTTCTCCGCAAATGCGCGAATTACCCCGCTTTAATACTGTCATTGCAAACGCCTATGTGCAGCCGCAAGTTGCGGATTATCTGGGACGTCTGGTGCATCGGTTGGGCGATGTCGGCGTCGGTGCGCCGGTGTTCATGCTGCATTCTGGTGGTGGGTTGATCTCGGTTGATCTTGCTGCTGAACAGCCAGTACGGTTGCTGGAATCCGGCCCTGCAGGTGGTGCGATTTTTGCGGCTGATTTTGCACGTGGTCATGGATTGAACAGTGTTTTGTCCTTTGACATGGGCGGCACAACCGCCAAGATTTGTCTGATCGAAGAGGGTGCCCCGAAAACCGCAAACACGTTTGAGGTTGCGCGTACTTACCGGTTTAAAAAGGGGTCGGGCATGACCGTCTCGACGCCGGTTGTTGAGATGGTCGAAATCGGTGCGGGCGGTGGATCCATCGCCTCGATCGACACGCTTGGCCGTATTCAAGTCGGGCCGCGCTCAGCAGCGTCCGAGCCAGGCCCCGCCTGTTACGGGCGCGGCGGCGATGAGCCGACAGTTACGGACGCCAACCTATTGCTTGGACGTTTGGACCCCGACAATTTTGCAGGCGGGGAAATCGCGCTGTCTACTGCCGCGTCAGATGCGGCGATGACCGAAAGGCTGGCGGCAAGCCTTGGCATGTCCAATGAACAGGCAGCCTTTGGTGTGACTGAAATGGTGGATGAAAACATGGCCAATGCGGCACGCGTCCATACGGTCGAGAATGGGCGCGACATCGAACATTTCACCATGATCGGCTTTGGCGGCGGCGCGCCGCTGCATGCCTGCCGCCTGTGCGAAAAGCTGGGGATCAACGAACTGATCATCCCGCCGGGGGCGGGGGTTGGCTCTGCTATTGGTTTTCTGAAAGCGCCCTTTAGCTATGAGGCGACGCGCGGGTTGTTCCAGCGCTTAGATGCCTTTGATGCGGCCTCGGTCAACAGCACATTGACTGAACTGGAAGCTGAAGCAATGGCCTTTGTGCGTGCGGGTACCAAAGACGCGCAAACCACGACAAAGCTGACAGCGTTTATGCGATATGCTGGGCAAGGTTGGGAAATCCCCGTTTCATTGCCTTACAAGAGTTTCGTTGATGCGGATCAGGCCGAAATTCTGGCCGCGTTTGAGGCGGCATATCAGACCTTGTTTGGCCGTGTTATCGATCAGCTTGGCATTGAAATCACCAATTGGTCATTGATTGTCGCCACGGTTCTTCCTGCTACTCCGGCTGTAGAGCGCCACGGCACGGGCGCAGTTGCTACAAGCTTGCGCACGCGACAATTCTTTGACGCCGCTCTACGTCAGACGGTTGACGCACAAGAGGTTTCGCGCGCTGCAATGACGGCCGGTCAAAGCGTTGAAGGCCCCGCGATCATCGTCGAAAATGAAACCACAACCATCGTCACCTCAGCCTACCGCGCCATAGGGCAGGGCGATGGCAGTCTGCGCCTGATCCGCAAAGGAGATGCATCATGACCCCCACAGCAATTGATTTTCAAATCATGTGGAACCGTTTGATTGCCGTCGTCCAAGAACAGGCGACAACGCTGATCAGAACGGCGTTTTCAACATCTGTGCGCGAAGCAGGCGATCTTTCTGCGGGGTTGTTTGACCGCCGTGGCCGGATGATGGCTCAGGCCGTGACCGGCACCCCGGGCCACGTGAATGCGATGGCCGAAAGCGTCACCCATTTTGTGCGTAAGATCGGGGCCGATAACATCTTTGAAGGCGATGTGTTCATCACCAATGATCCATGGCTTGGGACGGGGCATTTGCATGACATAACAGTTGTGTCTCCGACCTTTCGGGGGGGCACGCATATTGGTTTCTTTGCATGTACAGCGCATGTCGTTGATATTGGCGGGCGCGGCTTTGGGCCGGATGCCAATGAAGTCTACGAAGAAGGCCTGTTGATCCCGATCATGAAGTTCGCAGAGCGCGGTGCGGTGTCGCAGGATTTGATCCGCATCGTGCGGGCAAATGTGCGCGAACCTGATCAGGTTGTGGGGGATATGTATTCTCTGGCCGCGTGCAACGAGGCCGGAGATCGCCGCCTTCAGACAATGCTGGGTGAATTTGGCATCGCTGATCTGGACGGGCTATCTGATTTCATCATCGAGACCAGCCGCAAAGCCACTCATCAGGCGATTGCAAAAGTACCAGATGGATCGTTCAGCCACAGCATGCAGGTCGACGGCTATGATGATCCTGTGCTGATGGCGGTAAAGCTTGATGTGGTGGGCGATACCCTCACGGCTGATTTTTACGGCACGTCGGGGATGAGCCGCTTTGGGGTCAATGTTCCCGAAGTTTATACCCGTGCTTACGCCTGTTATGGCTTGAAATGCGCGATTGCGCCTCAAGTGCCAAATAACACAGGATCGCTGGAACCCTTTGTGATCACCGCGCCTGAAGGGTGCATTCTTGCGGCAAAACGGCCCGCACCTGTGTCCGTGCGGCATGTCCTTGGGCATCTGGTTCCTGACGTTGTTCTTGGCGCGTTGCACCAAGCCCTGCCAAACACTGTGCCCGCCGAAGGGGCCAGTGCGCTGTGGAATATCCAGATTTCAGCCCGCCCCAGTGATGCCAACAGCGGGTTGCGCAATGCCGAAGTGCTGATGTTCAATTCCGGTGGTACCGGCGCGCGGCCAGCACATGATGGGCTGTCGGCAACGGCGTTTCCCTCTGGCGTCTCGACGATGAGCGTCGAAGCAACCGAGCATGTTGGACCCATCACGGTGTGGCGCAAAGACCTGCGGGAAGGTTCAGGGGGCATCGGCGCGCTGCGGGGAGGCCTTGGCCAGACGATCGAAATTGAGCCGCGCGACGGCTATGACTTCTACTTCAACGCCATGTTTGACCGCGTTGAAAACGCAGCGCGTGGCCGTGATGGCGGTGGCGCAGGCGCTGCGGGTCGGGTTGAGCTAAGCGATGGAACGAAACTGCGCAGCAAAGGGCGGCAATTGGTTAAGAATGGCCAACGCCTTAGGCTTAGCCTTCCAGGTGGTGGCGGTTACGGCCAAGCGGCGGATCGAGAAAAAACACTAGTGGCTGAAGATGTACGCGCTGGATTGATTTCCGATGCGCAAGCCCAAAAAGACTACGGATTTAAAGGATAAACCATGAGCAAGAAACCAATCGCATTGATCACAGGTGCCGCGCAAGGCATCGGATATGCCTGTGCAAAAGCGCTGTTTGATGACGGCTATGACGTGATTTTGTCCGATATCAACGCTGAAGGTGTGTCTGAGGCCGCAAAGGAGCTTGGAGGTACATCAATCGCCTGCGACATGGGGGATCGTGCCCAGATCGAGGCCATGTTTGCACAGATCTCAGCGGATCATGGCCCGCTTAGCGCGCTTGTAAACAATGCAGGGATCGCCAGCCCCGGTGATTTTCTCAGCTATGACTTGGATACATTCGACAAAGTTATCGATATCAACCTGCGTGGGGTGTTCATCGCAACGCAATTGGCCGCGCGTGATATGGTCGAGCATGGCATCGCGGGGGCCATCGTCAATATGTCTTCAATTAACGCACAGGTCGCAATCCCAGCGATCCCAGCTTACTGCGCGTCAAAAGGCGGGGTGATGCAGCTCACAAAAGTTGCTGCACTTGCGCTGGCCAAAAACAACATCCGCGTGAACGCGGTTGGCCCCGGTTCTATCGATACCGAGATGATGGCCGGCGTGAATGCAAACCCCGAAGCGTTCAAAATGGCAATGTCGCGCACGCCCTTGGGCCGCGCTGGTGATGCGAGTGAAATTGGCGATGTGGTTGCGTTTCTGTGCTCAAAGAAAGCGAGCTACATCACGGGGGAGACCATCTATGTTGATGGCGGCCGCCTTGGTTTGAATTACACCTGCTGAGGTTAATGAGCATGTCGCAATACCCCGCAATTTATGATGCATGGAAAGCTGATCCCGAAGGGTTTTGGGAAGAGGCCGGCAAAGACATCGACTGGTTCACGCCAGCAACCTCTGTGTTCAACGCGCAAAGTGGTGCCTATGGCCGATGGTTTGACGGGGCGACGTGCAACACCTGCTATAACTGCGTAGATCGCCATGTCGAGGCAGGCCATGGAGACCGGCAGGCTGTCATTTATGACAGTCCGGTCACCGATACGGTTGAACGCTACACCTACGCCCAGCTACAGGAGCAAGTCAGCGCATTGGCTTATGTGTTGCGGGGGCTGGGTGTCGAAAAAGGGGACCGCGTTGTCATCTATATGCCGATGGTTGCACAGGCGGTTTTCTCGATGCTTGCTTGCGCCCGTCTTGGGGCTGTTCACTCCGTGGTGTTTGGCGGGTTCGCACCGCAAGAACTGGCAACGCGCATTGATGATGCCGCTCCCAAGGTGATTATCTCGGCTTCCTGCGGTATCGAGCCGGGGCGTATCATTGCCTATAAACCGCTTTTGGACGAGGCGATTGAACTGTCCACGAGCACGCCAGAGCATTGCGTTATCTTGCAGCGCGATACGCTGGGTTGTGATCTTATTGCGGAACGGGATGTCGATTACCGCCAATTGGTAGATGCGGCGATCGCAGCCAAGCAGGGCACCGAATGTGTGCCGCTCTTGGCAACCGATCCCCTGTACATCCTTTATACCTCTGGCACGACAGGGCAGTCCAAAGGCGTCGTACGTGACAACGGCGGGCATATGGTTGCGCTGAAGTGGACGATGGAAAACCACTATGGCGTCAAGCCGGGTGAGGTGTTCTGGGCGGCATCTGATGTTGGATGGGTCGTTGGCCATTCTTATATCTGCTACGGGCCATTGCTTCATGGTTCGGCAACTATTGTTTATGAAGGCAAACCAATTGGAACACCGGACGCGGGTGCCTTTTGGCGTGTGATCCAAGATCATAGCGTAGTGGCAATGTTCACAGCCCCGACAGCCTTCCGCGCAATTAAGAAGGTTGATCCGAAAGGTGATCTGATTGCTGACTACGACCTCAGCAAATTCCGCACATTATTCTTGGCAGGCGAACGATCTGACCCTGCAACGATCGAATGGGCGCAGGAGAAACTTGACCGTCCTGTAATTGACCATTGGTGGCAAACAGAAACCGGTTGGGCGATGTCAGGCAACCCTGTGGGGTTGGGCGCATTTCCTGTCAAATTAGGATCCCCCGGCAAGCCTATGCCCGGGTATGACATTCAAGTGCTGAATGACGAAGGGCAAGCCGTACCTGCTGGCACGCTCGGTAATATCGTTTGCAAACTTCCGCTGCCCCCTTCGGGGTTTCCAACGCTATGGAATGCGCCTGAACGGTTTATTTCCTCTTATATGGAAGAATACCCTGGGTATTATGCGACGTCAGATGCAGGCATCATTGACGAAGATGGCTACGTATTCATCATGGCCCGCACGGATGACATCATCAATGTTGCTGGTCATCGTTTGTCCACTGGGGCGATGGAGGAAGTTATCGCAAGCCACCCAGATATCGCTGAATGCGCGGTCGTTGGCAAAGCAGACGCCCTGAAAGGTCAGATGCCCTTGGGGTTATTTGTTCCAAACGACGGGGCCGGCCGAAACCCTGAAGAGCTAGAAGCGGAACTGATCAAATTGGTGCGGGACAAGATTGGAGCCGTAGCGGCATTTAAATGCGCGGTTGAAGTGGAACGCTTGCCAAAAACGCGCTCAGGCAAGGTTCTGCGTGGCGCCGTTCAAAAAATCGCAGATGGGGTAGCCTTTAAGATGCCTGCGGCAATAGATGACCCTGCAATCCTAGAGGAAATTTCAATTGCGCTGACTGCGCGCCAACTGATTGGATAATATATATGATTACTCGGTTGCAGACATCCGAACGGATGAGCAAAATTGTCAAACATAATGGCACGATTTATCTATGTGGACAGGTCGGTGCCGGCGAAAGCGTTGCAGAACAAACTGCCGACTGTTTGAGCCGTGTGGATGCCTTGCTGAAAGAGGCAGGATCAGATCGTGAGCATATCCTACAGGCCGTGATTTGGCTGTCGGATATGGCTGATTTCGCCGAAATGAACGCGGTTTGGGATGCTTGGGTGCCAGCTGGCCACGCCCCTGCACGTGCTTGTGGTGAGGCAAAGTTGGCGCGCGCTGTTCTCAAGGTTGAAATCATTATCACCGCTGCCGAAAAGCCGAAAACCTAAAGGAAGCACACCATGACCCCTGCTGTTGAAATGCGAAATGTCAATAAATTTTACGGAAATTTTCATGCTCTAAAGAACATCGATTTTTCGGTGGCTAAGGGTGAGAAGGTTGTGGTTTGCGGTCCTTCAGGGTCGGGAAAATCGACAATGATCCGCACAATAAATCAATTGGAGGAACATCAATCCGGTGAAATTTTGATTAACGGTGAAATGATCAACGCCAATGCCCCCAATATCGAGGAAATGCGCCGCGACGTAGGGATGTGTTTTCAACACTTTAACCTATTCCCTCATCTCTCAATTCTAGAAAATTGTACTCTGGCCCCGATGCTTGCGCGCAAAATATCGCAGGCTGAAGCAGAAGAGACTGCGATGGCCTTCCTGAATAAGGTACAGATTGGCAATCAGGCTGAGAAATTCCCTGGTCAACTCTCGGGCGGTCAACAACAACGCGTTGCCATTGCACGTGCGCTTTGCATGAAACCAGAGATTTTGCTGTTTGACGAGCCGACGTCGGCGCTGGATCCCGAAATGATCGGTGAAGTGTTAGATGTGATGGTGACGCTGGCCGAAGAAGGCATGACAATGGTCTGTGTCACCCACGAGATGGGCTTCGCGCGGAAAGTGGCAGACCGTGTGATATTCATGGATGCCGGTCAGATCATCGAAGAGAACGATCCCGAGACGTTCTTTACGTCCCCCTCAAACGAACGCACCCGTCTTTTTCTGGATCAAGTTCTAACGCATTGAGCATCAGTAAGCTCGGCACGGGTATTGCCAGTAGACCTTCGAAATGGTTCTGTCGCAAAGTTGCGCATGTGACGACGGAAAGCGAATGTAAACCTCATTCAGGCCGCGGGGCTTGCATAGATTGCAAATGGACATCCATCGCCAAGCTGTCCCTTTCTGATCATGTGCGCGGTTTCGATCCCATCCAAAGTTGCCATTGCTGAAGTAAACGATTTAAAGCCCACCATCGGGCGGGTTCGCCGTTTCACGCCGCGATGGTCCTTCTCAACGATATTGTTGAGGTATTTCGATCTGTAAATTCTGATCCGTCGCGGGGACCCAACGTCCCGGAGCGCAGCATTCATAGCATTCAACCCCGCAGTAATGGCGCCACTTTTGTCGATCGCAGGATGCGCGAGTATGATCCGACGACTGGACGTTACATTCAGGCCGATCCACTAGGGTTGGTCGCTGGAGTAAGCCTCTACGGTTATGCAAGGCAAAGCCCGTTCAGCTATACCGATCTGTAGATATGTACGGACTCTCGGGACACTTCCTATAAATTACCCAATCCTGGGTGGAGGAAGTTTTCATGACGAACGACGAACGCGACATTCAACGCAAGCTTAGAGTGCTTCGACATGCCGAGAAGATCGGCAATGTCCGCAAAGCGTGTCGGTATTTCGGGGTTGGCAGGTCCAGCTTCTATAGATGGCGGGATGCCTTTCAAGAGCGCGGTGAAGCCGGACTGAAGAACTGACCTGCATAACCTTGCACATACGCTGTATGGAAAACGTGGATTGGTGCTCTTCGATGAACTTAAACCTCACGGCTTTTGACCCGCAAAGAACACCGTGGCCTTTTTTAGAATCTCCCGCTCCTCCTTGAGAATGCGGTTCTCGCGCCGAAGCCGGTCATTCTCTTGGGCAAGGCTCAAGTCCCCTTTCGACACCACATCCGTATCTCGGTGTGCTGTGATCCACTTGTTCAGCGTCGACATCCCGACGCCAAGATCATCCGCCACTTGCTTGCGTGTAAGTCCACTGGTCAGTGCGATACGCACCGCATCTTGGCGGAATTCGTCCGTCCGTTTCAGTCCCATAGTCAGTCTCCTTTGTTGCAGTAAATGCTATCAAAGGAGCGGCATCAAACCGCAACAGGTCCACCAGCGGCCTGACGTGATCTCAACACTTTCTTGGATTGAGTATTATGCAATTAGCCGAGAAGAAGGTTTGGGAGCCATGTGACAAGACTTGGCACGAGTGCAAGAAGAATAACAAAGCTTAGCATAATCAAGAAGAACGGCAGAGCAGCACGCACGATTTGATTTAGCGGCTTGCGCGCCAGGCCTTGCAAGACAAACAAGTTCATCCCAACCGGTGGTGAAATCTGCGCCAGCTCAACCATCAAAATCAAGAAAACGCCGAACCAAACTTGATCGTAACCCGCATTGAGCACCAAGGGCAGTGCGATTGGAATGGTGATGACAATGATCGACATGCCTTCAAGAAAGCTCCCGAGAACGACATAGATCACAATCAGCAACAAAATGAGCATCAACGGTGCGAGATCCAGACTTTCGATATAGCGTTCAATAGCTTGCGGCATTCCAAGGAAGCCCATTGCGACCGAAAGGAAGGACGCAGCCGCGATAATTAAACCCAACATAGATACAGTCCGCGAGGTTCCGATCGCCGCGGCGGAAAGCGCTGTAATGGAGAGCGACCCTTCAATTGCCATGATCCCAGCGGTTGCGACGACGGCAACGGCAGCCGCCTCCGTTGGGCTCGCGATGCCTGAATACATGGATCCAAGAATAGCTGTCATTAACGCCATGAACGGCAAGAGCTTGGGAAGGCACGCAAAACGGGTACGCCAAATATTCTCATCGGTCTCTTCGGTCACACCAAACTTTTCAGGCTTTAAGACTGCCATGATCATGACAAAGCCCATGAAACATAGCGCAAGCAGCAGGCCCGGCACTAATCCTGCCGCGAACAATTTAAGGACTGATGTTTGAGACAAAACACCGTAGATAATCATAACGATACTCGGCGGAATGAGGAAGCCAAGCGTCCCTGCGCCCGCAAGAGTACCATAGGTCAACTGCTCGTCATATCCACGATCTCGAAGCTCATTGATCGTGATTCGTCCAACCGAGCTCGTGGTCGCCGCAGACGAACCAGAAATCAGCGCGAATAATGTGCATCCGACAATATTGATATGTAGCAGGCCGCCAGGCAAATAACGCAACCAGGGTTCAAGCGCCTCGAACAGCCCGTCAATAAAGCGAGACCGATAGAGTAGCTCTGCCATCATGATAAACAGTGGTAGAGCCAACAATTCCGGCGAACTGAGACCGTTCCACATCGCCTGAGCCAACAGTTTCTCAACCGGCATCGAACGGAAAATCTCAAGGCTAACGACACCAATGCCGACCAACCCCAAGCCCACCCAAGCGCCAGATCCCAGTATGAGTACAAGTAAGATAAGAGGTAGAATTACAGATGCTGGCATAGCGAAAAGAGTCCAATAGAGAGCCGACAAATTTAGGCGGAGGGATCAAGTTCTTCTGGCTGATTGCGCAGCAAACACACAGCGCGCATCAGAATTTGTAGCGACAACAAACACGCACCGAATGCGATTATGGCCGATGGGTAGACCAATGGAGTATCCGTGATCGACCCGCTGGTGCGTCCAGACTTGAAGTAGGACCAGCAGAGCTGAACCAGCGCGGAACTCAAGTAGAGTGACATCACAAATCCTAAACCTAGCCCCAGCCATTCTGCACCACGTGGCAACACCGATTTGAGCAAAGTCACGCGAATATGCCCGCCAGTACGCAACGTCCACGCAAGCCCTAAGAATACCGCAGACATGTGAACAAAAACGCCAAGTTCCCACAGGAAATGCAGGCTGATACCAAAGAGATTGCGTAGAACAATTTCAAGGACAATGAAGACAGCAACCGCGCCAAGCGCGAACCCCGAAAGCAACGATAAGCGCCGAGCGAACCGATCCATTGCGTTGATCATTATCTATCACCTTTGTTGAATGGCGACCCCAACCCATTTGGTCAGGATCGCAAACACGTTTTATTGAGCTGCGGCGTAGCCATCGAGGATTGCTTTGGCTTTATCACCAAGGCTTTCCAGAGCCGCTTCTCGCATTGGTGTTGCGCGCTCAACGAGAGCGTTGTGGAGTTCGTCTGATACCTCACCCAACGTCATGCCGTTTTCCGCCAGGATGGCTTTCTTCGCAGCATCTTCAGCTCGCGCCATTTCCCAAAATGTAGGTTGAAGATCTGTTGCGATCTTCTCGATCGCAGCTTGATCTTCTTCGCTCAGGCCTGCCCAAACATCTGCATTCACAGTCATCGCATTCAGGTTCCAAGAATGCGATGTTGGGTAACCGTGTGACAAGAATTCCCAGAAAGAGCCATCAACCGCAGAAGATGAGGACGTTACAACCCCCTCAATTGCACCGGATGCAAGAGATGGGATGACCTCGCCCCAAGGCAATTGCACTGATGTCATGCCCGCGGCGCTATATACTTCTGTCGAAGTTTTATCGTAGGTACGAACGCGAATGTTCGCGAGCGAGTCGATGTCCGTCAGCTCTTGCTTGACCCACACCTGCGGCGCTGGCCATGGAATTGTGTAGAGAACCTTTTGATTGTGACTGTCCATGATGTCTTCAAGCTCATCGCGGAAATAGCCATCGAAGCTTTCAAATGCATCAAAGGACGCGAACATAAACGGCAGACCTGGAAGACCAAGAAGAGGCTCATCGCCAATTTGCTGTGGCAAAAGAAGGTCACCAATCGGCACCAAACCATCGCGCACCGCGCCCAGCATCTCTGGGCCTTTGAAACCCAATGAACCGCCGGGGTGAATTGTGATGTCAACGCGGCCGTCTGTGGCCGCTTTAACCTCTTCGGCAAAAACACCTGCGCTTTGCGTGATGAAATTGCCTTCAGGCCATGCCATCGGCAAATCCCAATTATCGGCCATGGCCGGTGTTGTGGCGAGTGTAAGCGCTGCAATAGTGCGAATGAACATTTCGGAATCCCCAAATTGACTGACAAGGTTGTTTGATTGTTCCAACGTATTCATCGCCAACGAGATAAACAGAGATATAATTTCACCAAAATTCATTCCATAAATGAATGATTTAGATTTTCTAATCACCCAAGATGTCATCCCCCTCGGGTCACAAGAGAACTTTTCTTATACGCCTTTTAACAACATGTACGCAATAGCATTTTTGCGGCACGTCGTGGCGTTAGGGACAGGAAACTTACATTATTATATAAATAACAAAACCTTAACGAGATAATGCCGCTCCTCCAAAGACCATATAATTAGGTCGGCGTATACATTTCAATGCATCACAAAGCACTTGATAAGACCATTCTATCGGGTTGAGACGGGGGATACGTGCCTCCAAAATCTCTTGGCCCGCGTCAAAAAACTGGGCAGGTCTAGGTGACAAATTGAAATACTGCGAAGCACCCAAAACTGTCAGAAACGGTAGTAATTTTTCATCAAAGCAACCGCAGGCGATGAAAATTCGAGCACAGAGAAAGCTATTTTTCGCCGCCGCAACAGGCGCGCCACATTTAAGTAGCCCCCCAATACGCCCAAGTGCCGTTCGCAAGCTCACCACATTAATTCACACTTTGTAGCCAGCAATCGACAATCCCGCCCTTGCAACGCCTGCACGAATTGCCATTGCAAGATCGACGCTACCGGGGGTGTCACTGTGCACGAGCACAGAGTCAAATTCGCACGGTACTTCACGCCCATCCAGCAAAGTCAGCTTTCCACTGGCGAGTGTATTTGCAACACGGTCTTCAACGCTTTTTAGGTCTTTGATCAAGGCGCCCTTCGTGCCGCGCGGAGCAAGCTTTCCGGCCTCCACATAGCCGCGGTCCGCCAAAAATGATCTGATTACAGGAACATTTGCATCCTCTGCCGCGAATGCCGCTTGTGTGTTTGGAAGGCCCACAAAATGCAATGTAGGATCAAAAGATTTCATCGCCCCGATAAGAGTACGCGCAACGTCGGCATCGCCAAATGACAGGTTGCCCAAAGCGCCATGAAAGTTCGCATGGGTGAGTTTTTGCCCCTTGTGCGCTGCAATCGCGCTGAGTGCGCCCAGCTGTGCAATCGTCTCAAGTTCTAGTTCTTTCAGCGACATGCTTAGCGCGCGTCGACCAAATCCACTTCGATCTGGATACCCCACATGCCCTCCAATCCGAACGTTGTGAGTGGCTGCAAAGCCTATCGTACGCTCCATCACCACGGGATCCCCCGCATGAGCACCGCTCGCGATGTTTGCCGATGTGATCAAGGGCATAAGGGTTTCGTCTGGCGCGATTTCGTAGGGGCCAAAACCTTCACCCAAATCGGAATTTACATCAATCGTTCTCACTATTGTCTCCCTAGGCGATGTTGCGTACGCCGTTCATGATGTTTCGTACGCGGTCCGATTGGGCATTTTGAGTACGCAGCGCGATCTTTGCTTCGTCGATACTACAAGGTGTAAACCGGATTGACTTGCCTATCGGAACTTGTGCGAGCACCGACATGTCAGCCTCGATGACTTTACCAAGTTTCGGATATCCTCCGGCCGTATTTGCGTCTCTCATCTGCACGACGGGCTGCCCTGAAGGCGGTAACTGAATTGTACCGGGCAAAATGCCATGCGATAGCATTTCTTTGTGGACTTTTGGGCAAATTTGAACGCCGTTCAGACGGTAGCCTACCCGGTTGCTATCGGGGCTGATGGCCCATTCCTCGTCCAAGAATTTTCTTTGATTGGCCGTATTCAGGTCTTCCCACTCGCGCGCGGGGATGAACCGCAGCGTAGGGCACACGGTAAAGTCCCTGAATAGGTCAGGGAACTCACGCGGGCTAAGGCCTTTTGGGCGCATTTCACGGCCTTTGTACGCCGCCCCAACATCCAAGACATCGCCCGCTTTTAACAAACGCCCAGACAAACCACCAAAGCCCCCCTTAAGATCGGTAGACTTTGATCCAAGAACAGTCGGCACATCGATACCACCTGCAACACACAGATAACTGCGCATGCCAGACGCGCATGGTCCGACGCTCAACCGCTGTCCTTTTGGCAAGGTCTGCGCCCACCATCGATGTATCGGTTTCCCGTCAATCTTCGCTTGGATTGGTGACCCGCCAATACAGATTTCGATGTCGCGAGTGGCCTCGACTTCAAACCCGCCAAAGGTAAACTCAACAGCGGCAGCGGTATCAGGGTTGCCAATGGCCGCATTGCCGATCTTCAACGCCAAGGCATCCATCGCGCCACAGCGCCCTACACCATCCGATAGGTAACCAAACCGCCCAGTGTCTTGAACACTCGCGTAAAAGCCGGGCTTCAATATCCTGATCATGCCCCGCCCTCTAGCGCAACGAACCGAACCCGATCCCGTGCGGACAACAGCGAGGGCTGCTTCCGGTTCTCATCAAAAAGCTCAATCTCGGTGTGCCCTAATATATGCCATCCAGATGGTGACGTCCGAGAAATAATACCTGTTTGTCCACCACCGATCGCAACACTCCCTGCTTCGACGCGAACTCTTGGGGATGCGCGGCGTGGGCAGTGCAGCCGTTCATCCAGTCCACCCAAATAGGGAAATCCTGGCTGGCTTCCGAGTGCGAAAACAATGTACTCTGTGGCAGTGTGTATGCGCACGACTTCTGCGGGGGTGCGCCCTGCAGCGTGGGCCAAATCAGCGAGATCCTCGCCATTGTAACGAACCGGTATTTCCACGACTGTCTCTGACGGTTCTAACGGTGTAAGAGTTTCCCACAGCCGGAAAACGTGATCACACACAGCATCATCCGTCGCATCGGGCCCAAGACAGAGCAGCAGACTATGTACGCCAAGGACACAGGCCTGGACCATTCCGAGATCATGGCAGTGCTGCTCCAAGGCCCAAAATCTTGCCTGCGTCTCTCGCATGAGCGGGCCATCACACTGGAACAACACCGCCTCTTCGCCAAGATGTGACACATGGAGTGCAGGCTTTGTCATTTGGTTCTCTCTTGATTGGCATAGCGTGCGTGGGTCGGTTCGGCCGATCATCATCTTATTTCGGATTATCGGACCACATAAACAGAACAGTTTGCATGTCGCACAATACGAGCCGGGTTCGGTCCAAGCATGTAGTGAGACCTATCTGCTTTGTGACTGCCAACCACGATCATAGATGGCTGTGTTTGATCCGCCAGATTAAGCACCTCTTCATAGGCGCGGCCTGTGGCGACGACGTGGCGCAGTTTTGCATTTGCCTCGGCACCCAAGGCCTCGCGCGCCAGTGTGTTCAGCAAGTTTTTTGCCTCTTCCAACATATAATCGTGGTGATCCTTTTTGAAGAAACTGCCGACACTGCTCATACCAAAATCAGGGATCACCGCGATGACATCAAGTTGTTTGCCCAGCAAAGTCGCCATCTCTTGGGCTGCTTTGATGGTTGGGATGTCATCATTTCCATTGCTGACGTCGACTGCGCAAAGAATGGGACCGATCATGAGGGAACTCCTTCTCGCGACATGCGCGCGCGTTGCAAGAATGCGATTAAAGCCAAGAACGCCAATGCCGGCAGGAAGACGATTTCTTTTGCCATTTGATCAGAAGGGGCTTGGACGGACGCGATTTTGACGGGCTCATCGCCGTAGAAATCAAATCCATTAAGGGTGCTGCTAAACGCAGAGCCAAACGATGGCTCGTCCATATTCACAGCATCACCATCTTCAATAAGCAAGAGACCAAATTCTGCGAGACGACTATCGCTAGACCCTTCGTTGTCAATCGGCAAAACCAATGTTGTCTGTTTGGTCTCACCCGTATCGTAGTCCGGACCAGATACGACGAGACGCAGCTCTTCGCCAACAGCAGCATTGCCAAGCGCTTGGGTGAAAGCGGCCGGTTCGATTGCTTCGAAAGGTGGCTGAATGCGGTTCATCACAAAGTCGGGGCGGAACAAGACGAATGCGACCAGCACGAGCGCGACGCTTTCATAAATGTGGCTCTTTGTGAGGAACCACCCCATTGTACCGGCGGTAAACACAAGGATGGCAATGGACGCCGTGACGAAGACCACGAGGCCCTGCCACCACGTGACATCAATAAGCAGCAAGTCAGTGTTAAAGATAAAAACAAATGGCAATGCCACTGTGCGCAAGCTGTAGAAAAAGGCAACGAAACCGGTTTTGATCGCGTCACCGCCAGAAACAGCAGCAGCGGCAAAACTGGCAAGGCCCACAGGCGGCGTCACATCGGCCATAATACCGAAGTAGAACACAAACAAGTGGACCGCAATGAGAGGTACGATAAGGCCCGACTGGGCCCCAAGCTCTACCACGACGCCAGCCATCAAAGATGACACCACGATGTAGTTTGCCGTCGTAGGCAGACCCATGCCCAGGATGAGGGACAGAAGTCCAACCATCACCAGCATCAGAATCAAGTTGCCTCCAGACAGAAACTCAACCAAATCTGCCATCACTTGACCAACTCCCGTAAGAGTGACCGTGCCCACAATCACGCCGGCCGTAGCGGTGGCAAGGCCGATGCCGATCATATTGCGCGCCCCATCAATGAGACCATGCGTCAGATCCACAACGCCTTCTTTAAAGGCATTGGCCGTGTCATTTTCGCCGCGGAAAATTGCCTTGAGGGGACGCTGAGTGAGCAAGATCACAAACAAAAGCATGGTCGCCCAGAACGCAGACAAGCCCGGGGATTTTTGCTCAATCATCAAAAAATAAACCAGTACGATGATTGGCAAAAGGTAGTAAAGACCGGCTTTGTAGATCTCAGCCACAATCGGTAGCTCAACGGTCTTCGCATTGGGATCATCAGCCTCCAAATCAGGCACACCGGACGCAAGACACAAAAGCCCAACATAGGCTGCGAAGATCAACAGAGCTATGACAGGTGCAGACATTGATGGCACCAAAGATGTCACCAGTTTCACGGGATATTGCACACCATAGCAAATCGCCGCAAAGCCAGCAAAGAACGCAGCCATACCGCCAATGGTTTTGCCCATGGACACCACGCGATTGCCAAGGGTTGGCATGTTGTTTTTCACAGCTTCGAGGTGAACGATATACACCAGTGCGATGTAAGAAATCGCCGCTGGCAAGAACGCATGAGTGATCACTTCAACATAGGAAATGCCCACGTATTCCACCATCAAGAACGCCGCGGCGCCCATCACAGGCGGCATGATTTGACCGTTTACAGAAGACGCCACTTCAACCGCGCCCGCTTTTTCGGATGAGAAGCCAACACGTTTCATAAGTGGGATCGTGAACGTGCCAGTGGTCACGACGTTCGCAATGGAAGAGCCAGAAATGAGACCCGTTGCAGCAGAACCAACAACAGCCGCCTTTGCTGGACCTCCGCGCAAATGACCAAGCGCGCCGAATGCCATCTTGATGAAATAATTGCCGGCCCCAGCTTTGTCGAGAAGCGCACCGAACAACACAAACAGGAACACGAATTTCGTAGAAACCCCGAGCGCGATGCCAAAGACTCCTTCGGAGGTGATCCACATGTGGCTCATGGCTTTTTTAAGAGAGGCCCCTTTCCAACGGATCACATCAGGGATGATTTCTGACGATCCAAAGAACACATAGGCAAGAAAAACAGTCGCGATGATGGCCATAGCAGGGCCGAGCGCGCGCCGCGCACCTTCAAACAAGATAAGCAAGCCGGCCAGCGCGAACCATTTATCGACGTCATCGGCAAGGCCACCTGCCGCTACAATTTTTTGGTAGAAAAAGAAACCATACAGGGCGATGAACGCGCCGAATAGACCCAAGAACCAGTCGGCTATTGGAATGTAATTGCGAGGGCTGGCTTTGAAGGCGGGATAGGCCATGAAGGCAAGAAACACCGCAAAGGCCAAGTGAACTTGGCGTGAGTTGTTGATGATATCACCGGGCAGAATGTAATTTGCGAGTGGCGAAGCAAGTAAGACCTGAAAGAGTGACCACACGACCGCGACGATAGAGATAAACATGCCCACAGAACCTGCGGGATTGCGCGCGCCTGCATCAGACGATGCGACAAGCTCTTGCAGCTCCTCTTCGGTTAATGGTCGGTTCTCCGTCGATTTATCTACCATGGCTGTCTCTCTTACCTCGCGCATTTTTCCACGCTATCAAAACAAAACGAAGGGGCACCGAAGTGCCCCTCCTAGAAACGTAAGGTTTGAGTTAGTCGATCAGACCGGCTTCTTTGTAGTACTTCTCGGCGCCAGCGTGCAGCGGCGCAGACAGGCCAGCAGTTGCCATTGCCTTTGGATCAAGATTGGCAAAAGCAGGGTGCAACTTGCGGAAGTCTTCGATGTTTTCAAAGACGGCTTTCACGATGGTATAAACCGCCTCTTCTGATACGTCCGTGGAAGAAACGAATGTCGCACCAACGCCGAATGTCGACACGTCTGCGTCACTCCCGCGATACATGCCACCCGGAATTGTAGCCGTACGGTAGAACGGATTGTCCGCAATCAGGCCGTCAACCTCAGCGCCATCAACGGTTACAAGAACGGAATCACATGCGGTTGTTGCTTCTTGGATCGTGCCAGAAGGGTGGCCAACGGTTACAACCATCGCATCGATTTGGTTGTCACAAAGGGCTGCGGATTGCTCGGCGACTTTCATTTCAGTTGCCAAAGCGAACGCGTCTTGACCCCAACCTTTGGCTGTCATCAAGGTTTCCATCGTGCCGCGCTGGCCGGACCCTGGGTTGCCGATGTTTACACGCTTGCCTTTTAGGTCATCAAAGTTGGTGATACCTGCGTCTGCACGGGCAACAACGGTGAATGGCTCTGGATGCACAGAAAAGACTGCGCGAAGGCCTTCGAACGCACCGGCCTCTTCAAAGCGCGAAGTACCGTGAAACGCGTGGTGTTGCCAATCGGATTGCGCCACACCGAACTCCAATTCGCCTTCGCGGATCGTGTTGATGTTGTAGACAGAACCACCCGTGGACTCGACTGAGCAACGAATGCCGTGCTCTTTGCGATCTTTGTTTACAAGACGACAGATCGCGCCACCAGTAGGATAGTAAACGCCTGTGACACCACCAGTACCGATTGTGATGAATTCCTCCGCGAACGCAGCTGGCGCTAGAAATGTTGTAAGCGCCACCGCTGTAATTGAAGATTTTAGTTTGGATTGCATCCC
The DNA here is from genome assembly GCA_947499735.1 of uncultured Pelagimonas sp. GTDB lineage: Bacteria > Pseudomonadota > Alphaproteobacteria > Rhodobacterales > Rhodobacteraceae > CANMPP01. Next base: position 31,184 of record CANMPP010000010.1, read on the forward strand.
TGAACTCCCGGTTCTGTCAAATTTTAATTATCTGGTCTGTGCCAGATATCTGGGCGAACCTCGTTGCGTCATATTTTTATGAGGCAACAAACCCAACCATCGGCAATTTACCACTATGCTGCCCCAATTGATTAACGAGATTTTGGACTTTCGATACATTCCATATGGGACTTGACTAGACGTGAATTCATTCTCAACTGAGCGCGGTGAGGAATGATACAACAAGGATCGCCACCAAGCGATACAAGAGCGAAACAACACAGACGCTAGCGGGAAGAGGCGCGATCGAAACAGGCCAACTGCTCCTCTGGCGCTATACTCACTCCGCCGATTCGCAAATCTGTTGTATAACGGCCAGTGCTTGGGCGACTTCTTGGATCGTATTGTAGTGGCACATTGATAGACGAACACAATCCGGCAGATCCAAAGGATAAAGAATATTGCCGCTATAGTGATCCGCCTTTCGCATATGGGTCCGAACCCGCTCTTTGTTCAATGTCGCAACAACATCCGCCGACGCAACACCATCAATGACAAAGGACACTGTTCCCTCTCGATGCTGATTGTCCGCACCCCCAAGGATCGTTATCCGGTCCATATCTCGAAGCCCCATGAGGTTCCCAGTCCCGTTGATCAGGGAATCTGTCAAAGTCATCTCATAACTTTTGATCGCGGCCCCAGCCGCCTCTAGACGTTTTCGTGGAGCAGCCTCGTCTGAAACTTCACCACCGAGCCAATCAAAATATGCGATAACGTCAGAAATCGCGGCAAAAGCACCCGTATCGCGCGTACCCAACTCCCAGTTGCGGATCGGCCCGCCGGTCAATGCCTCATGGGGAAATGACGTCAGTTTATCTGAGATCCACGCGACCCCATATCCATGGCGCGAGAACATTTTGTACGGCGAAATAGCATATCCATCAATGTCATATGCCGCCAAATCGACCTGTCCATGGGCCACATGCTGGATACCATCAACAATGATAATACAGTCGGGCGACACGGCGCGGATGGCCGCTGCAATCGCGGCAACATCGACACCGATCCCTGTAACGGGGGAGGCGTGCAAAATTGTTGCGACCGCGACGTCTGGGGTCATCTGCGCGGCGTAATGTGAAGCGGTTACTGTGCCTTCGGCATCGTCATGCGCAATGCTCACATAGTCCAGACCCGTGGCGCCAGCCCAATGCTGCGCCGCACTGCGGCTCGATGGATGCTCAAGTGAACTTCCAATGACCTTTGCGTCCTTTGGCGCATTCAGACATGCCGCCCTGATCATCCGAAACAAGAGCTCTGTACCGGTCTCGCCAAGAATAAATTGACCAGAGTGGGCATTCATGAACACAGCCAAGTCGGTACGCGCTTTTTCAATCGTAGCTTCCAGCGCTTTGGCCGCTGGGTTGTCGCGACCTTGATTGTCGGGAATACCCGCATATTTCGCTGACGTCTCGATCACAGTCTTCAAGGTCAGGGCCCCACCACCGTTCTCAAAATACACCCGCGGCCCTTCGATCGGGCACGTCTCGACATTTGCGAAACGATTACGGATTTCATGGATAAGAGATTGGTTATCTTGGATCATGGTGTCTTCCGTATAGAGATATAGGGCCGGGCGACCGGCCGCCGCAGACAAAGGTCAGCAGCCAGATTCAACGAACACTTCTCTTGTATGCGAAGGTACGTTTTTCAGTACGAATATCTCTGATCCAAAGTGATACATAAAACGACTAATAATCAGGAAGGCATATCGAAAAAAGGAATGCATGATCAGGATGCCCTCAACACATCCTTATCAAAAGAACGTCAAATATGATGACTGCGGCCAAAATTGCAATGCAACTTTGCCAATTCTGCGACTTCTTGAATAAATGCGTTGGGACGGTCGCTTCTGTACATAGCCACATAGGGAATTGGGGGAAGAGGATCCTCAGTTGCGACGACTTCCAGTTTGCCCGCCGTTTCCAGATCTTGGCAGTATTCGTAAGGTAGATATGCCACGCCAAGACCTGCAACGGTCAACCCCAGCAACGCTGTCATTGAATCGCATACAAGCGTTTCTTCGAACACGACGCCTCGGTCCTTTAGCCACTTGTTCAAAAACAACCCCGAGCCCGACGCGTGACCCTGGACAAACACCGGAAAGCGCGCCAAGTCTCTGTGCCTGATTGGTTTGTCGAAATCAATCAGCCCAGTTTTGGCCATCCAATGGTTCTGAACCCTTGCAAGCGGTTTAGACGTGAATTCCGGAAGCACGAACGTCTCTGGAATAAGAATAAGGTCAAGTTGGCTTTGCTCTAAATCATTGAACAAAGCCTTGGCCATATCGACTTTTGGCGAAATATGTACGTTCTCAAATTTGTCTTTTACCGCAGAAATCAACTGGGGAAACCACGTGATTGCCGTCAACTCTGTTACACCAATTCGAAGTGTTCTTGGACGACTTACGACATCCTCTTGAATGTCCGAAATTTGATCGTGCAAACGTAGTATTTGACCCGCTACGTCAAAAAGCTCTTCACCGCGCGCCGTCAGTTGCGCACCGCGCAGGCGACGGTCAAAGACTTCTATCTGTGATCCACGCTCAAGTTCCTGGACGCGCTTTGAAATCGCAGATTGGGTTGTATAGAGCTTTGCCGCGGCGCGTTCAAACGTACCCAATTCTGCGATCCAGTACAAAGCTTCGAGCTGTTTCAAAGTTATGTTTACATTCATTGGTCTTCTTTCAAGTCAGGAAGCTTATTCCAAAAAACTATCAATAATACAAAGCACGATCTCCAAAAGGAATACAATCCCCACCTGCATCAAGTGTGCGAAACGTTAACCTCGTTCACTACTGTGTCTTAGTGGGCTGAAAAATTATAATTGTGTCCGCAATTGTCTCGCTCCCCAATTTTAGTACCATTAATTTTTGCTTTCTTGAATAAGGTTTCTGGCACTGGTTATCCGAGCGTGAATCCTCGGGTTTTCCATGCGCCAGCATGAGGCGATGCATGACTTCGAAGACATCATTTGCAGCCGTCTTCTCGCGCACCGATGGCGGACAAAGGCTCATTCACATATTCCATCTAAGTGGCCTTCGCCCACCGGCCCGCAGTGCTACGTGTTGCAGGATGTTCAATCGAGTTGGCAAGGATCTTGGATACTTCAGGTGAATCCAAGCAAGTATAGCGGATCATCCGAAACAGAAGTTCAGTTCCGGTTTCACCAAAAAAGAATCGCCCTGTGCTGACATTTGCGATCACTTTGGTTTGTCTAACGGATGCTGACGCCAGACATTCACACGGTGTTGAGCATTTTGGCCAAACAGGCTCTATCGCAGATTTATATAGCCACTTCCGTATAGATGCTAATGCTCTGGTTGGATCGGCGAGCGAATTGTCACATGGACGCAAAATACGGCACATCAAAACTGTTTGCTAAATGGTACTGTCATACCGCCCTCTTATCCAATACGAAGCTTTACTATGACAAAGATTACTGACCCAGATGTTCTGAAATTCATCGCGGATACGCAGGCCGCATTTCCTTCTGAGGCTATTGAAGCTGATATTCCAGCATGTCGTGAATATTATAACGCCATGTGCAAAGTGTTTTGGCAACCACATCCCAAAGGTGTAGGCGTCACGGACGCGGAAGTGGACGGTGTGCCTGTGCGCCGTTACAGGCCCGAAAGCTGTGAGGAACGGGCCATTTTGTATACGCATGGTGGTGGATTTGTCGTAGGATCGCTCGACAGTCACGATGATGTCTGCGCCGAACTGGTGCCGAAGTCTGGTCAAGCCATTACCGGTTGTCGCCTGAGCGTATCTATCCTGCAGGCTTGAATGATGTTGAAGCCGTGTGGCGCGCGTTAACCAGAGACGGGCGCGGCGCGATCGTTGTGGGAGACAGTGCTGGGGCGCGATTGAGTGCTGCACTGTGCCTGCGCATGCGGCGATTGGACGGACCGATGCCACGTGCTCAAGTTTTGATTTATCCGACTCTTGGCGGAAGCACTGATTTGCCCTCCTTTAAAGAACATGCCACTGCCCCTTTGCTGAGCGCGGCAGAGATGGAGAGTTATGAGGCCCTATATCGCGGCGACGACACCGAGAGCGATGATCCCGAATTGGCCCCGTTGCGGGCGCAAGATTTTACAGATTTACCGCCCGCATTTGTGGTGACTGCGGATATTGATCCGCTGCGCGATGAAGGAGAAGCTTTCGTTGAAAAGCTTCGTGCGAATGGGGTTGCTGCGGTTTGGCGCAACGAGCCACAATTGATCCATGGATATTTGCGCGCACGTCATTCCTGCGAAATCGCTCGCGACAGTTTTTCAGAGATCGAGACCGCGGCCAAAACGTTTCTTGCCTGACCGACGCGCAACGCGCCGTGATCGCCTATAAATATTAAAGGATCAAAATGTTAACTGCAACATGTGTCGGCACCAACGATCTAGAACGAGCTACCAATTTTTATGACCACGTATTGGTTGAATTGAATATGCATCGGCGTGTCAAAAATGATGTAGAAATTGGGTATGGGACCGAGACGCAGTCGCCCACATTTTGGGTTATTAAACCCTTTGACAAAAAGAACGCAACGGTTGGCAATGGCTCGCAAGTTATGTTCATGGCAACCAACCAAAACGCTGTGACAGCTTTTCATGCCGCCGCCTTGGCATTGGGCGGTACAGATGAAGGCAAACCGGGGCCCCGAGACTACGCAGAGGGTTATTTTGGTGCTATGTTCGTGACTTAGATGGCAACAAGCTGCATGTGTTCTGTATCAACGAAGCGAGTTCCTGAGCCGATGTCTCGGGGTGGGTTAATAAATCCTCTGTGCCGCTTAGATCAGTATGCCTTTTGGGGAGCTGGCGCTATCGATGTGGTGAAGTGTTTGAAGACGCGTGCCGTACTTTACGAAATCGTTCCAAGGCGGCGTAAAGGTGTGAGGTCACAGCTGATTTGGCCCAGTCTGCATTCCTAGAGCGCAGCGCGCGCAGGATTTCGCAGTGCTGCTCGATGCTTTCTTGTATTTCATCTTGTGAGTAGATGTAGAAGCCACCCATCAGATTGGGATACTCAAGCAGGCTCACCCCGAAGGTACGTAGTCGCGCGCTACCACAAGAATTGTACATTGTTAAATGAAACGCATGGTTGGACGACTGTATTTCAGCCAAGTGATCGGGCAACCTTTTGTCAGCTGCCGCGATCATGTGGTCGTTACTGGCTTCCATTGCATCGATATCTTCATCGGTCAAGTATTCCGTCGCCCAAGCGGCAGCGCGACCTTCGGCCATAATTCGGAGCTCAAAGATCTCCTCAACGTCATCTTCAGTCCATTGTCGGACCAAGGCGCCGCGATTTGGTTCAAGTTCCAATAAACCTTCTTCAACTAACCGTTTGATCGCGACACGTACAGGGGTGCGACTTACGCCGAATTCCTCGGCTAAGTGCTCTTCGCGTAGCTTCTCGCCGGGATCAAATCGGCCGGCAATCAGGCGGTGTCGCAATTCGGCATGTAGATCATCGCTGACGCTCATATTTGCAAACCTCCCTGTTGCTCTTCTTCGTCTAGACTAACTTTTGGCTTATTGCGCCCAATTCCTAGCTTAGGCAGCCAAAGAGAGACAGGTGCAATGCCAGTTAAGGTCACGAGGATAATTGATATCGGGCCTTGTAGCAAATAGCCAAAGTCATCGCCGGAAATCAAAAGCGCACGACGCAGGTTTTCTTCGGCGATCTGCCCCAGAATAACTACAAGAACAGCTGGAGCCGTTGGTATAGATAGCTTTTCCATGCCAAAGCCGATCAACCCAAAACAAAGCATAAGAGCAACTTCAAAAACACTGTTGTGAATGGCGTAAATGCCAATTACCGTTAAAGCTAAAATCATTGGACCAAGAATGGTGTTTGGAATTCTCAGAACGTTTACATACAGCCGAGCACCGAGTTTGCCGATCACAAACATCATGCCAGCGGTTACAAGCATCGACAGCATGAAACCATAAGTGATGTCGGCATTTGCACGAAACAGTTCTGGCCCTGGTAGCAGTCCATGGACCAACAAAGCACCAAGAACCACCGCGGCAACAGCATTGCCTGGAATACCGAGTGTCAACGCAGGGATAAGTGTCGCTGCGGTATCCGCATTGTTCGCACATTCCGGGGCGGCGAGGCCTGCAGGTTCACCTTTTCCCCAGTTGTCTTGTTTTTTGGACCAGCGCCGTTCTTCTTGCCATGCCAGCAGAGCTGCGATGTTCCCGCCAAGTGCAGGAATAATGCCGACGACTAAGCCAATACCTGATGCCCTAATCCATGTTGGAATGAGCGATAACCACTTAAACCCAGCCGTTTTTTCACCAAGTTCAATATTTCCGGCATCAATCGTATTCTTTCCCATTAGTAGATCAATGGCAGGCGGAATGGCGTAAAGCCCTGTCAGAAGGACAACAATATGGATGCCAGAAAGCAGTTCCAGAGTGTCAAAAGTAAACCGCTCAGCACCGCTGATGCCGTCAACGCCCAAACAAAGGCCGAAGCAAGCCGATAGAATGCCTTTTGCCGGATTTCCTGCGAGCAGGATCGCGATTGTCGTCATGCCAAACACAGCCAGCCAGAAGTAGTTTGCAGGGCTGAATTTGAGCGCAATCAACACCAAAGGAGGCGCGATTAGCAGAAGCGCAACGGCGCTGACAGCACTGCCGATAGAAGATGATGCGAGAGAGACATCCAAAGCCAGTCGTGCTTGTCCGTTCTTTGCCATCTCGTGGCCGTCAAACACAGTCGCAATCCCAGCAGGCGTTCCAGGTATCCGAAGTAATATCGCAGGTATGGAGCCACCGAACATAGCCCCGTTGTATATGCCGGCAATCATGCCAAGAGCCACCAGAGGCTCCATGCTGAACGTGAGAGGGATCAGGACGGCGATCCCCATTGTGGCAGAAAGACCAGGTAGGGCTCCGACGGCAATGCCAATGGCGGTCCCTGCAAGCATGGCAAGAATAACGCTTGGATCCAAAAGTCCGGGTGCAGCCGCGAGAACATTTGCGAAAATGTCCATATTTATGTTCCAAGCAGGATTAGAATGGCTTCACCGGGAAGCGGAATGCCAAGCAGAAGGCGAAAGACGCCGTAGATGATCAGGCAAAAGCCAAGCGCCGTTAAAATCATCACTTTTTATGTTGCGGTACCCAAGCGCGTAGGCAAGTGCTGGCACCATCACGAAGGTCGACGTGAAAAATCCAATGTTTGCAAAGGCAATGACGTACACCAGCGCTGCGGCCGTTATGAAAAGAAAGCAGAGTAAATCTGGCTTATCGATAAGTGACAACGCGTGGGTTTTCTTTCGCAAAGGCGACAAGCTCGTCCAAAGATGAGAAATCCGAATCTGGAAGTACGCTGAATGCGCCAGGATCATAGCGGTAGACGGTTAAGTGAAGTCACTGCGGCAGTTGAGCAAGCTCAATCTGCGGGTGTCGCAACGCCAATTAATGATGCCGTCACCGAAGCATTCAGAAACACGTTCCTTCGAACCCAACGCGCATCTGGCGCAGATCATTGATCTTTGCGCGCGGAGCCAATGGCTCGCGGAACTTTGCATTAACAGGTCCGGGATTTCCTTGGCCCCAATAGGAGAAATCAAATGACGATCGGTTTTCGTGTCCACACACGCGCATCAAAAGTAGATGCGTTGACGATTAAGAATTTTGCGGAACTTCCCGTTGCAACTGTTTCCGACTCGATGAGCCGGATGTCTGCAGCAGGACATAGACTTCGGCCCATTCACGCCGAGGGGGTGAAAATGGCGGGTGCTGCACTGACTGTCAGAACCAGACCTGGCGATAACCTTATGGTATATAAAGCCATCGATATGGCCGAAGAGGGCGATATCCTGGTTATCGATGCGGGGAGCGATCTGTCCAATGCCATCATGGGAGAGATCATGACATATCTTGCTCAAGCAAAGGGTGTTGCTGGCTTTGTCATTGATGGTGCCATTAGGGACGCTGAAGAAATTCGAGCCTGCGGGGCACCTATGTTTGCGGCTGGAGTGACGCATCGTGGCCCCTACAAAGATGGACCTGGGGAGGTCAACGTTGACGTGGCAATCGATGGCATGGTTATCCGTCCTGGTGACCTTGTTCTTGGCGATGGGGATGGCGTGCTATGTGTTCCAAAGGAAGACATTGCGCAGGTTTTGGAAGCGGCAAGATCGAAGCAAGCTCTTGAAGAGCAGCAAATTGCAGCGATACAAAACGGGACGCTTGATGGGGCATGGGTGGACGAAGTGCTCAATCAACGGGGCTGTGAGTTCATTGACCCTTAAGGTTCAGTGTTGGTTGAGAGCGCACAAGCACCCTAGATTTATCCCGCCCTTAGTGCTCGTTTAAACTATCATTCGTTCGAATTCGACCGGGCTTCTCCAGCCTAGTGTTGAGTGTCCACGGCGCGGAATATGGAAACCACAGATGTACTCAAAGATAGCTATCTCAGCCTACGCCGCACGTCCCGTGACCAACGCCATATCAATTCAGTTTTGATTATAGGAATCCCCTCGGCTTTCTGGATACCTTTTAGCAGATAAAAGTGAGTGTTTTCATACCGATAATGATGAACTCGTACCTGACGGAATTTAGGGAACAATTGGCTGCCCTAGCAGAGGCGATCGAAATGTAAGTATCTGGGCCGTTCGACTCGGGCGGCCCATAGAAGGCAACAACTTTTGTACGCCATGACCCGATTATTCAATCACGATTTTCCAAGTAGGTGTCCTCTGTGCTGTGCGAACGACTCCTTCACGAGAAGTTCCTTACGGCAAACGATGTAAAAACCACCCCGAGTGATCGACGTCCCACCTTCAGCCTACTCACCACCACCATGGTCGGCGCCTCGCCAAATTGTCCGTTCTTCATCGTAAATCTCCTCAGATATCTTGCTGAGAAAATTCTACTTTTGAACGCGATGGATTCAGCCGGTCACTGCAACACTTGCTATAATCTACGTGCTGGCGACAAGAAGCCCAAGGTTTTTCGTGGTCGGTTGTTCAGGTGTTTTGCGACCTTGTCTAATTGTTCCTGCGAGTAGTTTGAAAGGCAGGATCCCTTTGGAAAGTATTGCCGCAAGAGGCCATTGGTGTTTTCATTAGTTCCCCGCTGCCATGGGCTGCTTGGATCGCAGAAGTAGACGTCGATATCGGTCGCGACTGTGAATTTCTGATGCGAGGCCAATTCCGTGCCCCGATCCCAAGTGAGGCTCTGTTTTAACCGATTGGGTTATTCAGTCATTTGACGTGCCAAAGCGGGTACAACAAGATCTGTCTTTTTTCCGTCTACTTTTATCAAGATCGTGAAACGGGTCTGACGTTCGACAACTGTGGCGATGTAGCTGTTCTTTGATCCACAGCTTACGTCAGTGTCCGAATTTCGGGGGGGGTAGCTCAGAATACAGCCACATTGTTGACACAATACAACTAATGCAAGAAAAATGTCGATTTATTTACGCTCGCTCAAACTCTGGAGGTGAGGTGCGGTATGTACTTCCAAAGGATCCCAAAAAGTTCTGAACTCCCATAATTTAACATAAGATACATTATGCGCATTTTAGCAATAGTATGTTTTGAGCTGCAATAATATACTAACGGAGTCATGCTGCTTACACCCTACTCGATAGGATGCTTCACATGCTTCGCACATTTCGAAAATACTCAATTGTCGCTGTACTTGCACTTCTTGGTTCGTCCGTAGGCCTTGCCAATCGTGTTCAGGCTCAAACTTACCAGATCGACTGCGCAATTTTACTGTGCCTCTCTGGCGGCTGGCCAGCATCAGTTCCATGTGCCCGTGCACGCACCGAATTTGTCCGCAGGATCACACCTTGGCCCGTTGAACCGCCATTGCAGATTTGGCGGTGCCCGATGGGCGCATCTTATGATCCAGTCACCCCGCCGGATAATCGAGGTCGTTTCTACGATATTTTGTTCACTAATCAGGATCGTCCGCGACCGCTTCGGTCGCCTGCAACCGAACCTCTGACTTCTGAAAATGCCATTTTGAATCTTGCCGGACCAAAGC
>CANMPP010000011.1 GCA_947499735.1 uncultured Pelagimonas sp.
AGATCATGTTCGGCAGGCTCAAAGACTGGAGGCGAGTCGCAACCCGCTATGACCGCTGCACCAAGGTCTTCCTGTCCACAATCGCTCTCGCCGCAACCGTCATATATTGGTTATGAGTCCTGACCCTAGGTTATTTGGGGGGCGTGACCCGCGCAAAGGGGGAAGATGCGTGGTTTTGAGCACCCCCTGAACTCATTCAAATTTGGAGGGCAGCCCAATCCATTACGACCTTCCCCGATTGCCCCGACTTCATAGCGGCGAAGCCTTTGGCGTAATCCTGAACTCCAAACCGGTGGGTGATGACGCCAGATACATCTAACCCATTTTGCAACATGGCGATCATCTTGTACCAGGTCTCGAAAATTTCACGCCCGTAGATGCCCTTTATCGTGATTGCTTTGAACACGATCCGGCTCCAATCAACGGGGCTTTTGCCTGGCGGAATTCCCAACAGCGCGATGCGACCGCCCATCACCATCGCCTCGACCATCTGATCAAGCGCGATCTGATTGCCCGACATTTCCAATCCAACATCAAACCCTTGCGTGATCTTTAGGTGCGCCTGAACATCCGCCAGATCATCCTTGGCCACATTGACCGGAACGACATCTGCAACCCGCGCCGCCAGATCAAGCCGGTCTTGATTGATATCGGTGATCACCACATTGCGGGCACCCGCGTGGCGCGCGACAGCCGCCGCCATGATCCCGATAGGGCCTGCACCCGTGGTCAACACATCCTCCCCCACCAGATCAAAGGACAGCGCCGTGTGAACAGCGTTTCCCAACGGATCGAGGATCGCGCCGATATCGTCGCTTATGTCGTCGGGCAAAGGCACCACGTTGAACGCTGGCAGGCACAGGTATTGCGCAAACGCGCCTTGCTCGTTCACGCCAATCCCACGTGTTTCAGGGTCTAGGTGGAACTTACCCGCACGGCTTTGGCGCGACTGTTTCCCAATCAAATGTCCTTCGCCGCTACACCGTTGACCCAAGGCGAGGCCCTCTACATTCCGGCCCAGTTCAACGATTTCGCCAGCAAATTCATGGCCTGTAATTAGGGGGACAGGGACTGTCTTTTGCGCCCACTCATCCCAATTCCAGATGTGGATATCAGTGCCGCAAATGCCTGTTTTATTGATGCGGATCAGCACATCATCTGGCCCCACTTCGGGCACAGGAGCGGTCTGCATCCAAAGCCCTTCGCACGCATGTGCTTTGACCAATGCTTTCATTTCATTGCTCATTTGATCACCCCAACGGCCTTCCCTGCGATCTCGAACGCGGTCAGCGCGCGATCGAGGTCATCTTGCGTCAGGGAGGCGTTCATCTGGGTGCGAATACGGGTTTGGCCGCGTGGAACGACAGGGAAGAAAAAGCCGCTGACATAGACGCCTTCGTCAAACAGGCGTGCGGCCATGTCTTGGGCCACTTGGGCTTCGCCCAACATGACGGGAATGATCGGGTGCTCGCCGGGCAACAAATCGAACCCCAGTTTGGTCAGCCCCGCACGCCAATATGCGGCATTTTCAAACAATTGTGCGCGCAGGGCATCGCCTTGTTCAACCAACCGAATGGCCTCAATCCCGGCGGCTACAATGGAGGGCGGCAAGGAGTTCGAGAAAAGGTAAGGCCGTGCACGTTGCCGCAATAGATCAATCACAGGCTGAGGCCCCGCAATATACCCACCGATTGCGCCCCCAAGCGCCTTGCCAAGAGTCCCTGTCAGGATATCGACATCCACATCAAAATGCGCCGGCGTGCCCTTGCCCTGCGGCCCCATAAAGCCCGTGGAATGGCAATCATCGACCATAACGAGTGCACCGTATTTTTCGGCCAGTTTTGTGATCTCTGGCAGGTTGGCCAGATATCCATCCATGCTGAACACGCCATCCGTCGCGATCATGATGAATCGCGCGCCTGCCGCTTTTGCCGCTTTCAGCTGCGCTTCAAGATCGGCCATGTCAGAGTTCGCATAGCGGTATCGTTTTGCTTTGCACAACCGAATGCCATCTATGATTGAGGCGTGGTTCAACGCATCCGAAATGATCGCGTCCTCGGGGCCCAAAAGCGGCTCAAACAGACCACCGTTTGCATCAAAACATGCGGCAAACAGGATGGCGTCATCCTTGTCCAGGAAACGTGCCAAGCGCTGTTCCAACTCACGGTGCAGGTCTTGTGTGCCACAAATGAACCGGACCGAGGCCATGCCAAACCCCTTGGTGCCCATAACATCACTGGCTGCGTTGATCAGATCAGGGTGATCCGCCAGTCCAAGGTAGTTATTGGCGCATAGGTTGATGACGGGCTTGCCGTTTGCTGTGATTTTCCCCGACTGCGGGGACGTAATGAGCCGTTCGCGCTTGGTCATCCCTTCTGCGTCAATCTGGGCAAGCGTATTTGTGATGTGATCTAGAAATGCGGTCGTCATAACACCCTCCGTTTCCGGAAAGATGTCATAATGGAAATGATTCCGCAATATCGGAATTACGTTAAATCGAATAGTATTCCGTGATGACGGATTTTCTTATGCGCCATGCACCACCAAAAACGCCCGTGCGGGCCCATCAGCGTTAATTTTATGCGGAACATCTGCTGCGTAACGCGCTGTATCGCCCGTGGACAATTGCTCAACCGCATCACCACTAGAAACGGTGAGCTGCCCCTCAATGACTGTCAGATGCTCCCGCGCGCCTTGCGCATGAGGCAAACTTGCCAAGACACCGTCTTGGCTAAATTGCAGGTCGTACACCTCGTGCCGCCCCGCTTCCTCTGGCGGCGAAAGGATACGGATCGAACACCCCGTTCCGTGGTTTTCGATTGTAGGGACATTCCCGCTGCGAAGGACCTCCACACGGCTGTCATGATCGTCCTCCAGAAGCCCTGCGAAATCTACCTGAAGCGCCTTCGTTAAATTCCATAGTGTTGAAATTGTTGGCGAAGATTCACCGCGTTCGATTTGGCTGACCATACTGCGTGATACGCCAGACAGCTTAGCCACAGCGTCAAGAGACAATCCCTTGGCGCGGCGGGCATCCTTTAGTCTGGTTGGGAGGAGAGATAGTATTGCATCGGTATTTTCCATAATAACGGATAATACAGAATTACAGGCATGCGCTGCAAGGTGGAACGTACCTCGAAATAAGTTCTTTTCCGCAATCAGGTTTCGCCTGCGCCGACAGATGTCAACGCAGGCGAAGTGTTTTAGAAAGCTTACCTTAGAGATCGCTTACATCCGCAATGTCCACGCCGAGTGCTTTAGCAACGCCGAGAGCGTAGGCAGGATCTGCTCGATGGCAGTTGCGGAGGTGCCGGTGTTGGATTTCAATTCGTGCATCGCCAAGGCTGCGGCCCGTGTTTTCGAACAGAGCTTGCTGCTGCTCTGGAGACATCAACCGAAACAGGTTGCCCGGTTGAGAGTAATAGTCCTCATCTTCACGGTGGTTCCAATGATCTGCCGCACCCTCAACCGTCAAAGGTGGTTCGGAAAAATCAGGTTGCTCTTGCCATTCGCCGTGCATGTTTGGCTCGTACCCAATACGGGATCCGGCATTGCCGTCGATGCGCATTCCGCCATCACGGTGGTATGAATGGACAGGGCAACGTGGTGCATTCACAGGAATTTGGGCATGGTTGACACCCAAACGGTGGCGTTGCGTGTCGCCATAGGAAAAGAGACGCCCTTGAAGCATTTTGTCCGGTGAGAAGCTGATCCCAGGCACCACGTTGGATGGTGCGAATGCGGATTGCTCAACCTCGGCATGGTAGTTTTCAGGGTTACAGTTCAATTCCATCTCGCCCACTTCGATTAATGGATAATCTGCGTGAGGCCAGACTTTGGTCAGATCAAATGGGTTAACGTGATAGCTGCCTGCGTCCTTCTCGGGCATGATTTGAACAGAGAGTGTCCACTTTGGAAAATCACCGTTCTCGATGCTTTCGTATAGATCACGCTGATGGCTCTCACGATCCGCAGCAACCACTTGTGCTGCTTCTGCATCGGTCAGGTTTTTGATGCCTTGCTGCGATTTAAAGTGGAACTTGACCCAATACCGTTCATTGTCGGCATTGATAAAGCTAAAGGTGTGGCTGCCGAAACCGTGCATGTGTCGGTATGTTGCGGGGAGGCCGCGGTCTGACATCACGATCGTGACTTGGTGCAAGGCTTCGGGCAGGTTTGTCCAGAAATCCCAGTTGTTGTCGGCGCTGCGCATGTTCGTGCGTGGATCACGTTTTACCGCGTGGTTCAGATCGGGGAACTTCATGGGATCGCGCAAGAAGAAAACAGGTGTGTTGTTGCCAACCAAATCCCAGTTGCCTTCTTCGGTGTAGAATTTTACCGCAAAACCACGAATATCGCGTTCTGCGTCAGCAGCGCCGCGCTCGCCAGCCACCGTTGAAAACCGCAGGAACATATCGGTCTTCTTGCCAACTTCCGAGAAAATCTTGGCACGGGTGTATTTTGTAATGTCATGGGTCACCGTAAAAGTCCCATAGGCCGCTGAACCCTTAGCGTGCATACGACGTTCGGGGATTACTTCACGGTCGAAATGGGCCATTTTTTCGAGAAACCAAACGTCCTGAAGCAGCGCAGGGCCGCGCGGTCCTGCCGTCATAATATTTTGGTTGTCTGGCACAGGTGCCCCGAAAGAAGTTGTTAGTTTTGGCTGTTTAGTCACGTTTCTTTCCTAGTATTTTGTGGGTCGCAGTTCGCGCCCAGATGGTTTTCTTTGGTTACGATTGAAAAACTCTTTTACATTTCAGTCACTCGGTCCGAGGCCCGCATGAGCCAGGTCACTGATCTCCATTCCGCAGGCCCCTGTTTCAGTGTGCAGATTTCCTAGCGATAAGATGTCGGGCGTATCTGATTGCGAAAGTACGAGGATGGCTGCCGCCACTGCAAAAAGCAGGACCGTTTCTAGGCAAACAATAACGAGCGCGGCACCCCCGACGTGACCTAAGCTTTTTAGTGAGGTTTTCATTCCGATTCCGACAATGCCTATCACCAACAGCCATGTTGAGATTGCCGCGAGCAACGCCCGGATCGGCTCGGGCAGAACGCCCAGACTGTTGATCATAATCGCGATTGCGAACCCATAGACGAACCAGGGGACGCCACTACGGCTGCCTTGCTCTGCTTGGCGGCGAAACCCGAATGAGATCATAATAATAATCGGAACAAGAAGTGATACGCGAAATAATTTAATAAGAGTTGCGGTGTTGCCCGCCTCTTCTGAAACAGAAAAACCTGCTCCGACAACCTGCGCAACATCGTGAATTGTTAACCCTAAAAGCACGCCAACGTACTGATCATCCAATCCCAAAGCCTGCCCCAAAATCGGATAGACAATCATTGCAATTGTAGAGAGTGTTGTAACCGCGACCACGATAAAAGCCGTGTCGCGCTCTCTTGTCTCGGATGCGGGCAACACAGCTGAAATGGCTAAAGCCGCCGAAGCCCCGCAGATGCCAACAGCGCCGCCGGACAAAACGCCAAACTTGATGTTCTTTCCAAACAAAAACGATATAGCGATCCCGATAGATACGGTAAAGGCGACGCCACCAATAACGAGGCCAATGGTTTGAACCCCCAAATCGCCGATGTCAGCCAACGTAATTCTGAGACCCAATAGCGCAACGCCCAATTTCAACAGATCCGCCGCGGCGAACCTTATTCCCGGCGCAACTTTTTCATCGTCCACCAGAAAATGCAGGCTCAACCCCAGAAGAAGAGCAAACAGCATAGTTGGCGCGGCGTAGTGATCTGAAAGAAACCGTGCTGCTGTTGCTACGATTAAACAGATCAACACCCCCGGCATGAGGTGCGCGGCTTGCCGGTATTTTGTCATGATTAGACCTGACTATTTTCAAAGTGAGGGAGCAGCCCGAAACCGGGCTGGCAGTTGAAATATAAAAACGCAGCATCCCCACTCAGAACATGATTTTCGTGGGGCGTTCTGAGCTTCAGATTTTCCTGAAATTCATCCGTTCGGCTCCCGCCGGCACTCAAATAGCTGGCCTGTACAATTGCCCCAGCACAGAAGAGAGGCTGCCCCCTCACAGCAACACCAAGATGCCGACAGAAACTACAGAAACCGCCACAACCAATATGATTGCGAAGGCTGACAAACATCCTAGCAGTGTCATTATAAATCCTCTACGTGAGTGGGGTTGATATTTTCTACATTATGGAATAGCATTCCAAATTAGTCAATATCACCTGTCGACCTTCTGAAGATATTAAATGTCTAAATTGGCCCACGGCCTTGTTTCATAGATCAGATTTAGAAATTTTTTAAATTAAAACAGAGTGATAAATGGCATCCATGGGTGCCTTGGCAGTACCGCCGGGGATCAGACCTGCGACACCCGCAGATGCCATAACACGACAAAAGCATGAATAGGTTTTTCCTATTCTATATACAGTATTTATATGCTTCTCTCTATACCTGAAGCAGGTTAACGTGAGGTGGGAAGCAGTTACCATGAGAGGCCCAATGACACAGCTCGACATGCCCCGCACTTTCCCCATGAAAAAGCCAGCCAACCATACGCCTGTGATTCAGCGCTATTCGTCCCGCGTTCCAGAAGGCGTTGCGACAATACGCGTTGCGACCTTGGGGTTTCAGAGCAAAAAGAGCTCTAAAGAAAACCTCGAGGCTTTTCTCATTTATCTACAGGATGTGTTCTCGAACGTGGGCTTGCCCCAGCACCACGACATCGCTGATTTTGTGGACGATCAGGGCTACAGCACAGCAATGGCAGTTTGCTATTGGCTGGGCGAGGATGGATACACGGCATGGTCGGAAAAATTCAATCTGTGGTGGGCCGCACGGGATCCCGAGGCCCTCGACCACGGATTGTGGTTCGAAAGCTTTTCCGTGCCCCCTCCCTATCGGGAAACAAACCTGTTTCAAGAATACCTGCGCGGCGTCTCTGCCTGCCCGATGAGCAAAATTGAACCAATGTCCGAGAGTGGGTATTGGGGTGCTGCACGGGATCGTTTTTCGGCATCGGCCCATGATGATTTTAGCCCGAAGCAAAATGTTGAGCTGCAATATAACCCGGCGAGAGAGACGCTGGGAAAGCACATCAAAGTCTCAGACATTCCAAGCCAGCTTTGCGTTATTCGCTCCGGTGTGACGTGGGCCAATTGTGGTGAAGAACAACTGGAAAGCTATGAAACCAACCTAAAACCCAAGCTGGATAAGGGCATGGCGTATTTGCGCGAAAACCCCGTGGACACGGGGTGTTGCAGCCTGCGCCAAGTGACCTGCCTCGAGGCCGATGGGAGCGCTCAAAAAGAAGCTTATTCTCTGGGAATTTTCCTGACCTACGGCCATTTGGAGCGATGGGCACATGACCACCCTACGCATTTGGCAATTTACACCCGCGCCCTTGCGGAGCGTAAGAAGTATCAGGAAAATTTGCAGCTTCTCACATACCACGAGATTTATGTTTTGAACGAGGACGTGAGGTTCGAATACATAAACTGCCACCCTGATACAGGTTTGCTGCCTTACTTCACCAATAACGCAGCCGATCAGTAGGGAACTGAGTTTTGCCCCTGTTTTCCGCGCCTTAGCGTTCAGCACATTTGGGAGCAGGTCGCTCAAGCCCGACACATATAGAAAGGCATGGCCAACTGATCGGGGTATTCCCCGCTCGGGTATCAAGACCTGCCTTCAGGCCTCAAAACACCAATCAAAAGGAACAAAAAGATGCCAATCCAACTTTATGATGTCCCGAAATCCGGGCACTGCCATCGTGTGCGCCTCGCCGCGTCATTAATGGGGATTGAGATTGGCACCATTGCCGTCATGGAAATGGAAGGACAGCGTCAGGGCTCTGAATATTTGGCTATCAATCCCTTGGGCCAAGTGCCCACATTGGTCGATGGTGATGTGAAGGTGCGCGATTCAATCGCAATCATTCAGTATCTGGAACAGACCTACGCCCCAGAGCAAGGCTGGATGCCCAGCGATCCCGTACTGAAGGCGCAAGTGCACGAATGGTTCGCGATTGCAGCCGGTGAAATGTTTCGTGGCCCCAACATGGCACGCCTGATCAAGTTGTTTAAAATGGCCGGAGACTATGAAGCGGCCGAGGTAAGGAGTGCGAAGCTCTTCAAGCTCATTGAGGAGCATTTGAACAACCGCACCTGGCTGGTGGGCGCACGCGCAACATTGGCAGATGTTGCCTGTTACTCTTACATCGCCGTTGCCAATGAAGGCGAATTGGATCTCGCCCCCTTCCCCAACATCAATGGGTGGCTGAGCGCGGTCCAAGCACTGGATGGCTTTGTGGATATTCCCCGCTCTTAAGGCGAAGGGCGGGCCTGCATTTTGCCGGCCCGCCTCTAATCGCTATTTATAGCGGATCAGCCAATGCGGGAATGAGAGAGGTTGCGAAGTCTACAAACAGATTCAACGCCGGCCGCATTCGCAGCCGGTTGTTTTTCAATATTGTGACTTTGAGCGGGCGCAGCGGTTCAATGATCGGCCGCATAACAACGGGGCGCCCAATATATGTTTGATCCGTTCTGGGCTGGATATTCAAAAGCGAAACGCCAAGGCCGCTCGCAACAAACGCGCGCACAGCTTCAAAAGATTTGCAGCGGAATGCCACGCTCGGCACGATTTTTTGATCCGTCAAAAGCCCAAAGAAATAGTCACGCGTGTGTGGTAGATCCATCAAAATAAAGGGGCGCTGTGCGACGTCATGAATGGATACGCGGGCGTCATTGGCCAGCGGGTCCTCTGGTGGCAGGACCGCACGCGGATGCAAGGCCGCCACGACCGAAGAGCTAAACCCCGTTTGCAGAGCAAGATCAAATGTGACCGCAAGTTCGATTTGCCCCGTGTCGAGTTCGCGCAAAATATCGAATTGATCCAAATCCTTAATATTCACATTTATTGCCGGATACTTAGCGTGAAACGCACCAACAAGTTCGGCGGTAATCGCCGGGGTGAGGTTCACGAAGGAACCTATTGTGATCTCGCCTGACAGAGATTGCGAAATCGCACTTACATCGTGCTGGAATTCATCAGATTGCGCGAGTAACAACCGCGCCCGCTCCAGAAAACGCATCCCGTCCGGTGTTAGACGAATGCCCTTTGTCGGCACGCGAATAAACAGCTGCACACCGTGTATTTCCTCAAGTTTTTGAATCGCGGCAGAAACGCTGGGTTGGGAAATATTCAACTTCAGCGCAGCTTCGGAAATCGTGCCTGTTTCTGCTGTCATGACAAAGTAGCGAAGGGCGCGCAGATTCACATCCATAGTTTTCTCCTATACATTAAACAGAAAGTATATGCTTTTCCTGTTCATACGCCAGTCATATGTTTCTCAAAACGTAGACAGCCAAAGGACGACCTCCCATGTTCCAGCCCAAATACAAGTTCGCAGCCTCTGCCGTAGCTCTCACTCTCGGCGTGACGACATCGGCCTCTGCGGATCCCGTCGAGATTGATTTGCTCATGTCGCCTTCAGGATCCGGCCCCTATTTGGCGATTGCCACGATGCAAAACTACGCAAGTGATTTCACGGACAAGGTCGCGCCCAAGGCCGTCGAAACCCCCGGATTCACTTACAACGTCCGTTACCTTGCCTCGCAACCCGACCTTTGGGAAAACACTTTGATTGGCTCCGGAATGGTCGTTGAATGGGCCGCTGTGAATGGCGTGGCACCGTTCTTTCCGCAACCGATGGAGGCCGCGAGCGACTTTAAAATCATCGGCGCGCTCAGCAACACCACCAACCTCTTTGTGACTTTTGATGATGAGATCAAAAGCGTCGAGGATTTTGAAGACAAGCGTGTTGGCGTTGGTTTGTTGACCCAGAATGAATGGGGCATGCACCAAAAGATGATGCTTGACGCTTGGGGTATTTCATCCGGCTTGGCATCCTTTGACGCGCTTGGGCCAAGCCAGAATATCGACGCGATGATTGATGGTCGTTCCGATATCGGGACCTTAGCCGCGCATTCCAATTTCGATTTCAGCTACACGCTTGAGGCCGGTCCGTTCAAGACGCTGGAAAGCTCTGGCCGCCCCTTTCACTATGTGGATGTAGATCCGGCGAAAATCCAGGAATACATCGACGCGACCGGCGCGCCGTTTAAGATTCAGACCGTAGAGGCCGGAACATTCACAGGCCAAACCGAAAAGGTCACCAGCTTTGGGAATGTCGCGTTGATTTCTGCGCATGCAAGTTTTCCCGAAGAGACCGCTTATGAGTTCACCAAGCTTTGGTTGCAATCAGGCCCCGTGATTGGCGAATACAGTGCGATCGCGAAAATCTGGGAGCCGGAAACAATCTCGGAGATCGTCCGCACCAATCCTGACCTGATCCACCCGGGCGCGATGCGCGCCTACCGTGAATTCGGTCTTGTCTCCGAATAACGCCACGCCAGAAACGGGAGAGCGGCAAATGCCTGTACCTGAAAATACGATGTTACAACGTTTGTCGCTCTTGGTTGGGCTGGGCCTTTTGGCCTACATCTCGGTGTCGGTCTGGACCAACACCTTTGGCGCGATGCAGCACTACAGCGTCTTTACGACAGTTGTCTTGATCTATGCTGCAATCAGATTGATCTCTCGTGCGGCTGAGCGTGAAACCCGTTTGGCCCGTTTGATAGATCAAATTTCAGGGGTTCTCATCTTTTTCGGAGCGGGCAGCGCCGGAGCCTATCTGTTTGTGAACGCCGAAACGCTTGAGATCACGCAGCCTTTTGTTTCAGCAACTGCGCTGAACATGGGGTTGGTGATGATCGCCTCTGTGCTGTTGGCGGTTTGGCGTCAATGGGGTGCCGCAATCGCCGTCATCTGCCTGACGATGACCGCCTATATGCTGTGGGGAGACGTATTGCCGGATGCGCTGCAGGCCCGCATGCAGCCGTTCAACGTTTCTGTCAGCTTCCTTGCAGGCATCGGTGGGCCGCGCGGTGTTATGTCATACGCGCCCTTGTCCGCGGATATGATTTTCATGCTGTTGATCTACGGGGGCATTTTGCACGCTGTAGGCGTGATCGAAATATTTGGCGAAATCGGCGCCTTGATTGGCAACCGCTTGCGCGGCGGGATGGCATATAGTGCAGTGTTGGCCAGCACCTTTATCGGCATGGTCACGGGGCAAGCCGTCAGCAACATTGCCTTATCCGGCGTGATGACAATCCCCGCGATGAAAAAGAGCAAATTTTCTAGCGAACAAGCCGCCGCAATTGAAATCATGGCCTCCACAGGCAGTCAGCTTTTGCCGCCTATCATGGGGCTGGGGGCCTTTATGATGGCCGTTATCCTTGGGGTGTCCTATTTTGATGTTGTGCTGGCAGGGTTGATCCCCGGGCTGCTTTATATGTTTGCCATTCTGGCCAGTCTTTACGCGATGATCGGTGGCCACAAAGGCCTGTCCGACCTCAAACAACAGGTCGATGTTTCGCGGATTTTGTGGATTGCCCCTGCCTTCATCGCGTCCTTTGTAGTTCTCATCGCCTTGCTGATGCTGCGGTTTTCCCCCTCTATGGCTGGCTTTTGGGGCTCTGCCACGGCTGTGGGCCTATCCATTTTTCGGCCCGCACTGCTGCGCCCGACCTGGATGAGTTTCCGCGATGGCCTGCGCGTGGGTCTAGATACAGCATCGCAATTGGCGGTCGTCTTGGCCGCGATTGGGTTGGTTGTGCAAACACTCACCAGCACCGGCCTTGGGGTGAGCGCTGGTGCGTTGATCGCGGATCTGGGTGCTGGAAACCTCTTGGTAACGCTATTGATCGGCATGGCTGTCAGCATGATCGTCGGCATGGGCCTGCCTACCCCCGCAGCCTACGCGCTTATTGCGATCATCGTTGTGCCCAGCCTGATTGACGCGGGTCTCACACCAATGGCCGCCAATATGTTCGGGTTCTACTTTGCAATCTTTTCCGCCCTCACACCCCCTGTGGCGGTTGGCGTTTTGGTGGGCGCACGCATTGCTAACGCCGGCTTTCTGGCAACCGCGTTTGAGGCAGGGCGGCTTGGCGCTATGGCCCTGTTGCTGCCTTTCATTTTCGTCTCCTTTCCCAGCTTGCTCGACCCCGCGTCGCTCACCTTGAACGGCTGGGTGGCCATTCTGGCCTTCCTCGCCGCCAGCATTCTTGGTGCAGGTGCGCTCTATGGCGCATTAGCGCGGACCTTAACCCCGAATATGCGCGGCCTGTTCTTCATCGCGGGGCCTGTGATGCTGTTGAGCTATGCGGCGACCGACTGGCTTGTGATCGGGTTGATCCCCTCTGTGGCTTTGACAGGCTGGCTGATCTTTAGCCGACGTCGCAAAGCCCTAGCGACCGCCTAACCTTTTTATTTTTGACTGAACTATAGGATTACTCTTCATGAGCACTCGTCTTGCCGCTGTCCATCTCGCATCAACCTTCTTTGATGTGGAAGCGGGTGTACAAAAAACGCTCCGCTACATTGCTCTTGCCAGCAAAGATGGCGCCGATCTTGTCGCCTTCCCAGAGAGCTTTCTGCCCGGTTTTCCAATCTGGCACGCATACCTGCGCCCGATTGATGCCCACGCAAAATTCGCGCGCTTTGCAGCCGCTTCTTTGCGCATTGATGGTCCCGAAATTGCACGTATCCGCGATGCTGCGCGCAATGCGCGGATTGCTGTCTGGCTGGGTTTCTCAGAACGGGCCAGCTATTCCGAGGGGTGCCTTTGGAACAGTGCAATCTTGATTGATGCAGAAGGTGAAATTCGCATTCATCACCGCAAGCTGGTGCCGACCTTTTACGAAAAGCTGGTCTGGAGCCGCGGCGACGGCAATGGGCTGACCGTCAAAGAGCTGCCCTTTGGCCGTGTTGGCGGCCTGATTTGCGGCGAGAACGGCAACCCGCTGGCGCGCTATGCCTTGATGGCACAGGGCGAACAGATCCACTGTGCCTCCTACCCGTCCATTTGGCCCTTCCGCGACCCCGCCGGTGGCGCGCCCTACGATCTGTCCGAAGCTATTCGCGTGCGCGCCGCAGCACATAGCTTTGAGGCCAAGACGTTCACAGTAGTGTCCTCCGCAGCACTTGATGATGCTGGCATTCAAGCCATCTGCGACGGAGATTCCGCAGCGGAGGCGATGCTGCGTCAATGTGTTGACGCAGCGTCGATGATTGTGGCCCCCGATGGTGCCGCCTTGGGCGGCACATTGTGCGGCACCGAAGGGCTGGTGATTGCCGATGTGGACATTCCGATGCTGACCGAGTTGAAGCAGCACCACGATATGGCGGGTTATTACAACCGCCACGATGTTTTCCGCGTAGAGGTAAACCGCGAACGACAAGCGCCGCTGCATCTTTCAGGTAGAAGCAAACGGACACCGCAGGAGGACGAGACATCCTTTGCCCACGAGACAGAAGCGGCAGGGTAGAGCCCGGTGCTGTTGTCCCTCCCTATAAGTGTAATCATGGCCGCAGGTCTTGTGGTTATGATTGCCTCTGCCGCACGGCGGCTGACCGGATTTGGCTTTGCACTGATCGGTGCGCCCTTGTTGTCGTTGCTGTTATCGCCACAGCAATTGGTGATTGTTATTTTGTGGCTCCAAGTCTTCCTCGGCGTGCCCGCCGCATTTGAGTTCAAGGCCGAATTGGACTGGCCCCTTTTGCGGCAACTGGCACTTGGTGGCATCCTGACAGCGCCTCTTGGGGTTTTCGTGCTGACCTATGCAAATCCGGACATTATTTTGCTAATCATGGGTTTTTGCGTGATTGCGGCCGCCAGTATTCTCGGCTTTTTTCCGGGAGTGATAAAAATCCGCGCTACGGCGCCGGCGAATGTTGCCTGTGGCATGTTGGCTGGCGTAATGAGCAGCAGCGTCGGCATGCCCGGACCGCCCATAACGATCTTTTTTATGGGCCAAACAGAGATGACGATAAGGCAGCGCCGCGCGATGCTCATTTCTACGTTTTCGCTTCTTGCATGTGTTTCGCTCACCACTGCATTTCTGAGCGGACAAATCCGGTTGGATTCATTTTTGTTGGCCATTGTCCTCTTGGTGCCTGCGCTGATTGGCGGATATTTAGGGGAGTATTTGCACAACCACCTGAATGCAAAATTGGTCGAGCGGTTTGCCTTGGGTCTGGTTTTTCTCGCCGGTCTCTTGTGCATCGCGCGCGCGGTGTAGTGCCGATAACAAGGATCTGCACACCCAATCAACCGGCTCGATTTACCGTTTCAACAAATCGTCCCGCCCTAACAATTTCAACGAAAAGAGGAGGGCCCACCGCGTATCAACTCTGCTGATCTGTGCTGCAACCTGGATCATTTGTGCAAAAAATTTGCGCTAATTTCAGTAAAAGCCAGCAGGGTCACGCAAGTGTTCTGAAATACAGAATGCGCTTCTAAAATATTTGACAACACATCGAGCCTAGTAAAGGCTTTGAGTCGTAAACCGCCGCTCTCGTTGATACGATCGCGGCAAAAAAATCAAAACAGGGGGTCTTGCAATGACTGCTATCAACTTCACAAGACGGAAATTTCTAAAACACACCACAGCCGCCGGAACGCTTGCGGTTGCGTCACCTGCACTGATCACACGGGCATCAGCCGCAGCAAAGCACACATTGACCTTCGGGCATACATTTGGTGCCGCCACTGAAGAATACATGATCACCGGCTTGGCCCAGTTTAAGGCGGCCGCCGAAGAATATTCCGAGGGCGAATTGTTCGTTGATATTCACGAGGCAGGCAGCTTGGGCGGCCAAAACGTATTGCCGCAAAAAGTGCTGACAGGTGCCATTCAGGGC
Source organism: uncultured Pelagimonas sp. (assembly GCA_947499735.1). Classification (GTDB taxonomy): domain Bacteria; phylum Pseudomonadota; class Alphaproteobacteria; order Rhodobacterales; family Rhodobacteraceae; genus CANMPP01. The sequence goes on from CANMPP010000011.1 coordinate 14,768, forward strand.
TGCCAACTTTCCACCGGGAATTTTGTGAACTATTCCGAAGTCTATAATATTTTGGATTTCCCGTATCTCTTTGCCTCCAACGCACAGTTCGAAGACACGATCCAAAAGGAAGGCTTCCGCGATTCCGCGTTCCTGTCCCTGCCCGCGTCAAACGGCTTCCAGGTCGTGCCCGGCATGTGGGCCAACGCAGGTTTCCGCGTGCTTGGTGTCAGCAAAAAGGTAGACCGTGTCATCAAAACACCCGACGATCTGTCCGGCCTGAAAGTACGGACCAACGGCACGCGCGTGGAAGATGTGATGTTCAAGCTGACCTCTGCCAGCCCAGTGTCCATCGCGTGGGGCGAAGCCTACCAAGCCATGCAACAAGGTGCAGCTGACGCATTGAGCGTGGGACTTGGCCCGCTCACGGCGACAAAAATCCACGAAACACTCGCAAGCGCGACACTGTATGAATTGAACTTCAACTGCCACATCACCACGCTGAGCAAGCGTTGGTTTGACGGTTTGCCAGTCAACATTCAGGAAGCCATCATGCGCGCAGGCCGCGAAAGCTATACCTTCCAGCGCGCAGAGCAGCTGAAAGCCAATGATGCAATGATTAAGCTGTGGCAGGATTCCGGCATCGAAGTTACCCAACTTCAGAAAAGCGAAAAAGATGTCTGGATCGAAGCAATGGGCCACCAGCGCAGCGAATATGACGGCCTGAAAGATGCCTTTGGCCGTGAATCCTTTGATAAAATCCTTGAGCTGCAAGCTTAACCAAATACAGCAGGCACCCGGTTTTTCCGGGTGCTTCATCCAGAAAAGAAGATGACAATATGAATTCCAAGTTATGGAGCGTACTGCGATTTTTTGATGGGCCTTTCATTAGATGGTTCATCATTCTCGCCTACGCGTACTTTTTCCTGATCATTATCAGTGAAGTTGCAATGCGTTACTTTTTTGCGCATTCGACAACGTGGGGCGAGATGACCGCGCGCTATGCATTCGTCTATTTTGCCTATTTCGCAGCCGCCGAAGCCTTTCGTCATGATGAACATATCCGCATTGATCTGATCCCCAACCGGCTGGGAACAAAGGCGCGAAATATCCTCGAAACCTATATCGATCTGCTCTGTGTTGCGGTGTCTATAGCCGTCATTTTCTATTCCATCCAACTGATGCAAATTCAACAGATGGCAAATATCCGCATGCATGCTCTGCCGGTAAACCTGTCTTGGGCACAATTGGCGCTGCCGCTCGGATGGGGCCTTATGATCATCCGCATATGCCAACGTTTGGGCCGCAGATTTGCACCGGATCAATTTAGCCCATTGGCCCCACAAGCCGCTGGCCACGGAGGAATATAACCATGGATAATTCACAAATCGCAGGGATTGTTATCTCGCTCATGGTCATTCATCTGGTCATCGGTTTGCCTCTTTTTGTCGTGCTTGCCGTTGGCTCTTTGTCCTTGATAGGGCTGACCGGTGCCTATTCCCTTAGCAGCCTCAGCACGACCCTTTTTGCCAGCCTCGACAGCTGGGCGTTGCTTGCGATGCCTTTGTTTATTCTGGCCGGCGAAGTGATTTCGCGCGGGCGTATCGCACGAGATTTGATTAACTTGGGCGAAGCCCTTGTAGGGTGGTTGCGTGGCGGATTGGGCATGGCCACCATTTTTGGCTGTTTCTTTTTTGCCGGAACCAGCGGCTCCAGCTCGGCGGACACTGCCACAATCGGCAAGATCATGGTGCCCGCATTGAAACGCAAAGGATATGATCCAAGCTATGCGGCCTCTCTTGCGGCTTCTGGTGGGATTTTGGGCGTTATTGTTCCGCCCAGCCTGATCTTCATCATCTACGGTATCGCAACGGCGACCTCTGTTGGGGATCTGTTTGTCGCGGGCATTCTGCCCGGGTTTATGATTGCCTTTGGCCTTTGCGTCGCGAACTATCTTGTGTGCCGATTTGGCATTTGGGGCGCGAGCGAACGCACTGCCTTTTCCGGCGCCACCGCGCTTAAGGCACTGTGGCAAGCCCGCTACGGCTTTGGCGCGCCTGTGGTCATTTTGGGCGGCATCTATGGGGGGTTCTTCACGCCCACCGAGGCGGCAGCAGTTGCGGTTGGATATGTGTTCTTGGTCGAGCTTTTCCTGGCGCGGGAAATCAAGTTCAGCGAGATTGGCGATATCTTCACAGCCGCGTCACGCACCACCGGTATCTTGGCACCGATCATCGCCTTCTCGATCCTCTTCGCCGAAGTTCTTGCGATCCTGCGCGTGCCCAGCACAATCGTAGAAGTTTTCACCTCTTTCGAGGTGAGCTTTATTGTCTCAGTGGCTTTGATTGTCCTCATGCTGTTGGTCATCGGCTGCTTGTTAGAGCCTATTGCAGCTATTCTGGTGATCATGCCAATCCTCTACCCGATTGGTCAGCAGCTTGGATTTGATCCGGTGCACTTTGGCGTTTTTGTTGTGTCTACGCTGTCGGTTGGTTTCATTACGCCGCCCGTGGGGATCAACCTATTTGCCGCCTCGGCGGTGAGTGGCGAACCCTTCATGCGGATCGCTGTGCGCGCCATTCCAGCCTTCGTTGCATTGATCTTGATCTGCTTTGCAATCGCCTTCATGCCGTCGACAATCTTGTGGTTTAGATGACCACAGTCCGGCGGCCCGAACATAGTTTGCCTTTGGAATACTTGGGCAGCTAATTCGGGCCGCCGGCCGCTTCCAAACACCCTTCTCGAAACATGCATTAAATGACAACTGCGGCTTGCCCCGCGGCGTGAGGAAATCAATGACACACCCATGTGATCTATCTGCTGTCGATGCACGCCGTCGGATCAAAGAAGGCTCTTTGAGCGTTTCCGCATTATTAGAAAGCTGCATCACGCGGATCGAAGTCCGCAACCCCGAGGTGAATGCAGTCGTCACAACCTGTTATGAGACTGCGCGGCAACAGGCCGATGACATGGACAAAGCGCACCCTGCCCTGCCCGAGCTTCCGCCACTTTTTGGCTTGCCGGTTTTGATTAAGGATTTGATCGAAACAAAGGGTCTCACCACAACCTACGGGTCGCTCCACTACAAAGATTATATCCCCGAATTCGATGCTGCGGTCATCAAGCGGTTGCGCGATGCAGGGGCAATCATATTGGGAAAAACCAACACCCCTGAATTCGGTGCCGGCGCGAGTACTTTTAACAAAGTGTTCGGTGCCACACGCAACCCCCACAATACAGCGCTCACCAGTGGCGGCTCGTCGGGAGGGTCGGCTGTGGCGGTGGCCTGCGGCATGGCACCGCTTGCGATTGGATCGGACTTCGGGGGCAGCCTGCGCATTCCTGCGTCTTTTTGTGGCATCGTTGGGATACGCCCTACACCGGGGCGCGTCCCTACTGTGGATATGGCCATCGGGCATTCTCCGCTTTGGACAGAAGGTCCCATGGCGCGTTCGGTTGCTGATGCGGCGTTGTGTATGGCAGCCATCGAAGGCTATGCCTCGGGCGATCCACGCGCCGCACCTTTGTCGACACCAACAACGCTGTCGCCCGTCGCACTGGGGGGCCTCAAGGTTGGTGTCTCGGCCGATCTTGGCTTGGCCACAGTTGAGACCGGAATTCGCGATACCTTCGATACGCTGGTGTCGACCCTTATGCCAGAGTTCGCACAAACACAGACAATCGAACCGGATTTGTCAGCGGCACCCGAGATTTTCAAAGCTATTCGCGTCATGGATGTCTATGCCAGAGCCCATGCTCTGGCCGATATAGACCGTGACAAGCTGGGCGATAACGTTCGCCACAACCTCGCCCTCGCAGAGACTTTGACGTTTGCACAAACCGCAAAGACCAGCGCGGCCCACACGGCAATCTTTAAGGCGTTTCAAAAGCTCTTTGATACGCATGACATCCTGATTTGCCCGTCCACTGCCGTGTCTCCCTTTCCCATCGAGGCCACCTTCCCCTCCGAAATCAATGGCAAAGCCGTTGAGGATTATGTGGCCTGGTATGCATTAACTTGGGCTTTGTCGTTGATGGGCTGCCCCATTGTTTCCATCCCGGCAGGCCGCGATCATAAGGGCATGCCATTCGGGCTTCAGATCATCGCGCCGCGGCACCAAGATGCTTTGGCATTGAACGCCGCTGCTGCGGTTGAAACTGCACTCCGTCAGTTGGGCGCAACATAGCTCGTGCTTTTCAGCGTCAGCCGCCTCCGGATTCTTAGCCATCTTTGATTTGACCGCAAGAATTTGAGCTCCCATAACAACCGGCACGCCACGCCCTACAATAAGCACACAATGGTTTTGCGGGCGCCCCATATCTTGAAGATTGACAAATTTGTGAACTACCGCCTACTTAGAAGCCAATAATTTGTGGAAAGAACCCGTGGAAAGAACTCGTGGATAAAGCAGTTGTAAAAGCGTTCAGCCTTCTCGAAATTCTTTCGAAAAACAACACGCCCATGGGGATCACAGAGTTGGCCAATGAGGCTGACCTCGGTAAAAGCAACGTCCATCGCCTACTGCAAACGCTCATAACGTTGGGCTATGTCCGTAAACCCAATGACACTCTTTACACCGCATCCCTGAAGGTGTGGGAGCTGGGAAGTCAGGTGATCTCTCGCGTTAGCGTGCGTGACGTCGCGCGGCCATATATGCAGATGCTTGCTGAAGCAACTGGCGAAACGGTTCATTTGTCAGAGCTGTTCGATAACCAAGTGCTCTACATTGACAAGATTGAAAGCCGTGAACCGGTCCGAGCTTACACGCACCTAGGCGGCCGCGCGCCTGCCTATTGCACAGCAACAGGAAAGGCGATGCTAGCCTATCAAACTAATGATGTCATTTACAATGTCATGGCTGGCGCGTCCGCCCACACGAACAAGACAATTGTGCAGCCAGAAGCTTTCTTGACGCATGCCAGCACAATCCGCACGCAAAGATATGCCGTGAACCGAGGCGAATGGCGTAAGGATGTGATAGGGGTAAGTGCACCTATATCCTGTGCGTTGGGGCGTGTCGTCAGTGCCATAGGCCTGTCAGCACCTGCAAGCCGTGTTTCTGAAAAACAGCTTAAAGACGTCGCGCCACAATTGATCGGATACGCTGAGAAAATTTCCGCAAGCATGGGCTGCACCGGCTCGGTCTGGGACGCATTAGATCAACCCGAGATGTGAAAAAACCCCACAGCTTTGAACCGAACAAAAGCTTGTGACAGCCTTTAAGTGAAAAGACGCTGCCATTCTTTGAAAGATGCAAGCCATGGGTCCGTTCCATGTGGCGTCCGTGTGGTCGGACATATCTGGTGCATCATATCTGTCTCAAAGCGCCGCTTTCCACATTGTGGAACCGAAAATCATAATACAGAAAATTAATTGACATAGCCGTCTGCGCCTATATTATCAAAACATGGCCCTCAGCATTATAGGAGTCAATTTTAGGTAAATCTGCTATCAAAGCGTTCAGGGTATTTAAGAAACTGGGTAACCATCCGCCTGTGTTACGCGGCTGCGGGCAAAGCCATTATCGTTCTCCGGGGACCCAGCTAAATAACCATCAGCAAATTTGGGCCGGCCTTGCCGAGCCCGTTATCAAAATTCTACGCGGGCAATTTCGCCTCCTTAAAAGTGAATCCCAACCGTTTTTATGCTGGTCAGCCTTGGCCAGCGTCTAGCGATGTAATGTCAAAAGGACAAAATATGCGACCTCTTCAAGATATTAAAATTATTGAATTTTGTGAGGTGGCCGCTGGGCCGTTTTGTGGGATGCTGCTGGCAGACATGGGAGCCGATCTGATCAAGGTTGAGCGTGCTCAGGGTGACGCGATGCGGACATGGCCCCCGATTTCAGACGGGTATTCTCAGAACTTTGCGTCGATCAATCGCGGGAAGAAATCTGTTGTGCTTGATCTGAAGTCAGATGAAGGCGTGCAAGCCGCGCGCGATCTAATTCTGTCTGCGGATGCCGTGATCGAAAACTTCCGCCCCGGCGTGATGGATCGCAACGGGATCGGATACAAAGAGATGTCCGAATTGAAACCACAGCTGATATACTGCTCTATCTCAGCATTCGGCCAATCCGGCCCACGTTCGCGTGAAGGGGGATTTGACTTGACGATGCAGGCAATGGCTGGCGTCATGAGCGTCACAGGCGAACCAGGCGGGGCACCTGTGAAATGCGGCGTTCCCTTGTGTGATTTCGTATCCGGATTATACGGCGCATATGGTCTTGTGTCCGCGCTACACAGCGCAAAGGAAACAGGTCAGGGAACGCATATTGATGTTGCAATGCTGGGTGCAACCCTTGCGATTGGCGCGCTACAAACCAGCGAATATTTTGGCACCGGAAAAGACCCACGCAAATTGGGGTCTGCCCACCCACGCAACGCGCCCTATCAGGCATTCAAGGCACAGGACGGCTATTTCGGGATGGCAGCAGGCAACAACAAACTATGGGCTTCGGTCTGTGACGTTGTCGGGCGGCAGGATCTTGTCAATGAAGACCGCTTTGCAAACCCGACCCAAAGAGCGGCCAACCAGCAGGAACTATTGGTCATCTTAGAGAAGATTTTTGCAACCCAGCCCACCCAATATTGGCTCGATGCTTTTGCGGCGGCAGGGGTGCCATCAAGCCCCATCAATACATATTCCCAAGCATTGGCAGACCCCCAAGTGGCACATATGGGCTATGTTCAAGATCTGACCTTGCCCAATGGTGTGGAAACCAAAACATTTGGATCGCCACTAATCTTTGATGGGGCACCCAATCCAATTGGCAAGACCTCACCGACCTTGGGGGCCGACACTGAAGCAGTCTTGGGGGCATTGAACACCGCACCGAAAACGAAAGCCGCCGTATGACCGCGTCCGTTGTCACCACCACGCTGGATGACGGTGTTCTGACCCTGACGCTTAACCGGCCGAAGGCCTCAAACGCTTTGTCTCTGGACATGGCCGAGGCGATCTATTCGGCAATCACCTCTGCGCCCTACCCGCGCTTGGCTGTGATCAAAGGGAATGGGACAAACTTCTGCGCGGGTTTTGACCTGTCGGATATGGAGGCGCTGTCGGATGCAGACCTGCTTTGGCGGTTTTTACGTATTGAGACGATGCTGCAAGCCGTCCACCACGCGCCCTTCCCGACAGTCGCCTTGGCGCAGGGGCATATCATCGGCGCAGGTGCCGATTTATTTGCGGCCTGCTCTTACCGGATTGCTGCGCCTGAGGCCAAGCTGCGCTTTCCCGGCTGGAATTTTGAGCTGGCCTTGGGCACCCGCCGCCTTGAGCGTCTGATTGGTAAAGACGCCGCATTAGACATTCTGTTGGATGGGCGTATTGTATTGGCACAAGAGGCTAAGGCGGTACGCTTGGCGACACAAATCGCGGATCAATCGGAGTGGCCCAAAACCATTGAAACACTGGCTGCGCGCACGGCCCAGATGTCAACTTTCAGCACCCAGCAGATGCGTAGCATAGCCGCGACTGACACGCGTGCCCAAGATATCGCCTCTGTCGTGGCAACGGCAGGTCGCCCCGGCCTTAAAGATCGCATTATGAAGTATCAACTCGCCGTCCAAAAGGCGCGTGAAAAACGGAGGCAATCCTAATGGTAAACAAATCTCTTACAGACTATCGCGGCGTTCATGACTTGGGCGGACTATTGTGTGAGCCCTTCGTCCCCGATGAACATGATTATGAGCCTTGGGAAAAACGGGTTCATGCTGTGCGCGAATTGTTGGCCACGAAAGGGCTACTGCGGGTGGACGAGTTACGCCGCGCAGTTGAAGGGCTTGGTGAAGAAAAATACAAACGCCTATCTTATTATGAGCAATGGGTTTGGGCCATTAGTCAAATCATGTTGGAACGCGGAATTGTAACAGACGCAGAAATTGGTGCACGCGTCGAAACAGTCCACGCGCGGCTCGCCTCTCATGACTGATCCTATGTTCAGCGTTGGCGACAAGGTACGCATTCGCGATGCTTACCCAATCGGGCATTGTCGCACGCCATTTTATACCCGTGGCATAACTGGGAAAATTGAACGCCATTGCGGTAATTTTGCGAACCCCGAAGAACTTGCTTACCGCCGAGATGGCCAACCGGCCGTGCCGCTATATCGGGTCCGCCTTCCGATGCGCCAGATGTGGCCTGATTATACCGGTGCGCCGCTTGATACTCTTGAAGTCGAGATTTTTGAACATTGGCTGGAGCCCGACGACTAATGCATGATTACACCCATCATCACCCACACCCCAACCAGCCAGATGAAGAAGACGGACCGTTCACCGAGTATCGTTTATTGGAAGTGGCTTTGCGTGAACTTTTAATTGAAAAACAAGTGATTACGCAGGCAGAATTGCACAAAACCTACCAGATGATGGACGATCGCGGGCCGCACAATGGTGCACGAATGGTAGCAAAAGCCTGGTCAGACCCAGCCTATCTGGATCTTATGCGGCGCGATGCGACGGCTGCGGCGAAATCCATTGGATTAGAGCCCACTTGGTTAAATTTGATCGCCTTGGAAAACACTGACGCCATACATAACGTCGTCGTTTGCACGCTTTGCTCATGCTATCCATGGCCGCTCCTTGGGTTGCCGCCCGACTGGTACAAAAGCCGCACCTATCGCTCAGAGGTAGTTCGAAACCCTCGGAAAGTTCTTGCTGAATTTGGGACCAACCTACCAGAGACAACGGAGGTGCGCGTGCACGACAGTAGCGCTGATATGCGTTATCTCGTAGTACCTAAACGCCCTGAGGGATCAGAGGGTTGGTCTGAAGAGGAGCTTGCAGAATTGGTGACACGCGACAGCATGATTGGAGTGGTCCCCGCTTTGGCCATAGAAGACCTATAATGGATACATCTGCAGAATTGAGTGCCGTTGAAGCACGCCGACAAATTGGCGCCCGCGAATTGACATCAAGCGCATTGCTCGAAGCCTGTATAACTCGCATTGAACAACGAAACCCACTCGTAAATGCGGTCATTACCACCAATTTTAATGAGGCTCGTCGCCAAGCGAAAATCGCGGATACAGCGGTAAGGGCCGGAGAGGCACTACCACCGCTACACGGGCTACCTGTTTTGATCAAAGACCTAAGCCGAACAAAAGGATTGCGGACAACCTTTGGCAGTCGGTGCTTTGAGACCCATGTGCCAGGTCATGACGACATCATCGTCGAACGGCTACGCGCTGCTGGTGCAATTGTTTTGGGAAAAACCAACACACCAGAGTTCGGTGCAGGCGCCAACACGTCAAATCTCGTGTTCGGTGCAACTGGAAATCCTTATAATGTGACCTTCACCTCCGGCGGCTCTTCTGGCGGATCAGCGGCTGGCCTGGCCAGCAATATGGCCCCACTGGCGTCAGGCTCCGATCTTGGCGGAAGCCTACGCATCCCCGCCTCGTTTTGTGGAATTGTGGGGATGCGCCCGTCACCCGGGATCGTTGCATCGCGTAGCCATGTTTCGGGGTTTTCACATCTTTGGACGGATGGACCGATGGCACGCAGCGTAGACGATCTCATGCTTATGTTGACCGCGATTTCCGGCTTCGACCCCCGCGACCCGCTTTGCTCTCCCAATTTGGATATCGGGCACGCAGACCTCCATGCAATCGAAGATTTAGCACATTCACGTATCGGGTTTTCGACGGATTTAGGTGTCGCGGAAGTCGATAGCGAGATCGCCGCGCTCTTTAAGGCCCGCCAACCGGTCATCAGTAAACACTTTAACACAGCGGTTGCGCTGGATATTGATCTAGCAGACGCAGCCGAGACCTTTCGCGTGCTAAGGGCCGAAAGCCTCTATGCCGCATATGGGGAATTGGCGGAAAACCAACCCGATATGATTGGGCAAAATGTACGAAACAATATCCTAGAGGCCAAATCACTGACCCTAGCGGATACAGCGCGTGCCGACGCGGCACATACGCAGATTTATCGCCGGTTTCAGGCGATTTTCGATGAGGTGGACTACCTCATTTGCCCCGCCACCTCGGTTTCGCCTTTTCCATTGGCGGACAATCACCCCGAGGCGATCAATGATAAGCCACTAAAAGAATATTATGCTTGGTATGCGATTACATGGGCCTTGTCTTTGACCGGAAGCCCTATTGTGACGCTTCCCTGCGGTTTGGATTATCAAGGCATGCCCTTTGGCATTCAAATTGTTGGTCCACGCCATTCAGACGCCAAACTTTTGAGATTCGCGCGAAGTTTGGAAACCGCTTTGACACAAGACGGGTTTGGACGCGTTTCGCCTAATTGGAGTGCACCGAATGCGATTAACGCCAAAATTTAAAAAATTGTTCCACAATGTAGAATTTGGGAAAATTTTCGCAAATTTCTTAAAAAAAAACTTGCTTTGCGGGAGTAATTGCCAAAATATGGAAAACAGTTCCATATTATAGAATGCTCCGAAGAGGTTTACCATGCTGGATTATCCATATGACTTGGGGTCATATAGTCGCCTAATCACCACATCTTCAGCCGAGGCTCAGATATGGTTTGATCGGGGTTTGAATTGGATTTTTGGTTACCACCATGAAGAAGCAGCCGTCTGTTTCGAAAATTCCCTGAAGGCCGATCCAAATTGTGCGATGGCCCACTGGGGTTTAGCTTACATCATTGGCCCGAACTACAACAAGCCTTGGGAGCTTTTCACTCCTGATCAAGTCCAAGAAACGCTTATAAAATCTCGAGCCGCTATCGAAAAGGCAAAGGAGGCTATGAATGGAGCGACAAACGTTGAGAAGGCGCTGATTGTTGCATTGGAAAGCCGCTATCAGTCGAACGAACCTGTTCCCGATTTATACACATGGTCCGCCGCGTACGCGAATGAAATGCGGAACGTTTACACTGCGTTTCCTGACGATGCTGATGTCGCAACATTGTTTGCCGAAGCGATGATGAACAGGACCCCGTGGCAAATGTGGAACCCACGTACCGGAGAGCCGAACCCGGCAGCCGATACGCTTGAATGTCGCCGCGTCCTAGAAGAAGGAATAACCAAAGTTGAGGCCGCAGGCCCTGCCCGTCACCCTGGGCTTTTGCATCTCTACATTCACCTCATGGAAATGTCTGCTGTCCCCGAAGTCGCCCTGCGCTATGCGGACGAGCTACGCGAAATGGTACCTTCGGCTGGCCACTTGGCTCATATGGCTACGCATATCGACGTGCTGTGCGGCAACTATCAGGACGTCGTGGTGTGGAATCAAAAAGGAATCATCGCCGACGAGATTTATTGGGAAAAATCCGGTGCGATGAATTTCTATTCGATGTACCGCGTCCATAACTACCACTTCAAACTTTACGGTGCGATGTTCCTTGGTCAATTTCGACCCGCGATGGAAGCAGTTGAAGGAATGATGAAAACAATCCCTGATGAGCTGATCCGTTGCGAAGACCCTCCCATGGCCGATTGGCTAGAAGGGTACATGTCAATCAAAACCCATGCATTGATCCGCTTTGGCCGCTGGCAGGATTTGATTGATGATCCTCTGCCAGAACATGCCGATGACTATTCCATGACAACAGCCCTCAACTGGTACGGCAAAGGTATTGCGCATGCTGCGCTAAAACAGCACGATAAGGCCGACCAAGCGCGCCAAAACTTTGAGACCGCTGCGGCAAAGGTTCCAGAAACACGGCACATCCATGTTGTTGCCTGCATTCAGATTCTCGAAGTTGCGCGTGAAATGCTAAACGGTGAAGTTGAGTATCATCGTGGCAATTACGATGTCGCCTTTGATCACCTGCGCAAAGCCGTCGCGTTGGAAGACGCCCTGCCCTATGACGAGCCGTGGCCTTGGATGATGCCAAGCCGCCACCCACTTGGCGCGCTACTGTTAGAACAAGGACACTTCGAAGAAGCCGCCGCCGCCTATGAGGCCGATCTTGGTATGAACGATACCTGCATCCGCTCCAACCAGCACCCTAACAACGTCTGGGCGCTTAAGGGCCTGTACGATTGCTATGTCGCGATGGACAATTCAAAGGGTGCGGCGATGATCAAACCTCAGCTCGATTTCGCCCTAAGCCGTGCGGATCGCGAAGTTTATTCTTCGTGCTTCTGCAGTACCAAAAACACCGCTTAAACGTGCGCCCGTTCAAATGGTCGCCGTTTTATACGTACAGCACAGAAGGAACGGTGATGACCACAGCCATTTTAGACGATAAGAGTGATCGCGGCTGGCGCATTACAGCAGGTGCTTGGCTAATGCTCGTGGCCATTACCTGCTCTGCTTATGCTCCATATCTGAACCACGGCGATTGGACTTTGGCTGGTGTCCTCGCAAATATTTGCGGGATTAACCTAGCTGAAACAGGCTTTACCGGAGGCCTGTTTTTACTCGCCAGCTGGTTGTTGATGCTTACCGCAATGATGGGGCCCGTGGCGTTTTCAAATCTAAAACACAACCAAAAGTTGTCTTTTTTGGCTGTGCTTGGCTATGCAACGATCTGGAGCCTTGTCGGCATTGCCTTACACGGCTTCGGATATGTGTTGCAGTTGGCTGCGAGAAATAGCGACTGGTTGTATTTTAACGGCTGGTCGATAGGGGCTGTTAGTCTTTTGATTATCGGTTTGTTCCAGTTCTCAAGACTGAAATCTGCGCCGACGCCAATCTGCTCACTTTGCCGTTCGGGAGTGCCTCAAAACCAATTCACCATGGGGTTACGCCACGGCGTTGGCTGTGCTCGATGTTGCGGTCTGTTGATGTGCATGATGTTTCTGTTCTACCCAGGAAATTTGTTTTGGATGGCCACGATCACAGTCTTGATAATTCTCGACCGTGGGATGTTTGGTTTGCCTGCGCTGCGTCGAGAGATCGGTGTCGCACTTATGGTTGCGGCATGCACTTTGTCCTTGATTCAATCTATTTGAGGGCTGGACGCTTAAAAGAGTGCCTCACATCAACGCACTGGTGTTTCCATTCACACGGTAATGCGCATGATCAATAGCTTGACAGCTTCGTCGAAAAAACGAGGGTTTTCTTCAGAACGTGCCGCAAGTTGCGCGCCTTCCAGCAAGGAAAGCGTCGCGACAGCCTCTAGCGCAGGATCGACAACATTAGAGATCGATCCATCCAACCTGCCTTTATCGAAAATATCAGTAAGCCATGAAATTACCATCGCTCGGAAAAGGCTGATTTGTTCAAGCACGTCCGACGGGAGGCTATCACGGCTGGCCGAAAAAGAAACACAGAGGCATAGTTGTTTGCCGTTGTCGCTGGCAGCACGATATTGCTTGATCAATTCTGACAATTGCGTTCCGCCAGTGCCATAATTTTCGTTAATCGCCGTACAAACGGCTTCGAAATTTTGATGATATCGCTGCATCAGGGCGACCGACAAATTTGCCTTAGACGGAAAATGGTAATGAATACTCGCTTTGCGTATGCCGACATCTTCGGCAAGATCAGCATAGCTGAATCCATCAAAACCTAATGTGCGCGCTGCATTCTCAGCGGAATTTAGCAAAGCAGTTTTTGTATCCGTCGTTGACATTGTCATCACCTATCTACTTTTCCAAGCTACTTAGTACGTTTTCAGCCGCTTCCAAAGCCCCTTCGAGATACCCCCCGAACTGCGGAGACAATTCACTGCCAGAAAAAAGCAATCGATCTCCCCATAATCCCCTTAATGCTTCGGGAAGGCCATAGGTTGGGTGGCCATGAACTGGAGCCATATCCGCTTTGGTTGCTGTAAATGGATCAAAAACCCAATCTTTGATCAGCAAGTGCGAAGGTTGTGCTGCCTTTGGGCCAAACAGTCGCGTCAATTGCGCGATAAGATGCTGACGCAAAGTATCTTCATCTACGCGGATTTGCGGCGGGACGCCAATAAACCCGAATAAGGCATATGGCCCCCCCTGTTCAGGCGAGGCATCGTGAATTTCAACCATTGGCCCAAAACGGCTTTGCCCATCGCCAGATAGCCCAGCTTCGCGCCAAAATGGGGTGTCGTAAATTGCAATCGCCTTAGCCTGGCCAGCCATCCACGTGGGAATGTTTTGCAATACCATCGTGGCACTGTCCGGCAATGCAGGCGTGAAGCTAAGGTTTGCGGCCACGCGAGGTGGCATACAAAAAATCACGCGATCAACCTGTAAGCATTCGTCGGTTTTTAATGTCACGTCGATGCCGTTGCTCGTCTTTACCAACGCGGTGACCTCCGCGTCCAAACGCACCCTGTCTACCGGCAATGAATCAGCCAGTGCATCGATCAATGCGCCCAACCCGCCGACAAGGCGCCAAGATCCTTGCATCGATGAAAATCCGCGCCCACGTTGCACCTGCCCCTGTTCATTTTCATAAACAAGGTCGCCATCGGCGAATTGATCGAATTTTGACAAATTCAATCGCTTAATCAAATCAGCGATGCGCGGCTGCCCCGGCCAAAACCAAGTCGGGCCCATATCAAATGCGCCGCCATCACGGTGTTCTGTCTTGATCCGGCCCCCCAAGCGCCTGCGGGCCTCGACCAAAAAGTAATCTTGTCCCTTAGCTTGCAATGCATGTGCAACTGCGAGACCTGACAAACCACCCCCGATAATCAGCGTCGTCATGGTTTAAAATCCTTCCGACATAGGCCGCAGGTCTAATTCGTGCGTCCATGTGGATTGTGGCTGATGGGCCAACTGCCAATAGGCTTCGGCAATGTGATCGGGTTTCATCATCTTGACGGGATCGATGCTATGCAGGTCTCGTGAGCGATCCGTGTCAATGATGCCATCCAAAATGGCATGGCAAACGTGAACGCCTTGGGGCTGATATTCGCGCGCCAATGATTGGGTTAAACCCCTAAGAGCAAATTTCGCACTGGCGAAAGCCGCGAATTTAGCCCCACCGCGCAAGGATGCAGTTGCGCCTGAAACAATGAACGCACCACCGCCAGCATTTGCCATCGGTTCCAATGTTGATTGCCCGAGCAAAAACGCAGATTGCACCATGGATGTCCATGTTCGTGTGAACTCAGCCAGGTTGGTGTCGCCGAAAGGCGCGATAACCAGTTCCGCCGTATTGTGGACCACCATTTTCGGGGCACCATGGGTGTTGATGATGTCCGACAATTTAGTGGGCACGGCCTCTGGGTCAGCGAGGTCAAACTTGTGGAAGGCTCCAACGTGTTGAGATGGCCTTGTGCGGCCAATCCCCACGACGTCGAACCCACCCCTTTCAAAACGCGCACAGAGGGACTGGCCAAGGCCAGCCCCCGCACCTGCGATGATTACATAAGGTTTTTGCATAGCAATTACACCGCTGGTGGTTGCGCATGGACCAGATGACCGGTCTTGATCCAGACCTTTGCGCCATCCTCGCCAGCTGTCGCTTTCAACTGTTGGCCCTCTGGCAGGCGCAACCATGCACCCTTGCCAAGCGTATCACCGCCCTCAGTGACAGAACCGCTGATCACCAGCATTTCAATTCCGCCTGCTTCGCCTTTTGTGAGAACAGCATTCGCATCCAAATGGTGATATGTTACAACCTCACGGTCATCGCGGTGCAATTCAGCAGTTGCTACACCATTCGTTGGCGCTGCAAGCTCGTCCGCCATGTTTTTGCGAAACTGCGTGCGGTCATCCATATCAAATTGCCACAACTTAACGAAAATCGTACATCCAATATCGGACCCTGGGGTGTGGGAGGTTGTCGGCGGGTTGCGCACATAGGTGCCTTCAGGAAAATCGCCATGCTCATCTTGGAACACGCCATCCAGCACAATAAATTCTTCGCCGCCTGTGTGTGTATGCGCCGAAAATTTGCTTTCCGGTGCGTAGCGCACGATTGTGGTGGCGCGCGCCACTTCCCCGCCGATGCGGTCGAGCATGCGGCGATCCACGCCGGGCATCGGCGATGCGAGCCAATCCAATTGATCAGAGTGGACAACAACGCGCTCTTTGAAATCAGCATTCAATTCCATTATTTCTTATCCTCTTGCTCCAAGGCGGCATATTCCGCGTATCACTTTCTCCGTAAACCTACCAGTAGGTAGAGGTAGAGTCAAACATTTAAGTTGAGGTGCCACTGATGGATGGATTACGGTCTGAATAAGATCCAAATGTGTACTGAAGAGCCAGCGCACCCGGCGCGCGCACAACGGTTTCGATGCGAATGCGCAATCCATGACCCATTAGCGGTAATTGACCATTGTTGAGATCCTCAACCAACTCAGCGGTTCCCTTAATATTCAATAGTGTTCCGGTTTCAAAATCAACAAACTGTAGACCAACACGTCCGTCTGTTAGGATATTGCCAAAGGTGTTGTAAAAGCTATTCCCTTTGTAGTCAGGGAATTGAAACGTATTATCATCCAGAATACTGACGAAACCAGGGCTCCCTCCGCGGTGATTGATGTCTACGCCAGCGCGCGGGTCATCCCCCAATTGTGCGGCACGAAATGCGATCAATAAGGTATCCGCCTGAGCAATTTGATCTTTGGCGGCATCGCTCAGCATGGCGGTTACGATCGGCGATTCCGGCTGAGTGGGGCGAGCGGCTACTTTATTTCGGATCTGAATGTACTTTGGGCAATTTCCATAGCTTTGATCAACATGCATAGACAGCGTGCCCTCATCAGCTCCGTCAATGGTAGCGTTCAGGCGGTTGCGTCGCTGGGTCTCGAACTCGATCCCGACAACGCTCGTCTTTGCGCCAACAGCAAGATTTAGATCCGCAGGCTCCCCCGGCAAAGGTTGAGATCTGATTGCCAAGGTTTTATCGTTCGGGGATGCCATGAAACCCTTGGGCCCCGTTCGCATAATCGCCCAAGGATGACCCGCCGCATCAACAGCCCCAATATGGACGCTCTCCAAGTGCGCAAAAAAATCGCGATGCTGTTCCGGCATATGATCGCGGATCATACGCAGGCCCAGTTGGTGTTGCCGCTCCGCGATATCCAGCTTTTCGGGCAAGCTGCGTTCACCTTGGTGAAAAACGCTAATTGGATCTGACATCGGGATGTCTTCTTTTCCTATGTACTTTAAAACTACCTTCTATTAGGTAGTTATCTAACCTATTGTCAATATCACTACGGAAACCACCCCTAAATCGCGCAAAAAGTAGGTATGGGGATTAAAATTGGAGAACCTATCTTATGAAATTTTACGACAGCATCGGCTTGCCAAACCCCGACCGTGTTAGAATTGCACTGGCAGAAAAAGGCGTATTGGACCGTGTGGAGATTGTTCAGGTCAACCTGTGGGAAGGCGAACATCGGACGGCGGCGTTCAGGGCCAAAAACCCAAGCGTGACAGTCCCCTTATTAGAACTCGACAATGGCACAGCCATTTCGGAAACCACCGCGATTACAGAATATATTGATCACGCGTTTGAGGGTATTTCTTTGACAGGCGTAGGTCCACAAGAACGCGCTGTCGTGCATATGATGCAGCGCCGTGGAGAGCAGAAAATCGTAGATGCCATCGGTGCTTATTTCCACCATGCAACACCGGGATTCGGGCCGGAAATCGAATTGGATCAAAATCCTGCCTGGGGGCAAGCACATCATCAAAAGACCTTGGATGGCATGGCCTATTTCGACGCAGTCCTGCGCGAAACCCCGTTTATTGCGGGCGAGAATTTTTCCATGGCGGATATCACCGTTTTCACGGGTTTGAATTTTTCTGAAACCTATCCGCAGGTTATGATACCAAGCAATTTGACTGCACTTACCGAGTGGCGCAGCAAAATTGCAGCGCGGCCAAGTTGTGCGTTTGTGCCCGACACCCTGAAAGGGCGCCCATGACCTCACCAATCAGAGAAGAATACCTAATCAAAGACATCCCCGAGTTCCGCGAACGATACGGGGACACGGGCCCACTTGTCTACGACAAGGTTGCCCCTTTCCTGAGTGAGCCAATGCAGGATTTTGTGCGGCTGTCGCCTTTCTGCGTTGTCTCATCACAGGATGTAGACGGAAATGCAGATACGACACCTCGCGGTGATCCGGCAGGTTTTGTGGAAATAGTCTCGCCCAAACATTTGCTGATACCAGATCGGCCGGGCAACCAGCGGTTTGATACCTTCCGGAACCTGCTGACAAATCCGTCGGTGTCGGTGATGTTCATGATACCTGGCGTTTTTGACACATTGCGGGTGAACGGTAAGGGCTACGCTACGCGTGATCCAGAACTGTTGAAACGCTGCGCGATTAAAGACCGCATTCCGCCCGTGGGGCTGTTGATTGAGGTGGAAGAAGCCTACGGACATTGCTCCAAAGCGATCCGTAGGTCAGCGCTATGGGACCCATCCTCACAAATTGATCGAAAACAAGCCCCGAGCTTGGGTGACCTTATGTCTGCTCACCAAAATTATGACCAAAAAAAGCTGGATGAAATGGAAGGTAAAATCAGCCGCGACATTCACAAGAACATGTACTGAGCTGACCAGCCTGACCCTAGAAAGATAACATTTAGGTGATGTGGTTTTAAATTGTTGCATGCGCGCTATCAACCTTCTAGTTGGTAGGTATGTAATCTAACAAAAAGGAAACGACATGATTGGCTATTCTACAATTGGCGTGAAAGACATGGAAAAAGCAAAGAAGTTCTACACAGAGCTTTTTGATGCTGAAATCCAAGTTGACATCGGTCGCCTGGCGATGATTGGCAAAACAATTGAAGCACCGATGATCGCCGTCTGCGAACCCTTCGATGGCAACGCGCCAAGCTGCGGCAACGGGTCTATGGTTGCTTTTGCAGCGGCCACCAAAGACGAAGTGAATGATCTGTACAACAAAGCGATCTCTCTGGGCGCGACATCCGAAGGTGAACCTGGCCAGCGCATTGATGACGTTTTCTACGGAGCATATGCCCGTGATCCGGACGGTAACAAAATGGCGTTCTACGTCTTCGGATAGGGGCTGTTGCCATAAACCGAAAAATCGGCCCGCCTTATTCGATTAAGGCGGGCCTTTTTCATAATGGCCGCGCAAATCCTTTTGCCAGCTCTTCAACAATAGCCGCCGCCGGTTTAGCATCCCCTGTCCGCCAGCTTTCGCCCGCCCACATAGATACGAAATCTTCGGCGCCTGCCGTGGCTGACTTTAGCGGCGCGAGTGCGGAAATTGCGAAAGGAAATGCCGCTACATTGTGGTTTATGGGGCCGATGTCGCGCACCAATTTGTTGACGAACCCGCGTGCCGGCCGCCCGGTGAACACGTTTGTGATCGCGGTTTCGCGGCTTTGTCCGCCCATCAATATGGACCGATGAAGCGGGGTGATTTTGGATTCTGGCGACTTCAAGAAACGCGTACCAACCTGAACACCTGATGCCCCTTCCCCCATCACGGCTTGGACCGCATGGGCGTCAGCAATGCCGCCCGCGGCAATAACGGGCACACGTCGTAGCTCTCTGGTAATCCGAGAAACCAATTCTGTGGTCGCCACCCTCTCCGGTATCTCGGTTTGCAAAAACAGGCCCTGATGGCCGCCAGCATCCTGACTTTGCGCGATGACAGCATCACATCCGTTTTTCTCAAGGAAGACAGCTTCTGCAACGGTGGTGGCTGTGGCTATGATCTTTGCGCCGGTTTCGCGGATGCGGTCCATCAGCTGCGGTGCCGGAAGACCAAAGTGGAAACTTACGACCTCTGGTTTGATGGCAGATACGGCATCAACCATTGCAGTGTCTAATGCGTTTGGGAGGTTGCCTGTGGCATAATCGGGCGCGAGCGAAAGTTTATCATAGAACCCTTGCAACTCTTGCAACCAAACGGCCTCTTGTTTGGGATCATGATCTGTTTGTGGGTGACAAAAGAAATTGAGGTTCAACGGCCCATCCGTTTTGGCCTTAAACCGCGCAACAGAAGCCAACAATTCTTTTGGCTTTAATCCTGCACAAGGAATGGAACCAACCCCGCCTGCCCTTGCCACGGCGATTGCCAATTCCTCATCTTGCGCGCCTGCCATCGGGGCTTGGATTAGCGGAACCTGCGCAAGAATTTCTCTGAAGAATGAGTGCATATCGCCATCCTATGATTTTACAGAATCGGCCCCTTGATTAAACAAGACACTGTTATTTTCTGTTGTTGTTTTGCCCGAAAACTGGTGCTCTTTTAACAGATCGATTGCTGATACAACAGCTGGACGTTTCTTTATCCGGCCCCGCCAGTCCGCAACATGAGGAAACTGATCCAAATCGATACCCAACTTCTTACTGATGAAGGCCCAAGGGAAAGCCATCATATCAGCAATTGAATACGCCCCGAGAATATAATCTTGTTGCGCGAGGCGCCTGTCTAAAACGGCGAGGTTTCTTTCGGTTTCTTTTTTGTATCTGTCCAACGCATAAGGGTGGTCCCCTCCGGCATAGTTCACAAAATGGCTTAGCTGGCCTGCCATTGGGCCTTGGTTGCCCGCCTGCCAGAACAACCATTCATACATAGATTTGCGCTCCAACGGGGCTGTTGGTGCGAACTTCTCGTGTTTATCGGCCAGATAGATAAGGATCGCGCCGCTTTCAAACACGCTGACCGGTTCTTCTGGGTTGGTATGATCCACAATCGCGGGGATCTTTCCATTGGGGTTAATCGCAAGAAATTCAGGCGTTAGCTGTTCGCCTGCCGGTAAGTTCATAAGATGCGTTCGAAACGGAATGCCCAATTCGAACAACATGATCGCAATTTTCCAGCCGTTTGGCGTCGGGGAGAAGTAGAAATCAATCATGTCTTGTCGGCGGTGTTGATCGGGGTAAGGCCAAATTCCGCCAATACTTCATCCGTATGCTGGCCTAATGTTGGCGCGGGATGGCGGATAGACGTGGGTGTTTTCGAAAAATTCGAAGGATGCCGCGCCTGCCGCAGCATCCCTGCGATCGGATGTAGCGTTTCCACGACAATACCGTTCGCTTGCACTTGCGGGTGTTGACGCATTTGACTGCGCGACAACACGGGCGCATTTGGTACGTTCTCTGCATCGAGGCGTTTGATCAAATCAGCTGAGGCAAATCCGCTGACCGCGTCTTGGATGGCTTCCAGACGCGCATCGCGATTGACCTCACGCAATTCGGGCGTAGAGAAACGGACATCGTCCAAGAGATCAAGTCGATCAACCGCTGCCGCGAAGCCGCGCCATTGCTTGTCTTGCATGACCGCAATGCTAAGGAACCCATCAGCCACTTCGTAGATCAGATCAATGTAGGATTGCGCTTCTTCTTTCTCTAGCTCGTCGCCCACAAAAGTGTGGCCATTCATGTCCGAGCTCCACAAGAATGCGATTATAACGTCGAGCATTGAAATCTGGATGTGTTGCCCTTCGCCACTGCGTTCGCGCGCAAACAATGCCGATGCAATGGCCTGACTGGTTTGAATCCCGGTCAGTTTGTCAGGCAAAATTGTGCGCACCAAACGAGGCTGCGCTTCGTCAGATCCCGCTTGCACGGTGGTTAAAGCTGAAATTGCTTGGATTAAAGGATCATATACAGGGTTTTGCGCAAGTGGTCCAGTATGCCCAAAGCCTGCAATCGAAACATAAATTAACTCGAGGTTCAGGGCCGACAATGTGTCGTAGCCCAATCCCAGCCGCTGGGCGACGCCGGGGCGGAAGTTCTGGATAAAGACGTCCGATTGCGCAGCCATTGTTTGAACAGCAGCCAATCCGTTCTCGGTTTTTAGGTCTATGGTGACAGATCTCTTATTGCGGTTGTTGTTGAGGAACGACGCAGACATCTCCGCGCGGCGGGTCGCAACATGCCGTGAAAAATCGCCACCATTGGGTTGTTCAATTTTGATAATGTCTGCACCTTGGTCGCCTAGGGTCATCGTCGCCAGAGGACCAGAAATTACTGTTGTAAGGTCAATGACGCGTACGCCGCTAAGTGGACCAGTCATGATGTTCTCCGCCAGTTAGTGCTGTCATTTCATAAGACTGACATGAATTATAGCTTTACAAAACTTGCATCGCCGCGGGCACAGATACGGTGCCCGCGACAGAATGGTTTATGTTTTCGGGAACAAGAACAAGTTCTGGATGTCGACCAGACCTGCCGCCAAGTAAGATGGGTACCGCTCCAAAATTGCGGCCTTCAACTCATCACCAGTTGCGGCTTTCGCATAGGCCGCTTGGGTGTGGTCGAGATAGATCAACGCCTCATCAATCGCTTGGCGTGAGCCGGCGGTTGGGCCGTGGCCTGGCAGCACGAGGTCAAAGGACGTGTCATTCTGCATCTCAACAAGACCCGCTTTCCAGCCGTCAAAATTGCCGTGTCCACAGAATAGGTGACAATTATTGTACAGCATATCTTGCGCGATCAGGACCTTTTGATCTGGCAGATAGATCGTCATCATGTTGTCTGATTCAGCATCTGTTACATGGCGGAACTCAAACGTGACACCATCGATGACCTCTGTCGCGCCATGCTCGATCAAATGGGTCGGAACAACCTTGGTTGGCGGTACGTGCTCGCCAAGGGATTCGATGCTGATCTCGATGAAGAAATCCCCGAGCTGATCAATCTCAGCCTGCGTTTCAACAAAGGAATAGATCGGAACATCGCGGAATTGATACGCACCGAACCAGTGGTCAGGGTGCAGGTGCGAAATGATCATCCGGTCAACAGTCTTGCCCGTTTTTTCCGCATAATCCCGAACTTCTTGGCCATAGATGACGGAACGTTGGCCATCCACAAACACCAAACGTTCTGGGGTTTCGATGATATGTGTCGTGACACAACCTGTCAGATCAGGGCTTTGATAGCTGTGGATTTTCACATCACCAAAATCAGCAACAGTTACGATGCCATGTTCCAATGGAGTTGTGCCTTGACCAAGCGGGCCACCGCCAAGGATGTTCGCGCTGACGATGCTTGGGGATGCTAGCGTGGTTGCTGCTGTGCCGACTAGCATGCTGCGACGGTTCATAAGGAGTTTTGACATATCTGACCCTTGTCTATCAATTGGTAGGTAGTTTCTGGATAACCGTGTCCTGACGATAGGTCAAGCGGCAGTCTACCAATAGGTAGGCACCAACACATCAAGCTTTTGTGAACGTAATTCATCGCATGAACCGCATTCACTTTCAGTGCATCACTGAAAGTGTAGAACGCTTGGCGGAACGGCAACGACTTTTTGACCCATGTACTTGATGAGATGGTAGCACTTGATTGGCGCCAATCTTGTAAGCTTATTTAGCGTTATTATGTCCAAGAGAGCAGGCCGATGGTTAAGCACCCGATGAACGCGGTCTCGGCGACCAACAAGGAAATTGCAGGGAGCCCGACGTTTATTACGTCCTTCAACGCGGTCTTCATACCTACGGCCGCGATCGCAGTAAGAAGGGCCCAGCGAGATACTTAGGCGGCAAGAACAGTCCAGGAATTTGGGAATAACCCGAACGAATTCAACGCGACCAACACCGCAAATGCTGCGACGAAACCCGGAACCAAAGGCGGACGATTTGCTGCGTCTTGATGGGTAGTGCTGACCCGTCTGATAACAACTGACGCCACAAGAATAACAGGTGCGAGCATAGCTACGCGGATAAGCTTCACCACAGTCGCGACTTCGTCTGTGTCTTCAGAGATGGAAAATCCTGCGCCGACAACCTGTGCCACATCATGGATGGTTGCGCCAATAAAGACACCTGCAAACTTTGCATCATAATCCAATGTGTCCGCGATTATTGGATAAATAATCATATTGCAGACGGATGCGAACTCCAACTGGGGGCATCATGAGATGAGAAACGCAGCGAATTTAGCTCCATTGAACCAAAACCGAACAAATTGAAGCGGTGATAGAACCCGTTGATTGCATTTAGCGCCGAGGATTTGTTCAAATTACATAAGCACGCTTATACGAATTTAGGCCGCCTTTATCCTGCGACCGACAACGAACGGACCATTTTGCTTTTCAAGCTTAGGGTCAGGACTCATAACCAATATATGACGGTTGCGGCGAGAGCGATTGCGGACAGGAAGACCTTGGTGCAGCGGTCATAGCGGGTTG
>CANMPP010000012.1 GCA_947499735.1 uncultured Pelagimonas sp.
TCCGCCTTCGCCTCCTGGCTCACCTCTGGCGGCGACGCAAACAACGTCTCCATCAGCACCTCAATCGGAAAAAGCGCCTTCGACAACAACTACCTAAACCATACGGAATCCGCAGAACGCGATGCCGCAAATGAGGCGGCTGAGGCATGTTATGAGGCGCTCGGCGAAGGCTGTAGCTATGAAGAGTTCCTAGAACTTTACGAAGAATATATAATTTGGGAGATACTGGACGCAGCCCGTGACGAGAAGTTCGAAGCGGCTTGTCAGGATCCTACTTCCGCAGCCTGTGCTACCGAATATGCCAAATTGGAGACCGCGAAACAAACCTTCATCGACGCAGGCGCAACCAGCTGGTCGGACAAAGAATATCAGGAGATAGTGGCTGATTGGTCTACATATAAACAGGCCCTTCTGGAAAATGCGTTCTTTGATGCCTTAGAAGATATGCCGCTTGAGACGCTGCAGGGGCTGTATGAAACGGGCACAATCCTGACCTTAGCAACGCTTGGCGACGAGGCCGCTCAGGAACAACTATCTGCCATCGGCGATGCAATTTTGGACGCCATCACCGATCCGGTTGGCACGATTGAGGCCGGTTACGAAGATCTGGCGGCCCAACTCGAAAAAGCAGCCGAGTTGGAAGCAGCAGGAGACTATGTTGGCGCGGCTGAAATCCTTGGCGAAATATCGGCTGGCTTCACCTTCAGCATAGCCAACGCCAGTACCGGCGGCGGCATCATCGTCAAAGCCGCAAAATCCGGAACAGATCTGGTATCCGACATAATCAAAAACACAGACGATGCGGTCGATTTAGATCTGTCCGATGTTACAAATACAGGACTGTGCTCATTCCATGGGAACACGCTTGTCCTGACCGATGGTGGGTTGCGCGCGATCAGGGATGTGGACACCACCATGGCGGTCTGGTCGCGTAATCCGGCCAATGGCCATATGGCATGGCAATCGGTTCAAGCGCAGTATTCGAACCCTTATGAGGAAACGGTTTCCGTCACCATGCGTGATGTCGAAACTGGCATAGAGCAGACCATCGTGTCGAACCGGATTCACCCGTACTTCGTGCAAACAGCGCGGGCTGTGGCGAACTCTTCGGAGGGACACATTTACACGGGTCCACTGGAAAACGGTCACTGGGTTGATGCGGCTGAGCTAAAGTCGGGAGACCGTTTGCTCAACGATGACGGTACATGGGCAGCAGTCGTTGGCGTTGAAGTCGAATCTGAGCCACTGACCGCGTTCAACCTCACCGTAGCTGAGTTTCACACCTACTTCGTTGCTGCCAATGAAAACGCAGCGCCCGTTTGGGTGCATAATAAATGCTTCGATAGCTTAGATGATCTTGAGGTTGACTATGTAGGGACACAAAATGGCCGCGCGGTTTATGATTACCTCGACCCTGACACTGGTGACATACGTCAAGTTTATCAGGGCACAGATGGCCGTTATTATGATACTGTTGACCATCCCATGGATGCTAACGGCGCGCCAACGAATGTGACAACAAACGATGGATTTGACGGCAATTGGGAAGCGAATCCGAAGCATGATGCCTACGACAGTCCACAGCCGACTAATCCTGAATTAACCCTACAAAGCTCAATTGAGTTGCCTGGTAATACTACACGACGAGTCGGTTATGACGCAGAAAGTAACGAATTCGTAGTTTTCGATGAACATACGGCTGGCAGTTTCCATGGTCATTCACGTATTTGGGCAGAGCTTACCCAAGATATGAAGAACGTATTCATTCAAAACGGAATTACCGATGTTAATGGGACCCCATTGCAATGAGATATGAAGAGATACCGGATTTTAGCGAAGCTAAATTCAGAGAAATTATGAAGCATAGCGATAGGCAGGAGCAGGTGTTAGCTGTGATTGGCGCCGGCTTACACGGAGACCTTCGGTGGTCTGCATCTGCGTTACGAAATGCTTTGTCGAGTGATGATAATGCCATTGCCACCGCTGCGGCCACGGCATTAGGGCATCTATTTAGGAGGTATAAACAAGAAGATCTACGCTTGGAGCGAAATGCACTGGTAGAGAAAAATACTAATACAGCGCGCTTAAAGTCAGCGGTTCAAAATGCTTTAGATGACTATGAAGTCTTTCACACATCTTCTGATCCATAGTTTAGCGTAACGGTAGCGCATCTATCTGCGTGGCTTTATGAGGAAACGGTTTCCGTCACCATGCGTGATGTCGAAACTGGCATAGAGCAGACCATCGTGTCGAACCGGATTCACCCGTACTTCGTGCAAACAACGCGGGCTGTGGCGAACTCTTCGGAGGGACACACTTACACTGGCCCACTGGAAAACGGTCACTGGGTTGATGCGGCTGAGCTAAAGTCGGGAGACCGTTTGCTCAACGATGACGGTACATGGGCAGCAGTCGTTGGTGTTGAAGTCGAAGCTGAGCCACTGACCGCGTTCAACCTCACCGTAGCTGAGTTCCACACCTACTTCGTTGCTGCCAATGAAAACGCAGCGCCCGTATGGGTACATAATGATTGCTGGGATGATTTACCTAGCGGATCTACGGTGACAACCCGTACAACGAGCGATGGACGCACTATATACGAAGGTCCAAATGGGGAAGAAATATACCAAGGCGCAGACGGACGATATTATGACTCGAATGTTTATGCCCCGACCGATACAAATAGTGCAGACAACGTTGACCCGTCTACACCTGTGGGGCGGCGCGATGGATTTGATGATGCAAGCTCCGATGGGCCTCAACCTGACGGGTCGGGCCAGAGTAACCCTCAACTGCAAGTACCATCACCAACTAATTCACCTGCGGTGATTAACGGCAGATCATATTCGGGGCATGCGCTAGACCGTATGCAAGGGCGAGGTCTAACACCCACAGTTATCGATAGTACCATTAAACCAGAAAATGTGGTCGAGACCGTGGACGGCGTGACGACGTATGTTGATCCGGTTAACAACGTCACCGCTATCGTGAATGATGTAACTGGCAATGTAATTACGGTGTATTGATATGAGCTGGATGAATAATCGAAATCGAGAGCAAATTTTGGGTATGCAAGATTTGCTGGATTTATATCAGGATAAACAAATACCTCTTCATTCCTTGATAAATTCATTGACTGCTAAGCAAAACGGTATGGCAAATGTCGAACCTAGTTGGAAAGCGGCCTTTGAACGCAATTGGCTCAAACTAGAGATCTGCCATGCCCTCATTTTGGATGCAGCCGAAACAAATATAGAGATCCACACAGGAGATAGAGAGCAAGCAGCTATCACAGAAATGAAAAGTTTCTTGATTGAAACGCTTAACAGCGTTCCTGTCTCTGAAGAATGATCATTCTTCGTCAATAGCTGTGCTTTGAGCCATTCTTCCTGTGGCGATATTTTGCTGGTCAAAGGCGAAAGATAAAAAGTAAGAAATAAAGCGAATGCTGGGGTAACCCCTTCGGGTTACGAAGGCGAGTTTTAGCTGGTTTGCGTGTAGAATGAGCGTTGGTTTTGGGGCGCGGTTTGGCTCTGCGACCAAACAGGAAATGTGAATAATGTCTTTGTCAGTGGAGCAAATTAGTCAATTAGAGCAGAAGTGGTGGAGGTTGATTGAACCTGTTCTTTCGCAACTTTTTACAAGTTTAGAATACACTGCTTTTAATGCTCTTGTAAGTTCAACTTTTTGGGTTCCGATGTCTCAATGTAGATATGGTACAATGGTCGACGAACTTTTGGTTGGATGTGATATGTTCATTCAAGATGAGTGGTCTGTTGAATTGCCTAAGTTGCTTATTGATGAAGGTAACTATGTTGGTGACGTGATTATTGATTTAGGGGGGGCACGAACTCCTGTTCGGTTGGATCTTTTTTGTTTTGTGGCAAAAATAGCGGCGATTTTTTACGCCAAATACATCGATCATGATTTTGAGCCATGGTCATGCTTTATTGAAATTGATGTAATGTGCGAAAAATTTAACAAAACGAAGTCGTCATAGTTCAAACCCACTACCCCCGTCGTCAGATTTTTGGAACCAAGAGTAGCCTAAACTAATAGAGAACTTGGCTCATATGTTTGATTATATAGGCAGCAGTCATTGGCATTGAAATCGAATCTGAGCCACTGACCGCGTTCAACCTTACCGTAGCTGAGTTCCACACCTACTTCGTCGCCGCGAACGAAAACACAGCGCCCGTATGGGTGCATAATAATTGTTTTAACAGCCAGACAGGAACATTGGCGAATCCACCGAGCCACATGCGCGCGAGGGAGATTGAAGCTGGTGAACGGATTCAAATTGAGAATGGGGTCGAAGTGAGGCCTATGGATGATCAAAATGCTGGTGACTTTGTAGACGTAAACGGAAAGACCTACGATGCGATGGGGATGCCTGAGGTATATATAAATTGGGGTGATGGTTCTCAATTTCTCAAATCCATCGATAGCCATTTGACGAAGTCTGTCGATAGCGTTGTGATTGATTTAACTGGTGCAACTTTGGAGCAAATAGGACAAATATTAGATCATATATCAGTTAGTGGCAGTCCTAACGTAGACAACTTGATTTTTGTGGGAGGTTAAATATGGGAAGCGCTTTTGTCGCATTTTATGTCCATGAATGGAAAAACCCAAATAGCGATAAATCGAAGGATATCATTATAGAAATTGGCAAGATTACCTTTCGGTCAATCATTGAGACAATGGAACTGGAAGGATCGTATGATCTAGAGTTGCGAGGACATCTCGATGCTTCGTACGGTATGAAGTGGCTCTATGTTGGATCTGACTTTGGAAAACAGTCATACGATTTTGGACCCATATTTTATAAGGCACTCGAGTATCTAAAAGCCAAAGGTCCACCCGAATATTATCCTGCTTCAGATTTTAGTCTATTTTACAGCCAGATTGCTGATTTAGAAAAACAATATCTCAGTGTTAGATCCCCGCCGGGGGGGGGAGCTGGGTAGTTTGAAAAATGGAGCAGTGCCACCACCTCCGAAGCAACTAAAGTTCTGGACATTAGAGTGCAACCGGGCGGTTTGGAGGCCGCGCAATTTCTGATCGATTATGGTGAAGAGCTTGGAGTGAAAGTGACAATCAATGAGTTCTGAACCTCATGACTATGCATTGTGGATTATTGGCCGCAGAAGACATTTGGATGTTTCCCAAATTTGGTCTCACTTTCACTACGCTTGTATTCCCGATCAGACACTAGTGTCTTTTCGATCGCCAGATATCACTCGAAATTCGATCAAGGCTTCACAGATCGAACAGATTCTCGATGGAGCCCTTATTCAATCGCTAGAGATTTTGGGTGTTGATTTCAGGTTTAGCTATGGGCAGAGTGGAGGCCAAAATTATGACCGTATTTTTGTTGAATCTAGTTCGTTCGTGTTGGCCCCAGAGCTTTGTGATGAACTAATTTCCGAGACTTTAGCGAATGATCCGAATTTCACGCAGGCTCACCTTGTTGACGCAAACTACCAACATTTGCAGAATATCTTTGACCCGTTGCAGTTCAAAGCTCTTGGCCTTTCGATGGATGGCCTGCCCATGAAATCAAATGGGTTGCCCTTCCCTCTCGAACAAAAAATTGTCGACACAGATCTAAACCCAGGTCGTTATAGACTGCGTCAAGGGTATGTTGAGGCGAGCGCTGGGTATATGTGGTTTGGCGAGAGTTTCTGGTCAATCATAGGAACGACGCCAGAAAATGTGCAAGAAGCGCTTCCAGAAGAGGTTTCGTTTCATTTGGACAAATGCTGGAAGCTCGCGGTGGCCAATGGCGTATTCTGCAATCTCAAAACAAGCGCACTTCAAAATAAGATTCGGCGAGCGCTCTTCGGCGAAGTCTGATTTCTCTTTTTCTATTTTCAACGAATAAGATCTTGCTACTCTTCTGACTGCAGGAGACTATGTTGGCGCGGCTGAAATCCTTGGCGAAATATCGGCTGGCTTCACCTTCAACATAGCCAACGCCAGCGGCGGCATCATCGTCAAAGCCGCAAAATCCGGAACAGATCTGGTATCCGACATAATCAAAAACACAGACGATGCGCTTGATGAAGTCAGTGGCTCGGCGAGCACCGGAACCGACCTCGTCATATATACAAACGCAGGTAATGCGTTGGATGATTGGGATCCACCCGCAGGCTACACCAAAAACGCAGATGGCACGGTCACATCGGACGACGGCCAAGTCTACACACCGGTGCTGGATGGAAACTGGACGTGTCGCGGTTTGATGCCACTCCTTTGATAGCATTTATTGCAGCAAAGGAGACGAACTATGGGAATGAAACGGACGGACGAATTCCGGGCTGACGCGGTGCGGATCGCGCTGACAAGTGGGCTGACGCGCAAACAAGTGGCATCAGATTTGGGAGTTGGTTTATCTACGTTGAACAAATGGGTCACGGCGCATCGCGACACCGAGGTGGTATCCGATAAAGATTTGGACCTTGCCCGTGAGAATGAGAGGCTTCGGCGCGAGAACCACATTCTTAAGGACTTGCAAGGTTTTGGATGTCAGCGAACGTGGCCTGCGCGCCTATCGCAGCCGACCAGTCAGTCAAAGGCAACGAACTGACATGGTTGTCCTGGCCCACATCAAGGAACAGTCCCGTCTCAGCCTGGGCAGCTATGGTCGCCCGAGAACGACAGAAGAGTTGAAAGAACTGGGCCTTAACATTGGCCATCGTCGGGTTGGTCGACTGATGCGTGAGAATGGCATTCGCGTTGAAAGGTCGAAGAAATACAAGGTGACGACCGCTGCCCGGCAGGCGATTGCAAAGCAATCTGCCGAGAGGGGGACAGCAACCATGCCTTCAACATCGCTCCGAACCTGCTGAACCGAAACTTCTATGCGGATGGACCCAATCAGAAATGGGCGGGCGACATCAGCTATGTCTGGACCTGAGAAGGATGGCTGTATCTGGCAGTGATCCTTGACCTTCATTCCCGCCGTGTGATCGGCTGGGCGGTTAGCAACCGCATGAAACGTGACTTGGCAATCCGGGCTTTGAAGATGGCTATTGCGCTACGACAACCGTCCAAGGGCTGCATCCAGCACACGGATCGTGGGTCACAATATTGCTCACATGATTACCAGAAGATATTGCGCCAGCACGGATTCAAGGTGTCGATGAGCGGCAAGGGCAACTGCTATGACAACTCCGCTGTCGAGACGTTTTTCAAAACGATCAAAGCTGAGCTGATTTGGAGACGGTCATGGCAGACGCGCAGATAAGCCGAGTTGGCCATCTTCCAGTACATCAACGGCTTCTGCAATCCGCGCCGAAGGCACTCAGCACTGGGCTGGAAAAACCCGGTCGCCTTCGAACGGAAAGTGGCCTAAACGAGCACTTGGAGCGGCACAGAAACGTGACAGGTCCAGACCGCTTGAGAGATCGTTGAGTACATCCGCGCAAATTTGACGGTGCAGCTGACTGTGAAATCTCTAGCCTTAGAGGCCGGGATGAGTGAAAGAATTTTTGTCAGGCGCTTCGAAGCGGAACTGGGAGACAGTCCTGCACGGTATATCGAACGTCTACGCGTTGAGATCGCGTGTGAAACTTTCTGTTCAGGAGAGCGTTCAGTCAAACGGGTAGCAGCCATCGCTGGCTTTCGGGCGGAAGAGCGTATGCGCCGCGCATTTCAGCGCACGAAGGGCATTGCTCCTTCCGAATATCGAGACAGGTTCGCACGCGACACGGATTGAAAAAGCGGAACTTGGCCGTGATCGCGTCAATGGCAGCAAGGTCCGCGATCCAGACCTCTGACTAGCCAATTGTTTTGCAGGCGCAACGAATTACGGATCTGGCACGTGTGCTTCAGCCGCAGAACTTATCTGGCATTGGTTGAAAAGCCCGTTTTTTCCGAGTTGTCTGTTGTGCGGGAGCCGACACCATGAAATTTAACGCACCCGAGGCCTACAAGTAAGACTGTCGGGCCCCGTATGCTTAGCGCGGTCGATTGTTGCTATTGCGGTTAAAATGGCCACCAGCCATGGTGAGCCCGCTCTATCAGCACCAACGTGATGCCAGCCAAAGACAGAAAAATCGAAACCCGAGCAGTCTTGTTTTCCTTAAGCATTTTTTCCCTTTCTCATTGAAGTTAAGTGACTTTTGGTTCGTGCAAGGAGTGGCTAAATCAGGCCGATTTACTTTGCCTGTTTGTCTCAGGCTCAGCGTGCTGGCCTTCTAGCACTGTTTCTTTCCAGCTCTTTTGCCACAGATAGTACGTCGATTGCCCTAGGTTTGGGCCAGGCAGCTCCCTAACCGCACGGTGAACAGTCAAGCCTGATGCACCGCTCAGCAGCATTCTAGTAGCAACTGCAA
Source organism: uncultured Pelagimonas sp. (assembly GCA_947499735.1). Lineage (GTDB taxonomy): Bacteria > Pseudomonadota > Alphaproteobacteria > Rhodobacterales > Rhodobacteraceae > CANMPP01. Next base: position 8,343 of record CANMPP010000012.1, read on the forward strand.
TTCGCTCTGGCGTCATGCTTTTGACGCGTCCTGATTTGGTACCCCGACCTGCGGACTGAGACATGTGTAGTTTCATTGCGTTGCTTTGAGCGTGGGCCTCTACGCTACTGAGCTGTCGAAGGGCATCTGCGATAAACAGCCGAAAATCATTTTGCATTTGTGAAGTAGTGTAGCTGAGCGCCGCCGCCCTGAGATCAGCCAACAAAATTTCAGCTTCATGAGACGTCGTTAAAGGCATCCCTACCTGCCATTTTTCGTATTTCGAAGGGCCTTCTTACCGAAAACGGCTAGCTGGATGAAGGCGTCGCGGATTGGATCATATGGCACACGACGAAAGTTCAGAAACGAAACAATTTTTCCGGCCTTACCCGAAATCCACGCGCTTTCCACGAATGATTGATCCAGATCGAAAATTGGCTGAAAAAGCCGCCACTCCTTAAAACAATGAACGATAAGGAGCGGAAGGCACAACGCCAGGACTGCTAAGAGTACGAGCCAAAGAATAACTACAACCGTCTGAAGGTGAGGGTGGGCAAAGAATATTATGAGAATTGCAAGGGATGCGAAGATTCCACAAAGTGCAGTGAACCAAGCCTCCAATTTAAGGTGCTTACGATGCGCGTCAGCCCACAGGTGGGTCACTCTATCCCACTCCCGCCTCCTTTCGAGCTTTGCAGTCTCGCTGTCCATAGCTATCCTTTCAAAAGCCCATATAAAAACTCAAATTCAGAGCTGAGCGAACCTCTGGCTGACCGCAGAGTCTCGAGCCACTTCACTGCAATCCGGTTTTTCTTTCTTGAGGGTTCATCGTTATGATACGCGGCATGATATTGGTCTAGCTGCTCCAAAAACTGAAACAAAGCTTCACTTTCTTCCCCTTGTCGTGGCAACCCGCGACCAAGAAGTACCCAATTGGGAGCAAGCTGATAGACGTCGAATAGCTTTTTAATTACGGCTGCTGAGGGATCCCTCGTACCGTTTTCGATGTTGCAATAGGTTCTGTGAGAGACACCAAGCGATGCCGCGAATTTCGCCTGCGACAATCCCTCTCCGACCCTTATCGCAGAGAGGCGCCGTCCGATTTGGCCATCTGATGTCTCGCTAGTCAAACTTGAAATTCTCTTCCACTTAGTTTTCGGGAGTTTTGGGTGTTTAGGCTTCCGCCGCACGTTGAAAAGGACACTACACATACTGCAATTTCTTGCAATCAAAACCGCTCACCGGTGCGCAAAATGCAGTATGTTGCAAATATTATAACCATTCAAGCTTGACTAAAGCTTGCAATTCACCGAATCAAAGTGCTAACGCTGCTGCCGTCAAGCCTTTACTGCGGTGATGAGGATTTAGGATGCTTATCAAGACAACCAATGACGACATGGAACGCCACGATGCTGTACGTCGTCTCTTGAAGCAGCAGTCGATTACATTGGACAGCATTGCGAAGAAGGTAGGATGCACACCAGGTTTTGTAACTTTGGTTTCCCAAGGAAAACGCAAAAACTTGGATGTGGCGAAATTGCTTTGCACGCCGCTGGGTGTCGAACCCAGGGAGCTATGGCCGAGGCTGTATGGCAACCAAAATGCTGAAGTAGGAGATGCGATACCCCAAAACTAAAACGACCCCGAAAGCCGAAACTCACGAGGTCGCTTTGATTGTCGATTTGGTAGGCGACGATCTTTGCTTCCATCAAAAATGAACCGAAGTCAACCCGTTTGAACGCGTTTGCGCGAACAGATGAGGTGTGGCTCGTATATAGAGAGCAGTCGAGCTGACTTAGGTTGTCAGCTTGAACCTAATAATAATGGAAAAATCTAATTCACCCCGCCCGATCGGTGCGGGAATTCGCCGTGCGCAGTATACCGCACACGATCCGATTGTCGTGCACAGATCCGCGATCCCAGGTGAGACGGCAATCTCTTTGGCATCATGGACTGCGGCGCTCAATGGTTTGAGCTTACGAGGTTTTTGCAGAGATTTCGCAATAAAGCACAGCGATCTTGTTGCGGGTCACCGTTCTGCAATTGCCCAACTCGCCGAGCTCACAGGTTCTGATGCATCGCACCTCTTGTGGCATTCTTCGAGGCACCTCGCGGATGGGCATTGCTCCTTGATGAGCGAAACAGTGCACGTGTCCGTGCTGTTGAAAACACCCAACCGAATTTGCCCTGTCTGCATTGCCAATAGTTGCGCGGGCAAAGATCAAAGCCGCGCCTTTCAGATGTGGGAGTGGCAACTCGCGCCGTTTCGGCGCTGTCGTGTGCACGATGTGATGCTGGAACCGCTAAAACCTGCAAAGGATCCGCATGATTTTGCAGTAGCGATCCAAGCTTGGGAGCCAAGCGTCATACGCTCCTCCCCCTGCATAGACCCACGATTTGAGGAGTATCTCGTCAAACGCTTAGAGAGTGGGACCAGAACCTCTTGGCCAGACAGTCTGCCGATACATGTTGTGATCTTGTTCTGCGAAGCGTTTGGAGCGATGCTTGGCTTCGGCTCAGACTGTTCCTTCGAAGCGCTCTCAGATGAGCAAAAGATCGAAGCTTCTGCGCTAGGGTTTCATCACGTTGCGCAAGGAGCGGAGGCAGTCCAATCAGCCTTGCAGGATTTCTTTGACGATGCCGTAACTTACAGAACCACCTATGGGAAACTTCTTGCACCTGTCCTTAAGGTTCTCTCCAGCAACGCAAAAGATCCTGCTTTTGATGGGTTGCGCGATCGGGTCCGGGAATTTCTGCGCGAGAATTTCCATATCCCTGACGGCACGGATATTCTTGGGGAAGTTTGCAAACAAAGCCGGGTCTATACAGCTTTCAAAGCAAGCCGCGAATTTGAGATTCCAGTATCTCTCATCAATCGTGAACTTAAAAAGCGCGGCTGGCGCAAAGGAACAGACCCCAATCACAAAAGCGATCGTAGCCTGCTCATCCCTCGACGAGAAATGTTGGACTGCATCGAAAGCGTCAATCGCTTGTCGTCAGTCACAGTTGTCCAAGCCTTGTTGGGCCTTGATCGTTTCGTTCTTGAGCAGCTCGAAGATGCCGGGCTTTTGCTATCTTACTTTGGCGACGATCGTGGGCGCCCCATGTATGACGCCGCAGAGGTGGCTGGTTTTCTTGGACGACTACACGCGACCGCTCATCCCGAAAGATCAGACGCATCGGAGTGGGTAAGTCTCATAAGCCTAGTTCAGTCCCTGCAATGTTCGACGGTTTGGCTGATCACAATGATGCTAGTCGGGCATGTTCGGTTCAGCGCGACGTCTTCCAACGCGTTTCAGATGGATGACTTCCGCGTCTGCGAGGGCGACGTGAGGAAGCTCCTCTTTTTGAAACGCCAGCCTACAGTCAGCATTTCTCAAATCGGTAAGATGCTTGGCATCAACGATGCTATCGGCGGTGCGCTTGTTGAACACAAAGCTCTGGAAATCCGCGAGAAAAACGGTGCGCGGATAGCCTGTGTGGGTGCAATCGAGGCCTTCAACAGGGATTACATCCTTCTGCGCGCCCTGGCCGGAAGCAGGAAGCCGTATTTTCAGGAGCTAAAGTCAGTACTCGTAGAAAACAGCTGTCGACCATTGCAATTGGGAGCAACAGAAAGCGCTTTTTACCCGAGAAGGCATGTCTATCGGCTGGCACGTTCTGCTCCTACCGGGCCAATCGCTCGGCTCCTCGAAAATGAGGCCATTGGCCCAAGGAGAAGTACCCCCGTTCTCAACCGCCACGATTACGGCCGGGGTGTTCCGGCATGAGCTATCTGTTTGAAATAATTGACCTCGATAGTTGGCAGTACGGTTTGCCAAAACTTAGAGCAGCTGCAAAAATCACCTTTGGTGAGATTGATGGTGTGTTGCCATTCAAAGGACGGCGCAATCCAACGGCTGTGAGCAGCACGTCTTATAAGGCGGCGTTCCAGTACAAAACTGCTGCAAACAAATGGAAGCCACGACTTGGCCTTGTCGAGAGTGGTGCAGAGCTGGCGGTCGCTGAAGAAATATTAGTCTCACCGAACCTGTGGGATCTGGAATTTCAGCCCGTAACCATTCCCTACACTGATCCAAATGGGGGCCGACGTAACCACACAATTGATCTGCGCCAAACATTTATGTCGGGTCGGCAAAGACTGATATTTATCAGGAATAGAAGCAGCCTAAAGAAGCCATTCGTTCAAGCAGAGATCGAGTGCATCCGTTCTGCCGCGCGACGGGAGTTCGGTCATCAACTCATTGTCGTCGATGGAGACAGTTACACAAAGGCGCGCCGCGATAATTTGCGTCGCATGCATCGTTTGATTGCGTTCCAGCCTGATCAGATCGCGGATGATCTTGTTGAAGAGGCCGTCGCACGTCTCACCACTCTTTGGAAAATGTCCGACCTTGTCCGTGCCATGGATCTCGCACCAAGTCGCGTATTTCAGTCCTGTTTGCGCCTGATCGCCCGGAAAAGGCTCGGTGCAGACTTGAATGCTATCATTTCCCACGATTCTCGAATTTGGAGGATCCAATAATGTTTAACCCAAACTACGTCATCCCAACCGGCATGGTTCTTTCAATCGACGGTGCCCGCCAAAATATCTTTGCCACTGGTGATGGCTGTTACCGCCTGGAAGGTCAGACACGACCAACGAGCGTTCTTAACTATAAGGAGTTGGTCTCGTTACTAAAGCGCCCCGATGCATGGTCAACCGGAACTAACCTTTCATCCTCCAGTGCTTTGGCGCGCTTGCGTGCTGGAGGCAGGTATTGTGTTGAACAACTGTCCGATGCGTCAAAGGACCAAATCGACTTTCGGCGCGCCCTCTGTATCGCCATCGACCAGATGGCGTCCGAGGGAGTGAAGATATCACGTGGATCGATTAGCAAGCCAAAAAATAGAAAACGGATCCGCGATCTCGCGAGCAAGATCTACACAGCGCGCCCCATTGACGTCGGGCTTCGTGGTGGATCAACAAGAACGGTCGCCATAATGCCGAAAGCCAAAACGCTCATGGCATACAGGAAGCGCTTTGAAGACTCCGGGTATGACGAAATGGTCCTCGCAGACCAAACATGGCTGCGCGGCAACCGGACCCGGCGCCTTTGCAGTAAGACCCATGAACTCATTCTGAGCGCCATCGACGGCACGTTTCTGGATCTAAAGCAACCGAGCGCCGCACAGGTGCTTAAGCGTTACAAATCTATCCTCGAGGGTGAGAATGCTTCACGAGTTGTGGAGGGGTTGGTACCTATAGACGCGGTAAGTTACGGAACGATCGCGAACTATCTGAAGATGATAGGCCCAACCGCGAAGTCTCTGGCTCGAAACGGTAAAAAGTATGCGGCCAACAACGACACGCCAGGTCAAACAGATACAAGAGAACTGATGGTCGGCGGTGTCGCCGAAGTTGACGAATGTAAACTTTCCTTGATTTCAGTCTCAAAGAAAAACCACTGGTATTCCAAGCTGAGTGATGAGGAAAAGCAGGCCTTAGAAGAGCTCGATGAACTCATCCATGCCAGATTGTGGCTGGTTGTCGTGCTTGATGTTGCGTCCCGCATGCCCTTGGGCTGGGTCCTGACCGAAACCCCCGGTGCCGAGGCGACCTGCGCAGCGATCAGGATGGCGACACGGGGCAAAACCCGTGAAAAAACCATCTATGGGTGCGAACGAGACCCGATGCCAGCAATCGGCATTGGGGCACTAAAAGGGGACAATGGATCAGGCATCCGAAACTCTGTGGTCAAGAGCGCGGCTATTGGAAGTGCTATCCAGACAATAGATGCACGTACATATCGCGGTGGAGACAAACCGCATATCGAACGTATGTTTGGAACCATGGAAGGTAACCTCATCAACCTTTTGCATGGGTACACGGGGCGGCGCGCAAATGCCCTGCCGGGATATGATGCAATTAAAAACGGAGTGCTTAATACTGAAGAACTGTATGGGCTGATCACCCGCTACCTTATTGATGAATATCCGCTCGAACGACACTCCGGCACAGGAATGTTTGGGCGCCGTCCGATTGAGGTCGCAAAGGATCTAGTGCATATCCACGGAACCGTCTTTCCGCCAATCGCCCATGATCGCCGTATTCATCTTGGCTGGCAGAAAACATGCCGGATTACAAAAATGGGCGTGAAATTCCTCGGCCTTCCCTTTAACTCCGCCCCATTGCAAAAACTCGGCGAGCATCATCGTTCGAAAGTGACAGTCTGTGTTGATCCTGATGATATTTCTCACGCGACGATCCTGGCACAGGGACACCCGGAACCGATCCTGGCTGACCTATCCTGGACAGCTGTAAAAGATCTCACACTGCAGGAGTTCCTAAACTACGCCAAGATAGCACGGGCCGAAGATCCGGAACTAACCGCCGATTTCGAGCGGACATTAGCTCGGGTTCGTCGCGAAAGGTTTGACCAAATGCGCCAAGTCGCTGCTGACCGAAAGTTGCCACGCAGCTATCTGACTGTTGCAGAAGCCACCCAAATGGCGGAGCAAATCCTTGCGGGTGTTCCATCCACGCAAGCCAAGCCACTGCCCGGAACAGTCGCGCCCGGTTCATTAGACGACGAGGGCTTGCTTGATGGCACTTGGGATATTGGCCCTGGGTTTGACCCAACCATTGAAGGTACGCGTGGCGACGATGATGTCCAACCTGACTTCGAGCGCCCGAATGTGACGGGGAAGCTGACATGAGCTTTGTGAATAGCGCTACAGTGGATCACACGGCCAGCCTCAAAGGCGCACATTATGCATTCCCTCGCGCGAAACTTCTGCGCGAGGGAATGACTTGGATGATTACAGATTACTACGCCAAGATGTCGCTCTCACAACCTTTCGAGGCCCGTGGCCTTCTGGTAACTGGTCCATCGCGGTCAGGAAAATCAACTGAAATCCGCAAGCTTTTGTCTGAAGTGAACTCCGGAGACACGCTGATGCCTGACGGAAGGCCGGCAAAAATCGCCTCGGTGATTTTGAAAGGTTCCCTGACTTGGAAAGATCTTGGGATGTATACGCTGCACACGGGTCTCAAGTACCCAGCAACCGGACGGTTGACGCAAAGAGAGGTTTGGGAGCGTGTTGTCCTGCAAGCCAAACTGCAGGGTGTCGTTGGAATTCACTACGATGAGTGCCAACATATTTTTCCTACGAAAGGTGGCGATTCAAGCGCAAAAATTTTGGACAGTTTCAAATCTCTGCTCAAACAATCTGAATGGCCTTTGATGTTGATCTTGTCTGGTGTTGAAAGCCTTGCACGACAGATCACACAGGAGGAGCAATTGGCCTATTTGCTTCGGCCGTTGGCATTCTCTGAACTCTCAACGGCCAACAAAGATGATCAAACGGAACTGAACACCCTTTGCTACGCCTATGCCCAAAAGGCCGAACTCGATCTCGGAGGGCTTCCCTCTCACGACTTCTACAACAGGTTGGCAACCGCTTGCGCGTTTCGTTGGGGCCTCGTGATCGAGCTGCTTATTGATGCCTGCATCGTCGCGCTTTCAGCAAAGCGAACAAAATTGGCTGCATCTGATTTCTGCAAAGCCTTCTCAGATGCGACCGGCTTGAGACCAGGCTATTCGCCATTTTCCATCGACGACTACGAAGTCCTTTTTGAGCCACAAAAGATCTTTGCATTATGGGAGGGAAAACGCCTCTAAGCCAAAACGCCAGAACGGTTTTAAGTGGCCCACTCTTCGGAGTGGGCTTTTTTGTTGGTTCTATCAGGACGCAAAGTCGGGACCGTTTATGCCTTAAATGGGTAATGAATTGATTTAGAGTTCTGTTACGCCGATTTATTTAATTAAAAACAATGCGTTACATGTGATTCGATTTACTGCAGCGTGAATTGGGCACTGATATGCTGTAATGACACACAACACATTATTGTGTAAACACTTTTGTTCACTCAAGGGTGATTTGAATACTGGCGCGCGCGATACTTATTTCTGTGATGCAAAACCGCAATCCAATTTCACAAAGGACGCGACATGTCACAATTTCCTCTCCACACAATCGATACGGCACCAGAGGGTAGCAAACCTTTGCTTGAAGGTTCCCTGAAAGCGTTTGGTATGATCCCAGGTCTCCATGCTGCTTTGGCCGAGTCTCCGGCTCTCTTAGAAGCGTATCAAACCCTTCATAAGCTGTTTTCGGAAACGTCCAGCTTTGACGCGGATGAAAAAACCGTTGTTTGGCAGACAATCAATGTCGAACACGGCTGTCATTATTGCGTGCCTGCCCACACATTTATTGCCACATCGATGAATGTAGATTCTGCCATCACGGAAGCATTGCGCAACGAAACACCGCTACCCAATGCGCGCCTCGAAGCGTTGCGGACGTTTACTCTGGCTATGTTGCGCGGTCGTGGCAATGTGAGTGACGCAGAGATGCAGGCATTTTTCGATGCAGGATATAGCCATAAGCACGTGTTGGATGTCATCCTTGGCCTGTCGCAAAAGGTTGTCAGCAATTACACAAATCACGTTGCGGAAACGCCGGTGGATGCACCATTCCAGCCGCTGGCATGGGAACGCAAGGTTGCAGCAGAATAAACTGACGTTGTGATCTAGGGGCATGCCGCGCAAGGCATGCCCATTTCAGTTATGTTTTGCGGGCTAGGGTCACATCAAAGGTGACATGCAAATAAGGTTCTGAAATCTGACCAGATAGCGCCATGCCGGATGGAAATTCTGCGGCTGGGCGTTTTTCATAGGTCATCACCAGATCGGATCGCACACCAAACACCGTGTCTTGATCCAAGTATGGATCATCTTCGGAAAAAATTTCTGTCACGAGCGGGCGAAACCCATCAGCTTCGACGATGTAGTGTAGATGCGAGGGGCGCCATGGATGGCGTCCGCATGCGCGCAAAATATCCCCAACCGGCCCATCAGAGGGCACCGTGTATTCCACAGGTTTCACGGTTGTGAACGCGTAGCGCCCATCATCCCCAACAGTTTGTAGACCGTGGAAAGAATACGTATCTTGTTCCGTATCTTGGCTGGCATACAGCCCGTTGGGCGCGGTTTGCCAAATATCGATTGTGGCATTGGGGATCGGGTTGCCCTCGGGATCACGCACGACCCCTTCAGCCAGCAGAACCGGCCCCCCATAATGGCGTTTCATATCACCACCGATTTCTAAAGGCGGAGCTCCTGAGACGTGAAATGGGCCCAATACGGATGAGGATGTCGCATCATCACTGGAATGTAACATGTCGATCAGCGATGAGAGGCCAAGCACATCCGAGGCCAAAACAAATTCATGCCGATCTTCGCTTTCTATCGCGGCGCAGCCTTCCAAAAACGCGATCCCGGCGCGCCATTCCTCGTGTGTGAGTTTGGTTTCACGGGCGAAATCATGCATGTGACGCACCAGTGCTCCCAGAACCTCGCGCATGCGGGGGCTCATATCTGGTGACATATATCCCATGAATACATCGGTGATATTGTCTTTTGTGACATTACGCATGGTGATTATCCTTAGATGAAGGCGAGACTGAGGATTGGGAATTGGATGAGGATCAACAAGACGATCAACATGACAAAGGCAAAGGGCAGGGCGCCCATAAAGACGTCTTTCAAGCTGATGCGATCATCATTGATTGTCGATTTGATCACGAAACAGGATATGCCCAATGGCGGCGTGAGCAGGCCGATTTCTGCACCGACAACAGTGATGATGCCAAACCAGATGAGCGACATATCTAGTGCCTCGGCCAAAGGCAGAAACAGGGGCACCACAATCAGGATAATCGATGCGGTGTCCAACAGCGTTCCAAGGAACAGCATCAACACCACATAGAGCAACATGATCGACCAAAAATTGGCAGCGTTTCCGGCCAATAAATCCTGTAATTGGTTGGGCAATCCGGCCAGCCCCAACATGCGGCTATAGATCGAGGCGGCTGTGATCAGGAACAGGATCGCTGCCGTGATGTGGCCTGTTTCCAACAAGGCAACCCAGAACCCTCTCAGCGTCATAGATCGGCGTATGATCGCGATGATCAAAGCGACCAAAGCACCTGCTGCCCCGGCTTCGACAGCGGTCAGCCAGCCGGTATAGATGCCGCCCAGAACGATCGTGATCAGGCCAAGGGTTGGCAGCGTTTTAGAGGCGATTTCGCGTGAAGACATCCATTCTGTGTCCTCAACTTTGCGCCCGCCCACAAAATCCGGCGTATAGCGGCCCATCAGCCAGATGGCCCCGACATAAGCGATGGCCAGCATGATGCCGGGAATTATGCCTGCTAGGAACATATCGCCTACGGATTGTTCGGCCACAAAGGAATAGATGATCAACATGGCTGAGGGTGGAATAATCATACCCAGAACCGAGGAACCGGCGACCACGCCAACAGCAAAGCGCGGGTTGTAATCCTGTGCGATCATTTGGGGGACGGAGACTTTGGTAAACACCGATGCGCTGGCGATTGAAGAACCGGTTACAGCGGCAAAGACAGCATTCGCACCCACGGTGGCCATGCCGATACCCCCTTTGACCTTGCGAAACCGCATGGTCATGACTTCGTAGATATCACGTCCAAGGCCTGCTTTGGATACGATTAAACCCATAAAGGTGAAGAGTGGGATGGTTGCAAAACTGTATTCCATTGCGGAATCGCCAACGGCCACCTTCAACAGATTCAGGGCCAACGTAAAGTTATCCCGCATGATCCAGATGGACAGGAACGACACCATGCCCAATGCTATTGGGATGTAAACGCCGGAATAGATCAGGAAAACGATGGCAACGACCGAGATCAGGCCGATTTCAATCGGGCTCATTCGCTGGGCTCCTTAATCATGAAATCACGGTCGCGGCCTGTGATGACTTTTATGACAAATATCACGCAGGCCAGCGCTGTACCTAAGGTGATCACCAGCTTCACCGGCCACCAAGGCAGGGTGAACAAGCCGGGCACGCCGAAATAATCCTGAGTGGTCCACATGTGTAGGAATTCCGGAAAGGTGATATAGGCAATCAGCCCCATAAAAATCGCACTAAGCGCGTTGATGATCCGGCGCATGCCGGTCGCGACGCCGGGGCGTTTTGTGCCAATCAGGCCAAGGAACCCATCAGACCGGGTCAGACGATCGACACGAACCACATCAGGCAGTTGCAAAAAGACGATCATCACCACTGAGAATTGGACGATCTCATATGTGCCTTTTAACGGGGCATTAAACAGCCCGCGCGCAATGACATCGATGTTTAGGATCGCCACCAGTGCCAGCACGACGAGCGTGCCCAAGGCATTGGTGGCGACTGATAGAAATCGGGCGACCCGAGAGAGGCCCGCAACGGCAGACGTGAACATTTTGGTGGCTTTCTTTCAGGTCGCTTTTAGGGCGGATTATTCGCTGGCCCAGTTGCGCATGGGTGTGAAACCCGCCGCTTCTAGTTTGCCAACATAGGCTTTCAGAATATCCGTTCCTGGTTCGCCCGCCGCGTCCAACGTTTCCGCCAATTCCAGACCGATATTTGGCATTGCTGCAGCCCATGTCTGGCGATCCTCTGCTGAGACATCAATGATGTTGCCGCCAGCTTCGGTATAGGCGGTCGCCGCAGCGGCTGCGCGATCCATGGCGATACCGGCCAAATGATCGCGATAGTCAATTGCGACATCTTGCAGAACGGCTTTCACGTCATCGGGTAATGTTGCCCAATAATCTGCATTAACGGTCACTGTCTTGGAATTCACAGCGCCTAGATCCGCGCGCAGCATATAAGGCGCGACCTCTGCGATTTTGAACGTGACCGCAGCTTCTGGCCAAAGCATCGCGCAATCAACCAACCCTGTTTGCAACATGTTGTAAAAATCGGTCAGCCCGCCGCGAACACCGGCTGCACCCTTGATGCCTTCAAGATAACGCAAATTTAGCCCTGCTCCGGCGACCTTTGCCCCTTCGATATCGGCAAGGGATGACACATCTTTCGAACAGAACATCTGGTAACTGTCCAACACAACGCCGGTGGCCAGATAAACCTGATTTTGGGCTGCAAATTCGTTTTGCATGGTTGGGAATTCGCGTGCAATTTCGTCCACAGCCTTGGCAACAGCACGCGCATCGGATGAAATAAACGGGGTAGATCCAGATAGCCCTTGAGTTGGCAGTTTCGAGGAATGGAAAATCGTTGTGACAATCCCGATATCACCCAGTCCCAGCTGAATGCCCTCTAGCACGCCGCGGGGTTTGACAATCGAGCCACCATAGCTTTCCTGCCAGTTCATTTTATAATCGCCATCTGCGGCCAGCCGTTTGTCGACCTCTGGAATGAAAAAATTCGTGAACTCTTTCACCCAAAGGGCGCGATCTGGGTACCCATCGATGACAACCGCGGAAACGGTTTCTTCTGCGGCCAATGGCAAAGCAGTCGCCGCTGCTAGGGTCGCCCCTAGAAACGTCTGTTTTGTCAATTTGATCATGCTTTCTCCTCCCAAAGAACGGGGCGATGTGCCCCCTTGATCTGACTTAGTTTGTTTTCCTCCACGCAACCGTCAGTTTGGTGCCCGCTGCCTCAAACAATTTGGCAATGGCACAGAACCTCGCAGTTTCCCGACCGATATTGTCCAATTCTTCCTGAGTGGCGTTTGTCGTACAATTGACAATAAGTGTGATTGCGGGAAATGGAACATCAATTTCTTGTTCTAACAGCACGCCACGGCGATCAAATTTTGCGGCTGTTTCAATGGTCATATCCCCTAGATCGACCCCTAGCTTTTTCGCAACTTTGTGAGAGATGACATTTGTGCATGCGATGAGCGCGCTCACGGCGGCTTCTGTTGGGCTAGGCCCAAGATTGGTGCCGTCCCTCTCGATCGGTTCATCTATCACGACCGTCAGGTCCCGGATTGGGATGTCTGTGCGCGCATGCGATGTACAGTTTGCAGTGCTGCGATAGGTGACCACTGTTTTGGTTTTTACCGCCATGTTGTCTTTCCTCTCTCACGCAATGCTGCAGGCTTTTTCAAAAGGCAAACGTGGCAGTTTTTGGAAAAGAGCCGTTTCGTCCGCATAGCCGATATTAAGCAAAAAATTTGATTTCAAACTGGTGCCCGCGAAAAATTCTTCGTCCACGATGGCATTTGAAAAACCAGACATCGCCCCCACATCCAAACCCAGGGCCCGTGCGGCGATCATCATATATGTGCCCTGCATCGTGCCATTGCGAAACGCCGTGTCGGCGACATAGGCGTCTTTGCCATCAAAGAGGTGGCGGCGATCTTCATGTGGGAACAGGTTTGGCAATTCGTGCCAAAAATTCATGTCATGTGCGATGATCACTGTGACAGGCGCGCCCATCATCTTGCCGACATTTGCAGGTTTCAACGACTTTGCCAGACGTTCTTTGCCTTCTGGTGTTTTTACAAACACAAAGCGCGCGGGCAATGTGTTCATCGACGTTGGACCATTGATGGTGATCTCGTACAAATCTTCCAACAGACCATCCGGGATGGGTTTGTCGGTCCATGCGTAATGTGACCGTGCATCGCGCAATATCAAATCAATCGCGTCGTCGGAAATGCGATCAATCCTGCTGCGCAAATCGCGGTGGTTTTGTTGGGCTTGGGCCCGCAATAATTCCAAATTTTGTCCAGTCGGGGCGTTCATCGTGATTAAACCTCCGCCTCGAACTCTGACTCGTCCACGATCAGGTTGGAACAAATGCCAATTTGTTCGATTTCAATGTCGATGACTTCGCCGGGGCGCAACCATCTGGGGTTCGGTTTTTTGGCATGACCCACACCAGGAGGCGTGCCCAAAGCAATGTGATCGCCCGGTTCCAGTGTCGTGTATTCAGATATGATGGAAATCGCCTGTGCGACGGACCAGATCATATTTCCAGTATTCGAAGACTGCAGCACTTCATCCCCCACACGGCTTTCGATTTTCAACCCGCTTGCGCCTGATGGCAATTCGTCAGGTGTGACTACAAATGGGCCTATCGCGCCTGTGTTGTCAAAATTTTTGCCGGGGGTCCATTGATGGGTTTTGCGCTGGTAGTCGCGAACAGAGCCGTCATTGAACACTGTATACCCAAAAACGTGGTCCAGCGCGTCGGCCTCTGAAATATGACGACCCTGCTTACCAATGATGACCATCAGTTCGGCTTCATAGTCCAGTTTTTCTGAACAGCTGGGGCGGACCAGAGGCGCACCAGCTGCCATGATCGAATTGTTGCCTCGCATGAATAGGGCTGGATAGTCGGGGATGTCATAGCCCCCTTCTTTGATATGCTCGATATAGTTCAGGCCAAGGCAAATGATCGTACCGGGCTTAGAGACGGGTAGGGCCGGTGTGATTGATGTGACGGGAACGGTGTCTGCTCCATCAATCTTGGCTGCCAGCGACGCCGTAAGTGCGGGGTTATTGATCAATCTCGCCAGATCGGATCCCACTGAGTCATCCAGAGCCGTTAAATTGATGGCGCTTTCGCCGTTTACTGCGAATACGGCATTTCCCGTCGATGTCTTCCCAACTAGGTACTTCATTGCAGGTCATCCTTGTGGTTTTTGTAAATTTCTGCCTACAATATTCGAAGTTGTCAACAAATATCGATATTTTGATAAAAATGTGGAGAATTGCGATGAATTGGGGTGAGTATCACAAACAGGCGAAGGCGCGCGGTGCATTGGCATTTGAATTATTTGTAGCGCAAAGCGTACCTGCCAAGTCGCCCGAAGACGTGAAGGCGGTATTGCCGGATCACTTGGCGTACCAAGCCGAATTGGAAAAAGCAGGGTCATTGGCTTTTGCAGGCCCTATGTCCGATGAAACCGGCGAACTGATGCAAGGCATGGGTTTGATCATCTATCGCGCGGATAGTCTTGACGCTGCACGGAGTTTGGCAGAAATGGACCCGATGCACAAAAGTGGTGCACGTAGTTACACTCTGCGTCGTTGGATGATAAATGAGGGATCGATCTCATTGAATCTTAGCCTTTCTTTGAAACAAATAATCTTATCATAAGTTATGAAGGAACTTGATTATATGAACGTCATGCGGCCAGCAGAGGGCAAGGAAACCTCGGCGACCCAATCCGCTTATAAAGCATTGCGCGAGAAAATTCTGACCGGTGAACTGCCTGCGGGCAAAAAGCTGAAAATTGAGCAGCTTCGCGCGATGCTGGACACGGGTGCCTCTCCCGTGCGCGAAGCGCTAAGTCTGCTGACCTCTGACATGTTGGTTGAGCGCCTTGATCAGCGCGGGTTTCGCGCTGCGCCGGCGAGTCTGGCCAATTTCCAGGAAATTCTATCCCTGCGGTGTGTGATGGAAGATATGGCGTTGCGCCAATCAATCGCCTGCGCATCTAAAGAATGGGAAGAGCAATTGGTTCTGGCCCATCATTGGATGAAGCGGGTCAGCCGTGAACAGGATACTGCCAAATTTGAAGCGGCGCATAAGGCCTTTCATATGGCGTTGTTGTGCAATGCCGAGTCGCCGATTCTGATGCGTTATTGCGATCAATTGTATGATTTGAATATTCGCTATCGTTATCTGGCTGCTGAGGGCACAAATTATCAAGAACGTGATGTTCCCGCGGAGCATGAAGAAATTCTGGATGCAGCATTGGCAGGGGATGCCGACGCGGCCTCGAATGCTTTGATCCATCATTATCGTGCGACAGGTGACTATCTAGCTGGGCCATTAAAAGCATTGTGATGGTAATTTTGACGATTTAATTAAATCATTTGCAATAATATCGATTTTATGAAACGCTCTTCTGTGAACGCGGGAGAGTGCGCATGCAACGCAATCGATTTCTTTCTGATATCCTGTCGACCCTATTTGATCGACGAAATGCGACGATCAAAGCTTATGACAAGCGTGACATTTATCAGCTTTGCCATGCTCTTTTGTCTGAAGAAGGGGATGTGTCGGGCCAAACTTTGGCTGCCGCCATACTGAACCGATATTGCGTCTTGTCGGACGATGATAAGTTGGAATTTTTCAACTTTCTAAACGAGTCATTCGATATCGACGCGGATTCATTGGCAGATTTGGCGAAATGCTATTCTGAAACACCGAGCTCGGAAAATTTCAAAAAACTCACGGCGATCGCAGAACCAAAGCGGCAGGAATTGTTTCGACGCTTGAACCAGCCCGCAGGTGCAACCGCGGATTTGGTTGCTATGCGCACTGACCTTTTGGATCTTTTGCCGCAAAACCCAGATCTTATGCGTACGGATTTAGATTTGGTGCATTTGTTACGCAGCTGGTTCAATCGCGGTTTTTTGGTCTTGAAACAAATCAATTGGGACACGCCAGCCCGTATTCTGGACAAGATCGTCGCCTATGAGGCCGTCCATGAAATCGATGACTTGGATGACTTGCGCCGCCGCTTACATCCAGAAGATCGCAGCTGTTTTGCCTTTTTCCACCCCGCCATGCCTGATGAGCCGCTGATTTTTGTCGAAGTCGCGCTGACGGCCGATATTCCGGGATCTATTGATGCGCTTCTGTCAGAAGACCGCATTCCTTCGACGGCAGAAGATGCCAAAGTTGCAGTGTTCTATTCGATCTCGAATTGCCAACGCGGCCTCGCGAAAATCAGTTTTGGCAACCTTTTGATCAAACAGGTTGTTGCAGAATTAAAGATCACCCATCCGCAACTGACCCATTTCGTTACTCTGTCTCCGATCCCGGGGCTGACGCGTTGGGTGAAGACGCAAATCGCGGATGAGGCGCATGGCGATGTGGCACAAGCCATGCTGGATGGAGACGCCGTGCCAGAGGATATTCGTGCCTTGGCGGCGCGCTATCTTGTATTGGCCAAGACCAAAACCGGCAAACCGGTCGATCCCGTTGCGCGGTTCCATTTGGGAAATGGGGCAACGATTCACAACATTCATGCAGGCGCGGACAGTTCGCCCAACGGGCTTGCGCAGTCCGGGGGCGCGATGGTGAACTACCTCTATGATTTATCCCGGACGGAACGCAATCACGAGGATTTCGCCCTGAACGCTGTTGTTGCCGCGTCTCGATCGGTGACGGCCCTCAGCACGGCACAATTTGCAACCAAACCGAAGGAAGTTTCGTCGTGACCAATACGCTGTACGATGCTCTTATTGCACCCCATGCCAAGAACGGTGGGACCTTTCTGGATCTCAATGACGGAACAACGTGGTCCTATGCGTATTTCGTACAACGCGTGGCCCAACTGGCCCATGTTTTGCGCGATGCCGGGGTGACGCCAGGGGATCGCATTGTGGTTCAGGCCCCTAAAACCGCCGATACAATCGCGCTTTATGGTGCGGCTTTACAGGCGGGGGCCGTGTTTTTGCCGTTGAACACCGCGTATACGCAAACCGAAGTGCAGTATTTTGTGCAAGACGCGACGCCATCATTGGTGATCTGTGATCCTTCGCGCTTGGATGACATCACTTTGATCGCCGACGGTGTCGGGGTGATGACGCTGTCCAGCACAGGCGATGGTACCCTTAGCCTTGCTGCCGATGACAAGCCCACGGATTTTGAAACGGTTGCGCGGGGCCCGGATGATCTGGCTGCATTGCTATATACATCGGGCACTACAGGGCGGTCCAAAGGGGCCATGTTGAGCCATAAAAACCTGCTTTCGAATGCGGTGTCTCTGGTGGATCTCTGGCAAATCACGGACCAAGATCGCCTTATTCATGCATTGCCGATTTTTCATACCCATGGTTTGTTTGTTGCGATGAACACATCGTTGTTGGCAGGCAGTCAGGTCCGATTTATGCCCGCATTTGATGTGGACATGATTTTGGCAGAACTACCTAAATCCACCATGTTGATGGGCGTTCCCACCTTTTATACGCGCCTGTTGGCTGATGATCGTTTGGACGTAAAGCGAACAGAGCAGATGCGGTTGTTTATCTCTGGCTCAGCGCCGCTTTTGGCGGAAACCCATACGGCGTTTGAAGCCAAGACTGGCCATCGTATCCTAGAGCGCTATGGCATGACCGAAACCAATATGATCACATCAAACCCATTCGACGGGGACCGGATCGAAGGCACTGTAGGCTATCCTTTGCCCGGTACGGAGGTTGTCGTGACGGACAATGGTGCTCCCGTTGCGCCGGGTGACATTGGTATGATCGAGGTGCGGGGCGACAATGTGTTTCAAGGCTATTGGAACATGCCCGAGAAAACGGCGGAAGAGCTGCGTGAAAACGGATTTTTCATCACCGGGGATCTGGGGGTTGCGGCAGACGACGGCCGGATCAGTATTGTGGGACGGCAAAAAGATCTGATCATTTCGGGTGGCTACAACATTTATCCTAAAGAGATCGAAGATGTGGTAAATGATATAGACGGCGTATTGGAGAGCGCCGTTTTCGGCGTGCCGCATGCGGATTTTGGCGAAAGTGTTATGGCAGCGATCGTGTTGGAGGACCCATCGCTGACAGACACAACCATTGCGTCGCAAGTCGAACCGAAACTTGCGCGGTTTAAGCATCCACGCCGCTATATCGTGATGGATGCTCTACCCCGCAACACGATGGGAAAGGTGCAAAAGAACGTCCTGCGCAACGACTTTCGCGCCTGAAACATATCCGTTGATGGAGGTCTGTTTCACAGACCATGGAGGACCATCATTGAGACGGAAAACATATAATCTGGGAGGAGAGATATGACTTTTTTAAAGACGATGGGCTTTGCGGGCCTGCTGTGTGCATCTACCGCTGCTGCAGCGCAAAGCGTTGACGGTCCAGACGTGTCCTGGAGCTTATCTATGTGGGGCAATCCCCGTGCGTTGTCCGCCGGTATGGAGGCCGTTGCCGATGAGGTCGCGGACCGCACCGGCGGTAAGTTCAAGATCGAAATCTTCTATGGTGGACAGCTTTCAGGCGCGCGGGAGAACCTAGATGGATTACAACTAAACGCGTTTGAAGGCGCGGCGATTTGTAATTTCTATCACCCGGGTAAGAACCCGGCATGGATGGTCTTTTCGTTGCCTTTCCTGCCTCTTGGAGATCCGGCTGTCGACAAATATGTGCGCTCGCGCATGTTCGAACATCCTGCCATTGTGGCTGATATGGAACGCTGGAACGCCATTCCCTATATGTCCGGCCTCTTGCCGCAATATGAGGTGCTTGGAAAAGGGGATGCGCCCCAATCGCTTGAGGATTGGGCAGGTCTGCGCGTGCGTGCGGGTGGCGGTCTGGGGGATGCGATGGAGGCGCTGGGCGCGACCAAGCAGACCTTGCCGGCTGGGGAAACCTCGACCGCGTTCCAACGTGGCGCGCTGGATGCGGCGGCTTTCCCATACACCTACGCACATGTGTCCTTTGGGATTGCCGAAGAAGCGGATTGGTTCACGGCCAACCTGGCCCCCGGCACGTCAGAATGTGGTTGGCTGTTTAACAAATCTGCCTATGAGGCCTTGCCAGAGCAATATCAGTCTTTGCTGATGGAGCTGCGTGATATGGGCATGGATGTCACCCAAACAGCTTATGCTGAGCAGGACAAAAAGAATCTGCCGATGTTCAAGGATACGATGACCGAAATCGTCTATAGCGACGCTGATTTGGCCAAGTTCCGCGACATCGCTGGGCAACCGGTATGGGACACCTGGATTGCTGAGAACAGCAGCAAATTTGACGCACAAGGCGTATTCGATGCGGTTTGGTCCTACGCGAAAGAAGCAGGGTCACAATAAGGCGTTGCGTTTTGCAAACGGGGGCGGGCGATGAAACGTCCGTCCCATCTTCATTGCAAAGGACAGGTCATGTCATCAAAAATACAGGCAAATCGTGGGCTTTTGGGCATGCTGGACAGGGGGTTGATGCCACTTGAGGATACTGCCAACCTTTTGGCCGCCTTCGCGATCATGGCGTTGATGGTTCTTGGTGTGTTGCAGATTTTGCTGCGCACCGTCTTTAACACACCTATTGATGGTTATATCGACCTTGTCGAACTTTCGATGGCGTCTATGGCCTTTTTAGGGGCAGCTTACACGCAGCGATTGGGCAGCCATATTCGAATGGATATGTTGGTGGGCCGCTTGTCAGGACGTGGATTGTGGTTGATCGAGGCCTTTGGCGCTGCTGTCGCGATGTTTATCATCGGGGTTTTGATCCATTACAGTTATGGCCATTTTCTGCGCGCCTATTCCTTTGGGGACACCACAATTGATGCTGAATATCCTGTTTGGCCATCCAAATTGCTGGTGCCAATTGCCTTTTCAATTTGGTGGCTGCGCCTTGCGTTGCAATTTTTTGGGGCGATGCGCCTTGTGATCAATCCGACGGCAGAACCCATCGCGGTTGTGGTGTCAAAAGATGTGGCCGAGCAGGCGCAAGACGAAATTCACGAAGTGATGGGCGATGATGCCGACTTGGCTGATCGGGAGGACATGTCATGATCCTTGGCATTGGAATGTCCGATCCATTTACGGTTGGTATAATCACCCTATGTCTGTTGCTGGTTTTAATTGTTCTTGGCGTACGCGTGGTCTTTGCCGCTGCTGTTGTGGGCCTGTTGGGGTTAATTGAATTGCGCGGCTGGGGCCCAGCGGCGGGTATTGTCGGTACCATTCCGCATTCGAAATCTTCTGCCTATGCGCTGAGCGTCTTGCCAATGTTCATTTTCATCGGCTTTTTGGCCTTTCACGCAGGCATGACGCAGCAATTGTTTGATGCTGCGCGCAAATGGCTGGGGTGGATGCCGGGTGGTTTGGCGGTTGCGACCGTTTTTGCGACAGCGGGTTTTGCGGCCGTGTCTGGCGCGTCTACGGCCACTGCTGCGGTGTTCAGCCGTGTCGCGATCCCAGAGATGCTGAAATATGGCTATGACCGGCGCATGGCAGCAGGTGTGGTCGCATCAGCAGGAACCTTGGCGACGCTGATCCCACCCTCTGCGATCCTTGTGATCTATGCGATCATCGTTGAACAATCGGTTGGTAAATTGCTGTTGGCTGGTTTCATTCCCGGTATTTTTTCGGCGATTGTCTATGCGGGGATCATCGTGGTGTGGGCGATGATCAAACCGGGCGCGGCCCCGTCGGTCAGCGGGTTTACATGGGGGGAACGTCTGCGCACTTTGCCGGGAATTTCCCCAATCATGTTGGTCGTTGTGATCATCATGACCGCGATCTACGGAGGATGGGCGACCCCCACCGAGGCCGGTGCATTGGGGGCAGCCGTCGTTTTCGTTCTGGCACTGGCACGCGGGACACCGTTGAAATCGGTCAAGGATTCGCTGATGGAATCCGCCAAGCTAACGGTCATGATTTTTTCCCTCATTTGGGGCGTTTTGATCTTTGTCCGTTTCTTGGGGTTTTCGGGCATTCCAGGTGCATTCACGGAATGGATCGTCGCGCTGCCCTATCACCCGATGACCATAATGATCTGCATTC
Organism: uncultured Pelagimonas sp.; assembly: GCA_947499735.1. GTDB lineage: Bacteria > Pseudomonadota > Alphaproteobacteria > Rhodobacterales > Rhodobacteraceae > CANMPP01. The sequence continues at coordinate 29,677 of CANMPP010000012.1, forward strand.
TTTTGGCCTATGCGCTGCTGGGTATGTTCATGGATGCCATTGGTATGCTGCTTTTGACTTTGCCGGTGGTTTACCCGGCCGTCATTGCGCTGGGGTTTGATCCGATTTGGTTTGGTATCATTGCGGTGAAAATGGCCGAGATCTGTTTGATCACGCCGCCCATCGGGTTGAACTGCTTTGTGGTCAACGGTGTCAGGCCGGATATCCCATTGGGTGATGTGTTTCGCGGTGTGGCGCTGTTTTTCATCGCGGATGTTGTGACCATCGCGGCACTGCTGTTGTTCCCCGAAATCGTGACGTGGTTGCCAAATTTTGACTTTGAAGCGTGGTGGTCTGCCCTGTGGTCCGTCAGCAATTAAAGGAACTGACATGCGTCTGCATACATCTCTGCCCTTGGATAGGGCTAATTCAATCATCGCAACGGCGCTCGATCTTGGGCGCAAAGCATCGCTGTTGCCCTTGACGGTCGTGGTGCTGGATGCGGGGGGCAAATTGGTGGCTATGCAATCAGAAGACGGGTCGGGATTGCTGCGGTTCGAGATTGCTTTTGGCAAAGCCTATGGTGCATTGGGCATGGGGATTTCGAGCCGTTTGATCCGGGATCGCTTGTCTGAACGACCAGCCTTTCAAAATGCGATTGCTGCAGCATCAGATGGGCAATTCATTCCTGTACCGGGGGGTGTTCTGGTCGCGGATAGCGCAGGTGTGATATTAGGTGCCGTTGGTGTGTCAGGCGATACATCTGACAAGGACGAATATTGCGCGATTGAAGCGATCAAAGCAGCGGGATTTGACCCTGAACCGGCCAATCCAGATCCCAATTGGCGCACCTCATCTCTTTCGGATCACTACCCAGCATCCACCTGAACCAAGCAATCAAAATGGCGATGTGTGATCTGTAAACGGGGCAGTTTGGCGTCATTTTGTGTGCATAGTTGGAATGTAGAACGGCCAATATCGGCCGCAGGGATCGCCATGCCGCGCACGAACCGGGTCACACCAGCGCTGTGCAAAGAGACGGCCCGCACCGGTGTATGTGCAGGTTCGAACCAACAGTCGCCCGCTGTCATGATCTGACTGTGTTCAGCGGTTTGAATGCGTAAGGACCCAGACACCAAATACCGCCATCCACTGCCTGAATGCGTATGTCGATACGCGACTGCGCCAATGGGAAAGGCCACTTCGTCCAGCCGCAGGGCCCATTGTCCTGTGTTCGGTGTGAACGAACGACATCCCAACACTGTTTCGCCAGAAATAGGTTCAGGTGTGATCAAAAAATTCAAACCCGGCCCGCGCCCAACCAATGCATGCCCGGCTGGGCTATCCACCGCGGATTGGCCAAGATCACGCCACACACCTGCGGCAACGACCTGTCCCCAATCGTGACGCTCGTCCGTGACTAAGCTCATAAACATGGGTTCTCCTCCCCTTGTTAGTGCAAATCTATATCAGCTGACCTGTTCCCGCCATTCTTGTGTGACCTGCCCTAGGGCATTTCTGTGGTTATCGCGCAAGCAGAACGCCGAAATTCTATGCGAGCAGAACGCGGGAAGAGATGTTCGTGAAGAAATTTGCAAAAATTTCATTGCCGGATCGTGGAAAAGGGATGACATGTTTCAGGAAACGCCCTCACGCCTGTCTGAATAAGGACCCCTGATCATGCCCACGCCTCCAACCCATGCCCGTGTCGTTATTGTCGGCGGTGGCGTTATCGGCTGTTCCGTTGCGTATCACCTGACCCAGCTGGGTTGGCAGGACGTTGTGTTGTTAGAGCGCAAACAGCTGACCTCTGGGACCACTTGGCACGCAGCTGGTCTGATTGCGCAATTGCGTGCGACCAAGAATATGACCAAGCTGGCGAAATATAGTCAGGAACTTTATGGCGGGCTTGAGACAGAAACAGGGGTTGCAACAGGGTTTCGTCGCAATGGATCGATCACAGTTGCCCTGACTGACGAGCGGCGCGAAGAGATCCTGCGTCAGGCCTCTATGGCGCGCGCTTTTGGTGTGGATGTCGATGAAATCAGCCCTGCCGAGTTGCAGGCAAAATATCCGCATCTCAATGCCAAGGATGTCAAAGCTGCGGTCTATTTGGACAAGGACGGGCAGGGGGATCCAGCCAATATTGCACTGGCGCTGGCGCGTGGCGCAAAACAGCGTGGCGCGACGATCCTTGAACAAATCAAGGTCACGGGTTTTGATAAATCGGACCGTCGTATCACCGGCGTGACCTGGGACAACGGGACTGAAACGGGTACGATCACCTGTGATCACGTTGTGAATTGCGCTGGGATGTGGGGGCATCAGGTTGGTCGACAGATGGGCGTGAACGTACCGCTGCATGCCTGCGAACATTTCTACATCGTCACCGAAACGATCCCTGAATTGCAGCAATTGCCGGTGCTCCGGGTGCCCGATGAATGCGCGTATTATAAAGAAGATGCCGGAAAAATCCTGCTCGGTGCCTTTGAACCGGTGGCCAAGCCATGGGGCATGAACGGCATTCCTGAAAGTTTTGAATTTGATCAGCTGCCCGAAGACTTTGACCATTTTGAACCGATTTTAGAACAAGCCATAAACCGCATGCCCATGCTGGCCGAAGCAGGCATTCACACGTTTTTCAACGGACCGGAAAGCTTTACACCTGATGACGCCTATTATCTTGGTCTGGCACCAGAGATGGACAATGTGTGGGTCGCGGCCGGGTTCAATTCGATCGGTATCCAATCTGCTGGCGGCGCAGGCATGGCGCTGGCGTCTTGGATGGATACGGGGGAAAAACCCTTTGATCTGGGCGATGTCGATATTTCACGCATGCAACCGTTTCAGGGCAATAAGCACTACTTGTTTGAACGCTCCAAAGAAACGCTTGGCCTGCTATACGCCGACCATTTCCCGTATCGTCAAAAAGCGACAGCACGGGGCATTCGGCGCTCTCCCTTGCATGAGGCACTGAAAGCAGAAGGGGCGGTTTTTGGGGAATTTGCAGGATGGGAACGGGCCAATTGGTTTGCTGATGCGGGCCAAACAGCGGAATACAGCTATAGTTGGCAGCGGCAGAATTGGTTCGACAATGCGGCACGAGAACATAAAGCGATCCGCGAAAATGTCGGGATCTATGATATGTCCTCATTCGGCAAAATCCGTGTCGAAGGACCTGATGCAGAGGCGTTTTTGAACCATGTCTCTGCCAGCAACCTATCTGTGCCCGTGGGTAAAATCGTCTATAGCCAATTCCTAAACAGCACGGGTGGGATCGAGGCGGATGTCACCATCACACGCCTGTCAGAAACGGCCTTTTTGATCGTGACCCCTGCCGCGACCCGTCTGGCAGATGAAACCTGGCTGCGTCGTCATCAGGGCGAATACCGCGTGTGTATCACGGATATGACCGCATCCGAGGCCGTGATCTGCGTGATGGGCCCCAATGCGCGTGCATTGTTAGAACGCGTATCCCCAAATGATTTTTCCAATGTCACCAACCCTTTTGGTACCTATCAGGATATTGAAATCGGCATGGCGCTCGCCCGGGCGCACCGGGTGACCTATGTGGGTGAACTTGGATGGGAAATTTATGTGTCCACCGATATGGCGGCATATGTGTTTGACGTGATACGTCACGCCGGGCGCGATTTGGATGCCAAGCTGTGCGGGCTACATGTGATGGACAGTTGCCGGATCGAAAAAGGGTTTCGCCATTTTGGTCACGACATCAGTTGTGAAGACCACATCCTTGAGGCAGGCCTTGGCTTTGTGATCAAGAAAACCGATGTCGATTATATCGGTCGTTCAGCGGTTGACGCAAAACGTGCATCCGGGCTGCAAACGCGCATGGTTCAGTTTCTGCTGACCGATTCCCAACCGCTGCTGTATCACGCGGAACCAATCATTCGAGACGGCGAAATCGTCAGCTATCTGACATCTGGTGCCTATGGTCACCATTTGGGCGGTGCTGTCGGGTTGGGATATATTCCATGCGCGGGCGAAAACGCGGCAGATGTGCTGGCATCGACCTACGAGATAGAGGTCGCAGGCCAACGCTTTGCTGCGACGGCGTCTCTCAAACCGTTCTACGATCCCAAATCGGTGCGCGCTAAAGCATAACAAAAGACAGGCCCTGCTCTATGACGGGGCCTTTTCGCTCTGGTTAGGATATGGTTTCCGATTGAGGATACAGATAGGCAAGGCTGCGTTTTCACCAAGATAGGCGGTCGCTCAAATGGGGTTTGCAATGTCCGCTATGTGGGACCTGTGAACCTGCTTCGTCTTATGTTGAGAGTGCGCTATGAGGCACTGGTAAGGTCAATATTTGCATTGTGATCAGTTCAAAACTTAATTGAAACATTGAACGACGCTCATGTTCAAATGACTGCTTCAAACGCAATAAGGTGCCTTTACCCTTAACAAACGCAGGAACGTTTGACAGGTATATCGCTTTAAGCAACGTGGTCATTTTCTATCCGGATAAAAAGCGGGACGCCGTCTTCCGACAAAAATGGGGAAGGCGACGACATAATGGAATTCGAATTCCCATTGGTGCGACGCAGGGCCTTGATCGCCCTGCGCCATAAAGTGCTTCAGGTCTATGCGATGGCTAGCGTTAGGACATCTTCGGAGGTTTGGAACACTGCGACATCTTCAAGGGCGTGGCTTTGTTCTGTGTCCAGAGATTGCTCTTCCTGCACCCACACCTCGACTGTATCGTCTGCAGAAATATCGTAGCGTATGGCAGCCGTATCGGGCCCGTACATCGATTGCATGGCCGCAAACACAAAGGTTTCGGCGTCGATGCCTAGATCAAGCAGTTCTTCGTCTACCGCGCGTTCGAAATTCTGGGCTGACGAAGACGTCCCGTCGCCTTCCTCGACCGCAAACCAATACACATCTTCGGATACATGAACGCCGTCGGCGGCATTTTCCTCCTGCATCATGAATTTAAAACTGGCAGCGTCACTGTCGGTCACGCGGGTGGTGACTGCGTCGCCGTCATTATCCGTGACCTGTGTAAAGACCACTGGCGCGTCGTCGAAGCCCACAAGATCGACCGTTGTTTTCTGCTCATTTTCAGCTGTGGCGCTGCCAAAAGAAATGTTTCGCCCGTCTTCCAATGTGTAATCCCCGGCGCTGGCCGCAATCCAGCTGACCTCGACCTCGTTATGGGAACCGTCTAGGTAGTCCCATTCATCGATCTGAAATTCAAAGCCGGTTTCAGTTACGTTTCGGATCGATGTCACTGCGGGGCTTTCGCCATTCGCACTGACCGGTCCCATAACGACCACCGGATCTTCGATCGTTTCGTCAAAGGTCACCGTAAACCATGTGGATGCGTCTGGTTGCTCGACTGTGACCGCGCCAACCTGTGCAGTGACACTGTCGGTGTCGGTCGTTACATCCGCAGACACAGCGCTGATCTCGGTCACATCGTCCTGATCAGCGGCGAAAACTGTGTTCGCGACCTCACCGGACAGAATGCTTGTGACCTCAAGATCGAAATCCGGGTCGTCACCTTCCAGTGTCAGCGTGAAATCGGTGTCGAGCGGATCGGCTTCATAGCCCGCTTGGAACAGGCCACCATTCATCACCAGAAGATAGTCGGTGGACAGGGCGAGGGTTGCGGCCGGATCATCCTCGATAATCAATTCGCCACCATCCACGATGATGCCTTGGACCGTCACATTTTGGTCCAACACAATGGTTTGGCCTTCACTGATGACAACGATGTCGTCTTCGCCTGGCAAGACCCCGCTATCCCAATTGGACGCGTCAGACCAGCGCGCCATATCGTCGGTTACAATTGTCGGATCTGCTGTGTTTTCGTAGCGCTCTAACTCGAAATCATCATTGGCAGAGGTCAGCGTCGCTGCAACAGTTTCAGACGTCAGATCGACATCATTCGTATTGCTTGCGATCGCAGTAAGAAGGTCGGCGTTCAAAACCGGCGCAGCGTCGAAATCCGATGTGGTGACGATGTCGCTTATTACAACGCTGACAGAGGTGTTGTAATCCGCCAGCATTTCGTCGACTGCCAGATCCCCGACATCACTGGCTGAGGCCACAATCCGGACAAAGATGCTATCGTCCTGAAGCAGATAGCTCGTCGATGTCGCAGCCATTAAAGCGTCAAAGCTAGTAACCGCAGACGCATTTCTGATGGTCCCAACGCTGTCGACATTCGGGATTTCGTAAATGACGCTTTCGCCATCCTGCATGAACTGGTTGGTCAACCTGACCTGCGTGGGCACGGCGTCTTCGAAATCCAGCAAGTAAGCTACATCGTTTTCCATCCCTGATGCGGTCGGGACGATGAAGCTGCCATAGGTGCTGGTGTAGGCGTAATCGTCGATGCTAACACCATCGGATCGGGTGACGTTTAGCACCGATCCGCTGGCTACAATAACACGCGTCCTGGCGACTGTGGCCTCACTGACATATCCGTCAAGATCTTCGTCATAATAGGCGTTCGGGGCCGCTGCAAATTCCCAGTCATCGCCACCGGATGTAAGGGTAGCCCCCGCAATCCCTGTGATCGATCCGTCTATATCGATGACGTTGCGTTGGTTGGTCGCCGCGCTGCCTGCGCCCCAATAGAGATAGAGCTCTTCGCCATCCCCGCTTGTGATACCCGAGAACGCATGTTGCGTGTTGAGATTGGTCGACGTGTTGACAAAGACGTCGCCATTATTGTCTTCGAAATGGGAACCGCTGACCTCAGAACCACCGACTGAATAAAGATAAAGACCAAGGTGATTGTTCGCGAACAAGGAATCATTGATGTAATTGGCACCCTTGGACAGGAACCCGCCAAAATCATTGTCGACGAACATAGAGTTTTCAACGATCAGATCATTGGTAAAGGCCCAAAGACCGTGACGGTCGTTTTCATAGGCCAGTAGCCCATCAATGGTCGCGTAACCGCCATCCTGAATGCCGCCTTCATTGATGGCAAGCGTGTCGGCATCAATCGAACCCTCAATTGAAACGCCGAACTCGCCATTGCTATGGGCGACATTGTCCTGAAAGATCAGGTCGGACATGCTGCCCATTTCGCCAATGCCAGCTTCGAGCGCTTCGCCGTGAATGGAATTTGCCGGGAAGATCCAGAATCCGTTTTCTTCCGACCCCGCCGCAACATTGCCAATCAGAATATTGTCAGGGTTCTCGATCCAATAGCTGGTTACATCGGTTGCGTCGGTCGGGATTGCCGCCGTGTCCTCATCCGAGGACGTCGTTGCAAAGATCAGGTTCCCGATGATCTGATTGCCGCTTTCTGCCCCGTCTTCCAGGAACAACCCATGGCCATTGGTGTTGAAAATCACGTTGTCTTCGAACAGGACGTTCGATGTGCCATGAATAGTGACGCCCTTGTTATAGGTGTCATGGACGGAAACATTCGTGACGTATTGTCCTTCTGCATCCCCGAGCAGGTGGAAGTGGATGGGGTAGCTACCAACGATCCCTTCCTTGCCCATGCGGTAGAATTCAGCGCCCGAGATATATTGTGCAGCGCCATCCATCACCATCGTCTCACCGCCAAAGCCGTCTTCGACACTGTCTGCGTCGCCTTGGATTGTGATATTGCGTGACAGAAGGGCGACTTCTGCCCGGGTTTCAACCGTCCATTCCAGATAATCATCGCCCGTCAGACCGTTATTATAGGTCAGCGTTTCGCCTTCATGTGTGTTCTCAAGCACACCATCCAGGGTCATTGTCTTCCCGTCATCGGAAATTTCCAAGACAGTGAATTCTTCGTATTCATCCCACTCGTCGGTTGAAGCAATGGCGATCACATCACCGACCTCACAGTCCATGTCATCCATGACGGTGATTTGGTCACTGCCTGCGATCGCAGTGGTTTCCAATTCCGTCCAGCTTTCTTTTGCAGCGTCAGCAGCTTCGATAATGATCTGGCTGCCCTCTCCCATTCCCATCAGGAATGCGGTGCTGTCTTCTAGCGTGATGTTGGTCGATGTATCGGTCACGTCTTAGGTCTCCCCTTGCGTTTTTGCCAAAGAAGCCAAGCCTTTCGCGACGACATTTCGATTTGTCATAACGACCGTGCCCGGTGACGCGCAGCGCCTCCGAACCGAGATACAACCGAATGTCATGGCTTTACTTAGCGTCCACACCTTTTTGGTGTCCGTCCGCGTTCGCAATCACAACCATTTCATCAGAGCCCGCCTAATGCGGCAACGACCCGCGCATTTTTGCGATGCACTGGCTCGTCCCTGCCGATTGACCGCCCATTTTTAGTCTGGTGTTTACATCGGCTGCACGTTGCTATCCGACCGGTTCAGCACTCCCTAAGCGCCCCTCGATTGATAAAAATCGCACGCAAGACAGTATACAGAGCATTCAGCATGCTATTTTGTTCGATGATCAGTCGTTCATGAACAAAGACCCCTTCCACACATACCTCGCATGCACGAGAACACATGAATGCGCTTAGTTAGGAGTTTGCGTGCGAGCTTGTTAGCCCAGCGTGATCCGCAAAGGAAGTTATTCGTGCGGATGCAATGCTATGTAAGTTAAGCTGGATACAAACCAAACTTTCACTGCTAACATGCGCTGAACGATGACCCTTAACGCCAAAAGGCCTCTCTTGTTGAGAGGCCTTTTGTTTTGTTGTTTTGCTTGGTGTGTCGCGCTTAGTTGGCGGCGATGAGGCCCATGGATTCTAGT
>CANMPP010000013.1 GCA_947499735.1 uncultured Pelagimonas sp.
TAGATCGCTCATATCACCACTCGATTTTCGACTGGTGAATAACGTCGCTCAAAGGAAATCAATGGGTCCTGACCCTAAGTGGAAGCCATGGATTTGCGCGCGCGGCGATGGGTAGTCAGCAGGCTTACAATCGCTATCTCGTTGGGGGTGCCAGCGGGGCGGAATACGCTGCACTCAGAGCGCGTCAGATGTTTGGAGTTCAGCAAATGCCGCAACGGCCAGGGATGGCAAATGTGACACCCACAGGGGGCAATCCATCGACTGGGACTGGATCGCAAATGCTGGCTCAGTTGGCGAGGCTTGGCAGATTGGGGAGACGATGAGCATGTCGGACCAAGACGCGGAAATTATAGTTAAGGAGCGAGCCGACCTATGGGCCATGTCGCATGGGTTTTCTGATGGGGACGATATGAAACAGTGGGGCGAGCAAATGGAATGTGAGCGCCTCGCAAAATTTGGTTCAAAAAAGTGACCGAGAATGAACAATAATAGAGTGGCAGATCGCCTTGGTGGCTTTACCATCGGGCTTCCAACAGTGGCATTGCCCATATGGATTGCGGGTTGGTCGCAGTGGCTGGGCGTAATTGCGACGGCCCTGTTTTTGGTTTTAGCCGTGTCTTACGTTTGCGGCGTTACGCCTAAATGGTTTAAACATGGCACTGCGAAGTAAGCGCAGCTTAGACAACACCTACCGATAATGCGTTTACCTTGATGTGTTACCCATATGGTGTTTTTTAAAACGTTGAACTTCTCACGTAATATGAACAGGTTGCCTTTGAATGGTTGGCAAGCGGCTGCGGCACCTTACAAAAAATCGCGCAATAGGGTCTGCCCCGGTAGGGGCAGGACCAAACTTTAGAGAAACCAGCCGTTCGTGCATGATGCGGCGAAAGAGGAAACGAGCCCATCCTGAAAATTCGGCTTTCTTGCTGGGCCCGCATGCAGAGCGGGAAATACTACGCAGTAGTAAATTTTAATGCTACCGCACGGCTGAAAGACCAGACATTCGTACATAATGCAGCAAATATCTGATGCAGAATTCATAGACTGAGGGCCAAACCGTCATCGACTATGTGAGTCTCGTAGTCAGAAGGTGAAGGTTTCACGATGACGCCTACTTTCCTCAACGCCTAGTTCAGTGAGCGCTGCTTCACCCCAAGTCATGAAAGCGCTCGGTCCGCACATGTAGACCTCTCGCGAGTCGACTGCTGAGAAGCATTCGATATCTTCAACCTGCACGCGCCTTTCTTCGATCTGCATCGTGCCTTCAGAAAATGCAGAACGCAGATCATTTCTTGCAGATTTTGCGGCTATCAGTTCATCCCCGGCGCTTTGAAACGCCACAATGCGCAGTTTCACACTGGCTGGGACAGGACCAATTTGCCGCGCAAAATGCTCCAGCACTTTGATGTCATCACCACGGCCAGAAAACAACAGGACGATGTCGGTCGATGTTTGCGGGTGGGCACGCGCCAACTCAAGGATGCCGTCCCACATCGCCATGAACGGGGTAATGCCGACACCGCCCGCGATCCACAGCATCTTGGATGGGACACTTGGGAGAGCATCTTCTGTGCCCGGGGTAAAGCATGTAAAGCCCGCAACGGTGCCTTTGAACTCAACCGGCAGCTTTAGCTGGACAAGTTTGTGGGCGTTGTTGTGCAGAACATTGGACATCAAGCCGCCTGTTTTTCTTTTGACCGTGACGCTCACCTGATTGGTGGCAGCAAATTCATTGCTGTCGGCGTCGTAGGCAGGCGCGTTCGACAAGGTCCATGTGCGTACGTAATCTTCGTTAACCAGCTGCGGGTTGGCTTCGCTCATGTGGCGGTATCCGGCGTCCATCAGGCCAGATAAGTCAAAGACACCATAGCCGCCGGGCAAAGGCGTTTTGATCGGTTGTGAGAGGCCGAAGTTAAAAGTCCTGATGCTGTCAGAAAGCGTGTTTGTCGAAACGAGCGTGGCTGTGATCGGGGACGCGGTTTCGGGGGGGGCGAAGACATGGCCCGTCTGTTCCAGTTCGCGGCGCAAATATTTGACGGGCGGGTTATAGAGCGAAAACTGCTCATCGGATATCAATCGGAGGTTGAGTGCATTTATGACAAAGACGGCGCCCGTTACTTTGATGCGGGTCAGCAGGCTGCTCCGCGGCATCAGGGCTTCTGCTTCGTCATCAAGCAGGTTTTCGGCCTCCCCCGTGATGTAAAGGACGTGACCTGAGTCGAAGTCCGGAAAGGCGAGGCCGACCTCCGGGTCTGTCTCGATATTGCCGAGGGACTGATAGAAACGATTGCCGGAATGGTCGGGTAAAACAAGATAGGTCGTAATGTCGTCACCTTTGGCTTCTTCATAGATGCGGGTAAAACCCGGAGCGCCGCCGCGATGATTGACGCCCATGTCGGCCTTGATGCCAGAACTGGCCTCATCCGTAATGTGCTTTGTTGCCAAAAATACCGTGCTGGCTTGGTCCACAACGGCTTTGGCGGTATCCGGCAAAGCGGCGGTGTGGGTTTCAAAGCTGTCATACACGAGGTCTGCACTGCGTTTTTCATACGCCAACTCACGCACGGTAATATATTTGGGGCAGTTCCCCAGATGTTGGTCAGACGCCAAGTGCAGGCTAATTTTTCCGCTCTCTTCAACAGATGCCGCACTAATTTCCCCGGCGATTTTGTTGCGCCGGCGGTTGCTGAAATCGACCCCTACGCCAGCAAAGAGTTTCTGTGCATGGTCAGAGGTTGGAATTTGCATCAAAGCCCGCGCGAAGGGATCGTATGGGTTGCTTTCGGCAACAACGTTCATTGTATTTTGATCAGAAATTTTGATGTCTACCGACGGGTCACTCTCTGAGTGTGTGACAAGAAGGCTGACCCAAGGTCGCCCGTCGCGATCCAGTGTTGCGAGCGGCAAATAGGGCAGATCGGCAAAGAAATCCACGTGTTGCTGCGGCATGTCAGGGGCGATGTACTGGGGAATGGAGGCGATCATTTCTTTGGGCGTATTGCGCCGCTCCTGAAGCCACAGCTCGCCTTTATGGGATTTATGAATCTGGGCCATTTCGTATTCCAATCGTTCGTCTGAAAAGCGGTCGTGTTGCGGTGTTTGCGCTGACGCCTTTCTTTAGGCCTGAAAGGCGTCAGCGGTTAATGGTGTTACGGCGTCAGGGTTATAGTCCCAGATCGCTTAAACCCGGATGGCCATCGGGGCGGCGACCGAGTGGCCAGTGGAACTTCCGGTCCGCCTCTTGGATAGGCTGTTCATTGATGCTGGCAAAGCGATGCGCCATGAAGCCATTCCCGTCGAACTCCCAATTCTCGTTGCCATAGGCGCGGAACCAGTTTCCGCTGTCATCGTGATATTCATAGGCATAGCGCACGGCGATGCGATTGCCGCCATAAGCCCACAACTCCTTGATCAGGCGGTAGTCCAACTCCTTGGCCCATTTGCGGGTCAAGAACTCTTCTATCTGCGCACGCCCTTCGGGAAACTCGGCACGGTTGCGCCATTTGCTGTCAGGCGTATACGCGAGGGCAACTTTTGCAGGATTGCGACCGTTCCAGCCGTCTTCTGCGAGGCGTACTTTTTCAATGGCAGACTCCTTCGTAAATGGCGGTAACGGATGGCGCGGGGCTTCAGATGTCACGGCAAAGCCCCCTTATTCAGCTACAAGGCCAACGGCGGTTGCAGGCATGGCCTGGAAACCGGGCAAGGCTTCGAAACGGGCGAGCCATGCGCGGACATTCGGGTAGGGTGCAAGCGAGACATTCCCCTCGGGCGCATGGGCGGTATAGGAATAATTCGCGACATCGGCGATTGTCGGGCGATCGCCAACCAACCAATCGCGACCTTCCAGCCCATGTTCCAGTTTTTGCATTGCCTTGGTCGCTGTTGCATCGGCGAAATCTACGTCCAAGGGTGCCCCGAAAACGGTGATCAGACGTGCGGCACAGGACCCGAAGGCAACTTCGCCTGCCGCAAGTGTCAGCCAGCGTTGAACATTGGCCTCATCGATCGGAGTGCTTGGCATCCAGTCCGGCGCATATGTCCGCGCGAGATAGATGAGGATTGCGTTGGAATCCGATACGATTACATCGCTATCTTCCATGACGGGCACCTGCCCATTTGGGTTCATCGCCAAGAACTCGGGCGATTTATGTTCACCACCTGCCAGATCTACGGGAACTTCCTCATGTGCGATCCCTGCGAGTTTCGCAAACACCAAGGCGCGGTGGGCGTGACCTGATTTTGCGAAGTGGTGAATGCGAACGGCGTTTGACATCGGCGTCTCCAGTCATTTTTTAAGATATGTGCAAGCCATACCAGTTGCGCATTCCGACGATAATCGTCTAACTTGGTGTAAGTTTAAGCCCTAAAAAGGCGCAATAAGATGGATAAAATCGACCGGATGCGGGCCTTTGCGCTTGTCGCCAAGAACGCCTCTTTCACTATTGCCGCGCAGCGACTGGGGCGATCTGCACGATTGGTCAGCAAATATGTTGCTGATCTGGAAAACGCGCTTGGGGTGCAGCTACTCAATCGCACCACGCGCAGTGTCTCTTTGACAGACGCTGGCGCGACATACCTCGCGCTGTGTGAGCCGCTGCTTGATGGCTTTGACGAGCTGGAGGAAAGGGTCAGACACGATCAGACCTCGCTCAGGGGGGCGATACATATTTCGGCCCCCACCGGGTTTGGAGCCTTGCGGCTGACGCCGTCGCTGGCAAAGTTTGGGGCGAAACACCCCAATGTGGACCTCAATCTGCAATTCTCTGACCGCCGCGTTTCGATCATTGAGGAGGGCTTTGACCTCGCCATCAGGATTGGCCCGATGCGCGACAGCTCGCTCAAGGTACGGCAACTGGGTCCGATGCCGTTGGTCGTGTGTGCGTCGCCCACCTATCTGGAGCGCGTCGGAACGCCGGACGATCCGCGGGCGCTGGCCACGCATGAGTGTATTCTCGACGGGAACATGACCGAGCCGACTGTCTGGAGGTTTGATATCAATAGCCAGGAAGAGGCTGTTCCGGTCAGTGGACGTTTTCGCATGAACGCGCCCGCAGCCGCAGCCCGGCTGGCCGCAACAGGCGCTGCAATCGCCCGTTGCCCCGCCTACACGGTGGCGGATGCCTTCAGGTCCGGTGATCTGGTGGAGCTTTTCGCCGAGCATCGGGTTTCGCCCTATGCCGTTGCGGCGCTCTTCCCGCAGAACAGACACCTTACAACGCGGGTGCGAGCGCTTATAGATCATCTCGCAAATGACCCGGAGCTTTGTTCCGATGGTGCCACGACCTGACTGGCGCTACGCCTTTGCCATATCGACGAAAGCTCTGAGACGGCGCGTCATGTTCCGCTTGCTGCGGTAATTCAAGGAATAGCGGGGAAGCTGTCCCACATGGCCGCTGAGAACTTCGGTCAGGCCGCCTTTTACCAGATGAGGCAGGGCTATTTCCCTGTACAGATACGCAAGACCAAGCCCTTGCTGTGCATAGGCCAGAAGCGACCGCATATCGTTTGCCAACATGCGCGGTTTGGGCTGTATCGTGTACATGCCCTCCGGCCCGTCGAACCCCCACGGGGCCAGATTAGCGCCCGAGCCAAAGGCAAAGCAGATTGCATCGTGGCTCAAAATATCACACGGATGCTCGGGTGCCCCCTTCCTCGCGAGGTACTCGGCCGAACCGACGATGGTCATTTCCAGCTCTGGTCCAACAGAGACAGCATGTGTATCTGGTCCAAGCAACGTGTTTGAACGGATCGCGGCATCGACGCCTGACGTCAGAAGATCGACCTTCTGATCATCATAGATCACTTCGACATCGACCTTTGGAAATGCAGCCGCGAAACGCGCGACCAGATCATCCAGAAAAAAGGGGCCAGCGCTGTAAGGAGCCGAAAGCCTCAAGGTGCCGGCGATCTCATCTTTCTGTGTATGGATGTCTTCCAGCGCGCCTTCCAGATCAACAATGGCGGGCAAGCTTTTATCATAGAACTGTTTGCCTGCCGGTGTCAGCACAACGGAGCGTGATGACCGCTCAAAAAGGCGCACGCCCAGACGGTCTTCAAAACGTTGGATCGCCTCACTCACCGACGCCGGAGCTTGCTGAAGATGTTCAGCCGCCGCGCGGAAACCACCACGGCGCGCGACTTCGACAAATACACGAATATCACCAAAGCTACTGCGGGCCATTGTTCGTATTTCCGATCATTCTGTCAGAATAAGTTGGGTTTATCCTTTCGATAGCAGCGACTTACATTATCAGCAAGACGCAAAAATGAAGAAGTGAAGAGTTGTTAGATGACCAGTTCTTCGCGAAATAAGCCAAGGAGTAAGATCATGAGTGTCCGTGAAGAAATCCAAACCGCTATCAATGAGTGGAACAATGGCCTGGACAATGGTGACATCGAACGGATGGTGGCCTCGTGCCATCCCGAGGTGATGACGGTGAACGAACGCCAACCTGTCACAACGGGCACGCAGGCGATCCGCGACAAGTACAACCCGCGTATCGCTGCCGCAGAAATCACCTCTGGGTATGACATCGAAGAATTGCAGGTTTATGGTGACCCCGCCATCGTATCGGGCCGTTTCTACGGCACGATGAAGATGCGCGACACAGGCGAGGTCAAAACGCCCTAGGGCCGCTTGGTGCTTGGCTATAAGCGTGACGGGAACGGCGCGTGGAAAATGTTCCTCGACATGGACAATAACGGCCCTGCCTAGGCCGTTACTGCCGCGCCTGTTCTGGCGCGGCCTTCTTCCATTTCAGGAAAAAACCAAGAACCAAGGAGTTCCAGATGAACACACTTCAGATTGTCACAAAGGAAATCGTCGATCTGCACGACTTCTTTACCGAGTGGTTCAACGGAACCGTTGAGCGCGACCAACTGGAACCACGGTTCCTGTCACACTTGGAAGAAAATATCGTCTTAATCCCGCCCGAAGGACAGATCATGACGGCCGACATGCTCAAAGGCGGGTTCGACCGCGGGTATGGCGCGAACAAGGAATTCCGCACCCAAATCCGCGATGTCACCATCCGCCATGAAACAGGTGATCTGGTTATGGCAACATATACCGAGTGGCAGTTAGGTGCCGCGATGCCAGCCGACAAGAACAACGCGCGTCTGTCCAGCGTACTGATGAAAATGACCGATCCAGTGACTTGGCTGCACATTCAGGAAACATGGCTTCCTGATGATCTACGTGAAGCTGGCTCTTTCGACTTCTAATCAACCCTAATCCGAAAGCAATGACATGACACAACATATCGCCCACCAG
Organism: uncultured Pelagimonas sp.; assembly: GCA_947499735.1. GTDB lineage: Bacteria > Pseudomonadota > Alphaproteobacteria > Rhodobacterales > Rhodobacteraceae > CANMPP01. Next base: position 7,280 of record CANMPP010000013.1, read on the forward strand.
CCCCGCGAAATATCGGATTGCGTCAGCGCCTATCTGCAAGGGGGTGATCTGGATGGGATCATCTCGATGTTCCATCCAGATTGCCAGATCTTCTTTCCACCCGACCAACCGCCCCTGACAGGGTTGGAAGGGGCCCGCAAAGCCTTTGAAGGTTTCTTGGACATCCGCCCTCAGATCAAAAGCGAGGTGTTTAGCGAGGTCATTAATGGCGATGTCGCTCTGCTGCGCGCGAATTGGAGCGTGATTGCGCCGGACGGCACGGTGATGGCCGTAGATCAATCCACCGAAGTCGCCAAAAAGCTGGAAAACGGCGGTTGGGGGTATCTGATCGACTGTCCTAACGGTCCCCCAAGCCTCACGTGATTGTATGAGCACTAAGAGCGTCCCAAGGCTACTGGACGCTCTCATGATCGTTGGGTGGGATTGCTAAACAGATTGGAAGCCGGGCAAAGATCGACGGGAGGACCGCACATTACATGTGGGATTTTGCGCCGGATGGACCGGCGCTCCGTTGATAAGTGTGCGAGAAGTGAAAAGCCCAAAAGTAGTTTGGATTTGACTGCTTAGATCAGTTTATAATGCCTACACTACTGACTTCGGCAGCGGTGAAAAGATGGCCGTGCTGCAAGTATGAGCAAATGCAGCATCGGCAACAACCGCGAAAGCAAACGGCAACAAGGTCCCTCAGACTGATGACTCTTACAAAGCGCAGCGAAAGTACGATCTTTGTTCGGGTGGGAATGCCGCCGGCGAATGACCGGTTTGGCGACGAGCGCTGCGAAACGGAGCTGGGGTCGTTGCAGATGCAAACCTATGCTGCGTCGGCGAAGGGTCGAAATCAGATGACGGCTTCGTCCGCTTTGCTGTCCTTCAAATCTGGTGCGGTGAATGACTGCTTAAGTGAATTACGCGGGTTCAATGGTTGCGTTACGCCCTATCCATCTCAGCCAGAAATCCCCTCCCCCTCCTTCAGCTGGTCTTCCAGCCGACCTAGATCATCCACTGCCAGATCGAGACGATCTCGGTCACTATCGTCGCGTTTCTCAAGTTGCATTTCGCCTTGATCTGCAAAGTTCAATTCTTGCTGTCGTTGCCCTTCTTCGACAACGATCTGAACTGCTCCCGACCGTTTTTTGACGCGAGAGACCGATCTAGCCGCGCTTACCTGCTGTGGACCGCTCACGCGCTCATCTCGCTTATGAGATTTCGCGCCTATTCCGACTTGGTTCGCATTCTGCCCTGAACCTCCCGATTCAGAACCTGATCCCCCTGCCCCGCCTCCACCCAGCACTGGAAAAGGAAGTTCCCCTGTCTGCGCGCCATGGATTGACGCAAGCAGCCGATCATCAAAATACTGGATCCGCTTAGCCCGCACTGGCATTTGCGCATCCACAACCATGACAATCTCATCAAGCGGCAACCGGCGCGCTTCATCCTCAGGCAATAGAGATGTTTCTTCCGTCCGTGTGGACTGACTGCGCCCTTCGAACGGATTCTTACCAATGGACCGCGACCGGGTGATGACCGTCTTTGTCGTCTTCCCCACGGCCTTGCTCAACTCCTCAATGGTCTTTTCATCTGAGGGGGTGAGGTAGAGCTTTACACCTGCGTTGCCCTGCAGCGCGCGGCGGGTGTTTTCGCCGTAGATTTCATCTAAAGCGGGGATGGTTTGGGTGACCACAGCCAAATGACCGCGATAGGTCCGCAGGGTTTCGATGCTCTCGACCACAATCGGCATTTTGCCAAGGCGGTTGAACTCATCGAGCATGATCATCACGGACCACTGCCACCCTGCGCCCATCGCCAGGTCCGCCCCTGACCAAGCGATGGCAGAGGGGTAAACTTCAACGCCGAAAACGTCTCAGCCAACCCTGGGTCGACCCGGCCCTCAAGCGCGACACTGAGCTTCTCGAATTGAGCGATGTCAATATCGCCGGTGTTGGCCAACCCACCCAAGGGCAGACGAATGCCAAGCTCACCCTCATAAAGCCGAAACGCAGTTGTCCCGACTATAGTTCCGCCCAGCCGAAATGTGCCTGCGGTGGCCATGGCAGAGAGAATTGAGCCGGTTGCACGGTCTGTCGGTGTCATGCCCTCAGCCCGCAGCAGGCGGACAAGCCTCGATCGCTCGGACCGCCGCTGTTTCGCTGTTGCGCGCAACTCTTCTATGCGCTCAATGCGCACACGCGTTTCTTCGGTATCTTCGCCAATGTAGACGAACCGCATGTCCGTCCCAACACGGCGCGCCGCGTACCAATACCCTTTGTCGCCGCGTTCCTTTAATGCCGGCTTGCCTTCAACCCCGGACAAGGCATCATCTTTCAGAAGCCGAACAAGATCAGTATACACGCTCGTCGCGATACTACTCAGAGGGGTCATGCCTATCATTTCGATATTTTGCTTGGCATACTGATACCTATCAAATAATTTATTGCTAGGCAAAGTTACGGACACGGTCAAATCACATGGCAAATGTGACCGGGTGATGCTGACACCGCACCCTTGAGAAAGAAGAAAGGGCCACCCTAAGGTGACCCTCTCTGACTTATGCCTCACCTGCCGTATTTACTGGATCAGCAACCCGCATCACCGTCAGCCCTTTCGCTTCGGCTTTCTGCCCGAGGTTCAGTGCAACCCCGTTGCCACCGAAGAGGACCACTCCGGTTGCGGCGAACTTATCGACCAGCATCTCATCGTTACACTTGAAGGGTGCCGCTCGCCCATGTGCGGACCAACGCGGATCAAAGCGCGCTTGATTGATGCCCCGCGCACGTGCCCACCGTGCCGCGATCATTTCAGCCCCATGCTTGCCCCCTTTGTGGCAGATAAAAATGTCCTGATTGCGGTTTTGTTTGATGCGGTCCCGAACCTTATCGAGGGTCCGGAAGATGACATCAATGTCGGTCCAATCCGTTGCTCCCGACACGATCAGCGGGACGCCCTCGACTTTCGACTTGGCGGCGGTCTCACGATCATGCTGCTCCAAAAGTTGCTTGGCCTCGAAAACGGCTCCCGTCTCTTTAGCCCGAACGCTGGCCCGCGATCCCGCTGCGGGGATGAAGGCATTACCGGTCTCGACCACGTAGTATTCCGCTGCTGCCTCTCCCATCGTCTCAATGGCGTCCACGATCTCGCGCAAGTGCACGAAGCGCATTTGCGCCTCTTCCAGAGCCGTCTCTGCGATCTCTGATCCGTCGTGACATTTTGCCAATGCACCGATCTTGTCGGCTGTGCGGTCGACTTCCTTGCCGAGGGCAACCTTCCGGCGCTGCAGGATCGTCGCCAACCCGCGGGCGATTGGTTCGATCTCACCTTCAAGTCCGGTATTGCGCAGCTGCCCGAGCAGGGTCTCAAATGCTTCGCGAATAATGCTATCTTTTAGGATATCGTCCTGCGGGATTGGCAGGTGTGCATCTTTCTCCGTCAGGCCGAAGAGTTCGATTGTCTCGTATGTTGTCGCTTGATCGTAGGCCATGTGTTCATCTCCAATGTTTGAGTTTGAGCTCCACCACATGAGTGTGAGGGCATGGCCGATTTCTGGTTCACCGAATCTGTCAGGGTCAGGGACGGCGCAGCCGCCAGCTTGCTGGGCGCAAAAATTTTCGAAGCGCCGTACTCACAACAAGCGCACCATCACGCGCGCAACGAACCTCTCCACACACCTCACTCTCACCGAAAAGTTTTTCGATCCTTGAGGCGGGCTGATTTGGGAGCCATCCGGAGGATATGCTTCCATACTCATGTGTGTGTGTTTTGACGCCAGGTTTGACCGACACGAGCAGGCAAGCGGTGGGGCCGGACACGCAGGCGGTCGCAGCGGCGGGATCGTTTTGCACCGCAAAACAGACCAGAGCGAAGACCGCAGGCGTGGCCGAGCGCCGCCATGCTCGCGAGACGGGCAAACCGGGACCCATGAGCCGACATCGCGGTAAGGCCGCATGGCCGCATGCGCGACGGACCGCAGGGCCGTTCTCACCTGTGACAAGCGCAGGTGAGCAGGTGAGCAGGTGAGCAGGTGAGCCGACAGGTATTTTCACGATTGTCAAATTCATCGCGGATTCAGGCTCAGGCGAAGACGGAAGCAGAAACTCAGCTCAAGGTTGGCGTGCTGCAGCAAATGTCTTTATGAGGCATTACATGAAAAACTGGAAATCCATTGATGATCAGCTTGATCTTCTCAAATCGAGGGGAATGGCGATCAGCGAGCCTATACGAGCAAAGAAGGCGCTTGAGCGGTTTGGCTATTACCGACTGAGTGGGTATTGGTATCCATTCAAACAAATTGATGACGACGGAACCATCTTGGACCAATTCATACCTGACACGCATATGTCAGATGCCGTCGATCTATATGTTTTTGATAAAAAGTTGCGCCTTCTTGCGCTGGACGCTTTGGAACGGATCGAACTGGCTTTGCAAGTCGATATTGCATATAGGTTTGGTCGTCGCGATACCTGCGCGCACCTTAAGCCTCATCTGCTTCAGCAAAAGTTTGTAATGAACGGGCGCTATGAAAGGTGGGAAGAGCGCTATCGAAGCTTTGAAGCGCGTTCTGGCAAGGCCGCTTTCGTCAAACACAACAAACAAGCATACGGTGAACTGCCGATCTGGGTCGCCGTGCAGATTCTTGATTTTGGAGCGTTGTCACATCTGTTTGAGATGCTGCCGATGGATATTCAAACCAAGATCGCAGGGAAGTACGGAATTTTGAACGGAAAATTTTTGATACAGTGGATGAGGTCGTTTTCTCAGGTGCGAAATGCATCCGCACATCATGAGCGACTTTGGAACAGCCACATCAAAGATCATGCCAGCGTTCCACCGCAACTGGTAGAAATTGCGCAGACAGACCAATATCAGGTTTTCCGATATTTTTGCCTGATGCGATTTTTTCTGAAACAGCTTTGCCCACAGTCAAAATGGCACATCCGCCTACGCGACCATTTGCATAGCTTCCCCCAACCGAATAACGGCGCAGTAACACTCAAAGATATGGGTGTGATCGATGGTTGGGAGAATTGGGATCTTTGGAAGGAATGAGGACTGACGCATATCCAAGGGCGGACCCAAGTGCAGAGGCGCCAGTCATATCTGGGATCAGATGTAGGACTAGAAAGTTAAAATAACAATAAGAAATGACATCTTCAGATCAATTTTGATCCGGCCGAACATCACGTAAACTCACATTATAACATAATAACAATATGTTATAGACGTTTCTACAAGATTACAGCTGGAGTGCGTTCTTGCCGCCTCTAAATCGGACAGGCACAAAAAAGGGGAACCGCGTTGCCGCGGCTCCCCTGTCCTGTCAGTCGATGGTCTCGCTTCGATTAGGCAACCAGTGACAATCCACCGCTGGCATCCGGCTGCTGATCCCCACTTTGCACGAACGGGATGATCGAGAATGTCTGCCCACCACGCTGCTCTTCATTCTGCACGGCGTTAACCCGCAAATCGCCGTCGGGGGTGTTGATCAGCAGCGAGACGTAGTCGTGCCCCGTCCGGTTGCTCTTGGCCATCCAAGCGGAGCCAACACGGATCGGCTTGCCTTTCGGAGAGCTCACTTCGATCCGGATTTCATTGTGCCGTTTGAGACCAGCGGGATGATCTCAAAGTCTTCACTCTTGGCCTTGCGCGCTTCCTGCGTTTGAACCGCATTGACGCGGAATGGCCCAGGCGCAATGCCGTCCAATCGGCGAAGACCTCATAGCCCATCGCGTCCGCACGCCCCGCGGCAAGATCGGCGTAATATCCTCGCAGCGCGGAGCGCGCGATGGGGCTTTCGAGACTGTCCTCCTCGCGAAACATGCCTTGCGAGCCTGTCTCACGTTGGCCTTTGGTGAGCGCACCCAGCTGATCAAGACGCTTGCTGATTGTTGAAGTGAAGCGTTTTTCCCCGTGAACGTCCGAGGTGCAGACGCGGAAGAACGGCGCGCTGACTTGAGCGGAGCGGTGCGTACGCCCAAGTCCCTGAATGGCTGCATCCGCGCGCCAGCCAGGTTCCAGCAGGTAATGGCGACGCCGCTTTTGGTTTTTCGCTGTTTGCGCCGCGTGATAAGATCGTCCAGTGCCACCTGCATCCGAGAATATCAGGATGTTTTTCTCCCCACCCATAAAGGCCTGCGTCTCGGACGAATTGCTGCTGGGGCTACGTTTTTCGATGAAGAGCGCGCCGTCGCTGGATTTGAGCGGGCGAATAGATCGACCAGTCACCTCGGCCACCGCTTCATCCCCGAACGCCCAGAGGATTTGATCCAGTGCCGCAGGGATCGGGGCCAGCGCCATCAAATCCGTCATTGCCTCGTCCCGCAGGGCAAGCGCTTCGCGAGAGACAACCAAGGCCCCTGTTTCATCCCGCAGCGGCTCTGCAACAACATTGCCGTCAATCTCGACCAACTTCTGGGTGTGGATCGGAAAAGCCTGTTCCAGATAGCCGAGCACGTAGTCGCGCGGCGTCAGCGCGCCTTCGACCAGATCATCATCGGGGTCCATCATTTCCAAGCGCCGTTTCAAAAGGCTTTCGCCCGTGGAGACCACCTGGATAACGCAAGCATAGCCATCGGATAGGTCCTGCTGAATGACACTGACGACCGAAGGGGCTTTCATGCCCATCAGCAGATGATTGAAGAAGCGCTGCTTTGTGCTCTCGAACCGCGACTTGGCGGAGGCTTTTGCAGCAGAGGCATTAGTCTCACCCGAGGCATCATTGACGCCTGTCGCGGTGAGTGCGGCCTCCAAGTTATGGTGGATCGTGCGGAATGCGCCCGCATAGGCATCGTAGATCTCCGTTTGGGCGGGCGTCAGTAGGTGCTCCAGCACATCGTATTCGACACCGTCAAAGCTCAACGCCCGCGCGGTGTAGAACCCGAGTGTCTTTAGATCGCGTGCCACAACTTCCATGGCCGCAACACCACCCGCTTCCATTGCAGAAACAAAGCTCTCGCGGCTCGGGAACAGATATTCAGGCCCTTGGCCCCAGAGCCCCAGCCGGGATGCATAGGCGAGGTTGTGGACAGATGTGGCCCCCGTCGCGGAGACATAGAAGACGCGAGCGCGCGGAGTGGCCAATTGCAAACGTAGACCCGCAAGACCCTGTTGGGACGGCTTTGCCCCCCTGCCCTGCTCCGATCCAGCCGCATTTTGCATCGCATGGGCCTCATCAAAGGCGAGCACGCCATCGAAGTCGTCTCCAATCCAATCGAGCAGCTGGTTCAGGCGTGTCGTACCGCATTTGCCGGCGGAGCGCAGCGTGGCATAGGTCACGAACAGGATACCGTCGCCCATGGTGACAGGCTGGTCGGGCTTCCATTTCGAGAGTGACTGGATATCTGCGGGCGAGCCGCCGAGATCGGTCCAGTCGCGCACGGCGTCCTCAATCAGGGTTGCGGATTTTGACACCCAGACGGCTTTGCGTCGCCCAGAGAGCCAATTAACCAAAATAAGGCCTGCGCACTCGCGTCCCTTGCCACAGCCGGTGCCGTCACCGAGGAAATAGCCCAAGCGGTAGGCACGTGCCTTCGCATCCTCATCACTGCGCAGTATCTTGGTCTGGTCGTCATCAATGGTGAACTTGCCAGGCAAATCGCGTGCATGGGCATCGTTGGCCATGATGATGGTTTCCAGCTGGGCTTCAGATAGATGACCCTCTGCGATCAAGCGGTTCGGCAAGCGCAGTCCCTCGGCGGCCTGCAAAGAAGGAACGGGTGGTGCGACCGAAGCCATGGCAATACTTTCGACCAGCGGCGTCGGGTGTTCCTGTGCGCCCGCGATGTCGATCCGCTGCGGGCGATAGCGGGCATAGATCTCGGAGATGGGGGTGTTTTCGCGTGGTGTCACAAACGTGGTGAACGATAGCGGTGTTGCTGCGTGTTTAGGTGTTTTGGCAGCAGATGCGTTTGATGCGAAAGGCTTGCGCACTTTGTGAGGCGCTGATCGCTGCAGAGGGCGCCTTGCATTCAACGAGCTTGCCGCCGTCACCGGCGCTACAATCGACCGTGTTGCGGCGACCTGGTCAACGATGCCGACTGCTGCGGCGAGATCGTCTACAGAGGCGCGGATCATCTCGCTGTCCTCACTTACTTTATCGAAGACCATCAATTGCGTATCCACGCTCGTGCCAAGCTTGCGATAGACATGGCCCGGGATGGTCAGGACCAACCTCGGTGTGAGAAGGCTCAGGGCCCGCGCCCAATGTGTAGCATCCCGTTCGGGCGTGAAGCCCGTCGGCATGATCGCGACAAGACGCCCGCCCGGTGCCAATCGTTTCGCGGCCCCGATGAGATGCTTGGCAGCGATATGTTTGTCGTGGGAGCGATCAACCGAGGACGCAAACGGCGGGTTCATCACGATAACGCTGGGGGCGGTTGTTAATGTCAGCAGATCATCGATGTGCTCGGCGTCATGTCCGCTCGCCTGCGCGTCGAACACCACATCGAGGAGCCGCTGGCGAAACGGATCGACTTCGTTGAGCATAAGCTTGGCCCCTGCCCGCTTGGCAAAACCTGCCAGCGAACCGGTTCCCGCAGAGGGTTCCAACACAGTCTCACCAGAACGGATTGCGGCCGCGCGCACGGCGAGGGCCGCGTAAGGCAGCGGGGTCGAGAACTGTTGCAGACGGATCTGTTGCTCGGAACGCCGTGTTTCTGTCAAGAGCCGCATCGCGAGGTTCTTGGCAGCACCATGTGGGCCTGACCCGCTCGCATCCACGAGTATTGTTTGAACAGCAGCAGCCTGCATCATTTCGTAGACCATACGCCAGTTCCATGCACCGCTGGCATCGCTACCGCCAAAGGCGTCGCGCATGAGATTTGAAAGAGAGGAGCTGCGCAGAGGTCCCCGCGCGAGCTCGGCAGCGATCAGCGACAGGGCTGATTTAAGCTGAGCGTTAGATGGGGATTGATTGGAGTGCTTCTGATTGGCGTGGGCCATGATTTCTGTCCTTTGTGATCCTGTTTGTGGTTCACAGAACAAAAAGCCCCCTTTTCCTTTTGGAAAACGGGAAAAGACAAGATGAGCTAGGTTCGCTTGGACAGCTTCAGTTTTCCAGCGGCACGCAGCTGTTGTACCCCGCGCAAAATAGCATCGGTGAAGGCTGGACTGAAAGCCCCGCGAGGCGAGCGATCCTCAATCGTGTAGGAAGCCTCGAGAACATCGGCGTTCAACTCATCCAGAATGACCCATAGAGACAGATGGCTATCAAGCCGCGCCCGGCGAGCTTCTGTCTCCGGTATTTCCAATGCTGTTCGGCCTTGTTCCGGCATCTTGCTGGTGATCGGAGCAATGAACATGACGTGGTGGCCAGCTTCGTTGGCCACGACAATGACCACGCAGCTTGGTCGCTTCTTACGACCCTCTGTCTCGCCGCCATTCGCCTGCCACTTCCAGAGATAATGATAATCAAAAACCTGCCCTGCAGCAGGGAAGTCAGCGGTCACGGAAGTGCTTCTCGATGCCCGTGTCCAACAATTTACCCAAGTCATCGGGCATATCCGTCACATCCAACGCAACTTGTGTGCTGCGTCCTGTCGTAAGGGCTTCAAACCGCTCCATCGACATGACCACAAAGCGTGGTTTGCGGTGCTTCGTTATAGCGACTGGGGAGACAGCGGCAGCCTCGAAGAGGTCGCCAGTATTACGCGTTAGATCGCCTGCTGCGAACTGTTTCATCTCAATGCTCCACTGATTTTCAGTATAAGTAAGAATATACAGAAATTATGTATTTTTGCAAGAGGCCTTCCATTCGAAATCAGGCACGGAGCTTCTTATCAATCAGCGCCTGAGCGTCTTGCATTACCTGAGCCTGCGGTGTTGTCGGCTTTGGGTCGTCCAATGCTTCCTGCACTTTGGAGCGGAGCCATGCGTCATAGGCGTCTGGATCCGCTATCAGTCCCGCTGGCAACCCGCCCTCTGCGACCATGCGCGTCAAGAGGATGCGTACGGCATCCGAGAGCGTCAGGCCGACGCTCGAGAGTGCATCCGAGGCCTGCGCTTTAAGTTGATCGTCAACACGGACATGGATCATGGATGTTTGAGCGGGCATATGAGTCTCCTTTGGTTATTGCTGTATCCAAATGAGATGCGCGATCAAGGCGGTAGAGAGTTTCACTCTAGGCCCCCTGCCCCGCAAAAAACTCCGCCAACACCGCACTGCCGTCCACTATTTCGCGACTGATGAGAGTCGATCCCGCCAGTGACGCCTTTGAGAACCGCACAAGGCAGCCGGTTTCCTCAATGCGGTAGCAGCGCCATTTTTGACTCCCACGCCTGTAATGGGTTGCTGTGACGATCTGGCAGGTGCTGCCATCGCTGAGCGTCACAAGGGAGGCGAGTTTGATCTTGTCGCCCTCTGCGTAGTCAGGGATCGCTGCCCAGTCCCGACACCGTTGCCGCCAGGCGTGCGCGTAGCTGTCGGCGTCCTTCAACTCGGACAGGAGATTGAGGATGCTCAGCGGCGCGCGGGATGCGCAAGGACCAGCGCTTTCCGCCATGTCTTTATAGCCCCAGCACCCGTCGTCGTAGCGCGTCAGAAACACTGCCCCAAAAATGAATGCTTCGTCGTTGTCGGTCACATAGGTCCGATCCTCCAAAGGAGCGGGATCAAGGCTCTCAACCTTTGCGGCCGCATACCACGTCGAGCCAACCTTACTGGCTTTGACCAGTGTCGTGCGGCGCATATCTGTCTCGAAGGTGCAAAGACGTGTGATCTCTGCCTTCTCATCGGCGTAGGTCTGAACTCGTCGGTCCATGTAAAAGAGCCAACCCATTATGCTGCCCTCCGGTCTTCTAGCTCCATGAGCGCGTCGAGCGGCACGCGATACGGCTGCATGGCATCGAAGTCCTCGCAGTTGCCGCAGTTCTGCACGATGGCAAAGGTGTCGCAGGCGTCCTTGAGGACCACTCGGAATGTTCCGCCCAGACCTGAGGGCACCTCATAGGTGCCACCAATCAAAAAATCCGACGCGCGGCGCACGAAGACGCGGATGGAATGGCCATCGGTTGCCAGTCGGATGGCCCCCTGCCCGCGATCAATAAGTGTCTGCACATCATCAAGGATGTCTGTGTAGAACTACCCGGTCAGATCGCGGAACGCCATTTGACGCTGTACCATCCAATCGCTGTCCCGAAACGGATTGATGCCGTTCGCAAAGGCAAAGCTGGGATCGGACTGCTCGGTGGTGACAATACGGGTGGTAGATCCGTCAATGCCGTTGGAGCGCAGATGCACGCCGTTCCCAACGATGAGGATTAAGGCTGGCTTGTCGATTGGCCCGTTCCAGTTTGGCAGGAAGGTTGAACAGGAGCGCGCATGCGCGATTTGCGCCGCGACAGCAGACGCGGAGAACTTGAGAATAGCCATGGGGATGTCTTTCATAACCGACGGCCGGAGCCGCGTGTATCAAGGGGTTTTCGGAATGTGACCCGCGCGTGGTTGGGTCCTCGCGCGGCAAATGGCTCCGCGAAGAGCTTGTCGCAAAAGGCGACGATCTCTTTCTTGCTCATGGAGGCCAGTGTCACTGCCTCCTGCGCAAGGCCGAGCTCTTCACCAAGGATTTTGAGCAGCCACGCCTTCTTGAACCGGTTGAACAGCGCCGCGTTTGGCGTCCAATGCGCGCGACCGTCGGGCATGACCTCGATCTCGAAATCAAACATCAAGCTGTCGCTCTGAACACTGCGGGCAAAACACGATTGCGTCGTGCTGGCCGTGGCATAGGCGACCAGTTTGGCCTTCTAGCCCGCATCAAGTGGACGGAACGATGCAAACTGATCAGCTGGAGATTTCGCCTCATCCGCCCAGGACAGATCGAGCGCATCATGCGCCTCGGCCACCTGTTCTAGAGATGTGCCATCAATCTCATCCATCTTGGCATGGCTGCGGTATTCCTTGCGGGCCTCGACCTTGACGGCGTGAGTTGCACTCATGCCACCAAGCACATCCGTGACCAGTTTGAACAAGGTCAGATCAAACGTGGCTTCCGGGTGCTGCGTCATTGCCGCCCCGAGGGCCATTGCCCTCTCTGTCTTGAGGTCTTGGGTCAGTGAGGCGGGGTAGACGATTGCGTCTGCGCCCTGCCCTTCTGCATCGCCAGATGTGCCACCGGCGTTTGTTGTCTGCGCAGTCGCCTCAGGCTTGTCCTCTGGCTGTACCAAGCCGACATGCAGCGTAATCTTGCCGTTTGACCAGGATGCAATAACCCCACCCTGCGCAAGGTCATCTGCACTGTAAGCCTCTTGCAGATCCCGCGCCTCTTCTTCGAGCGCATCCACGCGGTCGTAGAGCGCGTTGTAGGCATCCGTCTCGAGGTTTTCGTCCTCCATCTCAAGTTGCAGTTTCTCGAGCTCTCCGGTGATCGCATCCACGCGCTTTTGACCAGCGGCATCAGGCTCGATCGGGCCAGGATAGACCCGACCATAGTCTGCCATCGTTGCATAGGCGTTGGGGTTGTTGAGAGTCGCACGGAGATACTCAATATCGCGGCTGATTGTTTGGCGTTCCAGCCGACGTGCCTCATCAAGGTCACCAGTTCTTCTAAGTTCTCGATATCGCCACCACGACCGCGCCTCTGCGCGCAACACTTCTGTTTGGATGGGAGGTTCCTTGTCAGGACAGACAGGCCGGAAACCGACCCGGACCCTTCAGGAACACCCCACAAGGCTTCCTTCAGACAGTCCCAAAACAAGAAGGAAACTTTCACTTTAGGATAACACTAGGCTGCATCTGCAACGGTGGACTGCAAAACAACTTAAAACACGAACGAACTGCTTTTCAGGGAACTTTTGTGAGAAGCAAGGAGCTTTTTTGAACTAACTGATTGATAATTATATATTTTAATAAAAAGTCACGCTTTTACAGCCATTCTAGAGTGTTGAATTTGGCTCAACGGCGATTGAGGTAGGTAATGTGCCTAAATGGTGCGCGTAATGTGTCGGCAAAGCTTCCTGATAGATTGCATATAGACCAGTTGGTGCTGCCCCAACTCTTCTGAGCGCAATAAAATCTGTGCAGCTATCGACTGTAAGACTTGGAACTTCATGTTATCTTTGAGTGGGCTGCCGTTTATCAAAGTCGACGGTGCGGCTTGGAAAATTGTCCGCGGACAACTTTGAAATCAAACCGCATATTTTTGCGCCAGAGCCAAACGCCGAATGAGTCTCTCCGGGCTAAATTCTTCGCTCTTTGATCCGGTGGTTATGGATCTAAAATACGCACCTACTGCTTTGATTTTATCATGGAATTGCATGATGGCCCAAACAGTTGCCGCTGCTCTTAACGCACCCAGTCGTTCATGAGCTGCTTCGTAGTTTTGAGGGCTGATCCCTATCATCGGCGCCAGCGTTCGTGCGTGAGCAACGACATCATGAACAGTTTCTATTCTTCTCAGCGAGAACTCGGCTGCTTCCGGACACGCCGATAGCAATTCTGGTATTGTGATCGGCGCATCTGAAGGTGTAGGAGTAGTTTGTTTTTTTTGTGCGCTGTTCATTTTATCAATATGTTCTTTATTTGACTTATGATGGTGCCGGACATTTTGACCGTCACTGGCGGTCAAAGTAGTCGTCAAATTTGAAGTTTGATCTTCTGGTGACTCTGCTTCAACTTCTTTGATTGGCAGGGCTGAGAGAATTTTCTCACAGTCTTCAAGGGACAATTTCCGACGGAGGACACGAAAGACGTTCAGAGCCATCGCATCGTTTGGGTTGTCGATTAGGCTTGCATTGGCTGCTGCGCGGATTTTGGCACGTAGATAGTCAATTTGCTCTCGCTCTTTCATGGCGTCAGCCGCCATTGAGGCAATCTCATGCAGACGATCGAAAAGTGGTGAGAGGTCAAAGCCAAAGCGAAGGGCTTGGCCGGCGTGGCTATTGTGTTTTGTGAACCGTTTCCGATTGGGGCTGTCACGGCGAACGAGCAGGCCAACTTCTTGAAGCGTCGCTGCGTGGCGTCTGATTGTTCTGTCTGAGATGCCATTGCGCCGGAATGTGAGCGTTGAGTTTGATGCAAACACGGTGTGGTGGTTGCGCTTTGGAGCGAGGCACGAAAGCATCGCGTCCAATGTTGAAATCACCGATGCATTAAGACCGAGTCGCGGGGCCGCGTTTCGGAGCGTTGCGACTACGATGTGGCGTTCTGGAATGGAATTGTCCGCGGACAATATTTCACTGGTCCGCAGCCCAGTGGGTGCAGTTGCTTGTATAAATGCCATGTTTTTTCACGACAACCTGATATGAAAGGCTCTGATATCTCTGAAAATCAGAAAAAAGGCCGCAAATCTTCAGCAACCGAATCGGTTGTTGTTGACTGGCGCGGAGAAGCTGGTAAATCTGAAAGTGCAAAGAACAGATCGGGCTCTCCTAGGGAAACCTTGGGGGGCTCTTTCTTTTTTGGGTTGCTGGTCGTGCTCCTTTTTTAAGTTTTACTGCTCGGTCGACATCAGTCAGGCTTTTGCTCTGACTGCCACGCCTCATAGAGACGCGTAAGCTCCGCTTCTGCGTTGTTACGCATCCACTGAGCAAATTCTGGGGCACCAGACTTCGACAGCTTGAATGTCAAAGCACGGGCCGTTTCTTTTACTTCAGCCAAAGCCGTCCCATCACCAAGTTTGATGGAGAGGGTAGGGGGAGCAGCTGGTTTGTTGGGGGCCTTAGATTTTAGTGCCTGAGAAATGGCGTCACTGACCATGCTAAAGCGGTCGTCGGAGCTCTTAGCGGTATCAAGCGGAAGCGTTGCGGTAACCTGTTCAAGATCGACGCTATCGCTGCGCGACTGGTCAGCCAGCTCTTCCCAGCGTCTGCGTCCAATGCCATGCGCGGAGCCAATCTTCTCGATGACTGACTTTGGAATAGACCGTGCAACTTTGGTCATACGCGATAGCATTGGCTTGTCCACAGCGAGGGCATCCAGAATGATTGCTTGCTCGTAGCCACTTGTAGCCAGATCGGTGGCGAAAAGCGCTTTTTCAATGAAGCTGGGATCTAAGCGTTGAGTGTTCTCTTGTCCCTGGGCAAGAATAGCCTCTTCATCAGAAAGAGACCTGACAAGTGCTTTTGCGGGGACGCCGAGCGATCGTAAGGCCCGCAATCTGCGGCGACCATAAACGATTTTGTAGTGTCCCGGTTTGTCCGCGATGGGGCGCACCATAATTGGCACTTGTTGGCCGTGTGCCTTGATGCTCTCAGCCAGTGTTACAACATCGGCATCGGTGAAGGTGAGACGGTCCTTAGGGCCGCCTTCTTCAATGACATCAACGGAGATTTCTCTCACTGCATTGCTCGCAACATCCTTCAACGTGGATTTCACGCCGCTCATTGCGCCCGTATTCGGGAAACGCGACTTTTGATCTTCGGTCGGCGCCGGAGTGCTGGTCGTGTCAGGTGGGGGAGGGGGCTGGAATAGGTTTCTACGGGCCATTAGTCAGTTTCCCTTCCCCAAGCTTGCTGGATCGTCTTTTCGAATTCATCCGCGACGCCATTAACAGACTCTAATATGCGGGTTAGTGTCTTTTTTACGACTTGCGAGGGATCCAGCTCATAGATCGTTTGCTGTGTCATGCCAGCGTCAGAGATCGCTGTGGATTTGAGCATGGGTGTGGTCAAAACCTGATCGAGTAGAATGGAACGTAAGAAACCAGCCATCTGTGACTGTGGTACGTCCGTTTGCTCATATCGAGCGACCAAAAACTTAAGGAAGTTCCAGTCGATAGGCCCTGCGGCCTCTTCGAGCGTCTGGACAGTTTCTCCAGCCATTTCAAGGAATTGCGCCATTGATGCAACATCCAACATGCTGGGAACAACTGTAATCAGAAGGCCAGTAGACGCCAACAAAGCTGTCATTGTTGTGAAGCCAAGTTGAGGCGGGCAATCGATGATGACGAGATCGTAGTCTGCTTCGACCTCATCGAGAGCGATCGCAAGGCGTTGTGTGAATGGCGGGTCGAGCTTGTGTTGAAGCGCATACGCTGTTTCGGTCTCGTACTCGGATAGCAAGAGGCCCGCCGGAGCGAGATCAAGGTTGTGAAAATAGGTCTTTCGGATGACGTGGCTCAGTGGCACAGGGTCTTCGTATTTTAGCGCGTCATAAACGGTGCCGCTCTCAGCAAACTCGATCTCAGGGCGGTATCCAAACATTGTGGTTAAGCTGGCTTGCGGATCCATGTCGATCGCAAGAACCCTATAGCCCCGCAAGGCGTAGCGTTGTGCCAAGTGGATGGCGCTTGTCGTTTTGCTGGATCCGCCTTTGAAGTTCACTATAGAAATAACTTGAAGGGCATCGTTCTCGCGCCGTCCGGGAAGGTATGTTTCGCCATTTCGACCGGTCTTTGCCATCACATGGCGGATTTGGTCAATCTCTTGAGCGGTGTAGAGCCTGCGACCTCTGGAATCAGTCTCCACTTCAGGGAAATCGCCTTCCTGATGGCGTGTCCTAAGGTTGGACATGCTGATACCTGTCAGCTCGGAAACTTCGGCAGGATGAAATTTACGCAACGCTTTTCGGCTGTCAGGCTGGAAGCTATTGCGCATATGGTTGTTAAGCGCTTCCGACAGGCGGGCAGCGTTCGACGCAATAGATGCGGCGATAGAGCTGGTTTGTGCGATATTTGCGTTTGAATTCATGCTGCCCTCACGACCTCTTAGTGGGTCATCTGCGTTTCGTCGCTAAACCGCGTGATTTACGGCAGCTTGCGACAATTGAACTCATGACACGCAACTTATCCCCAGGCAACAATTTTTTGGCCCTTTCGGTCGCAAAGGGCCCTTCTATTCAGTCGTGATGACTGAAGAACCTTAGTTAACATATTGAAAAAAAACATTTTGTCGGGATTTTGATGAACTACCGCAACATGTTGTAGCGCTTAGGCATATGGTCGCAATTGATAGCAACCATGTCTATGAATCGAATCGGTTGGATCGTGGGAATTTCTGGAATTGTTGTCGTGAACATAAAATCGGTTTGGTGGTCTCGGGCTCTGTTGCAGATAGCGATGTCGCCTTGAATCGAGACTAAGATCCAACTTTCTCGTATCTAAGGTGCGCGAAAGTTGGATTTTTTGATCCGCCTCGTGAAGAACTCAATAGACCGCCGATTATTTTTTCTACTCAATGCGCAAGTCTTATCGTGCGGTGTGTCGCCACGTCTATTGTCTTTGTGAGTGGGACAGGGGGCATCAGAGGCTCTTTACCTTTAATCGGTGACGAATGCTCTCATTCAGTTGCTGGTTGCTATGCGAGATCAGCAGAAAACCCGTGAAGATGAACATCTTACTTTACGTGCAATTACACAGCATAAAGAACGTGTATACAAACGACAAACTTTACGTCTAAATGGACGTATCTTCATACGCGTAAAGCACCACCAACTACTTTAGAAAAGCAACCTTCCTATCATGGCGACCCCAAATGAAAAACTTGCAGCCTCGCTCGAGCTTCTAAAGGAGCGACAAGCGGAACATGGCAACGTCATTCGAAGCGGGGAGCTTAGCCGGACCCACCGAGAGAGGCTCAAGAAAAATGGTTTCCTAACAGATGTCATTTTGGGATGGCTGATCGTGACTCGACCTTCTGGTACACATCATTCTGGGACTTCTGTCGTCGGTACTGCCACGAACGCTATGGCGTGGAGTGGTGCTTCTCGTCCGAGCAATCTTTACTTTTGCATGCCGAAAGCACCCACATTCCGAAGCAAGTGATCGTTTGGACTCCCAAGGGGTCTGGCAACAACACGGTGCTGCCGTTCGACACGTCGCTGTACGATCTCAAGAAGGACCTGCCTTCGAAGAGCGACATCGTCACAAAAGATGGGCTGTTCATTCTCACTGTTGAAGCGGCTCTCATTAACGTCCCCGAAGTATTCTACCGTTCCTACGAAATGGAAGCACAAATTGTCTTGAGCGGTTTGAGGAATACAGGTCCCTTGCTTGTCAAATTGCTCGACGGTGGGCACGTTTTGGCCGCAGGGCGGATTGCGGGTGCGTTGCGTCGCGTTGGGCGCGACAATGAGGCCGACACAATTCTCAAGAAGATGAAGGCCGCTGACTACGATGTCCGGGAAAGGAACCCGTTTCTAGATGGTGCCCGCGTGATGCCCCTCGAAGTGGGCAGCTCGCCACTTGCGGCTCGGATCAATGCAGCGTGGGACACACATCGCGACGCCATTCTAGACATATTTCCTGACGAACCAGGTATGCCTGCCGACAAAGAAACATATTTGGCGGTGATCGACGACATCTACGTTAACGATGCCTATCACTCACTGTCTATAGAAGGCTATTCCGTCACCACAGAGTTGATCGAGCAAGTGCGGCAGGGGTCCTTCGACCCTCTTGGGAATGTGGAGCACAAGAAGGATGTCGATGCGCTTGCGGCCCGCGGTTACTGGCAAGCCTTTCAATCCGTTCGGGCGTCGATAGAAAGAATACTAACGGGCGAGTCGGCAGGGCAGGGGGCCAGACAAGATCATGATAATTGGTATGAGGAGCTATTCCGGCCGTCTGTGACGGCTGGTATCGTGAAGGCTGGCGCATTGGCTGGCTACCGAAATCATCCAGTGTATCTGCGGGGATCACGTCACACGCCGCCGCGCGTGGAAGCTATTGCCGACGGTATGGAGACCCTGTTCAAAAGACTCGAGAATGAAGATTCCGCAGCGGTTCGCGCTGTTCTTGGGCACTGGCTACTCGGTTACATCCACCCCTATCCCGACGGAAACGGGCGCATGGCACGTTTTTTGATGAACGCAATGTTTGCATCCGGGGGCTACCCGTGGACCGTTATCGATGTCGAGCATCGAGCAGCATATATGTCTGCCTTGGAGTCGGCGAGTGTTGGGGGCGACATCGTTCCGTTCGCAAAACTGATGGAGGATCGAATGCAATGGTCAACTTCTCTTTCCCAGTGAGCTATTTGACCTGTTAGTTTGGGCACTTGGACAGAAAAGTAGGAAATTTGCACTGCCTTCGGGACCCCATGTAAATCGGATCATTGAGATGGTTATATCTCAAGCGCGGAAGTTCTTTTGAAGGAGAGCACCTAACCGAAGACATTTTCGAACGGTATTTGAAAATCGCTGAGATTTGTGTTTCTACTTTAGCGATAGTGATTGCATCAAAAACCTCACAAACTAAAGTAATTCGTAAGAGGGTTTCGTTAATGTCATCAATACTAAAGCTTTTTCGAGTTCTATTTTTTTACGCGCTCTATTTTTTGTTGTGCATGGTTGCCGTAGTGACCGTGCTGCAAGGCTGGCCCGTTGGCGGTCAAATGCTCTTTGCCTTCGGCTTACCTATCGTTTTGGTCTGGTGGCAAGAAAAGAGACGATCTCGAAAAGTGGTAGCCAAAGTGCTTGCAGCGGAAAGCACAAACACAAGAGTAACTCAAACCGAGCCAGTGACCCGCGTAAGGGCCCACGAAAAATGCATCGAACGTGAGCGAGAGAGAACTCGCGAAGCAAATGCTATTCAATCATCGTCGACAGCGCCGCCCAAACCACCAAAACAGGACTACGCGGAAATCGTGCGTGCCGGCCAGTCTGCGGCACCAGCACTTTCGGCAATTGCAAAGCGGTATGAGAACCCGCGGCCAACAGCACACAAGCCGCAAACGAATTCACGTAAAAATGGCTGGATACCAGCGACAGAGACCGCGACCGTTGCTGCGCGAGATATTGGCGGAATGGTCTATGTCGGCACGCCGCCATTGCTTATTCACCATGGCTATCGCGACAAATGTAGGGCCTACATCGACCCTTCTCTCTCCGTCGCGAGGACAGGGGACGATAGGGCAGGGGAGGGCATGTCATACTGGCCTGGGTATTCTGACATTTCAGCACGAAGCAGGGCGACCTATCTTGAATGGTTGGCAAGTGGCCGGTCTGACCCATCCTATGATCCGGGCTACATGTTCTTGTATTTTTACGGGCTAGAACGTCGATTTTTCGTCGATCAATCCAACATTGATGCCAAGGATATCATCGCCGAAGTTCGCAGATTGATTTCCGTCTATCCCGAAAACCATTCGGTGAAGCGATACTTGGGAGAATTTCTTGATATCGCGACACTTGCCGAAACTGAGTTTGAGGCGCTAGAGCCGATCTTTGAACGCCAGGGTTGGGAGCTTCCTTTTTCGCTGAAGTATGCGATTGGCGCGCGTCTTGATAAGGGAGAAAACCTGAGCGCGGACTGGGTTCTGAGCTGGTTGATGTGCCATCCAGAAAGCCATTTGCGCACGCCAGCAACGCGGTGCCGTGATGAATTCTTGGCGTTGTTCAAAATCCGATTTGAGGATCGCTTTCCCAGTGGCCTAAAGGTCAGCAAGCCGCGCAAACATCTCAAAGCCACCTATCGCGCAGCCTCAAGCGAGTTTGAAGGAACTCTCAATCCGACAGCCGATGGCAAACCCGTTCCTGATATCTCCGGCTTGCGAAAGCCGGTCGAGATTGCGCAGGAAGTTGCAGATGAAGTCATAGACGACCTTGATAAGCTGAGCCGCTATCTTGGTCGGAACCCCGAGGGCAGGGGAAGCATCGAAGCGCACGCCCTTTTGCCACTAGATCTGTGGACCCTGTTCCCGTCGACAGAAATGGAAGCGCTGAAAGAGTGGGCGAGGGGGATCATGCAGAGCGGCGGACTTATTCCGCTGGCCGACGTGATCGAAAAGCTCGAAGGACAGCGCAGTACGAAAATTGGAAAGCGACAGCTAACAGGGGCGGCAGATGCTTTGGCGCGTCTTGGATTTGGGCTCGCACCTGATGCGCGCTTTGCGCTGCGCTCACCCAAGCCGGAAGAGCCTGTGGTTCTGTTTGATCTCGGCGAGCAGATCGAAAAGCTGGAAGATGTTTCGGCAAGCTATCAGACCGCGTTGATGGAGTTGGTTCTTGCCTCGTTTGTTGCCCATGCTGACGGGCGTATCGCCGAAGCTGAACGCAAAGCGTTGGAGACCCAAGTTGCATCTGTTGAGGGGCTGAGTGAGCAAGAGCGGTACCGGCTTCAGGCAAATATGGTATGGTTCCTTGCTGTGCCGCCTGACATGACGCTGCTGCGCCGTAAACTCAAAGATGTTGGTGTAGAAAACCAAAAGGCGATGCGTGCGGCCTTGGTGGGTGCGGCACACGCCGATGGTGTCATCCAATCCGAAGAAGTCGCCAGCATCGAAAAAGTATACAAGGCACTGGGTCTTGATCCTTCACTTGCCTATTCCGACCTTCACGCTGGAGAGATTGCAGACGCGCCACGCACTGTTCGTGCGGCCCAGCCGGGCAATTCTGGAGAGGCCATTCCTGAACGACAAAAGGAAATCGGGCCAGTACTGGATGCATCGCGAATTGCGGCTATTAGATCAGATACAGCGCGGGTGTCTTCTGTCCTTGGGCAGATATTTGAAGCCGAGGAAGAAGCAGAAGAGGGCAGGGACTCCAAGGATGTAACTCTGTTTGCTGGGCTAGATGCAAAACATGGGGCACTACTGTTAGATTTGGTGGGTCAAGAGAACTGGACCGAGGACGCGTTCGAACAGCTTTGTGGGAAGCATGGATTGATGCCGTCTGGTGCATTGGAGGCCGTCAACGAGTGGGCCTTTGAAACTCATGATGAAGCCTTGCTGGACGAGTATGATGGATATGACGTGTCTCCGGAAATTGCGGATGCGGTAAAACAAAAATTAGAAGGGGAGGAGCATCATGTCTAAATTGAAGCCACGTGAGCGCGATGCAATTGTTCAGGCGTTGCGGGCAGGGGTCGTGCCAAAATTGGGCCTTCGTCACATCCAAGTCGGTCGCGTTCGCGAGATCGAAGAACTTGTGAAGGACATGGAGCGCATCGCGGATGGCGGCTCCGCCATCCGTTTTGTTATCGGGGAATATGGGTCTGGCAAAACCTTCTTTATGAATCTGATCCGTCTGGTAGCTTTAGAAAAAGGGCTAGTGGTGATGTTCGCTGATCTTGCACCTGACAGACGTATTCATGCGACTGGAGGACAGGCACGGGGCCTATACGCGGAGATGGCGCGCAACCTGTCGACACGCACAAAGCCCGATGGTGGTGCCTTGGCCAGTGTGGTTGAGCGGTTTGTCAGCCAAGCGCACCGAGACGCTGAGGAAAAGGACGTGCCTACGGGCACCATCATTCGCGAGCGCTTGGGCCATTTTGAAGAACTCACTGGCGGTTTTGAATTTGCAGAGGTCATTCGCCGGTATTGGGAAGGCCATGAAAACGGGGATGAAGAACTTAAGTCGGCAGCACTTCGTTGGCTGAGGGGAGAATTCGCAACCCGCACGGATGCGCGCAAAGCACTTGGCGTGCGCACGATTGTCGATGATGCGAGCGTTTACGATCATTTCAAGCTTATGTCGGCATTTGTGTGCGAGGCGGGTTACAAAGGGCTACTTGTCGGCCTTGATGAAATGGTGAACCTGTTCAAGCTGACATCGTCCCAAGCGCGCAATGCGAACTACGAGCAGATTCTTCGGATTCTGAACGACGTACTTCAGGGCAGTGCCGAGAATCTTGGGTTTCTCATGGGAGGCACGCCAGAGTTTTTGATGAACACGCGCCGTGGGCTTTATAGCTATGAGGCCTTGCAATCGCGATTAGCGGAAAACACTTTCGCCCGCGATGGGCTCGTCGATTTGTCGGGGCCGGTTGTGCGGCTGGCCAGCCTGACGCCGGAAGATCTGTTTGTTCTGTTGGCCAATGTCAGACGCGTGATGCAGGATGATGAAACTGCCTTGCCGGATACAGCGCTGGAAGCCTTTATGAACCATTGCTCTGATCGGATTGGGGAAGCCTATTTCAGGACGCCGCGCAATACCGTCACTGCTTTTGTGAATTTGCTGTCCGTGCTGGAGCAAAATCCAGACGTTGAATGGAGTGACCTGATCGAGAAAATCGACGTCTCAGAAGACCGAGGCGAGGATATGAGCGAAGTAGAGGAAACGACTGGTGCTCAACCTAATGGTGACGACGATTTGATCAGCTTCAAGCTCTGAGCCTCGAGGATGAGTAGCGCCTTTGACCAACTTGCCCGCCCCGTCCAGAAGTGGATCAGACAGCAGGGTTGGCGTGAGCTGCGCGACATTCAGGTGCGTGCAATTCGGACTATTTACGAAACTGACAACGACCTCATCGTCGCGGCATCGACAGCTGGTGGCAAAACAGAGGCCGCATTTTTCCCACTGATCTCTCAGGTGCTGGATGCACCGGCAGAGGGTGGCGGATTTGACGTGCTGTACATCGGGCCACTCAAAGCGCTGATCACGGATCAGGCAGGGAGGTTGGAAGGCATCTGCCAAGAGGCGGAACTTCCAGTGGTGCCGTGGCACGGCGATGTGTCGCAATCAGTCAAAACGCGCGCGATGAAAAATCCCAAAGGGATTTTGCTCATCACGCCAGAGTCGCTGGAGGCATTGTTCGTCCGTCGGGGCCTGGAAATCACGCGCCTGTTCGGTGCAACCCGAGCTGTGGTGATCGATGAATTGCACACTGTGCTCGATAGTGAGCGTGGGGTGCAATTGCGATCCCTGCTAACACGTCTTGAGTTGGCAATCAAAAGGCCCATCCGCCGGATTGGACTATCTGCGACGCTTGGGGATATGGACCTCGCCCGCGCTTATCTGCGGCCTGACAATGCGGAACACGTTACATTGATCGAAGCAGACGGCGGAGAAGCGGAACTGAAACTCCAGCTGCGTGGATATCTTTCCGGTGGAGAAGACAACAACACCCCATCTGCCACAGACGCTGTCGCAGCGCATTTGTTCGAGCATCTACGTGGAAGTGACAATCTTGTGTTTGCCGGTGCCCGTCAACGTGTTGAAATTTACGCAGACCGACTGCGCAATCTTTGCGAACAAGAGCATCTTCCCCAAGAGTTTTACCCGCACCATGCCAGCCTTTCACGCGATCACCGCGATTTTGTTGAACGGCGCCTGAAAGACAGCAGTAAACCGACCACAGCTGTCTGCACGTCCACACTAGAGCTTGGCATCGACATCGGCGATGTGACCTGTGTCGCCCAAATTGGCGCACCCTTCACCGTCGCAGCCTTGCGGCAGCGATTGGGACGTTCAGGACGTCGGGAGGGTCAGCCAGCCATCCTTCGACAATACGCGGTAGAAACGAGGCTGACTTTGGATAGCAGCTTTGTGGATCGTCTGAGACTAGGCCTGATCCGGTCGATTGCGATGATTGATCTGTTGTTGGAGGGCTGGTGTGAACCACCGAAGCCGCAGGCGCTGCATCTGTCGACACTTGTGCATCAGATCCTATCCGTAATCGCACAGCGGGGAGGGGCACCCGCAAATATTCTATACAGCGTGCTGTGTCGCGAAGGTCCGTTTCGGCAGATCACCACAGCAATGTTCACTGATGTGCTGCGCGCGCTCGGTCATCCTGAAACTGGCTTGATAGAGCAAACGGACGGGGGTTTGTTGCTCTTGGGCCAAAACGGAGAGCGGCTAGTCGAGCATTATAGCTTCTATGCGGTTTTTAAGACGCCCGAAGAATACAGGCTGGTTTCAAACGGTCGGGATCTTGGGACATTGCCAATCGACAACATCCTCTCACCTGGGATGATGCTCATCTTTTCCGGGCGTCGTTGGCTGGTTCAGGAAATCCATGATCGCGAAAAGGTAATTATGGTCAAACCCGCCAAAGCAGGTGTACCGCCTGTGTTCGGAGGTGACCCTGGTGAGATCCATGACAAGGTAATCGCGCGCATGTTCGAGGTGTTGGAGGGAGATACCAAGCCCCTCTACATGGACGCGAATGCGCTCGGTATGCTTGAGGAGGCGCGGCTGAACTATGTGCAGATGGGATTTGTTAACACGTCGCTTGTCAATTTAGGCGAAGAAACCTCAATCATCGCAACACGAGTAGGGACATTGAAAACAACAACCTTGGCACTTGCGCTGAGAGGGTTTGGGTTTTCTGTCGAACAATATGATGGCTTCCTTCAAGTGGAAGCGGGGGACGATACCCCGCCACTAACCGAGGTTCTCAAGAGGATTGGAGAGGGTGAAGACGTCGATCTATTTGCAGGCGCTGGCAACCTGTTGACTGAGAAGCTTCACCCTTATTTGACTCGCGAATTGTTAGAGCTGGATGCGATTTCATCACGACTGGAACCCAACCAACTTTCCATATTGGTCAAGGGGTTTAGCACAATGAAGATATCGTGCTGATTTTCGTATCTTTCCTTGGGAGTTATCACGCCTTAAGGTTTAACAACCTATAGATGAAAAGTTTTTTAATGATCGAAGAAGCTCCAACCTTAATCTCGCCAACCGATGCGGCCTTGTTAAGCTTAAGCCCAGAAATCGATATTGTTTTCCTACACGGTTTGGCCGGTGACCGCTTCAGCACTTGGACAAACTCGGAGGGAGAATTTTGGCCACAAATCATCGCTGATATGTTTGCTAATTGTCGCGTTTACACCTGCGGTTTCAAATCATCCAAATTATCCAGCCTGAAGACCGGTGAGGGCGCATCCATCATGGATTTGGGCAGCATGATCGCGGATGGGCTTATCTGTCGTGAGGTTCTGGCTCCGAAAATTTTGTTCATCTGTCACAGTCTGGGCGGGCTTGTTGTTAAGCAGATGATCCGTAAATGCAGTGACTCTGCTGACAAGGATTTCAACGAGCTTGGACGTTCATGTGTTGGTGTGGCCTTTCTCGCGACGCCGCATCAAGGCTCAAAGCTCGCATCGACACTCAATACCATTCTGTCAAATGGTGCCAGCAAGCAACTCGCCCAGCTTACCGAAAGCGAGGAGGAACTTTTCGATCTTAACGAGTATTTCCGAACCCACGCAGTGCGTAAGGAAATCTCGGTTAAGTCATTTTATGAAACGGAGAAAACGTGGGGCGTCCAAGTTGTTGATAAGGTCAGTGGGAATCCTGGCGTATTTGGAAGTGACCCAATTGGCGTCGAAGGTGATCATATCACCATTTGCAAACCTGTTGGCCTAGGGTCAGGATTCATAACCAATATATGACGGTTGCGGCGAGAGCGATTGCGGACAGGAAGACCTTGGTGCAGCGGTCATAGCGGGTTGCGACTCGCCTCCAGTCTTTGAGCCTGCCGAACATGATCT
>CANMPP010000014.1 GCA_947499735.1 uncultured Pelagimonas sp.
CAACTTCCCCAACATCAACAGAATACGCCAAAAAAACCCAACAAACTCAAACGCAATACAAATCAACCAATTCCTTGCAACATCACAACAAAACGCAATACAAATCGCACAGACAAAATTCCTGTTCAATGAGTGAGGATATCGCATGAGCTATACGTATGATGAGGAAAATATCTTCGCCAAGATCCTGCGTGGCGAAATTCCCTGCACCAAGGTCGCTGAAACCGAGTCATGTTTGGCTTTTCGCGATATCAATCCTGCGGCGCCGGTTCATGTTTTGGTGATCCCGAAAGGGCCTTATGTGAATATGGATCATTTTGGCGCAGAAGCTTCGGATGCGGAAATTGCGGATTTTCATCGGATGATTTCGGACGTTATTCGCCAAGAGGGCTTGAGCGAAGATGGGTATCGCGTCATCAGTAATGCGGGTGTGAATGGCATGCAGGAAGTGCCGCATCTCCATGCTCATATCTTGGGTGGCCGCATTTTGGGACCGTTGCTCAGCGCTTAAGGCAACGTTTTGCAAAGGGATTGCGTGATACCTATCCATATTAGAGGGAAAAGACATGTACCCAAATTCGCCAGAAACCGTTGAGACAGAGAAAACCCGCATCGCCTGTGACGGTGGGGAAGGGGCGTTGGGACATCCCCGCGTCTGGTTGCAGATTCCTGCCGAAACTGGCTGGGTTGAATGTCCTTATTGTGATCGCAAATATGTGCTGAAGGGCCATCAAGATACGCAGGATAGCGTTGCGTAAATTCGGGCGGGTTTGATCCGATCTGTTTGCGGTTCATACACTTGGCCGGATTGATGGTTTGCTTCTCAAATCAAGTGGCGCAAATGTGCTCTATTGGGTCGCCAAGCGTTGTTGTTCGAATCCATGTAACGCCTTAAGATCGCCAAAAATTTGCGTTAGAAAGGATGCCCCATGAGAACCCGTGCAGCTGTCGCCTTGGAAGCCGGAAAACCTCTTGAAATCATGGAGGTAGAGCTGGATGCGCCAAAGGCTGGGGAGGTTTTGGTTGAAATCAAAGCCACTGGTCTTTGCCATACAGATGAATTTACACGCTCTGGTGCGGATCCAGAGGGTTTGTTCCCGTCCATCTTGGGCCATGAAGGTGCAGGCATCGTTATGGAAGTGGGCGAGGGCGTGACCACGCTGAAGCCGGGCGATCACGTGATCCCGCTCTACACCCCTGAATGTCGCGAATGTCATTCTTGCCTGTCTGGCAAAACCAACCTCTGCACGGCGATCCGTGGTACGCAGGGGCAGGGTTTGATGCCCGATGGGACAACGCGTTTCCATATGCTGGATGGCACGCCGATCTATCACTATATGGGCTGTTCCACCTTTGCCAATCACACTGTCTTGCCTGAAATCGCGCTGGCCAAAGTGCGTAAAGATGCGCCTTTCGACAAAATTTGCTATATCGGTTGTGGCGTGACGACGGGCATTGGTGCTGTGATCAACACGGCTGGTGTTGAAATCGGATCAACCGCCGCGGTCTTTGGTCTGGGTGGTATTGGCTTGAACGTCATTCAGGGCCTGCGCATGGCAGGTGCAGATAAAATCATTGGTGTGGATCTGAACGATTCCAAGGCGGATATGGCCAAGAAATTTGGCATGACAGATTTTGTGAACCCGTCCAAATTGCCAGAGGGCCAGACGGTCACACAGGCGATCATCGACATGACCAAGACGGAAAAAGACCCGTTTGGTGGCGTGGATTATTCCTTTGACGCCACGGGCAATGTGCAGGTGATGCGCGCTGCGTTGGAATGTTCCCATCGCGGTTGGGGTGTGTCGGTTGTGATTGGCGTCGCGCCGTCTGGCGCTGAAATTTCGACCCGTCCGTTCCAGTTGGTCACAGGCCGTGTGTGGAAAGGGACTGCCTTTGGCGGTGCAAAGGGACGCACGGATGTGCCGAAATTCGTTGATTGGTACATGGATGGCAAAATTGAGATCGACGATATGATCACGCATAAGCTGACCTTGGATGAGATCAACCATGGTTTTGATTTGATGCATGAAGGCAAATCGATCCGTGCCGTTGTGGAATTCTAGGCCTCTCCAATAATATCGGCCAAGATCTCTCCGCTGGTGGGACCTAGGGTAAATCCCTGATGCCCATGTCCAAAATTGAACCAAAGCCCCTTGTGATGAGGGGCTTTTTGTATGACGGGGACCATATCGGGCATAAAAGGGCGGTGGCCGTGCCATGGTGTGTTTTCGACAGGATCACCGAGATCCACCATCTCTGATGCGGCCTTTTGCGCGTGGTGCAATTGCGTCAGGTCCTGAGGGGCATCAATCGAACATAGTTCAGCCCCTGTGGTCAGGCGTAGCCCGTCCTGCATCGACGCCATGACATAGCCATGTTGCGTATCCAGATAGGGGCGGGACAGCGTGCCGTTGACGCGGTGGTGGATGTGGTAACCCCGTTTCAGCAGCATAGGGTGGTGATAGCCAAAGCGTTCGACCAATTGCGGTGACCATGGGCCGAGGGCCACAACCATATGTTCGGCTGTGATCGCACCGTTCTGACCGGTCACATGCCATCCCGATCCCAGCTGTTTCAGCGATGATGCATCGCCCGTTATGATGTGCCCGCCGCGGTTTTGGAACAGGGCGGCGTAGGCCGCAACCAACGCGCCGGGGTTTGAACAGCTCCAACTGTCATCCCAGATAACAGCGCCTGCAAATGTGCCGTTGAACATCGAGTCTTCGGCAAGGGTTTCGGATTGAGACAAGACGCGCATTGTTAGTCCATAGCGGTCTGCATATGCATTTTGCTGCGTGGCTGCGGCGTCCAGATTGGCCTGGCTGCGATGAATTTCGCCCAAGCCGTTTTTGTGGATCACATTGCTGGCGCCCGCAGCGTCGATCAGACATTCATGATCTGCACGGGCCCGGCTGATCAGTTGTGCATATACGGCGCCGGCCACCTGATGGCGCAGGGGGCTTGAATGGTGAAAATATCGCGCCAATGGGGCAATCACGCGTGGCAGATCGCGCAGATGCCAACGTATATCGTTGCTGCGCCCTGTCGCATAGGACCAAAGCGTGCGCAGATCGCGTGGCATAGGATAGGGTTCCATCGCCTCAGCCTGAATAACACCTGCATTGCCAAAACTGGTTTCTTGTCCGGGTGATTTCCGGTCCAGCACAACAACACTATGCCCACGCGCCTGCAGTGATAGAGCTGTCGAAACGCCGACCATGCCAGCGCCTAAAACCACAATCTCTGCCATGATGTACCTCGTGTCATTTACGGATTCGGGCACTCTCTCGCAGAGCATTGTCAATGTCCATCATGTGCCGGAAAATGATGTCTTTCCCGCTTGGCACCGCCCAATCTGACAGCTATCAAAAAGATCCGTTTTGTCAGGAGAGTTTCGTGAGCCAAATCCCGTCCCCGATTATACAAGAGCGGATCGCCCGCACCATCGCAACAGATATCAATGCCTCGCCTCGT
Organism: uncultured Pelagimonas sp.; assembly: GCA_947499735.1. Taxonomy (GTDB): domain Bacteria; phylum Pseudomonadota; class Alphaproteobacteria; order Rhodobacterales; family Rhodobacteraceae; genus CANMPP01. The sequence goes on from CANMPP010000014.1 coordinate 3,478, forward strand.
CAGGTGACGGCGGCTGTTGACCTTTTGGATGGTGGGTCGACGGTGCCTTTTGTCGCGCGCTATCGCAAAGAGGTGACAGGTGGTCTGGATGACACGCAATTGCGGCTACTATCAGACCGGCTGACCTATCTGCGCGAGTTGGAATCGCGCCGGGCGACCATTTTGGACAGTATCAAATCGCAGGATAAGCTGACGGATGATCTGGCAGGCAAAATTGCGGCCGCCGAAACCAAATCTGTTCTGGAAGATCTGTATCTGCCCTATAAGCCCAAGCGCCGGACCAAAGCCATGATTGCCCGCGAAAATGGGTTGGAACCGTTGTTGGCGGCGATCAAGGGGCAGCGCTCTGCTGATCCAGAACATTTGGCGCAGGCCTATTTGGGGGAAAGCGTCGCCACAACCAAAGACGCTTTGAACGGCGCGCGCGATATTTTGGGCGAAGAGCTGACTGAAAATGCAGAACTGCTGGGCAAACTGCGCGACTTTATGAAGCGCGAGGCCGTAATCAGTGCAAAAGTGATCGACGGCAAAGAGCAGGCTGGCGCGAAGTTTTCGGATTACTTCGACCATGCCGAAAAATGGGCTGATATTGCACCCCACCGTGCGATGGCGTTGCTGCGCGCAGCTAAGGAAGAAATCGTTAGTTTAGAGATCGCGCCAGATCCCGAAACGGGCCTGCCGCGGGTTGAAAACATGATTGGCGCGGCGATTGGTTTGGGCACGGACGGGCCGTGTGACGCGTGGCTGCGCAAAGCGGCCAGCTGGACGTGGCGGGTTAAGCTGTCGCTGAGCATGTATATGGACCTGATGAGCGAATTGCGCCGCACGGCACATGAAGAGGCGATCACGGTTTTTGCCCGCAACCTGAAAGATCTTTTATTGGCAGCACCTGCGGGGCATCACGCCACGCTGGGTCTGGATCCGGGCATTCGCACGGGTGTGAAAGTGGCGGCCATTGATGAAACGGGCAAGGTTCTGGACACCGCTACGATTTATCCATTTCAACCGAAAATGGATGTGCGTGGATCTGAAGAAACCCTGCTGCGTCTGATTGCCAAACATAAGATCGGCTTGGTTGCGATCGGCAATGGCACTGCCAGCCGTGAAACTGAAAAATTGGTCGGCGATGTGATTAAGCTGATCCCGGACAGTGCGAAACGCCCAACCAAAGTGATCGTATCCGAGGCCGGTGCATCGGTCTATTCCGCGTCAGAATTGGCCGCGCAGGAATTTCCAGATTTGGATGTGTCTTTGCGCGGGGCCGTGTCGATTGCACGGCGGTTACAGGATCCATTGGCCGAACTGGTGAAGATTACACCGCAGAGCATCGGTGTGGGCCAGTACCAGCACGATGTGGATCAATCCCGTCTTAGCAAAGCACTGGATGCAGTTGTCGAGGATGCGGTGAACGCGGTTGGTGTGGATCTGAATACGGCTTCGGCGCCCCTGCTGACGCATGTCGCCGGCGTTGGTCCGACTTTGGCACAAAATATCGTTCTGCACCGAGATATGAACGGCGCATTTGAGACACGCAAACAGCTGCTGAAAGTATCCGGTCTGGGGCCAAAGGCCTTTGAACAATGTGCCGGCTTCTTGCGTATTTCCAATGGGTCCGAACCGCTGGATACGACGGCCGTTCACCCAGAAACCTATAAGGTTGCGCGTGATATTGTATCTGCTTGTGGCAAAGATATTCGCGGGATCATGGGCAATGCCAGCGTTCTGAATTCGGTACGGGCCGAGGATTTTGTGCAAGGCGACTTTGGCCTGACCACCATTCGCGACATTCTGGATTGGTTGGAAAAGCCGGGCCGCGATCCGCGCCCTGAATTCAAAACCGCGACCTTTAGCGAAGGTGTGAATGAAATCAAAGATCTGCGCGAAGGCATGGTGCTGGAAGGTACGGTAACGAACGTGGCTGCCTTTGGCGCGTTTGTTGACGTTGGCGTGCATCAGGATGGTCTGGTTCATGTCAGCCAGCTGGCGGATCGCTTTGTCAAAGACCCGCATGAGGTCGTGAAGACCGGTGATGTGGTTAAGGTGACTGTGACCGAGGTGGACGCGCCCCGCAAACGTATTGGCCTGAGCATGCGCAAAGACGGTGGGGCGTCTGCGAAACAACAGCGTAATGAACGCGGCCAAGATCGCAGACCAGCCAAATCTGCGCCGCGCGGGAAGCAAAATTATTCTGCCAAGCCACAGAAAAGCAATGAACAGGGCGCTTTTGGTGCTGCATTGATGGATGCAATGAAAAAGCGTTAACATAGTCTGTGAATTGCATGTGGAGGGGTAAAAGTTTGAATAGAAACTATAGTGCGGCGATCACGGCCGTGATGTCATTCTTATGCCTTACCCCTCTTCACGCCCAAGAGCTGACAGATAAAGACGCTTTTATACAGGCGAATGTCTTTGCAATTTTCTATCACGAGCTGGGGCACGCGATCATTGATGTGATGGATGTTCCGATCTTTGGTCAAGAAGAGGATGCTGCAGACGTGATGTCTGTTCTCTTGATCGATTGGTTGTTCGAAGAAGACGCTGCGCAATCCATCGCGTATGACAGCGCGTTTGGCTATATCAATGACCCAGATGGCACCGAAGAGGTTGCGTATTGGGACGTACATGGGCCGGATGAACAGCGTTATTTCAACCATGTGTGCCTGTTCTATGGGGCAAACCCAGATGATCGTGAAGATCTGGCCTCTGATCTGGGTCTTCCCGAGGAACGCGCTGAATATTGTCCTGAAGAATATGATTTGGCGGCAGACAGCTGGGGTGGCATTTTCGATGAAATGGAAGCTCAAAGCGTTGGGAAAGACATTGTCTTTGTCGCAGGAGATGGCCCCGAGGCATCAATCGTCAATCAGACCCTTGCTGAAGAGGTTGAGCTGATGAACGCGGATCTAAATTTGCCTGAAAGAATTGAGGTTAGAGTGGAAAGCTGTGGCGAGGCCAACGCATTTTACGACCCCAACGACATATCCATCACATTTTGCACCGAATTCATTCCCCATTTAGAGGGGCTGTATCAGGATCTATTCACCGACTGATCCGTCAGGATGTTCGGTGCGCTTTTGAAACTCACTTAAGCGGAATACTGACCCGGAAAGCGGCCGTTTCAATGCCTGGATTTTCCGAATAAATTTGTGCGTTTGATCGGTGGTCATAGCTTGCGGCGATCTTTTTCAAGTTTTGCTGACGAGCCAATCCGGCTATACGTATCTACTAACTTGCTACACAGATGTGAGACGTCAACTGTTATATACTCCATCCTATCAAAGGGTGGAGGTATCACCATTTCAGTTCTGGCTCTGAAGATTGCCGCATCTGGCACATCAGTTGTTCTAACTAATGCTCGACCTTGCTGTGCGATATAAAATAACGCATGAACTTCTTAGAGTATGTGTTACTCGGAAGTTATTGCTCGCCTGCGAACCATCTCTTGTTTTCCCTTTTCAGTGAGGGTCCAATACAGGTGCGGCGCTCCTCCATCCCCGATCTGATTGGTACCTACGTCAACGAGACCCAGAGTCATTAGCTGAATTTTTATTGTCTGGAATATCTCATCTGTGGTGAGAAAGCTAGAGCCGTTCGTATTCTTAGGGTTATGGCGTTTCCAAACACATTCCCCGATAAGACATTGAACCGTACTATCTCGTGTTGAAAGCATTAAATGAGGAGCGGTCAATTCGAACACTTCTCCTAAATTAGTGCGAATTTCGAAGCTTGTACTCTGCCTCCGCGGCGAGCCCGGGCTCGAGTGTTTGTATGTGCCTGTGAGGGGTATTGCGGTGTCCAACCCCGCAAGGTTTTCTGGGGCCGTTATCTGTGGTTTCGCATCTGCTAAAGCCTGTTTCAAGAGCTGGTTTTCTTCCTGAATAGCTACCAATTTTTCGAGCGTATCATAGGAGGAAGATTGGTTGCCTCTGATCCATCCGGGCCGGTGTTTGGTTGCCTTGGCGTGATCCAGCGCTTCGCGGACCGCCAACTTTAGACCGTCCGTAGTTTTCCAGCTGCTACGCAAGCGTCCGTTTGAAGCGGCTGCAATAAACTTCTCCAACTTAACCCGTTTCTCTGGGTCGTCTTCGGTCTTTTTGGCAGCAAGTTCATCGCGTTCCTCCCGAAGCATAACCAGTATAGGGACACCAATTTCGGCCGCGTAGTCAAATTCCTTTTCGGTATAGCTCTTTCCGTCAGACGCTAGAGAACCATACCGGCCAGCAACAATAAGCACATAATAATCGCATTGCGAAATAATGGTCTTGATGAACTCGAATTGCTCTTCGTCGGCAGCGGGAAATGCCTCCATACCAACCGGGAAGTCACCTGCACGGATGATTGTCTGTTCGACGGCTTTTCTTTCTTCCTTCAGATCTTCATAAGTCGAACTAATGAAAACCTGATACTTTTTCTCGCTCATAAAAATCGACCTTTGCTTATGATCTTTTCGATAATATCGTGCATTGATTACACCTAGCCCGCAACTATAGAGTGAGCTGTTGCGCGAGTCAGATGTGCAAAGGCAACGGGGAGTTCAGGGTCGGCTGCGATCATTTGAGCTTTTAGGAAAAACAGTAGGTTTGCCCAACATAGCAAGCCTGCAAAGAGCCTCGATTATTGCAAAAGAGCCTGATAGTTACCTTAACGGAATACTGACCCGGAGAGCGGCCGTTTCAATGCCTGGATTTTCCGAATAAATTTGTGCGTTTGATCGGTGGTCATAGCTTGCGGCAAAGCGCCAGCCTTGTTTGTTTTCATATCCAACTTCAATGCCGGATCTGAATTCCACAACGCCACCAAGGTCAAAACCGCCATTGTCGAAATACAGACCGGGCATCGAATGTAGCTCGGTATAAAATGGCGTGTCGCCGAAGTCGATTTTGTACGTCATGCCAAAACCAACCCAGGTTTCGCCATCCTCTCCAACCGATAATCCCAGCGCATGGCCGAACGGGCCCAGTTTAAACGCGGGATCGTAGCGGACATAAATTTCTGCGGCCTCTTCTGCCCGTCTTTCAATGACTTGACCGGCGGATAGGGACAGGCGTGGCTGTTGGGTGCCGTGGTCGAAACATCCGGCTTCAGTGCCGCAATGGTTCATGCTCATATCGGTCAGGCCTGCAATCAGCATCAATACTGCAAAAGTTCCGTCAGCCATGGAATCCCCCGAGTGTCCTTTGGTCTTGGGCGCCACTTGTGCGACCCCAGAAAACAGATGTCTAGGGGGTATGCCCTATGCTTGCGGGAAATGGCCGTTAGATCCAGACATGGAACCTGAAAATATTTTCTAAGGTCTGAAACGCACGATGGATTGGCATATTGAACGCAATCTGCACCAAAATGGGATCCAAGACCCAACTGCGTTTGGCAATGCCCCGGGCTTTGGCGCATAAAGCAAAGACAGATTTAAAAAAACAAAAGGCGCGCGCAATGGCAATCTATGCAAGCATCTCACATGTCACACATTACAAGTACGACCGCTTGGTGACACTTGCTCCGCAGATCATTCGTCTCAGACCTGCGCCACATAGCCGTACACGGGTTATATCGCATTCCTTGAAAGTCACGCCAGAAAACCATTTCGTGAATCATCAGCAAGACCCTTATGGCAACTGGCAGTCACGCTTTGTGTTTCCCGAACCTGTGCGTGAATTTAAGATCCAGGTGGATCTTGTCGCGGATATGACGGTCTACAACCCATTTGATTTCTTCGTAGAAGAAACTGCGGAAGAATGGCCGTTTAAATATCCCGACGATCAATTAGATGATCTGTCAATCTATATGAAGCGCGGCCGTGTCACACGTCGTCTGAAGTCGTTTTTGGCGGAAATCCCACGGGACAAAAAGCGGACCATTGATTTCCTGATGGAGTTGAATTCCAAGGTCAATCAAGTGGTGGATTACACGATCCGCATGGAACCTGGTGTTCAGACGCCGGAACAGACATTGCGCAAGAAAAGCGGATCGTGTCGTGACAGTTCTTGGCTGTTGGTCAAGGCGCTGCGGCATTTGGGTTTTGCAGCGCGTTTTGTGTCCGGTTATCTGATTCAGTTGACGCCAGATGTGAAAGCACTGGATGGGCCATCGGGCACGGATACGGATTTTACCGATTTGCATGCTTGGGTTGAGGTCTATTTGCCGGGTGCAGGTTGGATTGGTCTGGATCCGACATCGGGCCTGATGACGGGGGAAAGCCATATTCCTTTGGCGGCAACCCCGCATTATCAGCACGCCGCACCAATTTCTGGTGGGTATAGCGCTGTTGGTGCGCCAGAGGTGGAATTCGAATTTGACATGACGGTCAAGCGCGTGTCCGAAACGCCGCGTATCACCAAACCTTTCTCGGATGAAGCATGGGATCGCCTGAACGTCTTGGGCCGTAAGGTTGATGAGGACCTAGAGGCAGGCGATGTGCGTCTGACGATGGGCGGTGAGCCAACATTTGTGTCCATCGATGATTTTGAAGGTGCGGAATGGAACAGTGCAGCAGTGGGTCCAACCAAACGGGCCCTAGCTGATGATCTGATCCGCCGCTTAGGTAGCCGTTTCGCACCGGGCGGTTTCCTGCATTACGGGCAAGGTAAATGGTATCCGGGCGAAAGCCTGCCCCGGTGGACCTATTCGCTATACTGGCGCTATGACGGCAAACCTGTTTGGAAAAACACGGATCTGATTGCGCGGGAAGAAAATCCAAACCCGCCAAGTGCCAAGGATGCGCAGAAATTCACAGAAAGTTTGGCGGAAAATCTGGGGATTGATGCCGATTTTGCACAGCCGACCTTTGAAGACCCCGCTGAATGGTTGGTGAAAGAGGCGCAGTTGCCGCCAAATGTTTCGCCCGAAAATTCAAAACTGAAGAACCCAGAAGACCGTGCGCGGATTGCGCGCGTCTTTGATCGAGGGCTGACGGAACCGGCTGGGTTTGTGCTGCCAATCCAGCGGTGGCAGGCCAGAACCCATGCGGCGCATTGGCAGTCAGAGATCTGGAAATCCCGCCGTGGCAAATTATACCTGATCCCAGGGGACAGTCCGGTTGGTTTCCGTTTGCCATTGGGCACCTTGCCGTGGATTGCGCCGGCGGATTATCCCTATAGCTATCCGTCTGACACGATGGATGATTTGGGGGATCTGCCTGATTTCCACGAAGAGATCGAAGCGCGCCGCAAAGGGGAAGAGGGTTCTGCCGGAACAGGCAAAGGGAAACAGCGTAAGACGCCTGTTCGTCCCCGTCCTGCACGTCAGGCGCAGCAGGCGCAGGCGATCACGCCAGAAGGCGTATCTGTGCGCACCGCGCTTGCGGTTGAACCCCGTGATGGCAAGCTCTGTGTGTTTATGCCGCCTTGTGAGACATTGGATGACTATCTAGAACTGTTGGCGGCGGCTGAACTGGCCGCTGAGGAAACAGGGCTACCCGTTCATATCGAAGGATATACGCCCCCATCAGATCCCCGTCTGAACGTGGTGCGGGTTGCACCGGATCCGGGTGTGATTGAGGTAAATATTCATCCCGCGCATAATTGGGATGAATGCGTTGCCACGACTGAAGCGATCTATGAAGAGGCACGTCAATCCCGTTTGGGTGCGGATAAATTCATGATCGACGGACGCCATACCGGCACGGGCGGGGGCAACCATGTGGTTGTGGGTGGGTCAACACCGACAGACAGCCCGTTCTTGCGCCGTCCCGACCTGTTGAAATCGCTTGTCCTGATGTGGCAGCGTCATCCGTCGTTATCCTATTTGTTCTCTGGCCTCTTTATCGGCCCAACCAGCCAAGCACCGCGCATCGACGAGGCGCGCCATGACACGTTGTACGAATTGGAAATGGCGCTGGCGCAGGTTCCCGCACCGGGCGAAGGTGTTGCGCCGCAGCCTTGGTTGGTCGATCGGTTGTTCCGCAATATGTTGACGGATGTCACGGGCAACACGCACCGTGCGGAAATCTGCATTGATAAACTCTATTCGCCCGATGGTCCGACAGGGCGTTTGGGTTTGGTTGAATTCCGCGGATTCGAAATGCCGCCCCATCCACGTATGAATTTGGCGCAGCAATTGCTGGTGCGGGCCATCATTGCGCGGGCATGGAAATCCCCTGTTCAGGGCAATCCGATCCGTTGGGGCACCATGTTGCATGACCGCTATATGATCCCGCATTTCCTATGGGAGGATTTCAAGGATCTTCTCAAGGATCTTTCGGATCATGGTTATGATCTGGACCCGGTCTGGTATGAAGCGCAACGCGAATTCCGCTTTCCATTCTGCGGTGAGGTCGAGGTTGAAGGCGTTAAGCTACAGATCCATCAGGCGCTTGAGCCTTGGCATGTCTTGGGTGAAACCGGCGCGATTGGCGGCACTGTGCGCTATACGGACAGTTCGGTTGAACGGTTGCAGGTGTCACTGACATCATCCTTTGGCGACCGATACAAAGTCATGTGTAATCAGCGCCCTGTTCCACTTGCGAAAACCAGCACATCGGGTCTGTCCGTTGGTGCTGTGCGCTTTAAGGCATGGCAGCCACCAGAGGCACTGCACCCGGTCTTGCCGGTCAATGCGCCATTGGTCTTTGATATCTATGACAGCTGGACGGGCCGCGCGGTGGGTGGGTGCACCTATCATGTTGCGCATCCCGGCGGGCGCAATTACGATACGTTTCCGATCAATGGCAACGAGGCCGAAGCACGGCGTTTGGCGCGGTTCGAACCTTGGGGTCACACGGTCGGGGCCTATCAACCCCAGCCTGAACAGCCGCACCCGGAATTCCCGACAACGCTGGATCTTAGGCGGATGCCCGGAATGATGTAATGACGCAAGACACGCTCGTCGATAATGGTGCGACCATGCAGTCCCTTCTGCAGACCTATTGCGTCGAAGAGGGTGTTGCGGACGAGCTGTTTGACCTCAATGGGAAAATGCGCCCGGTCTGGAAGGGCTTTATGGCGCATTTGTCTCAACTGTCTGCGGATGATGTCGACGAACATTTCGCGCGCGGCGTGAACTATTTGCGCGATGCTGGGGTGTATTTCCGCCACTATACTGATGATCAGACCCCTGATCACGATTGGCCATTGTCACCTGTGCCGGTCATCATTCAGGAAAATGAATGGGACAGCATTTGCGCTGGTTTGAAACAGCGTGCTGACCTGCTGGAACAGGTTATGGCCGATCTTTATGGCCCGGGGCGCTTGATTGAAGACGGGTATTTGCCTGCGGAGCTGATTGCACAAAACCCCAGTTGGTTGCGCCCAATGGTCGGCGTTGCCCCTGTGTCCGGGCATTATCTGCATTTGCTGTCTTTTGAAATCAGTCGCAATCCAGATGGAACGTGGTTTGTCCTAGGTGATCGAACACAGGCGCCGGCGGGGGCTGGTTTTGCATTAGAAAACCGCATGGCCTCGCGTCGTATTTTTCAGGATTTGATGCCGCGGACCAATGTGCGTCGTTTGGATTTCTTTTTCCGCCAATTTCGAGACGGGCTGGATCGTTTGTCAATGGCACCCAATGGTGTGCAAAGGCGCTCGGCGATCCTGACGCCAGGTCCGAACAATGCCAGTTATTTTGAACATCTTTTTGTGGCGCGCTATCTAGGTGTGATGCTTTTGGAAGGTGAAGACCTGATCGTGCATGACGGCGAGGTCAAAGTGCGCACAGTGGCTGGATTGGAACCTGTCGGTATTTTGTGGCGTCGTTTGGATTCAGAATTTTCCGATCCGCTAGAGTTATTAGAGGACACGCAGCTGGGTACGCCCGGTTTGGTGAACGCATTGCGTCAGGGCAACGTCAATATGATCAACGCGCTGGGCTCTGGTGTGTTGGAAATGCGCGCCATGTTGGCGTTTTTGCCGCGAATTAGCGAAGCGCTTACAGGGGAAGCACTGCGTTTGCCCAATTTGGCCACGTGGTGGTGTGGTCAGAAAGAGGCGCGTGATTATGTGAAATCCAATGTAGGCCGCATGATGATTGGCCCTGCCTTGGCGCAGGATCTGCCCTTTGACATCGATGCAGCCACTGCCTTCGGGGGCAAATTTCGCGGTTCTGGTAAACCATCGATTGAGAACTGGATCGATACGGAAGGTGCGATGCTGGTTGGGCAAGAGATGGTGCGCCTGTCCACAACGCCGACCTATCAAGATGGTCGATTGATGCCCCGCCCTATGACGGTTCGCGTCACTGCAGCACGCACAAGTGAGGGGTGGAGCTTTATGCCCGGAGGTTATGCCCGCATTGGGCCGGTTTCCGATGTAACAGCGCTGGGCATGCAAAAAGGTGGATCCGTTGCGGATGTTTGGGTGGCCGGTCAAACCCCGGAAACGGATGCGCCATTCTGGAATGCGACCAGCCCGCAGGAAATCCGTAGCGAAGCGCTACCCAGTCGGGCTGCTGAAAACCTGTTTTGGCTGGGGCGCTATGTCGAACGGGCGGAAAATGCGCTGCGTTTGAACCGGGCGTATCATCTACGATATGCGGAAACTGGGGATCTGGATGACCCTCGCCTCGTTTTGCTGCGTCATTTTATGGCGGGTATTGGAATCTCCACAGATCAGCCGGTTCCTGATGCGCTTGGGTATCTGGCTGGTCTGGCCAGCGGGTGTGCCAGCAAAGTACGCGACCGCTTTTCACCCGATGGTTGGAGCGCTCTACAAAATTTGCAACGCACGATAAAAGACCATCAAACCAAAGCGCGGGCTGGTGATGAAGCCGCGCGCGCAATGGGCGCTCTGCTGCGCGACACGGCGGGCTTTTCGGGTTTGATACATGAAAATATGTATCGTTTTACCGCTTGGAACTTTTTGTCTTTTGGCTGGGCCTTAGAGCGTGCGGATGGGCTGGCATCTGTTCTGGCAACATTTGCGGCGCCAGATGCACCAAGCGGTGCGGCGGATCTGGCTGTGGAATTGGCCGACAGTGTTGTAACACATCGTCGCCTATATCGCGGCGCGGCGCTGCCAGAAACGGCCGTCGATTTAATCGCGCTGGATCCCCATAACCCGCGTGCATTGCTGTTCCAAATCGAAGAAATGCTGCGCCTTGCCCCGCTATTTGACCCGAGCCGTCCTGCAAATCGCCCCTCCAAGGTCTCGCGGCTTTTGTTGCCGTTGCAAAGCCAGTTATGCGTGGCCACGGCGGATAGAATGACGCCCGACATGTTCCGTGATATGCGGGTTGAATTGGCAAAGGCATCCGATCAACTGTCCGCTTATTATCTGAGGTAAGATCATGCGCTATCGTATCTCGGTCACCATCAGCTATGATTACCAATTCCCGTCTGACCACGCGCGTAATATCCTGCATTTGTTGCCAATTTCGGTGCCGGGTGAACAAACAGTCATTGACGCGGATCTGCGTATTGGGCCGAATCCACAAGAACGGTGGGATGCGCCGGATTTTTTTGGCAATCAAACGACGTGGATTTCACATCATAACCCGGTACATGAAATCGATTTTACTCTGAAAGCTGAAATTGACCGCCGGGCTGCCCCTCTCCGGTTTGATATGTCTCCGGATCTTGCGCAGCTTACTGCAGAACTGCGCACAAGGCCCAATATCGGTCCATCCTCGCCGCACCATTTTTTGGGTGTATCGCCGCGGATCCGTCCAAATTCAGCGATAACGCGCTATGCGCGTGATGTGACGGGACAATCTGTCAGTGTTTTGGAAAAGGTTCATGCTTTTGGCAGCGCCCTACATAAGGATATGACCTTTGACCCACGGGCGACGGATGCATTGACGCCCCCGGAGATTGCTTTTGAGCAAAAACGCGGCGTCTGTCAGGACTATGCGCATATCATGATTGCGGGGCTTCGGGGCTTGGGCGTTCCGGCGGGATATGTGTCTGGCTTTTTGCGCACCAACCCGCCACCGGGCCAGCCGCGTTTGGCGGGTGTCGACGCTATGCATGCTTGGGTGCGGGCGTGGTGTGGGCCGCAAATTGGGTGGGTTGAATTTGATCCGACAAATGATGTTTTTGTCCAAAATGACCATATCACATTGGGATATGGGCGTGATTACGTGGATGTTGCACCGGTTCGCGGTTCCATGCGGTCGTCTGGTGGGCAAGCTAGTCGTCAAGCTGTGGATGTTGAACCTTTGGATTCTGTCGATGGTTGAGGTGGGCCTGTTGTCTCACACGTAACGAGCGTTTTGTTAAGGAGTTTGGACAGAATTTTGGCGTCTCTGACCCTGATTGCTTGCAATTTGTATGACAAATCGGCAGAATGATAGTTTGCGCGAATAGGCTGTTTTTTGCTTGCCTGCCCTTGCGTTCGGTGTCTTCACAGCTTATTTGGAAATTTCCCGCGGGTTCGTTTGATTCGAAGCCGCGTTTTATGTGTTCTGAAAGACGAGGCCCGCGCAGTAATATTAAAACAGTCGTAATTTCGTCGAAAAAATCAACCGCAAGATCAAAAAGGTCCATAAAAACAGGTTGGTATAGGCGGGATACGCGTTCCAGTGAAATGATCATGCCCCGTATTGGCAAGCGACCCTTTGGATGCATTGGCATTCTTTTGTGGGTCGTTTCCCAAGGCAGGGATGTTGGATCGAGTGGCCTTTGGTGGGACAGGGGCCGAGAATGGATCCGCCCGTGCCGTCACTGAAGGATGTGTCGGAGCCCGACGATGCATGCTTGAGCGAGTATTCGAAAGGTGGCATTTGTCATGGCGCAAAGCTTTCTTGGCCAGAAACGTCTTCGTCGGTATTACGGCAAAATTCGTGAAGTATTGGATATGCCGAACCTTATTGAGGTTCAGAAATCCAGCTACGAGCTATTTCTAAACTCAGGTGATCAACCTGCGCCAACAGATGGCGAAGGTATCACAGGTGTGTTCCAGTCGGTTTTCCCGATCAAGGATTTCAACGAGACATCCATTCTTGAATATGTCGGCTATGATCTAGAAAAGCCGAAATATGACGTCGAAGAATGTATGCAGCGCGATATGACTTATAGCGCGCCGTTGAAGGTGACGCTTCGTCTGATCGTTTTTGATGTCGATGAAGACACTGGCGCGAAGTCAGTGAAAGACATCAAAGAGCAAGACGTCTTTATGGGCGATATGCCCTTGATGACGCCAAACGGTACATTCATCGTGAATGGTACTGAGCGTGTAATCGTATCTCAGATGCATCGTTCCCCTGGTGTGTTCTTTGATCACGATAAGGGCAAAACGCACAGCTCGGGTAAGCTGCTGTTTGCCTGCCGTATCATTCCATATCGTGGCTCTTGGCTGGACTTTGAATTCGACGCGAAAGACATCGTTTTCGCGCGGATCGACCGTCGCCGTAAATTGCCTGTGACAACCCTGCTTTATGCTTTGGGTCTGGATCAGGAAGAGATCATGGACAAATACTATGACACGGTGAATTTCGAGCTGCGTCGTGGTGAGGGTTGGAGCACCAAGTTCTTCCCCGATCGTGTTCGTGGCACACGACCAACTTTTGATCTGATTGATGCTGACACCGGAGAGGTGATTGCAGAGGCGGGTAAAAAAGTTACGCCGCGCGCCGTGAAAAAGCTGATCGACGAAGGCAAGGTTCAGAACCTGTTGGTGCCGTTTGATCATATCGTTGGTAAATTCGTTTCCAAAGATATCATCAACGAAGACAATGGCGCGATCTATGTCGAAGCTGGTGATGAGCTGACATGGGAAGTCGACAAAGACGGTGAAGTGACCGGCGGTTCTTTGAAAGAACTGTTGGACGCAGGTGTGACCGAAATTCCTGTTCTGGACATCGATAACGTCAATGTTGGTGCGTATATGCGCAACACAATGGCGCAAGATAAGAACATGAACCGCGACACCGCGTTGATGGATATCTACCGTGTTATGCGTCCGGGCGAACCGCCCACCGTTGAAGCAGCTTCTTCGCTGTTTGACACGCTGTTCTTTGACAGCGAACGCTACGACTTGTCTGCGGTTGGCCGTGTTAAAATGAACATGCGTCTGGCGCTGGACAAAGAAGACACGCAACGTACGCTGGATAAAGAAGACATCGTGTCCTGCATCAAAGCGCTGGTTGAACTGCGTGATGGTCGCGGCGATGTGGACGATATCGACCACCTTGGTAACCGTCGTGTGCGTTCTGTTGGCGAGCTGATGGAAAACCAGTACCGCGTTGGTCTGTTGCGCATGGAGCGCGCGATCAAAGAACGCATGTCATCTGTCGAAATCGACACGGTGATGCCGCAAGATTTGATCAATGCGAAACCTGCAGCGGCGGCTGTTCGTGAATTCTTTGGCTCTTCCCAGCTGTCGCAGTTCATGGACCAAACCAACCCGCTGTCCGAAGTGACGCACAAACGTCGTCTTTCGGCGCTTGGCCCAGGTGGTTTGACACGTGAACGCGCGGGCTTTGAGGTGCGCGACGTGCACCCAACCCACTATGGCCGTATGTGTCCAATTGAAACGCCAGAAGGTCCAAACATTGGTTTGATCAACTCGCTGGCGACGTTTGCACGTGTGAACAAATATGGCTTTATCGAAACGCCATATCGTTCTGTTGTGGATCGTCGTGTGACCGACGAAGTCAACTACATGTCAGCGACCGAAGAAATGCGCCATACGGTGGCGCAGGCAAACGCGGAGCTGGACGAAGATGGCAAGTTCATCAATGACTTGGTCTCGACCCGTCAGTCTGGTGACTACACATTGGCGCCGTCTGAAAATGTGGACTTGATCGACGTTTCACCAAAACAGTTGGTGTCTGTTGGTGCCTCGCTTATTCCGTTCTTGGAAAACGACGACGCGAACCGTGCTTTGATGGGCGCGAACATGCAACGTCAGGCCGTTCCAACCCTGAAATCCGAAGCGCCGCTGGTCGGCACGGGTATTGAAGGCAAGGTTGCGATCGACTCTGGTGCGGCTGTTCAGGCGCGTCGTGCGGGTATCATCGACCAAGTTGACGCACAGCGTATCGTTATTCGTGCGACGTCTGATTTGGAACTGGGTGACGCGGGTGTGGACATCTACCGCATGCGTAAATTCCAACGCTCCAACCAAAACACCTGTATCAACCAGCGTCCGCTGGTAAAGGTTGGTGATACGGTCACAAAAGGCGAAATCATCGCCGACGGTCCGTCCACTGATTTAGGTGAATTGGCGCTTGGTAAAAACGTCATCGTGGCCTTCATGCCATGGAACGGCTACAACTACGAAGACTCGATCTTGATCTCTGAGCGGATCGCGAAAGACGACGTATTCACGTCCGTCCATATCGAAGAATTCGAAGTTGCCGCCCGTGACACGAAACTGGGCCCAGAAGAAATCACACGCGATATTCCAAACGTTGGTGAAGAAGCGTTGCGTAACCTCGACGAGGCCGGCATCGTTTACATCGGCGCGGATGTTCAACCGGGTGATATTCTGGTCGGCAAGATCACACCAAAGGGCGAAAGCCCAATGACGCCTGAAGAAAAGCTTCTGCGCGCCATCTTTGGTGAAAAAGCGTCCGACGTGCGTGACACATCCCTACGCGTTAAGCCGGGTGATTACGGTACGGTTGTTGAGGTGCGTGTCTTTAACCGCCATGGTGTGGAAAAAGACGAACGTGCGCTGCAGATCGAGCGTGAAGAAGTTGAACGTCTGGCCCGTGACCGGGACGACGAGCTGGCTATTTTGGACCGCAACATCTTTGCGCGTCTGCGTCAGATGATCCTTGGTAAAATCACAGTCAAAGGCCCGAAGGGCATGCGTTCTGGTGTCGAAATCACCGAGGATCTGCTGGATACACAACTGACCCGTGGTCAGTGGTGGCAGCTGGCTCTGGAAGATGAAGACGATGCGAAAATCGTTGAAGCGTTGCATGAACAGTATGAGGCGCAAAAGCGTCAGCTGGATGCCCGTTTTGACGATAAGGTCGAAAAGGTTCGTCGCGGCGATGATCTGCCTCCGGGTGTGATGAAAACCGTCAAAGTGTTCATCGCGGTTAAGCGTAAGCTGCAGCCAGGCGATAAAATGGCGGGTCGCCACGGAAACAAGGGTGTTATTTCCCGCGTTGTTCCAATGGAAGACATGCCGTTCCTTGCAGATGGTACACCAGTTGACTTCTGTCTGAACCCGTTGGGTGTTCCATCGCGTATGAACGTTGGTCAGATCCTTGAAACGCATATGGGTTGGGCTGCACGTGGTCTGGGTATTCAGGTCGATGATGCATTGTCTGAATACCGTCGCTCTGGCGATCTGACACCTGTTCGCGAAGCTCTGCGCATTGCTTATGGCGATGAAGTCTACGAAGAAGGCTTTGCGGATGCGGATGAGGGCAGCCTGATCGAAATGGCATCCAACGCAACACGCGGTGTTCCGATTGCTACGCCTGTCTTTGACGGCGCGAAGGAAGCGGACGTCAACGATGCGCTCTTGCGTGCTGGGTTCTCTGAAAGCGGTCAGTCCGATCTGTTTGACGGTCGCACCGGTGAGAAATTCCAGCGTCAGGTAACCGTTGGCGTGAAATACCTGCTGAAGCTGCACCACCTTGTGGATGACAAAATCCACGCGCGTTCCACTGGTCCATACTCGCTGGTCACCCAGCAGCCATTGGGCGGTAAAGCGCAGTTCGGTGGTCAGCGTTTCGGGGAAATGGAGGTCTGGGCTCTGGAAGCTTATGGCGCTGCATACACTCTGCAGGAAATGCTGACAGTGAAATCGGATGACGTTGCTGGCCGGACGAAAGTCTATGAAAGCATTGTTAAGGGCGAAGACAACTTCGAGGCAGGCATCCCAGAATCGTTCAACGTTCTGGTGAAAGAAGTCCGCGGCCTTGGCCTGAACATGGAACTCCTGGATGCGGAGGAAGAGGAATAAGAGGGCGTTTGCCCTCTTTCCCCCCTCTCCACCGCACCCTCTGAAACCTCTGAGGACAGATTATGAACCAGGAAATTACAAATAACCCGTTCAACCCTCTGACGCCGCCAAAGGCCTTTGATGAAATCAAAGTGTCCCTGGCCAGCCCAGAGCGGATTCTCTCTTGGTCTTTTGGTGAGATCAAGAAGCCCGAAACCATCAACTACCGTACGTTCAAGCCTGAGCGTGACGGTCTGTTCTGTGCGCGTATCTTTGGCCCGATCAAAGACTACGAATGTCTTTGCGGCAAATATAAGCGCATGAAATATCGCGGCGTTGTCTGCGAAAAATGTGGTGTTGAAGTTACGCTGCAAAAGGTCCGTCGTGAGCGCATGGGCCATATCGAACTGGCGGCACCTTGCGCGCATATCTGGTTCCTGAAATCCCTGCCATCCCGCATCGGTTTGATGCTGGACATGACATTGCGTGATCTGGAACGTGTTCTGTATTTCGAAAACTACGTTGTTATCGAACCAGGCCTGACAGATTTGACATATGGTCAAATGCTGAACGAGGAAGAATACCTCGACGCGCAGGACCAATACGGTATGGACGCGTTCACAGCCAATATCGGTGCGGAAGCGATCCGCGAGATGCTGGCGAATATCGATCTGGAATCCGAGGCAGAAAACCTGCGTGCGGATCTGAAAGAGGCGACAGGTGAACTGAAGCCGAAAAAGATCATCAAGCGTTTGAAAGTTGTCGAAAGCTTCTTGGAATCCGGCAACCGTCCTGAGTGGATGGTTATGACCGTGATCCCTGTGATCCCGCCAGAATTGCGCCCATTGGTGCCGTTGGATGGTGGTCGTTTCGCGACATCTGACCTGAACGACCTGTATCGCCGCGTGATAAACCGGAACAACCGTTTGAAGCGTCTGATCGAACTGCGTGCGCCTGATATCATCGTGCGTAACGAAAAGCGGATGCTGCAAGAAGCGGTTGATGCTCTGTTCGACAACGGTCGTCGTGGCCGCGTGATCACTGGCGCAAACAAGCGTCCGTTGAAATCACTGTCTGACATGCTGAAAGGTAAGCAGGGTCGTTTCCGCCAAAACCTTTTGGGTAAGCGCGTTGACTTCTCTGGCCGTTCGGTGATCGTGACCGGTCCTGAGCTGAAACTGCATCAATGTGGTCTTCCCAAGAAGATGGCGTTGGAACTGTTCAAGCCGTTCATCTATTCCCGTTTGGAAGCCAAAGGTCTGTCTTCGACTGTTAAACAGGCGAAGAAGCTGGTTGAAAAAGAGCGTCCCGAAGTTTGGGATATCTTGGATGAAGTGATCCGTGAGCACCCGGTTCTGCTGAACCGCGCGCCAACGCTTCACCGCTTGGGTATCCAAGCGTTCGAACCCACGCTGATCGAAGGTAAAGCGATCCAGCTGCACCCGCTGGTCTGTTCTGCCTTTAACGCCGACTTTGACGGTGACCAAATGGCGGTTCACGTTCCTCTGAGCCTTGAAGCCCAGTTGGAAGCGCGCGTTCTGATGATGTCCACGAACAACGTTCTGTCGCCTGCAAACGGTGCACCGATCATCGTTCCATCGCAGGATATGATCTTGGGTCTCTACTATGTGACCATCGCACGTGACGGTATGATTGGCGAAGGCATGACCTTCTCTTCCATCGAAGAGGTTGAACATGCTTTGACTGCTGGTGAAGTACACCTGCATTCAAAAATCATAGCACGTGTGAAGCAGATCGATGAAAACGGTCTGGAAGTTTACAAGCGCTATGAAACCACGCCGGGTCGTGTTCGTTTGGGCGCATTGCTGCCACTGAACGCGAAAGCACCATTTGATCTGGTTAACCAGTTGCTGCGGAAGAAAGACGTTCAGCGCGTCATCGACACCGTATATCGCTACTGTGGCCAGAAAGAATCCGTGATCTTCTGTGACCAGATCATGTCCATGGGCTTTAAAGAAGCCTTCAAGGCAGGCATTTCCTTCGGCAAGGCCGATATGGTTATTCCTGACAACAAATGGACGATCGTTGAAGAAACACGCGATCAGGTAAAAGACTTTGAACAGCAGTACATGGACGGTCTGATCACTCAGGGCGAAAAGTACAACAAAGTTGTCGATGCTTGGTCCAAGTGTAACGACAAAGTCACCGACGCTATGATGGGTACGATCTCTGCCGAGAAAACGGACGAGAATGGTGCGGTTATGGAGCCGAACTCGGTTTACATGATGGCCCACTCTGGTGCGCGTGGTTCTGTGACGCAGATGAAACAGCTGGGCGGTATGCGCGGCCTGATGGCAAAGCCGAATGGCGACATCATCGAAACGCCGATCATCTCGAACTTTAAAGAAGGTTTGACCGTTCTTGAGTACTTCAACTCAACCCACGGTGCGCGGAAAGGTCTGTCGGATACGGCGATGAAGACCGCGAACTCGGGTTACCTGACCCGTCGTTTGGTGGACGTATCTCAGGACTGCATCGTTCGTATGAACGACTGTGGCACTGACAATGCAATCACCGCGCAGCCTGCTGTGAACGATGGTGAAGTTGTTGCCACACTGGGTGAACGTATTCTGGGTCGTGTTTCTGCGGAAGACATCTACAAGCCTGGTACAGAAGAAATTCTGATCTCACATGGCCAGTTGATTGACGAACGCATGGCAGATTCTGTGGATGACGAACGTGTTCAAACAGCACGCATTCGTTCGCCGCTGACCTGTGAAGCAGAAGACGGTGTATGTGCGATGTGTTACGGTCGTGACCTTGCGCGCGGTACAATGGTGAACGTTGGTGAAGCGGTCGGTATCATCGCGGCGCAATCCATTGGTGAACCTGGTACACAGCTGACGATGCGGACCTTCCACATCGGTGGTGTTGCGCAGGGTGGTCAGCAATCCTTCCTTGAGGCATCTCAAGAAGGTAAGATCGTGTTTGAAAACGCCAACCTAATCACAAATGCTGCGGGTGAGCATCTGGTGATTGGCCGTAACATGAAGCTGATCATTCAAGGTGAAGACGGGTCTGAGCGCGCGTCTCACAAGGTTGGTTACGCAACGAAGATTCTGGTCTCTGAAGGTCAGGACATTTCGCGCGGCGCCAAGCTGTTTGAATGGGACCCTTATACATTGCCAATCATCGCGGAAGCGGATGGTACAGCCAAAACTGTGGATCTGATCCCAGGTCTGTCTGTGCGTGACGAAACCGATGATGCAACAGGTATGACGCAGAAAATCGTGACCGACTGGCGTGCAGCGCCACGCGGCAACGAGCTGAAGCCAGAAATCATTCTTGTCGATGGCAGTGGCGAACCTGTGCGCAACATTCAGGGCAACCCGATCACCTATCCAATGTCCGTGGACGCGATCCTATCCGTTGAAGATGGTCAATCCGTTCAGGCCGGTGACATCGTTGCGCGTATCCCGCGTGAAGGTGCTAAAACCAAGGACATCACCGGTGGTCTGCCACGTGTTGCTGAACTGTTTGAAGCGCGTCGTCCGAAAGATCACGCGATCATCGCAGAGATCGACGGTTACGTGCGCTTTGGTAAGGACTACAAGAACAAGCGTCGTATCAGCATCGAGCCGAGCGAAGATGGTCTTGAGCCACGCGAATACATGATCCCAAAAGGCAAGCACATCCCGGTTGCCGAAGGCGATTTTGTACAAAAAGGCGACTATATCATGGATGGCAACCCAGCCCCCCACGATATTCTTGCGATCATGGGCATCGAAGCTCTGGCGAACTATATGATCGACGAAGTGCAGGATGTTTACCGTCTGCAAGGCGTTAAGATCAACGACAAGCACGTTGAAGTGGTTGTGCGTCAGATGCTGAAGAAATGGGAAATCACCGAAAGCGGCGATACAACCCTGCTCAAAGGCGAACATGTTGAAAAGATCGAGCTGGATGAAGCCAATGAAAAGGCAGAATCCCGCGGTGGTCGCCCTGCCAAGGGTCAGCCTGTTCTTCTCGGTATCACGAAAGCGTCCTTGCAGACGCGTTCGTTCATGTCCGCGGCGTCCTTCCAGGAAACAACGCGCGTTCTTACCGAGGCATCTGTTCAAGGTAAGGTCGACAACCTTGTCGGTCTTAAAGAAAACATCCTTGTTGGTCGCTTGATCCCAGCCGGTACCGGTGGTGCAACACACCGCGTGCGCAAAATCGCGCGTGACCGCGATACGGTTGTGATCGACGCACGTCGTGATGAAGCACAAGAGGCGGTTGCACTAGCGGCACCTGCGTCAGCCGAGGATCCGTTCGGCCCAGCCGAATGATCGTGGCGTAAAGCTTTGAAATAAAAAACCGCCCGGAGGCAAAACCGGGCGGTTTTTTGTTACATTTAGGTGCATCTTTCAAACGCTGTGGTAGGTTCATTTCCGTTCTACAAAATTTTTACCCTCAAATCGACGTATAGGATTACCTCGTTCTAGGTGCTTATGCAGGTCGTGTTGCGCGTTCTTATGCGTTTCTTCTTCCATAAGGGTTGCGGCGTTCATAAGGTTTTCTAGTCGCTCTATGGCGAGCGCTTTGTTGCGATGTTGAGAGCGACCATCGCGGACAGCGACAGTCAGACCAGATGGTTTATGCACGGCTCTAACGGCACTGTCCGTTGTGTTTTGATGTTGCCCGCCTGGCCCTCCCGCACGCATTGTTGAAATCGTGACATCTTGTGGCTGTATGAAACGTGGAACATGCGCTGGATTCGGGATGGAGAAGACACCGACAAACCAATTGCGGCGCTTATGGTTTTGTCGCAACTGGCTGCCCATGCGCCACTGAATCGTACCGGTCCACGAGGCGCCAAATGCGTAACGTTGGTCACCATAGACCAAAACCATTGCCGACTTCGGACCAAATTGACCCTCCGTTCTGGAAATAGAGAGAGAGATTTCGCAAAGCTTCGCTTTGCATCCTATCTAAAACATGACCAACTGCTGTATTGCATTCGGCTGGGCCATTGCCCGCAGTTACCAATAGGGACAGATAGTTTTGCGGCTTCATTGCGACGTCTCCTGTCTTACTTTTTTGAAGGTCAACAAAGGGATCATTTCTGCGATGGGCCGTGCAACTTTCATAGCTTCAAGATCGGCGACAACGCTTTCAGCGGATTTATACGCGTGCGGAGCTTCTTCGATCATAAGGTCGCGATCTTCACATATGACGCGACCTCCAAAAGGAGTGCGTTCCATTGCTTCGATATCTGACCGCTTTGAACGTATTCGCCCGTGCATCGACGATCGGTCATATCGGCGACCCGCTCCATGAGCCAATGAACTCAGTGAAGAGCCGTTCGCGATTGGTGACACCAGAAAACTAGATGTCGCGCGAGATCCAGCGATTGGGACAAGTGGGGCTGCCTTTGCAGCGCCTTTTCTATGTAACCAGCCATCAGGTGTTTTTTCCAAAATGTTATGTGGAACATCGGCGATCAGGCGTAGGTCAGCGCGCAACGCATCTGCTGCGCGTTCTGCGATGATTTGACGGTTTAGCCTTGCCCAGTGAAGGGCATCATGATGACCGCTCAAATAGTCGGAAGCCTCTCCCGATCCCGCGCCAATCCCGTCGAACGCTCCTGCTGGCAAGGCACTTAACACGGATTGGCCAAGACCACGTGACCCTGAATGCACCAAAAGGTAGGTCAGATTGGGATCAAGATCACAGTTGTCTATGTTTTGGTTTAGTTTTTGAACTTCGCAAAAGTGATTGCCTCCGCCTATGGTTCCCAAGGCTTCAGGAAACAAATCACGGGTGATCCCTGCCTGCTCGAGACGGTCGACCTGTGGTGTTTCCATCGGATCGCCTAAGCTACGTATCCTGCGCACGGCTTTCTCAACCTTGAACTTACGGGTCGGGATATCGAGTTGAAACAATGCCATGCCACAACCAATGTCGTTGCCGATCAGTTGTGGATAGATGCGATCGGCTAAAACAGCACAGCCGACCGGACCGTATTTGCCAGGATGCAAATCGGGAAATGCTGCGATTTTGCTGACGCCGTTCCACGCGCCAACCTGTTGAAGTTGATCTTTTGCGCGGGTTTCGACCCATGCAGTTGAACTATAAAAATGTGTGATGACAGCGCCTGTCTGAAGCACAGACACGCGATCATCCATATGAGGATTGCCCATGTGGAATGGTTCCATTTGTATTAAAAGTGACCGAAAAATCAGGTCGGTTCCGGCTTAATCAAAAAGCTGACTTAAGCGGATGTGAGCCTTGCGAGGGTTGCTGTCATATATGTCATGTGCTGCCCTCCTTGTTCTGGCCTAGAAAATGGAACCGTGTTGGTTCAAGTCGTGCTCTTATTCCGAAGTGGTGAAGCGGGCAATAATTTTGTTCGCAGAGATTTTTCATGTTGTCCCAGCGCAACGTTCAAATGGCCATGAAAGTCCGACTAAATGCAAGCTAGGGTATTATAGCGTTCCATGAGCAAAGGTTTCAGGCAAGAAGTAGTCCTGTCGATCTGTGCGGGGTCAGCCGTCGGAAACACAGCCAATTCGGCGGCTTCCATAATGCGGCTTTCCCATTCCGGCCAAAGATCACTGCAAAACCGGGCGCAGGGGTAAATATCGCGGCTATAAACGCCATGCTCAACGGCCACGCTTTCAAACAACGTTCGGACAATTCGCTTCATCATCCATTGGCAAAACTCTTTGCGCGACTGGGATGTTTCACAACTGGCCAGATCTGCCTGCCAGTCATCAAACCATGCGCCCATTCTAGGAAGGTGGGCCAGCATGTTCGCGTCAAGCTTGGGGGCCGGCAGAAGCTGGGCGATATCTTCGCCCCAAATCGGCCAGTGGCAAAAGGACAGAAAGGCACGCAATGACGCGTAGCGCGGGTGTGACAAAAAATCGGTGCGGGGCAGGCAAAGGAACTCGACATCTTTGCCTTGTAAACTGTTGGGGGTGAAATGGACCTGTGGGACGTTTTCTTGTTCGAAAAGCAATACGAAATCATAATCGGCAATGACCCAATCGACATCGTCGCGGGCGGCGGATCCCCGGACCAGAATACTGGTCAGCTTGGGCAGGTCTTGCCCTAAAATGTCGTGAACAGCCTGTTCTAATAACGTCGCATGTGCGCTAGTGGGGGCAACACCTGTACGCGGTAAGAAACCGTTGCTGTCTGCGTGATGCATGGTTCCAATTGGTTTAAGCATCTCGCCTCATAGGATTGCATTGCGGGACTTTAGGGTGCGGAAACCTCTTCACATGGCTTGACTGCGTGCTGGGGCCATGATCAGGCCATAGGGGATAAATTGGAAGTGGGTCGATGACAGAAAACCAAAACACCCGCGCTGCGCTCTTTATGCTGCTGAGTATGCTATCGTTCAGCATTGGCGATACATCGATCAAGGCGATTGGCGAGGATATGCCTTTGTCACAGCTTTTGGTTCTGCGCGGTGTCATGGCATGTGCCTTTTTCTTTTGGTTGGCACGTCGAAAAGGCCATTTGAAATTTGATATCGGCGGCAGAAATTGGCGTTTGCTGGGCGTTAGAAGCTTGGCGGAAACCTGTGCCGCTTGGATGTTCCTGACAGCGCTAATTCACATGCCATTGGCCAATGCGAATGCGATTATGCAATCTATTCCGCTTGTCGTAACGCTGGGCGCAACCTTGTTTCTGAAAGAACATATCGGCCCCCGTCGTTGGATCGCGATTTCGATTGGGTTTTTGGGAATGTTGCTGATCGTGCGCCCGGGTACAGATGGGTTCAATATCTATGCACTATGCGCACTTGGTGCTGTGTTATCCGTCAGTGCCCGTGACCTGGCAACGCGGGGACTAACGGAACAGGTACCATCGCTGTTGGTTTCGTTTCTTGGATCAAGCGCCGTCTTGTTGTTTGCGGTTGTGTTGTCGGCCACAGATAACTGGGTGCCTGTCACGCCTTGGCTGGCTGCGATGGTTTTACTGCAAACCGTGGCTATCATTGCGGCCTATCATTTTTCGGTTCAAACCATGCGCATGGGGCAGGCTGGGTTCACGGCGCCATTTCGATATGCGTCACTGGTGTTTGCGCTGGTCTTTGGTTTGGTCTTTTTCGACCATTGGCCAGATGCATTGACCATGTGTGGCGCTATGATCATTGTGGGCACTGGCCTTTATGTTATGTGGCGGGAACGCAAACTTGCATAGGTGCTGGCAAAGCGCGACGCCTGTTGACAAGTTCAGCGACTCCCCCTATACGCGCGTTCAATTCGCTTATCGCATCTTGCGAAACTGCGATGAATTACAGCATCCGATGGCCAAGATCCAAGCGACTTAACTGCTTCGATCCTCTGGAAATCATCCGCATCACTTACCTCGGTACGGAAGTGACGCGGATTTTTCGCGTTGTTGTAGATCTGATACCCGGCCCAAGTGGACGCGCTTGAGGCTTTGCCAATTGAAACCCGCACGGGAACGCCTGTGCATGAAATGTGTGACTACACGGGGAAAAACCGGAATGCCCACGATTCAACAGCTGATCCGCAAACCGCGCCAGCCAAAACGTAAGACGTCTAAATCTCAGCACCTTGAGCAGTGCCCACAAAAACGTGGCGTTTGCACACGCGTCTATACAACAACGCCTAAGAAGCCGAACTCGGCGATGCGTAAAGTTGCGAAGGTTCGCCTGACCAACGGTTACGAAGTGATCAGCTACATCCCAGGTGAAAGCCACAACCTTCAGGAACACTCTGTTGTTCTGATCCGTGGCGGCCGTGTAAAAGACCTTCCAGGTGTGCGTTACCACATCCTGCGCGGTGTTCTGGATACACAGGGCGTTAAAGATCGTAAGCAGCGCCGCTCCAAATACGGTGCGAAGCGTCCTAAGTAAGTTTACCGGGCGCCCCGAACCAATTTGGTTCGGGATGACGCCCTCCAGATAAGAGGAACATACGAGAATGTCCCGTCGTCACGCCGCTGAGAAGCGCCAAGTTCTGCCCGACGCCAAATTTGGTGATACGGTTCTGAGCAAATTCATGAACAACCTGATGATCGATGGCAAAAAATCTGTTGCCGAACGTATCGTCTACAACGCGCTTGATCGTGTTGAAAACAAAGTTAAGCGCGCACCTGTGGAAATCTTCCACGAAGCGCTGGACAACATCAAACCTTCCTTGGAAGTTCGTTCCCGCCGTGTTGGTGGTGCGACATACCAGGTTCCGGTTGAAGTTCGCCCAGAGCGTCGTGAAGCGCTGGCAATCCGCTGGTTGATTTCTGCCGCACGTGGTCGCAACGAGAACACAATGGAAGAACGTCTTGCAGGCGAGCTTCTTGACGCTGTTCAATCTCGTGGCGCGGCTGTAAAGAAGCGCGAAGATACACACAAGATGGCCGACGCGAACAAAGCGTTCAGCCATTACCGCTGGTAAACCACTTACTCAAGGACCCTGCAGATGGCCCGCGAATATCCATTAGACCGCTACCGCAACTTCGGTATCATGGCGCATATTGATGCTGGTAAAACAACCACATCAGAACGCATCCTGTACTACACTGGTAAATCCCACAACATTGGCGAGGTGCATGATGGCGCCGCGACTATGGACTGGATGGAACAGGAACAGGAACGCGGCATCACGATTACTTCGGCTGCGACAACCACGTTCTGGGAACGCACCGAAGATGGTGAAACCGCTCAGACTGAAAAGCACCGTTTCAACATCATCGACACACCAGGCCACGTTGACTTCACCATCGAAGTTGAACGTTCTCTGGCGGTTCTTGACGGCGCTGTTTGTGTTCTAGACGCAAACGCCGGTGTTGAGCCACAAACAGAAACTGTTTGGCGTCAAGCGGACCGTTATAAGGTTCCACGTATCGTGTTCGTTAACAAAATGGACAAGATCGGTGCGGACTTCTTCAACTGCCACAAAATGGTTGAAGAGCGTACTGGTGCACGTGCTGTTCCTGTTGCGATCCCAATCGGTGCTGAAACAGAGCTAGAAGGTCTGCTTGACCTTGTCCTGATGAAGGAATGGCTGTGGAAAGGTGACGACCTGGGCGCATCTTGGGAACTCGTCGACATTCGTGAAGATCTGCAAGATCAGGCGAATGAGTGGCGCGAAAAGATGATCGAAGCTGCGGTCGAAATGGACGAAGCTGCGATGGAAGCGTATCTGGAAGGCGAAGAGCCTGACGTAGAAACGCTGCGCGCATTGCTGCGTAAGGGCTGCTTGGAAATGGTATTCGTACCAATGCTGGGTGGTTCAGCGTTCAAAAACAAAGGTGTTCAACCTTTGCTTAACGCCGTGATCGACTATCTGCCGTCCCCTCTGGACGTTGTTGACTACATGGGCTTTGAACCAGGCGACGAAAACGAAGAGCGTAACATTGCCCGCCGTGCGGATGATGATATGGCCTTCTCTGGTCTGGCGTTCAAAATCATGAACGACCCATTTGTTGGCTCTTTGACATTTGTTCGGATTTATTCCGGTCAATTGGCAAAAGGTGACTCGCTGCTGAACTCAACAAAAGGCAACAACGAACGTGTTGGCCGGATGATGATGATGCACTCCAACAACCGCGAAGAGATCGAAGAGGCATTTGCCGGCGACATCATCGCGTTGGGTGGTCTGAAGAACACCACAACTGGTGACACGCTTTGCGCGAAAAACGACCCTGTTGTTCTGGAAACAATGACATTCCCAGAGCCAGTGATCGAAATCGCGGTTGAGCCGAAAACCAAAGGCGACCAGGAAAAAATGTCTGCGGGTCTGGCCCGTCTGGCAGCAGAAGATCCATCCTTCCGTGTTGAGACTGACCAGGAATCTGGCCAGACGATCATGAAAGGTATGGGCGAACTTCACCTGGACATCTTGGTTGACCGCTTGAAGCGTGAATTCAAGGTTGAGGCGAATATTGGTGCCCCACAGGTTGCGTATCGTGAAACGATTTCGCACGAAGTTGAGCACACATACACGCACAAGAAACAGTCCGGTGGTTCTGGTCAGTTCGGTGAAGTGAAAATGATCATTTCTCCAACGGAAGCAGGCGAAGGCTATTCCTTCGAATCCCGCATTGTTGGTGGTTCTGTTCCTAAGGAATACATCCCAGGCGTTGAAAAAGGCATCAACTCGGTTATGGATAGCGGCCCTCTGGCAGGCTTCCCTGTGATCGACTTTAAAGTTGCTCTGATCGACGGTAAATTCCACGACGTTGACTCCAGTGTTCTGGCCTTCGAGATCGCAGCCCGTATGTGTATGCGTGAAGGTATGCGTCAAGCTGGTGCGAAACTGCTTGAGCCAATGATGAAAGTCGAAGTGATCACACCTGAAGAATATACAGGTGGTATCATCGGCGATCTGACATCCCGTCGCGGTCAGGTATCTGGTCAGGAACCACGTGGTAACGCGGTTGCGATCGATGCATTTGTTCCTCTGGCGAACATGTTCGGCTACATCAACACATTGCGCTCCATGTCTTCGGGCCGCGCGCAGTTCACGATGCAGTTCGCGCATTATGACCCAGTTCCGCAGAACATCTCTGACGAGATCCAAGCGAAATACACCTAAGAACCCTGGGTGGCGGGGAATATTCCCCGCTCTACCCAAATTGTAGGCCGGACTTTGATCCGGCACCCGTTAAGAAAGAGGGAGCCATACCATGGCAAAGGAAAAGTTTGAGCGCGGCAAGCCGCACTGCAACATTGGCACGATTGG
The DNA here is from genome assembly GCA_947499735.1 of uncultured Pelagimonas sp. Classification (GTDB taxonomy): domain Bacteria; phylum Pseudomonadota; class Alphaproteobacteria; order Rhodobacterales; family Rhodobacteraceae; genus CANMPP01. The sequence continues at coordinate 31,919 of CANMPP010000014.1, forward strand.
TCACGTTGACCACGGCAAGAC
>CANMPP010000015.1 GCA_947499735.1 uncultured Pelagimonas sp.
GCCCCGATCTTCCAAGTCGCAGACTACGGCCTCGTACAGGACCTCTTCACCGCCATCCCAGAAATAACCGATAAAATTAAATAAAAGAACAAACCATGCCGCTTGGAAACAGGTGGCATGGCCACGCTAGGGTGTCCTTAAAACACAGTTTGCAAAACCTGCGACAGTTGATCTGAGATCATTTTATGTGTCGCGACCGCGTTTAGATCTTCGGCCTGTAGGCTCGCTGCACCACCAAACCAACCACCTGCATATTGGTTCTTCAGATAGGTCACAGGCATCTGGACCTCTACCAAATGGGTTTTGTGATTGGTCAGCTCTTCAATCATTGGCCGCCCAACAAAGAGCGGATCCATCCGAAAGTCATCGGGAATCCATGCATCTGGTCGATGTGGCGCAAGCCACAGCAGGATGACAGGGCAAGGAAACAAGCTCAGCATATGCTTCATGCGCGCAACCCAGGCTTTTGAAAGCTCGCTCCTGACCAACGAAAACCGATCACGCCCTTTGCTATGCAACCTTTCCAACAAATGCTTGTTGTAATGAAATTCCGTAAAATCCAGATCCGGATACATATCCATCAGAACATCAGAGGCACGCAGAAACCTGTCATTTCGGCGCGGATGCACCGCGTAATACCGGTTTGACATATTTTGCGCACCCAAGATTTGCAAAACGACAGCCTCAGCCCTTTCAGCGATCCCTAGGACCTCTGGAGCTTTTAAAAAGAGGTCTAGCCCTGCATTCATGACGCCGAAATTCACGCAGGGCGTGTTCAACGTGACCTGTAATTGGGCCGCAAATGGTTTGGACACATTGCGGCCAAAGGTTTCTCCGCCCCCCAATAAAGCAATGTAGCGCGAATCCAATCGCGCCTTTGGTCCACGAAAATCAATTTTGCTCGCGCCATAGCGACACAGACAATAGTCCACACCACGTGCGTCGTTTGCGATGAAACTCATCACACCCACCTAAAATTCCTATTCACCCGCCTCTATTTCGCCACAAAGATCCTACCAAACTCCTAACAAACGACTTGACGTCGCGTGCATTACATCCCTGCGGTTGATCCTTGCAGCCAGAGCCAGAGCCTCTTACCCTGCCAACACGTAGCGAGGAGAGCTGACATGCAGGTACGGCGCATTGGTGTGATTGGTGCGGGACAAATGGGCAATGGAATAGCCCATGTTACGGCACTGGCCGGCTATGACGTGGTCTTAAATGACGTTTCACAGGATGCTCTGAATAGTGCAGTGGAAAAAATTGCCAAAAACCTTGATCGGCAAGTCAAGAAAGACGCGATTTCACCTGCCGAAAGAGACGCAGCATTGGCGCGTATTACACCCTCTTTGGATGTTGTTGATGTCGCAACGACTGACTTGATTGTTGAAGCGGCCACAGAGAATGAAGAGATCAAGACCAAGATCTTTGCGGGGCTTGCACCACATTTAGCAGAGCATACGATTTTGACATCGAATACCTCTTCTATTTCGATCACCCGATTGGCCAGCAAAACGGATCGTCCTGAAAAGTTTATGGGATTTCACTTTATGAATCCCGTGCCAATCATGCAGCTGGTTGAACTGATCCGGGGTATGGCAACAGATCAGGACACATTCGACACCTGCCTCGAGGTCGTCAACCGATTAGGCAAAACAGCAGCAACCTCTGAAGATTTCCCGGCCTTTATTCTGAACCGAGTTCTGGTTCCCATGCTGAACGAAGCAATCTACGCTTTGCATGAAGGTGTCGGCGATGTTGTCAGTATTGACCAGTCTCTGAAACTAGGTGCAAATCACCCCATGGGTCCCTTGGAGTTGGCAGATTTCATCGGTTTGGACACGGTTTTGGCCATCATGCGTGTCATTCAGGACGGGATGGGTGATCCCAAATACCGTCCCTGCCCCCTATTGGTGAATTACGTCCAAGCCGGATGGCTTGGCCGTAAATCCGGCAAAGGGTTTTATGACTATAGCGGTGAAAATCCGGTTCATACCCGTTGAACCAGTTTGCCGGATATCAAAACCGCCTACTTTAGGCTGAGCGTTTTTTCTCGGAGCCAAGCCACAAATTCTCGGGTGCCACCATCAAACGCTTTGACTTCGTCCGGAGTAATCGGTTGCCCAACGATCGGTTTTTGGGGGCGCCAACAGGCATGGATAACTTCATGGATGAGCAAACCCTGACGCAATGTCGGCGAAACGCGATTTGCGATCTGGTAAGCACGTGAATTTTGTCCCGGAAAGAAAATCGGAACAACTGTTGCTCCAGAACGCTGGATCAAACGCGCTGTAAAAGGATTCCAACCCTGCTCTAAGGCTGGCCCCCAATAGCTATCTGCAGACGCAACGACACCTGATGGGAACAGGGCAATCACACCACCATTGTCCAAATGCGTCATCGCATTGGCGCGCATTTCTAGGCTTAATTCGCGGGAATTTTCTTCATGCGGAAACGGAACTGGAATCATGAAATCTTCGATTTCACGTACCCCGGTCAACAAGGAGCGTGTCAAAATTTTATAATCGGTACGCACACGACCGATCAATTCCGCCAAGATCATACCATCCACCAATCCATGGGGATGGTTCGCCACAACAATCACGGGCCCTTCTGCCGGAATTTGATCAATCTGCTCCTGTGGTGTTTGCAGTTCGATTCCCATCAGGTATAGCGCTTGTTTCCAGAACGCTTGCCCTTCCGCTGGTCCCATCCGCTCGAACCGACGCACAATGCGCAGCAAGCTGATTTTACCAGTAATCCACTCCATCGCCCGGATCATATTGGCCTTGAACGGATTGGTGAATGTGTTGGCGTAACTGATTTCGCGCTTGTCATAGGGTGCATTGGCCTGCGGCTGACGCGGCACAGGCCTAATCCCCTTGCTTATCCCTGGAGAGCGCGAGCTATCAACCATTCCAATTGTCCCATTCGATGTCACCCCGTCATAGCGGAGGCTGCCTTAGCACTCTTCTCCAAAACGGTTTGCGACCAAGTGTTCAATCGCATCCGCAAGAGTCAAAGCGTCTGGCCCGTTTGTTTGAACCTCAATAGAGGTTCCTTTGGAAGCTGCCAACATCAAAAGGCCCATTATGCTATCTCCGCCAGTGGACTGTCCGTCTTTTGAGACTTCTGCTGAAGCTTCGAACGCTTCCACAGTTTCAACGAACTTGGCAGACGCACGTGCATGCAGGCCTTTTTCATTAACGATTTCCAACACACGTCGTATGGGCGCGGTCATTTCAATACTCTCCATTCACCAAACAACTAACGTGTTTCGGGGGCAACGACCCGACTGTCAATATATTTGCGTCCCGATGCAAGAGCAGCTTGTACAGCATCATCCAAGGGCAGGCTGCGCGACTTTGCCAATTTGACCAAGAGTGGCAAATTAGCACCATATAGAATGCGGCGTTTTTCTGCCTTACAGGCCGCAATGGACAGGTTACAGGGCGAGCCGCCAAACAGGTCCGTCACCACAACAACACCAGCGCCCTGATCCACCTGATCCGCGGCTTTTGCGATTTCCTCTTGCTTGGCATCACGATTGCAATCGGCCTCAAAGTTAATGGCAAGAACACCTGTTTGTTTTCCAACAACATGCTCCACAGCCGCAAGATATTCTCGCGCCAACCCGCCATGAGCCACAATCACGATACCAATCACTTACCAGCGTCCCCCTGTGTCATCTGAGGCACCGACGAGACCGGTGACACAAGACCCATACGTTCCAGCTCGCGATGTCGAACCGATACGGGCCACCCTTCGTCAGTCAAAATTTTTGACATGACCTGCACCATCATAACCGAACGGTGTTTCCCGCCAGTACATCCAAATCCCGCCGAAAAATGCGTTTTGCCTTCCTCGATCACCGCAGGAAGCTGAAAGCAAAGCAAATTCTTGATATGATTTACAAAATCCGAGAAACGCGCATCTTCTTTCACGTGTTGCGCGACAGTGTCTTGCAAACCGGTCAAGGGCCGCAATTCAGGCACCCAGTGCGGATTACGCAAGAAACGACAGTCAAACACCATATCCAAACCCTGCGGTAGCCCCCGTTTAAACGAAAACGAATGTAACGAGACAGCCAACCCTTGTCCCACGGCTTGCCCGAACCAGCGTGCCATACTGGCGCGCAATTCATGGACGGTCAGTTCTGTCGTATCTATCAGAATATCAGCACATACCTTCACATCGTCAAGCATCCGAAGTTCACGATCTATACCTTCGCTGGGCGAATCGTCAGGCGCAAGGGGATGACGACGACGCGTTTCCGAATAACGCCGCGTCAAAACCTTTGCGCTGCAATCCAAGTATAGCAGGGACGCTTCAAGGTCAGGCCTGCGCGATAGGTCTTTAAACAGCTCAACAATCGTTTCGGTAGAATAATCTCGGTTTCTGGCATCCAGGCCCAGCGCCAACGGACGGGTCAAAGGGCCATCCATCAAACGCGGCACCAAACTGATTGGGATGTTATCGATGACTTCGAATCCAAAATCCTCCAATGCATTCACCGCAGAGGATCTACCTGCTCCAGAAGGGCCGGTTACAAGTACAACGCGCTGTAGCAGACCTTGCGGTTCCGCCATGGCTAATCTCCCCGACCATATTTGAGGAATTGCAAGAAAGCTGGTGCAAAAGTCTTATATTGTGGGCGCAGAAACAAGGGCAATTCGTGACCTAAGATCTCTGTCGTGCGAAAAGGTGGAAGACGATCTGGCTCTTCGCTGTTCAGGTCCAAAACCGCCACAATCCGGGCTGTTTCCATTGGTGCGGCATGTAAAATACCCACATTGCGCGCTTCTATCTTTCCCTTAATCGCATCAGGACAACGTGCCCATACCCCATCCGGTTGTGACACCACGATTGTGCGGTCATCTGCGATCAATTGTGCACCCAAACTCATAAGTTCCAAACTGAACTGAGATTTTCCAGAACCTGACGATCCGCATATCAGCAAGGCCCGCTCTGAAAAAGAAACTGAATTTGCGTGCAAAATGCCCTGCTGCATAACCTAAACCGGCAACCCAACAACAAATCGCGCGCCAAGAGGTTCAGACGCGGCATCTGCTTCAGTCGGGCGAATGTTTTCTGCCCAAATGACGCCATCATGAGCTTCCACAATTTGTTTGGAAATGGCCAATCCAAGACCCGAATTATTTCCAAAATCTTGCTGAGGGCGCGACGTATAAAACCGCTTAAAGATCTTTTGCAAAGCATCTTCAGGAATACCGGGCCCAGTGTCCTCAACAACAACCAGAACTCGGTTCTCCCGCATACGCACCCAAACGCGAATAGCGTCCCCATCCTCGCAGAAACTGATGGCGTTTGTGATCAGATTCACAAGGACCTGCGCAAGACGCTGCTCCAGCCCATGAATGTAAATTGAAGCGTCGGGCAGATCAGATATGAATTCGATTCCCAATTTGCGGGCATCATTGCCCAACAGTTGGGATAGATTGCGCACCATCGCGATCAGGTCGAACGAAACCTCTTCCTCTTTCACCAATTCCGCATCCAAACGTGATGCATTGGAAATATCCGACACCAGACGATCCAACCGCTGCACATCGTGCTCGATAATATCCAGTAATTTGTCTTTTTGCTCTTGTTTCTTCACCATCCGAAGAGAACCAACTGCCGAACGCAAAGAGGCTAAAGGATTTTTGATCTCATGCGCGACATCCGCGGCGAACTGCTCATTCCCATCAATACGGTCATATAGTGCGCCGACCATACTGCGAAGTGCGCCTGACAAACGACCAATTTCATCGGGCCGCGCGGTTAGGTCAGGGATTCGGATACGTCCCGGCGTCTTGTTACGACGATTGCGGGCGCGTCCGATTTCAGCAGCATCAGCCAAATCAGAAATCGGATTGGCGATAGTGGAGGCAAGAACGATACTTAAACCGACCGACACCAGTGTCGCGATAACGAACATTTGCAAAAGTCGCTCACGTTCTTCCCGTACCGCAGCATCAATGCCACCTCCGGTCGAAACCATCGCCACGATGCCCATGATCGATCCATGACTATGAATCGGCGACAACGCTGAAAAGGTGGCAATCCCGGTCTCATCCCGACTGTAGGTCACTTGGGTCTGCGATATATCGCCAGTCACAATCAAATTGCGCAAACGATCTTCATGACCAACCACCACAGACGGATCATCGCGGTGCAACAGATCCAACATGTTGTTCCAAGCGGTATTTAGGGAAACCGAAACTTTAGACGCACTGCCATCATTGGCCTTGCGTTCAAACAGCGGTGACAAATCTCCTTGGGTTTGCCTGATCAACCGGCCACTCGGTGAATAAACATACACGCTCACGTCGCGCCGCAAATCAACGTGGTCAGCGATCAATGAAACAGCATCCAAATCCAGGGCACCATTTCCCAAACCCTCGGTTAGGCTCGCTTCGAATACACTGGCAACCAGTTCGACCTCGCGATGCATCGCATTGGCATGTTGCACCATCAAGGAATCTCTCGATGAATTAAGCCACAACACACCCGCCACCAATACGTTCAAGGCCAACAAGTTGAACGTGATAATTTTGCGCGTAAGCGGGGAGCGGTTAAACGAAATGGCTGAACGTCGCGCACGCGACTCCCGCAGTTCTTGCTCTACAACCGTGTCCGGTGCGATCCAATCATCGCCCAACACGACATCCGCCCCCGCATTGCGTTTGGCAAGATCTGTCGCGTCATGAGGGCTAGACATCTGCATGTGTAAAATGACCGAAGCTTTATTTACTCTTCATTGTAACGGTAGCCGATACCGTAAAGTGTTTCGATTGCAGAGAATTCATCGTCAACCATACGCAGTTTTTTCCGCAACCGTTTTATATGGCTATCGATTGTCCGATCATCGACATAAACCTGATCATCATAGGCGACATCCATCAACTGATCCCGTGATTTCACGAAACCTGGGCGTTGTGCCAAAGCCTGCAACAAAAGAAATTCTGTCACAGTCAGGGAAACATCCTGCCCTTTCCATGTCACGGCGTGGCGCAAAGGATCCATCGACAACGGGCCGCGTGACATGAGCTTGGTATCTTCCGTCTCAGCCTCGACTTTTCCTGAAACGGCATCTTGGCGCCGCAGCAACGCGCGAATGCGTTCGACCAAAAGGCGCTGGCTAAACGGTTTTTTGACATAATCATCTGCGCCCATGCGTAGACCCAGAACTTCGTCAATTTCATCGTCTTTAGACGTCAGAAAGATAATTGGAATCGACGATTTCTGCCGAACCTTTTGCAGCAGGTCCATACCATCCATGCGAGGCATTTTGATATCGAACACAGCCATATCCGGCATACGCCGCGCAAATGCTTCAAAGGCAGCTTGCCCATCATTGTAAGTTTCGACTTCAAAACCCTCCGCTTCCAATGTCATGGAAACAGATGTCAGAATATTGCGATCATCATCCACGAGGGCGATTCTGGACATCTTTATATCCTTTAACTGCTCTTATTGCCCAAATTTCGCGTCACTATGCGAAATTTACAGCGCCGCAACAATCCTAAACACCGAATCAAGCAGCCTTGAACGCTAGTAGACAATACAAAGTCAAAAGGAATGGCTAAGATATAAAGCCTACCCAGAACCCGCAATTTGGCGTTCAGATTTTCTTTTCGCCGGATTTTGTGATACTGTGTTAGCGCAAACCCGCTGTTTTTGCGCTAACGGTAGCGCTGGCAGGGGTTTCGCCATTCAAAACACCATGCTTACGTTAAGTCGAGCGCTTCGAAAAATTCGGGCTCTCCATCGATCTTTTTATGTCTTTGTACGTCAAAGGGCGCGGCAAAGCGGAGGAATGGCAATGACGACGAACAGAGTGAACCCACACTTCACCTTAGAAGACCAAGGCATCACAGGACTGCAAAACGTCTATTATAATCTTTCCGAAGCCGCTTTGGTCGAGCAGGCATTGAAACGTGGCGAAGGTACATTGGGCCAAGGCGGCGCTTTATTGGTGACCACCGGCGAATTCACGGGCAGATCGCCCAATGACAAATTCGTTGTTCGCACGCAGGATGTTGAAGACACAATTTGGTGGGAAAATAACGCACCGATGGACAGCGATGCATTTGATCGCCTCCATTCTGACATGCTGGAGCACATGCAGGGCAAAGACGTCTATGCCCAAGACTTGATTGGTGGCGCAGATCCATCGACCTCTATCAATGTTCGGGTCGTGACAGAATTGGCATGGCATGGGTTGTTCATCCGCCATTTGATGTGCCGTCCCAATGCTGATGCGCTACAAGAATTTGTTGCCGATTACACCATTTTGAATTGCCCCAGCTTTCAGGCAGATCCGGCGCGTCATGGCTGTAACAGCAGCACAGTCATTGCGCTGAACTTCGAAAAGAAACTGATCCTCATCGCCAATACTGAATATGCCGGGGAAAACAAAAAGTCGGTTTTCACGCTGCTGAATTACCTTTTGCCCGACAAAGGCATTATGCCGATGCATTGCTCTGCCAATCATAAAATTGGCAACCCTGTCGATAGCGCCATTTTCTTTGGTCTGTCTGGAACAGGCAAAACAACCCTGTCTGCGGATACGGATCGCGTTTTGGTTGGGGATGATGAACATGGGTGGTCAGATCGTGGGATCTTTAATTTCGAAGGGGGGTGCTACGCGAAAACCATCAACCTGAGCCCAAAAGCCGAGCCAGAGATCTATGCGACGACGTCGAAATTTGGCACTGTGATCGAAAATATGATTTTCGATCCAGATACATTGGAACTGGATTTTGAAGATAGCAGCCTGACGGAAAACATGCGGTGCGCTTACCCGTTGGATTACATTTCAAACGCATCTGATAGTGGGCTAGCTGGTGCGCCGAAAAACGTGATCTTGCTTACATGCGATGCATTTGGTGTCCTGCCCCCCTTGGCGCGTTTGACGCCAGCGCAAGCAATGTATCATTTCCTTTCGGGGTTCACATCTAAAATGGCCGGGACAGAGCGCGGCGTGACAGCACCCAAACCCGCTTTCTCTACCTGTTTTGGCGCGCCCTTTATGCCCAGACGCCCAGAAGTGTATGGCAATCTATTACGAGATAAGATCGCCAAACATGATGCAACATGTTGGCTGGTTAATACCGGCTGGACGGGCGGTGCATATGGCACAGGATCACGCATGCCCATTAAGGCCACGCGCGCACTTTTAACCGCTGCCCTCAGCGGATCTCTGGATCACGCCGAATACAGAAAAGACGTGCATTTCGGATTTGACGTCCCTCTTCTCGTCGAAGGTGTTGATGACCGCTTACTGAACCCTCGCCAAACATGGCAGGATCAGAATGCATATGATGTTCAGGCAGAAAAACTGGTTGGCATGTTTTCAGCCAATTTCGAACAATATGTCCCCTATATTGATGACGATGTGAAATCAGTCGCAATTGGTTAAACCAACCTTAATTACGAAGCGATTTTCAACATGGCGGCCTGCAAGAGCCGCCATGTGCCATTCAGCGCAAAATAAGCGTTATTTGCAGGTTATGCACAGAAATTTCAGTCAGTCACGAATATTTCGCTTTACAACCTACAGGGGCTAAAGGCACGATATGTTGTATAGGGAGAAAAAAACATAAGCTTCCCTAGAGCAGGCACCTAGCATTTGGGACGCCGCCAGCCCCAAACGCTACAACAGAAAAAGAGGTGGCGCCATGGCATATACAGACGAGCAAGTTCTATCAGAAGATCTTCACCCAATCGATATCGTAGAACATATCGCTGAAATGCAAGATTGGGAATTTGACCGAATTGCTGATGACCAAATAGCAATGGCAATTGAAGGGCAATGGCGAACGTATTCGATTACTTTGGCATGGTCACATTTCGATGAAACATTGCGGTTGATTTGCAGTTTTGAAATGGAACCGTCGCAAGAGCGGATGGGCGAATTTTACGAAGGCCTCAATCTGATCAATGATCAAAGCTGGGGAGGTTCGTTTTCATACTGGTCTGCGCAAAAATTGATGGTCTACAAATATGGCCTGGTTTTGGCCGGTGGTCAGATGGCAACGCCCGATCAGATAGACACGATGATCAACGCAGCCGTTTTAAACGCAGAACGGTTTTATCCAGCATTACAACTGATTGCCTGGACTGACAAAACTGCGAAAGAAGCTTTGCAAGTTGCCATTGCGGAAGCCTATGGCCGAGCGTAACACTGCCCCCTGACTTTTACGAAAAGGACAGGGATATGGTTGCGAATACCGAAATTTCTCAAAAGGGTTTGGTTCTTTTGGGTTGTGGCAAAATGGGCTCAGCAATGCTGGCGGGCTGGCTGTCAGATGGTTTGCCGCCCAGCTCTGTTTGGGTTCAGGATCCTTATCCTTCAGAATGGCTGCAGGGAACTGGAGTGCATCTGAATCAGCCACTGCCTGACGCGCCTGCAATCGTATTGATTGCCGTCAAACCCCAAATAATGGCAGAGACGTTGCCCGTTTTGGAACAGATGGGCAATGGTCAAACATTATTCGTCTCGGTTGCGGCCGGAATCCAAATTGGCGCTTACGAACAGATGCTTGGCGCACAAACGCCGATTATCCGTTCAATGCCCAACACACCGTCGGAAATTGGACTGGGCATCACGGCCATTATTGGGAACACACACGCCAACGACACCCATCTGGATCAGGCCGAGGCCTTGTTGCGGGCCGTTGGTGATGTGGTTCGTTTAGAAACCGAAGACCAAATCGACGCGGTGACCGGCCTTTCCGGATCAGGGCCGGCCTATGTGTTTCACATGATTGAATGCATGGCCGCTGCGGGTGAAGCGCTTGGGCTAGCCCCAGAACTGGCGATGCAACTGGCGACCGCGACCGTCTCTGGCGCAGGCTCTTTGGCAAAACAAAGCTCGGAAAGCCCAGCGCAGTTGCGCATCAATGTAACATCGCCAAATGGCACAACACAGGCGGGCCTGGATGTCTTGATGGATGTCGAGAACGGCCTTCCGCCTCTGATCAAAAACACCGTCGCAGCAGCATGCGATCGATCAAAGGAGCTGGCCAATGGCTGAAATCACGTTTGATGAGTTTTTAAAGGTCGATATCCGCGTTGGCGAAGTCATTCGCGCGGAACCGTTTCCTGAAGCCCGCAAACCAGCCATCAAAATGTGGATCAATTTCGGAGACGAAATTGGTGAAAAGAAAACCTCGGCACAGATTACGCAACATTACACACCAGAAGGTTTGGTTGGGCGTCAGGTGATGGCCGTTGTGAATTTCCCGCCTCGGCAAATCGGACCGTTCATGTCCGAGGTCTTGGTCCTGGGTTTCCATGATGAAAATGGTCACGTCAAACTTTCGTGCCCTGACGGCACACTTCCTCTTGGGACGCGATTGGCGTAAAGGCAGGTAACCTTTGCCAAGCATTAATATGCTTGGCAGAACCTGTGGAGAAGCCAATGTATCAGCCTGCGATTACTGGGCACGGTATTTTTACGCCTGAACATGTCATTACAAATGATGAACTTGTTACTGCGTTCAACGCTTACGCAGATAAGTATAATGCTGAACATGCTGCAGACATCGAAGCAGGTAAATTGGCGCCCAAACCACAGTCCAGCGCAGAATTCATCTACAATGCCAGCGGAATTCAGCAACGATATGTCTGTGTCAAAGACGGTATTCTTGACCCAGACCGTATGTGTCCGAATATCCCTCCCCGCCCAGATGATGCACCCAGCCTTATGGCAAAAATTGCACTAAAGGCCGCCGAACCAGCCATGGCTATGGCCGGAATAGCTGGTCAAGATATTGACCTGGTGATTTGCGCCGCATCCAATATGGAACGTGCCTACCCGGCTATGGCGATTGAAATTCAACAACTCCTCGGGGCTGGTGGGTTTGCATTCGATATGAATGTCGCCTGTTCTTCCGCGACCTTTGGCATTCAAACCGCAGCGGATATGGTGCGATCCGGATCAGTAAAAACCGCGTTGATCCTATGCCCAGAGGTTACATCGGGACATTTAGAATGGCGTGATCGGGACTGCCATTTTATCTTTGGGGATGTGTGCACAGCCGTAATCATATCCCGCGCAGAAGATGCCAGCGAAGGTCATTTCAAGATCCTGTCGACGAAATGCGCGACTGAATATTCTAACAATATCCGCAACAACAATGGCTTTTTGCGTCGCAGCCACGATCAGATGGATGACCGACGCGATATGCAGTTCATGCAAAATGGACGCAAAGTGTTCAAAGAGGTTTTGCCGATGGTATGCGCCCATATTGCGGATCACATGGACAAAGAAAATTGGTCATCAGCGGATTTGGATCGACTTTGGTTGCATCAGGCCAACAAGACTATGAACGACTTTATCGGTAAGAAACTGTTGGGACGCGTACCTGAACCACACGAACAGCCCAACATTTTACAAGATTATGCAAATACGTCCTCCGCCGGATCGATCATTGCCTTTTCCCAGAATTGTTCAGATCTACCCAGCGGAGCGAAAGGTGTGATTTGCTCTTTTGGGGCAGGCTATTCCGTCGGTTCCGTTTTGATCGAACGCGCTTGATCTTCGTTAGCATTCGATTCGACATCCCATGCCTGCGCTAGATCAAACCTAGCTGCGCGCGCGTCTTCTTCTTTAAAAGACCAAACACGACGCCCAGCCAAACCGACACAAGAACTGACCAGAACAGGGCTTTGAATCATCAACAGCAAAGGATCCGCCGTCGGCAGATTCACATCATCTTGACAGTTCCCTAGATAGATCCGTTCATGTCGTGCTTGCGCCGCCCAGTGACGTTCTAACAAACGACGCGTTTCCGGCGGTATTTTGGTCGGTGAACGACTGTAAATCTGACGCGCACGGAATTCAAACAACGCTAGATAACTTTGAAAGATAGGCAACTCCAGCAAACGACGCGGCTCGACTCCATTTTGAATTGCGGCCTCAGACAACCAAGGTTTATTGGTCATTGGGTCAAGTTGATCCGCTAACCATTCACGGTCTTTGTCAGTGAATTCATGATCCGCAGCGCGCCCTTCGATCTGGCCTTCCAAATAATTCAAATCAGCCAGCATTTCCCGTGTCGCATTGCGACGCTCAGGCACATCTGATGATCGGTTTTGAACACCCCCATCATTTAACCCCGCAATCATCCGGTCCAGATCGGCCTGTAGTATATTCACAAGAACACGCGTTGTGGCCCAATCAAAAGGGAGAAACCGTGCATCCTGCAAATCGTGCACTGCGAAAAAGCTCGCATATGACGGCTGATATCCCGTGTGACATACGACCCCGCTTGCATCATCCCGTGCGGTCAAGAACCAGCGCGGCGCTGAAAGGGCTGTATCTTCGTCCAAATCAGCCAAAATCCCGGCCGACACCTGATCTTTTGGAGACAGATGGTCCGCTCCTAGCGCAGGAGAGGTCGCAGTTTCACCTTCATCTTGTACGTAGAGAACGGAATTTTCGAAGAAGACCAAATAAGCATCTGGATTTGTCACATCGCGCAACGCCCCGCCCCAAATCATTGGTGACAGATCTGCAATCGCAATCTGCGCCACAAATGCTTCAGGCTCGTCGTCGATACAGGGCCATTTGGTATCCAAAGGCAAACGTGGCGCCCCGCCGATCCATGATTTGGTCGGCCGTTGTGGAAATGCAATGTCAAAGCGCATGCGCCCAACATTCATAGGGTATTCGACATCTGGCTCTAAGGGGGTGACCGGTCGGCGCTTTAGCTTGGGTTCTTGTGCGACGGGCGGTAGAGCTGCAAGATCCGAGAACCCCGGAACATCGGTATCTTTTAACCAAGCTTCATATGTATCTGTTGCAACGGCCGCAGCCGACCGTGCCGACCCGTCGTAATCAGGGAAATACACTTTCGCGACAGCCAAAAGAATAACACCAATGATCAGAAATATCATGGACGCCAACGGGAATTCCCAAGCTGGTGGAATCATACTGGCGACACGCAACGCATTCCAAATCAATCCCACGGAAAACAGGAGTGCCCCGAGCCAATAGCTCGCTCTTTCGGCCAGGTTCATTGCAGCGTCCCTTGTTTGGCGGTACCTTGGGTCTTGTACGATCTTTAGCAGCTATGTTGTAAACATCTCGCAAATAGATATGATTTGACAGATTATCTGGCTTTTGGCGCATTCACCTAAAGGAAATACCATGTCGGAAACATCAAAACCTTTGGTGGCTGCTGGTTTCGTTCTGTCAGCAGCTGCGTTGGTTGCAGGAACTATGCTACTGGCAAAAGTGATAGGATCTGGCGCGATTGGGGCACCGTTACCTCCGTTTTTGGTAAGTTTTGCCCGGTTTTTCTTTGCGCTCATAGCTCTAACAACGGCAGTCATTTTTCTGGATATCCCAAAAGGGCGCATCCACTGGGTATTGCATTTGGCCAGATCTCTATTTGGCTGGGGATCTGCAACATTATTGTTTTCGGCCGCAGTTTTTATTCCTTTAAGCGATGCAAGCGCGATTAGTTTCTCAAACCCTTTGTTTGCCCTGATCTTGTCTTGTGTCATTCTGAAAGAAAGGCTGAAACCATGGCGTATTGCGTCTGCACTGATAGGTTTTGTGGGTGCGCTTATTCTCGTGCGCCCTGGCAGTGAGGCATTTCAACCAGCCGCGCTCTTGGCGTTGGGTGCCGCGATCTGCATGGGATGCGAAGTTATCGCCATTAAATTGCTATCTGAGCGAGAGGCTCCTTTACAGATTCTCTTGATTAACAATCTCATTGGCACCTGCATTGCGGGGGCCGTAGCTATATTTGTCTGGCAAACGCCGACATTGCCGCAATGGATCGCTTTGGCAGGTGTCGGGGTTTTGATGGTGATGGCTCAGGCATTGTTCATCCAAGCCTTAAAAAGGGCCGATGCAAGCTATGTGTCACCTTTTTGGTATGCAACCTTAGTTTTTGCAGGTCTTTATGATTTTATTTCCTATCATACAGTACCAGATAGAATATCAATCATAGGCGCTTTTATCGTTCTGGGCAGCGGCGCTGTTTTAGCTTGGCGCGAAACCATTCATAGACATACAGGTCAACTGACCAAGACCGTGTCAAACCCCAGCTAATCAAAAGCCGTGCTTGCCCCGGACGCAGGAGCCGTCTAATATGTATCGGTACTTTGAAGCGTCCCATTTCCAAATAGGCCGTTTCGCCACCGGTCAAGACCGCAAAAAGGAACTTATATGTCCTGGACAGACGAGCGCGTTGAGCTGCTTAAAAAAATGTGGGGCGAAGGCCAATCCGCAAGCCAGATTGCAAAAGAATTGGGTGGTGTGACCCGCAACGCGGTCATCGGTAAAATCCACCGTCTTGGTCTTTCGAACCGTACAAGTACGGCAACTGCGTCCAAAGCGGACACAAAACCCAAGGCTGAGGCCAAGGCGAAAAAGGTGACCAAGCCTGAAGTCGCTGAAAAGCCGAAAAAACCTGTTGAGGCGAAACCAGCGCCAGCAGCTGCGGAAGCCGTTGCAAATGTCCCTGTTCCAGCGGCAACCCCTGTTCGCAAGCAGATCGTTCCGGCTGGGCAACCATTGCCGCCGCAACCCTCTACAAATGAAATCAGCCCAGAAGCTTTGGCGCGTCAAAGCGAAGTAGAAAAGAAAGCTAAGAAGCTGACTTTGATGGAGCTGACAGAACGCACATGCAAATGGCCTGTGGGCGATCCTGCAACAGATGATTTTTGGTTCTGCGGCCTGCCCGTTCAACAGGGCAAACCCTATTGCGAGGCACATGTGGGCGTTGCGTTCCAACCCATGTCGTCACGCCGCGATCGTCGCCGCTAAGCGCAAATCAAATCGCAGAATAAAAGAAAGCCCGGACATTTGCCCGGGCTTTTGTTTTGGATCAACGTATTCGTTCGATCAGAAATCTAGGTTTTCCACGCTAAGCGCATTCTGCTGAATGAACTCACGACGTGGTTCAACAACATCCCCCATGAGTTTCGTAAAGATATCATCGGCTTCCGCCATGTCATCCACCGTCACCTGCAAAAGCGTGCGGGCATCAGGATCCAATGTGGTTTCCCACAACTGACCTGGGTTCATTTCGCCAAGACCTTTGTAGCGCTGCAGGCTCAGGCCTTTTTCGCCCTCTTCCAGAACCGCTTTCAGCAGGCCCAATGGCCCATGGATCACCTGACGGCGATCTTTGCGCTCCAACGTCGCGGGCAAGCCATAAACCGCTTGCAACCCTTCGGTAAAGCTACCGGATTTGCGGGCTTCTCCTGAGCGCAACATAGGACCATCCAATGTTCGTACCTCTTCGACACCGCGCAGGATCCGCGCCAAGCGAATACCGTGATCCTGCGTGATCCGCCCCTGCCAACCGCGTTCATATTCCAGTGCGATCATATCCAAACGCGTCGCGACTTTGTCAGCAACACCCTGCAAATCGGAATCAACGGCACCCGGAATAAATGCACCGGCAATCGCGGCTTGTTCCAGAATATGGCGTGGGTAATGCGTTGGGAACGCGTCCAAAACCCGCTTCAATTGACGCGCTTCATCAATGACGCGCACCAAATCTTGACCCAAGATCACTTCGCCATTGCCTTGAACCAGCTGCGCACCATCAACCCCTTGATTGATCAGATAATCATCAAGCGCGGCCTGATCCTTAAGGTAGACTTCGGACTTACCACGCGCGACCTTATAAAGCGGCGGCTGCGCAATATAGAGGTACCCACCTTCAATCAATTCAGGCATCTGACGATAGAAGAAGGTCAGCAACAAAGTACGAATATGCGCACCATCCACATCCGCATCGGTCATGATGACGATCTTGTGGTAGCGCAGCTTATTGATGTTGAATTCATCACGGCCAATACCTGTGCCCATCGCCATGACCAGGTTGCCGATTTCTTGGGACCCCAGCATACGATCAAAGCGCGCGCGCTCGACGTTCAGGATTTTACCGCGCAATGGTAGAATGGCCTGATTTTTCCGATCACGCCCCGTCTGGGCCGAACCGCCAGCGGAGTCACCCTCGACCAAGAACAATTCAGTTAGGCTAGGGTCCTTCTCGGAACAATCCTTCAGCTTGCCCGCCATGAAATTCACATCCATCGGGTTTTTCCGACGGGTCAATTCACGCGCCTTCCGGGCGGCTTCGCGGGCTTGTGCAGCTTCTACAATTTTTCCAACGATGATTTTCGCTGTGGCCGGGTTTTCTTCAAACCACTCACCCAGTTTTTCGTTCATAAGGCTTTCAACCGCAGGCCGTACTTCCGAGGACACCAATTTGTCCTTGGTCTGCGAACTAAATTTCGGATCCGGCACTTTAACCGACAGAACCGCAGTCAGTCCTTCGCGCGCATCATCGCCTGTGAAAGACACTTTCTCTTTCTTGGCGATTCCACTGTCTTGGGCATATTTGGTGATCTGACGTGTCAGCGCACCGCGAAAGCCCGCCATATGGGTGCCGCCATCGCGTTGTGGGATGTTGTTGGTGAATGGCCTAACATTTTCATGATAGCTGTCATTCCACCACATCGCGATTTCAACGCCGATTCCGTCCTTTTCGCCGTTGATATAGACAGGGCTTTCCATCACGGCCTGCTTAGAGCGGTCGAGATATTTGACGAACTCGTTCACACCGCCTTCGAAATACAGCTCTGATTTCAACGGTTCTGCAGGGCGTTCGTCTTCCAAAATGATCCGCACGCCAGAATTCAAAAAGGCCAATTCGCGCAGGCGTTTTTCCAAGGTTTCGAATGAATATTCTAGGTTGGAAAACGTACCCTCAGGATCTTGTGTTTTGGCAGACGCCAAAAAGCGCACTTCTGTACCGGTTTCGTCACCCGCATCCCCGATCACTTCCAAATGCTTGGCCGTATCGCCATGCTCAAAGCGCGCGATATGCACCTTGCCTTGACGCCAGACCTTCAGTTCCAGCCAAACAGACAGCGCGTTCACAACCGAAACACCCACGCCGTGCAAACCGCCAGAGACCTTATAGGAATTGCTGTCAAATTTACCGCCCGCATGCAGCTGGGTCATAATGACCTCGGCAGCAGACACGCCTTCTTCTGGGTGAATATCGACCGGGATACCGCGACCGTTGTCACGCACAGACACAGAGCTGTCGGAATGGATTTTTACACGCACATAATCGGCGTGTTTGGCCAGCGCTTCATCGATTCCGTTATCGACAACCTCATACACCATATGGTGCAGACCCGAGCCATCATCCGTATCCCCAATATACATTCCAGGGCGTTTGCGAACCGCCTCCAGACCTTTGAGAACTTTGATTGAATCTGCGCCATATTCTTCAGGGTTGCTCGGTGTGTCCGACATTCCGACGTCCTTTTTTCTTTTATGCCGCTTTATACGACTTTTTGACGGGATTGTCACGTAAATGACGTATTTTGAAGCTTCAGAAATGTTACAAAAAACATTTGAAAATCATCAGGTTAGGCAAAGTCAGAAAGGCATACCAAAAATAACCTTTTCTTTGCGTGGCATGTGTCAGAATTTCACATTCTATTCACCAAAATATTGGTGTTTCAGAAAAGGAAGTTACGCTTATTTGCTTAGCGAAACACGGCTTTCGCAAACCTCTAAATACTGCGCTCGTTCACCAAGTTCGGCAAACAATTCAGGACCTGTGCCTGTCATCCAGGCCTGTGCTCCCAGCGCGCAGATTTCATCATACAGCGCAGCGCGACGTGTCGCGTCCAAATGCGCGGCAACCTCGTCCAACAGTAACAGCGGCGCAGATCCGATATCTTCGCTCAGCGCACGTGCGCAGGCTAGAATGAGGGAGATAAGTAGCGCTTTTTGCTCGCCAGTCGAACATTCAGCCGCCGCCACACCTTTCGCAGCAAACACACCGTAAAGATCAGCCCGATGCGGCCCAATCAAACTGCGCCCCGCCGCCATATCGCGAAACCGGCTTTCCTCAAACGCAGACCGCAGGTCTTGCGCCGTTTGCGGCATTTCGCCCTCGGTCAGTGTCAATTCCAATTGAGCGTAAGGAAACTGCGTTGCAGCCTTGTCTTGGGACCGCTCCAGACGCTCTAACACTCTCTGACGGTTGTTATGGATCTCTGCGCCCGTTTGCGCCATCTGACGTTCCAGGCCTTGATACCAATGCGCATCCCGGATCTGTTCCTTCAGCAGACGATTGCGCTCACGCATCGCCTTTTCGTAGTCCAAAGACAGCTGCGCATGCTTGGGAAAGAAATTCAGACAAAGGCGGTCTAGGAATTTACGACGCCCCTCTGGGCCTTCGATCCACAAGCGATCCATGGATGGCACCAGCCAAAGAATTCGAGCAATTTCGCCCAACGCGGTTTGTGGCACCGGTTTTTCATCAATGCGAACCTGACGCGGAACACCGTTTTCTGATGAAAAGCCAATTTCACGCGCGCCCTTGATGGTTTCAAGAATACCAGAAACTTTCCAACCAATCGCTTCTGGCTGGCGCGTCAGATCCTGCGCGGAAGCACGGCGCAAGCCGCGTCCAGGCGAAAACAGCGAAACCGCTTCGATCAGATTGGTTTTTCCCACGCCATTGGGACCATAAATAGCCACGGGACGTGCATCCAGATCCAACGCGATCTGCTTATGTGATCGAAAATGCGACAGCGCCAGATGAGATAAAGAAAGCGCGTTCATCCACGTTTCCTCATCTCAGTCCTAGACGTTACGCAATCGAAATTCACGAAACAGACGTCAGGGTCAAACACGCATTGGCATGACCACATAGACCGCCGATGTGTCACTGCCTTCCCGCATCAAGGTCGGGTCGCCTGAAGAATTGAACATGAAGACCGCGTTTTCACGATCCACTTGGCTGGCAATTTCCAGCAAGTATTTCGCATTGAAACCGATCTCCAAGGCTTCGTCGCCATAAGCTACGGCCAATTCTTCTTCCGCAGCACCACTGTCTGGTGCGTTGACCGACAAAACAAGACGATCTTCATCCAACGCCAATTTCACGGCGCGGGAGCGTTCAGAACTTACTGTTGCTACACGATCCACAGCCTTGGCAAATTCAGTTGCATCTACCTCTAGGCGGCGCGTGTTGCCCGATGGAATAACGCGGGAATAATCCGGGAACGTTCCATCAATGACCTTAGAGGTCAGCGTGATGTGATCTGTTGCAAAGCGCACTTTGGTTTCAGACACGGAAACCGCGATATCCGCATCATCTTCATCCAGCAATTTGCGCAATTCGCCAACTGTTTTACGCGGAACAATCACGCCTGGCATGGCTTCTGCACCTGATGGAACAGGCGCATCAATACGTGCCAAACGGTGGCCGTCTGTCGCCACGCAGCGCAATACCCGGCCTTCTTCGCTATCAGAAACGTGCATATAGACACCATTCAGATAGTAGCGGGTTTCTTCTGTGGAAATCGCAAATTTGGATTTGTCGAACAGACGGCGCAGAACTTCTGCCTTTGCAGAGAAATTCGCACTGTATTCGGCCGAAGCCATGACGGGAAAATCGTCTTTTGGCAATGTCGCCAAAGAAAAGTTCGATCGACCTGCGGATACGGTCAGGCGGCCTGACCCTGTTTCTTCGCTCAACGTGACCTGTGCACCATCGGGCAGCTTTCGCACGATTTCGTGCAAGGTCACTGCGGAAACTGTTGTACCGCCAGCACGTTCCACCATTGCTGGCGCTTTATCCAGCGCCTCGATGTCCAGATCGGTTGCGCGGAAAGTGACGCTATCGCCCTCAGCTTCGATCAAAACATTGGCGAGAATAGGAATCGTATTCCGTCGCTCTACAACTGATTGCGCCTGCGCCACTGCACGAAGCAATGAGCTCCGTTCCATGCTGAATTTCATCGTCCACCCTCGCGAATACCGGACACTCAGATTAGCCGTTTGCAACAGTATGTCCAAGTCCGTTTTCACGATTTGTCCGCATGTTTTGCAGACAGGTCAAGCGTGGTGCACTTTTGGGTGCAAACTGACGGGCAAGTGTTGGTTTTCGGGCTCAGAAAATCAGGCTTCTAAAGCCCGTCGTAGCATTTCGATATCTTCATCGATCTGCCCATCTTGATTGCGTAGCTCTTCGATACGCTTCACACCATGCATCACCGTCGTATGATCACGCCCACCAAAGCGGCGGCCAATTTCGGGCAAAGAGCGTCGGGTCAGTTGCTTGCAAAGGTACATTGCAATCTGACGCGGACGCGCAAAGGTGCGCAAACGCTTTGGACCAATCATATCCGACAAGCGAATATTGTAATGCTCAGCAACTTTGCGCTGGATTTCTTCGATTGAAATCTTGCGTTCAGACGCACGCAGCACATCCGCCAAACTGTCATGCACTAGGTCCATATCGATCGGTTTGCCAACCAACGAGGAAAACGCGAACAAGCGGGTCAATGCCCCTTCCAGCACGCGCACATTGGTGCTGATGCGATGGGACAGGAATTCCAAAACACCGTCTTCAATTTTGAAATCCGGATATTGCGCACGATACGTGTCGACCTTGGACTGCAAAATGCCAAGGCGCAGCTCGTAATCTGTTGGATGCAAATCTACAACCAAGCCTTGCTGTAGACGGGACCGGATTCGATTTTCCAGATCCTTGATCTCATCCGGCGCGCGGTCGGCAGAAATGATGATTTGCTTGTTTTGATCCACAAGGGCGTTGAACGTATGAAAGAACTCTTCTTGCGTGCTGTCTTTGCCCGCAATGAATTGCACGTCATCAACCATCAACACATCGACCGAGCGGAACAGCTGTTTGAAATCCATCATGCGACGTTCGCGCAGGGCTTGAACAAAACGATACATGAACTGCTCGGCAGACAGGTACAGCACATTCAAATCTGGGCTAAGACGTGACAGCTCCCACGCGATCGCATGCATCAGGTGCGTTTTACCAAGGCCAACGCCACCATAAAGAAACAGCGGGTTAAATGTGACGGGCCCACCTTCTGCAACCCGACGGGCAGCAGCATGGGCCAATTCGTTCGGTTTACCCACAACGAAACTGTCAAAGGTAAAACGTTTATCCAAAGGCGCACCCGGCAGAACATCGCTATCGGAAGCAGGGGCTGCGGCGGGTTCGTTTTCTACAGGTGCATCTTCGGCATGCGGTGCTGCTGATGGTTTCGTCTGTGCAGCAGCCTGAGATGCTGCGACATCGAACTGAACACGGCGAATTCCGTGATCCATAACAGACATCTGCGCCAACAGAACGTCACCATAGTTTTGCGATACATATGTTCCGAAGAAACCGGTCGGTGCGAGCAGACACACAACACCTTCTTCAGCCATGCCTCCAAATTCGAGAGGCTCGATCCAAGTCTTATAATTGTTCTCTCCGAGAGTTTTACAAAGCCTGTCTTGGACCACACCCCAATGTTCTTGGTTCATTTTTTCCCGTCTCGTTCCACTAGTTGACCATGCTTGATGGTCGTTTGTCCCCTGCTTGCCAGCACCAAAGGAAAAGCAACACCTCCCCCCAGAGAGGTGGTAGATCCACACAGATCTACAAGATACGCAACGCTGCACGGTTTAATCGCACCTGCGCATGCATTTTCTACTTTATTTTGGACTGGCTCGGTTACCCGATTCCGTACTGTTCAACAATACTATTCAAGAGTGCCCAAGCTTATTGGACCATCTTGCCACCCGTCCCCCCGGCAATGTGACTCGCTAGCAGAAACTAGCAACTGTCATTGGGACGCGGCAACCGATCTTATATCTTGACTCGTAAGATTGTGGAAAAGAATCTCCTAAGCCACGAAAAATTACCAAAAAATTAATTTAGGGACACAGTTTGCAACTATGTCCCTATTGATTTCAAAGGTTTACCTTTGGTTAACCTTGTGGTGACTCAAAGATGAGTCGTTTGGTTTACGCCAGTGCTTTAACGCGGGAGCTCAGGCGAGACATCTTGCGAGACGCTGTGTTTTTGTGGAAAACGCCTTTTGTAACACCGCGCATCAGCTCTGGCTGAGCTGCTTGCAAAGCTGCTTTTGCCGCATCTTTGTCGCCAGATTCGATCGCTTCTTCAACTTTACGCAGGTAAGTACGAATGCGAGAACGACGCGCTTTGTTAACTTCGTTACGCTTTTCGTTCTGACGTGCGCGTTTTTTAGCTTGAGGCGAATTTGCCATGTTTTGAGTCCCTTCGAGAATTCGGTCTATGTCGATATCAGATGCGTGAGTGCAAAAGCACCACCTCTATCCTGACCACACAGACAGGAAAATCCTGTCGGGGTCTCGAACCGATTCTTGCCTAAGCGGGCCTCACGCGCATGTAAGAACGCCCACCTACAGGGAAATAAGGGGTTTGTGAAGCCCCTTAGTCGCAATGACGTTGTTTATTTATCTCGGAATTGTGGCGCACGTTTTTCCAGGAACGCAGCCATGCCTTCTTTTTGATCTTCCGTTGCGAAACTCGCATGGAACAAACGGCGCTCAAACTGCAAACCTTCGGCGAGGCTGGTTTCATATGCGCGGTTCACGGCCTCTTTGACGGCAAGTGTGGACACAAGCGATTTTTCAGCGATCTTTTGAGCGGCCGCATTGGCCTCTTCCATCAGCTGCTTTGCAGGCACAACGCGGGACGCAAGACCGGAACGTTCGGCTTCCTCAGCGGACATAAACCGACCCGTCAGGGCCATTTCCATCGCTTTGGATTTGCCAATGAACCGTGTCAGGCGCTGCGTGCCGCCGATGCCCGGCAAGATGCCCAAATTGATTTCAGGTTGCCCAAATTTGGCTGTGTCGGCAGCAATAATGAAATCACACATCAAGGCCAATTCGCATCCACCGCCCAAAGCGTAACCAGCAACCGCCGCGATCACCGGCTTGCGCGTTTTGGAGATCTTTTCAGCTTCATCAACAAAAAAGTTGCCCAGATACATATCGACAAAGCTTTGTTCGGCCATCTCTTTGATATCGGCCCCCGCAGCAAACGCCTTGGCATTGCCGGTCAAAATAATGCAGCGAACACGCTCATTTTCGTCTGCATCTTTCAATGCTATCGCAAGCTCGCCCAGCAACTGCCTGTTCAACGCATTCATCGCGTCGGGGCGGTTCAACTTGATTGTGGCGACATGATCTTCGATTTCGACGATGATCGTTTCAAATGCCATGTGGTGGCTCCAAGCGGTTTCCGTCAGAAGTTAAGCCTTAGCATCTTGAACCGCTCTTTCAAGCTATCTTTGACAGTTCGGGCAATAGAATGTCGATCTGCCTGATTGGGTCACACGTGCGATATCTGCACCGCAACCTGCATTACGACAGGGTTGTGCTTCGCGGTCATACACATCGAAACTATGCTGAAAATATCCCAATTTTCCATCGGCTTGGCGGAAATCCTTCAAACTGGATCCGCCTGCTTCGATCGCATCACGAAGAACGTCGCGTATATGACGGACCAAGTCATCTAGGCGGGTTGCAGACACGTTCCCCGCTTTACGCGCTGGATGAATTCCTGCGCGAAATAAAGCTTCACAAACATAGATATTGCCCAATCCGGCAACATTTTTTTGATCCAAAAGCGCAGATTTCATCGGGGTTGCCCTGCCTTGGAACCTATTTATCAAGTGTTGCGCATCAAAATCATTCCCCAAAGGTTCAGGTCCGATTTTGGCCAAAAGGGGATGCTCGTCTTGCCCTTCCTGAGCAATCAAATCCATGGCGCCAAAACGACGCGGATCATTATAGGTGATCCGTGTTCCATTTTTCATCTCAATGATGATATGATCATGTTTTTCGGCGGCCGGATGATCATGCACAAAACGCCCCAATGGGTCACCTGAAATCAAGACACGTCCTGACATGCCCAAATGGATCAATAGGCTTTCACCTCCATCCAGATCACACAGAATATATTTGGCCCGGCGACGCAGCGCGATAACCTTTTGTCCCTGAAGCCTCGCTTGCATATTCGTAGGCAATGGCCATCGCAAATCAGGTCGATTGACCTGAACACGCGCGATCACATCCCCTTCCATGGCTGGCGCCATGCCTCGCATCACGGTTTCAACTTCAGGAAGTTCGGGCATGGGTCATCCAATTTAGGCTGGGTGAAAAACAGTTTGCATTGATGTCTTGTGCCAATCGCATAGTGATGACGTCAATGGCGGATCAATCGGTTGCGCGGATTTGACTATTTGTTCTTTCAGTCCAAATTCGCTAGGTCATAATACACGCGCGATAACAGCCAAAATGGACGTGTCAAATGTCAGTAGATTCCACCAAAACCACACATTTCGGATTCACCGAAGTGCCCGAGGCTGAAAAGGCCGGCAAGGTGCAGGGGGTCTTCACGTCTGTCGCTTCGAAATATGACATTATGAATGACGTAATGTCCGTTGGCATTCACCGCGTCTGGAAAGACGCGATGATGGATTGGTTGGCACCGCGGGCGGGACAAAAGCTACTTGATGTGGCTGGAGGCACCGGAGATATTTCATTCCGCTTTATCAACCGAGCCGGACGCGCCGAAGCCACGGTATTGGATTTGACCGAATCGATGCTGGTTGAAGGCCGGAAACGGGCCGAAGCGGATGATTTGGCAGATCAGTTAGATTGGGTGGTTGGCGATGCCATGGCACTGCCATTTCCCGACAACACATTTGACGTTTACACGATTTCCTTTGGGATCAGGAATGTAACCCGTCCACAGGACGCTTTGGCAGAAGCATATCGCGTGCTGAAACCCGGCGGCCGTCTGATGGTTCTGGAATTCAACCAAATTCCGAATGACATGATGCAAAAAGCTTATGATCTATATTCCTTTAATGTCATCCCTCCGATGGGTCAGATGATTGCAGGTGATCGTGACAGCTATCAATATTTGGTCGAATCCATTCGTAAATTCCCAGACCAAGATACTTTTTTACAAATGGTGTGCGACGCGGGATTTGAAAACGCGAAGTATCGCAATCTTTCACTAGGCATTGCCTGTCTGCATTCTGGTTGGAAAATCTAACATATGCGCGGACCCCATAATATCTGGCGCCTGGCACGGACCGGCGCCACATTTGAACGCACTGGCGCGATGCGTATGGCCCTTGATGCCATGGATGCGCCGCGTTCTGTCCGAATCGCAGCACGTGTTTTGGGATGGCCATTGGCGTGGTTGGGGCTGCCAGGTGACCCAAATTTGCAACCAGTACCACGCGCACTTGTTGCCTTGGGTCCTGCATATATCAAATTTGGCCAGATTCTTTCGACCCGCCCTGATGTTGTCGGCTTGGAAATGGCCGGACATTTGCGGGTCCTACAGGACAGTCTGCCCCCCTTTTCCACAGAAGAGGCCAAAGCAGCATTGCGCGAAGAAACAGGTTTATCTGTTTCTGAGGTATTTCAGGACTTTAGCGAACCTGTCGCAGCTGCATCTATCGCTCAGGTGCATCGTGCGACATTGCGCGAGGACGGGCGAACTGTTGCGATCAAAGTGTTACGTCCGGGTGTCGAACGTGCGTTTCAACGGGACATTGACGCATTCTATTTCTCAGCCCGGTTTATCGAAATCTTTTCCCCATCGTCGCGGCGGTTGCGCCCCATGGATGTGGTCGAACATTTCGAAGGCACCGTGAGAAGCGAATTGGATTTGCGTCTTGAAGCGGCGAACGCGTCCGAATTTGCTGCAAACACTGAAACCGATGAAGGATTTCAGTTGCCGCAAATCAATTGGGGCCTGTCGGGCAAACGCGCGATGGTTATGGATTGGGCGGATGGCATTCCATTGGGGGACAATGATGCATTACGCGCGGCCGGCCATGATCTAACCGCTCTGTCCGAACGTGTTTTGCAGCTATTTTTGTCCCATGCATTGCGCGACGGTTTCTTTCATGGCGACATGCATCAAGGAAATCTTAAGGTTGCCGCCAACGGAGATATCATTGCCTTTGATTTTGGGATCATGGGCCAGATTGATGAATATACCCGCCGCGTCTATGCTGAAATTCTGTTTGGATTTATTCGCCGAGATTACAAACGCGTGGCAAAGGTTCACTTTGAAGCCGGGTATGTCCCCGCCGACCGTGATGTCGACGAATTTGCCCGCGCATTACGTGCCGTAGGTGAACCGATTTTCGGGATGGATTCCACCCAAATCTCCATGGCCAAACTTTTGGCCTATCTGTTTGAAGTTACAGAACGTTTCGGTATGGAAACACGAACAGAACTGATCCTATTGCAACGCACCATGGTTGTGGTGGAAGGCGTGGCACGATCGCTAGATCCACAGATGAACATATGGCACGTTGCTCAGCCCGTTGTTGAAAACTACATCAGAGACAGCATTGGCCCCAAATCCACGGCAAAAGATCTGTTCAAAACAGCAAAGATACTTGCTCGGTTCGGCCCTCGTCTGCCGGATTTGGTGGAAAGCGCGCTTTTGGAACAAACCAAATCAAATGACAAAAGAGAAATCAAAACCTCTAAATCCAGATGGGTCTATTTGATCGCTGGGATCGTCATCGGTGGTGTTTTGATTTCGGCTTTTTAGAATGTTGTCGAGATTCTTAACCGATCAATCTTCGACTTGTGGCGCCAGTCGACGAACATATTTTTCACCAGTGGCGTCGCGTAGATATTTCCGTGCGGTTTTTAAAAAGCCAACTTCTTTCAAAATGTCCTGGTTACGATAATGTAGCGTGTAAATGTCGCGATCTTCAGGCAGTGGTTTGCCACGCAGCATGCCACCTAAAAGGAAATTTTGCTCTTCAGGCAGAATATTCCAATCCAGCCCTGCACGACGAATGGCCGCGGGTAGCGTCATTTGATCCAAATAGGGACGACGTTTATCGAGATCTTCAATCTTATCAACAATTTGAGCGGTATCGTACCACACATCTGGGAAACGGCCTTGTCCCAAATCCTGTTCAGGAAAGACGACCAGTCCAGAATTGAAGTAAGGTACGACTTTGCCTTTGCTTCGCCTTGTCAATTCGTAGCGTTCTGCCGGAATTTCCATATCCAGAGCACCATAAATGGTGTCCCAAATGGTTTGTTCAGCCCATATTAACGACGTTGCAAGGGCGCAAGACACTTTACCTTCAACGATCAGGTTTTGTGGCGAATTATCTTTGACGAACAAGACATCAGAATCGATGAACATCGAATATTTACTGTCTCGCTTTTCCAAAGAGGCGAGCAGCTTGTTGCCATGCGGGTAGTCTGGTTCAAACTTTCCGTCCGTGTCGAATGTGCGTACTTCGGAATTCATCAACTCATGTGCTTTATGAACGGCCGGATGCAATTCATCATACATATGTTTTGGGCAATAGCCGATGGCCTGGACGTCTGCGGGAAAGTGTTTCCGAATAGAGGCGAGCAGATTACAGGCCATGATTTCATATTTCGGAGGTTGTACGATATAGAATATCGTTAACTCGGGACCATTTGACACGTTGCTACCTTTCTATTGGAAGCTTCAAACACGTGTCTTGTTTCCACGTATTGTTGTATCGTGTCAACGAGTGTGGATTAGATTA
>CANMPP010000016.1 GCA_947499735.1 uncultured Pelagimonas sp.
AACCTTGACGTTATAATCAATAACCCGCTTAACGGGCACGAGCACCTTCATTCTTAAATACTCCCTTCAGTATGGCGCAGCGAAGCGCGTTGATTTTGGTATCTGGCGTTTTGCTAGAGCTTTTGTGTCATGTCGAATAACAATTATTCACGGTCCGACATACCGAAACGCTACGTTTCATGACAGATCTTTTCGACTATTTGTCGTCACATATCGACTTTAACGCAGCCCATTCCGTTTGATCCAGAACCGGAATTGTACCATTTTGGGCATCAGCAGCAGATTGTGCGCGGGTTTCGCGATCGGCGCTGTTTGGGTGAGAAGCCATATATTCGGGCATCTGAAAATCACGTTCCAAGCCTTGGACATAGGAAAAGAATCGCGCCAGACCACCGGCGCTGATCTGTGCGTCACTGAGCATTTTGAAAGCGAATTCATCTGCTTTCGCCTCGGCCTCGCGCGAATAGGCGCTGGATAGGATCTGTTCGCCCAACACGGCAATGGCCGCCCCGCCTGTGAAATCACCGATTAGCATCGTCAACAGACCTGCAGATCCAGCCGCGCGTAGGGCGTTGCGTGTTGCGTCGCGGTTTTCGACATGGCCCAGTTCATGCGCCAGCACCCCGGCGACTTGGTCTGGATCAGACGCATTGTCCAAAAGTCCGCGTAGAATAACAACTTGTCCGCCGGGTGCTGCAAACGCATTGACCATTTCGTGGTCGAAAACAGTCAGATTGATATCATAGGCCATATCCTGGGGGGCTGTCAGCGTTGTCAGCATTTTGTCCAGTGCCGCGCGCCCATCAGGATTGGTGCAGGCGAGATCATTGTAGGATGTGCCGCCGAGAAAACGTTCCATCTGATGTGTTACGGTTTTGCCAAAGGCGACTTCGCGCTCCAAGGGGATCACCTGCGCCAGTATGCCAGCCATTGCTGGAAGGATCACAAACAGCATGGTCGCGGCAGCAACCAGGGCAAGACCCGTGAATTTTGCAACCTTGCGAAGGCTACCTTTGCGCATGTCTTTTTTGTAAAGGGCAGGGCGCGTTTGGCGTATCCATTGGATCAGTTCAAGATCTGAGATAACCAAACGTGCTGGATCGCGGGGTGTCTCATCTTCGGTATCTGCATGCAGCATAACGGTCAAAACGGCATCGGCCCGTCCGCCCTCTGCGCGCAAATCTGGCAATGGCCAATGATAGGTCTGTGCCAAGGTTGGGCCTGACAGGACCAGACCCATGCGATTGTCCGCAAGTGTTATATCGACATCATGGCGTTTCGCCGTCAGGCCGTCATAAAAATACGCCCGTACCGGAAACATCAGAACGCGCCACCCACGTCGAGCGCATCAGCAAATCCTTCCGCATCCGTGTCTTTGTCAAAGGCACGTTGATGAATGTCTGACAGGGCATTTATGTTCACAACACGTGTCGAAGTGACGATGTGACTTAGGATTGGCTGGTTGATGAGGATCATTGCCAGTGCATTCACCAGCATCAGCGTACCAAGATAGATAAGAATAGATACGATGGTGGATCCAGCCCCCAACCCTGTCGGCGTAAAAAACGACACAGTTTTGGAAAAGATGACGCCACTTAGAATTGCGCTAAAAATTGCAACGATAGCAAACAAAATGGCACCAATGATCAAAGAGCCGAGAACAGCGATTTTGATATTTTTCCACGGGCGCGCGGCCGCTTGAAAGGTGACCGTGTTGGCCAAGGACGTGTTATTTGCCAAATAGGTAAATGTGCGTGTTTGGTAGTAGATCGATGCAATGAATATCCAAATATATCCGAACACTACGAATGCGGTGCCATTGATAAGCAGGCCCAATGATTGGGGCCTTTGACCAGATCCAAATGGCGTCTGTGTTCCCGCATTTTCCATGGCTCCCATTGTGAGGGATGCAATTCCAATGGCCAACAGCACAAAGGCGATGAAAAACTGTTTCATGGCCCCATACATTTCGGTCCATTTTCCAGTCAAAGAAAAGGAGGCGTCACCGAAATGGGTGCGCTCGATCATGTATTTTTCCAACTTATAGGTTGAAAGCGGTGACAGCAGTCCAAGTGTGAAGATATTTAGGATCAAAAAGCCACAGGCCCGCAAGACATAGCCCCAAGCCGCCTGATCCATACCAAACCGAATGCCGCGCCAGCGGGTGCGTGCCATCCGGTAGCGTCGCCCGCGATATATTGCGAAATAGATAAAGGGCATCACAGCCAGAAGGGATATGTAGATCGCGGCCATTTGTCCGAGCGCCAATTCCGGATTGGTTTCGGGGTCAACAAACATGTTCAGGCCAAAATAGAACAGAACCATTTGCAAAATGCCCAAATAGACGGCCAAAAAGACGATCGCGACCAAAAAGCCTAGCAGTTTTTCCAAGCCCGTTCCGGTATATTCTAGGCTATCCTCGTCCAACTGAATCGAAGACCAAATGTATTTTCGGATCCGGGTTTTCTGCCAGAACCGGTAGATGCCTAATGTCAAAATACTGAGCAGCGAGGTTGTTAAGCTCAAACCGAATAACGCACTTTTGGTGCCAAGGTAGTCGGCTGGAACCGAATTATTGGCTTCGTCCATATCCGTGACGCAGGTTTCCATAATGTCGTGCCTTGAATGTATTTAAGAATGGAATGTGAATGCCCAAAGCATGGATATGCTTTGGGTCGTGTTTAGGTAAATTTATTGTCCCGTGGGAAACCGCGCGGCGCCATCCGTCCGGCACTGGCACGTTTTGCGCTCCATTCGTTTAGGTCGGTTTCGCTGCGTGTCCGACCGGCTGGGTCCAGCCATGAAAGGCCATCATTCAGCGTAAAGCATCGGGCATCGGACAAGCCGCCATCTTTATACTTTTGCAAACGGACGCCTTTGCCGCGTCCCATTTCAGGCAATTCATCCTGCATAAAGACCAGCATTTTGCGGTTTTCGCCGACTACAGCTACGGCGTCGCCAGAAACAGGTCGGCAAAGCAGTGCCTTTACATCATCTTTGACGTTGAGCACCTGTTTGCCGGATTTGGTTTGGGCGACGATATCTTTTTCTGGCGCGATGAATCCATCCCCAGCCGTTGAAGCAACCAGCAATTTGCCGTTGGGGTCGTGGATGCACAGGTCGACGATATCCGCTTCGTTCGGCAGATCGACCATAATGCGCACGGGTTCACCCATGCCGCGTCCGCCGGGCAGGTTGGCGGCAGACAGGGTGTAAAAGCGCCCATTGGAGCCAAACATCAGCAATCTGTCTGTTGTTTCGGCATGGAAGATAAAGCGCGGGCCGTCGCCGTCTTTGAACTTTAATTCGCGCTTTAGATCTATGTGGCCAGTCATGGCGCGGATCCAGCCCATTTGGGAGCAGACAACCGTGATCGGTTCACGTTCGATCATGGCTTCCAGCGGGACCTCTTCTGCTTCACCTGCTTCGGCAAATGTTGTCAGACGCTGGCCACGGCCATAATCCTTGGTGAAGGCCTTTTTGGTTTCGCGCAGCTGGTCCTTAATCTTGGACCATTGCAGGTCTTCTGTGGCCAAAATGTCAGCCAGACCTGCCCGCTCATCACGCAGCCCGTCGCGTTCATTGACCAGTTCCATTTCTTCCAAACGCCGCAGAGACCGCAAGCGCATGTTGAGGATCGCTTCGGCTTGTACCTCTGTCAAAAGGACCTCTGCGCCAGCATCCTCTGGGGGTGAAACATAATCGGCTTCATCCATTGCGCGGGTGAATTCGCGCGCCCAGTCTTCACGTTTCAATGCTGCCTTGGGATCGTCGTCATAGCGAATGATATCGATCACACGGTCTAGGTTGAGGTAGGCGATCAACAAACCGTCCAATACCTCTAACCGGTGATCGATCTTTTCGATCCGATGGGTCGTGCGACGGCATAAAACGTCGCGCCGGAAATCAAGGAAGGCGCGTAGAACTTCTTTTAGCGAGCACACTTTGGGTGTCACGCCATCGATGAGCACGTTCATGTTCAGGCTAAAGCGGACCTCAAGATCCGAATTGCGGAACAGAAGATTCATCAGAATGTCAGGGTCAATATTCTTAGATTTAGGCTCCAGCACCAAACGAATATCATCGGCGCTTTCATCCCGGATATCCGCAAGGATCGGCACCTTTTTGGTCTGAATCAGTTCCGCGATACGTTCCACCAATTTGGATTTAGGAACCAAATAGGGAATCTCGGTCACAATGGCCTGCCATTGGCCACGTCCCAGATCTTCGATTTCCCAACGCGCGCGCAAACGGATCGATCCGCGGCCCGTTCGATAGGCGTTGGCGATGTTTTCTGCGGGTTCAACGATGACACCACCTGTCGGGAAATCGGGACCCGGCACATATTGAAGTAATGTATCGTCGACGGCGTTGGGGGATTTGATCAGGTGCAAACAAGCATCGATCAACTCGCCTATATTATGTGGCGGTATATTCGTTGCCATACCCACCGCGATCCCGCTGGATCCATTGGCCAAGAGGTTGGGGTAGGTCGCAGGCAAGACCGCCGGTTCTTCTAGTCGGCCATCATAGTTCGGGCGAAAATCAACAGCGTTTTCATCTAGCCCCTGAAGCAGAGCTTCGGCCATGACTGTCATCCGGGCCTCGGTGTAACGGGCCGCAGCTGGGTTGTCGCCGTCGATATTGCCAAAGTTTCCGTGCCCGTCGACCAGCGGGTAGCGAATGGTAAAGCTTTGGGCGAGACGCGCCATAGCATCGTAAATCGCCTGATCACCGTGGGGGTGGAAATCCCCCATCGTGTCGCCGGAAATCTTTGCCGATTTCAGATAGCCGCCATTGGAAGACAGGCGCAAACGTTGCATCGCGTACATGATACGGCGATGCACAGGTTTCAAACCATCGCGTGCGTCAGGCAAAGCCCGGTGCATGATGGTTGAAAGCGCGTATGTCAGATAGCGCTCGCCAATCGCACGGCGGAGAGTTTCGGAAACATCACGGGAACCATCGCCTGAATCGTTGCCCGTTGTATTGTCATTATTGTCTGTCGGTGTCTCGCTCATACCGGTTGATAGCTTAGGCAGAGTCATACGAGCAAGTCGCGGTTGTGATTCCACAAACAAAAAATTTTTATGTGTTGCGGTTTAAAATGGAGGGAAACCAGACCTGATCTTCCCAGATTAATATGTTATAGACTGGTGTAGTGATGATTGGGCCAAGTGTTTTTGGTTGGCTTTGGGGTTTTTTAACGAGTGGGGGACGTGATGGGTTTGGCACGTTTGGTAATGTTGATGATTTGTGGTCTTGCCGCAGGTTGGTATTTTTTGTCTGGCGGTTCAGAATTCGAACCGGGCCCGCACGGCGTGTCTGTTTTTGCCGATGTCCCTGAACAGGTCGAAAGCGAAGTCTTGGTGCATCAAGCATCGGCCGTTGTTGTGCAGCCTGCGGTTGCCGTTGACGCGTCGGTAGGGGAAATTGTTCCCGTATCAGCGACGAACCCAAATTTGGATGCGGAAAGCAAAGCGCGCCTTGCGGCTTTGTTTGAGCAAGAGGCGTCTGATAGCGCGCTGAAAGACGTGTCATTTCAATTTGTATCGGCCGAAAAGTCCAATGGTCTTTTGTCAGATGCGGAATATCGCGTTGTTACCGGATCGCGTGTGAACATGCGCCGGGGGCCAAGCACCGGACATGATGTTGTTGGCAAACTGATCAAAGGTGCAGAAGTCGAAGTTTTGGACGTAAATGAAACCGGCTGGGTTAAGTTGCGTACCTTGGAGGGCAGCAAGATCGGCTGGATGTCCGATAAATTTCTGGCTGCGTCGAACTGATTTTCATGAATGACGGGTAAGTATGAGAAACGTCTGGTGCAAGACCAGGCGTTTTTTTATAGCTTTTGCAAAGGTCTAAAGCAAAGGCGTGCGAAGCATGAATAAGTCTCTTTTGATCACAGGGTGTTCTTCCGGCATTGGATTGGAAGCGGCCCGTGGGATGCGCGCGCGCGGATGGACGGTGTTTGCATCATGCCGCAAGCCCGAAGATAGCGTGCGTTTGGCTGATGAAGGGTTTGATAGCCCGGTTTTGGATCAAAGAGATCCTGACTCTATTCGGGCTGCGCTTAGCCATATTTTGGAACAAACTGGCGGCACGCTGGATGCTGTGTTCAACAATGGTGCCTTCGGTTGCCCCGGAGCCGTTGAAGATTTGCCGACCGATGCCTTGCGTGATGTGTTTGAAACCAATGTCATGGGCGTACATGAAGTGACGCGACAAGTGATCCCAATCATGCGCGCGCAAGGCCACGGGCGGATTGTCCAGCATTCATCGGTGCTGGGATTGGTGCCGTTGCCTTGGCGCGCGGCCTATTGCGCCAGCAAATACGCGCTAGAGGGGCTAACCGACACGTTGCGCATCGAAATGGCGGATACGGATATCCATATTGTGACGCTCAACACGGGGCCTGTTACATCCAAGATCCGCGAAAATTCGATCCCACATTTTGAAAAATGGATCGATTGGCAAGGTTCCCCCCGCGTCGAGCAATATCGCGAGAACCTGCTTAAGCGCCTATATGAAGACAGCGGTCCCGATAAGTTCGAATTGCCGCCATCGGCGGTTACGGGCAAGCTGATCAAAGCACTGGAAGCTCCAAAGCCGCATCCTCGTTATTTCATCACCACTCCAACTTGGATCATGTCCGCCGCCAAACGGTTTCTGCCCACATCCATGCTGGACAGGTTGATCAACAAGGCGCGATGAAACGGCGCGTTGAGGCCGGGATCATTCCGTGACACAGTGGGGCAAAAGCGGAGGCCCCCATGTCAGATGATCCACTCTTTCTTATCGCAGCTGGTGCGGTTTTCATCGTGTTGGTGATTTTGCTTTTTGGCATCGGTACTTTTGCTAAGGGCGGTGAATTCAATCGCAAATACGCGAATAAAGCGATGCGTGCCCGGTTGGCGGCCCAGTTTGTTGCTGTGATCCTTATACTTGGTTTTGTTTTGATCCGGGGGCGTGGGTGATGGTTGTTCTCAACAAAATCTATACGCGTACGGGTGATAAGGGTGATACCGCGCTGGGCAATGGTGCGCGGGTGCCTAAGGATGACTTGCGGGTTGAAACCTATGGTACGGCGGATGAGGTCAATGCGGTTCTTGGGTTGGCGCGCCTGTCTGCTAAGGGTGAAATGGATGCAGCCCTATCGCGCATCCAAAATGACCTGTTTGATTTGGGGGCTGACCTATGTCGCCCGGATCGGGATCAGGATGCGCAGGCAGATTATCCGCCGTTGCGCATGACCGAAGATCAGACCATGCGTTTGGAATCCGAAATCGATGCAATGAACGCTGATCTTTCCCCTTTGCGCAGTTTCATCCTACCTGGCGGATCCCCTTTGGCTGCGCATCTGCATCATGCACGTACAGTCGCGCGCCGGTGCGAACGCCTTTGCGTGGCTCTGGCGGGGGCAGAGGATGTAAATCCTGCGGTGGTGACTTACTTAAATCGCGTGTCTGACTGGTTGTTTGTGGCGGCACGTGTGGCCAATGATAACGGTGCGGCTGATGTTTTATGGGTTCCAGGGGCCAATCGCGCCGGCTAAAGCGATGCCAGGCATCCATTGGTATTTTGTTCCTTTGGGTATTCGGCAACACCTGAACGCGCAAGAATATGTTTTCAATGCGACCCATAGGGGCGGGCAATTGAAAACGGGCACGCGCTGGGGTAATCCCTGAGGGACTTGCGATACGAGGACTGCCATGCGACGTATTTTTGCCCTGTTTTTTGTGCTTTTGACGTTGGGGGCTTGTGCCAATGGGCAAAGGCAGTTGGAGCAAGAATTTGAACCCTTAGGTGATTTCAAAATGGGTCATGGTGTTGTTTTGGCGCCAAATCTGGTCAAAGGCCCATTGTCGCGCAATGCAACCCAAGAGGAATGGATTGCTGCGCTTGATCAGGAAATCGAGGCACGGTTCCGTCGCTATCAAGGGGATAAGTTTTATCATCTGGGCATCAGTATCGAAGGTTACGTGCTGGCCGCGCCCGGAATTCCTTTGGTGATAAGCCCGAAATCCGCACTGATTGTGCGCGTTCTGGTGCGCGATGATGCGGCGGGTGTGCGGTTGAACGAAGAATCTCAACTGCTGACTGTTTTGGAAAGCCCTTCGGCCAATACTTTGCTTGGATCTGGTTTGACGCAAAGCAAAGAGACGCAAATGAAAAACCTCTCTTCCAATATGGCGTTGCGCATCGAACAATGGCTGCGGCGCATGCAGGCAGAAGAAGGATGGTTCGGCGGTGAATTCGCAGACGGCCCTGCGCCGCTCACAGCCCAAGAATGGAGTGTGGAGCAAACGGTTCAAGAGGCGATTCTTGACCCAAAGCAGACCGGAGATTCCAGCCAATCGGGTGAAAATTCAGCGACCGAATAGGCATTTTGTTGCAGTGACGACAACAATCTGTGGTCAGATCGACAAATCTGGGTATGTGGCATGTGACGCATGGCTTGATTTTCTGCTCCAAACCCCATAAACGGCGCGCGATATGGAACCGGGCAATTGGGCCCTCAAATAACGTGAGGCATCTGAAGAGATGGCAAAGGAAAAGTTTGAGCGCGGCAAGCCGCACTGCAACATTGGCACGATTGGTCACGTTGACCACGGCAAGAC
>CANMPP010000017.1 GCA_947499735.1 uncultured Pelagimonas sp.
GTTTCTTTGTCCTGTTTTGTTTGTCTCAGTTTTGGATGTTTTTACGTATCAAATTCTATGAAACTCTTTGGGAGTTTTTGCTTCAAAAGAATTGCCTGCTCATTAATGTTTCCGCAGTGAATGGGATATGTGTGTTGGGTGATTTTATATAGCGATTGGTGGTTTTGTTTCTCTGCTGGGCGGCGGTTTTGTTCGGCAGGCTGACAACACAGGTTTGACCTGACCTATCGCTGAGTAGCGCATCACCAAGACAGACATGCATGTCTCTTTGAGGGGGCTTTTTGCCCTTTTATTTTGGACGTTGCGCCTGCGCATTTTCGCTGGGACTGGAGTTGGCTTGATGGTGGCTCGTATTTTCAAATCGGTCCTTTCGTGGGTTTTGGTTGTTGTTTTGACGCTGCATCCTGCTTTGCTTCAGGCACAGACGATTGTTGTTCAGGGGGCGGATAATGGTGTGCGGCCTCGGGTGGATACATCGGCAAATGGCACGCCGGTTATCAATATTGCGACGCCCAATGCGGCCGGTGTTAGTCATGATACATTCACCGCGTTTGAAGCTGAGAATGTCATTGTCAACAATTCTGCAACGAACAGCCAGACCACGGTTGCTGGGGTTGTGGAAGGCAATCCCTATCTTGATATCGGGGACGAGGCGGATATCTGGATTGGTGAGGTTGTCGGTGGCAATCAGACCGTTCTGAATGGCATTCTAGAGGTTGCTGGCAAAGATGCTGATGTGGTTTTGGCCAATGAATATGGCATCACCTGTAATGGCTGTGGTTTCATCAACACGTCCCGCACGACGCTGACGACAGGTGTCCCGGAATTCGCCAATAATGGGGGCCTATCTGGCTTTGATGTCACGCAGGGCACGGTCACAATCAAGCAAGGCGGATTGAACCCCTCTGACCTGATCCCTTTGGCGGATACGGGCCGTGTTGATGTGCTGGCCCGGGCCGCTAAAATTTATGGCGAGATGCGCGGGGATGAGTTGAACATCATCGCGGGCGCCAATCAGATCTCTTATGATTGGTCTTACAACCCAGAAACGGGCGAGATCGATGGTGTGACGCCGCAAAATGGCAGCGGTGCAGCGCCCGCTTTGGCGGTGGATGTTGCGGCCTTGGGCGGGATGTATGCCAATGCAATCCGGATGATCGCCACGGAAAAGGGCGTCGGCGTGCAAATCTCGGGCGAGATGGCATCCTCCAGCGATATTGCCCTGTCGGCCAGCGGTCAATTGACGCTGGGATCGTCCAGTTCCAACAGCTCATCCAACACTGCCAAAATACAGGCCAGCAAAAAGGTCTATATTCGCAATTCAGGGCCAACCGTGCTGCAAGGGGTCATTGCCTCGGAAGGCGACGACCTGATTGATATTCAGGTCTCGGATGGCGCTTTGATCTTTGATGGCTCGGCCTCTGGCGGCGCGGTCCAGTTGCAGGGCACGGGCATCGTCAATATCGCTGCCACGATTGCAGCACAGGACGCATTGGATATTACGTCAACCGGATCCTCTGTTGAGATTGCCGAGGATGCTGTTTTGTCTGCTGATGGTATCACGCTGGCGGCCTCTTCACGTCTGGATCTGTCGGGCACGTTGATATCCTTGTCCGATATCAGCATGAGCGCAGGGTCATGGATGGCCGCTGCGGCGGGTGCAACGATCTCGGCAGCCACTGATCTGACCGCCACTGCGTCTAGGGTCACAACCGCTGCAGATATCACCGCCGCGGGCAACTTGCGGATGCAAGCGGATAGCGGTGATCTGGTCGCATTGGGGTCGATTATCGCAGGCGATGTCACCCTGAGTGCGGTGCAAGACCTGACCCTTTCCGGCGATCTGGCCTCGCTGTCTGACATCACAGTTGGTGCGGGTGATGCAATTACAGCTGCGACTGGCGCAACGATCACAGCGACGACCGATCTGACGGCCACCGCCACGACCATCGCTACCGCAGCGGAGATATCTGCGGCAGGTGATCTGCTGATGCAGGCAGATGACTTCGTCGCGGCCGGATCGATTATCGCAGGCGATGTTGCTTTGAGTGCCGCAGGTG
Organism: uncultured Pelagimonas sp.; assembly: GCA_947499735.1. Classification (GTDB taxonomy): domain Bacteria; phylum Pseudomonadota; class Alphaproteobacteria; order Rhodobacterales; family Rhodobacteraceae; genus CANMPP01. Next base: position 2,061 of record CANMPP010000017.1, read on the forward strand.
ATCTGGCAATCACGGGCGATTTGGCCTCGCTGAGCGATATCGAACTCAGCGCAGATGGGGCGTTTACAACGGGATCTGGTGCAACGATCTCGGCAACCACAGACCTCACCGCAACCGCCGCCACCATCGACACGGCCGGTGACATCACCGCAGCGGGGGATCTGTTGATCCAGAGCGATAGCGGCGATCTGGTGGCATCGGGGTCGATCATTGCGGGTGATGTGACATTGAGCGCGGCGGGTAACCTAGAACACAACGCCAAGATCCAGAGCAATGGGGCTGCCGGGCTTGATGCAGGTGTTGCGATCTTATCGGGCAGCAATTCCGAGCTTTTTGCGAACTCTATCCATGTCTCCGCGCAGGCGCTGGATCTCTCCGGGATCTATGTTGCGGATACTGTATTGTCGTTTGATGCCTTCTCGGGGGATCTTTCGTTTGGGGGGACGGGTGTCGCAGGCACAGTGCAGATCTCGGCAGATCAGTCCCTGTCCCTATCGGGCATTCTAAGTGGCACAGATGCAGTAGACCTTATGGCGGGCGATGCTTTCGCCAGCACGCTCAGCTTTGAACTCTACGGATCTGATGCCAATATTGAGGCCGATAGCATTACGCTTGCAGGACTTGTCTCCGCCACGGGCGGTGTGGCGGTGACTGCACGCAGTGGTGAGATCGCTTTGAGCGCGGATATGCGCGGCGAAGATCTGGACATCAGCGCGGCCACGGATTTATCCATCGACAGCACGTTGGTCGCACAGACAGGCATTGACCTAGACGCCAATGGCCAGGTCAGCACGACATCTACATCAATCTTATACGGGCCAGATATCGCGATTGATGCGGCCAGTATCACCTTGGGTGGCGAGCTGATCGCTACGGGCGGTTTGACGGCCAATGCATCTGATGCAGGCGTGGTTTTGGGCGGCGTTGTCTTGTCCCGCGAGATTGACGTCACAGCGCAAACAGATATCGATATCGGCGGCACAGTCGTGGCCTCGAATGACCTGTCCCTGACCGCCGGTGCATCCGTGGATGTGACGTCGGACGGGTATGTTCTGGCGGGCCTATCTTCGATCGATGCGGCGGATTTTACCAATGCGGGCGTGATATCTGCGGATACGCTTTCCGTCGATGTGACAGGGGATTTTTACAATTCCGGGGACGTGTCGACGGATCAGCTATCGGTCTATGCGGTGGGTCACCTCCAAAACCACGGTATTCTGACGGCGGTTGACCAGCTTAACCTGACCACATCGACCCTGACCTTGTCAGACGCATCGCAAATTGGCGCGGATACTGTCACCTTCAATGCGGGCACGGCGTCTTTGGGCGGAACGACCACTGCATTGGATGTGTTTGACCTGCAGCTGACAGGCACTTCTTTGGACATGGATGGGGATGTGTCCGCCAATCGCGTCACCCTTGCCGCACACTACGCGGATCTGACATTGTCGGGCACGCTGTCAACCAGCAGCGACCTGTCCTTCACTGCGGCCAGTCTGATCGTGGAAAGCGGCGCTGTCATTGGCGGTGAAGATGCGACATTGATCGATATCGACGCCACGGTTCTCAAAAACTCCGGCACGCTGTATGCGGATACGGTCACGGCAGATCTGAGGGGTGCGTTCCAGAACACGGCCTCGGGCCTGATCATCGCCAATGATGTGGACGTGCAGTCCGGATCGTTCACCAATGCAGGCGCAATTGCCAGTGTTGAGATCGCGGCGACCACTGGCAGCTTTCTAAACACAGGCACGGTCTATGGATCCGCAGCCCTAGACATTGGTGCCACATCAATCACCAATAAAAACCGCATCGTCTCGGCCGCCTTATCGGCAGAGGCGAACAGTTTTGTGAACTCTCAAGCGGGTTTGATTGAGTCCACAAATGATATCACGCTGACGATCAACAATGGCTTTACCAATGCGGGTTCGATCATCGCGACTGATGCTTTAGCGATTGACGTGGGTGGTGCGGCCAGCAATTCGGGTCTGTTAAATGCGGCGCGCACGCGGTTTGCGGCAGATGGCCAGATCAATCTGGGCGCGGCTGGCATTGTTGGTGCCAGTGATGAATTGGTCTTTATCGCCGCCTCTGTCGCGGGTGGGCTATCGGTTGATACCTTTGACCAGATCCTGACCTCGGGCAGTTTGGAGTTCCAGGTTGATACCGGCAGTCTGACCATCGCCTCATCCGAACAATTGCTGTTCTCAGACGATGTTTCGCTGGATTTGGGCGGCTCGATCACCAATTACGGCGTGATCAAATCCTCTGGCCGACTGGCCCTGCAATCTGGCGGCACGATCACCAATAGCGAAAGCCAGTTGATCGCCGGCGATGACATGATCCTACATGCCAGCGGCGATGTCCTAAACCAATCTGGCCTCATCGAAGCCGGCGGAACCCTCTCCATCGAAGCCGACGCGTTCAGGAATGAATTCCTAGACGTGACCGTGTCCGATACGGTGTCGGGTGAAGCAACTTCGGTTGGAGAATATGCAACGCGTGTAGCCGATTGTCGCGAAAACCAGCATGGGGAAACCGATTGCACCTACTCAAACGAATATGACACTGTCGAAGAGGTCATAGACACCCCGACTGCGCTTTCTTCTTGTGAAATAAGTGACCCAGGAGGCAAATACAATGGCGGGGCGAGTTGCGGCAGTCAGTTCACGGGCAATTCGACAGATGGTTCAAGTGGAACAATCACTTGGACAGAAGGCACGTTGGTCGAAGTCACCGGGGCGGTTGCATCGGTCGTCGCGGATAGCCTTTCCGTCACCACAAACTCATTTGCCAATTCAGGCGCGACCATTGACGTGCAAGGCAAGGTCCAAATCAGTGCCAGTACATTTGAGAATGAGACATACACATCAGATCTGGCGGAATATTCCAGAGATTGGAGTGTTGGTGAGGACGAATATGAAACAGGTTCAGACTCGGCAATGGGTGGCGACTGGCACACAGTAGTCACCTTCAATATCGGCTCTATCAAAACCAATGCCAGCAACTCCAGTTCCTGGGACGGCACGATTACGGCTGGTGGGTCTATCAATGTTACATCTGGGGATGTGACCAATACTGGGGATCTGACTTCTGGGTCAAACAGCGTCAGTGATACGTCTGTGTCGACATATGTCTCTGCCGCGTCTCGGGCTGCGCCCACTGTATCGGTTCTAAGCACGCCTATCTCGCTGTCCGGTCAGGACATTGGCGGGAATATCGCCAACATATCCACGGCCCGCCGCAATGACCAAACCGGGGGAGTTGTCAGTTCGGGACTGGATGCCGCGCAAAGCTTTGATAGTAGCGTCCTGACCAGTGGGGCCACCGCAGTCACCGCATCCGGGATCGCATCACTGGATATCACATTTGGTGCCCTCGATGGCATCGAAGCGTCAGCGACGGTGGACACGGTTGCAAACCTTCTCTCCGATGAGATCCTGGAAATTGCCGGTGCCGATGAGGCGTTCCAAGATCTGGATACTTTCCTGACATCCAATTATTTTATGGATGTGGATCGCATGCAGTTCCGCGATGAGCTGGTCATCAACCAAGCCAAAGTCGCGACATCTATCAATCTGCCGGACACGATCGATACGGCCACTATTCTGGCCAATCTAGCCTCTGAGACGGCCCTACGCCCGGATTATGACCTGATTGGCGACGAGGACACGCTGTCTTTGGGCACCAATGGTCTGCTGACGACCGAGCTGCCCAGTCTTGAAACCGACACAAGCGACGGATCTCTGACCATCGTGGCAAGCAATATCTCTGGCGGCGGCACATTCACGGCCACAGATGGGGATGTGACGTTAAGCGCAGATGGGGACATCGATCTGTCCAATGCCAGCCTGTCGGGATCAAATGTCACGCTGGCGGCGATGGGGGCAATCACGGCGGCGGCGCTGAACATCAGCGCGGTGGGGGATGTATCGCTGACCGCACTTGGGGATATCGACATATCCGCCGTGTCAGATTTTGCCGTCTATTCCACCGATACAGGCATGGTGCTGCATGATTCATATGCAGGCTCGACAGACACGCGCAGCGAAACCACACAAACCCTGTCCGACATCGCAGCCGGCGGCAATCTGATCATTTCTGGCGGGGGCGACGTTACGCTGGCAGGCCTGATGGCAACCGCAGGCCTCGACCTGACCCTAAGTGCAGGCAATGACCTGACGCTGGAGGCGGTGCAGAACACCGTCTCGCAAGAAACCGGATCAGCCTCCAATGGCAGCACCTTTGCTTCCACAACTCAGCTGGTCACAAGCCTGACCGCGGGGGGCGACTTTACCGCCACGGCCGGAGGATCGGCGACGCTATGGGGCACGGATATCACCGCAGGTGGGGCAACCTCTATCACGGCGACAGATACGGTTGAACTGTTGGCGGTTGCGGATAGCGAGATCTCGGAAACCCACAGCTCCTCCTCTGGGTTTATGGGCTTTTCCAAGAAATCCAGCTCGTCCTCCAGCTCTGCGACCACCTATCAGGGCGTCACAATTGCCTCTGGCAGCGATGTTGAAATCATCACCTCTGCGGGCAACCTGATCACTTATGGATCTGAGATTGCATCGGACACCGACACTGTCACGCTCGCCGCGCTATCGGGTCAGATCTATGCAGGCACCACAACGGATGTGATCACCACATCCTCCAGCTCATCCAGCTCATCCTTCTTTGGGCTGATCTCGTCCAGCAGTCAGAATTCCCTGTCCGAGCAGATCGCCAATGCCACAGATGTCCGGGCCAATATGGACCTGACACTGGTCTCAGCTGGCGACACGACCCTGATCGGCACGCAGCTGTCTGCGGGCAGCACGCTAACGCTGGATGTCGGGGGCGATCTCAGCGTGTCGGCGGCGCTGTCCACGACCCAAAGCTACCGGTTTGAAAGCAACAATGGCGCGGTCCTGTCCACCACAGAGACCGAAAGCGAAACCAAGGAAACCGCCAGCTATGCCAGCTTTGAGGCCGGGGGTGACCTGAACATATCGGTCGGCGGCACAACCACACTGACCCTCTATGAATCCGAGGCCGTCACCCTGCCAGAGGCCGCATCCGTTTACCCAGAAGAGCTGCTCGCGCTCGAAGGGGTGACCCTGCTCACGCAGGATCTGGTCTATGACTATGACTTTGACTCCACAACGGCCCTCTCGCCCGCGTTCAAAGCCATGCTGGCGATTGCCCTCTCCTCTACTGGTGTGGGCACCACGTTTGCCACGTCCGTTTTAGGCGCCTCAGGCTGGGTCGCCACAGCGGTGGGGGCAGCCGTTAACTCGGCCATGATCGGATCTCTGGACGGGATTGTCTCGGGCGAATTTGATCTTGGCCAAATCCTAGAGGATGCGGCGATCGCAGGCGTGACCGCGGGCCTGACCAAAGCAGGCACGGATACCTTGATGGGCACGCTGCAACCTGTCGATGCAGCCCTTGGAGTTGCGGGGGGTACGGAATATTCTGGCGGCCTGTTCTCGGATTTTGCCAACGGGTTGGACGACACGTCTTTCCTTGGCTTTGGCAATGGCAATCTCAGCATTCAGGGGTTGTTTGAGGGCTCGGTCAAAAGCTTTGTCTCCACCAGCATTGATTCAGCCTTTTATGGCACCGATTTTGTGGATGGCTTCACCAGCGCCATGGCCAGCAGCGTGGTCAATGCGGCCATGGCGGATGTGCAGTTTGAAATCGGCGAGCTGGGGTTAGACGAGGGCTCCTTCGAACACGCCCTAATGCACGGGATCACTGGCTGTGTGAGCGGCGAATTGCTGGGCTCCACCTGCGCCTCCGGCGCCGCATCCGCCGTCGCACAAAGCTTATATGCAGGCACCGACCCGCTGGCCACGGGCCTGAGCGAATCCGAAGCCCTCACCAACGTCACCCTAGCCTCCGCCTTCGCCTCCTGGCTCACCTCTGGCGGCGACGCAAACAACGTCTCCATCAGCACCTCAATCGGAAAAAGCGC
>CANMPP010000018.1 GCA_947499735.1 uncultured Pelagimonas sp.
CAGTGCTCATGTCAGTATTCCTCAGGGGCAGACCGGCATCCTTGTGGATCCGGAGGTGATCTAAACGCTTTGAGAAATATTAACATGTGAGTTTGATATATGATATTGACTAATTCTCGCACTCAATGTTATATAAACTAACAATGATATTGTAATGTGCTTATTGGATACGCTGAGGGGGGCCGTTAATGAAAATCAACCGCCGGCAACTGCCTTTGAACGCCTTGCGCGTTTTTGATGCAATGGTACGGCACAAAAACATTAAGCAAGCTGCTGATGAGTTGGGAGTGACGCATAGCGCGATCAGCCTTCAAATATCCAACCTTGAGAGATTGCTTGAGGTCGAATTGTTCGATCGGAGCTTTAAACCTATGCGTTTGAACTCAAAGGGTGAAATTCTATATGGCTCTGTTAGTCACTCACTTGATATTCTCTCGAAGGCGACCAACGAGGTTTCAGCCGGCGAAATCACAGGGGATCTTACCGTGTCTTGTGTGCCAGGTTTGGGAGCTAACTGGCTGACACATATCTTAGGCGAATTTCTAGAGACCTATGACAAAATTGGCGTCAAATTGTTTACCCACAACTGGAAGGATAAAGTTGTCATTAAAGACGTCGACCTTGCGATCACTTATGGAAGTGCGACCCATGCCGGAAAAGTGGTAAATTTGCTTGGGCACGCTGAGTTCTTTCCAGTATGCAGCCCAAAACTGCTAACCAACACCAGTTTGAAGCCAACACCAAATGAGATTCTTAGCCAACGATTGTTGCATGATTCCAGCGAAGAAACTTGGGTTAGGTGGTTCGCCAACGCGGGCGTAAACAACCCGTACCTAGGACGCGGCATAACCTTTGATAGCGCCCAAATGTCACTGCAAGCGGCCCGAGCAGGCATTGGCATTGCGATGGCTGACAATGCGACCGTACAATTTGATCTCCAAGAAGGGCGCTTGGTTCGGATTTCCTCACTCGCCATTCCCGCAGTCCATCCGTACTTTATCGTCACCCCTGCGATTACCGGACGAAACCCCGCGATACCTGCGTTGGAAGCGTGGTTATTGCAGCGATATTCTGAATTCACATTATAGCGACACACAAGAGCCCGCTATCAGCGATTACATTGGTTTTCAGACCCTGATTGGTCTGTTCCAACAAATTTGTAAAAGGGGAGCACCACGCTGCGCGTGAAACGCGGTGCCTCCATTCAAAGATCACTCGGGCTGTACTAGCTGCGGTCGCACATCGTTGATGTTTGTGTCGATAATCGCCGTTTTCAACACAGCGTGCAGCAGTACATTGCTGCCAGCGGCGGCCCACTCCTTCGAGATCTCTTCTGCTTCATTGTGGCTCAGGCCGTCCACACAGGGGCACATGATCATTGCCGTCGGTGCAATGTGACTGACCCAACAAGCATCGTGACCAGCGCCGGAAATAATATCGACATGCGTTAGGTCTAGTTGGGTTGCAGCGTCGCGAACTCTATCCACCAGCGTTTCGTCGAATTTGACAGGGTCAAAACCGCCGGTTTGCTCGAATGAGATGTTCAGCCCTAACTCACGACAGATCTCTCGGCTTTCGCGTTGCAGGCGCTCGACCATTGAGGTGATGGTTCCATTATCGGGGCTCCGGAAGTCGACTGTGAACACGACCTTGCCTGGGATGACATTCCGTGAGTTCGGAAATACATCAATTTTACCGGCCGCACCGACCGCATGCGGTCCGTGATCCCAAGCGATTTCATCAACGCGTTGTAGAACCTTGGCCATGCCCAGCCCAGCATTGTGGCGCATTGGCATTGGGGTTGATCCCGTGTGTGCGTCTTTGCCGGTGATGGTCACTTCGACCCAGCGTAGACCTTGGCCGTGAGTGACCACGCCAATGTCGGTGTTCTGTGCTTCTAGGATGGGGCCTTGTTCGATGTGCAACTCAAAATAGGCATGCATCTTGCGCGCACCCGGTTCTTCGCTGCCACACCACCCGATCCTCTTCAGCTCATCTCCAAAAGTCTTGCCGTCAGCGTCTTGTTGATCATAGGCCCAGTCCATCGAGTGAACCCCTGCGAAAACACCGGATGAAATCATCGCCGGAGCAAAGCGGGTGCCTTCTTCGTTGGTCCAATTGACCACAACAATGGGGTGTTTGGTCTTTATATCTAGGTCTTTCAGGGTGCGGACCATTTCCAAGCCGCCCATTACCCCAAGAACGCCGTCATATTTGCCACCAGTTGGTTGTGTATCCAAATGTGATCCAACGTAGACAGGTAGGGCATTGGGGTCTGTGCCGGGATAGAAAGCAAACATATTGCCCATCTTATCGACGCTCATCGTGCCGCCGGCGTCTTCGCACCATTCCTGAAACTGGGCACGTCCTTGCGCATCTTCATCCGTTAAGGCTTGGCGGTTGTTTCCACCTGCCACTCCGGGGCCAATCTTAGCCATATCATTCAGACTGTCCCACAGGCGGTCCTCGTTTATTTTTAAGTTTTGACCAAACTCAGCCATTATAGTGCCTTTCAAGCGTAATTATTATCTGCGTCCCCAAAGGTTTTTCCGTAGGGTTGGGGGCGATTTGTGAGCGAAATTCTAACCCGCAGTGCTTTGTGCGCGTTGCTTCAAAAGCTGTGTTAGCCAATCAGGGTTCATTTTTGGCACAGAGCTAAGCAGCAGGTCGGTGTAGGGATGATTGGGCGGCGAAAAAATGCTCGTTGTTGCACCTTGTTCAACGACTTTGCCACGCTGCATAATCACAACCTCATCTGAGATCGCACGCACGGTTTCCAGATCATGGGTGATAAACATATACGACAGACCAAAGGTTTGCTGCACCTTGTCCAACAGTTTTAGAATGCCTTCGGCGACCAATTGGTCTAGCGCCGAAGTTACCTCATCGCAAATGATCAGCTGTGGTTCGGCAGCAAGGGCGCGGCCAATTCCCACCCGTTGTTTTTGCCCTCCCGACAGTTCGGACGGGGAACGATGTAGATATTGAGATGGCTCTAACTCCAGCTCATTCAGAATATCGCAAGCGCGCTCTTTTGCAGCTTTTGGCGAAAGGTGCAGATAAAACTCTATCGGGCGCTGAATAATCTCACCGATTGTCTGCCTTGGGTTTAGGGCCGTATCTGCCATCTGAAAAATCATCTGAATGTTTTTCAGATGATGCTGATTTCGTGTTTTGAACGAGGCCTCAAGTAAAGCACCCTCATACAGAACCTTGCCGTGCTTTTGTGGCAAGAGCCCTGTAATCACTTTGGCTGTGGTGGATTTACCCGATCCCGACTCCCCAACGACTGCAACGGTCCGGCCTTTGTGTATATCAAAAGAAACATCGTCCAAAACGATCTCTGTTCCATAAGCAGCTGTTACATTCTGAACAGATAGAATGGGATACGCGCCCTCGGTGATCTTTGGTTTTGCGGGGGTTTTAAATGCCCGTACCGCCCAAAGTGATTTTGTATATTCTTCTTTGGGGGCGTTCAGCATGGTCTTGGTCTCAGCTTCCTCGACCTCATGCCCACGGCGCAAAACTTTGATACGGTCCGCCATTTGCGCAACGACTGCCAGATCATGGGTGATGTAAATTGCAGCTGTGTTGAGCATGGTCACTACATCGCGAATGGCGGCTAGGACTTCGATCTGGGTGGTAACATCCAGTGCCGTTGTCGGCTCATCAAAGATAATTAAATCCGGTTTGCAGGACATCGCCATTGCTGTAATCGCCCGCTGCAATTGCCCGCCTGAAACCTGATGGGGATAGCGAAAACCGATGGTGGCGGGATTGGGCAGCTGCAATGTCTCGAACAACTCAATCGCCTCTAGCTGCGCCTGCTTGCGGGCCATTACTTTGTGAATAGCGGGGCCTTCAGTGTATTGGTCGATGATCTTATGAGCAGGATTGAAAGAGGCGGCAGCCGATTGTGCGACATAGGCGATACGTCGGCCCAAAAGGTCTTGGTGGGGTTTGCGGTCAATTTTTGTCAGCTCTTTGCCATCAAAATTAACACTGCCTCCCGAGATCCGACACCCATCGCGGGTATAACCCATGGCGGCCAGACCGATGGTGGATTTGCCTGCTCCGCTTTCCCCGATCAGACCAACGACCTCGCCCGGTTTTACATCCAGACTGATACCATGAACAATTTCAGACCATTTGCCATCCGATAGCCCCTCGATTTTCAGATCTTTGATCGACAGCAGGTTTTCCATGATCTCGCCCCTTAGTCTTTTAGGCCAGATGTGCGGTGCAACATCCAATCCACAATGAAATTTATGGAGATCGTCAAAAGGCCGATCGCTGCAGCAGGCAACAACGGGGTAATGTCGCCGAACGAAATCAACGTCGCATTATCGCGGACCATTGAACCCCAGTCAGCCGTGGGTGGTTGCACACCCAGCCCCAAAAAGGACAGCGCAGAAATGGTCAGGAACACAAAACAAAACCGCAGACCGAATTCGGCAACAAGGGGTGGCATGATGTTGGGCAAAATCTCCCTGCGCATGATCCAGCCCATGCGCTCACCGCGCAACCGCGCAGCATCGACAAATTCCATCACAACCACATTCATCGCGACAGAACGCGTCAACCTGTAGACACGCGTAGCGTCAATGACCGCAATCACACAAATGAGACTGACGACGCCCGTTCCAAACACTGTTAATAACAACAGGGCGAGGATCAATGCGGGAACCCCCATTAGCATTTCAACCAACCGTGATAGGATTTGATCCAGCCACCCTCCAATGGTGGCAGCCAGCAATCCCAGCGCACCACCAAGAGTAAATGCAAGGATCGTTGTCAGTATAGCAATGCCAACAGTATTACGCGCAGCAAAGATCAGGCGCGATAGCATATCACGCCCCAAGTTGTCGGTCCCTAACAGGAACTCACTGCTCCATGGCGCATATTGAAAAGACACCACTTCGGTCTCACTATATGGCGCGATAAGATCGGCGAAAACCATCAGCACAAGGTAGCATAATATCATCAACATGCCGAACCAAGCTGACAGGGGCGCCTTCTTAAACTCTTCCCACATAATTAGGTCCTATTTGCGGTGCATCAGGCGCGGGTTCGTCGCAATCGAGAGAACATCGGCCGTCAGATTGAGCGTGATATAAACAGTCGCAAACACCAGACAGGTCGCTTGGACGACGGGGATATCGCGTTTTGAAACGCTATCCACGATCAATTGACCCAAGCCTGGATAGACAAAGACAATCTCGACCAGGACAACTCCGGTGATGAGATAGGCAAGGTTTAGGCTCACGACATTAATGATAGGGGCCAGCGCATTCGGCAAAGCATGTATCAGAATAATGCGCATGGGGCTGGCACCTTTGAGGCGCGCCATTGCGATATAGGGAGACGCCAAAAGATTGATAATCGCAGCACGCGTCATACGCATCATATGGGCCGTCACGACCAAAGCCATAGTCAAAGCGGGTAAAAACGCGCGATGCATATATTCCGAAAAGGAAGTGTCAGCACTGACGTTTGAGATAGATGGAAAAAGCCCAAACTTGGCCGAGAGAAAAAAGATCAACAGGTAGGCAATAAAAAATTCTGGCAATGAGACGGCAGAAAGAGAGAGGACATTCACAGTTCGGTCAAAGATGGAACCACGATACAATGCGGCCAGCAAACCCAATGTGACCGCCACTGGCACAGCTATCACCGCAGAATAGGACGCAAGCGCTAGTGTGTTCTTGAAACGGCTGACCAATAGTTCGGAAATGTCGCGTTTATTCGCCAAAGACGTCCCCAAATCGCCATGCAAGATACCGCTGAACCACTGGAAAAAGCGCGTGATGGCAGGTTGATCCAGACCCAACTCAGCACGCAGCGCGGCCACGGCCTCAGGGGTTGCCGATTGGCCTAAAGTTTCTTGTGCCAGATCGCCGGGCAATATCTCCATCGCAAAGAAGATCATCAGAGAAATTCCGAAAAGAGTCACAACCCCAAGGCCGATCCTTTGTAAGATTAGGGTAACAAGAAGGTGCATCGGTAGCCTCCGGGCCATGGCTGAAGAAGGAGGTGCAAACAGTCACGGTTAAGGGCGTGATTGATGTATGAAAGAGGATATGAGGCCCGCGTTGATCGGGCCCCTATGTCAGCTTTAGTCGTTAAACAGAAAACCACCAGCGTTCTGCCGCACGTCCGCCGTCGAGATTGGATAGGCCCGAGACCTTTCCTGTGCCGACTTTGTCACTTGCCGCATCCAGAACAGAGGCAAAGAAAGGAATGACAGAACCACCTTCGTTGCTGACGATGGTTTGCATCTCGCTGTAAATTTCCTTGCGCAAAGTTTCGTCCACCTCGGCACGACCTTGCTCTAACAACGTATCAAAGCGGTCATTCCCCCAGAATGTTTCATTCCAGGCAGCGCCGCCACGATAGGCCAATGAGAATATGCTGTCAGGCGTTGGACGTGTCAGATAGTAGCTTTGGACCCACGGCTTCTTTTGCCAAACATTGGACCAATAGCCATCTGCCGGTTCTTGTTGGACGGTGACACCGATGTCCGCTGCGGCCGCAGATTCCTTGACCAAAACAGCAACATCATTCCCATAGCCCAAGATTGTGTCGGACGAGCTCAGCGTTACTTCAAGTGTATCCACACCCGCCTTTTTAAGGTGGAACTTGGCTTTTTCCGGGTCATACTGACGTTGTTCCAACTGATCGTTGAAATACGGGCTTGTCGAAGCAATAGGGTGGTCGTTTGCGACTGTCCCGTGACCACGCAAAATTGTTTCAACCAACTGCTCGCGATTGATTGCGTGTTTTAGCGCCAAACGGACGTCATTGTTGTCATAGGGGGCCGCGGTTACATTCATCGGTAAGGTCATATGCGTGCCGCTTTCGGCCTCAATCACTTGCATGCCGTTCATATTGGACAAGCGATCAACCACTTTCGTGTCAACAAACATGATTGCGTCGGCTTCGCCTGTCATCAACGCATTCACGCGCGCTGTTGAATCAGAAATGGCAAGGCACTCCACCTCATCAAAGTTGCCGTGTCCCGCTTTCCAATAGTTAGGATTGCGTGTGCCAGTGCAACGAATGCCGGGTTCAAAGCTATCCATGACGTAAGCGCCCGTGCCCATGCCGTCGCTAAAGTCTGTGGTACCTGCCGGGACAATTTGCAGGTGATAATCCGCTAGGTAATACGGAAAATCAGCGTTCGGGGCTTCCAAAGTTATCACAACGGTATAGTCGTCGTCTGCAGTCATATCTGTCACAGATTCAAAGAACGGCTTCACGGCAGAGGTTGATTTTTCGCCGATGTGGCGGCCCAATGTGTAAATCACATCTTCAGACTTGAAGGTTTTCCCGTTGTGAAATTCAACGCCTTTGCGCAGTTTCAAAACCCACTTCTTGCCACCGTCCATGGCAACAACGGTTTCTGCCAATTCTGGCACGACGCGGTTTTCTGCGTCAATTTCAACCAAATTGTTACGGCTTTGCCAGCCCATGATCCCCGGTGCAATATCTGCGTAAATCGCAGGGTCCAGACTGTCAGAGATTGCAGCTCCGACAACAGCATAACGGAAACGACCGCCAGTTGTCGGCGTTGAAGCTGCTGCCATTGTTGGTAAAATCAGCCCACTGGCAGCGGCACCAAAAGAAATGGATGCACCTGCTTTGAGCAACCGGCGTCTGTTCCAGTTATCAGTGAAATTACTAGACATATAAAATACTTCCTTGTTGGGACGTGAATGGTTTTTTATGAGGTTATTCTTCTATTTCCCTGTGTAGTTCGTGGCATGAGCAATGAACGCCGCCACCACCTGATGCGAACATGTCATAGTCCACGGCAGTGACGTGAAAGCCGCGCTCGGTCAGTTCTGCGTTTACGTTTACGTTATGGCTCATGGACAGAATGCGTTTTTCGCC
>CANMPP010000019.1:0-2500 GCA_947499735.1 uncultured Pelagimonas sp.
CTTTCTATTGGAAGCTTCAAACACGTGTCTTGTTTCCACGTATTGTTGTATCGTGTCAACGAGTGTGGATTAGATTATTTAGTGTATGTTTATATTTGGGGTTTTTGATCGTTTTAGAGATATTTGGTATTTATTAGGTTTGGCGGTGACCTACTCTCCCACGTCTTAAGACGCAGTACCATTGGCGCGGCAGCACTTAACGTTCGGGTTCGGGATGGATCCGTGTGTATTGCTTGCGCTATGACCACCAAACCGAATAAATACCAAATCGCTTTGCGATTTGGTATTGGCAGCAGGCAAGGTGTCGCGAAGCGATCACCTGTTGCTGCACTTTTCCAAAGCACATAGCGAATATCAATCAACTCTTTCGATGTTGTCTAGTCTAGTGTTGGTGTGTGTATGCTGATGATTTTGATAGTAAGCAGTCTTGCTGTTACTGGATCAAATCAAGCCTATTGGACGATTAGTACCGGTCAACTGAATGTATTGCTACACTTACATCTCCGGCCTATTGACGTGGTGGTCTTCCACGGTCCTCAGGGATACCTTGTTTTGAGGGGGGCTTCCCGCTTAGATGCCTTCAGCGGTTATCCTTTCCGATCATAGCTACCCAGCACTGCTATTGGCATAACAACTGGTCCACCAGTGGATCGTTCAACCCGGTCCTCTCGTACTAGGGTCAACTCCTCTCAAGTATCCTACACCCACGGCAGATAGGGACCGAACTGTCTCACGACGTTCTAAACCCAGCTCACGTACCTCTTTAAATGGCGAACAGCCATACCCTTGGGACCTGCTCCAGCCCCAGGATGAGATGAGCCGACATCGAGGTGCCAAACACTGCCGTCGATATGGACTCTTGGGCAGTATCAGCCTGTTATCCCCGGCGTACCTTTTATCCGTTGAGCGATGGCCCTCCCACTTGGGACCACCGGATCACTATGGCCGACTTTCGTCTCTGCTCGACTTGTCAGTCTTGCAGTCAGGCTGGCTTCTGCCATTGCACTCAACGAGCGATTTCCGACCGCTCTGAGCCAACCTTCGCGCGCCTCCGTTACGCTTTAGGAGGCGACCGCCCCAGTCAAACTACCCGCCACGCAGGGTCCCGGATCCGGATAACGGATCGCGGTTAGACATCAAGCAGAGCAGGGGTGGTATCTCAAGGGAGGCTCCACCAGAACTGGCGTTCTGGTTTCAAAGCCTACCACCTATCCTGCACATGCTCGGCCTAATGCCAGTGCGAAGCTGTAGTGAAGGTGCACGGGGTCTTTCCGTCTAACCGCGGGAAGCCTGCATCTTGACAGGCAATTCAATTTCGCTGAGTCTATGTTGGAGACAGCGGGGAAGTCGTTACGCCATTCGTGCAGGTCGGAACTTACCCGACAAGGAATTTCGCTACCTTAGGACCGTTATAGTTACGGCCGCCGTTTACCTGGGCTTCAATTCAGAGCTCTCACCCCTCCTTTTAACCTTCAGGCACCGGGCAGGCGTCAGACCCTATACGTCGTCTTGCGACTTCGCAGAGCCCTGTGTTTTTAATAAACAGTCGCCACCCCCTGGTTTGTGCCCCCGGCAGTCATATGCCGGGCCTCCTTCTCGCGAACTTACGGAGGTATTTTGCCGAGTTCCTTCAACATAGTTCTCTCAAGCGCCTTGGTATGCTCTACCAGTCCACCTGTGTCGGTTTAGGGTACGGTCTAAAAGTGGGGCTATTTCCAGGGACTGTCTTGAATATGGCCCAATCCGATAAGGACCATACGTCGCCACAATCCGTCACCACCACACGGCCTAGGAATATTAACCTAGTTCCCATCGACTACGCCTTTCGGCCTCGCCTTAGGGGCCGGCTTACCCTGCTCAGATTAGCTTTAAGCAGGAACCCTTGGACTTTCGGCGAGAGTGTCTCTCACACTCTTTGTCGCTACTCATGTCATCATTCTCGCTAGTGATCTCTCCACCGGATGCCTTACAGCCCGGCTTCATCGAAAGCTTCTCGACCTCTAATGTCTTTCCTGAGAAAGACTAAAGAGGTCTGAAGCTATTTCACACTACGCTCCGCTACCATGCAATAAATGCATCCTAGACTTCGGCTCATGGCTTGAGCCCCGTTACATCTTCGCCGCAGGACATCTTATTTAGACCAGTGAGCTGTTACGCTATCTTTAAAGGATGGCTGCTTCTAAGCCAACCTCCTGGTTGTTTTGGACGTCCCACTTGCTTTCCCACTTAGCCATGAATTAGGGGCCTTAGTCGTAGGTCAGGGTTGTTTCCCTCTCCACTACGGACGTTAGCATCCGCAGTGTGTCTGCCATCTAGTACTCCCGGGTATTCGGAGTTTGGTTAGGATCAGTAAGCCTGTGGGGCCCCATTACCCATCCAGTGCTCTACCCCCCGGGGTATTCGGATGACGCTCTACCTAAATAGATTTCGCGGAGAACCAGCTATCTCCGAGTTTGATTGGCCTTTCACCCCTAGGCACACCTCATCCCGACCTTTTTCA
>CANMPP010000020.1 GCA_947499735.1 uncultured Pelagimonas sp.
AGCAGGTCATAAGACGTAATCTGGGCCAGTTCCGCCTGCGCCTGCGCCTGCCGCCCGCTCAGCGACCAGATCAATGCTGCGGCAGAGCCCACCATCAAAGGCTGCGTGTTGGCACGGCCAAGCGCACGCATAAGTAACTGACTTTTCATAATATTCACCTGCTGAAATCCAATATTATCTCAGTCATGAATGCTGCATAGGTATGAACGCCGCATTAAATCACCCATAGAAACGCAAGGATCCAAAAAGGTTGATAGCGAAGATTAAACATAAAGTTGTTCAGTACATCAGGCCCCAATCGACGGCCTTATACGGCATGAGGAAACTTGGGCCTTTAGCCTGGATCTATTTGCGAGCCTTATATTTGAGTGCATAGTCAATTGAGGCGCAATATGAGGTAAGGTAACGCCATTCAGTTTTCAGATGTCAAGAGAATTTGAACGGAATTTTAACCATCCCTGTCTAATCAACTTTCCACATATGAAACTGAATATGAGTAAGGCCCGAGGTTGCACTAAGGAGACCTGCGGCTTTCTGTTTTTTTCCAAAATACTAGTTAAGTAACTATAGTTAATTTGTTTATTTTAATTCCATCTGCAGGTGGTGAACACCGATAGTGTCCTATTACGGCTGCAGAACACGATTTTTGTAGGAATACACTATTGTTCAAACTCTTAATGCGCTGCGGATC
The DNA here is from genome assembly GCA_947499735.1 of uncultured Pelagimonas sp. Lineage (GTDB taxonomy): Bacteria > Pseudomonadota > Alphaproteobacteria > Rhodobacterales > Rhodobacteraceae > CANMPP01. The sequence continues at coordinate 692 of CANMPP010000020.1, forward strand.
TGGTGTTGGCTTATTGGCCGTGTTTTCCGTCATTGCAGCTGCCTTGCAGTTCGTCTTGCCCCTCTACATGATGGCGATTTATAATCGTATTTTGCAAACTGGTTCCCTGCAAACCCTGCAGTTCATCACTGTCATTTCAGCAGCCTTGTTAGGGGTTCTGGCGATCACCGAAATTGCCCGTTCCCGGATTCTTGCGATGATGGCCGAACGAATTGGTCAATTTCTGAGTTATGATGTTTACCACGCAGTTTTGTCGGGCCAGGCGTTCACTGGTGATATGGCCGAAAGTGACGCACAGAGCGCATTTACAGCTACCCAGAGTCGCCTACAGCACCTAAACGATCTGCGCCAGTTGACGTCCTTTATTGCGTCAGGGTCGATCAATACCTTTTACGATGCCCTGCTTGCCCCGTTGTTTTTGGCGGTTCTTTTCTTGCTGCATCCTTTGTTGGGATGGATCGGTTGTGCGGCAACAATCGTTATCCTTGGGCTGGCCTTTCTGGGTGAAGTCCTGGCCCGGCGTGCGAACCGCATTATTGGTAACGCAGAGACACATGCGCAAAGTATGCTAGAACGTTGCCTCAATCAATTTGATGCTGTTGCCTCTATGGGTATTGGCGCGCCATTTTACCGTAATTGGCAGCGTCACCGCGATCAAGCCATCGAACAAGGACTGTATAGCCAGACTTTGATTGGGGTGATTGGAGGAATGGCGCGGGCCATTCGTCTGGTTGTCCAGCTTGGGCTGCTCGGCGTTGGTGCCTGGCTGGCGATTAGCCAAGAGGGTTTTCTGGCGGGCGCGATCATTGCCTCTTCGGTGATTATGGCACGTGCTTTGGCACCAATTGATCAGTCGATTTCGATTTGGCGTCGCTTTGTCGCAGCTCGTGAATCTGGGGCTCGGCTTGCACATCTTCTTGAGATAATCGAAGCGCAGCCTGAGCGCGGAAAGCTGCCTGCGCCAAAGGCGCAAATCTGTCTTGAAAATGTAACACTGGCGTATCCTAAGCAACGCCAACCGATGCTGCAAAATGCCACCCTTTCGATTGAAGCTGGCGGCATTGTCGCGATTATGGGGCAAAACGGCGTCGGCAAGACCACGCTTTTACGTTGCATCGCCGGTCTGTCTAAACCGCGTTCGGGTGTGGTGACATTCGGGACTAGCCCTGTCGACAGTTTTTGTGATGAAGATCGGGCGGTTCATTTTGGGTACCTGCCTCAGGACACCCAGCTCTTGCCCGGAAGCGTCTTGGAAAACATTGGTCGTTTCCGTGTCGATCCAAACTCTCCAGACAGCGTCTTTGACGCAGCCCGCGCGGTAAATGGCAATGACTTTATCGAAGCTCTGGAAGATGGATATAATACGCAAGTCGATGAGACGACGTTTTCATCCGGCCAAAAGCAGATCGTCGGGCTCGCGCGGGCCATACACGATGACCCGTTGTTGTTGCTTCTAGATGAACCCACAGCGAACTTGGATCGCCAGGCCAGTGAAAGTGTCGGAAAAATTTTGGCGCAACGTCGCGACGCTGGTAAGATTTCGATCTTTGCCAGCCACGATCCAGAGCTTCTGAAGCTCGCCGATCATGTGCTATATCTTGACCGCACGGAGAGTAAATACGGCGCACGGGACGAAATCTTTGCCTATTTAGCCCATAAAAAAGCGGCAAAAAAACAAGATACCGCACAGAAGGCTGCCGGATGACGACCCCGATTCAAAGTACAAATTCAAGCACTGAAAGAACCATTGCTCTTTCTGCTGCATATACCAAAGATCCTCTTGTGTTGTTTTGCCTTGCAGTGGTTTTCTTCGGTTTTTCCTATTTCCTCTATTGGGGCTCGACAGCACAACTTGCTCAGGGCGTTTCTGCCAATGGCATCGTCGTTGTCGAAGATCATCGCCGCCCTGTCGAACATCTCGAAGGGGGGATTGTGCAAAGCGTCAAAGTACGCAACGGTGAGTGGGTCAAGGCTGGAACCATTGCGATCACGATCACGGATGCTGTCTCTGACGCACAGTTGCGAAAGGTCCAAACCGAGCGATTGCGTTTGTTGGCAGATATAGACCGTCTCATGGCTCTCATGGATGGGCGGCAGGAACTCATCTTCGAACGCGTCGAAAATGCTGAAGAGGGAACGTTCATTACTTCTGCACTCAGGGAGCTGAATGTCGCTTTGTTCGACGATAGACGCGCTACGCATCTGGGCGAAATGGCGCTGGTTGCGGCGCGCATGTCTCTCTTACAGGCGCAGATTGAGGCAATTGACGTGCGCCGCTTGGGAAAAAAGCGCGAGATTGACAGTCTGCGCGAGGAGAGCGGTATCCAGGCACAAGCCATGGAACGCGGTCTTGGGAATATCAGTCGTATCAATGAGCTGCGGCGCCTCTTGGCCATTTCTGAAACCGAGCTGGCTAATCTTGACGAGGATGAAGGCGTTTTAGAACGTCAAATTGAAGAGGTGAAACTGGAACGGGAGCAAATTGCGCTACAGTTTCGATCCGATCTCTCCTCCGATCTCGTAAGTGTTGCAGCCAATTTGCACGAGGTGGAACAAGAGTTGGCCGCCCTAAACGACCGCGAACTCCGTCGACAGGTTGTTGTGCCTGTGGATGGTGTGGTGATTGACTTGGCCTTTACCGGTCCGGGGGCAGTGATTGGTGCGGGTGAGCGCCTGTTTGATATTGTCCCTAGCGATGCGTCGCTTCAGATCGAAGCGCGGTTTCAGCCAGCCGATCGCGATGATTTACGCAACGGTCGTCCAGTCAATTTACGCTTTGGTACGTTAAACCCAATCAATCCACCAGAAGTGTCCGGCATTTTGGCGTCCGTTGATGCGGATGCAACGTATGACGACCAATCGGGTCGCTACTACTACAATGCTATTATCTCCATTCCGCCAGCAGGATTACAGAGTTTGAGCACGTTTGAAATTACTCCAGGCATTCCGGTTGAGGTCTTTTTTGCAAAGGATGTGGTTCGAACACCATTATCCTATTTTGTTGAGCCCATAACGGAGATGGTACGCTTGGGCATGCGCTCATGAAACATTGTACGATGAATGCACTTAAAGGATACATTTCATTGAACAAAGGCATTTCCACATGGTCAGTTTGCGAGGCCTCGCGGTTTCATCTCGTGTCTGGATCGTCATCTTGCAATGTTTTGTCTCTAGGAATGACGAATGTTTCAGACTTGAAGCTTACAGCAGTGACCTCTCGATTGAGCCACCATGTTATCAAATTTATTCTGCTTGGCTGTTTCATGTCAGCCTGTACGCATGATGACATAATACCTGAACGCATTTCGTCAGAACAACCCTTGCTAGATGCAGCTTACTCAGCCAATGACCTACACACATCGCAGGCGCGTGATCTAAACAAACTAAAAACAGCACAGCAACGCACCACTTCCAAGCCCACAGGCAATTTCCTCATCGCGCTGACGGAAAGTTTCGAGCATGGACGCACAATTACACCCGCCCTAATGAATATCGAGGCAAAGTCTGGCCGCCTGTCGGACCAACAGGGATTTTTGCAGCCAACCTTCTCGGCAGCGGCTAAAAGTTATGGCAACGGCCTGACCATTCAAGGCGAGCAACCGTTGTTCGAATTTGGAAAACGTGCAGCGCGCATTGCGAACGAGCGCGCAGAGCTCGACGATGCATATTTGCAATTGGCGCACACCCGTAACCAATTGCTGTCAGAAATGCTGGATGCAACGCTCAAAGCGAAACATGCGAATGCGCGTATTGCTCTTTTGGACCAAAAAATCAGGGATCTGACTGATACACATAAAACCGCAAAAGAACTTGCCGTTTTAGGTGTCCTGAGTGATGTCGATGTGCGCGCAGCAGAGGTCGAATTGCGCACAGCGCAAGTTGCCCTGCTTGAGGCGCGATCTAACATCCAACAGGCCCGAAATCTGTGGGATGCAAAGTCTGTTGTTGCAGTAGATATGCCACTCGAACTTGACGTGAACGAGCTCCGCCGAGCAACCGATACCGGTTCGATCGCCGATGCCATCGATACTGCGCAAACCCAAAGCCTTGAAATCCGGAGCTTACAGGCCAGCATTGTCGCCCTAGAGGCCGATGCCCTGACCCTTCAACGTTCAAATCGCCCGACGATCAGCGCCAGCTTGCAGACGACGGTTGGGGGTGAAGTCGACGATTCAGACGCAGGCTTTAGCTTATCCTATCCGGTATTTGCGCGCGCCGCGCGTGATGATCTTAAAGAGGTTCGCAGTGTTATTGCCAGTCATGGAGCTGAACTCATATCGGAGCGGCGTGAGATTGAAACCCAGATGCAACGGCTCGACACGATTGAGGGTCACGCGTCCAATCTGGCCGGACAACAGCGCGAAACTTTGTCGCTGCTGCGTGCCCGAGCTAATGATCTCGCGCAGCAAGTCGAAACCGGTCTCGCGACGTTTTCAGAGCTTATAGATGCGAAAATTCGCATCTATGACATGCAATTTGCGATCTTAGGCCACCAAAACCAAGCTAACGAAGCCTCCGCTGACATCCTCATCCTAAGCGGAGCATTACTGCCCTAGCGACGCACTGTAATGTGGATTGAGGCTTCACTTGATTTGGTTCGGAACGTTTTATGTTCAATTTGCGCTATCAACCCTTTTGGATCCTTGCGTTTCTATGGGTGATTTAATGCGGCGTTCATACCTATGCAGCATTCATGACTGAGATAATATTAGATTTCAGCAGGTGAATATTATGAAAAGTCAGTTACTTATGCGCGCGCTTGGACGTGCCAACACGCAGCCTTTGATGGTGGGCTCTGCCGCGGCATTGATCTGGTCGCTGAGCGGGCGGCAGGCGCAGGCGCAGGCGGAACTGGCCCAGATTACGTCTTATGACCTGCT
>CANMPP010000021.1 GCA_947499735.1 uncultured Pelagimonas sp.
CAAGCTTGCTCAGGTCCGTATGCGTCAGATAATTGTTATCGAACGCGTTGGTTCCGATTGAGGTGCTGATGGAGACGCTATCTGCGTCGCCGCCGGATGTAAGCCAAGAGGCGAAGGCGGAGACTAGGGTGGCGTTGGTGCTAATGGCTCATGAGTAAATAACCGTCCTCACTTGGCATGCAACCAAACCTAACGAGGGTCACTTCGACAGAAGATCACGGTTTGGGTTTCGATCCGTCAAATTTAAAAGGTCCTCGAATGAGAGATTGTCACTCTTGACTTGATTGAACTCATCTTCTGTCAACGCGTAACAATCCACACCACCGCCGTGTCGTGACGCAAGAAACTCAAACACATATTGTCCTGAGACCAGCTCTACTTTCCACCCAGGCCCACGTATGTAATTTTCAGAAATTTCATTTCTTTTCTTAGAAGGGTAGTATGTTTCCCCCATCTTCAATTTTGAATTTTCACCCACAATATCATCCTTAAAAATCTAGTGGAGTGAATGGAACATCAGAGAAGTCAATCACTGCTTCAGCAATACCAACAGAAGGATACACTCTTTCGGCCACATCTTCCTAGCCCGATACCTTAATTAACACCAATCATCCGGTACAATACCGTCTTTGTGTTCCTCCGCTTCAGGAAGAGGGACATTCAAGTTGGGAGCAGCTAAAAAAACAATACGAGAGAACTTGTTAATCGTACGATTTCGCCATGAGGCATCTGCCATGAATTTTTCTAACTTACTTTTCGGCAAATAGATTTCGCATTCTCCACCCATATGGCCACCATAAAGAAAACCTAGGCAAACATACTTCCCATCTTCAGATTTTTTCCAGTATCCATGATCAAGCATATCGATCATTTAAAAAGCTCCTCGAAGGTTATTACAGTCACATCAGGAAAATTACCCTGCGAATACAACTTCGAAGGCGATGCATTCCTCATGAATACATTCAAGGAGTTTCATCACGACCTTAGTGGTAAATTCAATTTGTGATAGCGTGCTATAGTCGCAAATATCCAGACTCAATCGCTGATCTGGTTGTATTTGCCCTTCATCCGAGACATGAAATCCTTCTAACCCTAGTAACTTGCACTCATTTTTTACGCCTTCAGCGATGAAGCAAATAGCGTCATGCGCCCTCAAGACGGGAAATGGATTGATACTTTCGCTTCGTAAAGAGAAGCTCATATATTTTTCAGTTATATTAGCTAATTTTGGCATATTAGTTTGGCACATAGGGATCTACAATAGTTGCATCGGGTATCCAGTTCGGATCATTTCGGTTGCTCATTTGTACCAGATCTCCAGTTACGTTATCTCGTACGATATAACTACCAGAAGCATCGAAATAGGCAGTAGCCTCATTGCCAGTGGTACGATTGGTGGCTGTACTAGTGTGCACGGGATTGTTGACGATATCATCAATTGATGACTGATCCCAACCCCTTGATGTCAATTGATTGAACTTTCGCCCGGATGTTGGTACAATAGTAACCAAAGCGGTAGCCGTCGATCCCGTATAATCAACCACATCAATGATTTTTCCGGCCGAATTGCGAACGATTGTCAGACCTATTTTCGACAGCAGCATTTCTACACTGGATTCGGCATATAGCTCATAAGCCTCGATCGAGCGGTTCATCAAATCGTATGAAATTAGAACTTGTAGTGCATCCGGATCGCCGGATTTCAGAGCTGCCGCGAGATCGGACACATCGTCAAAGCTGTGTGACACATCGCTTGAGTTAAATGTGAAAAAATCATCGGTAGCCGTCAGATACTCAGTCGATTGACGCAATGTCAGTGACCTTTGGCCCGAAAAGATTGTACCTATTGCGACGCGCTCTTCTTCCAAATCATCTTCGACACTATTTAAAAAACTAAGTGTTGCATCCAGCAATTCTTTCCGGGCGGCCTGACATTCCGCTGAGGTGCCTCCCTGACACGCAGCAAGCTGTTCATCCCGCTCGAGAGAAATTTGCAATAGTTCCTCAACCTTGGCGCAGGCATCGGAATCTCCGGTCTGGCAAGCGGCAACCGCATTTTCTAATTCAACGGATTCCGTATGGTTGAGGTAGTTGTTATCGAACCCATTTGTTCCGATCGAGGTGCTGATTGAGACGTTATCTGCGTCGCCGCCGGAGGTGAGCCAGGAGGCGAAGGCGGAGGCTAGGGTGGCGTTGGTGAGGGCTTCGGCTTCGCTCAGGCCCGTGGCCAGCGGGTTGGTGCCAGCATAGAGGCTTTGTGCGATTGCGGATGCGGCGCCTGATGCGCAGGTGGAGCCTAGTGGCTCGCCGCTCACACAGTCGGCGATGCAAACTCAAATTAGTTCAGCAATAGCCGCGTAAATCCATACCCAATTTTTCTCCCATCACTTGAGCTAAAGGTGAGAGAGGGCGTGGCCACATGTGCCCTTCCACAAAACCAACTAAGATTTGTCCGGAAACTTGCGGTTTGCTATTGGCAACGATCAGCACAGTTTTGTCTAGTATTGAAATTTCAGAGTGAAGACCCAAAATTGTAAGTGCGGCGAACTCGCGATTACCAACTCGTGTCCAGAATGTTACGGGAGTTTCCCTAACAACATCTCCAATCCTGCGCTGGTCTGAGAGACCAATTTCTTCCAAAATATCTGGAAAATTTTTTCGAAGCCAGCTAGCGAACCGGAAACTTATTTCGGCGAAATCATCAAGGTCCTGTTGTTGCAAGTGCGTCCTCCAAATCGATGATCATGTTCTCAGCAGTACGAATATCAGGTTGAGACGCATTTGGCGTGTTTTTATCCAATTTTGCAGAACCGTAATTTGTTCGCTTGCTTTTTGACTGTGGCCAGAAACACCTCCAACAGCCTGACCAGTTTCCAGCTCGTATCGAACCGCATCAGCTGTGCTCCCACTGCCAACAGTTGCATTAGGACGGTAGTTGTAATCAATGCTCGCTTGCAAATCGGTATTGGAAGAACTCTTCGGAGTGCTGGCGGTAAAACTGGATTTGAACAACGTGGTGGAGACGGTGGATAGGTGATTAATTGTCCAACTCTTCAATACCTCTTGCTGTGATGTGCCAATTAAATTCAGCATCGAAATAAATGAAATGATTGTGATCTAAAAATACAGCAGGTTCATTGGCACCCATTGTTTGAACTCTCTTAAGGTATGATGATCCAATAACTTGAAACAAACCATTAGTACGATCAACATCTTTAAAATACGGATAGCTAGCTTGGCTCCATAGTAATTCATCACAGTATAAAACAGACGAAACCCAATCAAAACGAATAATTTTATTTTGAAACTCAGATGCAAAACGCAAACGAATATCACCCACAAACTGTGGCTCAAGCTGCCGAGCCGCTCCCTCATATAGAAGCTTCAAAGACGAGTAACTTTCGTAATCTTGTCGAACGTAAGATATGTTTTCTAATTCACTCATATCGTATAGCGCTTCCATTTACATAAATAGTCGGTGGCCCAGTCACGGTTGGATTTAAGCCACCCGTACTTTGTGGGTTGAAAATTATGGTTTCACCATTTGGTCCAGCCCCCCTTAACTTACCACCACCGATATCAATCGGTGTATCAACGATAGCGCTATCAAAATCAGCTCTAGCTTGGTCCAGTCCGCCGTCTTTTATAAATTGAGGTTTGGAACCACCAGCGGCAGCTCCATCAGGATGATTTTCTACACCAGTAATTCCACCGACGTCGCTTGGGTTTACACTATTTGTAGCAACATAGGTCCCGTCCGTTCGTCTTACAATGTTTATGTTCTGTCCGTTTGGTAGGGTGACGGTT
>CANMPP010000022.1 GCA_947499735.1 uncultured Pelagimonas sp.
ACAACTTCACCCAACGTGCCTGCATATAGGCTTTGTGCGACGGCGGATGCGGCGCCGGAGGCGCAGTTGGAGCCTAGCAATTCGCCGCTCACACAGCCAGTGATTTATGGGGTTATCTAGTTTCGTATTCAGAGATACAGAGCAGCACCGCGTCAACTAAAGTATCTGCATCTCGCCTTAGCGATTTTTCTGGGTTCTCAGGAACCGAAATGACGCATGTGAACCTTTTCGTTTCTCGTGGACCATCAGATTTTAATATCAAAACATGACCTTTATCAGCAACATAATCAAATAACTCAATAAACTGCTCACTTGAAACGCTTTTGTATTTTTTAATTTTTTCGATTAAATTCATGTTTTATGGCGACAGTGCTTATGGGGAGAAATAGGGTTATTCATTCAAAAAATATTTGGCTCATTTCGTGGCGTTGACGATGCAGTCTGTCAAAATATTCATTTAGCGCTTACCTTCTCATTGGGAAAGCCATGCAATGAAAAAAGATCATCTAATAATGGCGATACTATATCGCTCTTAGGGGAAAATTCATCTCCCCACATTCGATTGAACCCCCTAAGCATATTATGGAATTCAACGGATTTTTCAGCACTTGAAAGAGTCTCAGAAATAGCTCTCATCTCTTCCAGAATTTTAAAAATACGCTTGTTGTGCACGGCACCGTCCAGTATACTTTCGAGTAGCTTAATCTTTTCTGAAGCAATGGTCACTTTGCAATTCCGAAAATTGAATTAGAATTCTTTATAGATATTTGCTACTGACCATCTCTAATGCATAGGAAAAATCTGGATCACTAGGTGTAAGATATGCGGCTTGATATTTGTAGTACGCCCGCCAAAATTCAAATGAATCACATCCAGCATCCTTCGCTCGTTTCAACAGTTTCAGGTTTAGGTCAACTGGCAGATCCCAACTCCACATGTAAATAACGGCCTCTTCCAACCGTTCCGGACTGTTTTCGCTTGCAAGTGCATTAATGAAACGTCGGCGAGAAGATTCCCAATTGATGTCCTCATTACTTCGGATATTCCCAAGCGCATCTCTGCTTTTAAACTGATCGATAATTTCAATAAGTTTGCTCATTGTCATTCTATCGCTGGATAATAATTAATATTTACTCCTACAGGCGTATCAGCAAGTGAATAACCTACAGTTTCACCATTAACCTGTACGGTGTGAGTTTGTGTTGTATGTGCTTGTAAACTTCCTAACCTAGAATTTTCTAAAATATCATTCAGGATGGCGTTTTCGATTTCATCCATTGTTCCAATTTGAGAGACATCACCGCCAGCATGTGTTCGGTTGTAAGCGTGACCGCTGTTAATCCGAATGCCGGTGTCATCTAACGTAGTGAATCGCCTTAGATCATTTCCTTCACCGCTTGAAGTAAAATCAAATGCCTTAGTGGCAACCGGCAGCTCAATGACTGTTTCCGTTGTTAGCGGTGTTGTCAATGTTGTTTGGGCTGTGGTTCCGGCGCTGTCTGTGTTGAATATCGGGTCGCCGTTGCTGTTGGTCGACAAGTTGCCGTTTCCATCCAGCACCGGTGTGTAGACTTGGCCGTCGTCTGATGTGACCGTGCCATCTGCGTTTTTGGTGTAGCCTGCGGGTGGATCCCAATCATCCAACGCATTACCTGCGTTTGTATATATGACAAGGTCGGTTCCGGTGCTCGCCGAGCCACTGACTTCATCAAGAGCATCGTCTGTGTTTTTGATTATGTCGGATACCAGATCTGTTCCGGATTTTGCGGCTTTGACGATGATGCCGCCGCCGGTACTGGCGTTGGCTATGCTGAAGGTGAAGCCAGCCGATATTTCGCCAAGGATTTCGGCCGCGCCAGCATAGTCTCCTGCTGCTTCCAATTCGGCTGCTTTTTCGAGCTGCGCGACCAAATCTTCGTAGCCCACCTCAATCGTGCCAACCGGATCGGTGACAGCGTCCAAAATCGTGAGCACAATTTCGACATAAAGAATAGAAAGCTTAAAGCACCTTGATGAAATTCCAAGTCAGACAAGCTTTATGTATTTAAGTAAAAAATTTAGAGAACCGTTGGCGAAACGCTGATTGCGTTGAAGGATCCGTCAACAAAAGGGCTTCTGTTAGAAAGGCTTCCAGTCCCGCGATTTCGTTGAGATTTCGGTAAAACATTAAGTTTCTCCCAACGTCCCAAACCTTAACCCTCTCCAGTTTCCCTATATTGCAATGGCTCCCAACAGGCTCAAAGAACAGTCCCAACCGTAGTCCGTTAATGTTAGCTGGGATCCCAAAACTACCGTCCCGTTCTGTTTCAAACCCAGCTAATGGTTCAGCAACAATTAACGACAGCTCTTGTTTTGCTGACAAGCTCATGGATCATATCCTCCAGAACCGGGAATAACATCTGGCGCGTCATTCACAATTGTACACGCAGCCCAGTTTACACATCCCATATTAGATTTAAGTATATCCGAAACAGATGTTGGGCTGTCAACAGTAACAGACCCTGGAAGAACTTTGAGATCATCAGCTGGATGCAGCGTATAGTTTGGCATTTCAGAACCGGGAAGGTAAGTTACTGCGCCCTCGGTTCGATCTACGCCATATTGAATTGTATCTCTTGAACTTTGTTGTGCAATTCCGCCCGCCACATCACCTGTCTCAATGAGTTGCCCAGAGCTATCGCGAAGCCCTCTGTTTATACCTACAGGTACCGTAACGTATGTTCCCTCTGGCACAGTAGTAGTTGGTAGGGATCCATCCGGGTTTGCCGAAATATCTCCATGTCCTGCAAAGGAGCTTCCATCGCCAATCAACTCAGTTCCAGAGCTTTGTGAATTAGAAGCATTCTGATCCAATCCCACTGAGCGTGTAGTTGCTCCGGCCTCAGCGGATTGTTCTACTGCGCCTTTCAGTGCTCCGTCTGCTGATTTGGTGAGTTTGATGAACACACCGCCGTA
>CANMPP010000023.1 GCA_947499735.1 uncultured Pelagimonas sp.
CAAGCTTGCTCAGGTCCGTATGCGTCAGATAATTGTTATCGAACGCGTTGGTTCCGATTGAGGTGCTGATGGAGACGTTGCTGGCGTCGCCGCCGGAGGTGAGCCAGGAGGCGAAGGCAGAGGCTAGGGTGGCGTTGGTGAGTGCTTCGGATTCGCTCAGGCCCGTGGCCAGTGGGTCGGTGCCTGCATATAGGCTTTGTGCGACGGCGGATGCAGCGCCGGAAGCGCAGGTGGAGCCCAGTAGCTCGCCGCTCACACAACCTGTAACCCCGTGCAGGAGGGCGTGTTCGAAGGAGCCCTCGTCTAGTCCCAGCTCGCCGATTTCGAACTGCACATCCGCCATGGCCGCATTGACCACGCTGCTGGCCATGGCGCTGGTGAAGCCATCCACAAAATCCGTGCCATAAAAGGCTGAATCGACGCTGGTGGAGACAAAGCTTTTGACCGAGCCCTCAAACAACCCCTGAACGCTGAGATTGCCATTGCCAAGGCCAAGGAACGATGTGTCGTCCAACCCGTTGGCAAAATCCGAGAACAGGCCGCCAGAATATTCCATATCGCCTGCCGCGACCATTGTCACAAGCTAAAGCTCAAACACAAACGGAGAAAATCATTTCTGCGTTGTAGCGATGCCTAGCTATCAAAAACAGAACACGCGGATTACTCAAGACACTTCAGACGGACGTTCTTCAAAAACCTCTCCCAGCTCGTTGTCAAAATAGACCACTTTGAAATCCGTCAGCTCTTTTCGCAAGCAGTCCCATAACCGCCAACCTTCTACGTTGAACTCACTTGCCGCCTCCAATGTCTCGAAACCAGATCGGATCGGATCGGATCGATTTAGTGTAAGGTCATATGCTTGCGCCCATTTGCCCAATGCCTCTTGCGTTGCCGCTGATAACGGAAGCAGTTCAGGGTTAAGATTTCCTACCTCGCCCCCCCCCCAAAGAGGCCAACATCCATAGTCCGCCATCAATTTAATTTTTGGCCGCAAATTTTTCATAACTCGATCCTCTAAGGCAAAGACGTAGGATTAGCTCCGACGATAAACCCATTATCACCCACGGTGATTGCTATTCGATGTGTCTGATCATTAAACGTATATTCATAAATTGGTCGACCAGTACCAGAACCTTGATAGCCAACAACTTTATTTTGTTGAAGCGCCGAGAAGATCGCATCAGGAATTTGATCCTGAGAAATACCTTTCTGAGCAAATTCATCAGTATGACGGTGTATGTGTTGAAGCCCAGCCGAGTTATTGCCTGTCTCGAGAAAAACAATTCGTCCATCCGTCAGCTTTTGAATATCTACAACATTCTCCGGCGTAATTTTAATTCCGCGGGCCTGCAAATCCTTGATCAGCTGTGTTCTACTCGTAAAAGCAACATAGGTCCCATCCGTCCTCCGCGTGATGTTTATGTTCTGTCCGTTTGGTAGGGTGACGGTTTTGGCGGCGTTGGCTTGGCCTCCGGGGAGGGCGCTGAAGGTGGAGATGTAGCTTTCGATCAGCGTGGCCGTGGCGTCGGCGCGTTGGGTGTCGCTGAGGCTATTCCAGTCTTCCGCACTCATACCCCAAATGGTGTTGCGCACAGCGGCCAGCACTTGTTGGCCGAACCCAATCTCGTTGATATCATCTGAGATAAGCGTGTTGTTCTGGCTGTAGGCCGTATAGGCCGCAAGCATTTCATTGGCCGCCTCGACCCGGGCTGTGGGCGAGAGGTTCTGCTAGGACATTACGACCAATATTTTATTTTTGAGGATTTCTTAACTATTTGAAAAATTGGTAATGGCCCAAAAGTCTTCGTGTGGATCCCGCATCCAGTACCTATAAGATGTCGGTATCATATGCTCGAAATCACACTCAGCGCCCCACCAGCCATCTAGCACGACCTTGTCATAAAACCGACCACGCACCATGTGCATAAAAATCTTGCGGTCATAATTAATGTAGAACTTTGGTAACTTCGAAGACAAACGCATACGAAGCTGGATCAAGTCTTCGTTCGCAGCAGCATCAAAAGACAACGACTGTTCTATCGACGTCGACAGCTGAGAGTATTGACCTTTGTCTTCAATGAAAAATTCTTCACGTAACATCTCTGTGGTGACAACCTTGGCTAGTTCACTATCACGGTAATTGGGGAACAGATCTTCTGTCAGAGTCGGAATCCCGCCACGGAAATCGCGCATCGCATCAGAATGTTCTTCTTTCGACATAGGTTTGAACTTTGCATTACGCGCAGCATCAAAATTCTTTTTCTGATCAAGATTGAAGAAAGCCTCCCATGCCACCACCCAATGGTATTTCCCTTGGAATACGAAGAAGCCAATACAATCCTCTCGTCTGAGTAGGCGCTGCCGTGTATCGTTGTCAATTTTCGCCAAATTCATCTAGGAACTCCTGCTGTGTTAGAACGCGCCCGTTGGATGAACTATTTGTCATCAGTTGAGAATGTACCTGATCTAGCTGTAGGGACACCGCATTGCCAGAGGTGGTACGATCAACAATCTGCACTGGCGCACCCGCATTATTACGTTGATCTACAGCAGCTTCCATTATCTGGTTATGTGTCGTTCGATCCACCTCAAAAACCACGACGTTTCCATCAGGTCTCCGCTCTGAAATATAATAACCTGCATGGTCGGGACTACCAGCACTCACACAAATTGTACCCGTACATCCAGGTGTAATTGATACCGTACCGTCGGCATTCACAGTTAACGCATCACGGCTCACAGCAGTTCCAGAACCACCACCCTGCACCCTAAAGTAAGGAACATTTTCAGGGACATCTGGAACAAGGTCTCCACTATTTGTAGCAACATAGGTCCCGTCCGTTCGTCTTACAATGTTTATGTTCTGTCCGTTTGGTAGGGTGACGGTT
>CANMPP010000024.1 GCA_947499735.1 uncultured Pelagimonas sp.
ACCGCACTGTCAGGCGCAGCGTTCGCTAACACTGCAGCAACTGCTGAAATCCAGTTCTACGCGCCAAACGCAGACGTATCCGTTCTGTCAAATGCTGAAATCGCGCAGCTGCAAAACGTTATCCATTCCGGTGACTCTGAAAGCGAAGTTCGCAACGCAGTTCGTGCAGCGTTCAAATAAAACATGGCGGTAAGCTATAGCATACCCCACGCGGCATCCTGATCACTCAAATAGAGCACCTATTGCATCCTATTTGAGGTTCGGGGCGCCGCCAAACATCGAAAGGACAAACCATGAGGCTTTTTGCACTAACATTTGCCGTTACCGCAACTTTGTCTGGCGCGGTCCTTGCAAATATTCACCCAACGACAGAACTTCCATTTCCATCGTCAAAACTGGGAATTACCCCGGTTATCAACACCAATTTTGCCTTTTTGACCCCGTCCCAGCATACCACAAAAACAGATGTGTCTGCTGCCCCTGTAGCGAAGGGTTTAGCAGCCCAATAGAGATGGGTTAGTTCGCAGTAGGGATAATGCCGCACAACGAACGGCACATCGTCGAACGTAGACAATCAAAGGCCAAGACGAGACCGCCGAAATGGCGGTCTTTTGTGTCTGGCTATGATTGCAAAGCTGCCGCGTCAGCAATTGCTTTCAGGTCAGCACGTCCAGTTGCACCAACGATCACAAAATTAGAGGTCGCATTGCCCCAGCTGACCATATCGAAAGAGGCCAAGGTCCGTATGCTCTGTTGGTCTTGCGGGGTTGTGGTTGAAATTTGGCAAAGCGCAACAACATCGCCTGAGGCATCTTTGTACATCAACTGAGAAACCGGTTTACCTGCAGCAACCAACAAACGCGCGCCTGCAAATTCCAACCCTTGCGACGTCAGGTCGGGAATGCGCACGTCGGTGCCTAGTGTTGCAGTCAACCACGTCTCAATATGTTCCGATTCCTCGGCTGGTACTTCAACCAAATGCCGTTCCTGCGCGGAATAAATGCGGTGATAGTCCGCGATATCAACCAACCATCCCGGAACTGCGGCCTGCGCCGTCTGCACAGAACCAATCTGCCCTGAACCCAGAAAATATCCACCGCCCCCCGCCAAAATGACCGCAGCGATAGACGCGGCGACCAACGCCGGAACCCAAGATGGACGGGTTTTGACCACTTCGGCCACACCTAGTTCCTCAGAAGCGTCGCGCACAGTCGCCGCCATTTCCAAGGGAACAGGGACATCTAACTGCGATTCGAACAACGCCTCCAAACCCGCATCGACGGCCATCAGCGTTTCCAACTCGGCCTGAAGGTCCGGATCTGACGCCAAGGCCGTTTCAATCGCCAGCATTTCATCAGCCGGCAATTCACCGTCCAGAAACGCGCTTAGCTTGTCTGAATAGCGGCTCATCACTGGCTCCTACTTTCTGGTGCAATTTGCGCAGCAAGCAATTTGCGGGCGCGGTGGATCCGGCTCATCACGGTACCAAGCGGAATGTCAAACAGCTCGGCAGCCTCAGCATAACTGTAGCCCTCAACCGATACGGTCAAAAGAAGGGTCGACAATTCATCCGGCAAATTGTCGATTTGACGCTGCAAATCTTGCGCAAGGACCGCATCTTCACTGGTTCCCGCAACGACCAGTTCACTGGTTTCATCCGCCGCCACGGTCCCCTGCCCGACCCGAACCGACCGTTTGCGCAGATCGCTAATCCAAATATTTCGAATGATACGGAACATCCAACGGTCCAAGGGCTGCGTCGGATCCCATTGGTGTGATTTGCTGATCGCACGCAAACAGGCATCTTGCACCAAATCATCGGCGTCCGGCATGGATCCTGTCAACGATCGCGCAAAACGGCGCAACCGCGGCAACATAGAGACAAGCTGAGGTTTCATCAGGTTAGGCGACACGGCAGTATTCCGTTGCGACGTAGAACACATACTCTGTGACACAATTTCAGACGAGGAAAAAGGGATCTTCTCTGCGAACGGCGCCGCGCCGCGTACGGGTAGGTCTAGGGCATGTTTCATAGGCTTTCGATCCCTTTGCATGGTCCACATTCAAAAGGTTTACGTTTGAGCTTCAGAAAAAATTTCCAAAAAAATACGTGGCCCAAGAATAAACCCCCCAGCCGGCGCGTAAACCAAACAGCACAGGCAATCACAGCCACTGCTTTTATCTATGTTCAAGGAGGGACAACCCATGAAAACCACAGCACTTTTCACAACTGGATTTTTTGCACTTTTCACATCTATCGCCAACGCACAGGCTATCGAACCTGTCGATACCCGTATCGGCACAGTCTTGGCTGCCGCCAAAAATGGCATGACACTTTATACGTTCCGCAAAGACAGCGCCAACACATCAAACTGCTATGACAGCTGTGCCAAATCCTGGCCTCCCTTTCTAGCGAGCAGTTCAGCCAAGGCAGAGGGCGCTTTAACATTGGTTGAACGCAAAGACGGTTCACAGCAATGGGCATTAGAAGGTCAGCCGCTCTATTTCTGGGTCGGTGACAAAAAGCGTGGTGATGCCACTGGCGAAGGCATCGGTGGTGTTTGGGACGCGGCGAAGAACTAAGACATGATCCGTATTATTCTTACTTCGCTCACATTGCTTTCAGTCGCGGGATGTTACGGCAACTCATATGAACGTTATGCTTCTGATCCTTATAATCTGAACACATACGATTATTGATCCCGGACTATCCTGCCCACCTGCCACAAAAAAGCCCCGCTTGTTGCGGGGCTTTCTTTTTGATTTCGCATCTGTGCAGCTCTCGGGACATTTGGCTTTGCCAAATACCCTGTCACTGCCAGCGACAAGGCTATG
>CANMPP010000025.1 GCA_947499735.1 uncultured Pelagimonas sp.
GTCAGCCCTTTCTTTATTCATTTAGTTTTGCGTGGATTTCTTGGATGTCGATTTGTTGGGTTGGGAATTTGTTTTTGGGGTTTTCGAAGTCGTATTTGAAGAGTTGGAAATCTTTTTTGTAGATTTCGTAGACGAGATGCATGGACAGGTCGTCGAAATAGTCTTCAATAGGGTGGGCGCGTTTGGGGCCGTGGCCTTCAGATTCGTTGAACCTTGGGATGGCGCCTAAGTCTACGGGGTGGTTTGTTTCCACATGGTCCAAAACGGATTGCATGCCCTCGTTAAAGGTCTCGGTCCAAAAGATATTATCATAGCGCCCACCATTCACGATGAAGGTGGAGATATGGCCAGACATGGCGGACCAATGGATGTCGGGATCCATCGGGCGACGCCAGCGGATTGTGTCGCGCGCGAACAGCAAAAAGCGGCGGAAGCTCTGGATCTGGTCGAACTCTTGCTTGCCATCATGACCGCCCACTTCGATCCCGTATTTCTGGATCAAAAGCGGTACCAAATTGCCGCGATAGCGTTTGCCATTGCGCTGAATGCCGCAGATTTTGTCAAAAAACGATGACAGGATGCGGGTATAGGGATTGCGCACGCAGGTGAATGTATAGGCATTGCCCGCTTTGACACGGTTCTGGATCAGTGGCTGGCTGTGATCTTGGGCCCATTTGTGCAAACCGTTGGTGGAATCATGGATGTCGCCGTCAAAGAATTGCCCGTGATCGGCGTAATACATGATCTGGCCAATGGTCGAGCAGGCGCATTTGGGCACCACCCGATATACGAGCGTTTCGCTCTCTGTCATCCATGTACCCGGGAACCCCATAACCACCGCCTCCAGTTTATACGTCTTTGTGTTGTGACCCAACTTACACCAGAAAAAGCAAAAGAACCGACTTTATTCAATCTCTGTTCACACGTATTTAGAGAGATAGCACAACAAAAACGGGTATGGTGATTGGTAGATGGCGCAAATAGCTTTTATTCTTCTGTGTCATAAAGATCCCGATGCGGTCATCAAACAGGCGCAAAGCCTGACAGCGGTGGGCGATTATATCGCGATCCACTTTGATGCCAGCGCCAATCCTGCCCATTTTGCCAAGATCCAGGATGCGCTGGGGGATGATCCCAATGTGACCTTTGCGCATAAACGGATCCGCTGTGGTTGGGGGGAATGGTCGTTGGTGCAGGCGACGCTCTATGCGGTGGAATCCGCGTTGAAAGCGTTTCCGCGGGCGACGCATTTCTACATGTTGTCTGGGGATTGTCAGGCGATCAAATCGGCCAAATACACCCATGATTATCTGGATGAACATGACCGCGATTACATTGAAAGCTTTGACTATTTCAAATCGGACTGGATCAAGACGGGCTGGAAAGAAGAGCGGCTGATCTATCGCCACTGGTTCAATGAACGCACGCAAAAGGGGCTGTTTTACGGGATGTTTGAGGCACAAAAACGCCTTGGCCTGACGCGTGAGATCCCGGCTGATATCGAGGTGATGATCGGGTCGCAATGGTGGTGTCTGCGCCGCCGCACCATTGAACGGGTGGTGGCATTTACCAAAGCGCGCCCTGATGTGATGCGGTTCTTCCGCACCACCTGGATCCCGGATGAGACGTTTTTCCAGACGATCGTGCGCCATGTTGTGCCCGGCAAAGACATCGAATGCCGCACGCTGACCTTTTTGATGTTCACCGATTACGGCATGCCGGTTGTGTTCTACAATGATCATTACGAGATGCTGCTGAATCAGGATTATCTGTTTGCCCGTAAAATCAGCCCCGAAGCGGGCGATCTCAAGGCGCGTCTTGGGGCGCTGTATTCCAATGATGATGCACGCTTTGAGATCTCAAACGAGGGGCGCGCGCTGTTCCAGTTTCTGTCGGGCAAGGGGCGGATTGGCAAACGTTTTGGCGCGCGCTTTTGGGAGCGCACGGGTGCAGATATCCGCGATCGCGTGCTTTATGTTGTTGTCTGCAAGAAATGGCATGTGGCCAAACGGCTGGTGGCCCAAATCCATGAAGTGACCGGCATTCCCTGTCTGGAATATCTGTTTAACGAGGAAAGCTGCACCCTGCCCGATCTCGGGGGGATCGAAAACGGGATGGAGAAACGCCATCGTCACAACCGGGCTTTGGTGCATATGTTGTTTGATCATTTTGCCCAAGATGGGACATTGGGAGAGGCGCAGAAAAACCAGTTGGTGATCTGTGTGGATCCTTCCAATATCGAACTGCTGCGCGATCTAAACGCGGATGGGGCCGAGGTGCGGTTTTTGCATATCGAATGCGATTTTGACGATGCTTACCTGACGGGCCATGCCCGCCGCATTGGCCTGGCTGGCGACAAAACCCCCACCGCCACAATCGCCCGCCTCTTGCCCACAATGCGCAACGAAATCGCCTATGAAACCGACGAAATCCTCGACGCCAACTTCCCCAACATCAACAGAATACGCCAAAAAAACCCAACAAACTCAAACGCAATACAAATCAACCAATTCCTTG
>CANMPP010000026.1 GCA_947499735.1 uncultured Pelagimonas sp.
GCGGCGGCAGCGCCGGAGGCGCAGGTGGAGCCCAGCAATTCGCCGCTCACACAGCCGGTGAGACCGTGCAGGAGGGCATTTTCGAAGGAAATTGTGGCGATCAGCGCCGTTAAAAATTTGAACTAAAAAAAATTAAATCAAAAGCATTCTCACTTGAGGGAATGAGCAATAATTGACTATCAATTGAAGGAAAATATTGAAATTATTTCTGTTGGAACACTAGCTGGGAGTGCCAATGCAGGACAAGCGCTCACATAGAAAGCTTCGACAAGAAGTAATTGCGCCAATGCTTGCATCAAAATCAATTAGATACCTATATCCCTGTTCAGTTTCCAAAACGGGCTTTATGTTAAACAGCATCAAGCGGAGGTCAACTATTTGAGCCTGAATATTATTATTTTTGAATAAAATAACATCCTTGACATTCAACACAAAGCTGTCCGCAACAATTAAATGCCTGCCGATTTTTTGAAAATCCCTGTGAATATCTTCATCAGATAAGAAGTACATTTCGAACTGATTGTTTTTCACAGCTTTCCGATCTGCAGGATCTGCAGGCTTGTATCTTTGCTAGCGCACTCCCTACGTTAACGTTATTTGGAGCACAGTGGCAAGCTATTATAATTGACCAAGCATGCTTCCTTGGCAAGTGCAATCACACACTGACGCAACTGTTCTTTTTATTAATTACTCATCACATTTATTCATTCGTTTGAGTAAACTTCGAGAATTTATACACTCCATCTTGATTGTTCAAAAAGATAGAAGAGCTAAAATTGATAAGATATCTATGGCCATATTCTGTTTGATCAACTGGGATGATTTTTCCAAGTAATAAGCATATTGACATGATGGATGTGGATTTACCCAAATCAGAAAAATACAAATGATCTCCAACAGTTAAATTACAATCATCAGACATTATTATATATTCGCTTTCAGAGAAAGAAAGTGATGGTACGCTTCCGGCGTCAATTACAATTAATTTACATGTTGATTTTCTCATCATTGCTTCGATCCAATGATATCTAGGAACTCTTGCACTTGGTTCGCGGATAGGGGCGTAACTCCGGTAATTTCAAGATGTTTGAGTACAGCATTCAAGCCATCTGATCCAGTTGATCTTGGAACATCTATTCCCATCTTATTTAAAGCGCTGATCGCATTTTCCACCGGAATTGTACTTAGAGCCAAATTTGCCACTTCGGACGGAGACAGACCTTCAAGTGTGATCTCAAAATCGTGAGACAGCAGTCCAGGATAAGTGTCATCAGCAATGTCCGGATCAACAATTTGCAAAATACCTTCGCCACCATTTTTTGAGCATGCGTTTTGTGCGTAGCAGGTTGCCACTAGAGGATCCGATGACGTTGGTGTGACACCCGCGGCCAGAGTCCCCGTGCCTCCCTCAAACCCTTCAGTGGTTCCTCTAAAGACAACAGTGCTTGCACTATCTTCGACGAATTCACCTAAAATTTCGTCGCCAATTTTGACGACCCCAGCGCTCGTTACCGTCACGCTCGCCCCTAAAGCGCCTTGGGTCATGGCCACTTCATCCCCCAGCGAAGCGGCTAACTCGATCCCGCACACTGGGTTAGATAGACAGCTGATTAGGCT
This sequence comes from uncultured Pelagimonas sp., assembly GCA_947499735.1. Taxonomy (GTDB): domain Bacteria; phylum Pseudomonadota; class Alphaproteobacteria; order Rhodobacterales; family Rhodobacteraceae; genus CANMPP01. Next base: position 1,618 of record CANMPP010000026.1, read on the forward strand.
GGACGCCGCCGCGGTTCCACCGAAGGCCAAGACACCGCCCACGGCACCGATCGACAGGCCACTGGTAGAAGTGGCTAGGTTGCTGTTACCCACTGTTTGATACGGGCTGTAGACATCCAAATCGCGTATAGACAGAATTTCGTCATAAAACTCTTCACCACTGAGACCTTTGTAAATGCTGTCGTAATCGGGATAGGATGTATAGGCCTCAAGGGCCGCGGCATAAGCCTTTTCACAAGCAGTCAAATCGCTTTGGCTGCAAAGATGCTTTAACTGTTCATCACGCGCCTCGTCCAACAGCTCTAAACGTAAAACTTCGTCCGACAAATTCGCCATTTCCTCAGCGCTACAACTGCCGGGATTGTTCTGGCAGTCTGCGAGGGCCTCCTCAGCAGCATTTCGAGCGACGGATTCCGTGTGGTTGAGGTAGTTATTATCAAACGCGCTTTTTCCGATTGAGGTGCTGATGGAGACGTTGTTTGCGTCGCCGCCAGAGGTGAGCCAGGAGGCGAAGGCGGA
>CANMPP010000027.1 GCA_947499735.1 uncultured Pelagimonas sp.
GCCGACGTGCCCGTTTCGCTGACCGCGTCAAGGGCATCCGTGCTGCTGGCACCGCCATAGATCACATAGGCCGCACCAGTATAACTGTCGACACCGCCCGCATTGATGATAAGATCATCATAGCCATCGCCATTGATATCCCCGGCAGAGGATACAGACCCGCCAGCTCGGTCACCTGAGGCAACACCTGTGAGGGTAAAGCCAGTATCAGCGTCTAGACTGCCCAGATCAATATCGTCAAGCGAGGCACCGCCATAGATCACATAGGCCGAACCGGTAGCAGAGTCGACACCGCTCGCACCGATGATAAGATCCTCATAGCCATCGCCATTCACATCTCCGGCTGAAGATACAGACGCGCCAGCAGTGTCAAACCCTGCATCACCCGTGAGGGTAAATCCTGTATCAGCGTCTAGACTGCCCAGATCAATATCATCAAGCGAGGCACCGCCATAGATCACATAGGCTGCACCGGTATAACTGTCGACATCGCCCGCACCGACGATAAGATCCTCATAGCCATCGCCATTGATATCCCCGGCCGAAGAGACAGACCCGCCAGCCTTGTCACCTGCAGCACCACCCGTGAGGGTAAAGCCTGTATCAGCGTCTAGAGCGCCCAGATTAATATCATCAAGCGAGGCACCGCCATAGATCACATAGGCCGCACCGGTATAACTGTCGGCAGCGTACGCACCGACGATAAGATCCTCATAGCCATCCCCATTGATATCCCCAGCCGAAGAGACAGAACGGCCAGCATAGTCAGCTATTGCTGCGCCCGTCAGGGTGAAGCCTGTATCAGCGTCTAGACTGCCCAGATCAATATCATCAAGCGAAGCACCGCCATAGATCACATAGGCCGCACCGGCATAACTGTCGGCAGCGAACGCACCGACGATAAGATCATCATAGCCATCGCCATTGATATCCCCTGCCGAAGACACAGACTGGCCAGCATGGTCATATTCTGCAGCGCCCGTGAGGGTGAAGCCAGTATCAGCGTCTAGACTGCCCAGATCAATATCATCAAGCGAGGCACCGCCATAGATCACATAGGCCGAACCGGTAGCAGAGTCGACACCGCTCGCACCGATGATAAGATCCTCATAGCCATCGCCATTCACATCTCCGGCCGAAGAGACAGACCCGCCAGTAAAGTTCAACCCTGCAACACCCGTGAGGGTGAAGCCAGTATCAGGGTCTAGAGCGCCCAGATCAATATCATCAAGCGAGGCACCGCCATAGATCACATAGGCCGCACCGGCGTTAGCGTTGACACCTTGCGCGCCGATGATAAAATCCTCATAGCCATCGCCATTGATATCCCCGGCCGAAGAGACCGAATAGCCAGCCTGGTCATATTCATCAGCGCCCGTGATGGTAAAGCCCGCCGTGTTGGAAAACGTACTGGGGTCGACGTCTCCCTCCAGCAGATTGTTCACCACGATGCTGACGGTTTGTGTCACGGTTTCGGTTCCGTCTGAGACACTGACCTCGATTTCATAGCTATTGTCCGCACCCTCATCATCCGGGGCCTCATAGTCGGGTGCCGAGATGAAACTGATCTCACCGCTGTCTGCATCAATCGTGAACAGATCCGCATCCGCGCCGCCCGAAATCCCATAGGTCAGGCTATCCCCATCCTCATCTGTTGCAGTTACAGTATGAGCATTGGTCTGGGTTTCAATGGCGCGCGTGCTTGCCGTAGAGGTCAGGGTTGGCGCGCTATTGTCGACCGACCCACTGTCATCCGACCCGGTCTCATCCGACCC
>CANMPP010000028.1 GCA_947499735.1 uncultured Pelagimonas sp.
CGCCATACTGAAGGGAGTATTTAAGAATGAAGGTGCTCGTGCCCGTTAAGCGGGTTATTGATTATAACGTCAAGGTTCGCGTTAAGGCGGATGGGACGGGTGTTGATCTTGCGAATGTGAAGATGTCGATGAACCCGTTTGACGAGATTGCGGTTGAAGAAGCGATCCGTTTGAAAGAAGCGGGCGTTGCCTCTGAAATCGTTGTTGTATCGATCGGCGTGAAGCAATCCCAAGAGGTTCTGCGCACGGCGCTAGCGATGGGCGCAGACCGCGCGGTTCTGATCAATGCGGCCGATGATGTTCATACTGATATCGAACCTCTGGCCGTGGCCAAACTGCTGAAGGGCGTGATCGACGAAGAGGCGCCCGGTCTGGTGATTGCTGGCAAGCAGGCAATCGACAATGACATGAACGCCACCGGCCAGATGCTGGCGGCGCTGCTCGGGTGGTCTCAGGCGACATTCGCATCCGAAGTTGAGGTTGCGGGCGACACAGCCAAGGTCACACGCGAAGTGGATGGCGGTCTGCAAGTGATTGACGTCAAACTGCCGGCCATCATCACCGCCGATCTGCGCCTGAACGAACCGCGCTATGCGTCCCTGCCCAATATCATGAAGGCCAAGCGCAAGCCGCTGGAGGAAAAGACCCCCGCGGATTACGGCGTGGACGTCACCCCGCGCCTCAGCGTGGTTGAGGTCAAGGAACCGGCCACGCGTGAAGCGGGCATCATCGTGGGCTCGGTCGACGAGCTGGTCGAGAAACTTAAAGAAGCAGGAGCGGTGTAATGGCGGTTCTTCTGATTGCAGAAGTAGCAGGCGGCGCGCTGGCGCTGGATGCGACGGCAAAGGCAATGGCCGCGGCAAAAGCCCTGGGCGATGTGACCGTTCTGGTCGCAGGCCCTGCAGCGGCGGCGGCTGAGGCGGCCACATTGGATGGCGCGACCAAGGTTCTGTCGGTGGATGATGCGGCCTATGCAAACGCGCTGGCCGAACCGATGGCGGATCTGATCGTGTCTTTGGCGGGCGATTACAGCCATATCGTGGCCCCTTCGACGGCGGATGCGAAAAACATTCTGCCCCGCGTTGCGGCCTTGTTGGATGTGATGGTTCTGTCCGATGTGACGGCGATCATTGATGGCGACACGTTTGAACGCCCGATCTATGCAGGCAATGCGTTGCAAATCGTGAAATCCGGTGATGCAACCAAGGTCATGACCGTGCGCACGGCCAATTTTGACGCGGTTGGTACAGGTGGTTCTGCACCTGTTGATACAATCGGCGCTGTGGCTGATCCCGGCCTGTCGACCCATGTGGAAGACCGCGTTGCGGCCAGTGACCGCCCCGAACTGACATCGGCTGGCATTGTTGTCTCTGGTGGTCGCGGCGTTGGATCCGAGGATGACTTTGCGCTGATCTCGGCCCTGGCAGACAAGCTGGGTGCGGCGGTTGGTGCGTCTCGTGCAGCGGTGGATTCAGGCTATGCGCCAAACGATTGGCAGGTTGGTCAAACCGGCAAAGTCGTGGCCCCAGACCTCTATATTGCCATCGGCATCTCCGGCGCGATCCAACACCTGGCCGGCATGAAAGACAGCAAAATCATCGTCGCCATCAACAAAGACGAAGAAGCCCCGATCTTCCAAGTCGCAGACTACGGCCTCGTACAGGACCTCTTCACCGCCATCCCAGAAATAACCGATAAAAT
>CANMPP010000029.1 GCA_947499735.1 uncultured Pelagimonas sp.
ACCGAAACCGTGACACAAACCGTCAGCATCGTGGTGAACAATCTGCTGGAGGGAGACGTCGACCCCAGTACGTTTTCAGACACGGCGGGCTTTACCCTGACGGGCGCGGAAGCAGGTGACTATGCTGGTGGGTCTGTGTCTTCGGCCGGGGATATCAATGGCGATGGCTATGAGGATCTTATCGTCGGTGCGAGTGGTGTCGACAATAATACCGGTGCGGCCTATGTGATCTATGGCGGTACCTCGCTTGATGATATTGATCTGGGCAGTCTAGACGCTGATACTGGCTTCACCCTCACGGGTGGTGACGAATTTAACTTTGCTGGCTGGTCTGTGTCTTCGGCCGGGGATGTGAATGGCGATGGCTATGAGGATTTTATCGTCGGTGCGGACGGTGCCGGCAGTTTTGCCGGTGCGGCCTATGTGATCTATGGCGGTGCCTCGCTTGATGATATTAATCTGGGTGCTCTAGACGCTGAGACTGGCTTTACCCTCACGGGCGGAGCAGGTGACGAGGCTGGCGGGTCTGTATCCTCTGCCGGAGATGTGAATGGCGATGGCTATGATGATTTTATCGTCGGTGCGAGCGGTGCCGGCAGTTTTGCCGGTGCAGCCTATGTGATCTATGGCGGTGCCTCGCTTGATGATATTAATCTGGACGCTCTAGACGCTGAGACTGGCTTTACCCTGACGGGCGCTGAAAAATATGGCTATGCTGGCCGTTCTGTCTCTTCGGCCGGGGATGTGAATGGCGATGGCTATGATGATCTTATCATCGGTGCGACCGGGGTCGACTTTGGTACCGGTGCGGCCTATGTGATCTATGGCGGTACCTCGCTTGATGATGTTGATCTGGGCGCTCTAGACGCCAATACTGGCTTTACCCTCACGGGTGGTGACATAGTGAACTATGCTGGCTTGTCTGTCTCTTCGGCCGGGGATATCAATGGTGATGGCTATGATGATCTTATCATCGGTGCGAACGGTGTCGACAATAATACCGGTGCGGCCTATGTGATCTATGGCGGTACCTCGCTTGATGATGTTGATCTGGGCAGTCTAGACGCTGATACTGGCTTTACCCTCATGGGCGCGGAAGCAGGTGACGAGGCTGGCGTGTCTGTGTCTTCGGCAGGGGATATCAATGGTGATGGCTATGGTGATCTTATCGTCGGTGCGCTCCCTTTCGACTCTGGTACCGGTTCGGCCTATGTGATCTATGGCGGTGCCTCGCTTGACGATATTGATCTGGGCAGTCTAGACGCTGATACAGGCTTTACCCTCACGAGTGCTGAAGAAGGTGACAGCGCTGGCGGGTCTGTGTCTTCGGCAGGGGATATCAATGGTGATGGCTATGACGATCTTATCGTCGGTGCGACCGGTGTCGACTCTGGTACCGGTGCGGCCTATGTGATCTATGGCGGTGCCAGCAGCACGGATGCCCTTGACGCGGTCAGCGAAACGGGCACGTCGGC
>CANMPP010000030.1 GCA_947499735.1 uncultured Pelagimonas sp.
ATGGCAAAGGAAAAGTTTGAGCGCGGCAAGCCGCACTGCAACATTGGCACGATTGGTCACGTTGACCACGGCAAGACGACGCTGACAGCGGCGATCACAAAATATTTTGGTGATTTTCAGGATTACGACCAGATTGACGGTGCGCCTGAAGAAAAAGCGCGTGGCATCACGATTTCCACAGCACACGTGGAATATGAAACAGACGCACGTCACTATGCGCACGTTGACTGCCCAGGTCACGCTGACTACGTGAAGAACATGATCACGGGTGCGGCGCAGATGGACGGCGCGATCCTGGTTGTGAACGCAGCAGATGGCCCGATGCCACAGACGCGTGAGCACATCCTGCTGGGCCGTCAGGTTGGTATCCCAGCGATGGTTGTCTTCATGAACAAAGTTGACCAGGTTGACGACGAAGAGCTGCTTGAGCTGGTTGAAATGGAAATCCGCGAGCTGCTGTCCGAATACGACTTCCCAGGCGACGATATTCCTATCACAGCGGGTTCTGCTTTGGCAGCGCTTGAAGGCCGTGATGCAGAGATCGGCGAAGAGCGTATCAAGGCTCTGATGGCGTCTGTTGACGAATACATCCCACAGCCTGAGCGTGCGATTGACCAGCCGTTCCTGATGCCGATCGAAGACGTGTTCTCGATTTCTGGCCGTGGTACAGTTGTGACAGGCCGTGTTGAGCGTGGCGTGATCAACGTTGGTGACGAGATTGAAATCGTTGGCATCAAAGACACGACAAAAACCACCTGTACAGGTGTTGAAATGTTCCGCAAGCTGCTGGATCGCGGTGAAGCGGGCGACAACATTGGTGCGCTTCTGCGTGGTATCGACCGTGAATCTGTTGAGCGTGGCCAGGTTCTGTGTGCGCCAAGCTCCGTGAACCCACACACGAAGTTCGAAGCTGAGGTCTACATCCTGACCAAAGACGAAGGTGGCCGTCACACGCCGTTCTTCGCGAACTACCGTCCACAGTTCTACTTCCGGACAACAGACGTGACCGGTACGGTTACTCTGCCAGAAGGCACAGAAATGGTTATGCCAGGTGACAACCTGAAATTCGACGTTGAGCTGATCGCACCAATCGCGATGGAAGACGGTCTTCGCTTCGCGATCCGCGAAGGCGGCCGCACAGTCGGTTCCGGCGTCGTCTCCAAAATCGTAGCGTAAGCGCAAGGCATAGCCTTGTCGCTGGCAGTGACAGGGTATTTGGCAAAGCCAAATGTCCCGAGAGCTGCACAGATGCGAAATCAAA
>CANMPP010000031.1 GCA_947499735.1 uncultured Pelagimonas sp.
GCGGCGGCAGCGCCGGAGGCGCAGGTGGAGCCCAGCAATTCGCCGCTCACACAGCCGGTGAGACCGTGCAGGAGGGCGTGTTCGAGCGAACCTTCCAGTCGATGCTCGTGTCGTTGTCAAGCGTGTTGCACGAAACTTAAACTCATTTACCTATTCTACTGGCAAATGCCGTAAAATTACCCCAGAAAGCGCTGTTTCACACATCTAAAGCAAACCAAACAACTTTGATCTTATTTCATCGAACTGTACATTCAAATTACGATCCATTTTCCCTTCAGCGTCACATATCACCAAATCATTCAATGAACCCATTCCTCCGTAGAGGCCTTTAACTTCTAACCTAAAGTCTTCTGCGCTCATTTTCCTTTTGGAAGCTACGGAATGAAGCCTGTCTGCCCAACTCAGCGAAGCGCCACTGCTGATCAATATATCGCTTAACTGGATTAGATACTTTTCTGCTTGTTCCAAATTTACACCACTCATTGCAAAGGCGTGCTCCCTACCACTTCGACATCATCAATTAGCCAAGGCTTTGGCACTACAATCTGTTGTGTCCCGCCAACATAAAAGCCACCCTGTGAGCTCACCTCTCCAACATAAACCTTCGTGCCTGCCGGAATCTTAATTTCAAATGATGTGTCCAACGGTGATGTTCCACCACCTGGCCACTCTGGCAAGATAGCACTATCAATACGAGCCGAAATCACACTACTTGCTGGATTTTGTGTAAAAAATTGTCCAAGCGGTGTATCCTCAGTACCGACCCTATTGAGCACAACGTCCTGATCCAAGGTAACTTCTGTATAGCGTCCACCAGAAAAAGTTTCCGCCAACCCATCGTCTAGAGGGCCCGGATCCACGGCGGAATACTGACCATTAATGATACCATGCTGGAAATCGGATAGCCTATTCTCGACACTATCAAACACGAGGTCGTATTGTTTGACAAGCGCCTCGGTGCCCTGTGCGGCGACGATTTCTCTT
>CANMPP010000032.1 GCA_947499735.1 uncultured Pelagimonas sp.
ATGGCCGCATTGACCACGCTGCTGGCCATGGCGCTGGTGAAGCCATCCACAAAATCCGTGCCATAAAAGGCTGAATCAACGCTGGTGGAGACAAAGCTTTTGACCGAGCCCTCAAACAACCCCTGAACGCTGAGATTGCCATTGCCAAAGCCAAGGAAACTTCTACTTCAGCACGTGGGCCGTTTAGAATGATTTAGTTCTACATATAAGGCGCAAGCTACTATCAGAAAGTAATCACATGGAAATATCATTTTCGTCCATTATCTGACGTATTTTTTTTGAAAATTGGGAAATTTCATCAGATGTGTAATTGACATAAGTGGTCAAAACTTCTGTTGGAACATGTTGGAGCAAACCAAAACCTGCGCCAACAAGATAGCGTAATTCTGTCTCACTCAAAGGGATGTTTATTACTTTTTCCTCCGTCTTCGAAGTAATAGAAACCATCAATATGTCCTTCCATTGTTTACAGGATCGTATCCGGGGTTGTTTTTAATACTTTGAGATGCGCTAGGCGCCTGCTGATTGATAAAGTTCGACCATCCTATACCGTCTGGACCATAGTCTGGACGAAACGCTGTTGCCTCGCCTGTGGGGCTTTTAATGACAACTGTTTTAGTTGATGAGTCCAAGTAGAAAATTTTTCCGTTTGCCGCATACCTAACCTCGGTTTCCGAACTCGAAACGATACTTTCCACAAAATCTTCAAATTGCGTTTGCGTTGTAATGCCCAGGTTGTCGAACTCCCCTCCATCAACAACATGTTTTTGAAAAGCGTGCCCATTTGCAACTTCCTCTGCAAGTAATTGGTCTGCTAGTCTAGAGGCATCGGCTGCGTTACTTGCGCTACCCGTAGCCGTTTCCGCCACCTCATCCAGCGCCTCAGCGGATTGTTCTACTGCGCCTTTCAGTGCTCCGTCTGCTGATTTGGTGAGTTTGATGAACACACCGCCGTA
>CANMPP010000033.1 GCA_947499735.1 uncultured Pelagimonas sp.
TGTTCTGGCTGTAGGCCGTATAGGCCGCAAGCATTTCATTGGCCGCCTCGACCCGGGCTGTGGGCGAGAGGTTCTGCGCGTCATCTTCTGACTGTGTAACGCCCAAGACCGCAATGGCGAGGTCGATATTGCCACCCTGCGACGCCTGAACATTCGGGAACAACTGATAGAGATCGGGATTTGCGGAAATCGATGACAGGTTAATCAGCTGATTTTCAAATTGATCCTGCGTGGCCGAGAACCAGCTTTGGTTCTGATCGACATAGGTTCCATCGCCTTTCGTGCTCGGGATGTATCCCGTTGGCGTGATGCTGGCGAGATAGGCACGCGCCGCGGCGTTTTCTTCCACGCCAGCGCCCAACCAACTGTCGACCTGAATCCCGGCCTGCAGGATCAACTGTTCCTCGGCCTGGGCAATATCCTCTGCGCTACAGGCGATGCCCCCGCCACACAGACCTAGGAGTTCTGCAAACCCTTCGGCATTTTCCGCAATCAATTCGATTTCGTCGCGGTGCAGTTGACGGTTATTGGCCAAGCCTGACTTGGCTATCTCCGAACCGATATATACGTTTGACGCATCCCCTCCCGAGGTCAGATACCCCGTGAATGCACCGATAACAGAAGCGATATCTTGCTGCTCACTATCCGAGAGTGTGGTGCCATCCAACGTGCCTGCATAGAGGCTTTGTGCGACGGCGGCGGCAGCGCCGGAGGCGCAGGTGGAGCCCAGCAATTCGCCGCTCACACAGCCGGTGAGACCGTGCAGGAGGGC
>CANMPP010000034.1 GCA_947499735.1 uncultured Pelagimonas sp.
CTAGGCTCCAACTGCGCCTCCGGCGCCGCATCCGCCGTCGCACAAAGCCTATATGCAGGCACGTTGGGTGAAGTTGTCACGCAGGAGCAGCGGGATGATGCGCTGAAGAATGCGCAGTTGTTAGGGGCCTTTGCTGGGTATCTCACATCTGGTGGCGATGCAGAGAATGTGACCATAGGCGCATCGATTGCGCTTTCTGGTCTGAAAAACAACTATCTTAGCCATGATCAGATTTCTGAACTGAATGCGGAGCTCGGGAATTGTGCCGATCAGGGCGTAGATTTTGTGGCCTGTCGCGAAGAGGTTTTAGACGAATATGTCGAAATCAGCGCCGCCCAAAACACCGAGCTAGCGGCTTGTGAAACAGATGAGTGCCGCGCCGCGCATCTGGCCCGGATCGCTGTTGCCGAAGGGGCCTTTGACGCGCTGGTTTATAACATAACCGGCTCGCAGCTGATTGAATTGCAGCACTCAGAAGCAGATCAGCAAACATGGACCACGGATCTAAGGAAAACCTTTCAGTCGGCCCTCAAGGAAGAAGCCACGGCAACATTCTGTTCTGGCGATGTCAACAGCTGTGACATTTCGGTTCGTGCAGAATTGGAAGCATATGGCGCTCTGACGGAAGACGAACAAAAGCTTTTGGATGCAGATCGGCTAGCTGCCTACCTTGAGCTGGAAAAAGAGGCGCGCGC
>CANMPP010000035.1 GCA_947499735.1 uncultured Pelagimonas sp.
GCAGTCTTGTTTGCAAATTGCGGTGTCGGATTATGCTTTGAATTATAAGGATGGGCGGGTTGGGGCGCCCAACGGTTGGGCGCCTCAGTCAGGGATTAGCTAATACCGGACCAATTTGTGACCGCGACGTCCTGATCGATCAGGATTTCGGCGTTGTTGGTGGTGACATAGACATCGAATGTCACTCCATCCACATCGCGCGTTCCGTCTGAGGTGAAGTCATACGCGCCATCTAGCGTCACGCTATCATCGCTGTCACCCAATACGGTAAATGTGGTTACGCCATCGCTGGTCTCGCCTGACAGATCCAGCAGCGAAAGCGCATCGATGGTCAGGCTATTGGCACCAGAGCCGCCAAGATCGATGATCTCAAAGGAAGACACATCGGTGCGCGCGCTGGTGATGTCGAGATCAAGACCGCTGCCGGATAGGTCCAGCGTGTCGGTGCCATTGCCGCCGTCGATATCGGCGAAATCAAGACTGTCGAGCGCGATGGTATCATCCCCTGCGCCACCGCGCACCACGTCATCGGTGCTGATGGCCGCAAAACTATCATCGCCCGCATTGCCGGTGAAATTATCCGCCGCCGACGTGCCCGTTTCGCTGACCGCGTCAAGGGCATCCGTGCTGCTGGCACCGCCATAGATCACATAGGCCGCACC
>CANMPP010000036.1 GCA_947499735.1 uncultured Pelagimonas sp.
GCCTCAGCGGATTGTTCTACTGCGCCTTTCAGTGCTCCGTCTGCTGATTTGGTGAGTTTGATGAACACACCGCCGTATTTGACGATGCTGTATCCCACGCCTGCGGTGACCACTGTTGCGCCGGCTTCGATCATTGTTGCCATGCAGGCATCCAGCGTCATGGTTGTGGCACAATCAAAGGCATCCAGCACCGAGCCATAGGTGCCCATTGTCAGCAGGTTGAGCAGCCCGTCTTGCTGATAAGCGGCGATACAATCACTGTCGGAGGCCGCACAATCGCTGTAGTATAGTGCAATCGTGTCTCGCTCGGCCTCTTGCCAAATATAGCCAGTGTCGAAGGCATCCGTATCAAAATAGATAGACGTGAATAGATTTTCACCCGGCGCCAAATTCGCCAGCATAGTTGCCAGATCGTTTTGGGAAATCGCGTCTTCTCGGATCTCTTCAATACAGCCCAAATCCCCCGCGCAGGTCTCGACCAACGCTTCGTTTTTCTCATCCGACAGCTCTTGATATTTATCCTTGATCTCGGCCAATTCGGCGTCACTGCACGCCTCAGAGAGGCAGCGCTTCAGCTCTTCCTCAAGCTTGCTCAGGTCCGTATGCGTCAGATAATTGTTATCGAACGCGTTGGTTCCGATTGAGGTGCTGATGGAGACG
>CANMPP010000037.1 GCA_947499735.1 uncultured Pelagimonas sp.
AAACTCCCAAAGAGTTTCATAGAATTTGATACGTAAAAACATCCAAAACTGAGACAAACAAAACAGGACAAAGAAACAAGACCAAAAACGACAAACAGATCAACGACACACACGGCCCAAAGCCGACCTTGGAGACGTTTCTGTGTGCCGCGTTGCAACATCCAATTTGCGGACATTCGTCATGTTACCTCGATGGTATGACCGCAGCCCGCTTTCCCGTCATTCGCAGCCCACACGAATTTTGTGGATGCCCGAACTAACTCACACACCGCGGATGAAGCAGACCAAAACAGCTGCAGCTGTTGCTGTCGCAGAAATAAAGGATAGTTCTCGAGGCAAAGCTGCTTGCACCTTTGCAGTCACTTAAAGCCAGTCTGAGCCGTGTTAAAACTTTGAGGTGCGACAGGCTCAATTGTAACGCTTATTGTCTCGAAGAAATCCACGGTCACTTTGAGGCTGTATCGAAATCCTACGCCCCCATACGCGGTCATCCTCCAGTTTCACAAGCTCTACAGAGGGCTTCAGGGCAGTACGTGCAGTCTTGTTTGCAAATTGCGGTGTCGGATTATGCTTTGAATTATAAGGATGGGCGGGTTGGGGCGCCCAACGGTT
>CANMPP010000038.1 GCA_947499735.1 uncultured Pelagimonas sp.
GCTGTGACCCAATTCCAGATCGGGATGCCCGCGTTGCGGTAAAATTCGCTGGCAACAGAATAGTCACGGCGGCGCACTGGGGTCTGGATTGATGTGATCACAGCGCCCCACGGCGTCATAAAGCTTGAATCGCGGGTGAACACCGAAGAGGGCAAGCCTTCATTCGCATCCGCATAATGCACGCGCACGCCGTTGGCCTCGTACACTTCGGCCATCTTGCGATGCTGTTCCATCGCTTTTTGTTGATTAAAGACTTTGCCCGTTTTTTCCATATTGGCGAATGTGACCGCTGATATCGAATTCAACGGCACCCAGCGAAAGTGATCAGGGCGGCCCAAAAGGACGTCCGTAAGCTTGCCTGTCTGGGCAGTGACACCCCAGCGCAGGGATTGATCAGTGGTGTCTGTTGGTTGGTTTTGTTGGGCTTGCGCAGTGCTCATGTCAGTATTCCTCAGGGGCAGACCGGCATCCTTGTGGATCCGGAGGTGATCTAAACGCTTTGAGAAA
>CANMPP010000039.1 GCA_947499735.1 uncultured Pelagimonas sp.
CTAGGGTCAGGACCCATTGATTTCCTTTGAGCGACGTTATTCACCAGTCGAAAATCGAGTGGTGATATGAGCGATCTATATTGGCTGGATGACGCGCAAATGGCGCGTCTTGAGCCCTACTTTCCGAAGTCCCATGGCAAACCTCGCGTTGATGACAGGCGGGTTCTGAGTGGCATTATCTTCATCAATCGCAATGGCTTACGCTGGCGAGATGCACCCAAGGAATATGGGCCACACAAGACCCTGTACACCCGCTGGAAACGGTGGAGTGAAAAAGGTGTTTTTGCTCAGATCATGACCGGCCTGGCCGCTGAGCATGTCGAGGAAAAGACGGTCATGATTGACGCCACCTATTTGAAGGCCCACCGCACCGCGACCAGCATGGGCGTTAAAAAAGGGGGGCGTGGACGTCTGATTGGCCGGACCAAAGGTGGTATGAACACAAAGCTTCATGCGGTCTGTGACAGC
>CANMPP010000040.1 GCA_947499735.1 uncultured Pelagimonas sp.
GTGCTTGCCGTAGAGGTCAGGGTTGGCGCGCTATTGTCGACCGACCCACTGTCATCCGACCCGGTCTCATCCGACCCGTTGTCATCCGCCCCATCATCATCCGCCCCATCATCATCCGACCCGTTGTCATCCGATCCGTTGTCATCCGATCCGTTGCTCAACACAGCTGCTGCCCCGCCCATAGCGGCGGCAGTGCCACCAATCACAGCTGCAGTGGCGCCCGTGGTCGCAGCCGCCACACTGGAAACAGGCGCAATGCCAAGCTGTGCCGCGGTTTGCTCAAGAACAACCAGCTGATTATTTGCAATTTCAAATGTCCCTTCTGCAAGGTTCACCACCCGCCCATCTGACAGCGTGGCATCAATCGAGCCATCTGCAAGCAGGTCATAAGACGTAATCTGGGCCAGTTCCGCCTGCGCCTGCGCCTGCCGCCCGCTCAGCGACCAGATCAATGC
>CANMPP010000041.1 GCA_947499735.1 uncultured Pelagimonas sp.
GGACAGGAAGACCTTGGTGCAGCGGTCATAGCGGGTTGCGACTCGCCTCCAGTCTTTGAGCCTGCCGAACATGATCTCGATGCGGTTGCGCCGCTTGTATCTGCGTTTGTCATATCGGAGCGCTTTGGCGCGCGACGTTCGACCGGGGATGCATGGTCGTATGCCCTTGTCATGCAGGGCTTCGCGGAACCAATCAGCGTCGTAGCCACGGTCCCCGAGCAGCCATTGGACCTTTGGCAGGCTGCTCAGTAGTGCTCTTGCCCCGATGTAGTCGCTGACCTGCCCAGCAGTGACAAAGAAGCTGATGGGCCGCCCTTGGCTGTCACAGACCGCATGAAGCTTTGTGTTCATACCACCTTTGGTCCGGCCAATCAGACGTCCACGCCCCCCTTTTT
>CANMPP010000042.1 GCA_947499735.1 uncultured Pelagimonas sp.
TCGATTTCATAGCTATTGTCCGCACCCTCATCATCCGGGGCCTCATAGTCGGGTGCCGAGATGAAACTGATCTCACCACTGTCTGCATCAATCGTGAACAGATCCGCATCCGCTACGCCCGAAATCCCATAGGTCAGGCTATCCCCATCCTCATCTGTTGCAGTTACAGTGTAAGCACTGGTCTGGGTTTCAATGACGCGTGTGCTTGCCGTAGAGGTCAGGGTTGGCGCGCTATTGTCGACCGACCCACTGTCATCCGACCCGGTCTCATCCGACCC
>CANMPP010000043.1 GCA_947499735.1 uncultured Pelagimonas sp.
GTGCGCCGCCGTGACTATTCTGTTGCCAGCGAATTTTACCGCAACGCGGGCATCCCGATCTGGAATTGGGTCACAGCTGGCCATTTTGAGGGCGGAGATTTCTGCATCTTGAAACCCGGTGTAGCGCTGCTGGGCTGGTCCGGTGATCGCTCGACCAAGGAAGGCGCTGAACAGGTTCAGGGTTGGTTAGAAGCCGAAGGCTGGGATGTTCTTGTGGCCCCTATCCCGCC
>CANMPP010000044.1 GCA_947499735.1 uncultured Pelagimonas sp.
CCGAATGTGGCGTCGCGGTTGATTTAGAAATCGAACGTCAATCTGCGCTGGAGAACCGCGTTCTGGGGGCCGTGGATTTGGTCTTTGGCACGGCTGAAATCGCAGGCGCGCTGTATATGTGCCCGACCTCCGCGGGCACCGCTTGCGCCACCGCCTCTGTGGCTGTTGGCCTGCACGGTTTTGACACGGCAAGCGCGGGTCTGACCCAGCTGATCAC
>CANMPP010000045.1 GCA_947499735.1 uncultured Pelagimonas sp.
GCCATGGCCAGCAGCGTGGTCAATGCGGCCATGGCGGATGTGCAGTTTGAAATCGGCGAGCTGGGGTTAGACGAGGGTTCATTCGAACACGCCCTCCTGCACGGGATCACTGGCTGTGTGAGCGGCGAATTACTAGGCTCCAACTGCGCCTCCGGCGCCGCATCCGCCGTCGCACAAAGCCTATATGCAGGCACGTTGGGTGAAGTTGT